>DAOTXR010000039.1:0-186773 GCA_034435375.1 Anaerolineae bacterium
CGAAACTGCGCCATCCCGTGCATCCCCAGCACCTTCGTGATCGCCGCCGTCAGCGTCGTCTTCCCGTGGTCTATGTGCCCGATTGTCCCTACATTGACGTGCGGCTTGGTCCGCTCGAATATCGCCTTTCCCACCTGAACACTCCTCCTCGATAAATTAAGAGCTGTTGCCCTTCAAAATGGCCTGATACTCAGAAAGAGAGGCAAACAGGAGCCCACGATGGGACTTGAACCCATGACCCCATTCTTACCAAGAATGTGCTCTACCGGCTGAGCTACGTGGGCAGGTTTGGCTGTCAGCTCATGGTCGGGGGAAAAGGTGGAGATGAGGGGATTCGAACCCCTGACCTCCGCCGTGCAAAGGCGGCGCTCTCCCAATTGAGCTACATCCCCACGACCAGACTGTGTAGGCTAACAACCTAGTGGGCCGGGTAGGACTCGAACCTACGAAGGCTTCTGCCAGCAGATTTACAGTCTGCCCCCTTTGCCGCTCGGGACACCGACCCAGGTCTCACTTGTTAAGCTGTACAGATATCCAGCATAGAGCGACAAGCCGATGATGGGAATCGAACCCATAACCTACGCTTTACAAGAGCGTCGCTCTGCCAGTTGAGCTACATCGGCAGCCGCCAAAATTATAGCATGTGATGCAGCATCTCTCAACATTAACTGCATCCGTCATACAGACAGAGCGCCATCCTATTAGCGGGCGGATATTACCGCAGACTAGCAGGACCGTCAATATGGCGATCAGGCTCACAGGCGCTGTCCGGCCTGCCTGCTTGTCCGCACAGGGCGCGTTTCAGGTTTGGGGCTTCAACGTCGCGCTCGCCATCCCGCTGGAAGCCCTGCCCCCAACGAGGAACGCTCCCCTCTGCACAACACCGTTTGACATTTCGGGGCACTTCTGGCATCCTAATAAGTGAACCAAAGCCTAGCGCTGGCATGGCCACCATCCCCAAGTTTGATTATCTGCCATGAGACGGGCCGAAAGTGGGCTTTGGTGTTATCATGTTTGTCTTCGTGGTTAAGTTTCAGAATCGCCTGCAAGAGCGTATGCAACAGCAAAGTCGCCACAGGATAGTTTTTCTGTCTCTAGTGTCTTAAATGTTTATTGGAAGTGTCCACACGGAGTGCACCTTTTCCAAAACAGCCGGAGATTGTAGAGAGGTGTTACGTGATGTCAGCAGATATGCACCCACACAAAGACACACCTTTATCGCCGCCCCTTGATCTAGACGAAGGATACTGGTCTGCTCTACTCAAGGAAGGAGAACATTCACTCAATACACCCTCAGGGTCCCCCGATAACTCCCCGGGAGAGCACGCTGGGCGAGAACAGAGTGCCAGTCCCAACCAGGGCTATGAGGGGTACGTCAGCGAGCACGATTGGAACATTGCCCAAAAGACATTCGAGAACGACGAAACCGTTGAACTGGTCGTAACAGGCTATAACCGCGGCGGGTTGCTCGTCTCGTGGAACAGTTTGCGAGGCTTTGTCCCGGCCAGCCAGCTTGTCAGCTTCCCTGTCGATGTCGACGAGTTTACACGCCGCACCATGCTTGCCCGCTATGTCACCCGCCGCCTGACCCTCCGCATTATCGAACTGGATGTTGCCCTTAACCGCCTCATCCTCTCTGAGCGGGCTGCCCAGGTTGAGCCTGGGCGACGCGCCAAAGTTTTGACGGCGCTTTCGGCAGGCACAGTGCGCAAGGGCGTGGTGACCAATCTGTGCGACTTCGGGGCCTTTGTGGACCTGGGGGGCGTCGAAGGGCTGATCCACATCTCGGAGCTTTCATGGGGCCGTGTGGGGCACCCCCGCGATGTGCTCAGCAGTGGCCAGGAAGTTGAAGTTTACATCATGGCCGTCGAGCCTGAGGATGAGCGGATCGCTCTGAGCCTCAAGCGGTTGCAGCCTGATCCCTGGGAGACGGTCGAGAAGCGCTACCAGATTGGCCAGATCATCCAGGGAGTGATCACCAATGTGGTGGACTTCGGCGCGTTTGCCTGCATTGAGGAAGGGCTGGAAGGGTTGATCCACATCTCGGAGCTGGCCGAGGGGCAGTTCCTTCATCCACGCAACGTGGTCAGTGAAGGTGACAAGATCGAGGCCCGCATCCTGAACATCGATGGCTCGTCGCGCCGGTTAGGTCTCAGCCTGCGCCTCAACCGGCCCAACGGCGATCAGGACAGCTAATTCCTGTAGGCTGCCTGACCACCTTGAGGCAATAATAATCACAGGGCCGCATGGCACACGGCGGTTCTTTCGACCGTGTTATTCCTGGCTTTAATCGAACATATGTGCTATCATCGTGTCGGAATGCAACCAGACTATGCGCCGTACTGGTAAACATCGGATGACCGTGCATGAGTGACCAGATATTCCAGCAACCGGAGCAGGAACCCGAAGAGGGTTTCGATCCCTCCAGCATCGACGATCACTTTGCAGATGACTTTCAGGATGACTTCCTCGAACGGCGTCTGAGAGGTGATGAGCCATCTCAGCCTAACCAAGCCGCCCGTCAGGTCACCGACGTCAGGCCGTCCTCCTTGCCTGCCCGACCGGCATCGGGCGCTCTGCCCGGTCACCCTTCGGGTCCAGGATCGGGGTCTCCTCCGATCGCCAGATCAGGAAGCCCATCTGCTCCGCCGTCCCCCTCTGCCAAGCCAGGTGGATCGCGATCTGGATCGCCTTCGAAACCCAAGCCTGGCAGCGCTGCGCCTTTGCCACCCTCACCGGGAGGGACCAAACCACTGCCCTCCGTGCCGGAAGGCAGGCCGCTCAGCGAGCGGCCCCAGACCAGACAGCCCAGCAGCACCAATCCTTTGCCGTCTAGGCCATCGGTGCCAGACGCTTCGCCATCCTCTGGGCCTGCGCAGGGTGGCACCAAACCTCTGACTTCCTCGACGGCTGCATCGAGCAGACCTGCTCAGCCTGAGGCAGCACCGCCTGTGGGGCAAGAAGGCGCTAAGCCGCCGCCGTCATCGCTTCCCGCCAGACCGGGCGGTCCACCCCCGACGACGCCATCGCCAGGCACGCCTAGCAGCCGTCCTGCTCCAACAGCCATACCACCTGGCCGGCCAGAGGATGGCCCTGCCCGGCGACTCTCGCCAAGCAGACCCGCTGGAGCGACCTCCAGCCGTTCCAGGGCTGCGCCTGCAAAGAAGAAAAGCGCCAATCACACAACCGCGCCGGAGCGATCTCTCCCTGGGGTTTCCGGTGTGCGGGTTAAGATGCGTGCAGCAGGGCGGCAGGTTGCCCAGCCTGCCGCAGCAGAGCCAGTCTGGCTGCAACGCCTTCAATCCAGGATTCCGGCTTATGCCGATGAGATGCTGGCCTTCGTGCTGATCGGCATCGGCCTGCTGTCGTTCCTGACGCTGCTCAGCCCTCAGAGCGGCGAACTAGGATCGGCCTGGTCAGAAGTGCTGCGGCAGTGGTTTGGCCTGGGCGCCTATGTCATCTCGGCGGCCATTCTGGGCATCGGTGCGCTGATGCTAGTGCCCAAGTTGGGCGTCCAGATCAGATTGAGTTGGCTTCGGCTGGCCTTCGGTGAAGTGTTCTTTGTGTTCCTGCTGGCAACCATCCACGCAGGGGTCCGGGCTTCGGTAGGTGGAGAGGCTGGTCACGTTGAGGCATTTGCCCAGGCCATGGAAGGGCGCGGGGGCGGACTTGTTGGGTGGGCCGTTCAGGACCTGATCCACATGTTGCTGGGAGATGTGGTCACAGGACTAGCCTTGCTGGCCCTCCTGGCCATCAGCGCTGGGCTGACGCTGGGCATCCGCCGTAAGCACCTGATCGACGCACTGGCAAACTTCCAGCGCTGGCTCTTAGTGAGGGCTGGAGGGCCGGACTTGGCTCCCGGCCCCGGCAAGCAAGAGGCTGTATCGGAGACAACAGCCGCCTCCTCTCCCGATCAGGCCGTCCCGGTGGATCCCCCAGGCGATCCCAGCGATCTGGTGCAGCACGTTGGCCCAGATGGCTCGGTGCTGGTTGAGCTACCACCCATCCCTGGCCGCCCTTCCATCGTGACCGGCGAGCGCGGGGCTGGTGCGCTGACCACAGTCCGCCCAGGTTACAGGATGGCAGGACTCGCGCCGTTTGGCCACGATGGCCGACCCTCCAGCCGCATCGAGCGGCTCAAGGCGCGGCACGAAGATCGGCTTGAGAACATTGAGTTCCGCTTCAAGCTGGAGGAGATCGTCGACCGGAAGCGGCTGCGCAAACGGCCACCCAAGCTCCCACCGATGGAACTGCTGGATGAGGTTAAGCTTGAGCGACCCAGCGACGAGGAGATCAACCTCAGTGCAGCGATCATCGAGGAGACCGCCGCCGACTTTGGGATGAGGGTCAGAGTAGTCGGCGTCAAATCCGGGCCAACGGTCACGCAATACGCCGTCCAACCGTTTGCCGAGGTTCAACAGGAAGATGGCACGAGGGTCGTTCAGCGTGTGCGAGTGACGCGCATTGCTGCGCTGGCCAGCGACCTGTCGCTGACGCTGGCCGCCCGCAGCGTGCGCATCCAGGCCCCTGTGCCCGGCACCAACTATATCGGCATTGAGGTCCCCAATGCGCGGCCTGGCATTGTCTCGCTGCGCCCGGTGATGTCATCGGAGCAGTTCTTTCACATCAAAGGGCCGCTGGCCATTGCGCTGGGCCGCGAGGTTGATGGCTCGCCGTTTGCTTTTGACCTGAGCAAATTGCCTCACCTGTTGATCGGCGGGACGACCGGCTCCGGCAAATCGGTATGTCTGCGCTCGATAGCAACCTGCCTTGTCATCAACAATCGCCCAGACCAGCTCCGGCTGATCATGATCGATCCCAAGATGGTTGAGTTGGTGCGCTTTAATGGGCTGCCGCACCTGCTGGGCCGCGTGGAGGTGCAACTCGACCGTATCATTGGCGTGCTGCGCTGGGTGACGCGCGAGATGGATCGGCGCTACCGCCTGATGGAAGAAGCTCTGGCCCGCAACATCGACGTGTACAACCGAAGCCGCCATCATAAGCACCGCCTGCCGCGTATCGTGGTGCTGATCGATGAGCTGGCCGAGCTGATGGCCGAACACCCCGATGAGACCGAACATCTGTTGACGAGGCTGGCGCAGATGGCTCGCGCTACGGGCATCCATCTGGTGGTCGCCACACAGCGTCCCAGCACAGACGTGCTCACCGGCCTGATCAAAGCCAACTTTCCGGCGCGTATCGCATTTGCGGTGGCATCTGGGGCGGACTCGCGCGTCATTATCGACACGGTAGGCGCAGAAGACTTGATCGGCAACGGCGACATGCTGTATCAGTCGCCAGAAGCAGCCGCGCCCGTCCGCGTGCAGGGTTGCTTCGTAAGCGATAGTGAGATGGAGCGTGTGGTTGATTATTGGCGCAATAACTGGGAGTTCGATGAGGACAGTGAAGCGCCCTGGGAGCGCGCCCTCAAGCACCGTGCGCTGATCGAAGAAACCGACGAGATGCTGGAAGAGGCAATCCGCATCGTCCAGCAGGAGGGTGAGGCCTCGGCCTCGCTCCTGCAACGCAGGCTAAACGTGGGCTATCCGCGTGCTGGGCGTATCATCGACCTGTTGCACCGGCTGGGAGTGGTGGGGCCGGAGGAGGCCGGGGGGCGCAACCGCAAGGTGCTGATCAAGCCCGACGAGGATCCCATCGATTACATCATGCGGCAGCGCCGTGGTAAACTATAGTCTTGGCGGACCTGCCGGACAACGATCCCGGAGGGGCGCACATTCCAGCGCCCCTGATCGTTTGAAGTGGACGGGTGTAAGGGCAATCCCAAACTTCCCTGGCAGAATTCTCTTGAACCCTGGCTGCCGAGCGCCTGATCTGGCAGGGAGGCGGCAGTACAGGGAGGAGTAGGTGAATGAGCATCACGATGAGAAAAGTCAGTCTGAGCCACCTCCAGGTCCGGAGCTGGCTTAAAGAACGCGGGCTGCTGTGGACAGTCCTGTACGTGCTGAGGTGGGGTGTTGCGCTGGTGCTGCGTGGTATTGATCACCTGATCATGACCATCGAGCGGCGTCACCTGTGGATGGGCAAGGACACCGTGTCGGCGCTATACCACACTGTCGAGGAAAACCGCGCCACCTGGAACGAGTGGGACTGGTCGCAACGCGGTGAGGAATGGACCAGCGACCTCAACCCATCGCGCGGCTCCGATCCTCAGGCCTGGAAGCAGACTCTGATCGACGACATGATGCGCCGATATATCACCCCCGGCTCAACCGTCCTGGAGATCGGTCCTGGCGGCGGGCGCTGGACCGAATTCCTGCAGCCCATCGCTGGGCGGTTGCTGCTGGCGGATGTGGCCGAGAAGTGCCTAGAGGTATGTCAGGAACGCTTTGCTGGATGCAGCAACCTCGAATATCACCTGGTGACTGACCGTTTAGAGTTCATCCCCGACGACAGCATCGACCACGTGTGGTCGTATGACGTGTTTGTTCACCTGAACGCAGAGACCATCCAGCAGTATCTGGAGGATTTTCGCCGCATCCTCAAGCCTGGCGGTGTGGCGGTGATCCATCACGGGGGCAACTATACGTTCAGGAAACGAATCCTGGGCTGGCGCTCGCAGGTCGATGACCGGTTCTTCACCCACCTGGTAGAGCAACAAGGGCTTGAGATCATCCAGCAGGATCGGCAACATGGCCACATCGAGGGCGATGTGATCACTGTGTTCCGCAAGCCATCCGCCGGATCATAGACTTCGCTCGATTCAGACGCGAAAGCCCATGCGCACCAAATCTTCTCGGCCTCCTCGGTTCAGGATAATGGTCGTGCTGCCAGCGATCCTGGCGGCGCTGCTGTGGGCAGGAAAAACGGCCCGCCTTCAAGAGGTCGATCCCGCCCTCTCCTACGATCCTCGTTTTGGCGCGGTCGAGACCTATCATACCCCAGCCCTGGCTGACACGGCCCGCGTGGGCTGGACGCGCATCATCTTCTACTGGAGCGAGCTTAAGAAAGACGGTCCCGACGAGTGGAACTGGTTTCATGCGCCGCTGTCGCGCATCGACCGTGAGATCGCGGGTGGGCGCGAGGTCGTCGGGCTGCTGAAGCATACGCCTGCCTTTGCCACCGATGGGATGCCAGGGGCGGGCGTGCCACGCGGACTGTATCTGCCTGTCGATGACCCCGGCAACCTGTGGGCCGGGTTCGTGCGCGAAGTCGTCAGAGCCTATCAGGGACGCATTCACCGCTGGATCATCTGGAATGAGCCAGACATCGCGCTCGACACCTTCGGCGCACAATGGGCGGGGTCAGTGGAGGATTACTACCAGCTCGTCAAGGTGGCTTCTCTGGCTGCGCATATGGTAGACCCAACGATCCACATTCACCTGGGCGGACTGACATACTGGCATAATCCCGACTACCTGCGCGAGTTTCTGACCGTCGCCAGCCAGGACCCCACGGCTGCTGCTCATGGCTACTACTTCGATGTGGTCTCCGTGCACGTCTACTTCAAGCCAGAGACAACGCTCGACATCGTGACCGCGCTGCGCCAAACGCTAGCCGAGTTCGGGCTGGAAGACAAGGCAATCTGGATCAACGAAACCAACGCCCCACCCTACGACGATCCGGATCACCCCTGGCAGAACCCTGTATTCCGCATCACACAGGATATGCAGGCGTCGTTCCTGCTCCAGGAGTTTGCGTTGGCGCTGGCCGCAGGCGTGGAGAGGATCGAAGTCTACAAATGGATCGACGAACCTCCACCCCAGTCAGGCTTTGAGCCATATGGCCTGCTGCGCAGTGACACATCGCCGCGACCGGCTTACACTGCTTTCCGCGTGATCACTGAACACTTCGCCGGGGTCACAGAAGCCCGGCTCATCCAGCGGGCCGAGCTTTACCAGGTGGCGCTGGCCCGTGGCGATCTGACTACACGGGTGTTGTGGGCGCGTGGCCCATATCCCGTGATCGCTGTCGTGCCCGCCCTGGCCGGTTCGGCCCGTTTGGTGGACCAGACCCGCGCCGGGCGGGCTATCCCGGCAGTAGCGGGAATGTACCTCCTTTTCCTCAAACAGGCTCCTTGCCATCCTGATGAAGAGTGCCTGGTGGGTGGACCACCCCTGCTGCTGATCGAGGAGGCCCGCGCTGATCTGGATGCCACCGATCGGTTGTTCAGCCCGCTGGCTTTCGACATCACGCCGCGCGTAGTCGCTGCCGGTGTAGCCGGGGCAGGTGGGCTGGGTGTAGGGGCCGCGGTGACCCTGGCGCTGATCCGGCGGCAAGCAAGGCTGAATCGGGCGCATCGGCAGGCCACACTCAACGAAGTGCGGGAGTGAGAGCGATGGATCGGTGGCAGATCAGCAACAGGCAGGTGATCCTCGAGCATCCCTTCGTGAGGATGATTGTGGACACGCTGACGCGCGACGGACAATCGCGGCCTTATTACTTCCTCGACAGCCCGGTTGACGCCGTCGCCACGGTCGCTGTGACCGATGATCGGCGCCTTGTCCTGACCCGCCAGTACCGCCATCCCATCGGGCGCGTCATTTTCGACCTGCCCGCCGGACGAGCTGGCGCGGGCGAGGATGTGCTGGCTGGGGCGCAGCGCGAGCTTGAAGAGGAAACAGGCTATCGGGCCGGATGCCTCTCGCCCTTGGGGCGGGTAAATCCCTTCCCCGGCTCGCTGCGGGTGACTCTGCACCTATTTTTTGCGTCGGACCTTCAGCCGGGCGAGCAGCGGCTCGACGAGGGCGAGGAGCTAGAGGTGCACCTGCGTCCCTTCGACGAAGTATATGCCGAGGTGCTGGCAGGCCAGCACCTGGACGGCGCGCTACAGATCGGCGTGCTGCTGGCAAGAGCCAAAGGGTTGGCGTGATCGGCGTCAGACACAGCAGCAGGGACACGGCGCATCGTGTCCCTGCTGGAATCACATAGGACTGCCCCAGCGGGGCCGCCGCGTTTCAATAGCGTAGCAGCGCCCCGATCCCCTCTGACTTGGCCAGCTCGGAATCGGCATCCACAAACTCAACCGTCCCGCCAAAGTCCACCGCTTTGGCAATGGCGGGGTCGGCAACATCAGGGGTGAGCATACCCTCGACCAACAGCAGTGTCTGCACACGTCCGCTGTCAACCGCCGCCAGCGTATCTTTTAACCCGATCGCTCCATTGGCCCCCTTGCCGGCCAGGGTGATTACCCGCTCGACCAGCTCGGTCTCACGCTGCCGCTCGTTGGCCTGCATTACTTCCAAAGATTGAGCCAGCACCTCGCTTTCAGCAGCCCTCATCGAGATCGCAAGCATCCCCTTCACACAATCCCGCCACTGCTGACTCAGCAGCCCTCTGAACTGGTGCACAGCAGCCTCAGGGCCACCCAGCAGGATGTGCTCGGTAGCGTGCCGAGCACAGAACGCACCCAGGGCATCGGCGAAATCGTTGAGGTTGCCACGCACAGTTTCACGAGTACGTCCGCTTCGGTCATCGCCACGCGCACGGCCAGCCACGCCACCGCCGCCTGCTTTCAGCCGTTTGACTTCTTCGCCTGCCAGCTTTTCGGATGCCACAAGCTGGCCCAGATGAAAGTGGAACATGCGGATCGCTTGCTGGTCGACCAGCGCTACACTGTAGGAGCCATAAGTGTCCATCAGCCGCGCCAGCGGCATAATGAAGGGCTTGCTGCCCACGTGAATGTTGCTACGTAACGGAACGGCAAAGCGATGCACTTGCCAGAAACCATCGCCCTGGCTGGAGAAGACCACCACGCTGCGCCCCGACCAGTCAAACTCCTTGTCGAAGAACGCCTCAACCGCGGCCAGGTCCTCAGCGGGGGCGCGCCCGATAGCTTCTTTGAGCAGCCCCTTCAGTCGCGCCCGATAAGCCTCTGGGGTTACCCGCAGTCGGGGGTCCATGTTGAGATACAGACTTACCACCGGCCGCACGCCCTGATAGGCAGCAAGTGCTTCCAGATCGCCGCGTTCAAACATGGAGAAGACTCCTTTTCCCTGGGGTAATTGGACACGCGGCACAGCCGAAAGGCTGCCCGCCGAACGAGAGGCAGACATCGCCGTGCCTCTGATCTTTAGGTTAGCGGTCGTCGCGCGAGCCGAGGATCACCGGGATGTCGAGAGTTTCCTCGCCGCGGACAACCGTGACAACAACCTCCTGACCCACATTGGTGTTGCTGACCAGATAACCGAGTAGTTCTTCATAGGTATAGATGGGAAAACCATCAATCGCAACAATGATGTCTCCGCCGATCTTCACTGGGATGCCGCGGAAGATCGCATTCTGCGTGCCCCCCTGGATGCCTGCCTGTTCGGCAGCCGACCCCTCCACCACGTCGGCGACCAGCACGCCGCGCGTAACAGGCAGGTCAAACTCCACGGCCAGCTCACCCAACGTGACTTGAGGGTTGGAACTGACTCCGAGGTAAGGATATTCTGCCCGGCCATTGGCGATGATCTGCGGGACGATGCGCTTGACTGTGTTCACTGGAACAGCAAAGCCAATGCCGGAGCTGACGCCTGTCGTGCTCCGAATGGCGGTGTTCACGCCGATCACACGGCCATACGAATCCAGCAGGGGACCGCCAGAGTTGCCGGGATTGATCGGCGCATCGGTCTGGATGATCAACGGATTGGCGAAGTCAGACTGGCCCTCCAGTGCGCGGCCCACCGCACTGATGATGCCGACCGTCATGGTGCCCTGCAGGCCGAAGGGGTTGCCGATCGCAATCGCTCGCTGGCCAACTTTTAGCGTGTTGGAGTCGCCAAGCTCAACCGGCACAAGTCGGTAACCTTCCGGCGGGTTGACTTGTAGAACGGCTAGATCGCTGTAGGGGTCGGTGCCGAGCACTTCGGCGATCAACACCATTCCATCCCAGAAGGTCACACGTACCTCGTCGGCCTCCTCAATGACGTGGCCATTGGTGACAATGTGTCCTTCTAGATCGAACACAAAACCCGACCCGCTGCCGAAGTCGGTCAGTCCTATATCCCCACCGTGCTCAATACTCACATCGATGTTGACCACTGCTGGGCTGACACGGTTGTAGACGTTGATCAGCAACAGCTCCTCGGCATCCGCCTGAGCAACAATGTCGTCAGGCACTGGCGTAGGTGTGCCAGCCTCCTCGCCAGACAGGGCTACAGGAGCCGGTGTGGCGATTGCACTCGATGGCACGCCTTGGCCCAGCCCGGGCAGTGTGCTGCATGCCAGGCTGACAAGGGCCAGGGCAATGACAACAAAACGTACCCGACTACTTCTACCGCGCGGTTGACTGTACATAAGTTCTCGAATTTCCCTGCACTCTACCATGGACGATAGACTGGCGCCCGACAGCAATGCCCTTCCCTGACCCCTCGCTGCCCTTAACGACGAGGCAGTCGTGGGGCCAGGGATCGCCTTGCACTGTCGTGCACTCTACTGATGATAGTCAGCGCTGCGGATGCTTGCCAGTTCTTTGAACAGCGCCCGTTCTTTGGCGCTCAGGCTGGTAGGCAGCTCGACATTGACTCGCACGTACAGATCGCCGAAGACGCCTGGCTGGCTTAACGAGGGCATCCCCTTGCCTCTGAGTCGGATCAGCTGTCCAGGCTGTGTGCCAGGAGCAATCTTCAATGTCACCTTGCCTGCCAGGGTTGTGATCTGCACCTCGCCGCCCAACACTGCCGTGTACAAGTTGATCGTCACGTCGGTGTAAAGATCATCTTCCTCACGCCGGAAGTTCGAGTCATCCAGCACCACAACGTTGAGGTAAAGATCGCCTGCTTGGCCGCTCATGCCCGGCGCACCTCGACCTGCCAGGCGCACGCGCGTTCCGGTGCGAACTCCCCGTGGAATCTTGACTTGCAGACGCTTGCCGTTCACTGAGACCAGCCGCGTGGTGCCATGATAGGCCTCTTCAAGCGTGACCTCAGCCTGTGCATCCAGGTCCTGTCCGCGTGCCGAGTAACGTCGACCGCCGCGCTGTGCTGCGCTGAACAATTCGTCGAACCCGCGCCCGGTGCGCGGAGATGCCCCAATGTCGCCAAAGATCATGCGGAAGAAATCCGAAAACAAGTCATCGGCGCTGGCGTACTCGACGCGCATCCCCCCTGGCGCTCCGCCGATCCACTGCGACCAATCGAAGCCGCTGGGCTGACCCCCTGTGCGCTGCCAGTGCTGGTAACTGGCCCGCAGTTGATCGTATTTAGCCCGCTTGGCCGGGTCACTGAGAGCCTCGTAAGCCTCATTGACCTCCTTGAAGCGAGCTTCAGCATTTGGATCGTCCGGATTCACATCAGGATGGTATTGGCGAGCAAGCCGACGGAAAGCTTTCTTGATCGTCTTGGCATCGGCGTTCTCCGGTACTCCTAAGATTTTGTAGTAATCCTTATAGTCCATCCCCACCTACCTACACACACTCAGTCTAATCCTGATTCTAATGACACGCCTGAGAAAGTGTCAACCGGTACGCAGCCGTTTTAGGCCGGTTTTATGCATTTCTTACGCAAGGCCCTGAGAGTAACAATACATGGAAGCGCCAACAGGTGGATACGGAGGGCTAAAACCCCCCGACCTGTCAATGCCATGACCACCTTTTCGAGCACTCCCCAATACATTGACAAGCGGTGTTGTATCCCTTATTATTGCACTTAATCCGATCCCGCGTATCCATCCTCTGTGAGCCAATCCGAATGGCCCTATGCACACATCAGGCATGGAAGGCGGGATTCTACCTACCATTCGCACGGAGAAGAAGGAGGAAGTACATGCGTAAGTACGGTTTACTTTTCCTGCTGCTGACTGTCTTGCTGCTAGCAGCCTGTCAGCAGGCTGGAGAGGCAACGCCTACTGAGCCACCTGCTGTCATCCCCACCTGTGCTGAGATTCCAGCCGGGGATGTCCCTGATCTGGGGGGGCGGGAGATCACGATGGCCGTTGAGAACGCCTATCCGCCTTTCAACGCCATTGACGAGGCCTCTGGCGAAGGCGTTGGCTGGGACTACGACACCGGGCGTGAGATCTGCGAGCGTCTGAACTGTGTCCCGGTCTTCAAGGAGGCTGCCTGGGACGGCATCTTCCCCGCCATGGCCGCGGGAGAGTATGATATGCTCTTTGATGGCGTGACCTACACCGTCGATCGCGCTAAGGAGGTTGCCTTCTCCTGCTCATACGTGACCATTGGGCAGGTGCTGCTGGTTCGCATCGACGAGGACCGTTTCACGACTCCTGATGAATTCAAGGCCAATACTGAATTGAGAGCAGCTACTCAGATCGGCACGACCAACGAGCAAGCTGCCATCGACTTCATCGGCGTTGACCGCGTCCAGAGCTTTGAGGACTTCCCAACGGCAACGCAGGCTGTTCTGGCCGGCGACCTGGATGCCGTGATCGTCGATACAGTATCGGCAGTCGGTTTGAGCGAGGCCAATCCCGGCCAGCTCAAGATCATCCCCGGCATCACTAGCGACGAGCAACTGGCTCTGGTGTTCCCGCCCGGCAGCGACCTGATCGATCCGGTCAATGCTGCTTTACGTGCCATGGCTGACGACGGGACACTCGACGAATTGAACAACAAATGGTTTAACCCCTAGATCGCTATAACCTCTATGGGTGGGCAGGCGGGCGCTGCCCACCCTTCCACCTCATCCATTCCCGCACCGTATCGCTTTTGAGGAGCAGACGTGAGCAAGGAACTTGAGCAAGGGCAAGCTCCCACTGAAGACCGCAAATCAGGTCTATCGAAAGTGACCTGGGCACGTATTCCCTGGTGGGCCTCTGGTCTAGTTTTAATCATCGTCCTCTTCTTCTACGCCGTGCTGACCGATCCCGGCTACCGGGAGACGTTTAACACCATGATCTTTGGGCGTCCCGCTTCCTCAGCCACCGAGGGCATTTTGCTGACCATCCGGATCACGTTGATCGCGTTTGCCATTGCCACGGTTCTGGGTCTGGTGGCGGGTCTGGCACGAGTCTCGTCCAACCCTGTTTTTAACAACATCGCCACTTTCTATGTCGAAATCGTGCGCGGCGTGCCGCTGGTCGTTTTGATCCTATACTTTGCGTTTGTGCTGTTGCCCATCGTGATCGACCTGCTAGTCGATCTGGGGACTAGTCTGAACATTGGTTTTCTGGCCGGAGCGAATCTGCGCAACGTCAGCTTCGAGGCGCGGGCCATCGTGGCGTTGGCCTTTGGCTATGGCGCCTATGAGGCTGAGGTGTTCCGGGCAGGCATCCAATCCATCGAGCGAGGCCAGATGGAAGCCGCACGCTCGCTGGGCATGACCTACTTCCAGGCCATGCGCTACGTGATCCTGCCGCAGGCCATCCGGCGCGTGTTGCCGCCACTGGGCAACGACTTCATCGCGCTGCTTAAGGACTCGTCGCTGGCTACTGTGTTAGCTGTCCCTGAACTGACGCAGATGGGCCGCATTCAGCGATCCAGCACATTCCGTGTGTTTGAGGTTTTCAACACCGTGGCCATTCTGTACCTCAGTATGACATTGCTGCTGTCGTTCGGCGTCAGGATGCTGGAGAGGAGGCTGAGCAGTGACCGACCAAGCAGCACCATCCGATGACATCATCATCATTCGGGACCTGCACAAGTTCTTCGGTCGCATTGAAGCGGTTCAAGGCGTCAGTTTAAGCGTCCGGCGGGGCGAGGTCGTCGTCATCATCGGCCCTAGTGGCTCTGGCAAGAGCACCCTGCTGCGCTGCATCAATCACCTGGAAACACCCACGCGCGGTGACATCTGGGTGGATGGCGTTCACCTGAGCCGTCGCCACACGGACATCAACCGTGTGCGAGCTGAGGTAGGAATGGTCTTCCAACTCTTCAACCTGTTCCCCCACCTGACCGTTCTGGGCAACGTCATGCTGGCGCAGCGAGTGGTACGCCAACGTCCCAGAGAAGAGGCCGAGCGTATCGCTCGAGAGCAGCTAGCCCGTGTTGGCATCCCGGAGCAAGCTGACAAGTATCCCAGCCAGTTGTCGGGTGGACAGCAGCAACGGGTGGCTATTGCGCGTGCTCTGGCCATGAACCCCAAGATCATGCTGTTCGATGAGCCGACCTCGGCCCTCGACCCGGAGATGATTAAGGAGGTGCTGGACGTCATGCTTGAGCTGGCAAAGGGAGGCATGACGATGGTCGTTGTGACGCACGAGATGGGCTTTGCTCGCGCCGCTGCCGACCGCATTGTCTTCATGGACTATGGCAAGATCATTGAGACCGGGACGCCAGAGACTTTCTTCAACAACCCAAGACATGAGCGGCTTAAGCTGTTCTTGAGCAAGATTCTTCAGCACTAAGATCGGGCAGCCCCTCTCTGTGGCGACAAGGGCGCCAATGGACTGCCCTGCCCTGCCTTGCCGATGGCGTGGGCGCAGGTATAGTACTCATCAGGGTCGGGTGAGCATCGAGCAAGATGCCTCCACCCAGCGACCCCGACTTCCTTAGTAGATCACAGTGGGCTTTCCGAGTCGCCCATCGTGCGCCGCCGAAGACCTGCGGACGGTGTGGCGCAACAGACATCTCTCAGGCAGGGTTGGAGAGCCATGAAAGGAGCGTGAGCATGCTGAAGAAGGAATACAGTCCAGATGGAACCACCTGTAAAGTTACTTTTATTCTGCCAGAGGCGATTGAGGCTCGCTTTGCTTGCGTGGTAGGCGAGTTCAACAACTGGGACAAAGATTCAATCCCGATGACACGTCAGCCGGATGGTCTTTGGAGTGCAGTGGTTGAGATGAAAGCTGGCCGTGAATATCAGTATCGCTATTTTGTCAATGGCAATACCTGGCACAACGACTGGAACGCAGACAAGTATGTCGCCCATCCCTACGGAGGCGAGAACTCCGTCGTGGTGACGTGATCTACGCTTGGCCTGTTCGCATAATACACGAAGCCCTCCTGATCGCGCCCTAGAGGGCTTCTTCCTTTTCCATGCCTCATGGCAGACGGACTTGTATACTATTCCCAAGTACTCGTGATTCCTCACGCCCACTTTCCAACTGTGTGGTATGATCGAGATCGCTCGTCTGTTCTGTTAAAAGCAAAGGCGGCAGGCAACATGGCTGGAAAGACCGGCAAGCGACTCGTGCTGATCGATGGGCATGGCTTAGCCTATCGCATGTTCTATGCACTCCAGGCTGACATGACAACCCGTCAGGGTGAGCCGACCAACGCGACCTACGGATTCACCCGTCAGGTCGTGAATCTCATCACGGCGGATGACCCACCAGAGTACCTGGCGGTCAGTTTTGATGTGGGAGCAACCTTCCGCGACGACCTATACAGTGACTATAAAGCCACCCGCGAGAAGATGCCCAACAGCCTGCACATCCAGATTGAGCGCATCCATCAGGTGCTGGCAGCGTTCAACATCCCCACCCTTGAGGTCGAAGGCTATGAAGCCGATGATGTGCTCGGAACGGTGGCCCGGCTGGCTGCTGGCATGGGCGTCGAGACGCTGATCGTCACCGGAGACAAGGACCTGCTTCAACTTGTTGACGAGTACACTACCGTGCAACTGCCGGGGCGGCACTCCGGTGAGGTCGAGACCTACGACGTGGAAGCCGTGCGCCAACGCTTTGGCTTTGATCCCATCCGGATCGTCGATTTTAAGGCCCTGATTGGCGACAAGTCCGATAACATCCCTGGTGTGGCGGGCATTGGCGAGAAGACGGCTACTGAGTTGATCCAGACCTATGGCACCCTGGATAACATCTACGCGCATTTGGATGAGATCGGCAACAAGCGTGCCCGGGCTGCCCTGAAGACCGGTCGTGACATGGCCTACTTGAGCTACCGCCTGGCCCAGATCGTCACCAATGTGCCGGTCCTCTTTGACCTGGAGGCCTGCCGCACTCGCGATTACGACCGTGGGAAAGTGGTTGCTATCTTCCGCGAGCTGGAGTTCCGATCCTTGCTGGGCCTCGTTCCCGGTTTGCCCGCCGATCAGCCCTCCGTTGCCGAGCTGCTCCCTATGGCTGAGACTCCTTCTGAGGCAGGCCAGCAGCTTCCGCTGTTTGGCGACATGCCGCAAGCCGTCCCCGACAAAGAGGCAGCGGAGATGGTGGAGGTGCACCCGGCGCGATCCATGACCCACACTCACGTGATCCGCGACGAAGCCGCGCTTGATGCGCTGGTCGCCAAGCTGAGCCAGGCCCAGATCGTTGCCTTCGACACAGAGACCAACAGCTTGGACTACATGCAGGCCGATCTGGTGGGCATCTCGCTTGCCGTTGAGCCAGGAGAGGGATACTACATTCCAATCGGCCACCGGCTGGACGATCAGCCACAGCTTCCGATTGACCTGGTGCTTGAGCGGCTACGCCCGGCCATGACCAACTCTGCCATTCCCAAAGTCGGGCACAACGTCAAGTTTGACGCCGTGATTCTGGCCCGCCATGGGCTGGAGGTCAGCCCGCTCAGCTTCGACACGATGATCGGCGAGTGGCTGGTCCGTTCCGACTCATCCCAGGGCAAGCTGGGATTGAAAGCGGTGGCCTTCTCCCGGCTGGGTGTAGAGATGACCGACATCGGCGATCTGTTGGGGAAAGGCAAGAAGCAGATCACAATGGACCTGGTGCCGGTTGACCAGGCGGCTCCCTACGCTGCTGCCGATGCCGACATGACGCTCCGACTCGTGCAGCCGATCAAGCAGGACCTGGCCGCTCAGCAGTTGGAGGGCCTGTTTTACGACATTGAGATGCCGCTGGTACCCGTCTTGGCCGATATGGAACAGGCTGGAATGCTGATCGACGTGGAGCTTCTGCGCCAGATGTCAGCGGAACTGAGCGAGCAGCTCCAAGCGCTGGTCAGACAGATCTACGAGACAGTAGGCTATTCTTTCAACCTGAACTCCTCCCAGCAGCTTGGCGAGGCATTGTTCGAGAAGCTCCGCCTGCCAACCCAGGGCTTGCGCAAGACCAAGAGCGGCTACTACTCGACCGCCGCTGACGTGCTGGAGTCGCTGCGCGGCGTGGACACCACCGGTGTGCTTGAGGCCCTGCTTGAGTACCGTGAGCTTGAAAAGCTGCGCTCGACGTACGTCGATGCCCTGCCCCAGATGGTCAACCCACGCACCGGGCGCATCCATACGTCGTTCAACCAGACCGGCGCTGTCACGGGGCGCATCAGCTCCAGCGATCCCAACCTCCAAAACATCCCCATCCGCCGCGACCAGGGTCGGCGGGTGCGCGACGCATTTATCGCTGCTCCCGGTTGCCAGCTCATCGGTGCAGACTACTCACAGGTGGAACTGCGCATTATGGCACACATCTCCGGCGATGAAGCCCTGCGCCGAGCTTTCCGCGAGGGACAGGACATCCACGCCACAACAGCCGCTGCCGTATTCAACGTTCCACTTGATCAAGTCACGTCTGCCCAGCGTAGCTTTGCCAAGGCGGTCAACTTCGGCCTGTTGTACGGCATGGGAGCCTTCCGGTTAGCCCGCGACTCCGAATTGACCCTGCCCGAAGCCGAGGCATTCATCGCCACTTATTTCCAGCGCTTCCCTCGGGTGCGCGAGTATCTGGATCGCACCAGGCAGCAAGCCGTCCAACAGGGCTATGTCGAGACGCTGTTGGGCCGGCGTCGCTACTTTCCGATCCTCCAGTTGCCTGACACCAGCCAGCAGGCCATGATCGCCAAACGAGCTGCCGAGCGCGAGGCTGTCAACATGCCGATCCAGGGTACGGCTGCCGACATTATCAAGATCGCCATGGTGCGGCTGCACCGCGCTCTCCGCGAGCGGGGCTTGGGCAGCAAAATGGTCCTCCAGGTGCATGACGAACTGCTGTTGGAAACCCCTGAGAGTGAAGTCGATGAGGTGCTGGAGTTGGTGCGTGAGGTGATGGAGAACGCCTTTGTCTTGGACATACCCCTGCGCGCCGATGCGCGTGTCGGGCATAGTTGGGGCGAATTGAAGTAAGAGATGAGGCTCCTGCCTCATTGTCTTGAAATGCACCCGCCTTGCCGCCTTGCGAGCGGTTTGACTTAGAACGTGCGTTCGTGATATAATGTCTCAAAACCGAACCCTTGTGCTAAGAGTCTGTCTGAAAGTTTTCAAAACTTTCAGGAGAATGCCGGGTCTTGCAAATGCAACTCCAATCGCTCTTCGCAAACCCAGAGCATCCGCTTGGTTTTCGGCATTCCTGGCGCATGGGCTGTGAAGGAGGTAGTACATGCCCGAAGTCAAACTCTCTGCGCGGCAGGCCGCCATCCTGGACTTCATTGAGCAGTTTGTCGATCAGAACGGCTACCCACCCACTATTCGCGAGATCGGAAAGGCATGCGGCATTTCCTCGACCTCAGTGGTCAACTACAACCTGAATAAGCTCGAACGTGAGGGCATGCTGGTGCGCGACCGAGAGGTATCGCGTGGGCTGAGGCTCATGGGTGCGGCGGTTGAGGGCAGCCTGATTCGCGTGCCGCTGGTAGGCCGCATTGTGGCCAGCGAGCCGGTTCCGGTGCCCGGCAGCGATTTTGCCATCTTCGGCGCAGACGAAGCCATCGAGCTGACACGCGATGTGGTCGATCCGCACGACGATCTGTTCGCGCTCCAGGTCCAGGGTGACTCAATGGTCGATGCCATGATCAACGATGGCGATATCGTCATCATGCGCCCACACCACGACGTGCGGAACGGCGACCTGGTGGCCGTGTGGCTAACTGACCGTGAAGAGATGACCCTGAAGCGCATCTTTAGAGAAGGCGACCGCATCCGTTTGCAGCCTGCCAACCCGACCATGTCGCCGATCTACATCGACGACCCTTCTACGGTGGAGGTGCAGGGACGTGTCGTCGCCGTTGTGCGCCACATCTAGACAGGCTTTCTAAAGCTCCGACCTAGCAAAGGACTGCTGGCGGGGCATGGCTTTTCACAAATGATCCTCTCGGGCGCTGGTAGGCGCATCTGTTAAGACGCCAGCGCGTTCTGTAGCGATTCGGTGTGACAACCGGAGCCTGGTACGGTACACTTGGTTAGATGCCCGTCTAACCTGGGCGACAGGAGGCTCCGGAATTCCGATGTCCGTTCCTGCTCCTTCCCCCACAACGCTGACCATGAAACGGATCGTACATGCCTGGTGGCCCCTGGCAGCGAGCTGGCTGCTGATGTCGCTTGAGCTGCCCAGCGTGAGCGCTGTGGTGGCCCGACTGCCCCATCCAGAGATCAACCTGGCGGCCTATGGGGGGGTGGTATTTCCTCTTTCGTTGATCATCGAGTCGCCCGTCATCATGCTGCTGGCGGCCTCAACAGCCCTCAGCAAAGACTGGGTCTCTTTCATCCGGGTGCGCCGGTTCATGATGCGAACTGGCGCACTGTTGACCGTTCTCCATCTGCTGGTAGCTGCCACGCCGCTGTACGATGTTGTAGTCCGCGGCCTCATCGGCGCACCGGCGGAGATCGTTGAACCGGCTCGCGTCGGCCTGATCCTCATGACACCTTGGAGCTGGTCCATTGCCTATCGCCGTTTTCACCAGGGAGTGCTCATCCGCTTTGATCATTCCCGCGCGGTGGGAGCAGGGACGCTGATCCGGTTGGGCGCCAACTGGTTGGTGCTGGCCACTGGCTACCTGCTCGGATCGGTTCCGGGCATTGTGGTTGGGACTGCCGCCGTGGCCACCGGAGTGGTGGCTGAGGCTGTCTACACGGGGCTGCGCGTCCGCCCGGTGCTGCGCGATCAGCTCCGTCCTGCGCCGCCCGTCGAGCCGCCGCTGACCTTCCGTGACTTCATCGACTTTTACGTGCCGCTGGCGATGACCTCGCTGATCAGCCTGCTTGTCCAGCCGATTGGCAGTGCTGCCATCAGCCGAATGCCATCGGCGCTGGTCTCGCTGGCAGTGTGGCCGGTCATCTCAGGGTTGCGTTTTATGTTCCAGAGCTTGGGAGTAGCATACAACGAAGTGGTCGTGGCGCTGCTGGACGAGCCAGGCGCGGCGGCGAAGCTGCGGAGCTTTGCAGGATACCTGGCCGGAGCGGCCCTTACACTACTGCTGATCGTGGCGGCCACACCGCTTTCACTGCTCTGGTTCCGCAACCTGTCTGGGCTTGCGCCCGACTTGGCCATAATGGCCCAGCGTGGTCTGTGGCTGGCATTGCCACTGCCTGCGCTGGCTGTCATGCAGAGCTGGTACCAGGGCGCGATCCTTCACAGCCGCCGGACGCGCGGAATCACGGAGTCTATCGTGGTCTTCCTGCTGACAAGCGCGGCTATCCTGTCGGCAGGGGTTGCCTGGGGAAAGGCGACCGGGCTATACGTCGGTCTAGCGGCCTTCACCGTTGCTATGGCGGCGCAGACAGCCTGGCTGTGGTTCCGCAGCCGCCCGGCGATGAGGTCGCACGATGCCAGAGTCGCAGAGGCATCAAAGCAAGCCGCCCAAACTCTGGCAAGCTAGGGCTACAACACACCGAGTGAGAACAAAGCCTGCCCTGATGATGGGAAAAGCTCGCTCTGCCAGGGCTTTATCCCCCACCGATGCGTACCATGACTACCTCGCTCCAGGGGCCGCGCTCTTCCCCAGCCTGAGCACATACGCGGTAATACAGCCGCCCCGATCGTCGCCACAACGGTCCCCATGGCGGCGACCAGCGCGTCTCATTGCCCTTGATGCGGTACTCCTTCGGTCCATCAAAGCCAGGAGTGCTATCCTCCTGCAAAACGTAGTGCTCTGCGCCTGGGCTTTCAGACCACACCAGATGAGGTCGGTTGCGCTCATCGATGTGCGACAGGTCCAGGATCGGCTTTAGTAGCCAGAACCGGGCTGCCTCGGCAGTTTTCACCTCCTCGACTTTGTCCAGTGAAAGTGTGTCGGGGTAGACCTCCTCTACTGCGTCCTCGGCGCTGACGATCTCACCAGACGATGACAGCGGCTCGTGGGCCACAACCTCGGCGCTGGGCGTGTCGCCCAACGTTGGCACCGGTTCTGGCCCGGCAGACTCTGGGATGCCAGTGTCAATCGGCGCGAATTCTACGGCAGGCTCCGGCTCAGCAGTCACAGTCTCAACCGGCAGCGTCGCCGTGGGTTCCTCTGGCGCAGCGTCAGCCTGCCCGTCGGCTTGACGCATGGGCAGGATCGGCTGCCAGACCATGTGGCGCTCCTGTGCAGTAGTCTCCGGCGAGGCCGCAGGCGACGGGGCAATCAGTGGACGCCATTCGACAACCGGGCCGCCCGTCTTATGCGGTGGTTGCACCTGGATCGGTCTGGGTCTGGCCTGCGGCTGCGCTGCGGGCGGCATGATCGGCTGGATCACCGGTGTGGCAGGTCCTGGCCTCTCCGATTGCAGCGAGGCCGGCGGCGATGCCAATGGGGCAGGCTGGACCGACGGCGCAGGCTGCGGCAGTTCACCAGGCGCGGAGGATGGAGCCGACTCTGAGGCATCGGCGACGGGGGGCGCGGCCTCCAGAGCCGGTTCTGGCCTGCTGAACGGGCGTGGCGCAGCGTCAGGCTGCATCACTGCTGGAATGGACAACGGCTTCCAGTCCGAGACAACGCCGGCCACCTGTTCGCGGTGTTGCACATCGCTGATCACTTCCTGCCATTCTTTCAGGCGCGGACAATCCTCCAGCCTGTCCGAGAACCACGCACGCTCGAACAGCTCAGACAGGCGCGGATCGACCTCTTCAAGCACTGCACGCATCAACCGATAGCGTGGGCTGTCTTGCTGCATCTCATCCTGGCTGAAGTAGTGTTCGTCCTCAGCCTTCTTGCGGATTTCGGGCGAGTGCCAGGCCAGCATTTCAGACATGATCACCGCTCCTGCGAAGCGGTCGGCGCATGGACTCCATAATCCTTCAGACGCCGTCCGGTGAGCATAGCCCTCTGTACCAGCGGGCAAGGCGGCGGGCGGCGCGAAGCCAGGCGCATACAGGTCCTCCACATCGATCAGGTGGGCATGCTGCGTGGTCGGGTTGATGATCATGTTGGCCGCCGACACGTCACAGTGGGCCAGCCCGGCCTCCTCGATAGCCGCCAGCACCTGCGCGGCGGCTTTGGCAAAGGTCAGCGCCTCTAGCCTGCTCAGCGGCGTCATGCCGATCACCATATCGTACCAGGTCGAGCCACTGATCCACGGCATCAGGACAGCGTATTCTAGGTCCGGGTAAATGCTCAGGATGTCGTCGTGCCTGCCGGCGTGCAGACACTCACGATCGCACACCTCCAAGCCCGGCCAGGCAGCAAAACGGGCCAACTGATCGCAGATCTCAACCAGGTCCTTCAGCCGGAAGGCTTCCTTGAACTTCTTGAGGGCGTGCAAACCCTGTTCTGGCCCGCCGTATATCTGGAAGACAAACGCCTTGCGGCCTTCCTGCCCGAAGGCGAAGGATGGGACGGCGGGATGAGGCATGACCTGGTAGGGCTGCCCTCCGATCACAATGCGCTCGTGCGGCGATGGATTAAAGTCTGGCATGGGTGTTTCTCAAATTCTCATCTAAGGTCATTACGATACAGCGCAATCGTTTTATTCACATGACCAGCCCTTTAAGGCTGAGCCTCCACCACCAGGACATTGCTCCACAGGCTGGGCTGGTTGTTCTCGTCCACCGCTTTGACGCGGAAGAAGTATTGCCCTGCCGGGCGGCCCTCCAGCAATACCAGTTTCTGCTCTGGGTGGAAGATACGTAGCGTCTTTGTCGCGTCGGGAGCAAACTGGTCGTTGGTCGACTCCTGAAGTTCATAATAGATACAGCCTGGGACGCCGGTCCACGTGATCTCAAACGACGCCTTGGCTTTGACAGGGTCAAGCGGCCACAGGCGCGGCGCAGCGGGTCGGCGCACTTGCACCCAAACCACGTTGCTGGGATCGCCGCACATTTCGGTTTCACCTGCCCTGGCACAGGCCCGCACTCGGAAGTAGTACTGGCCGCTCGCGGGGGGATGGAAGTTGATGCTGGTCTTCTCCACGCGCACCGAACGCAGATCGGTGAAGTCCTTATCGCGGGCAGCCTCCATCACGTAGTAGTCGGCATCCTCGACCTTGCCCCAACGCAGGCGGACCTGCCCCGCCTCGTCAATCTCGGGCGGCTCCAGTGCTGGCCTTTCAGGTGCAGGGCGTATCTGGACCGGTTCGCTGTTGGTCCACTCACTGTAGACATCGGCGGCTTCGGCGCGCACGCGAAAGCGCAGCGGCTCAACTCCGGTAGGCAACGGCAGGTCACATTGAGTTTCTTCACCGTGATAGACCTCCATTGGTGTGACCTCTTTTCCGCTCGTGGCCTCCAGTCGGTAGGAGACCCGCCCGCCGACCGCCCCCCAGGCCAACGTCACGTGTTTTCGATCCTGTGACAACGTAGCCTCGATCCAGGCCGGGGCATTGGGCACGATAGCAACCTCGCATACGTTGCTCCACGGGCCATCACCCCCCTGGTTGGAAGCGCACACGCGGAAGCAATACGCGCCTGGCTCGCGGCGGGTGAGTTTAAGCGTGGTGTCCGGCTGTGAATACATGCGTGCATTTTCAAAAGCCTGGCTGTCAGACACCTCGACCAGGTACACCTCAGCCTTGGGGACCTCGGTCCACTCCAGACGAATCACGCCTTCGGCATCCGGCCCACTGGCCGTCAGGAGTGGCGCGCCAGCCGGCGGCTGGGGGGCGACGATGACAATCTGATCGTTGCTCCACTCACTGCATCCCCTCTCATGACAGGCTCGCACACGGAAGACATACTCACCGACTTCCTGCTCTGTCACCTGATAGATCGTGTCTTCCAGCCGGATGATGGTCGCCTCACCCGTGCTGCTGTAGGTCGACTGCTCCAGCTCATAGTAGGTAGCCGTCGGCACAGGCTGCCAGCGCAGCTCGAAAGAGCCGTGCTCGTAACCATAGCTGGCAGTTGCCAAGTGTGGCCGTGGCGGCGGTGGCATGACCACTTCGACCTGTTGAACTTCGCTCCACGGCCCCGGGCCGCCGTCTGAGGTGGCGCGCACACGGTAGAAGAAGGTGCCCGGGCGGTCGGTTGGGACAGACCATGATGTGCTGCGACCCTCAAACACGACCTCCGGCGCACTGAAATCGGGGGTAGCCGAACGTTCGAGAGTGTACTCTAGCGCCTCCCCCTCGCCTTCCCAGACCAACACAGGGGCCTTGCCGGGTTCAACCGGGCACAGCTTCGGGGCAGGGGGTGGAGGATAGGCGACTTTTGTCTGGCGCAGCTCACTCCACGGCGTCAGTCCTCCAAAACGCTTGACGGCCCGCAGCCGGTAGTAGTAGTGACCCGGCGGCTGCGGCGCGGAGGGCCGCCAGCTTGTCTGGCCAGGCGGCACGTCAATGGTGCGGGCGTCGGTAAGCGCCGGGTTGGTGGCCTCCTGCAAAATGTAGCTCAGCTTGTTGCCCTGCCCAGGCCAGCTCCAGCGCAGTTCATAGGTGTTAGCGCCGGTTGGGTTCCAGATCTGCTCCAGGTGTGGTCGCTCCAGGCCAGGATCGGGCAGGTCGGGGTCAGGATACCCCTCATAGCGCGGGGTACGCAGCACCACATCGATGATGGCTACGTCGTCACTGGTTGGCAGGCGCGCCCCCAGGTGAATCTCGCGGTCCAACTTGCTGTCGGCGTAGGTGAGCAGAGCCGGAGCATGGGCTGACAGCCCGTCCGTGAATGATACAATCCGCCCGATGCCCTTCAGGGAATGCATCCAGGCGTGTAAGACGCCTCGTGTTCCTCTAGCTGTTGACCAGCGGTTGACATTGTCCCACGTTCCACCAATGTCTATAAGCTGACCATCCTCGTCGAGAACGTGAATCTGCGTGTCGCCCATCCAGAAGACCGAAATCAGGCCCTCAGTCAGCAGCGGGCCAGGATGATCGACGCGGCAGGCAGCAAAGATGGCCTCACTGCCATAGGCCCGCTGCGCCTCGAGCGCCTGTCGCACCAGCGGCGACATCTGGCCGGGGATCTCATAGTCCTCGACCTCGTGTTGGGCATGTTTTTGCAGCCGGTTCAGGAAACTGGAGGCCGCCTCGCTGAGGGCCTCCGCACCGCCCAAGTAGGCAATATCGAGCGCCCACAGCCATTCCAGCAGGCCGTCGCCCAACAGTCGGGCGGCCAGATTGCCGCAAAAGGACGAACCCACGCCATCGGCCACCACGAACACTAGACGCTGGTCGTTGTGCTGCAAGCACAGGTAGTCCTGCCCCTCGATCTGGTTTGCGATGCTGTCGCTGGAACGCGAGTAAGCAAACCGCACGTAAGCATTCGGCACCTGCGGGACGAATGTCACCGGCGTCTCGATGGTCTGCGGCACGCGCTGCGTGCGGATAGGGACGATCTCAGACGATCCAAGAAACGACATAATCTTTCCTATCGGTCAAGCCTGAGGGTCCATCAAACAAGTTCCAGAAGACTCTTTCAGCGGAACCCTCAGAAGATGTTCTGCAAGATCGACCATTGGACGGCCAAGACCAGGGCATAACAACACAGCAATCCCGCCACGCCGAGCACAATGGCCGCTACACGACACCCGGCGCGGTTTTTTCGCCGCCTGGTTGCCTTCACCGCTCTCGGCGCAGGCTGGCTGGCCGCAGTGCTGCTCACCGGTGCAGCAGGCTCCGGCGTAGCCGTTACTGCTACAACTGGCACAGCGACGTTAGCCGGGCGAGGAGTCTCGCCCTCAAACTCGCGCACGCTGAGCGGTGCCCAGCTCGCCACCGGGGCGCGGGGGAGCACATCCATCAGGTCATACCACGTCCTAAGTGGCGGACATTCCTCCAGGTTGGCCGACCTCCACGCTGACTCAAAAACCTCGGCAAAGCCCGGATCGTAAACGCGCAGCACATCCAACAGAAGTCGGTAGCGTTCTGAGTCCTGCTGCAGTTCCTCAGGCGCAAAGAAGCTCTCTCCCCAAGCCTGCGCTCGGACCTCCGGGTGTGCCCAGCCCAGCATCTCTGCCATCAACACGGCGCCGGCAAACCGGTCCCCCGTAGGACGCCACTGGCCTGCTTTAGGGACCTCCTGGTGCTGATAGCCGGGGGTCCCGGCAGGGATCAACGGTGGAGGCGTCAACCACGGACTGTACAGATCCTCCACGTCAACCAGGTGGACCATATCCAGGCCAGGATCGATGATGACATTGCCGCTGGAAAGGTCACAGTGCGCAAGCTGGTTCAGTTCCAGGGCATACAGCACCCAGGCCATACTCTCTGCCAGCGCCCGGCTCTGCTCAAGCGTGGTGCGCTCGTGCTTTTGTAGCAGGTCGAACCACGTCTGCCCATCGATCCAGGGCATGAGCATGGCATAGTCTAGGTCCTCGTGTTTAGCGACCAGCTCCGCATGAGTCTCGCGTGTAATGACCCTCTGGTCACAGACACGCATCCCAGGCAGCTCATGAGCCCAGCTTAACGCCGTCGCCGACTCGATCAACCCTGGATGGCGGAAAGCAGGGCGAAACACCTTCAGAGCATAGGCATCGCCGTTGGCTTGTATTCGGTAGACAATGGCATGCCGACCCTCTTGCCCCCATACCAGCGTCGGGACGACGGGGTGAGGCGAGAAGGCAAACTCTCTGTCATCGATAACCAATCGCGTCTTCAGTGTTGGGTTAAACATACCTATACACCACCACAATCAGCCATCATGATCGGCAGGGAGGCAAGCTCCCCTATTGCTGCCTTCACGATTCTTTGTCGCCAGGCGACTGCTCCTTGAGCAACCGCTCTACCATCAGCATAGCCAACGCGGCGCTGGTCAGGCCAAGCAGGGCTGCCTGTTGCCACATCTGGATTTGCTTCTGCGCCTCCAATGGCGGCGGGGTGGTAGGCAGCGCCAACGACCGCGCCGACAGCGAGGTGAGCAGATCGGCAGCTTCGGCTACAGACTGAGGCAGCGGCTGAGGCGCAGCGGGCGCGGTGGGCTGGGCTGGCGTCTCGGTGAGAGGACGCCAGCCCTCAACGACAGTCTCACCTGCCTGCTCAGTCTCGATAGGCTGCACATCCTTGACAGGCGTGCGAGGCGTCCCATCGACCACAATAGGCCGCGCCAAGTCTGGCTGGAAGATCGGAACACGCAGTTCGTCCGGCTGCGGTACACGTTCCTGGCCGGTCGTCTGCGGGCTAGGAGCCAGCCTCACATCAAACAGCGAAGCATCGTCGGCAGGCGGGTTGTGGATCCAGGTCTCCATCATGCGGGCCAGGTCTGCGTCGGTTGGGACGTGGTTCACTCCCAGGCCATCGGTATATCCGGCTACACGAGCCACCTTCTCCGCGCTGCCGAGCCAAGTGTGGATAGCGCCCTTGACACCCGTCGTGGCATTCCAGCGCTCAGAAGTGTGACCCTTAGGCCCCAAGTCGACCAGCTTGCCATCAATGTCAATTGCCGCTACGGGCGAGTCGCCCAGCCAGCACAGCACGACCCACGGTTCCGGTCCGCCCAGCGCCAGCCGCCCAGCCACAAACATCGACTCGCTGCCATACTTGCGCTGCATTTCAAGCGCCTGGACCAAGATCGGCGGCAGGCCATCCGGCAGCTTGTACTCAGCCACCTGTTGGGCGCTGGTTTTGGCAAGAGCGTTGAGAGCCTGGGTCGCCGCCTGGGCGAAGGAAGTAGCATCAGAGGGCCGTTCCAAGCCCCACAGCCATCCCGTCAGGCCATCGCCCAGGATACGAGCGGCCAGATCCCCCATAAAGGACTGGCCCACCCCGTCGCATACGGCAAAGGCCAGATCGTGGTCGCCGTAACAGGCGGTCACATAATCCTGGCCAATGGTGGCCGCGCTCACGCTGTCGTTGGAACGAGCGTAGAGGTAGAGCGCTGTACCGAAGGGAGTGGTCAACGTGGTGAGCGGTGTCTCCGCGTCCTGGCGAAGCTGCACAGTGCCGCGCTTGGGAGTTCCATCAAGTGCCATAGACCCTAGCCTGTGACCTCGGCGCGAGGCAAGCCGGCCATTGGAGGGACCTCACGATCCGGTGCATCAATCCGTCACAACAGGCGGGTCGGTGGCTACCCCGACCCGCCCGACGTGGCTATTGTAACACCTGCGATCGCATTGTGCCGCATCCAGGTGATGCCACCCTGCTAAAGGGTGGGTTGTCTCCTCGTGCCGCGCCGAAGCGTGCTATGCCGATCTTACGGTGTGACGGGCGTGACGGGCGTAGCGCCGCTCATGGCAAAGCCAAGCTCGACGATCTCAGGTGCATTGCCAGGGAAGAACATGCGGGCGCCCGGCGCGAGCTTGTAGCCCATTTCAGCCATAACGCTGGCATAGGTGTGTGGAATCTCCGAGGACATGCGCAGCAGCGTCTCGGCGTAGGGCGAGGCCAGTGGAGTCTCATCGGTGACCCCTGGCCAGTTCTTGGGATCGGAAACGGCCTGGGTAAGCGCCTTGTCAGTGACGAAGATGTTCTCGATCAGGACATTCCCATCCGGCACGGCCATCTGCATAATGCGGCGGGCGATAGGCTCCGGATCGCCCCCCTGGTTGTACTCGCCGTCGGTCATGTGGCACACCAGCGGGGCCGGGCAGTCGTTCAGGTTGCCGATCTCAGCCTTCAGCAGGCGCTCAGCCTCGCGAAAGGCGGCGGCAGTATCAGTGGCGTCCATCGGCTGGAGGCGAGGCACACCCATCTGGGCTAGCTCAGCAACGGTCTTGATGCCGCCCAACAGATCAGTGACCTGGGAGCTATAAGCGTACATCGCCACACGGTAGCGCGGCGCGACAGTCGTGCCCTTGGTGCTGCGCTGTACCATGCGGACAGCGACCTGGTGGAGGGCGTCGGAGATGATCTCGATCTTGGGCTTGCCCCCGATCTGCTCGCCCATGGAACCGCTGACATCCAGCAGGTAGATTACCAGGGCCGGCGTCTTGCTTGTTGCAGGAACTGTGTATGCCATAACGTTCAACCTCTCTTTGCAGAACTTGTGCTGAGTGCCTATCGAGTGCACACGTGAGCGGTGACATTCACTTCTCTACTACGCAGATTATACCCGGAAGTTGCATCCCTTAGCAGACGACTTCCAACGGGTGACAGGTGTTGATAGAGGTCCCATGCTCAGTACACAACAGGATCGGGTGGAGTCGATCTGCCCTGGGACCGTCTGGCTATCCCCTTCCGCGCGCAACATAGGGTGTGTTACTATAGAGAGTGGACAGGACGCAATTCAGCGAGGCTGTCAGCAGGCTGCCGCGATAGGCTAACAGAGAAAGATATGACAATTGTGCGGCGGAGTACACGGCAGGAGGTGTAACAGTGGAGATCGTCCTGGCTGTCGAGCAGGGACCCGATCAAGGGCGCAAGTTTTACTTCCATGAGGGGGACAACTTCCTCGTCGGGCGCGCCGATCCTCTGAGTCTGGCCCATCTCAATCTAAGCCCCGAAGATCTGTTCGTTGGACGGCACCACTTTACAATCGAGGTTCGGCCACCTAACTGCTTGATCCGCGATAACGGCAGCAAAAACGGCACCTTCGTATGCCGCCGGGGCCGGCAGGAGTGGGAGCGCATCGACGAAACGCTTCTGGCAGACGGCGACCGAATTAAGGTGGGGCATACCATTCTCTCTGTCTCCATTCTCACCGAGCCGGAGATCGATACAGTGCCCATCGGGCTACATCCACTCCACAGACCAAAGCCTACTGCCGCCGCACCCGATCTGGGCGTCCCGCCGGCTCCCCTGGCCGAGGCAGCCCAGGAAGCAGCGCCAGAGTTCGTGTGCATCCGCTGTGGGGGATTGCTCGATCAGGCCCCCGGCCTAGAGGCGACAACTCTGCGCAGCCTGGACTTCATGTGCCCCTCGTGCCGGGCGGAGTTTGAGGCGCGGGCGGTCCATGAGGCGGCTACTTATGCAGCGATGCATGTCGCGTGCAGCGTGTGCGGCAACGATCTGACATCGTGGGCCAACGCCGATGGCCGCGCCGTTGACTTGGCTGCCGTGGCGTCTTACCTGTGCAACGCCTGTGCAACCGCCGAACAATCGCTGCAGCGCGATCCGGTTGCAGGGTATATCCCGCTTAAAGAGCTGGGTCGTGGTGGAATGGGCATCGTGTACAAAGCATGGCACCTCCAGACAGGCCGTGTGGTGGCTCTCAAACAGATGCTCCCCATGGCAAGAGTGCAGCGGGACCTGCTGTTGCGCTTCATGCGAGAGACGATCATCATGGAGGAGCTGCATCACAGTGCATTGGTGCATCTGATCGAGGCTGGCCAGCAGAACGGCGTGCCGTTTTTCGTCTCCGAGTTTGTGCCCGACGGCAACCTCGCTCAGTTTGTGTCGGAGAGAGGGCAGCCCCTCCTATCGCCGTTCGACGCAGTGCAGCTGGTTGCCTGTGCGCTTGATCCCCTGGCCTTCATGCACGAGCGCGGCTATATCCACCGTGACATCAAGCCCGAAAACATCTTGATCCGGCGCAGGGATGGAGCCTACCTGCCTAAGCTGGCTGACTTTGGGCTGGCGCGGAATTACGAGCGGCATGGCGGCACTATCAGCCGAACGGGAAACTTCTCCGGCACGATTATGTACATGCCGCCAGAGCAAATTCTGAGCTTCAAGCACTGCCAGCCCACGGTGGACGTGTATGCGATGGGCGTCACGCTGTACTATCTGTTGACGGGCTGCTTCCCGCTCGACATGCCATCGCCGTGGCAGGTGCGTCAGGGCGTGCGGCTGAAGAAGGACCCACTCCGTATAGCTCTTGAGGATCCACCCCACCCTATTGCTGAACGGCGAGGCGATCTGCCCCCGGCGCTGTGCCGGGCGGTGGATAAAGCTGTGGTCAAGGAGGCAACCCGACGCTACCCCTCGGCCCGGGAGTTCCAGGCTGCGCTGTGGGAGGCGATGGAATAAAAGCCAGAGCGGCCCGCAGGCGCCCTGGCGAAGCAGACGGGACCGAGCCTTCCGCTCCACCTGTTACGGCAGATCGTCAAGCGGATCGGCGCTCTCGTTCATGCTGAAGAGCTGGTCCAGTTTCGACTCGATCTGATCCCCCAGGGGGTCTGGCTCAACGGTTGGCTCCTCGATAACCTCTGTGGGAGGCGCCTCTGTCGGAGCCTCATCTGGCTGCTGGGTCGCTGGTGCCTCTGTCGGAGCCTCATCTGGCCGCTGGGTCGCTGGCGACTCCGTCGGCAAAAGCGCAGGAGCTTCGGCTGGCTGCTCCTGAGGCGCAGAGGTCAGTGGGGCTGCTGTCGGGGCCTCAGGCGGCTGCCTTCGCCCCCCGTCGCAGGCCAGGGCAGCGCTGGCCAGCGCTGCCCCCATCAGAATTGGAAACAGAAGTTGGCGTAGTCGTGGGGAAAACATAGCAGCCTAAGTCTCTGTTTCTCTACTGCTACTGCCCGGACTGCTCACGGTTCTCGCGACGCCAGTCGCGCACCGTCTGCCGGAAGTCGATTGTAGTGTCGCGCAGGGCTCGCTCTCCATCCCGCAGAGCACGCCCGGCGGTGCGCACAGTCTCGAGGGCCTGCTCACGGTCCACCAGCTTGCCAGCGTCGTCAAAACCCGCATGAGTCGCGAGAATGGCCGCCGCCTGATCGTGGTAGCCCTGGGCCTCGGCCAGACCAGCCTGATAAGCTGCCAGTGCTGCTTCCAGGGTGGTGGTATCCTTGCCTTTGCTCTTTAACTCGTCGATCCATTCCTGCACATCGCCAACGATCTCTCCGGCAAACTCCAGCCGATCAGCCTGGTGGTCGAGCGCCATCTTCGTGCGTTCGTAGGCGCGCTCCAGGCCCCTGCCGCTGAGGTTGCCGCCGTCCTGTTGCGGCACAGCGACCTCGTCGGTGGCCAGCGCCGATGGCACGCCCGCGAACAACGTCACTCCAATGACCACGGCTGCCGCCGTCAAGTTGCCCAGTTTGAGCAATGTTTTGTTTCCATCAAATCGCATCATGCCAATACCCTCCATAGTTTATCTATATCACGATCTTGCTTTGCCTCACAGGGTACTTATTCCCCATTATCTGCCTGTTGTCGATCTGTAAAAGGTGTGTAAATTCGCTGTGCCCGCGACCGTTCTGCAACCAGGCCATCCAATCTGCATCTAAACAGTCGGCGGGCAATGTACTCAGTAGCTTATATGAGCATGGCGGGATATATCAGAAGCTACTGGCTAAAGCAACCCTTGTCCTGTGGGTGTACTTCTTTTTTCAGGGCGATTTTGGCCTCACCCCCGTCTTCGGCGGCGCAGCCCGGCAGGGGGTGAGGCTGAACCGACCCAAACGTGAAACACACCCCTGTCCTGTTGATCGATTGCTTTTGCCCGCGTTTGGACATAAGATAGTGTTGCAAGGATCGAACGCCTGGGGCTGAAGACCTCTATCTGTCTGCTTCCGTCCCGCCGGGGAGATCGTGGGCATGCCAACTGTTGCTGGGAAGCAGCCCTTTTACTTGGCTGTAGACGATCATCTCTGCCACCACTGCCGCCGCTGCCTTGCTGCCGCCCAATGCCGGGGTCATGCCTTCATCCGCTTCGATCCCCAGGATGGGCAGTATATCGACATGCATCGCTGTGTGGGATGTCTGACCTGTGTTGTGAACTGTCCGTTTGGAGCCATCGTCAAGACCGACCGTGCCCAGGACATGCCGGGCGACTAACAGACTTTGAACGCGCCCGCAGCTCGATTTCGCATTTTCGGAGGTCTGTGCTACACTCGCATCGCAGTCTGATCGACACACAAGGCACACGGACGAGATGGGCAAGAAAGTACTGATCGCGGAAGACCAGCCCGACAGCCGTCAGCTGCTCGAAGACATCCTGGAAAAGTTTCACCCTTATGGAGTGCGAGTTTTTACCGCGCAGGATGGCGCCGAGGCTTACGAGATCGCCCTGCGGGAGCTACCTGACTTGATTTTGCTTGATATCATGATGCCGGGCATGACAGGCTACGAGATCTGCGAGAAGGTCAAGGCCAACCCCGAGACCGCCAATACCTACATCATCATGGTGTCCGCCAAGACGCAGCAGGAAGATCGCAAGCAGGCTGCCCAAGTCGGCGCGGACGAGTACGTCACCAAGCCATTTGACATTCATTTCGTGCTGGAGCGCGTCGGAGCGGCGCTCGATGTCAAGCCGATCTGACCTGACCACCGAGGCGAGGCTCTGCTGAGCGCGGCCCACGGCGCCCCCTGCTTTACCGCCGTCTGGCGGTGTGAACAGCCTGCTCGTACACCGCCAGGGTCTCAGCAGCAGTTCGATCCCAACTGAACTGCGCTGCACGTCTCAGCGCTTTCGCGCTCAGATCGCGGCGCAAGTCGTCCTGGACCATCAGTGCCACGATGGCCCCGGCCATCCCCCGCGCATCATCGGGCTGGATCAGGAAGCCCGCATCCCCTACGATCTCCGGGATCGATGACGTCGCAGTGGCGACAACGGGCGTGCCGCAGGCCATGGCCTCCAACACAGGCAGGCCAAATCCCTCGTAGCGCGACGGGAACACAAAACACGACGCCAACCGGTACAGGGCGGGCTTGTCGCCCTCGTCGATCCAGCCAACAATGTGGACGACATCGCGCAGGTTCATCTCGTCGATCAGCCTGGGCACGTTGGCAAAACGCGGGCTGTGTTTCTCTGGCAACTGTCCGGCCAACACCAGAGGATACTGCGTACCCGTGCCGTCGCGCACGTAGGTATAGGCCTTGAGCAGCGTGTGGATGTTCTTGCGCACGTCATAGCCGCCCAGGTAGAGCACGAACTCGTCGGGCAGGCTATACTTCTGGCGCACCGCCATATCGACCAGGCCGCCATGCCGAGGATGGTACTGCAAGCCAGCAGCCAGAGGGACGGCATGAACACGCCCGGCTGACAGGCCGAGGTGCCTGAGGATGTCCTCTCGCGAAGCCTGCGAGTCGGTAAGAACCGCAGCCATGCCCCGCGCCGAAGCTGCCACTAGGCCGGTGTACAGCCGGGCTAGCACGCCGCCTCGGTAGGCGGGCAGAATCAGCGGGATCAGGTCATGTATGGTGACGACCACCGGCACAGGGCTGGCGAGTGGACCACCCCAGTAGGGCACGTGAGCCAAATCCGCGCCGACGCGCCCGGCAGCCTGCGGGAAGGTCTGCTGCTCAAAATGAACTTTAGCCAGGTTCCCTCTGCCGCGCAGCGCGACATACTCGACGGCCGCACGCGGCGGCAAGACGATCTCCCATCCCTGGGGGACAATCAGCGTAAGGCGAACGTGCGGTGCAGCTTCGACGAGCGCCTCGATCAGGCTATGTAAGTATTGCCCGCTGCCTGTGTCAGGGCGATTCCAAAACCAGCCGTTGATGGCAACGTGCATGGCCTGGTCTCTGGGAATAGCAGTCATTGTGCAGCGTCCGGCTTGACGGGCACATCAGTGCGACGCGACGCCTGCCACCCACAGACCGTGCACAGGCCGCGCCGCAGCCGATGGACGTTCGTCACAGTCTCAGGCGTGTCGCCCAGTGCATCGGCCAGAACATCGAAACCGGCTGGATTTAATGAGAGCTGTTGCCTGGCAGGGGTCATATCTCAAACAGGCCGCTGATAGCCAGGATCGCGATTGCTGCGCCAGCGGCCACGCGGACGATGGCAGCCTGGTTGGCCAGCCCTCCGCTGGTGCTGCCCACCAACCAACGGTCGACATAACGGCGCAGCGGCGGCAGCGCCGTAGCCACCACAGCCAGCCCAACCAGGGCCGGTCCGAGTTGCCCATCCAGCAGGACGGCAGACAGCAGGATGAGGCCAATCACCAGAATCGACGATTGTAGCGCCCGCGCGGCCACTGGTTCGGCGAGGGGCCTGAGCGAGGCTGGCCTCTCCTGGCTACGATCGCTCAGATCGTGCTCCGGCGGTTTGGTATCCATGGGGATGCGTCCTATGCCAGGCCCATGCGCTGGCCATAATATCTTTCAAGTCCGGATAGCGGGTCTGCCATCCCAGGTCGCGCCGGACCCTCTCGGCGCTGGCGATCAGGATCGGCGCATCGCCAGGCCGCCGTGGGCTTTCGATGACCGGGATCGGATGGCCGGTCACGGCGCGAGCTACCTCGATTACCTGATAATTGCTGTATCCCTGTCCATTGCCCAAATTGTAAGTCATCATCCCAAAACGATCCAGCGCATCCAATGCCAGCACGTGAGCAGAGGCCAGGTCCTCGACATGAATGTAATCGCGGATGCAGGTGCCGTCGGGGGTGGGATAATCGGTGCCGTACAGATTCAGGCGCTCGCGCTGGCCCAGCGCCACTTGAAGGATGAGCGGGATCAGGTGAGTCTCCGGCACATGGGCCTCGCCGCGCAACGCCGCGCCGCTCGCATCGATCATGGCCCCGGCGGCATTAAAGTAGCGCAGGGCGCAGTAGCGCAGCCCATGGATCTGATGGTACCAATGCAACATCTGCTCAATCATCAGCTTGGTCTCGGCGTAGACATTGCTGGGGCCGAGCGGGTCATCTTCTTCGAGCGGGCCATCCTTGCTGGCATATACGCCCGCCGTGGACGAGAAAACGATCCGCTTCACGTTGTGGTCGACCATCGTCTCAAGCAACGTAACAGCGTTGGCCACATTGTTTTGGAAGTACTTGCCCGGCTTTTGCATCGATTCGCCGGCCTCGATGAAGGCTGCAAAGTGTGCCACAGCCTCTGGGCGGTGCTCTGCAAAGATGCGATCCAGGGCAGCCCGGTCACACAGGTCCGCCTGAACGAAGGCCGCACCCTCCGGCACGGACTCGCGGTAGCCATGGATCAGGCTGTCTACTACAATGACTTGATGCCCGGCCTTGAGAAAGTGGGTGGTTGCCACCGAACCGATATATCCGGCTCCGCCCAGGACGAGTATTCTCACGGTTGCTCCTTGTGTATGGTGAAGGTGTCCGCCAGGTATGCCAGCACGACATTCTGTGAGCGCCGGGCGGCCTCCCGGCTAAACGCGATCAGGCGCTCACGCGGCACAATGCCAAATGCCTCATTGTCCATGCGCTCCTCGGAAGCCACAATCATCTCCAGTTCCTCAGGCGAGAGGCCATTCGAGTGTGCAAAGAAGTGTGAAATACGCCGCGCCCCACCCTCGACGATGTGCGCCACCACATGGTCGCGCCATTTCTCCAGGTGTTGGTCTTCAACGAAGGGGAGCCAGTTCCGTGGTGCTGCCTGCGCCAGCTGGGCAGTAGCCTCAGCAGGAAAGCATGCAGCTGCCTGATACTCCAAGTAGGTCATCAACAGGCTATATACCCGCCAGTTGGGATGGTGAGTACCCCATCGCAAGCCATTGATGAACAGGTGCGGCATCACGATCATCTCGACCCAGGTCTGATCCATGATCAGATGGGTCACATATCCAGCAACAAAGGCAACATGATCCCGGTCGAGCGCCGCAACATGGCCCAGCTTCGGCCACGTCTCGAACATGATCTCGTGCGCTAGGCGTGGGTCGGTGGGTGGGATGTCGAAAAAGTGCGTTGCCTCGCGGCTATGCCCGCTGAGGGCGCGCACATCGGGGCCAATGGCGCCCAACAGGAAGGCCGCCTGTACTCCATGCTCTGCCAGCCACGGGAAAGCCGACCGGATTGGCGGTTGGGCCAGCAATTCGTATACGGCGACGATGTGAGTCTGGGAATTGGGCATCGTGACAACGATTGTACCCCGCCCCTGGATCGCCTACAACCAGAAGGCGCGCCCGGGGCAGGGGGATGCCCGTCTGCCTCCGGGGCCGCCTCTTCCGAGTCGGAGCCACACCACCCACAGTGCGTGCCAGCCAGCAAGCCACGGAGACGCAACGGCAGTGTGACATGCCAGAACAGCCGCCTGCTCCGTCGATGCGAGCGGCCTCTTTCAGTTTGGGTGGGATGCCAGGATCAGCATGGGCCGGGCCTGAGCAGGGACAGCGATAAGAGGTCGCGCCAAGCCAGGTGAGCGTTGCCTGCGATCAGTCTCCCGGAGCTGCGCCGAAGCCCTGGCGGGTAAGGATGGCTTGCCCTTCTTGGCTGAGGACGAAATCGACAAAGGCTCTGGCTTGTTCGGGATGAGAGGCGTCGGCAACAATTCCTATAGGGTACATGGCAACGACGTTAAAGTCTTCTGGAACTTCAATCTGGATCACCGAGTCTTGGATGTCGGGAATGACATCGGAGGTGTACACGATGCCAGCGTCGGCCTCGCCTAGCAAGACTTTGGCTACCACTTGCCGGACATTCTCTTCTTCGGAGATTAGATTGGCATAAACGCTCTCACGAAAGTCAATGCCAAAGGCCGGGTCGGCGGCCATTGTGTCGATCATCTGATCGGCGTAATCGCGCACTGGCGCACCGGGGATGGCCATCACCAGCCGCAGGCCGGGCTGCGCCAGGTCTGCCAGCGTGTCAATGCCCGCCGGGTTGTCGGCAGGCGCGATCACCGTCAGCCGGTTGGTAGCAAATACCACTGTCGGCACGCTGATGCGCCCCGCCTCGATGGCGACCGCCATCTGCTGCTCGTTGGCCGAAGCAAATACATCGGCCTGCGCTCCCTCAGCCAGTTGGGTGGCCAGCCGCGATGAGCTACCGTAATTGAGTGTGACCATTGCAGCGGGGTTAGCTTCCTCGAACTGCCTCGCGATCTCGTCAAAAGCGTCGGTCAACGATGAAGCGGCAAAGACAATCAGCTCTCCATCCTCCTGCTCTGGTGCAGGCCCATCGTTTGCCTCAGTCGGGCCAGAGCAGGCCAGGAGGGCTGTGATGGCGAGTGTGAGCATCAGGGTGATCAGGCAGAAACGGACGGATCTCATGAGAGCGCCCCCTTGCCGGCTGTGGCTGGCATACTCACTCCCTGGCTATTCAGCTTGTGAATAGCTTTTCGATTGTACTGGCCTGACCACCCGAACACAACTCTGAAGTCAGAAAAGTGTGATACACTGGGGATGTGCAATGATCCGTCCTTACACAGGAGCCTACCATGAGCGAAGAACCGCCCCCCTCCGAGAGACCCCCTGAGCCGCCCCAGCCGCCATCTTATCGCTGGGAGGACGAGAAATCGCGCGAAAAGGAAAGGGAGAAGGAGCAAGAGAAAGAGGCCGAGAAGACCGAAGAAAAAGGTCGCGGCTATGAGGAGAAGCTCCGTCGCGATCCCATCAGCGCCGTGTTCTGGGCCAGTTTGCTGATTGTGACAGGCGTGGTCTTTATGCTTGACAATCTGGGTTACCTGCCCCGCCCAGGCCATATGGAACCCTGGCATTGGATCGCCATCGGCGTGGGAGCTTTGCTGTTGATCGAGGCCGTCGTGCGCGTGGCCTCCCCCGACTATGCCCGCCCGGTGACAGGCCGCTTCATCCTGGCCGGGGTGTTCCTGATTGGCGGCCTGAGTGGGCTGGTCCAGGTTGAGATCGGGTGGCCTCTGATCCTGATCTTGGTGGGCCTAGCTATCCTGGCCGGCTCCCTGTTCCGGCGATGACCAAGTGCTGGACATGTCCTAGCCTTACCTCCATCTGAACGAGGGCCGATATTTGCGTGGGGCGACTACGAAAGTCGCCCCATATCCTGTTGCACCACAGTCTTGGCGCGGCGCTGTCATTTCAGTTTCCCCACGTAGCTCCAGCCTTTCGTCAGGGTCGCGCCAAATTGAAGTACAGCAGGTCCTCCCACCAGGTACGCAGCAGCGTCAAGGGCTGCTCACGACCAATGCAGCGGAAGTATGGTGGGTCGTAGGCGCGGATCAGGTCCATGATTCTATAGCGCGGCAGCACCACAGTGCTGACGATCAGGCTGCCAATCTCCCCAGGGCGCATCTCGTGAAGCATCTTCACCTTGCCATTCACCTCGACCTCAAAGAAAAACAGGTCGTAGTTGGGCGACCACGCCCGGCGCTCGTCCTTCTGTTGGCCGAACATGCCTTCTGTTGCACCGTAGATCTCGAGGATGGCTGCCTGCGATCCCCAGTTGGCTTGCAGCGCGGGCTCCCATTTGGTGTTGATGCCTGGCGCACTGCCTAGCGTCATCACGCGGGCCTGCCATACCTCCTTGGGTCGGACGCCGTGTTTTTTCTTTAAGTAGGCGCCGAATTTGAGGAAAACGTTGACCACACCCCCCAGGATCGTGACATGCCTATCCTTGGCTTTCTGATAGGCCAGCTCAAAGCGGCGCTCCCAGGCCGAAGCCTCCTGATCGCCGCCCAGGGCGTCGATCTGATCCATCGTCGGCACGCTGGTGATCAGCGTCTTGCTACTGACATGGCGGATGTAGATGCCCGACGAATATCCTACATCCACTTCTTTGTCGCCGATGTACATCGTGCCCAGCCGCGATGGAAACCCTAGGTTGAGGTTCACTCCTGTGAGAATGTCAAACTGTCTGGTGCGCAGGACATGGTTAAGCACCGCGCGTGAGGCTGCCGGGCGTGATTGCAGGTCGTCGGGTGTCATGGGGATCCGCTTAGGCTGGTTGCCGGTGGTTCCGCGCGTCATGGCAATGCCAACCGGTTCCTCATACAGCAGCAGGCCCAGGTCGCCTGCGTAAACCCGCTCTAGCAGCGGCAGATAGTCCTGATAGGTACGGGCCGGAAAGGCCCGCCGGTAATCTTCGGCGGTGTCGATCTGGCCCGCGCCATGAGCCTGGCCATCTCTGGTTTTGGCATACCCCTGAAGCAGGCGGTGCAGCACGCGCTCCTGCGCCAGGGCTGGGGCTTCAAGCGAGTCGTACCAGTCTTGGACGGCAGCCAGCAGGATGGCTTCCATCTGCTTCATACCTTCGGGGGTTGTGTAGGCCACAGCATGTCCTTCCTCAATTTTGGGATAGACCGCAGTTTCTCTATTTTACATCACAGCCCCATCTTCAATGGAGAGAACCTGCACCATGCCGATCGGCAACGCCAGGTGTGCAAGCAGCCTCTCTTGATCCAGATCATGTCAGGGATGGCTCCCCAATGCCATAATCGGGGGCATGGCGAAGTCGGCTGAAGCGAGAGGGGGCGATCCCATGCGTATTCTAGTGCTGACCACAGGTGAGTACGGCCAGCGGCACATCGACAACATGAATGCTCACAAGCCAGAGGGCTGGGAGATCGCCATGTGGCAGACCCCCAAGATGCTGCCGCCGATCCTTGACTATCCAGAGGATTACCTGCCGGACTCATTCGCGCCCGCCGACCTGATCCTGTCGCTGGCCGAGCTGCCAGGCGTGGCTGAGATGATCCCAGACATTGCCAAACGGACCGGCGCACGGGCAGTGATTGCCCCTATCGACAGCCAGGCGTGGCTGCCGTTCGGGCTGGCGCGGCAGCTCCGTGATTGGCTGGCTCGCATCAATGTGGCGTGCGTGGCCCCAATGCCGTTTTGCTCGCTAACCGAGACGCATGTCAATGCTGTACGGCTACGGACTGCCTACGACGCCTCATTGCCCGGCTATGAGCTGATCGCACAATTTGCACGGCACTTTGGCCGTCCGGCGTTCCGCGTCGAAGTGGACAGGCCGGGTGGGATAATCACACGAGCTGAAGCAGTGCGCGATGCCTGCTGTGGATGTGCGCGATTTGCCGCTGACAAGCTGGCCGGGACGCCGGTGGCGGACTCGCTGGAGGCGGTGGGATTGCACCACCACCACTACCCGTGTCAGGCCAGTATGGGGATTGATCCCCTCTATGGGGATACTCTGATGCACATCTCTGGCAACCTGATGAAGGACGCATTGCGAGAGGCATTGGGCGAGAATCTGGTGATCCAGTATACACGTCCTAGCGGTCGAGTAGAGGAATAGCGGGAACGCAAGGCAGAGTGGTTTGCCCCCTATTCTGTAGCCCAGTGATTTATCCACTTCTGGCTTGCCTGGGCCGTGATTCTCCGCCCTGGCGCGTGCTATAATCTCCCTAATATTGGGTATGCGCGATTCCCCCTATAAAACCGATAAGGAAACAGCCAATGACTGATCAAGAGACCAAGTTGACTGGCGCTGAGGATGTCGCCTGGAACCTGAACGATCTATACGCTGGCATAGACGACCCGGCCATTGAGCGGGATATGGACTCTGCCGATGCCCGCGCCGATAGATTGGCCGAGCAGTATAGGGGCCACATTGCCGAGCTGGATGCCGCGGGTTTGCATGACATGGTAGCCGAGTACGAGGCTATCTTGGAGATCGCACAGAAGCTCGGCGGGTATGCCTTTGTACACTGGTCAACCAACACTGAGGATGCTGCGCGTGGTGCCCTGCGACAAAAAGTCGAGGAGCGGGGCGCAAGGTTACAGCAGAAGCTCGTGTTCGTCGAACTGGAGTGGGCCAAGGTGCCAGATGAGAAGGCCGATGAGCTGATCGCCGATCCACTGCTGGCACGCTGGCGTCATTGGCTGGAGGTAGTTCGCCTCCAGCGGCCCTACCAGCTCAGCGAGCCGGAGGAGAAAATCCTGGCCGAAAAGTCGGTTACAGGGCGCAGCGCATGGGCGCGTTTCTTTCACGAGGTCATCGGGGCCTCACGCTACGAATGGGACGGTCAGAGCGTGCCGCTTCAGACGGTGCTGACACGGCTATACGACGAAGATCGCGCTGTCCGCCAACGGGCTGCCGAGGTCGTTACCAACGGGTTGAAGCAGATGATCCGCACGACCACTTTTGTCTTCAACACCCTGTTGGCAGACAAGGCTTCCGACGACCGGATGCGTGGTTTCCCGACCTGGATCTCAGCCCGCAACCTCTCCAATCAGGTCAAGGACGAGTCGGTCCAGGCGCTGGTTGACGCCGTGACCTCGCGCTATGACATTGTAGCTCGCTACTACCACCTCAAGAAAAAGCTGCTCGGCCTTGATGAGTTGCTGGATTACGACCGCTACGCGCCGCTGCCTGCCGCCGATCGCTTCTACACCTGGAACGAGGGTTGCCAGATCGTCCTGAACGCCTACAGGCAGTTCACACCGCGCATGGCGGAGATCGCCAGCGAGTTTTTCGAGAAGCACTGGATCGATGCGCCGGTGCGGCCTGGCAAGATCGGCGGGGCATACAGCGCGGGCATGACCCCCTCGACGCACCCCTACATCTTCCTGAATTACGAGGCTAAGTCGCGTGACGTGATGACGCTGGCCCACGAGTTGGGGCACGGCGTCCATCAGTACCTGGCCCGTCAGCAGGGTCTGCTCCATGCCGACACGCCGCTGACAACAGCCGAGACAGCTTCGACCTTTGGCGAGATGTTGGTCTTCAAGGACATGCTGGCACGCGAGACTGATCCGAAGGTGCGGCTGGCGATGCTAACATCGAAGATCGAGGACTCGTTTGCGACGGTATTCCGCCAAATTGCCATGAACCGCTTCGAGCACGCCATCCATACAGCTCGTCGCGAGAAAGGCGAGTTGGCGACTGAACAGTTCAACGAGTTCTGGCTGGAAACACAGCGGGCGATGTTCCAGGGCAGCGTGACTATGACCGACAACTACGGCTTTTGGTGGAGCTACGTCCCCCACTTCACCGACTACCCTGGATACGTATATGCCTATGCCTTCGGCGAGCTGTTGGTGTTGGCGCTCTACGCCCGCTACGAACAGGATGGTGGAGATTTCGTGGACGCCTACCTCGCCATGCTATCAGCAGGTGGATCGGACTGGCCGCACGAGATCGTCAAGCCGTTGGGTGTTGATCTGACCAATCCCGATTTCTGGCAGCGAGGCTTGAACATCCTCGATAACATGGTGAGCGAGTCTGAGAGAATGGCCAGTCAGATGGTATAACCGATTCAGGGATGCAGCACGCTGCACTCCTGTTGATCTAGCACCTGCGGCTGCAATGCTTTATAGGGATCGTCAATGGAACCTACCGAAGCTTTAGCGTCAAGCGTTTCATCGAATACCTCTGCCCACCGCCGATCAACTGCCGTCATGGTCGGCGTGTTAGTGCTGCTGGTGGTGGTGTTTGTGATCCTACCTGGTGTGCTGTTGGCGACTACACCGCACCCCCATGGCACGCTCTACGACGACCCCCAACAAGTCCCCGACTTCGAGCTGGCGCGGGCGGATGGTGGCACTTTCCGTCTGAGTGACACGCGGGGCAAGGTGGTCGTGGTGTACTTCGGCTATACCTCATGCCCAGATGTGTGCCCGACGACGCTCTACGACCTGAAGCTCACCAGAGCGGCCCTGGGCGACGACGCTGACCAAGTGGTTGTGGTGTTCATCAGCATCGACCCACAGAACGACACGCCGGACAAGATTGCCGAGTACCTGGGCAACTTCGATCCATCGTTTATCGGGCTGTACGGCACTGAAGAACAGCTTCAGCCCGTGCTCGACTTGTTCGATGTGGTGGTGCGGCGCGAAGTCGAGGGCCAGACCATCCAGGGGTATAGCATTACTCACACCACCTCGATGTTTGTGATCGACCGGGATGGGTATCTTAAGCTGAGGATGCATCACAATACCGATGTGCGTTACCTAGTACGCGATCTAAGATACTTCATCAGCAGGAGGTTATAGATGACATCTCGTAAGCTGTGGATCGGGTTGTTGGCTGTGGCAGCATTGGCGCTGGCAGGTTGCAGCAGCAATACCGGAATCGTCGTTGAGGAGGCATGGGTGCGTCCCTCATCGATGGAGGCAGGGAACGGTGCGGCCTTCATGGTGATCCGCAACACCGGTCGCGAGGCCGACGCGCTGATCAGCGCCGAGACAGACATCTGTGAGACGGTCGAACTGCACCAGACAACAATGGAAGGGGACATGGCCAGCATGCATCCCGTTGAGCGGATCGATGTGCCCGCTGGTGGCACGGTGTCGCTGGAGCCGGGTGGCTACCACGTCATGCTGATCGGGGTGACAGATGAGCTGGTCGCCGGAGAGACGGTCAGCCTCACCCTCAACTTTGAGAAGGCAGGGGCGATCGCGATCCAAGCGGAAGTCAGAGAACAATAGACCGGATGGACATCCCGGATCGCAGCGCGTGCCACGACTTGTGCAGTCAGTGGTACGCGCTTTATTATTGGCACACACTTAAAACTGTTTGCATTGCATGAGAGGGGATAAGCCATGTCGGGTCTGAAGAAGCCGCTGCGCGAAAACGTAGCTCTAGCGGTAGACGGAGGCGGGATCAAGGGCGTGATGGTAGCCCGTGCTTTGATGCGGCTTGAAGAAGCGATTGGCAAGCCCGTCTCAGCGTTGGTGCGGTTGACGGCGGGCACGTCCACCGGTGCGATCATCGCAGCGGCCATCGCACGCGGGCTAGATGCCGCCACAATCCACAATCTGTATGTCGAGCTGGGGCCGCGCATCTTCCGCAAAACGTGGCGCAACCTGCCGTTGATCCGGTATCTGGTGCGCTACCAGTACGACAATCAGCCGCTGATGGATGTGCTAGCCGAGAAGCTGGGAGACATCACCCTGGGACAGCTTCACGCCGAGCGGCCCGACTTTTACATGGTGCTGACGGCTACCGACATCTATGCCAATACGACACGCTTCATCAAGCTCTACAAGTCGCGCTACTCAAGCTGGATGCTGCGCGACGCCGTGATGGCCAGCTCCATCGTGCCAACGGTGTTCCCGGTGTTCCCACATCCTTACGCGACACCCGACGATCCCGCCGATCCAGACGAGGCGTGGATTCCGGAGCCGCGCTATTGGGTAGATGGTGGAGTTGGGTCATACAGCAACCCCTGCTACATGGCTGCCTACGAGATCGCGTTCTGTCTGCAAGCACGCGGTTGGCGGCTGGACAACACCACACTGATCAGCCTCGGAACAGGCATGGCTCCGCTTGACAAGGTGTGGGGCGAGTGGCTGAACGGCTTCAAACGCACCCCGGCCAAGTTATTCGGGCCAGAGTGGGTTTTCCCGACGGTGGAAACATTCGTGCACGATGCGAACGTGCAACAGGTGCGGCTGGTGCGGCACTTCTTTGTCGATGCGGTGGCCGAACGCACCGGCGACGCAAGCAAGGCGCTCGATTTCCGGCGCTACAACATCGAGTTTGACGAGCCAATCGCGATGGATCAGGCGGAATCGATTGCAATGCTGAGCAAGTATGGGGAGAAGCTGGGGGAGATGATCATCGACGATGTGCAGGAAGACGTAGGCAGCTACGCCTGCGCGGAGGGAGTGCACGTCTTCAGCACTCGCGCCCCCGGCAGCGACCAGGTATACGCCATCTAGGCGGTCTACCGCGCATAGGAAAACGATACTTCCTTGTGTCCTGTAATGAGACCGTGAGGAAGACGCCGAGGACATCGGCGTCTTTCTCACGGTCCCGGTAGACTTCCCTCATGTGCGGGCCATGCCAACTATGTGCGGGCTGACCAGCGCCGGGAAATCAGCTTTGAAGGTCCTGATTGCCACCTCACGGAAGCCCGCTTCACGGATGGCCTGGCCGGTGTCACGGGTCAGGTGACAGCCCCCACCGACGAAGCGCCACGCGGGGTTGAGCAAACGCTGGAAGCGATAGAGGGCAGTTCCGACATCTGCCGAGACATGTTCGAGGAACAGGAAGCTTCCACCAGGGCGTAGCACGCGGCGAATCTCGGAGAGCACACGGGCCTGATTGTGAACCGAGCACAGCACGTGAGTGGTGACGACCGTGTCAAAGCAGCTATCAGGGAAAGGGAGGTGCTCGCCCGTCCCCTCGATCACCGGTGGGCACCCATCATCCCGCCCAGTGCAGGCATGGCGCAGGTAGTGCAACATAAAGGGGTTAGGATCGAGCAAGGTCAGCCGGATGTCGGGCAGGTAGAGCGGCAGATTGCTGCCGTTGCCAGCGCCGATCTCCAGCACAGCGCCGTTGGCCTGCCTTAACAGCGGGATGCGGACGTCGCGCGTAAAGGGGTCATCCAGGTCAGGATGCCCCCTCTTGCTCAGTACGTCGTGATAGAACCAGGCATAGAGGCGCTTGCCGAGGACCACTCCACACTCCACCTACGCCTGTTAGTCGGCGGCTGGCATCTCTTCGGTTCCGGCGCTCTGGTCGGCTTTATGCGGCCTCATGCCGTGGGTCACATGGCGATACACATAGTAGACAAGGCCCGCCAGGATGACGATGGCAATCGGGATGTCGAACGGGCGCATAATGGCCCGCAGTTCCTCCCAGCGCGATCCAAAGTACCACCCTCCGACGGCCAGCGCTCCGCACCACACAAACGACCCTACGAAAGTCAACAGCGTAAAGCTCCACAGCCGGATGCGCGTCACCCCCGCAGGGAACGAGATGAAGGTCCGCACGATGGGCAACAAGCGCGAGAGAAAAGCCGTCCAGTCACCCCAACGGTTGAACCAGCGATCGGCCCGCTCCAGGTCAGAGGGATGGATCATGATGTACTTGCCATACTTCTCGACCAACGGGCGGCCCCCATAGTAGCCAAGCGCATAGCTGAGCAGGCTGCCGACCGTACAACCGATTCCACCCCACAGGCCGCCCAGCAATGCAGCCTGAAGCAATGTGCCGTCCTGAGCCTGGACCAGCAGCCAGCCTGCCAGCGGCATGGTGACTTCGGAAGGGATCGGGATGTTGGCGCTTTCGAGCGCCATGATCACGACCACCCCGGCCCAGTCAATCGTCTGGAAAAGGGTCGAGAGAAACTCAACGATGGCTTGCTCCCAGGCATGTGGCATGTTAACAACTCCTGGTGATGAATTAGCCGGGCGCAGCCCGGACAGGAGGAGTATAACAAAAGTGAAGGAAAGGCGGCAACACAGCAATACTCCGACTTTGCCTGTCGGGCAGTCTAGACGATAATCAGAGTTGACTATGATAGGAGCTGCCAGAGATGCCCACACCTGATCGACTGCCCCATACCTTGACCCTTGATGGGATCGAGACAGCATACTTTGATGCTGGAAGCGGCCCGCCCATCGTGATGCTGCACGGCATGGCAGCCACATCGGACATCTGGCACTCCACCATTGACGCGCTAAGTGCCGAATATCACACTATTGCGCCGGATTTGCCTGGCCACGGGCGATCCAGCGGGCGAGCCTGGCCCTACAGTCTGCGTTTCTATGTGCGCTGGCTCGACGGGCTGCGAAATGCGCTGTCGCTCGAGTCGATCACATTGTTCGGCAACTCCATGGGCGGCGCGATCAGCCTTGCCTATGCGCTGACGCACCCGCACCGCGTCAAGCGCTTGGTGCTGGTCGACGCCCTGGGCGTGTCTGGCCGGTTTCCATTCGACACAAGCGGGCGACTGCTGGCCCGGTTGCCAGCCGCCGCAGCGCTGGCATGGACAGGCCAGATTGACCCTTACGCCTTCCGTTTCTTGCGCGGGATGGTGTTCGTCGATCCGACCAGCACGCCGCGCGACACCATCCAGACGATGGTCGATCTGAACCAGCGGCAGGGCTTCTGGTCATTCTGGGCAGGGGCGCGACTGTTGGTGGCAGATTTCCTGCTGCCTGGCCAGCGGCGTGACTTCGCGCGGAAGCTGAGCAGCATTGCTGCCCCTACATTGATCGTGTGGGGCCGACACGACGGCCTGCTGCCGATACGAAACGCCTATGCCGGGATAGAAAACATGCCCGGCGCACAGCTAAAGATTTTTGAAAACAGCGCCCATTCGCCCATGCTCGAAGAGCCGGAGACATTTAACCGGGTAGTGCTGGAGTTTCTGAAGCAAATAGAGGACAAGTAGCTGATGATCAAACGTAGTCAGAGGAAATCTCATCTCGGAGGCGAACGGTGAGCAGCCAGCTGGAGCAAGTCAACAACGTATCTGAGCGACAGCTGAAAGGCTTTGTGACCGAGGCCAGCGACGACGACCTGGAGGCGTTGTTCGGCGAGGAGGCTTCGTCGGTGCGGCTGTATGCTGAGGTCGAGGCAGAGAGGGGCCAAAAAGGCGACTCTCTGATCGTCCTGCTGCCGGGCCTGATGGGGTCAGTGTTGGCTGATCAGGGCAGTGATGGCGGCGTGATCTGGGTGAACCCCCTGGCGTTTGCCAAAGGGCGGCTTAATCGGCTGGACCTGGCCCCAGATGGCAAGCAGGACGCCGTGGCGGGTGCGCGGATTGCTGCGCCCAACCCGCTTTGGCTGGCTTACGCCAAGATCGTGCTGCGTCTGCAACATGAATACGCGGTTTGCAGCTTCCCTTATGACTGGCGACGGTCAGTCACTGATACGGCTGGGGAACTCAAAACCTTTATCGATAGGGAACTGGCAGAAAGCAAGCACAGGCAGGTGACGCTGGTCGGGCACAGCCTGGGCGGCCTGGTAATGATCGACTACCTGACCGGCGATGCGACAAAAGCCCACGCCGAATCGAAAGTCAAGCGGGCCATTGCGCTCGGCGCGCCATTTCGGGGAGCGATCGATGCAGTGAGCGCACTGGCCAACCGACCCAACGAGCAAATGCAGCTGGCGCGCAAACTCAACAAGGCCAATGACCCGGTGCGGATGGTGCGCTCATTCCCCAGCATGTATGAGATTCTCCCCGCGCCAAAGGGATTGTATCCTGGATGGGACCCGCTACCAGATGCCGACATCTGGAACCCGCAGACCTGGCTGGACGCCGGCCACGCCATCAACATCGATCATCTGAAGGCCGCTGAGGCCCACCATCGCCGGATAGCGGCTGCCGATCCACAGGTGGAATTCTTCAACGTGGTTGGCACCCACTATGATACGCCGGTTGCCATCAGTGGATCGGACTTGGGGACCCCGCCTAAAAAGGTCAAAGCCGGGCCGCAGGGCGGCGACGGCACAGTTGAGGTAGCCTCGGCCATCTTCAGGAACCGTCCGGCCTACTATGTCCACGAGACGCACGTGGAGCTGGTGCTGGAACGCACAGTCATCGAGGGCATCATGGCGTGGGTGGAGGGCGGCAAACCAAGCGAGCTGGCAGATGACATCGGTAAGGTCGTGCTGGGCGACACGCCGCTCCGGGCGGCTGGTGTGGAGAGAACCGCCAATCCCGACGAGATCGCCCGCAAGGTGGAGGCGGGCGAACGGCTATCCAACGCCGAGATCAAGGCGCTGTACACCGTGCTTTAGGCTATGCCAGAACCACTGACGCTGCGCTATCTGGGCGTGGCAGGTTGGCACTTTGCCGCGCTTGGCAACCACCTGCTGATCGATCCTTTCTTCACACGCCTGCCTGTCTGGCAGGTAGTGTTAGGTCGCGCCATCCCCGACCGACAGGTGATCGCTGACCACACGCCGCCGGCTGACTGGGTGTTGGTGACGCACCCCCACTATGACCACCTGATGGACGTGCCGGACATCGCCTGCCTCACGGGTGCGGCGGTGTATGCATCAAGCCAGGGCTGCGATCTGCTGAATGTTCTGGGAGCGCCGCCAGCGCAGTGTCACACCATCGAGCACGGCGACCGGCTGACATTAGGAGCCTTCACGGTTGAAGTGTATCAGACGCCGCATCGCGTCATCTTCGGGCGGGTGCCGTGCGAGGGGTCGCTTCGGCCTGGCCTGAGGGCACCTCTGCACACCCGCGACTATCGCATCCAAGAGCAGTTCTCATTCCGGGTGGGCATGGACGGGTTGTGGGTACTGATCGCCAGCGGGATCGATGACGAGCCTGCGATGGAGGCCGATGTGCTGCTGGTAGGCGCAGACGCCCCACGGGAGAAGCTGGCGCGGATCGTCAGCGTGGCCTGCCCACGTCTGGTGATGCCTAACCATTGGGACGATATGTTCTGCTCACTGTCCCTCCCTGTCCGTCCGATGATCAGGCCAACGCGCCACATGGCGGTGCCTCGCCGGATCGATCTCGACGAGTGGAGGCGTGAGGTTCAAAGGCTCGCACCGGGGGCCAAGGTGGTAGTGCCGGAGCGATTCGCTCTCTACGAGCTGCGCACACTGCTGATGTAGATCAGGCCCCATCCTGCATTTCGACGGGCGCTGGAGAACAAATCTTGAGGGTCGATCGCAAAACAATGGACAGCCAGTCCTACAGAGCACCCTCGCTGTCAGGGTAGTGCAATGTTTTACTACAAGCTCGATGCTGAGGCTCACTCCGACTGGGGAGTTGTGACCTACTATCTAGAGGTGGACGAGGACTCGTGGGCCATCCGACAGATTGAGGTTTACGAGAATGGCGTGGTGTTGTTTTACGACTACTCGCACCCATCAGATGCCTATGGAGCGCTGGCTGGGCAGCTCGCCAGCATCTTGCTCGAGGGCCTGGGGGCCTTCGAGATTGCACGCGAGGAGTTCGAGCACGTGTGGCACACACTGCACCCACACAACTGGTAGGTGAGCAAATTCGACCCCTACAAGCGGCGACAGGCCGGTAGGCCGACCGCCATCCCTCACAGATGCAAGACTCGGACAATTCGGATGAAAATACGCCAGGCGATCACTATAATCACAGAGGTTATTTATATTTACTTGTGAAGGAGACAAAGGATCATGGCTATTCGTCAGGCACAGGCGGTATGGCAGGGTGGACTGCGCGGCGGCAAGGGCGCTGTCAGGCTCGGCAGCGGCGCGTTTGAGGGTGCTTATTCATTCTCCTCGCGCTTTGAGGAGGGCGCTGGCACAAACCCCGAAGAACTGATCGCAGCAGCACACGCTGGATGCTACTCGATGGCTTTGAGCGCTGGGCTGGAGAAGGCAGGTTTCACGCCCACGCGCGTCCAGACCACAGCCAGGGTTACGTTTGAGCGGCTGGACGAAGGGCCGCGTATCACCCAGATCGAGCTGGTGTGCGAGGCGCAGGTGCCAGGCATTGACGAGGCGGCCTTCATGCGCGAGGCCGAAGCAGCTAAGTCCGGTTGCCCCATCTCGGTAGCACTCAAGGCCGTCAACATCGTGCTGAATGCCAAGCTGATCGAGTGATTCGCCGTCAGAAGCCTCCGAGAGGGGTTTGTACGGAGCATCCCCCCTCCTTCGCACCATTGAGACCTATTTTGTGATCAGCCTCTCAGTCTGCCACCTGGCAGACTTTTTGCCGATCGCCCCCTGCCTGACTGAAGCTGAGCCACAGAGTACACAGCCTCCCTCCTGCTTTCGGTCCAGCGAAAAGCGGTTATACTGGGATGGAGTTCTTACCCGCCGAGCGTACTGGAGATCGCTCCATGAGATGCTACAAGGCTGCACTCCTCCTGATTGTGATTGCTGCAAGCCTCCTGGCCTGCGGCCAGATACCCATCGCTTCCCCATCGGAACCCGCCCAGACCGAGGCCGTGCAGCCGGATTCGGGACATCCGGCGGGACCAACACGCACGCTGCCGGAGCCGCTTTTGCCGCCCGAAAGCCCTCCGGCCCCCACTGGTCTCAACGTTCCATTGCAAGTGTTCAACCCACTTGATGTAGCGCGTGTGAACGAGCCAATCACGTCTGGCCTGCCGCTGCCCCGCGACCTGGACCTAGCCAATGCAGACCGTCTACGGCTGGTAGATGTCGCTGGGAATCCTGTCCCGGCGCAGTTCACACCGCTGGCCCGCTGGGGTGCAGCGCCCGACCATGTGGGAGCGCCGATCCGCTGGGTGTTGGTAGACTTCCAGGCGACGGTCGAGGCACAGGGCACAGCTTACTACTTTTTGCAAGAAGGCGGCCCTGGCCCGTCGCCGGCCTTGCCTCTGACAGTCGTTGACAGCGCTGAGGCTGTAACCATCGATACCGGCGTGGCCCGCTTCAGCATCAGCAAGGTGGATGGGAGCTTCAGTGGGCCAGGACTGTCTGGGGTGCTGATCGGGCGGGTACAATCCGGCAGTGCAACCTACACCACTGCCGGGCCGGTCACAGTCAGCGTGGCGCTGCAAGGCCCCATGCGTGTCTCTGTCCATGTGCAGGGGGCTTACCGCGCTGCGGACGGCAAACCGCTGCTTGACTACACCAGTCGCTACTGGTTCTACGCCGCACAGAGCGCCGTCCGGCTGTTCCACACGGTCGAAAACAACGCGCTGTGCCCGCTGATCGAGTTCGGCCAGATCAACTGTTACGATATCGGCTCTGGAGGGAGTGTAGCGTTTGCCGATCTGTCGCTGATTGCCCCTGCCAGCGTCGGCGCAGGTCCAACCTTCGTTGCGGGCGGCGCAGGCGAACCGGTGCACGGCGACCTAGCCGCCGAGGTGGTGCTATACCAAGACTCGAGCGGCACGGATCACTGGGATACCTACTCTGGGAAAACCGACTGGGACGGCAACCCGCTCGATACCAGCCCGCGCATGCAGACCTATGTCGCCTTTCGGGGCTATACGCTCGCATCCGGCGAGGAAATCATCAGCAGCGGCGACCAGGCTGCCGGCTGGCTGAGCATCGCTGGCAGCGATGGAACATGGGCCGTGGGCGTGCGCGACTTCTGGCAGAACTTCCCCAAAGCATTACGGGCTTATCCTGACGGCACGCTGGAGATTGGGCTGTTCCCGGATGAGTTTGGGCCAGCCGATTACGCCTTCACGCTACGGGCAGGCGAACACAAGACCCACGAGATGATTCTCGGCAGCGGATGGGGCGAGCCGATGCTGCAACCGCTGTTCGCTGCTCCTCCCCCTGAGTGGATGGTAGACAGTGGGGCGCTGGGACGCATAGCCCTGCCAGATTGGGTGAATTGGCCTGAACACGAACAATATCTTGCTGACCAACTCGATACAGCGTCTGAGCACGTCGGATGGGAGCACCTGCACAACAACATCTTTGACGCCATTGAGCGCACTGACTTCTACGGCATCTTTGATTATGGCGACTGGCCCATCGATTACGAAGGGCTTTGGGTCGCGCCGCTCAACACCAAATACGACAGCAACATGGGCCTATGGCTCCAGTGGGCACGCGGCAGCGACCGGCGCTGGTTTGCGCTGGCTGAGGCCGCCAACCGCCACCTGGCCGACATCGACATTCTGCACAACCTGCACACCCCACGCCATTGGGGAGATGGGATCGCTTTCGGACACAGTTGGCACGACGAGGATGGTTTCACCAACCCCCACCGCAACGGCGGCGGCAATCACCCCGACGTGGCCTTTGGCACTGCCGGGCTGCTATTGACCTACTACCTGACTGGCTATGAGAAAGCCTACGACTCGGCGCTGGAACTGGCCGACTGCATCGAATACCGGCTGCATAATGACGCCAAACTGTGCTCCTATTTCCCCGACTGTAATGGCGAAGGCTACGGGTTAGGCGAAAGTGAGGGGGTATGGGACAAGGGGGAACGTCCAGCGGCCAATTCTCTCTACATCGCCGTGAGCGCCTACCGTGCGACAGGAGACCCGCGCTACCTGGCTGTCGCCGACGCGCTGGTCGACTGGGCGCGGCCCGACCGCCAACCCTACATCAACGGCCCGACGGGCGAAGAACACATGGTTCATCCCTGGACACTAAACCTATACCTGCGCGCTCTGGCAGACTACTTGGACATGCGCAGTGAGTTCGGACTGCCGGACACCACCAGGGCGCGCGATTCGTACCTGGCCTATATCGACTGGCTGGTCACCTATGCCTGGCTCGACCTGGAACCTGTAGACAGCGGTCCGCGTGCTGCCTATCCTTTCGAGTGGTGGTTTGACGAGCGACAGGGCGATCTGAACGATGAGTGGGCAGTGGGCAACAACATCCCCTCGATCAACAATTGGCTGCTCCTGGGGGCCGATACGTTGGCTTACGCCTATCATCTCAGTGGCGATGACGACTACCTGAAGCGAGCAGAGGCGCTGTTTCGCACTGGCAGCCGCGATCCGTGGTTCCTGGACGATCCCAGCATCTATTCGGAGAGCAAACAGATGGTGAACAGCATCACCTTCGGGCAGATATTCTTGCACGAGTGGGCCAATGCCCACCGATAAGATGTTTGTTCCGCAGGGAGGGCTGGCGTACAATCAGCACGCATTGTAGTCTATGGAGGGCAAAGGGTACCGGTTATGTGTGACACCATCGTCGCCCTGGGCAGCGTTACGGCAGATGGCGTGACGCTGTTTGGCAAAAACTCCGACCGCGAGCCTAATGAGGCTCATCATCTGCTGCGTGTCCCGCGCACCCGCCATAGTCCAGGCAGCACAGTGAAATGCACCTATCTTGAGATTCCACAGGTCGAGGAAACCTACGAGGTGCTGCTCGCCAAGCCATTCTGGATATGGGGCGCGGAGATGGGAGCCAACGAGCACGGCGTCACGATTGGCAACGAGGCTGTCTTTGCCAAAATCCCCTATGAAAAACAGCCGGGCCTGATCGGCATGGACCTGCTGCGGCTAGGGTTGGAGCGGGGCAAAACAGCACGCGAAGCGCTGAACGTGATCACGGCGCTGCTTGAGCAGCATGGGCAGGGCGGCAATTGCGGCCACACTACCCACTTTGAGTACTACAACAGCTTCATCATCGCCGACAGTTCCGATGCCTGGGTGCTGGAGACTGCCGGTCGGCAGTGGGTCGCCGAGCAGGTGAAGGGCGTGCGCTCGATCTCTAACCGGCTTACCATCGGCAGCGAGTGGGACCTGGCGTCAGAGGGTCTGGTCAGCTACGCCGTAGAGCGTGGTTGGTGCACAGGGCGGGATGATTTTCACTTTGCACGCTGTTACTCCGACTGGTTCTACTCGACCTTCAGCTTTGCGCATGGCCGCCAGTCCTGCACCGCGAACCTTCTGGCAGGCAAAAAGGGCAAACTGACCGTTGCAGATTTCACCACCATCCTGCGCGACCACGGTCCCAGCAGCGCACAGGCCAGATCGGATTTTAACCCGGCGCACGGCATAGTGCGCTCGTTCGTCTGCCAGCACTTCGGATTTGGCCCGATTCGGGGCTACCAATCTACCGGATCGATGGTCTCCCATCTGGCCCCTGGCAAGGCAACGCACTTCCTCACTGCCACTTCGGCGCCATGCACGAGCATCTTTAAGCCCGTCTGGACAGACGTTGACCTCCCTGACAGCGGCCCCGAACCTACCGATGTCCACGACGGGACGTCTCTGTGGTGGCGGCACGAAATCCTGCATCGGGCCACACTGCGTAACTACCCACAGCGCATCGGGCTGTATGCCGCCGACCGCGATGCCTTAGAGCGGGGCTTTATCGAGGGAGCGCTGGCCTGCCATGCTGCCTCCTCTGCCGAGCGAGCCACCTTCTCAGCGCAGTGCTTTGCCCGCGCCGAGCAGGCTGAAGCGCAATGGACTGAGCGCGTGCTGAAGTCGGATGGCCCGGACCGCTGGGGGCCACTGTACCGGACGGTGTGGAACGCCTATAACCGGCGAGCCAATATGCCCGAACTGACCTGAACTGAATCCTCGGTCGCGCATCGGCGTTGTGGATGCCCAGATTCACGGGCCAGGCCATGGGCAAGCGCCTACGTGTGTCATCGAACAGGGTGAGTAGGTTCGCTGTGTGACTGGGCGGAGCGCGGCTTGCGGCGGTAGAGCCGCGTCACGGTAGCGAAATCACCAGGCGCGACTGGCCCATCATCCTCCACTGGCCGTCCACCGAACAGGCTGGGTCGCGGCAGGGGACGGTACACGTGATCGCCGACCTCGGTATCCCAGCGGGAGAGAAATACGCTGAGGGCCAGAATGAGCACGCCGATCCACTGCTCAGGGGCCATGCGCTCATGCAGCCACACAAATGCCACGACCAGCGTCACACCCATCTCAGCCATGTTCAGTAACGAGGTCTGCAAAGGGCCCAAGCTGCGCACCCCCGAAAACAGCGTGACTCGCGAGAGCGCGGTGACCGCCGTCAGCCCCAGGATAAACCACCATCCATACGACTCGGTTGGCTCCCAAGTCATGGGCATGATTCCCCCCATCACCAGACGGGCAAGTAGCACCGTTGCCCCCATGAAGGTCAGGGCGTAGAGGGCCATGGTTGGGGCGGGCATCTCGAACATGACACGCTGGCTGAGTACGACGTGCAGCGCATACATAAATGCGCCGCCGATCATCAGCGCCACACCCAGCCAGTGAACAACCCCGCCAGTCGCCACCACGCCGGAGGTCAGAAAATAGACCGATACCAGGGCCAGCGCAGCCCGGAGTATGCTCAACCACGAGATATGCTGGCCGTAGATGCGCGTGAAGAGCATCACGAAGATTACGTACAGCATACTGAGCAATTGGGCCAGTGAGGCATCGTCCAGCAGCAGCAGCCCATTGTAGTACAGCAGCGAGCCAACTCCGTTGACCCCTCCCACAGCCAGCGTGCCAAGCACTCCGGCAGGGAAGATAAAGGTATACTGCCGAAAAAACAACCCGTACACAAACCACAGCAGCAACGCGGCCAGGCAGGTGCGCAATGCAGCCAGTGTGTAGGCGTCGATGCCGGAGCGCAATGCCAATTTGCCGAAGATGGGGGCCATGCCCATGAAGAGCGGGGTCAGCAGAGCCGCAGCAACCCCCAGTTTGCGATGCCTCGGTGCAAAACTCACAGGGCCAAATCCTTATCTTGCTAGCCGAGCAGTAAGAAGTCGAGCAGCAATTAGCTCAGCTTCTCATCGAGCAGGTCCTGGAGAATGTCGTCATCGATAAAGGAGCCTTTTTGCAGCAAGCTCTGGACCTGGCCTGAGAGTCGTTTGCGCTCCTCTGCTGTCAGGTCTTTGGCCGTTACCACAACCACTGGCACCTCGCGCAGATGTTGATCGGCTCTCAACCGGTCCAGCACCTCAAAACCATCCACATGGGGCATCATCAGGTCTAGGACGATCAGGTCAGGATCGGTCTGCTGCACCATTTGGATGCCCACGCCGCCATCAGGAGCCTGATAGACCTCGCGCACCCCGTGGGCTTTGAGGATGCGAGCCATAAGCTGCGAAGCTGCTAGATCGTCCTCGATGACCACCACACGGTTGATGTCACTGTCCACTGCTTGGAGGGCAGCCAGCAAGCCCTCGTGCGGGATCTCGGTCTGGGCCGCGGGGCGGACATCCACGTCACGGCCCAGCTCGCTGCCAAGAATGTACTTCTCGACAGGAAAAGTATGGCCGCTGACGTTCAGCACAATCACGTCGTCAGGATCGACGATCCTCTCACGCACCAACTTGAACAGCCCAGCGAAGGCCAGCGCTGTGGCCGGTTCGACCGACAGACCGTCGAGTTGAGCGACGGTCTTCAGGGCGCGGTACGCCTCTTCGTCGCTGACCGAGGCGAAGACCCCGCCGTTCTCCAACACCTCCCGTCGCAGAATCTTGTAGGCCAGCCCTGGTACATCGGTGGCCACCGTGGCAATGCGCGTGCTGGGATGCAGGAAGGGAGGGGCCTCTTCCAGCCCGGCATTAAAAGCACGTACCATCGGATCGCAGCCGGTGGACTGAATGTTGGCAAGCTTAGGTAGGCCGCTCGACAGGCCGAAGTACTCAAGCTCGCGGAAAGCCTTCATGATTCCAATCGGCCCCAGGCCGCCGCTGACAGACTGGATGTACCAGTCCGGTGTGCGCCATGGCCTACCGTCGGGCGCTGGCCCATAAATCATGCCTAGCTCTTCGGCGATCTCAAAGGCAATGGTCTTCATACTCTCCTTGGCTGCGATGCTCTTGATGCCACGATCCATGGGCAGGCCCTTGCGCTCGGCAAAACGGCTGGCCACCTGCTTGGCCTGGTCGTAGGTGCCAGTGACTTTGACCAGCTCGGTGCCATAGAGCGTGATCTCGCGCATCTTCTCCGCTGGGATGCTGCTGATGATGAAAGCCCACAGCTTGATCCGGGCGCGGGCCGCGTAGGCCGCGTAAGCAATGGCGACATTGCCCGTGCTGGCAACGACCAACTCGCCGAGGCCCATCTCACGCAGGACAGAGATAGCTAGCGCAGCCTGGCGATCTTTGAATGAGCCAGTTGGACCCTGACGCTCGTCTTTTAAGTACAGATGTCGAAGCCCAAGCATCGCGCCAAGGTTCTCAGAGTGAATGAGCGGAGTGCCGCCCTCGCCCATCGTGACAATATTGTCATCATCACGCAGAGGCAGCAGCTCACGATAACGCCACATAGTCCATGGGCGCTCTCGCAGCTTCTTGGGCCAGGGCAGCAACCCCTCGATCACATACTGCGCATCGAGGTAGGTCTCGCCGCAACGAGCGCAGGAAGCAATAGGACGAACATAGGGCTCGGCATAGCCGCAGGCTGGGCAATAGATGTTAATCTGGACAGTGGTCATAAGGCCAATTCTTTCATGAGTGACGATCACAAAACTCAGGGGTGCGGATTACCCACCCGCACCCCTGTGCCAACATGTATGAGTGGGCTTATTTCCCCATCCCGCCAAGCATGGCGGGAAGTTTGTCGGCTAGCTGCTGCTCCGCGAGCGACTCTTTGCTGACATAGCGCGTGGTCTGCTCTCCGAGCCGCTGCAGCTGATCGTGCGAAAGCTCGCGTTTGGTGAGGACGATCACCGGGATACCCTGCATTTCACTCTGCGAGCGCATGTTCACAAGCAGGCCGTAGCCATCCATGTCCGGCAGGTCGAAGTCCATGATCACTACATCAGGTCTATGCTTCTGGACAGCGGCTAGGCCCTCGAAGCCCATGCCATAGATCAACACCTCGCAGCCATAGGCATCTTGCAACGCCCGGCTAACCGACTGGGCGTAATCCTCATCAGCGTCGATGATGATCACCCTCTGGATGCTGCTGGTCGTCAGCGGGCTGCCCAGGGCGCCGCTCATCACGCGCGTCAGGGCTTGGACCAGATCGTCCTCGATGACAGGCTTGACTAGGTACTCGGCCACGCCGACGCTTTGACCGCGCTGCCGGTCTTCATCGATGCTACAGATAATGATGGGGATGTCGCGCGTGTCATCGGCCTGCTTGAGATCGTTGATGGCATCCCAGCCGGTCTTGCCCGGCAGGTTGAGGTCGAGCACAATCGCAGCAGGTCGGGTCTCGCGGACATGATCCAGGAGATCGTTGGCATTGCTCAGGCCGATGACGGCGAAGCCCTCCTTTTCGATGTATCGAGCGTACAGGTCGAGCACGCCTGGCTCATCGTCCACAGCCAGGATGACAGGCCGACCCTCGACCGACTCGCTAGCCACAACGATCTCCGCTTGCTGAACCTCCGGCGGATGGAGAGGGACGGTGAAGCTGAAGGTGGACCCAACGCCGACCTCGCTTTCGACCCAGATGCGCCCGCCGTGCATCTCCACAAACTCTTTGGAGATGGTCAGGCCCAGACCGCTTCCTCCTGCCTGCCGCGTCGTCGAGCCGTCAACCTGGCTGAAGGCCTCGAACAGCTTGTCCATGTCTTCCGGCGCAATGCCGATGCCCGTGTCAATCACGTCAATCTGAACGCGAGGCGGCTCGCCAGTCTCGGCGTTGTAGGGCTTACGCGCGGCCCTGACAGTGATGCTGCCTTCTCTGGTGAACTTGGCGGCATTCGAGACCAGGTTGAGCAACACCTGGCGTACGCGCACCGGGTCGCCATAGACCTGCGGCAGGTCCTCCTCAACATCCTTGAACATCTGGATCGGCTTGTCTTTGACCAAGCCTCGGCCTGTGGCAATCACGGACTCGATGATCTCCATCAAGCTGATGTATTCCGGCTGGATTTCCATCTTGCCGGCTTCGATCTTGGACACATCGAGGATGTTGTTGATCAGGCCCAGCAGATGCTGACCACTGTTGTAGATCGTGGTCAGGTCCTGGGTTTGCAGCTCGTTCAGTGGTCCATCAATACCCTTGAGCATGACGCGCGAGAAACCGATGATCGAGTTGAGCGGTGTGCGCAGTTCGTGGCTCATGTTAGCCAGGAACTGGCTCTTGAGCTTGTCCAATTCCTTGAGCTGCTCATACACCTGCGTGATCTGCTCGAGCAGGCGGGCGTTCTGGATCACAGCGGCCAGAGTGCCAGCAGCCGCCTCCAACAAGCGCAGATCGCTATCGGCAAAGACTTCTGCCTGCGTGCTTTCGACTGTCAGGATGCCCAGCAGATTCGTTCCTGTGACCAACGGCACGGCCAGCGCCGCCCGTGTGCGATTGTCTCCGTTGAGGTTAAAAGGCTCCTCTTGCAGGTCGGGCACGCGCATCGGCTGCCTGATCTGAGCCACCACGCCGGCCAGCCCTTCGCCAGGATGAACCTGGGCCTGGCGGGCCACCAGGTCCCGCCCGTAGCCGACCGCAGCATGGGCCTCCAGCAAGTCATCCCTGTCTGCCGTCAGGTAGAAGATGGCAGCCTCAGCGCCAGTCACCCTACGGACGAGAAGGTCAGCCACATTGGTCAGAGCCTCGTCGAGGTTGGTGGTCGCCACTGCTGTACGAGTAATCTCGAACAGGAAGCCGAGTTCGTCCGCGCGGCGCTGGGCCTCTTCGAGCAGTTCGGCATTGCGGATTTTTACCGCGATGTAGGCAGCCAGCGTGGTCAACTGACGGACGTGGGCCTCGTTGTAAGCATTCTCACGCTCAGCATCCTGGATGCTGATCACGCCCATCACCTCGTCGCCGAGCATCAGCGGGACAGCCAGCACGCTCTTGGGCATCGAGCCGACGACGCGAGCTCCCAGCTGGCGGGCCTGATCTTCAGCGTTTTCATTGAGCAGAAGCACCTGCCTGCTGCGGATCACGTGGCCACTCAGCCCATAGCCCAGCGGCTGCGGCGCAGGCGATGGAACACGCTCGCCAGCTTCGATGAAGATGGGGAGCGCGAGCATGCCCTTGCTGTCGAGCACGCCCAGGAAGGCGTACTTGGCCCCAAATTGGCGCATCAGCTGGCTCGTGACAACCTCATACAGGTCCTCAAGCGTCTGTGTACGGGACACAGTCTGTGACACCAGGTTGACGGTGGTAAGCTCGGCCACGCGGTCCTGGATCTCCTGGAAGAGCTGGGCATTTTCCAGCGTGACAGCGATCTGGTCGGCCAGGGATTGCAGGATGGTCTGGGCTTCGGCGTCAAAGGCGTCAGCACGGGTGCTCTGCACGTCGAGCGCACCGATGACGCGGTCGCCGGTCTTGAGCGGGATAGCCATCTCAGCACGGGTGTTAGGCAACAACTCATTGCGGCGGTGGACAGCATCGGTGTCAGTGTCCCTGGCGATCACCGGCTCACCGCTGGAGGTGACCTGGCCGATCACCGAACGGGAGCCAACGGCCAATTTGTGGCCTCGTCGCAGCAGTTCACGCCCGGTGTCACCCGTGCTGGCCCGCAGGACAGCCCACTCGCGCAGCTCATCGATCAGGAAAATCTGCACATGGTAGTAGTCAAACGCTTCGCTGATGCGGTCTACCACCATGGGAAGCAGGATGTCGGGATTGAGGATCGAGGAAGCCGCACGCGAGACTTCGTTGGTGGCCTGGAGCCGGCGAGCACGGTTCTGGGTCTGCTCGAACAGGCGCAAACCTTCGAGCGCGGTGGCCGCTTGGTCCGCCACGGTCTGGAAGAAACGCCGATCGTCGGCGGTGAAGGCGTTGATCTGGCGGGTGCTATGCATGACCAGCCAGCCCAGCGTATTACGTCCAGTGATGGCAGGGAAGATGGGGAAGATGGCCATGGACTTAACGGCCAGACCCAACAACTGAGACATCAGTGCTGGCTCAAGTGAGGCTTGGTCGATGTCGTCAATCACCAGCGCCTCAGACACAGCGCGTTCAACGCCCGTAAGCAACGGGTGGCGGCCCACTTGGACACGGACCGCCATGTCTCTGAGCGGGTCGGTGGCATCGCGCAGCCATAGACCCGCGAGATCAACCCAGGCGCTGGTGGGGTCCTCCGTGGGACGGTCGAGCAGGAACAATGCCACACGGTCCACCGTATCGATGGAAGCCAGCCGGATCAACTCATCTGCCAGGTCGTTCACCGAGTTGGCGGCGGCGATGGCCTGAGTGGCGCGATACAGGCGGTTGGTCTGCATCAGCGAAAGCTGAGTCTGTTCCACCAGACGCGCATTGTCGATAGCCAGCGCCACACGGTCGAGTACCTGCTGAACCAGTAGCCTCTCATCCTCGCTGAGGTCACTGCCGCGTCCCAACTGCGCCCGCAGCTCACCGATGACAGCCCCACGCAGGGCAATCGGCAGACTGAACCCTTCCTCAGAACCTGCATCACCTTCGGTGGGGCGAATCTGGCTCAGATCGTATTCAAAAGCCAACTCGCCCACCTGACGCTGCGCCAGGTAGGTTTCCCAACTGTCGCGGGTGAGCATCTGGGTCAGTTGCAGCGAAGCCGAAAGCAACCCTTCCTTTTCACTCAGGAGCTGCGCATTGCGGATGGCCACGGCCAACTGGTCGGCTACGGTGGCAAGCACCGAGATCGTTGCCTCATCGAAGGCGTCTGTCTCAGTGGACTGGATGTCAAGTGCTCCGATCACCTCGTCGCCGATACGCAGCGGGATGGCCAGCTCAGCGCGGGTGTCGGGGAGAAGGGGGTTAGGCAGCCAGGCTTCGGCGTAGCGGGTGTCGGAGGCCAGCGCCGGCTCTCCACGCCCCGTGGCCTGCCCCACCACCGAGCGCGATCCGACGGCCAGTTTGTGCCCACGGGCCAACAGTTCGCGCCCGGCAGCGCCCAAGCTAGCACGCAACACAGCATACTGCCGCAGATCGTCTAGAAGGAAGACCTGTGCATGATAGTAGCCCAGTTGGTCGCGGATCAGGTTGATGGTCAGGTTTAGCAGGCGGTTGAGGTCCGTCTCGGCTGCGATCACGCGGCCCAGGCGGGCCGTGATCTCAAGCTGGCGGGTACGCTCCCGGATGGCCTGCTCTTGGGCGCGTGTGAGCTTTTGGAGCTGGTCAGCCATGCGGTTTAGAGATCGAGAAAGCTCGTCAACATCAGTTAGGCTTGAACCCGGCACACGACGGTCCAGATCGCCAGACAGGATGCGGTTGACAGTGCTGATCAGGCTGTTTAGCCTTGCGCTGAGACGGTAGGGGACAAACGCGGCGACCGTCACGGCTCCGGCGACCGATAGAATGCTGATGATCAGACCAGCCTGGACGATAGCTCGATTGCTGGCCATCACCTCGGCAAGGTCCTGCTTGACGACTAGCCCCATATGCAGCGGCTCGATCCAGCGGTACGCGCCAAGCACCCGCTGCCCGCGGTAGTCTCTCCAGGTGCCAGAGCTGCTCTCGCCGTTCATGAGGGCATGGATGATAGAATCGCTGGCCACAGCCTCGGAGGCGCCCAGGCGAGGTGTGACGACATAGCGACTGCCCTCGCTTACCAGGAAGTAATCGCTCCTTCCGGTCGAGAGCATTGGGATAGATACTAGGCTCTGCACAGGGGCTAGGCTGGTCCGACCACACAGCACGCCGATTGGCTGGGATGCTTCGTCCAGCACTGCCACGGCAAAATACAGGCTTTCCTGCTGGTCGAGCGGATCGACCAGGGGGCCAGTCAGCGTGACAGCGCCAGAGCCAGCCGATGCCAGCGCAGCTTTGAACCACAGCTCGTCGCCAAAATTGCGGTTGATCTGGCTGGGATCAGTGCTGCCGCGCACCATACCAGTCAGGTCAAGGGCGAGCACCCGGTCGAAGGGCGTGTCGGTCTGTTGGACATAGGTGGCGAACGTGTCACGGGCAGCAGCATAGGTGGCCGCCCCCTGACCGACCTCACTGCCGGTCAACAGCTCGAAGGTGGCTGGGAAGAACACTGGATCGCTCTGAATCTGACGCAGTGGCTCCCCCGTGGAAGTGACCCAGCTTGCAAGCACCTGAGCCTGCGCATCAGCCAGCACCTCAAGCTCGGCCAAGCGCTCCTGACGTGTGCGGCTGGCATCGATCAGCCCGACGCCCAGCATCAGCACCGCCACAGGCATGACGGTAGCCACCAGGAAGGCGTAAGTCAGCAGGCGGGTCAAGCGGCCCACTCTGCGCTTTTTTTCGGGAGGATTCTGGTCACTCATGCCTAACTACTCACTCCCTCTCCCCGCAGGCGCACGCTGGTCTGGGGCGCGCGCAGCACGCGGCCAAGTTCCCTCACGGTCGTCTGCAAGATCTGCTCCACGTCTGTCGACCCCACGATCTTGGCCGTGATCTCATTGAGAATGTGCTCGTGTTCAACACGCCGAGCCGTCTCTTCGATCAAGCGCAGGTTCTCCAGCGCGAGGCCAACGCGGTCGACAATCGCCTCAATCAGCGCAACGTCCTCGCTGCTCAGGTTGTGCAGCTCCTCACCCGAAAAGCCAAACGCTCCGATCACCTCACCGCGCACGCGGATGGGAACGGCCAAGCTAATTTCGCCATCGCCGCTATCCCGCGCAATCAGCCGCCCGCTGCGGATAGCCTCGGACATGGGGGCGGGAGTATCATCGTGGTGAGGTTCGATCAGCTTACCGCTCACGACGAAGCCTAGCGGGGCGCTCTCTTTACGCGACTGGCGGTAGACATCCCATGCCTCGCCTGTCAGACGGTGTTCGAGCGTAGCCAACTGGGTCTGGACTTCAGCCAACTGGTTCTGCAGGCGGCGATTCTCAAGCGCGATGGCAAGCTGGTCGGCCATGATCTGGAATACAGCAACCACATCTTCGTCAAAAGCATTGGGAGCCACGCTCTGCACGTCCAGTGCTCCGATCACGCGATCGCCGATACGCATGGGCAGGGCCATCTCGGAGCGCGTGTCGGGTAGCAGCTCGTTGCGGCGGTGAACGATGCCCGCCGCCTCGGTGTCCGAGGCAACAATGGGTTCGCCGCGGGAGGTCACCTGCCCAATGACTGAGTGCGACCCGACCTCAAGCGCGTGATGGCGCGCCAGCAATTCGCGACCCGCCCGGCCTGTGCTGGCGACCAAGTTGGCATTCACACCCTGATCGTCAACCAGGAACACCTGCGCGTGGTAGAAGCCGAAGCGCTGGCGGATCAGCTCAACGATCTCGTTCATCAGGTCACGTGGGTCGCGCTGGAAGGTGACAGCACGCCCGATCTCCGCCGTGATGGTCAGGTCACGGGTACGCTCAGCCACCCGCTGCTCCAACCCGCTGACCAGCCCTTCAAGCTGGGTAGCCATGGCATTGAAGCTGAGGCCCAGACGACTGAACTCGTCCTCACCGGACACGGCGACGCGGGCGCCCAGGTCGCCGGCCTCCAGGGCGTTAGCCACGGCGAGCAGGCGCTGCATGCTGCGCGACAGGTCACGGGCATAGAGGAAGGTCAGCAGTGAACCTACGATGAGGGCCACGATCAGGCTAATTGCCAGAACGCGGCCTGTGGTGTTCTGGATGACGTTAATACGCTGAAGCTGAAGCAGGCGTTGTGCCTCGGTCATGGTGCCTAGACGAGAAGCTGCATCGCGGGCAAACTCAGTATAGAGCTGGGACGAGCGCGTCAGGGTCTGAAGCTGGCCCAATAGGTTGGAGACCCGCTCGGCCTCTCCAGTGTAAAGCTCCATCTGTCTAGGGATCTCGGTGATGTTCTCTGTGAGTGGGATGGTCTGATAGATCTGCAAATATGTATCAGCAGCATCCTGAAAGGCATACAGGTCAGCCTGCGTGCCTGTCTCGGTCAATGTACGCTCTAGGTTACGCAGCAGCAGGAGTTGGCTGATCAGTTCGTGATTGTCCTGCTGGATAGTCAAGGCCTCCAGCTGATCCCCGTACTGCTGAAACCTAACCAGCGCCCCTTCCTCAGGCCAGGTCAATTCCTTGACCACGTCAGCAATCTGGGTGAAGTTGTCTTCGCTGGTGCGAGCATTGGCCTGGATGGTGCGGACCTCAGCGCTGAAGGGGACCAACTCACCAGCCCCCAGGAGCGAGCTGGCTAGGTTTTCCAGCTGTCCCGCATCGGATTCAAGTTGAGCGGTCAAAGCAGCGTGTTCGCGCCGCACGGACTGCTCGACCAGGTTGAAACCGGCCCAACCATAGCGCTGCTCGACCAAACGGCTCTCAAGGCGCTGGAGCGTCTCGATGCCGATCTGGATGTCCTGAGACAGGGCGCGCATCTCCACTGAGGTCGTACTACCGGTCTCAAGCTGGCTACGCAGGCTGGCAAAGGCGCTGTTCATCACCAGACCCAGGGCCAGGATGAAGACCAGCAGCACTGCAAACAATAGGGTTGTTTTGACTGCAATCGGGAGATTGCGCCAGGCGAGTCGCCTTAAGAATCGTTGCATGGCAGACCTCCCTATACTGTCCCTTCTGATATAGCTCTGATGGGCTGGTTGTCATCAGGAGCTGTTTCTCTGGGACTGATCTGAACAATGCCGCGCGACGCACCCAGGACTTCGCTCAATTCGGTCAGTGCGGCCTGCAGCACTTCCTCAACGCTCCTGGCTTCCTGCACGTCCTGGGCCACCCGGTTGACGATCTGCTCGCGCTCGGCAGCGTCGGTGGCCTGCTCATAGAGGCGGGCATTCTCAATTGCCAGGGCCAGCCGGTCTACCAGTGTCTCGGCCATCTCGATCTCACTGTCAGTCCAGGGTCGGTCACCGCCGCGTGCAATCTCAAGCACACCGATCACCTCGCCTCTTAGCCGGACCGGCAGTGCTGCGATGTGTGCGTTCGGGTCTTTGCGGATCACAACCCCGTGCTCCCCCTGGTACGCCTGTCGCATGGGAGCCGTCCAACTGGTGTCAGCCAGAATCTCGCCGCGTTGGAGGGTATAGCCCAAGGCGCCAGGCGCACGGCGGACACGCAGGTAGTCACTCCAACCTTCGCGGGTCAGGCGGCGGTTCAGCTCCTCGATCTGGCGCAGGTTCTGCTGAGCCTCTTCAAGCAAACGCTCGTTCTCCGATGCGCGAGCCTGAAGCTCGTCCACCAGGCGGGCTTTCTCGATAGCGGCGGTGAGCTGCGAAGATAGCACCTGAAGCGACTGCACGTCGTCTGGCTGGAAGGCATTGGCGATGGTGCTCTGAACGTCCAGGCAACCAATCACCTGGGTACCGACTAGTAATGGGAGAGCCAGCTCCGCGCGTGTATCGGGCAGCAGCTCGTTGGGACGGTGGATTTTGCTGGTCGTCACATCGTTGACAACCACAGGACGCCCCTTGCTGCTGCACTCACCCACCACCGATTGCGAACCGACAGGCAGAGCGTGCCCGCGTGCCAGCAATATCTCACCGGCCCGACCTGTGCTGGCCTCCAGGCGTGCCATACGTCCTTCCTGGTCCAGCAGGAATACCTGGGCATGGTAAAACCCGTAGGCTTCGCGGATGCGTTCGACTACATCGTTGAGAAGTACGCTGAGGCTGGAAGCCGTCGAAGCCGTCTCGCTGATGACAGCGGCTGCCTCGAGCTGGCGGGCGCGGCGTTGGGCGCCGGCTGCCCAGCTAAACAGACTGCTGCTCAGCAGCCAGGCCAGAACGGACAACACGCCCAGCAGAAACACCGACTCGACGGTGTTCACCAGGACACCTGCTAATTCGGGGCCACCACCGGCAGCCAGCAGATTGGTATAGGTGGAATACGCATTGACTCCAATGGCCAACATTGCCAGCAATGCAGCGCCGAAGGTCCACAGAGGGCCTAGGATGAAAGCTGAGGCCACCACGGGCACCACAGCGCTCAGCATCACGATCTCAGGCCCCAAGAAACGAAACGGCACACTTTGGATCACTGGGACAACAATCGTCATCAGCACAAATGCATAGCTGGCTGGTGTCAGCCAGCCTGACTGGGCCATCAGGTAGATTCCCAGATAAACCACAGCGAGCAGGATGTTAAAAACCAGTAGTCCGCGCGGAAGCAGGCCGGGGAAGACAATCGCCAGACCAATGACCCCCCACAGGCCCACTAAGCCAAACAACAGACTCATAATCGACACGGTCAGAGCACGCTGGCGATCGAGCTGGCTCTCGTAGGGATAACGAACCGAGAACAGCCGAAAGAGCCAGCTGCCGCGAGCACCCTGGAGCAGCGGCGTCTCAGTTCGGGTCGAGGTGCGGCTAGCCATTGATCTCACCTCCCTCACCGCTCAGGTCCTCCGTTGTGGTCTCATCTGATCGGGCCGCTGGACTGCGCCCTCCATCACCGCCATTGTCAGAGACAGCAGCCCGTGCGCTGCCAGCCGCAATCTGATGATCGTCGTCGATAGGCGGTCTACCGATACGCAGCGACACCTGATCAGAGCCAAGCGCGCCACTCAGTTGGGTCAGCGCGGTGTGGAGCACGCCATCAACGCTCGCCACGCGCTGGAGCAGGCTGGCCGAGACCTCATTAACCTGCTGCTCGCGCACCGCGCGGCGGGTGGTCTCTTCAACTAGGCGGATACCTTCAGCGATCATGGTGAGACGGCTGGCGATAGACTCGACCAGCATGATCTCGTCCTTGCTCCACGTCTCACCTGCCGGGCGAGTGACTGCCAGTGTGCCAATCGGCTCGCCGCGCAGCACCAGCGGCACTGCCAACACCGAGCGCCCATCAGCATCCGCATAAGCTTCAGCTCTGACCTCGCTGCGGTGGCGCACCATTTCCAGAGCCTCTGGCCAGCGTTCGTCAGGATCACGGGTACGCCGCAATGCCCCGCTCTCCTCAACGTATTCCTGCCAGGATTGGCGCGTCAGACGGCGGTTGAGCTCCTCGATCTCGGTCAGGTTGGCAACGCTTTGCTCATACAGGCGGGCGTTCTCAATGGCCGCGCTGAGCTGGTCAGCCACCAGCGTGAGGATAGTCACATCCTCTTGCTCAAAAATGGTTAATTCCTGACCCACGACCAGCAAGGCGCCCAGGGGATGGCCACCGGCCCACAACCCGATCGCCACTTCCGGCGGTGGGGTCTTAGCGCCGATAAACGACACACGCTCGGTGGTGCCCGCAAACTGCGGCTCGCCGTATAGGATAGCTCGTCCGATGTGCGACTTATCATCGACGGCGATACGGTGGCCACGGCGCAACCAGTCGATGCTGTCTCTGCCTGCTGCAGCCTGTAGACGGGCTTCGCGTGCGTTAAGGTCAGCCAGGTAGATACGCACGCTCGGATGCCCAAATTGCTCGCTGATGCCCCGGGCTACCTCGCTGAGCAGTTGGTTGATGTCAAGCGTAAGGACCATGCTCTGCGAAATCTTCACGGCGGAGTTGAGCTGGCTCAGACGCTTGACCAGCTTGCCCACCATATCCTGGAGCACAACGGCGAGCTGGCCAATCTCATCCGGCGGGAGCTGAGGAATAGGTGCGTCAAGCTCCCCTTGCCGGATGCGAGAGGCGGCATCCGTCAGACGGCGCAGGGGGAACAACGTGAACGTGACCAAGATCAGGGCCAGTGTTGTAATCAACCCGGCGCTGATGCCAATGGCGACCCGCAGGCGATTGGCCAGAGAGGCGGCTGCTGCCCGTGTCTGCGCAGAAGGCAGGCGGATGGCCACGATCCAGCGAAGGTTGGCAATTGGTTGGTTCCCCAGGCCGAGGTCAGAGAGCATCACGTAGCCATACAGCCACTCAGCGACATTGTCGGTGAATGTAAACGATCCAGATGGAGCCAGGAGCATCTGGGACAGCAGGTCCTGGTGAACGGCAGCGCCCTGCTTCAGACTGCTTGAGAGGAGGACGGTCCCTTCCGGCTCAAGGATCAGGCCCTCACGGTTGCCGCCCATGTCAATCACGTCGATGACAACGCTCATGTTCCACACGCCATACAGTACACCGATGACCTCCACCTCACGCCCCGGCGGACTGTAGATCGGAATGGCAATATGGATGCCCCTTGCTCCGGTCAGAAAATCATCGCGAGGACCTGAGATGTATGTGCTGCCTTCGCCCTCCTTGTAGGCATTGGAGTACCAATCCCAGGCAGCCGGATCAGCCTGCTCTATACCCTCTGGAATCGGGTTGATGGCAATCAAGCGCCCCTGGTTATCGAGGATTGCCACGCTATCAAACTGGCCATACACATTGCGGAAGCTAAGCAAACTCTGATACAACTGCGGGTCCTGCATCAGAACCTCGCCAGAGGCCAGGGCGGGGGGGGCTTCCTCAAGCTCGACCAGCCGATTACGGACGGCGTTGCTGGACGCCAGGGCGTTCAGTGTTGCTGTTCCCTGGCTCAGTTTATCAACCAGGCGCAGCGCCTGGGTACGGCTGATGGTCTCAAGCTCGCCCAAAACGGCGTCTACCTGCGCGTCGCGCACCACTTGTCGCACCAGTTGGTCGGTCACAACACCGCTGATCAACAGAATCAGAGCCAGTGCCAGCGCAATCTTGACGGCGATAGGCAAGGCCCGCAGGTCTAGACGTTGGGATGGCATCATACGGCCTATCATAGTTCAGCTCTCGCTCCCTCCGGCTCATCATCAGGCCCTGCAGGGCTGGCATCCTGAACTGTATCGGGCGTCTCGCTGGACTCCTCTACTTCCGTTTCCGAGTCAGAGGCAGGTTTGCGACGATGGCCAATGGGCTGTTCAAGATTGATCTCGGCGTAGACATTGTCCGTGCCCAGAGCCTCGGCCAGCTCACGTGTGGCGCTCTCCAGCAGCATAGACAGGCTGGGGGCGCGCTGGAGCCGGGACGCAATGGCATTGACCATACGCTCACGCTCCGCTGCACGCTGCGCCTGGATGTAGAGCCGGGCGTTCTCAACCGCCAGCGCTGTCCGGCTGGCAATCGCCTCGATGAGACGCAGGTCCTCCTGGGTCCAGTCGCGCGGTTCATCCGACTCAACGGCCAGGATGCCAACGACCTCATTGCGCACCACGATCGGAGCGGCCAGGAACGTGCTCTCGCCATCTTTGCCGCTCGACATGATCACAGAACCAACAGACAACACATGGTCGATGATCCGGCTGCGTTGGACTTGGAGGTCTCGCCTCTCCGGCCCGTAGACCTGCTGCCGATCTTCCTCACGAGTCTCGGCCAGAAACTCGGCCCAGCTTCGCTGCGTCGTCTCACGGCTGAGCTGACGCAGCTCACGTAGGTTCTCCTCAGCCTCCTCGAATAGGTGGGCATTGTGGACGGCGATGGCCAGCAGGTCAGCCAGTGCCTGGTAGGTCGGAAAGTCCTCCGTCTTGAAACCATCGATGTGCTCGCTTTGCAGGTCGAGCACGCCGATCACATCGCTGCCAACGGTGAGTGGCAGCACCATCTCCGAACGAGAGTGAGGCAACAGCTCGTTGCGCCGGTGCACGGGGTCTAGGTCCGAGTCGCGGACAAGCAGCGGATGCCCTGTGGCCGTGACTTGACCGATCACGCTCAGACTGCCGATAGCCAGGCGATGTCCGCGGGCTACCAGCGCCTGACCTACCTCACCCGTACTCTGCCGCAGGACGGAATAGCCCTGTTCACGGTCAGTCAGGAACATCTGAACCTGATGAAGCCCGTATGTGTCGCGCACAAGTCGCGCCGCATCGCGGAGCAGGTCATCCAGAGATCGCTTGCCGACCACCGCTCGTGCAACCGTCACCGTAGCCTGAAGTTGGCGCATCTGCTTGGTAAGCTGCTCGGCGAGCTGTTCGCGTTGCACGACCAGCGCTAGGCTGGTTTGTTGGCTTTCAACGAGGGCCTGATGACTGTTGCGCGAGAACAGCCAAGCTATGACAGCCACAAAGGCTAGGTTCAGGTAGACAGCCAAGGTCTGGGCCGCTGGGCCGCTGGAGAACAGGACTCTGAAGTAGGCGGGATCGGCAAGTAGGTTGAGCGCCAGGTAAGCCAGACCTGCGGCCAAGGCTATGGTCACAGCCGAGATCGGCGGCCCGAATAATCCGGCTACCACCACCGGCACGATCAGCATAATGGCATAGGCCGCCAGCGGGCCAGTCGCTGTCAACGAAGCAAGGGCCAGGCCCAGTAGGCACACTGCCAGTCCAACTCCAGCGGTTGCCGGATCCAAGTAGCGGTTGGCAAGGTACAGCACCAGCCATAGGGCGAACAGGCCAGCATTGATGATGCGCGTGGCGACAATCGGCGACCCTGGCGCTCCAGTCACTGGCACCAGCCGGATGCCAGCGACTATGGCAATCAACGTAAATAGGCCGATCAGCAGCAAAAGGACGGCAGCCAGGCGTCCCCGCCACGCACGGGTTGGGTCTGCGAGCCTGGTGTGCGTCAACCAGTCCATTGCTCTCTGCAAACTTCCCAGCACGTACACTTCTTGGTTGTTGGCCATAAGCACCTACTGCGTTGGCATACCTCTGCCAGCACATCATCGAAACGTTTGACCGAAAGGATTATCGGCCAAACCGGAGGTTTCATCGAGAGAGTTTCTCATCGACTCTTTTGACGAAACACTTAACACTTAAGACAATCTTATAAGGATTCGCCCATTCGTGCTATCCATACTGAACCGGGTTGCCTCCTCATAAGGTCTACTAACTACAAGGGGGCACCCCGTGGGATGCCCCAGCATGCCACCCCATTCTATGTCTCCCTGGCCGGTTCCTCAGGAGGCCCATACTCCATCGTGAGACGAATGAACCCACGCGGTGAATCGAGCGCCCGGCTGGCTTCACGGGCTGCAATGCGTAGAATCACATCCAGATCAGTGGTGGCCTGCAGTTCTGCCGAAAGGCGGCTCAAAATTTGTTCGCGTTCGGCCTGACGCTGGGCATGGTCACTCAGGCGCGTGCTGTCCAGAGCCAACGCCACACGTTCGGCGACTGCCTGCAGCAGCGCCTGTGTCTCCTCATCAGGCGGCAGGCCGTCGCGCGGTTTGAGGTCAATCACACCGATGGATTGCCCGCGTACCGTCAGCGGCACACTGAGCGCACCGTCGTCCTGACCAGCTTGGGAAGCCGAGGCTTCACCTGGCAGAAGGGGAGTGACCCCCCGATCGCTGACCTCGAAGCCAATGGGTGCCTTCGATGAACGTCCAGTGACATACCGACGCCAAGCCTCACCTGTCAACTGCCGGTTGAGGGTCTCGATGTCGCGCAAGTCACGCTGAGCCCGCTCAAACAGGCGGGCATTCTCGATGGCGACAGCCAACTGGTCAGCAATCGACTGGAATGTGGACACGTCTTCGTCCCGGAAAGCGTTGGGCTTGACGCTCTGAATGTCGAGGGCGCCAATAACGTTGTTGCCGACGCGCAGCGGGAGGGCCATCTCCGAGCGGGTATTGGGCAGCAACTCGTTACGGCGGTGAATCGGGTCAACGTCGGTGTCCGAAGCGATCACCGGCGCGCCACGCGAGGTCACCTGCCCGATGACCGACTGCGATCCGACAGACAACCGATGTCCACGAGCCAAGAGCTGCCGGCCAACCTCGCCGGTGCTGGCCCGCAGCACCGCATAACGACGAGTCTCGTCAAGCAGGAAAACCTGAGCATGGTAGAAGTCAAAGCGCTCAACGATCAAGTTGGTCACCAGTCGGAGCAGCTCGTCTAGGTCGCGCACGCCAGTGATGGCGCGGCCCACGTCTGCGATAGCCGACAGACGCTGCGCCTCCTGCTGCATGGACTGGCTATAACGGTCCATCTCCTCCGACTGCTGCCGGATCGTGGCGAGGTCTCTGTCAACAACGTAGGATGCAGCCGCAGCCAGCGTTGACAGCAGGACGGTTGCCACAAAGGGCACCATGACCATCTGAAAATCCAACCAGGGGGCGAGTGCGATCAGCAGAATCAAGCCGCCAGTGTTCAGCGCAGCCAGCAGCAGGGTATAGACAGACGTCATAATCAGCGTCGAGAGCAAGACCGGCAGCAGGGTGAAGACCATAGCCTGCGGTGTGACTGTCGGGTTGGGAAAGAGGGCCAGGGTAATCAGGCTGGAGATGGTCAGCCCAAAAGTCAACAAACCTGCACCGATCTCTGGCCAAGGTGTCCGGCTGAACAAGAACGTCGCCACAAGCAGGCTGAACAAGATTATCGCCCCGGCGTCACGCTGTTTGACCACGATCCAGGGGATGATCGTCAACACCAGGGTGAGGATCATCAGCGTCAGGGCCAGTATCGCCGTGATACGTGCCCGACGCTGCCTGTCAGGGCCTGTCACGCGCGGGTGAGGCTCTATCAGCCTGTGCGATATCAATCGATACACAAGGTTTCGCTCGCTCATTACAATCACCCCACAGGTTACTCTGAGCTACCATCCTCCCCGTCATCGCTTGGCGGCGGGGTTGTTCCCTGCTCAGCCATCGTTAGCCGTAGCCGGATGTCGTAGTTTCCCAGGACCGACTGCAGCGCACGGACTGCGGTCTCCATCACATCTTCAACCGCAGTGGCTCTCTGGAGCTGGGCCGTGATGTCGCTGATGGTCTGTCCCTGCATCATGGACTGCTGAGTCCGCTCAAGCAGTTCGATGTTCGATATAGCCAGTCGTGCCTGACCGCGAATGTTCTCGACCAGATTCCACTCTTCAGGCGTGAGCAGGTGACGCTCGCCAGCCCAAGCTCGACGAAATATCTCAGGCGCCTTGCCCAGTGCACGCGGCAGCTCCTCATCCAGAATGTAAGCAATGGTTTCGATGTCCGTCGCTGCCCGCAGGCGGTCTACGAACTCGCGCACGCGGCGTTCACGTTCGGCAGTCTGTTGGCTGCGCGACAGCAGCATGTGCAAGTCGATGGCCAGAGCGGCCTGGTCGGCTATGTTGCGGCACAGACGAGCCTGATTGCTGGTAAAGCCGTCGCTCCGTTGCGACTCAAGCACCAACGCTCCCAGCCAAGTGGTGCCGGTGCTCAAGGGGATCAAGGCCACCGAGGAGATACCCTGGCCAGCGTAGTACGCCCGCGCTTTCTCATCGAGGCGCTGATCGTTTGGCGCATTGTTGAACACCAGATTGGCCCGAGTCTGGGGGAACTGAGACAGGATAGGAACATCATGAAGCGCATACCGGGCCTGCATGGGGCCTTGGGCGATACGGCCGCTATTCCAGGTGGCAACCGATTCGATATACTGAACCTCGCCGCGCGGGTCAGGCCCAACCAGCAGCAGGGTAATTCGGTCGGGCTGGCTCATGTTCAGGATCTCGGTCAGCGTGGTATCGTAGACCTCGCCCAGGCTCTGAGCCGCATTCATCGCCAGCGAGGTGCTGTACAGCGCAGTCGCTTCTTCCAGCGAAGTCTGAAGTCGCCCCACCAGCCGCATGTTGTCCAGCACTACGGCGATCTGGCTGGCGAAGGTCTCGATGGTCTGGATGTTGCGTGGGCTGTAAGTGTGCATCTGACGATAAGCTACTATCAGGTGCCCGGCAACCTGCTCGCGCCCGACAAGGGGGAAGATGGCCAGGCTGGCCACTCCCAGGACACTCTCCATGTAGGCGCGGACAGCGTCAAAGGCAGGGCTGAGCTGCACAGCGTCTGTCACAACCAACGGCTGGCTGCCCACCAGCCCGACAATCTCTGCTGGATACGGTGTGGTGAGCTCGCGACCCTCACGATCCCAGACACTCATCACAGTGGTCGAAGGGCCGCTCTCTGAGCGGCTGGTCACCTGCACCAGGGAGATGCGGTCGGCGTCATTGAGGACATAACGTCGCAGGATGTCGACGATCTCGTTGGGTGCGCTAGCAACCATGATCTCCTGTGTGGCGCGAAAGATCGGGCTGGTAGCCTCTAGCAACGCCGCTTCCGAGGAGAAGGTCTGAGCATTCTCAACGGCAATGGCGATCTGGCTGGCGAGCATATGCAGGGTATCCACCTCGCTCTGGCTAAACACCTGCGGGCTGGTCGACTGGACGTTCAGCACACCGAGCATCTTGCCGCTCATTCGGATCGGCAAGGCCAATTCGGCGTGCGTGTCGGGCAGCACCTCACTGTGCAGGGAAGCAGGGCTGAGCAGGTCGGGGCCACGAGCCAGGACCGTCTCACCGCTAGTTGCCACTTGGGTGATCGGCGAACGGGCATCGAGCGGCAGCCGCAAGCCGCGCTCCAGCAACCGCCGGCCCTGAGGCCCGGAGGCAGCTCGCAGTTCGATCTGCCGAAGTGGCTCGTCGATCAGAAATACCTGGATATGATGGTAACCAAACTGCTGACAGGCGCGTTCGACGACCGTGCCCAGCATGTCGTCCAGGTTGAGGATGGAATTAGCCAGTTGGCCTAGCTCAAGGAGCGCATACAGGCTACGGGTGCGGGCCTGGGCATCGCGGGCCGCACTGGTGAGCTGGCGCGAAAGCGCCCCCAACGTCACGCCGGTGACCAGAAGCGAGGTAATGGCTGCGCCGCCATGCAAGATCAAGGTGTCGGAGGTGGCAGCGGGGGTCGGGGGCAGGCCCATGAACTGCATGACGCCAATCACTATCAGGGAGATGACATATAGCGCAGTCAGCGCCAGCATCTCACCCCAACCCAAAAAGAGCGAGGCCAACGCCACATAGGCCAGGGCGTTCGCAACTGAAGCGCCCGTGATCCCAGCCTGGATGACTGAGACAATCATCAGCACCCAGAAGCCACCCGCCTGCACCCAAGCAGCCGCACGCAACCGACCCTGGAACAGCAACCCTATCGTGCCACCCAGAATGAGGACAACCAGGACGAACCCGCCGGCCACACTGGCGGGGGTGAGGATCGTGCCGCGCAGAGCCACAGGGATGAGAGCGAACACGTAGACGAGTGACATGGCGCTCAGAACCAGCAGAGCTATGACCAGAGCCCGCGCACGACGACGCTCATTTTCGTCACTGTAGAGGGTCTCCAGGCGGCTCACGAGTTGCGTCAGCATCACATTCCATCCTTTGCCCTTTGCGCGTCGAGCTGCCGGGAGCAGAAATTTGGGGATGACAAACGGGAGTCACTTGCCAACGATTAATGAATCTCCCAGACAGGTTCTCCGCTCAGCACGCGCTTTATTTGATCGGGAAAGCGGTCTGGATCCAGCGGCTTCCCCAGGAAACCGTCAAATCCCGCCTCTTTAGCACGTTTCATCTGTTCGACGCTGGCCTCTGCAGTGACCGCCACCACCAAGGTGTCCTTCAAACGAGGGTTGGCCCGCACCTTCAAGAGCGCTTGGAAGCCGTCCTCGTAAGGCAGGCGGATGTCCATCAGGATCAGATCTATGCGCGGCAGCGTGTCAGCAAACTCGACTACCTGCCAGCCAGATGTTTTCCACTCGCAGCGCTGAACGCCCATATAGGCCAGCATGCGGGCGATCAGCACAAAGTTCGGCACATTGTCCTCCACAACCAGCACATGCGCCTCGCCGGGGTCGATGGGAGCAGCAGGTCGCCGTGCAGTGTCGCCGCCCTGAACGGGAGCCTGAGTTGCTGCCAGGCTGTCTGGCTGAGCCTCGACCTTAGGCTTTTCGGGTTGCCCTGCCTCGGCGCTGACCGGCTTGGCCTCCTCAGGCTTGGCTACTTCCTCTTTAGCTGCCTCGGCCTTGGCCGCCTCAAGCTTGACCGCCTCTGGTTTAGTCGTCTCGGGCTTAGCCACCTCAGGCTTAGCCATCTCCGGCTGCTCACTTTTAGCCTGGTCGGGCTGTGCAGCCTCAACCTTGGGTGGCTGCGGTGTATCCATCTTCGGCGGCAGCGCAGCACTCGACCCTGGCGAGCCGCTGTTGGGTTCTCCCCGTGCCCCACCGATGCTTTTTTCTGCTGGCTGGTCGTTTGATGTCATGTCGCTACTTGAACCTCTGTCCATCCCCAGAAGTATACTGTGCATCCAGAACTCTTGCTCTGGATTCAGATGCACATAGGGCAGTCAAGACCCGCTGATATGGCCTTCAGTGCCCCACCGAAAATATCTCTCCGGACATTTTGAGTAAAAACCGCAGGTTTGCCAGCGTTGATGATTCCTGACATCAACTGACAACCACGCAGGCACTCAAGGGCGCAAGACATTACCGGTGGTTTTTCAGGTGTGCGGCAATCTGGCTGGGCAATTCGTCAACGTCGATGGGTTTGGGAATGTAGCCGTCACACCCCACAGCCAAAGCCTTCTGCCGATCGCCGTCCAGCACGTTGGCCGTGAGTGCTACGATGGGGACCTTGCCTAACCCGCCGTTTGCCCGTATTCGGGCTGTACACTCGTAACCATCGATATCAGGCAGGTTGATGTCGATCAGGATCAGGTCGGGTTTGCTGCTCTCGGCCAAATTCAGTCCAGTCAACCCGTTCGGTGCCTCGATAACAGTATAGCCCTCGGCCTCCAGAACCCGCTTGATCAGGATGCGGTTTTCCAAGTTATCTTCAATGTAGAGAATACGTCCCAGTGTCACCGGTCACGCTCCCCACGGGTTGGGTATACTACGCTTCAACCTGTGTCACGCCGTCCCTCTACATTATAGCCAAAGACCTCAGGCCAGGCACCTTACAACTTTGCAACGAAAGTTCTGCACAAGCGCACTTCTAGTATCACAGAAATGGGCGTGGCCCGCAAGCGTAGTTTGCATCGGCAGGCCCTTAAATGGTAGAGTGATGCCACTCACACACCCGGGGAGGGGAGTCATGTCCAACCTTGTGCTGCTGGGAATCCTGATCAGTGTACTGCTGGTGTTGATCATCGCTGTGCTGGCCATTCTGGTTTTGATCCGTCGACCCCGGCCAGGAGACCTGGCAGCCAGGTCGCAGACGCTGGTGGCGGATGCCGAGGTTGAGACATACGAGCGCCCCTCAAGCCTGGTCTCGGAGCAGATCGAAGAGATTGCCCGGCGCAAGCTGGCCCAGTATCCTGACCTAGCCGACACCGTGCTGGATTTCGGAACCATGCCTGATGGCACGATCGACATCTGGGTCAATCGTCGCCAGTATAACGATGTGAACGACATCCCTGACGAGCGCATTCGCAAAGCGATCCAGGAGGCAGTGGAGGACTTCAACGCACGAGCGGGCTGAGCAAGAGGAGGTTTTCTCTCTCTGGCCACAGCCTGCACTCCAACTACTGCCGACATCGACATATCGAACTTGCTACAATCATCGACAGCGCACCAGCTTTGTGGTACACTCCTGCCAACACGCATTGAATTGTGCACAGATGCGTGCATTTTTGTGTCTTGTGACAAATTTCGCGCACGGCGAAAACGATCGAGGTGAGCGCTTTGAACGATACACCTACCTCCCCAGAGACATCTGCCAGCTACGTGGGATCGATTGCGCCACATGGTGGCGCACTGGTCAACCGGTTGCTGCGTGGCGAGATGGCCGACTCGACCCGTGAGATGGCCAGAAGCCTCTATCCCGTTGTCCTCTCCCCCCTGAACATCTCAGACCTGGAGCTGATCGCTGTGGGAGCCTTCAGCCCACTGACGGGCTTTATGGGCCAGGCCGACTACCACAGCGTGGTTCACGACATGCACCTGTCCAACGGACTGCCGTGGTCGATCCCCATCACGTTGGCCGTAAGCGAGGAGACTGCCCGTGACGTTGCCATCGGACAGTCAGTTGCACTGGCCGAGCCAGACGCCGAGGGCAGCCTGCACCTGATGGGCGTGCTCGAAGTCGCAGAAAAGTATGTCTACGACAAGCGGGTTGAGGCCGAGAAGGTCTACAGAACTACCGAAGACGCTCACCCCGGCGTGGCGCGGCTTTACCGGCAGGGCGATGTGCTGCTCGGCGGCGAGGTGTGGGTCTTCGATCTGCCTCTGGCAGCCCGCACCGAGTTCCCAGAACTACGCCACACACCGGCCCAGACACGTCGCATGTTTGCCCTTAACGGCTGGAAGCGAATTGTGGGCTTCCAAACCCGCAACCCGATCCACCGCGCACATGAGTACATCCAGAAGACGGCGCTGGAGATCGTGGATGGGCTGTTTATCCATCCTCTGGTCGGCGAGACCAAGGACGATGACATTCCCGCCGATGTACGCATCCAGAGCTATGAGGCCATCCTGCGAGATTACTACCCGCCCGACCGCGTCCTTTTGGGCGTGTTCCCGGCAGCGATGCGCTACGCTGGCCCGCGCGAGGCCATCTTCCACGCCATTGCCCGCAAGAATTATGGTTGCACGCACTTTATCGTTGGGCGCGACCACGCGGGTGTAGGCAAGTACTATGGCACCTACGACGCTCAGTACATCTTCGACGAATTCTCCCCAGAGCAGATCGGCATCACGCCGTTGATGTTTGAGCATGCCTTCTACTGTAAGAAGTGCGAGGCCATTGTCACGGCCAAGACCTGCCCGCACGACCAGTCGAACTGGGTGCAGCTGTCGGGCACTCAGGTGCGCGAGATGCTGTCGCGTGGGGAAATGCTGCCTACTGAGTTCACCCGCCCGGAGGTCAGCCAGGTGCTGATCAACGGGATGCAGCGCAATCAGGACAACCACAAAGCGTGAGCCACAGGACGAGCTGCCCTGTGCACCTGTCGAACGGGGTCACAGCGGATGTTGATCTTGCATCCCGACCTACATACGTAGAGAGAGGCAAACGTGTTTGATTTCCTCCGCCGCAAGCCGCGCGACCGTAAAGTGATGGTGATTGGTCTGGACTGTGCGGCCCCTGAGTTGGTATTCGACCAGTTCCGCGACGACCTGCCGACCATGCGCCGCCTGATGGAAGGTGGAATATACGGCGACCTTGAGTCGTGCACCCCAGCCATCACCGTCCCGGCCTGGGCCTGCATGACCTCCAGTCGAGACCCTGGCGTCTTGGGCATCTACGGCTTCCGCAACCGGGCCGACTACTCTTACCACAACATGGTCATCGCAACCGGAGCCTCCGTCAAAGAACCGCGCGTGTGGGACATTCTGAGCGACGCTGGGAAGCAGGTGATACTGGTCGGTGTGCCGCAGACGTTTCCCATCAAACCCATCAACGGCACGACGATCTCCTGCTTTCTGACGCCGACGTTGGAGAGCGGTTTCACCTGGCCACAGAGTCTAGCCGAGAAAGTCCTGTCGATTGCACCCCGCTACCAGGTGGATGTGAAGAATTTCCGCACGCCAGATAAAAGCTGGCTGCTCCAGCAAATCTGGGACATGACCGAGATGCGGTTTGAGGTGCTCAACTATCTTCAGCAGAACCAGCCGTGGGACTTCTTCATGTGGGTGGAGATAGGCGTCGACCGCATCCACCACGGGATGTGGTCCTACATGGACGCCACGCACCGCCATTATCAGCCGGGTAATCCATACGAGAACGCAATCCGCGACTACTATAAACTGATCGACGCCCAGATGGCGCGTATGCTGGAACGCATCGACGATGATACGGTGGTGCTGGTCGCCTCGGATCACGGCGCAAAGAAGATGGAAGGCGGCCTATGCGTCAACGAGTGGCTGTGGCGCAATGGCTACTTGGTGCTCAAGGAGCCGCCGCCGCAGGACGCCTTTGACGAGAATGGCCGGCGTATGCTGACGCCGTTCGCCAAAGTTGAGGTGGACTGGGAAAAGACGGTGGCTTGGGGCGAGGGCGGCTACTACGGGCGCGTCTTTCTGAACGTCAAAGACCGCGAGCCGAATGGCGTAGTCCGGCGCGAGGATTACGAAAAGGTACGTGACGAGCTGATCGAACGCTTCCAGGCTATCCCTGGCCCGGACGGCAACGACATCGGAACGGTGGCCTTCAAACCACAGGACATCTATCAGAAGGTGCGCGGCGTTCCACCCGACCTGATCGTTTATTGGGGCAACCTGGACTGGCGGTCCGTGGGCAGTTTTGGGCACGGCGGCATCTACACCTTCGAGAATGACACTGGCCCAGACGATGCCAACCATGCCACAAACGGTATGTTCATCCTGTACGACCCGCGCCAGTCGGGAGGTGGGCGCAAGGTCGCAGGCCGCCAGCTCATGGACGTGGCCCCCACCCTTCTGGAGACGATGGGATTGAATGTCCCAGCAGAGATGCAGGGCAGGCGGCTGACGAGCGAATAGGTTTGGCCTACCCATGGCAGACTCACGGCGCAGGTTGGACCGCTTCGTGTGGATTGTGCTGGGCGTAGCGCTGGCCTTGCGTGTGGTCGTGATGCTGACTGTCTTCACTCACGACACTGCTATTGCGAGCGATACCCACTATTACATCACTGTGGCCCGCGCCCCCTGGCGGCTGGGCATTCCTGAGGGTCCTTATTTCAACGATCCTGATTTCACACCTGGCTCATACTCCCGGCGCGTCCTGGCTGTGGTGGGCGTAGGCCCGATCTATCCTGCCTTTCTGGTGCCCTTCTTCAACCTGATCCCCGATGAAGCCCTGGTAGCCCAGTTCACGGCAGCCCGCCTGGCTCAAGCGCTGCTCGACACTTTGACCGTGCTGTGGATATACCTGGTCGCCCAACGCCTGTTCGGCGAGCGGGTGGGCCGGGTGGCGTTGGTAGCTCAGGCGCTGGATCTGCGCTATGTGTTCACTGCCGGCACCATCGCGACCGAGACGTTGTTCATTTCGCTGTTAACGGGATTCATGCTGATCTACGTGCGTGCGCTGTCCCAATCTAAGGCTGGACCGTACCGGCTGGCTGGGCTGCTGCTAGCCCTGGCAACGTTGACCAGGCCGGTGCCGTTGCTCTTCCCGGCCATGCTCGTCTTCCCGGCCTGGTTGTCTACCTCAGACCGTCGCCAAGCGTGGCGTGGGCTGGCCTGGCTGCTAGGTGTGATGGTACTAGTAATCGCTCCGTGGACGATCCGCACCTCGATCATCACCGGTGAGTTCACGCCGGTCAGCACGTCAGCCTTCTCGCAGTTTTACCGTTCGACCTACGAAAACGGCGGCGAGATCTCAACCGATCAGGCGCTCAACCAGGCAGTCGCCCAAGACATGGGACCAGGGGATGCCCACACAGAGGGAAGTGAATACGTGGGGGCCGGGATACGTCGCATTCTCCAGGCGCCGGGAGCGTGGCTCCTGCGGATCGCCCGGGACACCGCGACAGCTTATGGACAGCCTTTCGGTACAGTGATTCTCACCCCCCCAGGGACAGCGCTCAAAGAGACAGTGGTAGCCTTTTTCAGGGGGAAGGCATCACTAGGCCAAGTGATCAGCACGCCTGCTTTCTGGCGGCGGCTGCTTATGTACATCTGGCACATCTGGGGGCTGGTCGGGGGAATGGCGGGAATTGTGCTGTGTGTACGCCGCCAGTGGCGCGACATCCTGCCGCTCATTATATGGGTGATGTACACCACCAGCGTGACAGCAGCATTGTTGATCGAGCCGCGCTACGTGTTCCCCACAATGTTCGTTTTCACCATCCTAGCTGCCTACGCCACCGTGCGAGCCTGGGATGCCCTGGGATTGAGCAAGTGGCTGCAAAGCAACTCACAGCGATGATTCTACGCCGTCATTCGGCCTGGCTGGGCGCAGAATCGGATGTACTGGCTGCTGCCCCCGCTTCGCCCGCCAGCGATCCTGCGGCGCGTGCTCCGATCCATGCTCCAACCAGCGCCAGCCCGATGGCCGCCACATAGCCTGCTGCGTCGAACAGGAAGCGTTTCAGCGTCCCCGGTGCGCCGAAAATCAGGTCCAGCGCCAGGCGCAGCAGCACAAGCACGATCACACTGCCGAAAGCCATCACGAAGGCATTGGCCAGCGTCGCCTGGGGTGTTCTCGCCAGTAGACGGGCCAGCCCAATGCCCTGCACCAACGCCAGCAGAACAACTGTACCCCGCAACGACCACTGGAACCACGGCCCGGCCACAAAGGCCGCTGCCCGGCTCGTGATCTCGGCGCTGTCCAGGCTGGGGTTGGATACCCCCTGGACCAACGCAGAACCGAAGGAAAGCGTCAACGCGAGGGCAGCACATAGACCTACAAACGTGCCCCCTACGCGGCGTATGGTTGGCCAGTGAAGCAGTGGAGTGGACTCGGCCATGGCTTTTCCCCTTAGATTGGGTCAGCGGACAAGCAACAACAGCACCGGAATCGTACCAGCGCTGAACAGCGTTGTCCAGAACACCATCTGCGAGGCGAAGTCGGCATCACGGTCGAACTCGGTGGCCATGATGAACACATTGATAGCCACCGGCAGCCCTGCGCCAACGATCAGCACCGGCCCCAGCTCATCGCCGGGTTTGAACAGCAGGACCAAACCCGTCGCCACCAGCGGCGACACGGCCAGCCGCATCACCGATACAGCAGCAGTCGGCAACAGACTGCCGCCAACCTTGCTGCGAGAGAGTTGCACGCCGAGCGTCAGCAGCGCCATCGACACAAACCCGTCCCCCAGGTGGCCTAGAGGGATGGCAAGTTGATCGGGTAGCCCCAGGTGCAGCGCACGCAGAGCAAAGGCAATGGGAATAGCGTACACGACCGGCATACGAAACAGGCGCAACAGCGACTGAGGCAGGCTCTCGTAGCCTGCCCCATAGAGCAAAAGACCAATAGTGTACAGCAATGCCACCTGTACCAGCAGCACAATGGCGATCACGCTCACGGCACGCTCGCCAAAGGCCAGCAGCATAAGCGGAAAACCATAGTTCCCGGCGTTATAAACCACACTGCCAAATGACAGAACCGTGCGCTGGGCCGCAAAGGGTTTGAGCGAGAACACCCCTGCCGATAACAGGCACATAACCAGGTAGTGAGTCAGCGCCACCAGCGCAATGGTGGCCACCTCGTGAGCCTGGAGATCGGAGAATAGGATTTTGAGGAAAACCATCGCCGGAGTGAAAATGTAGAAGTTCAGCTTGGCAAGCGTGAACACGTCAAGCCGGAAGGCCCGGTCGAGAAGCATGCCGATCCCGATCAGGATGAAGATCGGCAGTACGACGTTGAAGATGATGTCAAATGGTGACATGGAAACCTCAAGGTGTTACGAGATCGCGCCGAGAAGGTTACCCCTTGTTGGCCTATCTGCCAATCTGTTCAATCTGCCTGAGGGACAGGGAACCTACGTGTTGCTGCTGCGCCTACACGATCCGGCGGAAATTCGGGTAGGTCGATTGGGGGAACTCCGTTTCGAGGCAGGACTGTACGCCTACGTGGGCAGCGCGCAAGGGCCTGGCGGCCTTCGCGCTCGCATCGCCCGGCACCTGCGCACCGAAAAGCGTCTCCACTGGCATATCGATAGACTGACGGCCCACGCCCGCCCTGTCGAGGTGTGGCTAGCGGAGTCGACAGCACCTCTGGAATGTGGCTGGGCGCAGGCTATCGCTGCGCTGCCGAATGTGACGGAACCGGCGCATGGCTTTGGCGCTTCAGATTGCACCTGCCGCACCCATCTGTTCCACCTGCCAGACGATGCGCCTGACGTGGCCTGGGAACTGTGGGGAAAATCACATCAAACCTGAGATGTGCTGCTGCCACCAACCCACAGCCCACAAGGCATTACGCCACATCCTGGCGCAGCAGCGGTTGGAGCGCCAGGCGTAGCCAGTGACGGGTGATCTCCTGGCGAGGCAGGCCCACCAACACTTGGTTCATCAGCAAGACGCCGTCCTGCTCGCTGCGCGCCCCCCAGCCAGCCCGCGCCGACTCTAGGTGGGGGTGCGCCTCACCTTCGTCCCCAGAGTAGTACAGCACCATGCCGAGTGTGCCGCGCATGAGCGTGCGGGCCGACCCCAGTCCAGAGGTATCCGCCAGTCGGGCGAGTGAGTCGCGGCTAAAACGTACAGCCTCGTAGGACCGCCCCGTAAGCGCCAGCGACCACACCAGCCCCGACTCGACCCGTGAGCGAATGTGGTCCGGCGTCCCTGGTGACAAGTTGGCAACGACCCCTGACAGAACATGGACGGCCTGTGCCGGGTCGACAGCTATCAGCACTAGCCCCAGCTTTCCGAGCAACGATACAGGCGAGTTATGCTTGGGTCCAAGTTTGGCATAGGCGTTGGCTGCCGCCTGGTAGTCGCCTGCCGCAGCGTAGAGGTCCCCTAGCGCCTCGGCATAGGCAGCCTGCTTTTCTACTAGGTCGGGCTTGCCTGCCGCGAGCTGGGCTCCACGCTGGTACAGTGAGATGAGCTGCTCACGGTTGCCATCCCGGCGGGCATCGATCAGCGCCAGGTCGATCACGTTCAGCGCCTTCTCAGGCTGCTTGGCTCGTTCATAGTGATACAGCGCCGACTCGAAGCGCAACCTGCGCCCGGTGGCCGGGACGGCGTAATAGTCCCCAGCGTGGGCGTGAAGCGTGGTGAGGATTTCAGGCGGAATGCTGCGGTAGATCATGTCGCGCAACATCGCGTGAGCGAAACGATAAGCGACCAGGCGGCCCACCCCGCTGGCCTCCAGCCAACCCGAATCAACCAGCGCCGAAAGGTCAGCCATCATCTCATCCACGGTGGCCTCGCCACGCATGGCCCGCAGCGCGCCGATCCGCACTCCATCGCCCAGCACCGTAGCTGCCAGCAGCATCTCGCGCTGGCCTTTGCTGAGCAGACGGATGCGCTCAGCGACGATCTCGCGAATGCGCAGAACCGGTTCGGCTCCACTCAGCTCGGCCTGACCGGAGTCGGGTGACAGCGTAACGCTGCCTGTCTCCTGTAAATGTTGAGCCAGCAGCCGGATCAACAGCGGGCGTCCTGCTGAGCGGTGCCAGAACAGGTTTGAAAGCTCGGGCGACAGGCCTGTGGCCCCCAGTAGACTGGCTGCCATCGCTGCTGCATCGTCGGGCAAGAGGTCCTTGATCTCAACAGTGACGGCCTCAAGCGTGCCGAGCAGGTCCGCCGGGGCATCGGGGGCAAAAGTGGCGACCAGGTACACCGGTGACGGCAGTGTCTCGACCATGCGCCGCAGGTCGGCAAACACAGTGCGGGTGACCTCGCTGGCCTGATCAAGGTCATCAAAGATCACCAACATGCCTCTCTGTGCGCCGCTACGGTCTGCCGCGCCCCAGGCATGGAACAGCCGGAGCACTGCATCAGGCACATCCAGGTCGGCGCTCAGGATCAGTGTTCCCGTAGGGCTTGGCTCCTCCTCGCCCCTGATTCTAGTGGAAGCTTGGTCGGCGTGGGGCAGCCCCAACAGCTTGAGCACCGTTCCCGTCAGCTCGCCCAACACCATGCCACCCAAGACTTGCCGGACACGTTCGCGCTGCGCCTCGGCGGGCTGAGCAGGGTCCACATCCAGAAGCGCGCGCACGATCTCGGCCAACGGATGGTAAGGATGCTGCACACTTCCTCGACAGGGCACAAACACTGCCAGCATGCCCATGCGGCGAGCCTCGTTGAGCGCCTCGTGCGCCATCCGCGACTTGCCGATGCCGCTGGCTGCTTTAAGGGCTGTCACACTGCCCTGGCCCTGGCGCGTAAGCTGCAGCTGGGCTTGGATCAGTGCCATGACCTCCTGCCGCCCTATCAATGGGGGGGCATGGAGGGGTAGCTGTGGTGTGCTGCTGGCAGCGCGTGATGCGTTGGGTTCGGTCTCGGTCATAGCGCCCCCGATCTACCAGGCTGGGCGATGAACGTCTCTATCATGGCAATAATTCCATAGCCAGCAGGCAAGCCGCAGGGACCCTCTAGCCCTCACCGGCGCTCTCCTATTGTCACGAGGCGGTCGAAGGGGTAGGGCGCTCGAAGTCGCGTGCAGCGATGCACCCACCGAGTGTCCTCGCCGCCTGGACAGCATGAACAATAGACTGTGCCACAACCTCTGCAGCATAGGCTCCTACCACATTGACATTGGCATTCTTCTTGCCGGTGGCCATCACGAAGATCGTATCGCCATCAAGCATGGTGTGCGCCGGACGGATGGCGCGGGCCAGGCCGTCCTGAGCCATCTGAGCGACCTTGTTGGCCTGCTCTTTGGTCAGCCGGGCATTGGTCGCTACCACACCGATCACAGTGCTGCCCATGGCGATGCGATTGGCTGTTTTGCCGACGAACGTGCGCAGCGTTGCCAGAGTGTCAGCGAACTCTCTCCCGGCGGGTGGCTTGCGCGCCCCGGCAATGATCTGGCCAGTAGCGGGGTCAACCACATCACCATAAGCATTGACAGCCACCAGCGCCCCAACGACTAGTCCCCCACCCAGATCGACGCTGGCCGTACCGATCCCCCCTTTCATCCGGGAGCTGGCGCCGAAAATGCGGCCCACTGCCGCGCCTGTCCCAGCGCCTACACTCCCCTGCTCTACAGGGCCGGCGGCAGCCGCCTCGCAGGCGGCGCGTCCCATCGCTGCATCAGGGCGAACGGTGGAACTGCCGATGTCCAGGTCGAACAAAATGGCCGCCGGGACAATCGGCACATGGGTGACCCCCACGTTGAAGCCGATCTTGCGTTCCTCAAGGTAGGCCATCACCCCCGCCGCAGCCTCCAGCCCGAAGGCGCTGCCGCCTGCCAACAGGATGGCATGGACTTTCTCGACCAGGTGCAGCGGGCGCAGCAGATCGGTCTCACGGGTGCCGGGCGCGCCGCCGCGCTGATCCACCCCCCCCACCGCACCCTCTTCGCAGATCACGACCGTGCAGCCGGTGACGGCTGCGAGGTCTTGCGCGTGCCCTACTTTGATTCCCGGTACATCAGTAATGGCATTGTTGAATCTGCCCGCCATGAGGTTGGCTCTCTCCCTGTCGATCCCCTTGCAAGGGCATCCCGCGTCTACGATTCCCTGCCCAGATCGCGATCCGTGGGCAACACGACCGTGAACGTGGTCCCCAGCCCAACCTGGCTCTCAACCCAGACCCGCCCATCGTGCGCTTCAACGATGGACTTGACGATGCTCAGCCCCAGACCGGTCCCTTCGTATTGACCTGCCACGTTGCCGCCCCGATAGAAGCGTTCAAAGATACGCTGCTGATCGGCCAGCGAGATGCCAATCCCGGTGTCGACGACGCGCAGGACGATCTGGCCGCTTTCTTCAGAAGCGGTCACGCGAATCCGGCCCTGCTCTGGCGTATACTTGATGGCATTGTCGACCAAGTTGATCAACATCTGCCGAAGCTGAATAGGGTTGCCCGACACAGGCGGCAATCCCTCCGGTACGTCAAGCATCAGCTGCTGACCCTTCACCTGCGCCCGTCCCTGAAGCGCCTCGACGGCATAACGGGCCACCGACAGGATGGTTACCCGTTCGTGCTGGCGATCCAGGCCGGCCTCGACCTGCGCCAGCTTGAGCAAGTCGCTGATCGTCTCGGTGATCTGGTGAACGTTCTCACGCACCTGTCTGGCATACTCTTGCTGCTGGGAGTCCAGATTGCCCGTGCGCGTCAACAGCTCGATGTAGGACAGGATGGCAGTCAGCGGTGAGCGCACTTCGTGAGATACCATCTGGACCAACTCGGTCTTAACCCGGTCGATCTCCTTCAGATGAGTAATGTCCTGCATGATCAGCGCGTACCCAACGCCCTGCACATCGCTGGCTGTGACGTTGAACGTGCGGCCATCCGGAACCGCCACCTCACCCTGCATCCTGGAGTTGTGATGAGCGCCATCGATCACATCCAGCAAAGAACGATTGTCGGTCAGGTCGGACAGCCATCGACCTACGGGAGAAGCACCGTCTGCCTTTTCGAGCAGCGCGGCAGCGGCGGGGTTGCACATCACCACCTGGCCCTCTTCGGTCACAACCAGGATAGGGTCCGCAGTGTGTTCAATGACGCGCAACATCCGTGAGCGCTCGGTGGCGATCTGGGCATAAATCTGCGCGTTGGCAATCGCGATGGCAGCATAGTCGGCCAGCGCAGTGATCAGTCCCACATCCTGCTGAGAGATGGGGTGATCTGAGACGCGATTGAACACACCCAGCACACCAATCATCTGGGTGCGGATCTTGAGCGGAACATACAGCAGGCTGCGCACCAGATACTGTGTCTTGATCTTCTGCAAGCCCTGCTCGCTGATCAGAAGCGGCTTGCCGGTCCGGAAGACATACCCGGCCAGGCTGTCGCTGACCCGCAGACGCATGTTCTGCAGGCCGACCTGTATGTTCTTGGCCGCCCGGACGTACAGCTCGTGCGTCTCGGGATCGACTAACATCAACGTGCCCTCTTCAGCGCCCGCCAGGTAGACGGCTGCCTCGACAACGCGAGTCAGGATCAACTCTAGGTCGAGCAAAGAGGTGACAGACTTACCAATGGCGATCAGGGTATTGAGGGCCTGCAAGCGCCGCTGATCGGGAACGCCTGCTCGCACAGCTCCAATGCGGCTGGCCCGCAGGACGCGGTCGACGGCGGCGAGCATATCCTTCGGCTCAAACGGTTTGACAAAGTAATCCATGATGCCCAGGCGCAGGGCCTGTACGGCGATGTCCTCTGAGCCTTCGGCGGTCATCAGGATGACCGGAACCTGGCGGCCCGATCGACGCAACTCCTCGACCATCTCCAAGCCGTTCATCTCCGGCATGGCCAGGTCAGTGATGATCAAGTCTGGCGAGTGTGCCAGAGCTGCCGCCAGTCCTTCGCTGCCGTCACGGGCCATGTCCACAACATAGCCCGCCGATGGCAGAACGACGGTAGACAGGAATTCCCTCATCTGGGCGCTATCGTCAACGACCAGGATCCGTTCTCCGCTCACAAGGACCCGCCTTTCGCACTCTTGCCCAGGAGTTGGTCCGACCTGCGCCTACAGCCCGCCACTGTCGGGCGGCACTGTGCGATCCACCAGCTCTATGGTTTCCTGAAGCTGACGGTGCAGCACGTCCACGGCGGCCTGGAGCGACGGCGGGAGGCGGCCCATCTCGCCAGTGCGGAACAGATTCATGTTGCCCATGATCTGAGTCAACGGCCCACGAATCTGGGAGGCAAGTTGGGCAGCCGTGGGGCCACTAGCTGCCGGAACCGCGCCAGCGGAGACCGCCGGACCCTGCTTAGCCATCTGTTCAAGCTGGCGGGTGCGCTCCTGCATGGTGGTGAACAATCGCGCATTGACGACAGCAATCGCAGCATAATCGGCCAGGGCCGTCATCAGGTCCTTGAGGTAGTCCTCAAAGGGCAGACGCGTGTTGGCCACCCACAGCAGGCCGATCGCAGCCTCGTGGACAATGAGCGGTGCGTAAATCACCGCAGTGGCGGCGTGCATGGCTGGATGAAAACGCTTCAAACCCTCCCCACTGCCGATGTAGGTATCGCGCGAGGTTAGGACCAATGCCGCCAGATCGTCGTCCACCGGCTTCCCTATGCGCTCCTGAAGATCGCGGCTCAGGTTCTGCCCGGCGCGCAGGATCAGCCCGCCAGTCTGGTCATCTTTGAGAAAGACGCCCACTGCCTCGGCCCGCGTGAGTTGCAGAGCAGCGCGGATGACGCCCTCAAAGACCTCGTTCAGGTTGCGCAACGCTGTGACTGTCTTGCCAATCGTCATCAGCGTCCTCATCTCGCGCAGGTGGCGCTGGGCATCTTCGGCAGCCTGGCGAACTTCCTCCATAAGCTGCATGCGCTCGCGGCGCAGGCGGACTTCCTTAAGCGCTCGCTCAAGAACCTGGATCAGTTCGGCCTCACGAATGGGGCGCACCACGTAATCCTTGGCTCCAAGCCGAAATGCCTGGAGTGCAATCTTCTCGGCCCCTTCGTTTGCCAGCAGGATGACAGGGAAATCATAGGCTTGCGCGTTGACTGCCGCCAGCACATCGCGTCCGCTCAACCCCTCCAAATGCAGGTCGAGGATCAGGACGTCGGGAGGATCGGCCTGCATCATCGATAATCCGCTGCCGCCGTCGCGGGCCTGCTGGACGACGTAACCAAATGGCTCCAGGGCGGACTCGATGAGCATGGCGCGTTCTTCGTCGTTTGGATCAATAACCAGAACTTTGTCTTTTCTCTCGGCCACGTCTCGCCTCTCAGCAGGGAAGGACCACTGGTAAGACGATTATACACTGCAACTGGATTCGCGCTCAAACGTGCGGCAAGCGTTGACAGCCCAAAGTCAATAGGCAGGCTACCATGTCAGTTCTACCAGCACAGGCCGGTGATCGGACTCCATGGCCGGGCCAACCCACGCCCGCTGTACAGCAAAATGATCGGTGGTCCATACATAGTCGATACGCACCAGCGCGGGTATCGGCAGCCCGCGGTAGCGCCCCCAGACTGGAAAAGTCAGACCCAGTCCCCAGCCTGCTTCGCGGAAGCTGTCGGTCAGGCCAGCGCGGGCCAGCATGGCATAATCGTCCGACTGATCCGTCACGTTGAAGTCTCCCATCACCAGCGTTGGCTCGACCACGTGAACTCGCTCAAGCAAGCCAGGCAGGTCCAGTATGGTCCGCGACACGTAGCCCTGCGTCTGGCTGAAACCCGGCGGCGGCGGATGCGCACTGAAAACCACCAGTGACCTACCCTCCACGTCAATCGTCGCCTGCAAGTAGGGGAACACGCCCAGCTCGAGGTGGAACAGCTCGTGATCGCGGATTGGGTAGCGGCTCAGGATTCCGATCCCGGCCAACCCATCGCTGTAGATCACGCGATGGGGGTACTCCTCAAGCAACATCTCCTGGAGCGCCGTCTCTAGACCGGTGGACACTTCTTGAAGCGCGACGATATCCACGCCCGCACCAACCAATGTGGCGGCCAGCTTCTCCGAGTCGAGGCGGACCGTGCCGGTGTTCATCGTCATGACGGTCAGGGTGCGGCAGTCGCCGCCGGGATTTCCGCATCCGGCAGGCGGTCGTAGGCGGGGCAAAAACAATCCCCCAAACCACAGCAGGAAAGCGATGACGGGCGCAGCGGCCAGCGCCGCTCGCCGCCAGCGCCGCATGGCAAGCAGGATCGCCAGCGCTGCAAAGCCCGGCAGCAAAAACCAGTGGATCAGCGAGCTGGCCAGCGCCACTGGCCATAGTTGATCGCCAAAAAACAGACGCAGCCCCAGATAGAGGATTGTCAACGTTGCGTACAGATCGGTGAAGGCCAGGAAGAGCAGCGTGGGCCGCAGGGCCAGGTGTAGGTGACCGGGTTTGGGTACAGAAGGATCGGTGATCGACATTAGGGTGTCCTCTAGGCAGGATTTGACAGAATGCGATTATGCACGGGATGGACGAATCGTACCAGCGGCGCCCGGTACCACCTCCGATTCGGGTACTCTAGATACACGGTTTGAACGAACAGCCGTTCTGCGGCATACTCGCGTTGGAGATGAGCTTGGACAATGCGTGATGATCCGTTGCGTGCGACGCTGCGTGACGATGTGTTCCCGGCCATGCTCGCTGAGGTTAATGCCTCGCGGCGCAGTGCGGTGCTGCGCACCCTGCTGTGGCTGATCGCAAGCAGGATGGCCGCAGCAAGGGGAACATTGCTCCCGCTGCTAGTCCGAGACGACGTGCCTACGCGGGTCATCGACGCCGGGCAGGTATATCTCTCTGCACTCGACTTCAGCCGAGCCGACATCCACCTGTTGGGAATACTCTACACCGATCTGTTGGACGACCGGCGCAGGTATGGCTGCTACTACACTCCGCCGGACCTGGCCCGGCGGGTCGCCGATTGGACCATCGAGCCGTTGCTTGCTGCGATCCCCTCCCCTTCTGTCGAGGTGGACATGCCTCCTTCGGCGCTCGTCAGCCGGGCCGAACCTGCCTTCACTATCCTCGACCCGGCCATGGGCAGCGGCAGCTTTCTGATCGCTGCTGGGGAGGTCATCGCTCAGTGGCTGAGGGGCCACAACCCGGAGACAAGTGAGTCAGAGGTGCGATGGACCGCCACTCGATGCTTGGTCGGCATCGATCGAGACCCCCTGGCCGTAGAACTGGCGGCGATCAGCCTGTGGCTGTGGGCCGCGCATCCGGGCACATCACTGGATGACCTGCGCGACCAGCTACGCTATGGCGATGCCTTGCTGGATGACAGCATACTGGCCTTCGAGCGGGGGAGAGTGCACAATGCCCCAGCCTTCGACGTTGTGATCGGAAACCCACCCTTTGCCAGTGTTTTCACACGGGCGCAGTCCGGTCCAGACCAGGGCGCGGCTATTCAGGCCCGCTATGAGACCGCTACCGGCAGCTTCGATCTGGCGGTGCCATTCGTCGAGCGGGCGATCCGCCTGTGCCGGCCCGGCGGGTTTGTCGGGCTGGTGCTGCCCAACAAACTGCTGTCTGCCGATTATGCCCGCAGGCTGCGCGAGTGGCTCGGTGAGCGGGCGACGGTCAGGACAATCGCAGATTACTCACAAAGGCTGCCGTTCGAGGCGGGGGTGTACCCCGTGGTGATTGTCATGCAGCGCAAGCGCCCGCAGCCGTCCGAATGGCTGACCATCTACTGTGTCAACAAACGGCCCGACGCGCCACATATCCTTCGGCGCGGCACACAGCGCGATCTGCACATCGCTCCTGGCCGGGTATGGAGCGCCGCACTCGATCCCGATTGGGACAATCTGCGCGGTTGCTGCGAGAGCGCAATGTCTCTCGGCCAGATGGCAACGCTTGCCGAAGGGCTGACCGTGGCCGAGGCTTATGAGCTGCGCGACCTTGTCGTTGAGGCACCGCTGGGGGTGCTCCCCCCGGAGGCGGTGCGGCTGATCACCAGCGGGCTGATCGCAAGGCATCACACCCAGTGGGGCGCCAAAGAAACGCGCTTTCTGAAGCGCCGCTTCCGCCGCCCGATAGTTATGATCCACGCGCTGCCGCCCCGCCGCCGCACGCAGGCGCTGGCCGACAAGATCATCGTGGCTGGGTTGGGCACGCGGCCCCAGGCATTTGTGGATCGCGGGCTGGCGCAGGCCAGCGTCTCGACCACTGTCATCATGGAGTCCGCCTGGCCGCTTGGAGCGCTGTGTGCGCTGATTAACTCCAAAGCTGTGGCCCGGTTGACGCGAGCGTTGTTCGGTGGGCTGGCGCTGGGCGGCGGCTATCTGCGGCTTGGCAAGCGCGAGCTGAGCCTGCTGCCCATCCCCAACGTGCCGGCAAACGATCCACGCCTGGCACGGCTGGACGTGCTGGCAAGGCAGATGGCTCACGTCAACCCGCTTGATCGGAGCGGGATCGATGAGGAGATCGACGCCGTGGTATGGGAGTTGTATGGAATGGAGGCGAGAGGCGCGGCAGCACCTGGCAGGGCCGCCGTCGATGCAGATGACTAGCATTGATAAGACGCTTAAGGGGTTGACCGATTGGGTCTGTGCGAGGTCGGTTGTGGTCGATGTGTCCCACGCCACATGCCTGAGAACCACCATGTCTGCAAACCCTCCCTCACCAGAATCGAAACGGCCACCACGGCCATAGGCCCACCGGTGTGAACAGTGCCCATGAGGATGATCACCATCCACGACAGCAGGACTTCAAGAGGGCCGATCCATTTCGCCAGGACTGAGGCAGAGTAGATGTTGGTGAGGGGCGCAAACAGGTGCAGCGTGGCCCATGACTCCTTCCGCCGCCGGAGCCAGAATCCTAGCGGCAAGGCGACAAACATGCCTAACATTGTACTGGCTACCTTGAAGTGTTCCGGAATCAGCCAGTAGAGGTTAGCATCCCGCCGGGCATAGGCAGTGAGGTTCGGCACGATGGCCAGCCACTCAGAGACCCATGTGGGCCTCAATACGAAAGACAACGCCACAAAACTCAACCCCAGCAGACCTGCTGCCGCCAGCCGTTGCCCGTCCGTCCGGCGGATGATCCACGGCGCGAGCACAAAGCCCACCTGTGGCTTGGCCAGCATGAACGGCAACGCCCACGGCCCGATCAGGCAGGCCAACAGGGCCAGAGGAAGGTCCACTTGCCCAACAAAGAGGCTGAACCACACAGGAAACGATAGAAGGGGCCAGACAAGCCGTTTCCCCATGACCCGCCACATCAGCCAGAGACAGCCAGCTAGATACAAGACGTAAGCCAGCCATTCGGGCATCCAGGCCACCAGCGCAAAGAGCATGGCCAGTGGGTAAGGTGGATTAAAATCGAAAATGGCGTATGGCGATGTTCCTGATAAAACAGCTCGCCCGGCCAAATAAAATAGGTGGAAGTCGTAGCGCCACATGAACCCCTCCACAGCCTGGTTGGCCCGGCGTTGTCGCTCCAATCAACGTACTGAAGTGGCAGCCACATGTGCGCCGATTGTAGCACAGATTGCAGATCGCACGTGGGAGAAGGATTCCGAAGGTCACAATGCAAAGGGGCGATGCACTGTGCATCGCCCCCATCAATAGTCCTGACCTCGCCTTCAACAGCTACACGAAAGGCTGGCATACGTGGGCACGTGATCGGCAGCCACGCGCTTAACGAGGGTATCCATCATCGAGGTAAAATCGCGCTGGCCCAGTCGCCCGGTGTAGGTGATGCGCGTCCCTCCGCCAATTCGTTCGAAGCTGAACCCTCCATCATGCCCCAGCTCGTCAAGATCGAGGTCTGCCAGGTGCATCAGCACCAGCTCCAGTGGACGGTTGATCACCATGCTATGCCTCACAACCATTTCCTCACCCTCTTGTGGTTCCCCGACGCCCGTCATTCCTATAACGTCATAGCTCACTGATGAGTTCCATTCTACAACACTAGTACGCCCGGCGGAGGGTCTCGTTGTGGGTTGTCAGGAAACTGACAGGAATTTGCCAGGTAACTACCACCTCATTCAGTGCACCTGCTGCGCACGGTCGCGGATTGCACCACGTGCTGTGAGCGGCTTGTCAACGCCTTCCCGATCCTGAGGCGCTTCTGCCCTCTCGATTCGCACTGCGCATACCTTAAAATCGGGAATCTTGGCGCGCGGATCGATGCGCAGATCGGTCAACACGTTGGCTGCTGCCTCGGCGAAGTGGAAGGGAATGAAAAGCGTGCCCGTCGGTGAGCGGCCTGTCACCAGCACCCGCAGCACGATCTCGCCTCGCCGAGAGGATACCTTCACCCAATCCCCGGTCGTGTAGCCCAGACGATGCGCATCGTCTGGATGCATCTCAACCGTGGCCTCCGGCCAGATGTCGTCTAACCTGGAGTGGCGGGTCATCGTGCCGCCGTGCCAATGAAACAACACGCGCCCGGTCGAGAGGACAAAGGGATATTCATCGTCGGGCAGCTCGCTGTGCGTGCCGTACTCCAGCGCCCAGAACTTGCCCCTGCCGCGAGGAAACTCCTCGGCGAACAGGTATGGCGTGCCTGGGTGATCCTCAGATGGGCACGGCCAGTGGACGCCGCCTTCGCGCTCCAGCCGCTCGTAGGTGATGCCGCCAAAGTCGGGCGTCAGGCGACGCATCTCCTCCCACACCTCAGAAGGGTGAGCATAGTCCCATCCTGCATTGGGCCTTCCCAGCCGCCTCTCGACCCGCTTGGCCAGATCGCACACAATCTGCCAATCGGGACGAGATTGGCCGACAGGCTCGATGGCCTGGCGCACGCGCTGTACCCGCCGGTCTGAATTGGTGAACGTGCCCTCTTTCTCGGCAAACGAGGTAGCAGGCAGGATCACATCGGCCATCTCGCCCGTCTCGTTGAGGAAGATGTCCTGACACACAATGAAATCCAGGGCTTCGAGCGCATGACGGGCATGGTTGAGGTGCGGCTCGCTCATCAAGGGGTTCTCGCCCATCACCACCATACCGCGGATGCGGCCTGTCAGCGCCCCATCGATCATCTCGGTGACAGTGAGGCCAGGTGTGGCAGGCAGCGTCGCGTCCCAAGCGCGTTCGAATTTTCGGCGCACCTCCTCATTGATCACCGGCTGGTAGGCAGTGTAGACGCCGGGCAGGCCGCCGCTGTCAGAGCAGCCCTGCACGTTGTTCTGGCCCCGCAGCGGGTTGAGGCCGGTCCCTGGCCTGCCGACATGCCCGCACATCAGCGCCAGATTGGTGATCGCCAGCGTGTTGTCGGTGCCATGTGTGCTCTGTGAGATGCCCATGCCCCAGTACACAGCAGCTGCCCTGGCAGAGGCATACAGGCGGGCAGCCCGCCGGATGTCCTCAGCCGGAACGCCGGTGATGTCCTCGGCCCATTCGGGTGTGCACAGCTCCAGCGACTCGACATAGGCGTCAAAGCCCTCGGTCCGCTGTGCGATAAAGTCGCGGTTGTACAATCTCTCTTTAACCACCACATGGGCCATAGCTTGCCACACAGCCACATCGGTGCCGGGGCGCTGGCGCAACCACAGCGTAGCGAAGTCAGTCAGCTCGATCTGGCGCGGATCGATAACGATCAGTTTCGCGCCGCCACGGCGCACGGCCCGTTTGAGGAAGTTGCTGATCACCGGGTGAGTCTCGGTGGTGTTGGACCCCGTGACGATGAATGTGTCCAGGTGCTCCATTTCGGCGATGGAGTTGCTCATGGCGCTCGATCCAATGGCAAGCTGCAGGCCAGTGACGCTGCCGGCGTGGCACAGCCGTGCACAGTGGTCGATGTTGTTGGTGCCCAGCACGGCCCGCACAAACTTTTGAAGCAGGTAGTTTTCCTCATTGGTGGACTTGGCGCTGGCGTAGGTGGCAATAGCATCCCCCCCATGAGCCTGTACAATGCCAGCCAGGCGATCGGCCACCAGGTTCAGGGCTTCGTCCCAAGTGGCTTCACGCCAGACAGGTTTGGCCGAGCGCGGCTCGTTGGAGTTGGCGCGGATCAATGGGGTGGTCAGGCGTGAGGGGTGCTGGACGTAGTCGATGCCGAAACGGCCCTTCACACATAACATGCCGTAGTTGGGGGCGGCATCGAAGGGAGCATCGACACGATAAATGCGCCCGTTGCTGACACTCAGTTCGATCTGGCAACCCACTCCACAGTACGGGCATGTGCTGCGCACGATCTTGTCGGGCTGGATCATGGCTCCCTCCCCAGATAGAATCGAGCGAGTGACTAAATTCTACCAGATTTATCCACTTCGCGTCGAACTGGCAACGAGCGGGGGAGTAGAAGCCAAGAGGGACGCAGTCCCCCTGTCCTTAGCGAGGGAGCTGCGCTCCAAATCCGAAAATGTCAGATACCCACCAGGATGTCGTCACCCTCCACCTTCACGGGGAAGGCTCGTACAGGCGCAACGGCGGGGAGGCGCAGCACCCGCCCGTCGCGGAGGTCAAAGCGTGCGCCGTGACGCGGGCACTCGATCTCGTAGCCGTCCAGATCGCCCTCGGCCAACGGACCATCGTCGTGGGTGCATACGTCTTCAATAGCGTAGACCTGGCCATCCACATTAAAGATGGCAATAAACAGGCCGTCAACTTCAACAATCTTGCGCTCGCCAGGCGCAAGTTCGTCTTTCTTAGCAGCCCTGACGAAGCTTGCCATAGTCGATGTGTCCCTCAGTTGTGTGTGGCGACAGCTATTCTTCCTCATCACCGGGCCAGCCCGTCAGTCCGTAAGCGCCGGCCTTGAGCACCTTCAGTGACAGCAACGCACACTTGAGCCGCACTGGACCGAGCGGAATCCCCAACATCTCCAGGACATCCTCTTTGCTTACAGCGCGGATCTCATCCAGCGTCTTGCCGACCAACGTCTCGTACAGCATCGAGGCCGAAGCCTGGCTGATGGCACAACCTTCACCCTCCCATCCGACCGCCTTGACCACGTTATTCTCGTCTAGCTGGATAGTCAAATGAATGTGATCGCCACACACTGGGTTGTCTTCAGCGTAATCGATGTCCGCCGGGGAGAGCAAACCTCTTTTGCGTGGGCTGCGGTAGTGGTCCAGGATCATTTCGCGGTAGAGGTCATCCATAGCATGGTTGCTCCACTTGAGTACCCAGGTACTTTCGGCGTCCCGGCAGGGAGAAGGTTAAAAGGCGAAGGTGTTCTTGACTTTGTATAATGCCTCAACCAGTCGATCCACCTCCGCAAACGTATTGTACAGGTAAAAGCTGGCCCTTGTCGAGGCGACGATGTGATAACGCTGGTGAAGCGGCATGGCACAGTGATGTCCAGCCCGCACTGCCAAGCCCTCGTGGTCGAGCACCTGGGCAGCGTCATGCGGGTGCACGCCATCAATCACCATGGCTGCCACGCCTCCCTTGTGGGATGGATCATTGGGACCAAGCACACGCACGCCAGGCACTTCGGCCAGGCGTTCCAGTGCATAAGCCGTGATCGCCTGCTCGTGGGCGTGGATGTTCTCCATACCAATGCGTGCCAGGTAATCAATTGCTGCTCCCAGCCCCACCGCTTCAGCGATAGCGGGTGTCCCGGCCTCGAATTTGTAGGGCAGGTCGTTCCACTGCGAACCGGTCAGCTCAACCCGCCGGATCATGTCGCCGCCACCCATGTAAGGGGGCATATCCTCCAGAATCTCGCGTCTGCCATACAGCACACCGATTCCGGTTGGGCCGAGCATCTTGTGGCCAGAGCAGGTGTAAAAGTCGCAGCCAAGCGCTTGCACATCAACCGGCAGGTGCGGCGCACCCTGGGCGCCATCCACGTGGACCAGCGCACCGACAGCATGGGCTGCATCGGCCATCTCCCGCACCGGCTGGATGGTCCCCAGCACATTCGACATGTGAGCAAAAGTGACAAGCTTCACCGGCCCGTCGAGCATTCGATGGAACGATTCCATATCCAGAAAGCCATCATCGGTGACCGGCACCCAATGCACCTCAATGTTGGTCTGCTCGGCGAGGAGCTGCCAGGGCACGATATTGGAGTGATGTTCCATCGCGGTCGAAAGCACCACGTCTCCGGGTTTCAGATGGGTGCGGGCCCAGCTCTGCGCCACCAAGTTGATGCCCTCGGTGGTGTTGCGGGTGAAGATCACCTCGCGGAATGAGCGGGCGTTAATGAAGGCCGCCATGCGCTTACGCGCCGATTCGTAAGCTTCGGTCGCCTCCTCACTCAGCTTGTGGATGCCCCGGTGGACGTTGGCGTTATAGCAGCGGTAGTAGGCATCCATGGCATCGATGACCACGGTGGGCTTTTGAGATGTGGCAGCGTTGTCTAGGTAGATCAAAGGCACGCCGGGCCGTACCTCTTGGTCAAGGATAGGAAAATCGACCCGGATAGCAGCCACGTCGAGCGGGGTCTTGAAATCAGCCATGGTCATCTCCGGACCGTCTCCTGAACGGCTACGACGGGTAGGGTGGAAGGTATAAGTGAATTGTAGCCAAACAGGTGTCTGCGTCCAAACCGGGCGCCGGGACTCTCAGCCGCCGTTTTTGCGGTGTGCCTGACCGCTGCTCTTGAGCACTCGAAGCCCCAACGACACACACGCCATGCGGCTGCGGACGATCTCCTCACCCATCATGGCGGCCAGCGCCGACTCTTCCAGGGACAGCGCCTCGTCAAGCGGCCTGCCGATCACTCTCTCGGCCAGGATCGAAGCGGCGGCCTGGCTGATGGTGCAACCTTGCCCGTCAAAGCGGATATCGACGATAGTGTCATCCGGACCGAGCCGCACGTCGAGGCGCACCACGTCACCACAGCCAGGGTTGGTTCCCTCGCCAGAAAACGTGGGGCTGTAGAGCGTGCCGCGATAGCGCGGGTGTTCGTAATGATCGAGGATCAGGTCAATGGCAGTCTGGCTATCGAACATGCGCCCCACCTGAAGGTTTGGACCTGTCACACCGAGATTTCGCCGCTTGAGGTAGGTCTACTTAGCCCGGCCTCGACATCTCCAGTTTGGCATCGACATAGGCAGCCAGCCGATCGCGCACGCCCTCGAAGGGGATGCGTTGCATCACGGGATCAAAGAACCCCTCGACGATCAGCTGGGTGGCAACATCGCGTGGGAGGCCGCGCGACATCAGATAGAACATCTCGGTGTCATCCACGCGCCCCACCGTCGCCGCGTGTGTGCAGCGCACATCGTCGGCCATGATCTCCAGGCCAGGAATGCTGTCCGCGCGAGCGGTGCTGCTCAGCAGCAGATTGCGGTTGGCCTGAAAGCCATCTGTTTGCTGAGCGCCGGGATCGACAACGATCATTCCCTGCCACACGCTCCGACTTTCGTCTTTGAGTGCACCCTTAAACAACAGATCGCTGGTGGTGCGCAGTGCGTGGTGATTCTGCTGCGTGTCGAGATCAAGGTGCTGGCGGTTATGCGTGAAGAACAGCCCCGACAGGCGACCCCACGCATCGTTGCCGTCGAGGTCAAGCGTCATAAACACTTTGCTAAAGCGCGTGCCCATCTCGCCGCTGATCCAATCCAGCCGGCCTCCACGGCCCACACGCCCACGTTGGTGCGCAAAGTTGGCCGTATGCTCGCCCCAGTTTTGCAGACCCACATAGCACAGGTTGGCATCCTCGCGCACGATTAACTCGGTCGCGCCCAGATGCAGGGTCTGAGTCTCCAGCGTGGGAGAATCGCTCTCGTGCAAGTAGGTCGCGCTGCCCCCCGCCTCGACCACCGCCAGAATATGCGTACCGGTGGTCAGGTTGCCGCGCACGTACTCCACGCTGTGCAGTGGTAGATCTACCTGAATCCCTTTTGGTACGTACAGGAAAATGCCATGCGTCCACAGTGCGGCCTGGAGCGCCGCGAACTTTCCCTCATCGGCGCGCACAGCCTCAGCCATAAAGCAACGCTCGACCAGATCGCGGTGCTCAACAAACGCTGTGCGGAGGTCAGTGAAGATCACACCCTGGGCAGCGAGCGCCTCGGATAGCTCGCGGTGGACCAGCCTGCCATCGACAAACACCAGCAGGCCGCCCTGCTTCTCGCCGATGAGCGGTGCATACAGCTCAGCCGGTGCGTCGCGCAACGTTGCTCCGTTCGGGCTGACCAGGTGTGCTGTTTCCTCCCAGCGCACCGTGCGAATATCGGAGCGTCGCCACGGCTCATCGTTCGTGCTTGGCATTGGCAGCGACTCGGCCAGCGCCCAGGCTTCTAGACGCTTGTCGCGCAGCCAGCTTGGCTCCTCTGTGTGCTCTGAAAGCGCGACCACGTCGTTCCGGGTAAAAGGAAAGACAACTTCTTTCAGGGCTTCTCTTCTGCGTACCAACGATCGACTCCCTCAAAGGTGCTAGGCAGGAGCGCGACGGACATAACGCCTTTGACCCAGGCCGCTCCTGCGATCAGATGATGTCAAAACTACCCGATGGACCCTTCCATCTGAAGCTGGATCAGCCGGTTTAACTCCATGGCATACTCCATCGGCAGCTCTTTGACCAGCGGCTCGATGAAGCCGTTGACGACCATGGCCTCAGCTTGCCCTTCCGAGAGGCCGCGGCTCATCAGGTAAAAGAGCTGTTCCTCACCCACTTTGCTGACCGAGGCTTCGTGCCCGATATTCACATCGCTCTCATCGATCTCGATGGTGGGATATGTATCGGACCGACTGTGGTCATCCAGCAGCAGTGCATCACAGACCACGTTGCTCTTCGAGTGATGCGCGCCCTGATGGACTTTGAGCAGGCCGCGGTAGCTGGCCTGGCCGCCATCCTTGCTAATCGATTTGCTGGTGATCTTGCTCGTTGTATAGGGTGCGGCGTGCACCACCTTGCCGCCAGCGTCCTGCACCTGGCCACGGCCCGCAAAGGCGATGCTCAGCACCTCGCCATGCGCTCCTGGTTCCATCAGATAGACAGCCGGGTACTTCATGGTGACTTTGGAGCCTAAATTGCCATCCACCCACTCCATGGTCGCCTCATGGTAGGCGACGGCGCGTTTGGTAACCAGGTTGTAGACGTTGTTCGACCAGTTCTGGATGGTGGTATAGCGGCAACGTGCACCCGGCTTGACGATGATCTCAACCACAGCGCTATGCAGGCTATCGCTGGAGTAAATGGGCGCGGTGCAACCTTCGACGTAGTGCACATACGCACCCTCATCCACCACGATCAATGTCCGCTCAAACTGGCCCATGTTTTTGGTGTTGATGCGGAAGTATGCCTGCAGGGGCATCTCGACATGCACTCCCGGCGGGACGTAGATGAACGATCCCCCCGACCACACCGCTGAGTTCAGCGCAGCGAACTTGTTATCCGTATAGGGGATGATGGTGCCAAAGTATTGTCTGACCAAGTCAGGATGTTCGCGTAGGCCGTCGTCCATGCTCAAGAAGATGACGCCCTGCCGCTGGAGGTCTTCGCGGATTTTGTGGTACACGACCTCACTCTCGAACTGCGCGCCTGCGCCTGCCAGGAAGCGTCGCTCGGCCTCCGGGATGCCCAGTCGGTCGAAAGTCTCCTTGATCTCCGGCGGCACCTCGTCCCAGTTGGCTACATCTTGCTCGGTGGCGCGGACAAAGTAATAGATGTCGTCGAAGTCAATAGCGCTCAGGTCTGCGCCCCAGGTAGGCATGGGGCGCTCGAAGAAGTGTTCCAGCGCCTTCAGCCGGAACTGGCGCATCCAGTCCGGTTCACTCTTCAGCCACGAAATCTCCTCGACAACGCCGCGATCCAGGCCCTTATGTGCCCTGAAGACGTAGTTTTCAGGCACGTTGAAGCCATATTTCTCAGCGTAGCCATCTTTAATACCTTCGAGTTGAGCAGCATCTTGATCGGACATTGGTGGTTTATCCTCTATCTCTCATCCAGGGGCGCTGCCGACGTGTTGACGGGTTACCTACTAAATACGACATGCGATCAGACCTGAACGCCATTTTCCTTCTCGCGCAGCCAATCGTACCCATGCTCCTCCAGGTGCAGCGCCAGGTCGGGGCCGCCAGTCTCGACGATCTGGCCACCCAACATAATGTGAACATACTGCGGCTTGATGTAGTTCAGGATGCGCTGATAGTGCGTGATGACCAGCACACCCAGCTCAGGGCCAGACAGCTTGTTGACCCCCTCCGAGACGATGCGCAACGCATCGATATCCAGACCCGAGTCAGTCTCATCGAGGACCGCAATTCTAGGCTCAAGAGTGGCCATCTGGAGGATCTCAGCACGCTTTTTCTCACCGCCAGAGAACCCGTCGTTGAGATAGCGGCCCGCGAAGTTGTGATCCATCTGGAGCATGTCCATCTTGGCCTTGAGCAAACGGCGGAACTCCGGGATGGGGATGCCGGTATCTTCGGGGTTGGCGGTCTTGCGGCGGGCGTTGAGCGCCTGACGCAGGAAATTGGCCAGCGTCACGCCCGGAATGGCCACCGGGTACTGGAATGCGAGGAACAATCCCAGGTGGCTACGCTGGTCAGGCTCCAACTCAAGCAAATCGACGCCGTCGAACAGGATTTGCCCCCCGGTGACTTCATAGGCCGGGTGGCCCATCAGCGTATAAGCCAGAGTGCTCTTGCCGGAACCGTTAGGCCCCATCAAGGCGTGTATCTCACCCTGGCGGACAGTCAGGTTGACGCCCTTCAAAATGGGCTGGTCTTCAACATTGACCCGAAGATCACGAATTTCAAGAACTGACGTCATGAAGAAAAGCCTCCTCCTGAACACCAGGATTGGGATTAGGGTTCATCTCATGCTTAGATCAGACAGAGTGGATTATAGCGTGCGGCCAGACTAAAGTCAATAATGTTGATATTTATCATATTTATTGACGTGGTGAACCAGGCGCGCTATACTCAAGGCCGACACACGAAAAGACAGTGAATCGAGAATCGGCTAACCAAGCTCAAGGGCTTGGCCGATAATGTCTCTGACCAGACATTGAAGTTCGTAGACATGGTTCTTGGCACGTCTTTCGGTGTCGGGGGTGTGCAGCGATGGACGCACAGGATGTCGTTGGGACCCAGCCTCAGAGCACTCGCAGGGCAGTGATCCATGCCTTGCGGGCTTCCGGTTGCGCGACGGTCGGGCAACTAGCCGAGATGGTGGGCATCAAGCCCGCAGCGATCCGCCACCACCTGAACAGCCTGCATGCCGAAGGGCTGGTTGAGGTCGAGGAGCAGCGGCAAGCGGTGGGCCGCCCCATACACATCTACCGTTTGACGGATAAAGCCGAGGATTTTTTCCCACACTCCTACCATGTGTTGGTGGATCGCCTGCTTGATCAGCTGAAGCTGAACCTATCGCCTGCCGTGGTGCAGGCTCTGCTCGACGCACTGGCCGAGTCGCTCGCCGAGGAGCTGCGCCGCGAGGTAGCGCACCTACCCACGCCAGCACGTCGCCTACGTCTGATGGAGGTCCTGAACCAGAGCGGCCAGATGGTCCACTGGCAGGAATCGGAGAGTGGCCTCCAGCTCATCAAGTATCACTGTCCTTACTCACTGGTGGGGCAGCACCACCCTGAGCTGTGTCAGATCGATCAGACGCTGATTCGCGCAGTCCTGGAGACCGAGGTCAAGCAGGTGGCTTGCTTGCGCTCTGGCGACCCGGCCTGCTCGATGCTGCTTGAGGGAGAGTCATAACCAGAGATGACAGAATCGAACACAACACTTGAGGACAAGGTTTATGAGGCGCTGCGTAAGGTCGTGGATCCCGAAATTGGGATGAACGTGATCGAGCTAGGGCTGATCCGACAGATCGAATTGAAACCTGATAGCGCCCATATAGTCATGATCCTGACGACACCGTTCTGCCCTTATGGACCGCAACTGATGGAACAAACCCGGCGCACGGTGCAGCACGTGGCTGAGGTGCCGACGACCATTGAGATGGGGGCAGAGATGTGGGACCCCAGCATGATGGAAGAAGGCGCCGGCGGCAACTGGGGACTATTCTAAACCGCCCTGCTGGGCAACGATCAGGGAACCGAAACGACTCTTTTCATCGTCCCTATATCGCTGCATACTGGCAAAATCTCACTCGCCAATCACTCCCTGAGCTGTGACCAGGAAGGTGCTTGGTGTGCCACCCAGCTCGAAGAACTCGACCCGGAAGGTTGAGACCTCGCCCGGCGCAAGCTTCTGCACGTCTACCAGCGTTGTATCGGTGGCAACCACCCGCTGCTGGTCATCAAAGATGGTCACGATCACCTTGACGAGGCTGGCTGTCAGGTTGCCCTCGTTGCGCACCTGCCCGCTGATCACCAACAGCCCACTCTCCTCAAACTCCGCCTGCGAGTTCAGCGCAAAGTTCTCTGGCCCGTAGAACGTGTCTTCGGCAAAGTCGGCATAGCGTGCTGACGCCTCAAGGTCATACCGCACCGTCTCCGGCGGCAGGCCGTCGCTGAACACAATCGAGAACGGCGCGTATTCGCCAGGCAGCAGCCGGTCGGACGATACGAAGTCGTCCTGCTCGATGAGCAACCCTCCCCCAGCATCGTAGAGTTGGGCATTGATGCGCACAAACTCAACCGCCTGGCTGGCATTGTTCACTACCTGGCCTACGATCACAAACCCGCCGTTGCGATCCACCCAGGCATTCAGGCTGGCAAACTCGATCAGATCGGGCGGCGCACTGGCCTGCGCAGTTCGCGGGATGGCGCTCATCCAACCAGACGTCACATTGACGCTCAGGGTGTTGATCACACGGCCAAGTGTGCGGAGCTGGGCCTGATCGTCAGGCAGGCGTGTGCGCAGCGCCACAAAGTACGGCCCGACAATCTGGAGGAAATCATTGTGTTGGCTGGTGCCCTGAGGCGAGTCGATCAGGAAGCGGAGACGCAAGCTGCCATCGGGTTGCGGGTCGCGTCCAATTTCCTTGTATGTGGCATCGGTCAGCGTATAGAAAGCCTTTTGGTAGACCGAGGCCAGGGTGTCCATCTCATCCTCACCGCCGTTGTCTGCTATCGCTGCCGCGACCCGGACGGCATCCAGGCTGACAACATACACACTGATCAGCGGTTCAGGAGCGTTAGGGGTCGAGAAGGCCACATTCAGCGCCACATCGTCAGATGTGTCGCTGACTACCCAGTCAGGCGGCATGGATAGCGTGAAAACACCGCTGGGATGGACGTAGGTCACAAAGCCGGTGGGATCGACCAGGGCAGGCCGGATCTCCTCTTCAACGCAGGCCGTGAGTGCTAGCACAACTGCGAAAGCTGTTCCTATGACGGTTGTGAGAGGGAGGAGCATCATCTTCTTCATGCGTAGAATTGTCAGCCTGCTACGCCGTTTTTGCAAGCGATTCCCGCCGAGAAAGCGACAGAGGCGCACCCCCGTGGTGCGCCTCTGTGCTGTCTGCGTGTACCTATCATCAGAGCTTTGTGACGTTGGTTGCCTGAGGGCCTTTTGGGCTATCTTCGACGGTGAACTCGACGCGATCGCCCTCCTCAAGGGAACGGTAGCGGGCATCGGACTGGATGGCCGAATAATGGACAAACACATCCTTGCTGCCGCCATCAGGGGCGATGAAGCCGTAACCCTTGGCCGCATTGAACCACTTGACGATTCCGGTGACACGATCTGACATGGGTGTTGCTCTCCTTAACCCTACATAGGTATTGCTGTAGGGCAGCAGGCAAGAAAGGGCCGCTGGCGATCATAATGAAAACCCGGCGTAGGAGTTGGCCGCGTATGGTTTCGCTGCCAACTCTCAGGGTTTACACTTGGGTCCTCTTCAAAGGCGAGGGGACTGCCAAGCAAACCCCTAATGCCGGGCCAAGATCTCACGCGGAAGACTTTTGTCCTGCATCCTACTAAGGGAAATTATATCCGCAGGAGAGGAAAACATGCAAGCGGAATTGCCAAAGGCCCTCCCAGGAAAGCAGGCCGGTGAGTGTACCCACCGGCCTGCGGTTTCAGGGCGCCTGGAAGACGTTTAGGGCAGCGGGTTCTCTATCGGCAGGTTGTTCCTGTCAGCGGAGGCCAAGAGCATCCACGAGACAACCCATCCTTCGGCGTTGTTATACTTGATCTTAATCCACGCGCTGTCCTCAGTGCGGGCCAGCAATTCGACCTCGGTTCCGGCAGGCAGCGTGCCCGTGGCTGCGTAGATCGAGCCGGGCTTGCCACGGATGGTCAGATTGATGAACGGCTGGCCAACGATTTTAGAGTCCCAAGTCTTGGCAAACTCGGTGCTCTCGGAGGTTACGGGCAGCGACAGCGGGTTATCCGAGATGGGGACAATCCAGGCTGCTACCCAACCTGTCGCATCGCCATGCCTGACCTGTACCCAGTTGTTGCCCGCATTACGTCCCACAGCAACCAGGGTAGCATTGAAAGGGGCAACGGCAACCACGTCAGCATCCAGCGAGGGCGCTGCGCGGAGGTTAAGCTGGTAGATAGCAGTGACGGTGATCGCTCCATCGGGAATCTGCTGCGCTCCGACGGTCGCCTGGGGAGCGGCAGTTGCGGCGGGCGAGGGGGTCGTTGCCCCAGCGACGGGCAGGGCATTGATGTCGCCCTTCACGACGATCAACCAGGCTGCTACCCAGCCCTCGTTTCCGCCATACTGAACCTTGACCCATGAGCTATGCGCATCGCGCCCCAGCGCCCTCAGCGGCGTGTTGAAGGGGATGATGGCAAGCACCTGACCCGTCGTGCTGGGTTGGCCTCGCAAGTTGAGGTTAAATGGGACAATGATATCGAACGGCCCTGCGCTGCTGGCAAGGGGGGCCTCGATGTCAGTGGTCACAGGCAGCTTATAGGTGTCATCTGAGAAGATCAGCAGCCAACGGGCGACCCAACCGGTAGTTTCCTCGTATTTGATCTGGACCCAGTTGTTGCCTTCTGTGCGACCAATAACCTCGATTTCCTCGCCGTAAGGCAGCACTCCGATCACACTGTTGATCAAGCCAGGACCGGACCGGATATTGACGTTGAACAGGGGTTTGCCTGTCAACCCGGTCGTGACCTGAGCTGCTGCTAGCGGCATGACCACCGTCAGAGCCAGACTCAGCACAGCCAGAACTACACCTGCAATGACGATTGACTTATAGGGCTTCATGTTGTTCTCTTCCCACCTTGCCCCAAGATTCCGCTGCAGATGGCTTGCAACGGTCAGCAAAGTTTGGCCTTACTCACTGGCCCTCAGCACCACAACCGAGACATTGTCGTGCGTTGGGGCCTGTAGGGCCTGATCGATAAGCAGATCGGCGGCTTGCTGCGCCGTGCGTCCGGCCACAATCGCGGCCAAGCTCTGGTCGCTGACAACGCCGTACAGGCCGTCGGTGCACAGCAAAAGCACGTCTCCATCCTCAAGAACTTCCTCTGGCCACACATCAACCTCGACCGTAGGTTTGGTACCCAGCGCCCGATCGAGCACATGACGCAAGGAGTGGCTGGCAGCCTGCTCAGGGGTTAACATCCCCTCGCGCACCCGCGCGTTGACCCAGGTGTGGTCGTTGGTCAGTTGGTAATTATCCGCGCCGCGAATGAGATAAGCCCGGCTATCACCCACGCTGGCGATCCAATACTCATCGCCGATCACCAGGGCCACTACCACTGTGCAACCCATGCCGTGCATCTCAGGCGAATGTTGGCCCTTCTGATAGACACTGTCGTTGGCGGCCAGGATCGCCTCACGCAGGCGATCCACGGCTTGATCCGGCCTAGGCACCCCGCCACGAAGCAGACGGTCGCGGATCACCGAAGTGGCTTCACGGCTGGCGTGTTCCCCTGCTCTGGCCCCTCCCATGCCGTCGGCGACGATCAGCAACGCGCTAGGGGGGGACCCCTCAGGGATCACAGCCAGGATCGAGTCCTGATTCTCACCTTTGCGCGGGCCTGGATCAGACCGGTAACCAATATCAAGCTTCATTGGCGCGTGATCCCATTCCAGTGCACATCTCGCCGATTCGTGTGGGGCGAGGGATGACGCTCCAAGACCGGCAACTTTTCCTATTGTAGAACTGATTCGCCGCAATGCCAAAAATGTCTGTAAGCGAGTCAAGGACTGTCATTCCAGAATTAAACCTTCCATTTTTTTCGTAGAAAAGCCCTCCCCAAAATCTTTCCGCAAAACAACACTCACCCTCCCGGCGCCAGGGATCGATTGTAGGCCATGACGACATGACCCTGAGCCAATGCCAGGTAGCGATGAGCCTCGCCAGCCAGTTCAGGAAAAACGACTTCAAGCCCGACAGATTGGCCAGGGGCTAGCTCAAGCTGCGGTCCATAGGCCAGGAGGTGGTAGCCCACGATCCGATTAGATGCATCATAGATGGCTAGCACCACATCAACGTCTGTCACTGGCGAAAGCCCAGGGTTGGTCAGGCGACCTTGCACGATCAGATGCTTCTGCCGGTCGAAGCCAGCAGTCAGATCGAGCGAGAGAGCTGTCGTGTAGGATGGATCAGGGTGGGCAGGGTTGGCGGTGGCTTGCTCGGCACAGACCGTCACCGGCGCTGGCAAGTCAGCGACAAGGATAGCAAAGGGAGATGATCCGCCCACAGGCACCACCTCCAGCGCCGCCGGCTGGGTGATCTCGGCGGACACAATGCCGCTGTCGTTGCACAACACCAGCCGCACCTGCACATCGGTGATGTCTGACGGAGAAGCGTTGTACACTTCGCCCATGTAGTGGGTGACGTCCTCGGCGTCACGCCACAACGTGGTGTTGACGATCAGCAACTCTGCCGGGTTGATGGCTGCGACAGATGTCCCCCAGACTGCCAGTGCATCGATGGCAAGGCTGGCGGCGATGGTGTCGATAGCCTGGCTGAGCTGGAAAGTGTCTTTATCTGAGAGAAACACACGCAGCGCGGAGAAATAAGGCCCTACCTGACGGATGTAGAGCGTCTCGCGGCCTTGAGCGCCCCGCCTATCGTCAAACAGAAACACGAACTGGAGACGGCCATCGGGCAACTCGGTTCGATTGATCTCGGTGTAGTTGCCCTGGTTAGTATAGTTCAGGCGGATGTAGCTCTCGGCCAGGTTGCTCACTTGCTCAGGCGTAAGCGGACCTTCGTTGGTGATATCGACCGTCACCCGACTGGCATAGCCGATAGGCGGGACGCAGCGGACCAGCAACCGCTGGTCTGTCGAGGAATCGAGCACTTCCCACTCTTGAGGAATAGTCACCTCGAACACACCCGACACATGCCGATAGGTGCGGAACTCACGCGAAACCTCGGTAGGCAGTGGAGTCGGGGCCGGGGTAGACGTCGGGGTGGCTGGCGGGCTGGTGGGGCCAGGTGTAGCAGTAATGATCATTGGCACAGGTGAAGGTTGTGAACCAGCGCAACCTGCCAGCCCTAGCATCAGGATGCCTAACAACACAACCAGCGAACGCTTGGAGAACATCCGGGCCAACACTCCGCTCTCCGTCACCCCTGCTCTGCAATCGCCAGCAGGCGGGGGCTATCTTCATCGTAGGGATTGAAATCGTAATCTCCGTAAAGCTCAACAGCACCGAAGCCAGCGCGTGCGAGCAACAAGCGCATCTCGGAGGCCATGGTATAACGCATACGCAACGGGACTACTGTGCGTGCAATTTGTCCATCAGGCGCAACTCGATCGTAGACCCAGGTCACGTCGACGATCTGCGCGGCGCGATCCAAGTGGGCGACCGACTGCTGCATCACTAGGTGGCCAGTCTGCGGGTCGGCGAAGGTGCGCTCCAACACAAGCGCCGCCGTATCGTCAGCGCAGAACATCTCGACCGGGTTGGGCAGATCGACCGCCAGACCGCCGCCTGGCGACAGGTGCGCGGCAATGTGCTCCAACACGGCAATCTGCTCCTCCTGGTTGACGAAGTGCATGAAAGTATTGTAAGTGACAATGGCCAACCTGAAACGCTCGTCGAGCCTCAGCGATCGGGCGTCAGCCTGGTGCCACGCCACAAGCGATGGATCGAGCTTGTTCAAGACTGCACGCTCGCGGGCGCGTTTGAGCATCGCTGCCGACAGGTCGATCCCGACGACACGCACACCCTGCCGCGCCAAATAAAGAGCGACCCGCCCGGTCCCACAACCGACATCCAGAACCGGCCTGCCAAAGCGCTCGACCAGCCGATCGTAGACCGGAAAATCATCGGTCAGACCGGCGTTCTCTGCATCGTAATAGCGCTCAATAAGGTCGTAGGGATCGGGTGGATGGTCCAGGGATCTCTCCGTCGATAGTTCGGATTCAAAGGCTAAAAGCACCAGGCATCCTATTCGCCGCGAAAGGCCGGGACGCGCCTCTCCAGGAACGCCGACAATGCCTCAGCGTGATCGGCGGTAGCCCACAGCCGCCCGAAGACCGCTCGCTCACGGGCGCGAGCCTCCTCCGGGGAGAGCGCAAGATAGCCGTGCAGCACCTCCTTAACGCCGCGCTGCGCCAGCGGCGGCCCCTGGAGGATGCGGGCAGCCAACGCAAGGGCGGATTGAAGCGCCTGGCCAGGCGGGCTTAGCTCATTGACCAGTCCTATAGCCAGCGCTTCGGAAGCGCTCAGCACCCGCCCCGTGAGCAGCAAGTCGAAAGCTCGTGCATAGCCGACCAATCTGATCAGGCGTTCTGCGCCGCCCCAACCGGGCGTCACCGCCATGGCGATCTGGGCAAAGCCCAACGTGGCATCTGTGGCAGCCAGGCGCAGATCGCAGGCCAGCGCGATCTCACAGCCACCGCCGCGCGTCGCCCCTTCCAGGGCTGCAACTACGGGCACTGGCAGGGCCGCCAGACGCATGAGCGCGTTGGCCATCAGATCGTGCTGGCGCAATCCATCCTCCTCAGTGACCGCACCGTACAGATCGCGCAGGTCGCCGCCGGAGACAAAAGCCTCGTTGCCTGCGCCAGTGACGATCAGGACGCGCAGCCTAGAATCCGATTCGGCATGCGCGATGGCATCGCGCAGAGCATGCATCGCCGCTCGGTTGAGAGCATTGCGCACCTCCGGGCGATTAAAGGTGAGCACGCCCACACCGCTTGTGTCGACCTCAAACTGAACCGGGTCGGCCATCGTGTCTCTCTACCTCTACACATTTCATCGAAAGAGTTAAAACTCTCTCGAGGAAGCCTTAGATCTGACCAGGGCCATTTGACAGGTCGACTGAGTTTAGCACAGGGATGGGCGTGTTACAATCGCAGCGTTGAGCAAGGCGAGCCAGAGGAGATCAACAGAGCTGTACACTGTCTTCAGGGGATCAGACGGCGTTCGCGTGGGGCGTCATCGCCAAGGCGATGGAAGTGGCCAATCAGTCTGAGGATCGCGTTGCGCTGAGGTCCTCTGGATGCAGGGCCGCGCCGCGCCGGCGCCTCTTTCGGAGAGGGTCTCATGTCTGGGACGGCATCACGCAGCTCGGCAGGCAGACGACGCCGAACCACGGCATCGGCGCTGGCCTCGTCGATCCGGCGGATGGCCGCGATGATCGCGCTTGCCATCTCAGGATGCTCGTCGAGCATCCACTCCAGGTGCGGGATGGCCTCCTTAAAGCGCAGGTGGGCCAACGTGTGAATAGCCCGCTCGCGGACAAGGCGATCACCTTCCCGCAGGCAGCGGACCAGGCCCGATAGCGCCTTGATGCTGCCCGATACACGCAGCGCCTCGATGGCCCAGAAGCGTGTCCATCGATCCTCGTCGCGCAGGCGGGGCAGCACATCCTCCACCGGGATAGGCTTGAGTCCCAGCGCAAATGCTTCGCACGCTCGGCGGCGGACACTGGGGTGCCTGTCCCGCAAAAGCGGCGTAATCGCCCTGGCGGTTTCCGGGCTGGGGTGCCAACTGACAGCCTCGATAGCTGTGCAGCGCACCGAGGGATCGGAATCGGCCAGGCGAGCCAGCAGGAGGGGGATAGTGCTGGCCAGGCGCAGCGAGCCGAGCGTCTCGACAGCCAGCCGCCTGATCTGGGGAAGTTCGTCGTTCAGGAGGGGCGTGACAAGCGAGACGCGCATCTCGCGGCGAGGCTGGCGGCGAGAGTGCCGGTAAGCGACTCTTTCCAGCAGATGCCTCAGCTTTTCGGGCGATGGCAGCGGCTTGCTGATGTACAGGTCGGGGCGCGCAGAGGCTTTGATGCGTGCCACTTCGTCGCGGTCGAAGTGATAGGCCGTCATAATCACAATGCCCATGTTAGATGTGGCGGGAGTGTCGCGCAGGCGGCGAGCGACATCATAGCCCTGGGGGCCGGGCAGGCGGATGTCAATCAGCGCCAGCTCCGGCAGAGGGCCGATGATCATGCCCGCCTCCACTTGGTCAAGCCAAGCCATGGCCTGGAAGCCATCCGCGAAAGCCAGAGGGTTGATGTTCCAGAAGGTCATCATGGCCGTCAGCATGTTGCGAATGTAGGCGTCGTCCTCGACGACCAGCCAGGTCCTCGCTTCAGCATGGTTGGGTTCCATCTTGCTTAATTTCCCCCGACTGAAGCCGCTCCCGGACAAATCTCAGGTGTACACAACTGTGCCGGTGGTCTGCTGGCTTCAGCAAACTCGATCTGGCTACACCAGCCTCAGGGATAGACAAGCGTCCAGCGATGGCCACAACAGAACAACTGAACAAAGCACGTCGTTCTGATCGACTGACCTACTGGCCTGGCGGGGTATTTGTCCTTCCTCACCCCAAAGCGTGACTGCAGGGTCCCCTGGTGTGCCCTGCAAGGCTGTGCCCCTTGTCTGAGCGATGGTTCACAGCGAATCCCTTATCCTCGCCTGATATTATAGCCCGAAACGGATTTGCCTACTCAGCGCCTTGAGCGGCGCATGACGAAAACCGCTTCATTCTCTTGGCAGGAGCGTGTGCCATGCGCTCTTATGTACCGTTCGACTTTGACCGCCCCGTGCCATTTTGACCCCGCCTGAGTCAAGCCATGTTAGAATACTGCCACTCTTGGAGTTGCCTCCGGAGCTCAGCCCAAACGCTTTAGATTAGAGGAGAAACTTCCCCCATGGATACACAACACAACGAATTCAGCATTGACGCTCTGCTTCCTCCCGATATGGCTGTTCGGGCCGAGCAGATCGGTATCCGCAAGGCAGCCATCGGCTTCTACACGATGTTTGCGTTGGCTGTACTCGCCGGGGCCTTCATCGCAATGGGGGCCATATTTTCCACCATAGCCACTGCCCCAACTATCACTACCGACCCTGAGACAGGAGCGCTAGTCATCTCAAGCCTGCCCTACAGCGTGACGCGGGTTCTGGGCGGCCTGGTCTTCTGCCTGGGCCTCATTTTGGTTCTGGTGGGCGGCGCTGAGCTGTTCACCGGCAACAATCTGATCGTCATGGCCTGGGCCAACGGTAAAGTCAGCACCCTCAGCCTGCTTCGTAACTGGCTGATCGTCTACCTGGGCAACTTTGTCGGCTCGGTGGCGACTGCCGCCATCATGCTGCTCACCAGACAGTACACCTTCGGCCATGGGGCGATTGGCCTCAACGCCCTGAACATCGCTAAGGCCAAAGTTGGCCTCGAGTTTGTGCAGGCCATCATGTTGGGCGTCTTTTGCAACACACTGGTATGTCTGGCCGTCTGGCTGGTGTTCTCAGCTCGCAGCACCACTGACAAGATTCTGTCGATCATCTTCCCCATCAGCGCTTTTGTTGCCGCTGGCTTTGAACACAGTGTTGCCAACATGTACTTCATTCCCATCGGCCTGATGATCAAGCAATACGCGCCAGCAGCATTTTGGGAGAGCATCGGCAAAACAGCAGCGGACTACAGCTCGTTGACCGTTGGCAGCTTCCTGCTCAACAACTTGCTGCCTGTCACTATTGGCAACATCATCGGCGGTGCGGTGATGGTCGGTGCGGTCTACTGGTTCATCTACCTGCGCCCCAAGCGCAGTCCTGCCTCCCCCATCGTGCCGCGTCCCGGCGCTGAAGAGAAACCGGCCAGCTGACCCGGCCAGGAATCCTACGGGGCGCCCTCAGCAGGCGCCCCGTAGGGTCAGAACGATGAAGCCACCCAGACCGATTACTCTTCAGCGTGCGGCTTGCGGTGGCTTTGTGAGGCGGAGAGGGTGGGATTCGAACCCACGGTGACCATGAAGGCCACAACGGTTTTCGAGACCGCCCCGATCAACCACTCCGGCACCTCTCCATGAAGACAGACCTCTGTGCTGTTAATGTTACTTCTTACCCGATGTGCGCAAGGTCTCAAAAAAAGCCTGGAGTTGCGCTTGCGCTTCACTCGCCAGCACGCCGCGCACGACCTCAACGCGGTGGTTAAACTGGGGCACAGCCAGCAGGTCCATCACCGAGCCAGCCGCCCCAGCTTTGGGATCGTCGGCAGCATAGACCAGGAGGGGCAGCCGGGCCTGGATCATGGCCCCGGCACACATGGCGCACGGCTCCAGCGTGCAGTACAACGTCATTCCAATGAGCCGCCACCCGCCGACTGCCTGTGCGGCCTCGCGCAGCGCAATGATCTCGGCATGGGCAGTCGGGTCGTGGTCGTGCTCTTTGCGGTTGTGGCCGCGCCCTACCACCTGGCTGTTGTATACGGCAACTGCCCCGACAGGCACGTCACCCAGTTGGGCGGCTTTTTCGGCCTCGGCCAGCGCCAACCGCATCCAGGCGATATGCGTGTCCATGTCCATCCTGGGGGTGATTATAGCAAATGTGCGCAGGCCAACCAAAACCCGGCCCTAGGAGGGGCCGGGTCGCTACTCCACCGGCTGGATTCGAACCAGCAACCACCCGGTTAACAGCCGGATGCTCTGCCGTTGAGCTACGGTGGAAGGCGACGAAAATTATAGCGCGCACCCTGAGACCCGTCAACCTGGGTCACACTTGGCAGGGGGTGTTCCTCGTTGGGGGCGGGACTCCCAGCGAGATCGCGAATCGCGAGCGCAGCGCTGAAGCCCCACCCCCTTGCCGAGCCGCTGGGGGGTGAGACTGCCTCTCACCTGACGTGGCGCACAGACCCCCATACAACCCTCAAATAATCTACACATCTTCTACACACCAATGTGTTACTCTGAGGCCAGGCAATCTGACCTATGGCGCAGCATTATCCGTAAGGTGAAGTGAGGAAATAACCATGAAGCGCAGCTCTATTATTCTGCTCGTTGTTGTCGGTGTCGCTGGTTTGTTGATCGGGCTGGCCATTGGCGCTTTCGGGATAAGCCGTCTCACGAGGCCCGTGATCATGGCCAGACTGGCAACAGATGAACTGCCCTCTGAGGTAGACGTAACTTTAAACCCACGCCTTCCAATGCCTTACCACATGTCTGGCTGGCGGGTGAATGGGATGCCAAACCACATGGCGTGGTTCTATGGCATCTGGCCCGCGCCCAGACTATCTGGATTGTGGGCGATACTGTCCGTGATAGGAGCAGTGACGGGTATTGCTGCGTTGATCGTGGCGTTGCGACGCCCTCGTCCCATGGCCCCACCCCCAGAGGTGCCGCCGCCTGGCGTCTGACCGTGTGCTGTCTAACACCAGCATGGGCTGACCAGGGAACCTGAAGCCATCATGAGAACCTTCAGGGTCCTTGGCGATCCCACTTCCTCTCTGCCGTTAAACCCGGTATGATCGAGCGTAGAAAATGTCACGCCGATTTGGAATCAATGGGCCAGGGGCGCGAGACGCCTCTGCGCGGGGTTGTTGGGATGCCTTCTAAGATTCTGATTGTCGAAGATGAGTATCGCATCGCGCGATTGGTGCGGTTGTACCTGGAAGAAGCTGGTTTCGCAGCTGTGGTTGTTGAAGATGGAGCACAGGCGCTGCCCGCCTTTCGCCACGAAAAACCCGACCTGGTGATCCTGGACCTTAACCTGCCAGGTCGTGATGGTCTGGACGTGTGCCGCGACCTGCGTCGCGAGTCGGATGTGCCGATCATTATGCTCACCGCCCGCACTGAAGAGGTCGACCGGCTGATTGGCCTGGAGCTGGGGGCTGACGATTATGTCGTCAAGCCATTCTCGCCGCGCGAGGTCGTGGCACGTGTGCGGGCAGTGCTTCGTCGGGCGCTGGGTGGACCGGCCTCGACGGACACGATCCGGGCTGGCAATCTGCGTATCGACCTCGACGCACATCGCGCCTGGATCGGGGAGCACGTGCTCGATCTGACTCCCTCTGAGTTCGATATCCTGACAGCATTGGCCCGCAACTCCGGACGGGTCCTCACCCGTATGCAGCTTCTGGACGAGACACAGGGTGTGGCCTACGAGGGGTACGAGCGGAGCATCGACCAGCACATCAAGAACCTGCGCCACAAGATCGAGGACGAGGCAGGTTATGAGCGGATCATCCACACAGTCCATGGTGTAGGGTATCGACTAGACCCCACCGGGGAATAGGTGAGGTGACGCGATGTTGCGCAGTCTGTGGTTCAAACTGATCGGCGCCTTTTCGGTTGTCATCGGCGTGATGGTGTTGGTCTTCATGCTGGCCGTCAACCGCGCTGTGGCCCGTGAGTTAGACCGCTACGTGACCCGCACCGGCGTGGCCTGGGTAGAGGCGCTGGCCCCGGTGCTGTCTGTGCAGTATGCCGAGCGCGGCAATTGGGAGGAGGCCCAGTCGCTGTTGCTCAATCCATGGGCTGCGATGTCTGGGGCCAATGGACAGGGCCGAGGTATGATGGGCGGTCAGCACGTGCCGCCTAGCATGATGATGCGCGGCAACATGTGGCAACTGATGGGGTGGCACCTGACCGTGATCGATCCGCGTGGCGTGGTGGTGGCCGAAACAGGTAACCATCTCTGGGGTGAGGTCATTCCAGAGGACGTGATAGCCAATGGCACACCCATTATGGTCGATGGCGAACAAGTTGGGACACTGCTGTTAGTCAACACCGATGCCCCGCTCCAGCGTTCATTCCTGTCTGCCACGAGTCGCGCCATTGCCCTGGCCGGGCTGGCGTCGGGCCTGTCGGCCCTGCTGCTGGGCACACTGCTCTTCGTGACCATCATGCGCCCGCTGCGCAATCTGCGGGTTGCCGCCAAGAAGGTCGCTGCGGGCGACCTGACCACGCAGGTTCCCATCTCTTCCCGCGACGAACTGGCGGCAGTTGGACAAGCCTTCAACGAGATGGCTACCCGGCTCAGCCAGCAACAGCATATCCGACAACAGATGGTGGCCGACATCGCCCACGAGCTGCGCACACCAATCAGCGTGATCCAGGGCACGCTTGAAGCCATGCTAGATGGTGTTCTGCGGCCCGATCCATCCGAGCTGCGCGACCTGCATACCGAGACCCGGCGGCTGGCGCGGCTGGTTGAGGACCTGCGCACCCTCTCGCTGGCTGATGCAGGCCAACTCACGCTGGTGCGCGGCAAACTGGACATAGCCCGCACGATGCGTGAGGTGGTGGGACGCATGACTCCTCTGGCTGAGGCGCGTGACATTACGCTCCTTGTCGAAGCCGCGCCGCACATGCCAACGGTTGAAGCTGACGGGGACCGTATTGCTCAGGTGCTGACCAACTTGATCGACAATGCGCTGCGTTACACGCCAGCAGGGGGGCAGGTGACGGTCCATGTGGCGCAGGACGGAGAGCACGTCCATCTTACTGTCGCTGACACTGGGCCGGGCATCCCGGAAGAAGACCTTCCATTCGTGTTCGAACGCTTCTGGCGGGGCGATAAATCGCGGAGCCGCCACAGCGGCGGTTCTGGGTTGGGTTTGGCAATTGTGAAGCAGCTCGTCGATCTCCATGGCGGGACGGTGGAAGTCCAATCGAAGGTAGGGGAAGGCAGTCGGTTTGTCGTGTCGCTGCCTGCGTCAAAGGCCGCCTGAGCGCGGCCCCTACGCTGCTGGGATGCCCTGCACGCGGGTGTAACGCTTAAGGCCGCCGACCGCGTCCGTGCTGGGGTTTACCAGCATCATGTCGGGCGATCTCCTGGAGCTGGTTCTGTGATCCATGCGCCGCGCCTCGAATCTCGTCGAGCGTCGTGACGCCGTGGGCCAACATCCACTCGTCAAGCTCGGTGAGCACGCGGCGCAGGCCCGCCGCGCCATGGCGATGCGCCACTGAGGCCAGACCTACCGCTGTGGCCCCTGCCATCACCATCTCGACCGCATCGCGCCCTCGCATCACGCCCCCCGTGCCGACGATCGGCACATCGGGGAAGGCGGCGTATAGCTCGTAGACCATGCGTACTGCAATAGGTCGCAGCGCTGGTCCAGAGAGGCCGCCAGTCTTGTTCGAGAGCACCGGGCGGCGGGCTTCCACATCAATCACCATGCCTGGCATGGTGTTGGAGACAGTCAGCACATCAGCCCCAGCTTCGATCACTGCTTCGGCGATCTGGACCAGGTTGGGGACGTTGGGGGCCAGCTTGACGCTCATCGGGCAGGCCCAGCCGCCGTCCTGCAGCCCCTGGCGGGCGGCAGCGGTGGCAGCGGCAGCGGATGCACACTGAGTGGCAAAGGGCGTCCCGAACTCGGCCTCAACGTTGGGACACGAGATGTTGACCTCCACCATATCCGGTTGGACACGGGCCAGTATCTCGGCTACCTGGTGATAGCGGTCTACCGTGTCAGCGAAAAGACTGACGATCAGCGCCACGTCTTGAGAGGCGAGCTGCACCTTGAGCTGCCGAAAATGCTCAACAGATCCCCGTGCGCCGGGGTTGGCCAGCCCAACAGCGTTGATCAGACCCTCGCCCCAGTCATAGAGGGTAGGTTCTGGGTGGCCAGTGCGTGGCTCCGGCCCGATCGAGTTCATCGTCAGCGCCCCGACTCCGGCGCTGGCCAGCTTCACAGCCTCTGCTCCCCACGGGCTGGCAGCCAGCACCAGCGGTGACTGCAACGTCAGCGAGCCAAGACGAGTAGTAAGCTCAGGGCTAGGGTTCATAGCGATTCGAGTTTCTGCTCTCCTCCAGCCAGGCTGCTACGAAACGGTACTGGTCGGCGGACATGCGCTTCAGCTCCAGTAGAGTATCGAGCATCTCCTGGAGTGTCAGGATGTGATGCACCCGGTAGCCCTTTTTGCCCAGAACCTCGGTCCCGCCCTGCTGCCGGTCGATGACCACCAGCACATCCGTGACCTTAAGCCGGACTGCCTCCAGAAGCTGGATCGTCTCCAGCTTGCTGTGGGCATGGGAGATCACATCATCGATCACCAGCACACGCTCGCCCGGCTTGTACGTCCCTTCGATATAGCGACCGGTGCCGTAGTCTTTGCTCTTGGGCCGGGGATAGATCAGCGGTATGTCCATCGTCAGGCTAAGGGCCACACCGATGGGCAGCCCTGCCATAGGGATCGCCGCCAGGCGGTCGAAGGACAGATGGGCAGCCTGGGCTTGCATGATGCGTGCTACGCGCCGCAGCGTGGCTGGGCGGGCCACCAGCAGGCGCAGATCGATGTAGACGGGTGAGGTCTCGCCCGATTTGAGCGTGAACTCGCCGAACTGGATCGCGCCCAGGTCGTGCAAGCCGACGATGAGCGACTCTTTGTCAATCACAGCATCCTACCCTGCTTGCCTGAGTTGGAGGATAGACTGTTTTAATTGTAGCGCAGCTTGCCGTGCTGCGTCAGCATAGGCCGGGCCGTCTGATGCAAAAGTGATAGTCCGCGAGGCGTTGATCAGCGGGCCAAGGCCACTCGCTGCCTCGCCGAAGCGCACTGCTGCATCCAACGCGCCACCCTGTTTGCCCACGCCGGGGATCAGAAAGGGCCGATCGGGAACCATGCGGCGGATCATCTCCAGGTCCTTCGGGTGCGTGGCTCCGACAACCAGCCCCACCATGCTGGTCGGATGGGCCTGCGCCCACCCCTGCGCAGCCTGGACGACTCGCTCGTACAGATACGGGGCCTGGCCGGGATGATCCTGGAAGCGCGGGGCGTCGGGGTTGCTAGTGCGAGCCAGCACGTACAACCCACGCCCTGGGTACATCTCAAGCAGTGGAGTGACCGTGTCTTCACCCACGTAGGGATTGACAGTCAGCGCATCGACCCCCAGCGTCTCGAATGCCGCCTGGCCGTACATGCGCTGTGTGCTGCCGAGGTCTCCCACCTTGGCATCAAGCACCACCGGGATATGGCGGGGGATGGCCGCGATGAGAGCTTCCAGCGCCCGGATGCCCGCCGAGCCATGCGCCAGAAAGAAGGCCAGATTGGGTTTGAAGGCGCACACCAGATCGGCGGTGGCCTCGACGATGGCCTGGCAGAAGGTGGTCAACCCCTCAGGACCTTTCAGCGCGGGCAGGTCGGGCATCAGGGCCGGATCGGGGTCCAACCCCACGCACAACCACGATTGGTTGCGTTCCTGAGCATCCAGCAGTTTGTCCCGAAAGCTCCGGGCCATAGCATGTCTTCTCATCATCATTGCTGGGAGACCACCAATGTTACGATGTAATCCTGCCAAGAGATCGCGTGACTGCTCTCAGGATACGGCTCAACGTTCACCAGCTGGAGAATGTATGCCTCAATCACCTGGCTGCCGGGGAACTCATCGGAGGCCGGGCTGGTCAGGTTGATCGTCCCTAGGTCGTGCCCACCCCTGGCCACTGCCAGCGTGACCGTCGCCTGACCGGCTCGCACGCACAGGACATCCTTAGGGCAGCGTGAATCTTCGTCCACGCCGGTGAAGCTGATGGTGAACCCTGTTCCCTCGATCAGGGCCGTCTGACCAAGCCGCAGCCGGAATTCTCGATCCAGGGCAGCCTGCGTCTCGCCGGAGTCAGGCGGCTGCGGCGAAGTCGGAATCTCCTTGCCACAGCCGCTCAACCCCAGGCTAGCCATCAGAATCAGAATCACCGGCGCAACCAGTGTACAACGCTTCACAATATCTCCTCGACGGGGCATTCTCAGCTCAGGGACCTACGCTCGACCCAACACTGCCGCCAGCAGGGCCATGCGGATATAGAGGCCATTCTGCATCTGGCGGAAGTAGGCCGCGCGTGGGTCCGCATCAACTTCGTAAGCGATCTCATTCACGCGGGGCAGCGGATGCATGACGATCATGTCCCGTTTGGCATCCTTCAGCAAGTCCGCTGTGATGATATACACATCCTTCACACGCTCATATTCGGCCAAGTCGGTAAAACGCTCTTTCTGCACGCGAGTGACATACAGCACGTCTACCTCGCCGATGATCTCATGGACGTCCTCGTGCTCGGTGAAGGCACCCCCGGCAGCGGCCACTTCCTCGCGAATTTCCTCCGGCATGCGCAGCAGGCGCGGCGAGACGAAGCGGAAAGTAATATTGCGGTGCAGCAGCAGGCGGGTCAGAGAGTGGACTGTGCGGCCAAAACGTAGGTCGCCGAGCATGGCCACGGTGAGGTGGTCCAGACGCCCCAAGTCACGCAGAACGGTATAGGTGTCGAGCAGGGCCTGGGTCGGGTGCTCACCCACACCATCGCCCGCGTTGATGATCGGCTTGCTGGCCCACCGGGCAGCCTCGGCTGCAGCGCCGACCTCGTAGTGGCGCAGCACGATCACATCGGCATAGCATTCCAGGGTGCGCACAGTGTCGGCCAACGACTCGCCCTTGCTGACTGATGAGTACTGCACTGAGTTGATGGGAATCACCTGCCCGCCGAGGCGCTGCATCGCCGCCATGAACGACGAGCTGGTGCGGGTGCTCGGTTCGTAGAACAGGTTGGCCATGATCTTGCCCTGAAGCAGGTCTGCTGAACCGAACCGGTCGACGAGCGTGCGCATCTCGTCGGCCACCCCGAAGACGTATTCCAGCAGTTGAGGGGTGAACTGCCGGACGGAAAGGATATCCTGCCCGTACAGACCGTTGGTAGTGTTATCTGCCGGGCGTGGCTTGGGTGGTGCTGGATTGGCCTGCATTGTTGTTCCTCCTCGTGTATCCATCGCGCCGTGTATTGCCGCCTGTGAGCACAAAAAAACGACCTTTGAACATCAGCTCAAAGGTCGTCGTAAAGGCAAACCCGCTTGCGGTCCGGTGCCGGGTATGACTTGTGGAATTTTGGACTGCTTCCTCACGGCTCGCTTCTCTCACAGGCTTTCTGGCAAAACCGGCGTGATTATATAGAAGAATATGCCGACGTGCAAACTCGCCCGGGTCTTTTGTCACACCAACATAGCCAGCGCGGCTGCCACTCCCACCCCGATCAGGAACCCTCCTATTGCGTCTGATAGATAGTGCACTCCCATCGACACCCGCGACAGCGCCAGCGCCACGCCCCACATCACGAGCACCCCACCAAACCAGGCCGGGCCGAGGATCAATCCCATGGCGGCCATCGCGCCGCCACGCGCCGAGTGCCCGGATGGGAAAGAGTAGGGATCGGTGTGCCGGTATATCTGCCCCCATTCCCCAGCGGGCCGCGTGCGGCGGATCGCCACCTTGATCACCTGCGTCACAACAAAGGTGATCAAGTCTGTAGCGACCAGAACCACCACACGCAAGCGCCACTCAGGCCCACCCAACAGGAACAAGGTCGCCAGGATGCTCAGGAAAGAGAAGGCATCGCCGGAGTGTGTCACGATCGCCGTCAGTGTGCGAAGCATGCCCGGCCTCTCAGCCACGCACAGGCGTGATGAAAGTTGCCGATCGAGGCTCAGCAGTCGATCAGTAATCTCGACGATCATGATCTGGATGTCCTCAGCCGCCACTCAGGAGGATGGTTGCGCCAGCGCCACACCACGCCCAGGGGATGCCCGGCCATCTTGGCGAGGTCGCCGGTTACCCGGATGATCGGCACCCACAGTGCAGCAGCCAGCTTCTCGGTAGGCGTCAGGGCGCCCCACTGCCGGATCAACCGCTGATAGGGCCTGCCGACCATGGCCAGCCCACCCCCTAGCAAGAGCAACAGCCACCATGGGCTGGTTAGCACCCCGGCCAGGACAATCAGCGGCAGGGCAACGAAGTAGGTGAGATAACGGATCAAGTGCCGACGCGGGAACAATCCAGCCTTGCCGTCACCACGCGCATACTGATAATACTGCCGCAAAAAGGCTCCCAGTGAGGCGCGTGGCCGGAAGTAAGCCACCGCCTCCGGCGCAAACGCAAAAGGCCCGAAAAGCGCCACCAGCCGGAAGTCGAAAATCAGGTCTTCGCAGAAGTCCAGCCACTCAGGATAACCGCCCACCTGCTCAAACGCCTCACGCCGAAAGGCTACCGAGCGGCTGGATGGCATGAAGGTTGCTGGATCAACGTCTTGCGGTTCCGGCAGGACAGTCGCCCCCATGGCCACCTCGAATGGGGTATGAGGATCGGGCAGGAAGAAACCGGCCACAGCCTGGGTGGCTGGATTGGCCTCCAGGGGGACCATCAGCCGTTCGAGCCAGTGAGGATCGAGCCGCACTCCCGCGTCGGTAACGGCGATCAGGCCATGAGCGGCGGCGCGGATGGCAGCGTTGCGCCCTTGTGAGATGTTCGCTCCCTCCTGCCGGATGATGCGCAACGACAGGAGATCGGCGTACTCACCGAGCACATCAAGCGTGTTGTCGGTCGAACCGCCATCGCAGATCACGATCTCGTCAGGCTGGCGAGTCTGTGCAGCGATAGAGTCCATCAGACAGCGAATCGAGCTGCCTTCGTTGAGCACGGTGACGATGAGTGAAACCTGCATGGCGGCGATTATATCTGGACTGCACAGCGGCAGGCGAATACAGGAGAGCTTATGGCCGGCAATTGGAGGCATGTACCCCGGCGCTTATGACAGATCAGATGGGCCCGGCAGGATTCGAACCTGCGACCAACCGGTTATGAGCCGGCCGCTCTGCCGCTGAGCTACAGGCCCGACAACTGACGATGGCTGCCCTCGCACGTGCGGATGAGGCGCAGCCACAATGGGAGGAGGGAGAGCGGGCAACGGGATTCGAACCCGTAACAACAGCTTGGAAGGCTGATGTGATACCCTTTCACCATGCCCGCAGAGACATCCGCATTGTACACAGAAACCCCATGATCAGCAAGATGGTTTGCACAACCATGATGAACTCGCCATAATACAGAAGCCCGCGAGGTCATTAGATTTGAGGAAACCGAATGACTCGTGAAGACATCACCCGGCTGACGGCGTTGTCGTCGTGCGCGGGTTGAGCATCCAAGCTGGCCCCTGAGGCCCTGGCGCAGGTCCTGCGCCCCATCCAGAGCATGTTTGATCCGTCGGAGCACCCCGACCTGTTGATCGGGTTGGGCGTGCCGGACGATGCTGCCGTCTACCGGCTGTCTGATGACCAGGCGCTGATTGTCACTACTGACTTCTTTACCCCCATCGTTGACGATCCTTACCACTATGGCGCTATTGCAGCAGCCAATGCCCTCAGCGATGTATATGCGATGGGTGGTAGGCCGCTGCTCGCCCTGAACATCGCCGCTTTGCCAACCACTCTCCCCCTTGACACAATCGTTGAAATCCTGCGCGGGTCGGCAGAGAAGGTCCGCGAGGCTGGGGCGGTGATTGCGGGAGGGCACACTATCCAGGACCGAGAACCTAAGGTTGGATTAGCGGTTGTGGGCTTGGCGCATCCTGATAGGTTGTTCACCAAAGCAGGGGCACGCCCCGGTGACGTGTTAGTGCTCACCAAGCCGCTGGGAGTTGGTTGCATCACGACAGCCGCCAAGAATGATAAGGCCGACCCTGGGCACGTCGAGGAGGCAGTCGATTGGATGATCCAACTGAATCGGTGTGCAGCCGAGGCGGCAGGGGCGATCAACGCACGCGCTGCCACCGACGTGACCGGGTTCGGTCTCTTGGGTCATGCATCCGAGCTAGCCGAAGCCAGCGGCGTGACCCTGTACTTCAATCTCGACCGTATTCCTTTCATGCAGGGGGCAAAGGTCTACGCCGAGCAATGGATTTTCCCTGGCGGTTCAGCAAACAACAAGAGGGCCTATGAGAAACGGGTCTGCTTTGCAGACGACATCACGCCGGAAGAGCAGATGCTGCTGTTTGACGCCCAGACGAGTGGCGGTCTGTTGATCGCCTTCCCAGCGGATCGGGTTGCAGCGTTCGGTGTGGAGATGAGTGTTCGCCAGGTGCCCTGGTGGCAGGTTGGGAAGGTAGGTGAACGTGACGAGCTGAGCATCTATGTGATGCGCTGACTGTGAAAACAACGCAGGGGCGCCGCGCCCCTGCGTTGGTTCCATACTAGACTCCGCTTCAGACAGCTCCGCGCCATCAGCGCCGGAGCTTATCTGTCGTACGAACGATCTCCGCTTCCCACGTCTCTGTGTTGAGCAGCAGCGCGGCGGCTTGACCATAATCGGAGGGAATGGTGTACACCGTCACCGGCTGGACAGGCTCTGGCGGTACATGCCCATTCTGGCGAGAGAACTCAAGCTGTGTCTCAATGTGGACGTGTCCGCTGATAATGCTCCTGACCTTCTTCCGCTCCAGTACCTGCTCACCGAGCTGAACATTGGCGTAGTAAGCATTGAGGATGCCCTGCTCAAGCACATAGACAGGCCGCAGACACTGTGCGAACAACGGGACGTGTGTCACGACCAGCACAGCCTTGATCTGGGGATCCCGTTCCAACTGGTCCAGCCGCTCAATGAACTCCGCCCCAACCCTGGCCGCAAACTCTCGATCAGTCCACGACCAGTCGACGTAGTTGCCATCGTTGGAGAGACGGGATTTCATGCACTCATAGTAGGTGTGGTCGAACTCCAGCTTGGGATGCCTGCCGCCGTAGTCGTACCAGGCTATCGTGCCGCTGATGCCCAGGCTATCGAACCGCAGGTTTTCACGGTCGAGCCACCTGTAGCCATAGGCGCGAGCCGTCTCCTCAAGAAGCGAGTCCCACAGGCGCTCGCTGGTATATGGCAGCGCACGGTGCCACACATCGTGGTTGCCCGCCACGGCGGCTCGCTGACTGGCCACCGATGTGAACAGTCTCAGCCCTTCGGCGAACATGTCCAGCGGCTCGCCGATGTCGCCGGCCAAGATCAACAGGTCCGGCTGACGTGCTTGTAAAACATCAGCCAGCCGCTTGATCTGGTCCGCCCACTGGGGAAAGAAGTGGATATCTGATGTGATAGCGATCCGCATGGTATACCCTTGGAAAAGCCCCAACGCGTCACAAACCATATCTTAACCAATATGACTGCGCAGGTAAAGTAGGGTAAATACCCATCTTGTTCTCTGGGGGCGAGAGGTCAACCCGTGACATGAACAGCCGCTGAGCAAGATAGAGCCAGTAGAAACAGGTCTCGCGTATCAGAAACTTGAGTTTTTCGTTCCAGCTCCGGATGCGGCTTGTGGGCGTGGGCGAGGGGGACGCATCCAGACCTAGATCATGGGCGATCAACATAGACCGCTTCATGTGGTAGGGATCGCTCACGATCAGGAACGTCGTCAGGTTGTGCTGTACGGCAATCGCACGGGTGAAGTCCAGATTCTGGAGTGTAGTGTGCGACTGCGCCTCGATCAGGATGGCCTCCGCCGGAATGCCTCGGTCAAGTGCATACTGACGTGCGACCTCTGCCTCCGTGAACGGCTGACCACGCACCTGTCCGCCGCTAAAGATCAGCCTGTCGACGTAACCCTGAGTGTAAAGATCGATGCTGTGGTTGATCCGCTCGGCAAATGTTGGCGAAGGTTTGTCGCCCCAAGTGCCCGCCCCTAGCACAATCGCGGCGTCGGCATGGTGCAACTCGGAGTGGTTCCCATAGGCAGCAATGTTGGCTGCCGTGAGGCTGAACAGCAGCAAGCCGGCCATCAGCAGTGCAACCAGGACGACGGGTAGCCAGGGTGAGCAGATGGTCGCACGCTGCCCATCTCGCGGGGTCGTTCTGGGGCGTGCCCCTACTCGCGTTCCAGCCAAATTGTCACCGGTCCATCGTTGTGAATCTCGACCAGCATTCGCGCACCGAACACTCCCATCTCAACGTGGAGACCTTGGGCGCGCAGCAGGTCAGCAAACTGCTGCACTAGCGGCTCTGCCACCTCCGGCGGCGCAGCGTCGACGAAGGCAGGACGACGGCCTTTGCGGGCATCGGCGTACAGGGTGAATTGCGATACCACTAGCACCGATCCATCCACCTCCTGGATCGAGCGGTTGAACTTGCCTTCATCGTCTTCAAACACGCGCAGTCCGGCGACCTTCTGGGCCAGCCACTCCACCTGCTCCCGACCATCGTGGTGTCCTATACCGACCAGCGCCACATAGCCGTGGCTGATGGCCCCAATGACCTCGCCATTCACCTGCACTGAAGCCTGTCGAACTCGCTGTAGCAACACACGCATAGCGGGAACCTCAAGCAGAGATTAGGAATACATCGCCTGATTATATCTGCCCAGGTCCGAGCAGCCACAAAGCTGGCTTTGTGCGCCGGAGACCCCGGCTTTCGCCCCATCACGCTCTCTGATACAATCGTATCAATTCTGGCAGTCGGCCCGACGGGTGGGCAAGCTATGTCCTTGAATCTGTCTCAAATGACCATCCTGATCGTTGATGACGACGAGGTCAACCGTGATGTGTTGGGGGAGCGGCTAGATATCGCTGGCTTCACCCGGCTGCTGTTTGCGCCTGGGGGCCAACAGGCGCTCGATCTGATCGCGCAGCAGGTACCTGACCTGATCTTGCTCGATGTGATGATGCCCGATATCAACGGTTTCGAGGTCACCCGGCGCATCCGGGCTGCCTACCCCGATCGTTTCATTCCCATCATACTGGTCAGTGCATTACACCAATCGCAAGATCGTGTGCGTGGGATCGAAGCTGGGGCGAATGACTTCCTCTCCCGGCCTTTCGATTCGGACGAGCTGATTGCGCGGATCAACTCGCTGCTTGCACTGAAAAAGGCGCTCGACGAGCTGGAAATCGAGCGCAAGCGGCTGGCTTTGCTCTACGACGTGAGCCGGGCGCTGTCTGCACAGCTCAACTATACAGGCTTGCTGCACCAGATTGTTGCATTGACCACTGTGCTGACTGGCGCATCCAAGTCGGTGCTGGTAGTGCTGGATGAGCACGGAAATTTCCGAGAGAGGATCATCTCACGAGCCGGCCAGGAACCGTTCAGCGCCGACACAATCGATCCGTTGGTGCTCAGCCAGGGGCTGATCGGCTGGGTCATTCAGAATCGCCAGCCGGCGCTGCTGGCGGATGTAACCAACGACCCACGTTGGACGCGCCTGCCCGATGACAGCGAGCCTGAGGCTTCCGCTGTAGCGGTGCCACTGGTGCGCGGCGCTCAGGTTGCTGGAGCTTTGCTGCTGGTATCGCCGCAGACTGCCGCCTTTGGCGACGAGCATCTCAACCTGTTGATCGCTATTGGCAGCCAGGCCTCGATTGCGCTCGAGAATGCACGCCTGTTCGAGCAAGCCCGACAGCAGCGTGCTCGGACAGAAGCCTTGCTCAACCAAATTGGCGATCCGGTGATTGTGACCGACAGCGGGGGTTATATCACCCGCATCAATCCAGCGGCGCACCACCGACTGAGGCTCTCTGAAGAGGCGCTCCACCGACACCTATCAGATGTTTTCGGTCTGGCCCTGGCTGACCTGCTGCTCCGTGCTCAGGAGCGTCAGTCTGCCGTGTCGGGAGGTTATACGCTGCGTGGGACAGATAGAGAAAGCAGCACGTTTAACGTCAGCGTCTCACCGATTGAGCAAGTGGGCTATCTGCTGGTGTGGCAGGACATCACGGCCATCAAGGAAAGCGAACTGGTGCGTCTCGAGACCGAACGCGCCGAGCGGCAGCGCATCTTTGAAGCGTTATCTCGCTACATGAGTCCGGCTTTGGTGGAGCGGGTTCTTTCGGACCGGGACATTCTGAAGCGCCGCGAGCGGCGCGAGGTGTATGTGCTGTTCGCCGACTTACGCGGCTTCACCCGCCTGACCGTCGAGCACTCTCCCGACGACGTGATGGCGCTGCTCAACGATGTGTTTTCCGAGATGATGGAGATCGCCTTTGAACATGAGGGCGTGATCTTTGACATTGCTGGGGACGAGCTGATGATCGGCTTCAACGTGCCACTCAGCCAGCCCGACGCCAGCACTCGCTCTCTGGCTACAGCCATTGCCATGCAGCGCCGCTTTATCGAGGTCAAGAGCCGCTGGGCGGCACGGGGCATGGAAGTAGGCATGGGCATTGGCATCAATCGCGGCCCAGTGGTGATTGGCCATGTCGGTGGGCGGATGCGAATGCAATATGCTATGGTTGGAGAGGCCGTCAACATTGCTCACCGACTGGTCGAGATTGCGGCAGACGGTCAGATTGTCGTCACGCCCGGTGTGTTGGAAGACAACACGGTGGTGTTCGAGGGCGTGACCATCCACGAGTTGCCTCCCCAGCACTTCAAGGGCAAGGCAGAGCCGCAGCCCGTGCTGCTGCTGGAGATCGCGGGGCGCAGCAGCCAATCTGTTCCCCTGTCCCACCATGGCTGAAAAGCGCTTGAGGTGAGCCACAGGCGTTTCAACTGCCTGGCGGTGTCGCCTGGAAGGCCACCGGCGGCACTCCTGGCGCACTGACTTGCAGCCCGGATGCGTTCTGCGGGACAGCCCACACCAGTGTCAGGCACGGCCTCGTTTCGGCCTGGGTGAAGGCTGGAACATTGACCTCGGTCGTGGTTCGAGCTATTCCGCCTGTGCCCGTGATGGTGTAATGGATCGCCAGGCTGAGCGGGTCCGGATTCACCACGTAAACTGTGCCGTTCGGGTTGCCGAACATGAATCCACCACTGATTGATTGCGCCCCCACTGGGTCATAGGTATAGCCCTGCCCGTCGGTGAGCCGGATTTCCTGCACAGGCAGGCTGGCTGCCTGCACATTGCTGCGCAGGATCAGCGCCACGGCCACAAACACCATGCCTTCGTCAGCGGTCACGGGAAGCGCAGGCGTGGCTGGTGTGGCCGCATAGAGCGGCAGCGTCTGGGATTGGATGGCCGAGGCCACCTCGATTGTCCACGCCTCTTGCTCACCTGGGGCGGACTCGCTGCGTGCTGCCGACACATCCAGCCGGTAGATGGCTGTATCTCCACTCGCCGAGTCGCGGCCAATGGCCCATAGACAGTTCCCGCCCCAGGCCAGCCCTTCAATGTGGTACACTGGCGACTCAAACGAGGCGATCACGTTCCCTGCGGTGTCCAACAGGCTGATCTCGGCTGTAGTGGGCCATTCGCCGAAGGCAACCCACAAGGCGCTGCCATCCCAGTCTATTGCCTGCACCTCGTGGCCGAAACCAAACCTCTGAAGCACGTTGCCCGACGTATCCAGCTCATACAGGGTATATCGGTCCGAGTACCACAAATGCTCTCCATCCCAGGCCAGATCGTCGTTGATCCCGCCGCCGATGGACCGATCGGGCGACTCGAATGAGCCAAGCGTGATGGCTTCCTGCCCTTCGATCCGGAAGTGGTAGATATGACCATAGTTGGTGGTGTACAGCCAGAAGCCCTCTCCACTCCACACCAGACCCTGCGGCGTGACCTCCGGGGCCGGGATGGCATCTAATGTGCGGCCTTCGGGGTCCATCTGGAAGAGGGTGCCGGAATTGTCGGCCACCCACAGCGATGACCCGTCCCACGTGATGCCCTGCGCGAGGCGTCCTGGGGGTTCCAGCTTTTGCACGAGGACGATAGAAGCGCCGTTGCCTGTGGGCGCGGGCGAGGGCAGGCCGATTGGCGGCGCGGTGGTCGTGGCTGTGACCGTTGGAAGCATTGGCGGCTGTGTTTGCTCGGTCAGGGATGCTGCGGCTTGAGTCGCAGGAGGTTCTTGTACAGGGAGCGACCCCAGGCGATTCGCCAGTTGCATACCCATCACCGCTGCTGCCAGCCCTCCTCCGATTGCGACCAGCCCGGCGACCACCCACAGCCAGCGTCGCGGCCCCTTTCGGGGAACGACAGGCGCCCCCGCCACATCCGGCGTGACGGCTGCCTCATGCCGTGTTTCGATCTCAGCAATGGTCTCGCGGGCTGCTTGTTGCAAATGAACGGGCGGCGTGTCAGCCCTCGCGCCGAGGGCTGCTGCCAAATCATCGACCAGAGCCTGCGCCGTCGGATAGCGATCAGCAGGCTGCTTGGCCATTGCTCGCGCAATCACTGAGTCTAACGCGATGGGCAGTGTCGGCTGGATCGAACATGCAGACGGGATCGGCGCAGTGACATGCTGGTAGATGACGGCCATCGGTGTCTCAGCAGTGTAGGGCAGCAACCCGGTGACCATCTCGAACAGCATGGCTCCCAGGGCATAGATGTCCGCCCGAACATCGATGGGCTGACCTAGCCCCTGCTCCGGCGACATGTAACCCGGTGTCCCTACCGCCTCGCCACTGCCAGTCAACCGTTCGGTGCTGCTCATGAGGTGCGCCACCCCGAAGTCACTCAGGAAGGCATTTCCGTCGGCGTCGATCATGAGGTTGGACGGTTTGATGTCACGGTGGATCACGCCATGCCGATGAGCGTAATCGACCGCCGGGGCGATCTGACGCAGCAAGTGCAGAGCCTCGGCAGGGGGCAATACCCCACGGCTGAGCACGTCCTCCAGGGTGCCAGTCGGCATGTAGCGCATCACCAGGTAGGGCGGATCGGAGGCCAGGTCATAGTCGTAGAGGGGCAGAATGTGAGGGTGCTCCAGGCTGGCAATCAGTTGGGCCTCGCGTGCGAAGCGGTCCATGCCAACGCGGTTCAGGGCAACGGCGCGGTGCATTACCTTGAGGGCAACATCGCGGCCCGTCGATATATGGACGGCATGGTAGACGGTTGCCATGCCTCCCTGACCGATAGAGGCAATGATCCGATAGCGACCAAGTGTGGTTCCGATCATGCTTGCTTACCAAACGTGTAGAGCGCAGTCTAAAGTATTTAGCAGACAAATCACAATGCAACGATGTCCCCCGTCTCCTGCACATCGACTGGTACGCCATCCAGCTCAGCAGGCAGCAGGTCAGCAGGGTCAAGCGTATCGCGCGAGCGCTTGGTGCGTACCATCACTACGATGCATATTTCGTCGATGGTCTGCCCGCTACGCTGACGTCGTCCTACTCCCACGCCAACTACGTTAGGGTAACGCATCAGATCGCCTTCATAACGGGCTTTCACAGCCCGTGCGCGGTCAAGTGCATCATCGTGTTCGGGCATGGCGTAGCTCCTCCAGACGGGTCTGGAATCAAGGACAATGCTAAGTCTCCGGCACGTCCTCACCGGTGAGCAATCTGAGAGCATGGTGTACACCGTCTCGGAATAGTGGATCTGGAGACTCGGCCCACCAGCGGCGCAACCAGTTGACCAACACCGGGTTGTCGTCGTGCTCGTGCACCGCCATAATGACGTAGCGCAGCCCTTCGGTCATGTCAGTGGCAAATGGGCCGCACCACTTCCAGCCGCCCCACCACGGCATCGTATCGAATGGCTTGAGGTCGGGGTTGAGGAACATCTTGCGAACTCTGTCGGCTGCCGCCAGGCGCTCTGGGAGCCGGGCCAGGCTTCTGGCAAACTCGCTGAGGGGGACGCGGCGGCCTGTCTCCGCATCGAGGATCGAGCCAGAGGTGCGCAGCGCGGTCAGGTAGGCCGCCAGATGTACCGATTCGAGCTGCGAGCCGGTGACCTCAAAGATGCGGTAGGGCATGTGCCCGGCAATTTCGATCAGGTCAAACTCGTCGTCGTTCTCGCGGTTGTGGACATACAGGATCGCCCAGTCGCGGTCGGTGGGGTGCTGGCAGTTGCCATCCGACTCGTAGTTGACCTCGCCCCACACGAAATAGGGATATTCAGCAAAGAATGGCAGCTTCTCCTCACCGATCTGCACGCGGAGGACGTGCGACTCATCCATCGATCCCACCTCCTTATCCGATGTCTTCTCGCTGCACATTCAGGTGGTGTCTCACAAGAAAAGACATCCGCTCCCGGAACGTGGAGGAGATTTGTCTCAGCAGCAGACCGACCCGCCAGAAGGCGAGCGCCGCCATGCCGTGCGCCAGCACCGCGAACAGCGGCGGTTGTTCGAGGGTGTAGTACGTCCAGCACAACCGCGTGGTCCCCCACAGCTCGAGAAAGTAGCCCAATCCCGCCCCGGCTAGGAACGTCAACGTGGCAGCACGGTAATCCTTCGACGTTACGATGATCAGCCCGCTCAGGATCAGTGCCATCACCGTCAGTGACTTGTTGAGCGTTGGCCACACGAAGATCAGCATTAGCGCGTAAAAAGCACCGAGGACCAACCCATACAGCGGTTTGAAGACCTGCTCTCCGGCCTTTTCCGGCACGACCCGTTGCAGAAGCCTCACCAGCCGGTCAATCGCCAGTGTGGCCACCGGCCAGGCCGGGATGATCCACAGTGGTGGGCGCTCAAAGGTGTAGTAGGTCCACAGCGAGGTCTGTGTGCCCCAGCTTTCGATCACCAGCCCACCCAACGTGCCCACCAATAGAATTGGGGCATCACGGCGCAAGTCGGTCCCGGCCATGATCAACAGCGTCATCACTGTGAAGTCACCCAGCAGCAGCCAATCGATCTTCAGCCACCACTTGCCCGACCAGTCCGCCTGCGAGAGGTACGCTTCGGCCAGCGGCCACCATAGGTAGATGACCAGCAGGATAACGAGCAAGAGCGTACCGAGCAGGTAGGTGCTGTGACGTGTCCAGCCCAGGATGGCAGCGATCCGCCGCACGGAGGTGAACAGCGAGTTCGATCTGGAAAGAGGTGTCTGCATAGCTCTATCTGGGTGGCTTCATGGCCCTCAACGAGCGTTGATGTTTGGGTATACTCTATACACGATTCGTGCAAACGCAAGACAGGTTCGCATTGGGAACGCCCCACAGAGCGGATGCGGAGGGCTAAAACCGCCGCTCCGTTAATGCCATGACTGCCTTTTTGAGCACTCCCTTCGAATTTGACACAAGCTTCATAACGGTATAAACTCCGCTGCATATTCTAACTGCATATGGACTGGCTGCTCATCCAGAGAGGCGGAGGGACCGGCCCTGTGAAGCCTCGGCAACCACCACGCACCGCGTGGCTGGTGCCAATTCCGGCAGACAGCCAGACGCCACAAGGTGTCTGATGGAGTCTGAAAGATGAGAGGCAAATGGCTGCATGGCCTCTCGTTGTGAGAGGTCTTTTGTTTGGACGTCACACATGCACAGGTGAGGGGGACTTGTGGATCGGATCACACTGCTCAGGTCGCAACTTGAACAGCGCATCATGATTCTCGACGGTGCTATGGGGACGATGATCCAGTCCTACGCGCTCGATGAGGCTGGCTTCCGTGGCGAGCGCTTCGCCAACTTCCCACATGACCTCAGAGGCAACAACGATCTGCTCAGCCTCACTCGTCCTGAGATCGTGCATGCCATTCACATGGCCTATCTCGAAGCCGGGGCTGACATCATCGAGACCAACACCTTCAGCGCCACCGCTATCGCACAATCTGACTACCATACCCAGCACCTGGCCTACGAGATGAACCTGGCCGCCGCGCGGCTGGCTCGCCAGGCTGCCGATGCCGTGACTCGGCAAACGCCCGATCGCCCGCGTTTTGTCGCCGGGGCAATGGGGCCAACCAATCGTACGGCCTCGATCTCACCCGATGTGAATGACCCAGGCGCCCGCAATGTCACCTTTGACGATCTGGCGGCGGCCTACGCCGAGGCTGCACGGGGCCTGATCGATGGGGGAGTGGACATCCTGCTCGTCGAGACCATCTTCGACACCCTCAATGCCAAGGCCGCCATCTTTGCCATCAAGTCGGTGCTAGAGGAGAGGGGCCTCAGCTTGCCGATCATGATCTCAGGCACCATCACCGATGCCAGCGGACGCACACTCTCCGGCCAGACCGTCGAAGCTTTCTGGAACTCGGTGCGCCACGCTGAGCCGCTTATCGCCGGGCTGAACTGCGCCCTGGGGTCGAAGGAGATGCGGGCGCACATTGAGGAGTTTGCCCGCCTTGCCGATGTGTACATCAGCGTCTACCCCAACGCCGGGCTGCCCAATGCCTTTGGTGAGTACGACGAGACGCCTGATACTATGGCCGAGGTGCTGCGCGAGTTTGCCTTGAGCGGCTTTGTCAACGTCGTCGGTGGGTGCTGCGGCACGACGCCGCGTCACATCGAACACATTGCCCGCGCCGTGGAAGGCATCCCACCACGTCGCATCCCCACGATTGAGCGCCGATGCCGCCTGAGCGGACTGGAACCACTCAACTTTGGAGGGGAGCGTGGCTTTGTCAACATCGGTGAGCGAACTAACGTCACCGGTTCGCGCCGCTTTGCTAAGCTGATCGTGGAGGGCAACTACGAGGAGGCGCTGAGCGTTGCCCGACAGCAGGTGGAGAATGGCGCACAGATGATCGACGTGAACATGGATGAGGGGATGCTCGATGCCCAGGCGGCAATGGTGCGCTTCCTCAATCTGATCGCTGCCGAGCCGGACATCGCCCGTGTGCCAGTGATGATCGACTCGTCAAGCTGGGAGGTGATCGAGGCTGGGCTAAAATGCGTGCAGGGCAAGCCGGTGATTAACTCGATCAGCCTGAAAGAAGGTGAGGAAACATTCGTCCAGCACGCCAAGCTGGCCCGGTACTACGGCGCAGCAGTGGTTGTGATGGCCTTCGACGAGCAGGGCCAGGCGGACACTTTTGAGCGTCGTATTGCGGTGTGCAAGCGGGCTTATCATATCCTCACTGAGAAGGTTGGGTTTCCGCCGGAAGACATTATCTTTGATCCCAACATTTTTGCCGTTGCCACCGGTATTGAGGAGCACAACGAGTACGCGCTGGCCTACTACAAGGCTGCCCGCTGGATCAAGGAGCACCTGCCCCACGCGCTTGTCAGCGGTGGGGTGAGCAATGTCTCCTTCTCCTTCCGGGGCAACGAGGCTGTGCGTGAGGCGATCCACTCGGTTTTTCTGTATCATGGCATTCAGGCCGGGATGGACATGGCGATCGTCAATGCCGGACAACTGGCCCTTTACGAAGACCTCGACCCAACGCTGCGTGAGCGCGTCGAAGATGTGCTGCTCAACCGCCGTCCTGACGCGACCGAGCGGCTGGTCGAGCTGGCCGAGACCGTCAGAGGGCAGCGCAAGGATGAAAAGGAGCATCTGGCCTGGCGCAACCTGCCGGTTGAGGAGCGGCTGGTGCACGCGCTGGTGAATGGCATTGATGACTACATCACTCAGGATGTGGAGGAGGCTCGCCAGCAGGCCCGCCGTCCTCTGGAAGTGATCGAAGGGCCGCTGATGAATGGCATGAGTGTCGTCGGCGATCTCTTCGGCGCGGGCAAGATGTTCCTGCCGCAGGTGGTCAAGAGTGCGCGGGTGATGAAGCAGGCTGTGGCCTATCTGGTGCCATTCATTGAGGCCGACAAGGCGGTCGATGGGGCCGACGGCTCATATGGCAAGGTGCTGCTGGCCACTGTCAAAGGCGACGTGCATGACATCGGCAAGAACATCGTTGGCGTGGTGCTGGAGTGCAACGGCTACCAGGTGATCAACCTGGGCGTGATGGTTCCTGCCACGCACATCCTGGAAACTGCCCGCCGCGAACAGGTGGACATCGTCGGTTTGAGTGGGCTGATCACGCCCTCACTCGAAGAGATGCGCCACGTGGCCCGTGAGATGCAGCGCGAAGGTTTCGATATCCCGTTGCTCATTGGCGGCGCGACGACCTCCAAAGTTCATACTGCCATCAAGATCGCGCCGGAATACACGCGCGGGCCGGTCGTCCATGTCGTTGATGCTTCGCGCGCCGTGGGGGTGGTTAGCAGCCTGCTGAGCAGCGAAGCGCGCGACCGCTTTGTGGAGGAGGTCAGTGCAGAGTACGCCACGTTGCGTGACACCCACGCCGGGAGGCAGTCGACGCGGCGGCTGGTGCCACTTGAGGAGGCGCGCCGCAATCCCTACGCGATTGACTGGTCACACTACGCGCCCCCTGCGCCGCGCATGCCAGGTATCCATGTGTTCGACAACTACGACCTTGAGGAAATCAGCCGCTACATCGACTGGTCGCCATTCTTCCAGGTATGGGAGCTGGCGGGCGCTTACCCGGCCATTCTGAGCGACCCGGCAGTGGGTCAAGCGGCGACGGCGCTTTATCACGATGCCCAGATGTTGCTCAAGCAGATCATCGCCGAAAAGGCGCTGATCGCTCGCGCTGTGATCGGACTGTTCCCGGCCAACAGCATCGGCGACGACATTGAGGTCTACACCGACAGCCGCCGAGATGTGCTGGCGGTAGTCCATATGCTGCGCCAGCAGATGGAAAAACCGCCTGGCCGGCCTAACTTGTGCTTGGCTGACTTCATCGCTCCCAAAGAGACCGGTCTCCGCGATACCCTCGGCATGTTTGCTGTGAGCACAGGCTTCGGTCTGGATGCACTGGTGGCGCGTTTCGAGGCTGCCCATGATGACTACCACAGCATCATGGCCAAGGCGCTGGCCGACCGACTGGCCGAGGCTTTCGCCGAGTTGATGCACGAGAAAGTGCGCCAGGAGCTGTGGGGCTACGCTCCGGATGAAGCGCTCGACCAGCAGGCGCTGATCGCGGAGAAATATCGAGGCATCCGGCCCGCGCCGGGCTATCCGGCCTGTCCTGATCACACCGAGAAAGAAACGCTGTTCCACGTGCTGGATGCACCGGGGCAGACAGGCATCACGCTCACCGAGACGTTTGCTATGCAGCCAGCCGCCTCGGTGAGTGGGTACTACTTCGCGCACCCCGAAGCAGCCTACTTTGGTGTGGGACGCATTGACCGTGACCAGCTGGCAGACTACGCGCATCGCAAGAGGATGAGTGTGGCCGAGGCCGAGAAGTGGCTTGCTCCGCTGCTGGGATATGGAGGATAGGCAGCCTGAGCGGTGTCATCATGGGGGTGATCGCCAGCTACTCGGTGGGAGTGTTCTTCACCATTCCGTATGCTTTCCCGGCCCAGATCGCCGCCGCTGAAGCGGCGCAGACCGGCAAGGACCGGGCAGGGATGTATTTTGCCGTCCAGGGCCTGATCAACCAGTTTGTCGGCGGCCTGGCAGGATCGCTCCTGGCCCTGCTGCTGCGGTGGGAGTATGGCATGGTGCTGATCGGACCGGTGGTGGCCGTGACGTGCGTCCTGGCGTTTTTCTTCTTCGGACCATACCCGCTGGGGAAGCCGACGGCGGCGCCCGCTGCTGGCCAGGGAGCATGAAGGATCGCTTGTCTCAGAGGCAGCCTTTGAGAGACTGCCTCTGTAACTGCTTGCCTGGGACCGCCGGAGGTCGATCCTCCGGCGGTCAGTGCGCTGATCGACGACTACGCTAACTGAGTTTCGGGCAGCTTGGTGGATCGCTCAACGGCAGGCTGTCTAGGTTGACCCAAGGTCGATCCTCCTGGAGTGTGACAGGCTGTCAACAGGCCGCGTGGCTTTTTGCCGATCGGTGCTATGATTGTCCCGCGACATCAATGTACAGACTCAAGAGGAGCTACAGGCCCAATGACCATCGCCACACCTGAGTGGGTTAAACACGCCGTGTTCTACCAGATTTACCCGGATCGCTTTGCTCGCAGCCCACGCACCCCACACCCGCCGGGAATCACCTTCAAGCCATGGGGAAGCCCGCCCGAAGCACAAGGCTACCAGGGCGGCGACCTGTATGGGATCGTTGACAGGTTAGACTACCTGCAAGACCTGGGGGTGACGGCGCTGTACCTCAATCCGATCTTCGCTTCCGCCTCAAACCATCGCTATCACACCTATGATTACTTCCAGGTCGATCCGCTGCTGGGCGGCAACGCTGCGCTGCGAGAGCTGCTCGACACGGCGCACGCACGGGGAATCCGCATTGTGCTGGATGGGGTATTCAACCATGCCAGCCGGGGTTTCTGGGCCTTCCACCACATCCTGGAAAATGGCCAGGACTCGCCTTACCTGGATTGGTTTATCATCCACGGCTGGCCCCTGCGCCCATACTCGAGCGATGCTAAACACCCGCTGAACTACGAGGCGTGGTGGAACCTGCCTGCCCTGCCCAAGCTCAACACGAAAAATCCAGGGGTGCGGGCCTACCTCATGGACGTGGCGCGGCATTGGATCGAATTTGGGATCGATGGCTGGCGACTGGACGTGCCCATGGAGATCGACGATGACTCGTTCTGGCAAGAGTTCCGGCAGGTGGTCAAGGGTGCCAATCCCGAAGCCTATATCGTGGGCGAGATTTGGGAAGAGGCCCACCGTTGGTTGCGCGGCGACCAGTTTGACGCGGTGATGAACTACATCTTTATGTGGGCCACGCTGAGCTTTTTCGGTGCAAAGACCATGCGCCGTGACTACAAACGTATGCACCTGCGGCTTGAGCCGCTGGACACGGCGGGCTTTACGCAGGTGGTCGAGCGCATGAACAGCCTCTACGACCGCAGCATCACGCAGGTGCAGTTGAACCTACTCGACAGCCACGACACGGCCCGTGCTCTGTGGATCCTGGGCGAGAATAAGAGCGCCCTGCGGCTGTGCGTGTTGTTCCAGATGACAATGCCTGGAGCGCCGTGCATCTACTACGGGGATGAGATCGGGCTGAGCGGAGCCGACGATCCCTACTGCCGTCAGGCTTTCCCCTGGCATGCTGAAGACACGTGGGACCGTGAGCTGCTGAGTCACTACCGCCGGGCCACTGCCTTGCGGCACCAATATCCAGTGCTGCGTACAGGGTCATTCCTGGCGTTGTCGTCCCCGGAGGGCGTCTTTGCCTTTGTACGTGAGGGCGAAGGTCAACAAGCCGTTGTCGTGTTCAACACGCGGACCGAGGCGGCGACGGTTAAGTTGAAGTTGCCCGTCTATTTTGCGGGTGAGTTTTTCCCAGCCTGGCCCCAGGGCAGCGACCAGACAGTGAGAGTTGGGGAAGGGCCACTCACGCTCACCGTCCCGGCCTGCGAGGCGCTGGTACTGGTGCGAAGATAGGGTTAGTGGAGGAGACGCCGCAGGGACACAAGCCGTGCCTCTGCGGTCAGGCCGAAGACCTAAGGCATGGCCTCGCTTCCATCTGCTGAGCCTGGCGTCGGATAGGCGTCTTTCTGATAGACTCGCACATAGCACTGTCAGGCCATAATGTCCGAGCGCCCCTGTGCGGCCTGGCATGTCACCAACGGTGATGGACCTGATCGCGAATGTATTTGTCGTACACTGCACGCACGGCAGCCATCTGCTCATCGGTCAATGGGGGCAGATCGGCAGCGCGGGCGTTGTCCTCGACCTGATCGGGGCGTTTAGCGCCCGGAATAGTGCACGTCACCGCGTCGAACATCAGAATCCAGCGCAAGGCAAACTGCGCCATTGTGCAACCAGGAGGGATGAGGGGTTTCAACTCCTCAACAGCCCGGAGACCGACCTCGAAATCCACGCCAGAGAAGGTCTCGCCCACGTCGAAAGCTTCGCCTTGCCGGTTGAAGCTGCGATGATCATCGGCAGCAAAGGTGGAATTGCGCGTCATCTTGCCGGTCAGCAGACCGCTGGCAAGCGGCACGCGGGCGATGATGGCCACTCTGCGCCGTTTTGCCTCGCCAAAGAACAACTCAGTTGGGCGCAGACGGAACATGTTGAAGATGATCTGCACTGACTGTACCCCAGGGTACTCGATGGCCTTGAGGGCCTCCTCAACCTTCTGGACGCTGACTCCGTAGGTGCGAATCTTACCGGCCCTAACGAGATCGTCCAGCACGCCGAACACCTCGGGTCGGTAGTAGACCTCGGTGGGCGGGCAGTGAAGCTGCACCAGGTCCAGGCAGTCAGTAGCCAGGTTTTTCAGGCTGCGCTCGACAAAGCGTGTCAGATTCTCGGCATTATAACCTTCGGCAGTGTGGGGAGACAGCCGCCGCCCGGCTTTGGTGGCAACGATGAATGGCTCACTGCGTTCCCGGCGCAGGCGGGCAATGAGCTGCTCACTGTGGCCATCGCCATACACATCTGCTGTGTCGATGAAGTTGATGCCCATGTCGATGGCCTTGTGCAGCGCAGCCATCGACTCCTCGTCATCGACCGGCCCCCACGCGCTGCCAATGGCCCATGCACCAAAGCTGACAGTCGAAACCTTCCAACCGGTGCGACCAAACTCACGATAATGCATAGGTAGCATCCTCTCCTTCTGCCGCGCACTGCTGGTTGCGGATCGCGAGATTTCCTCTATCTGTCGAATGACATGCCGAACTGATCGGCCAGGATGGTGCGGGCGCGGGTGACTTCGGCCCGTCGCTGGTCGATAGACCAGCCCAACGCCTCCCCAACGACTTCAGCCAGCTCATCGAGCAGGTCGGCGGTCAGGTAGCCCAGCCACGCGATCAGCGAGCGACGTAGCGGCAGATCGTCCAGATGCACGACCCGCTCGTTCTGAGCCAAAAACATGATCTCTCGACGGGTGTAGTCGGGCTGGCCTCTGAGTGGCGCATCCTCTCCGGCAGCAATGAAGGCCGCGATATGGGCCGCGCGGGTGCCGTAGCGATCAAAGAGAGTCTTGAGCCGCTCCTCCGGCAGGCCAGTCTTGGCCTGCAGCTCGGAGAGCCAGTGTTGCTGCGCCTCTGGCGTGCGGGGATAGTCCCTGCCGCCGCCGATGGGCATATCCTGGGTGGTTACCCTGCGGGAGACTCCCAGCCGGGCCAGCGCAGCATCAGCGGCCAGCTCGGAGAAAGCGCGGAAGGTCGTCCACTTGCCGCCGACTAGGCTGAGGATTGGAAAGTGCAAACCAGCCCCTGGCTCAAGGACCTCAATGCTGTGGTCGCGGCTGATCTGACCGGTGGTCTTGGCTTTGGCCGCCGGCAGCGGCCTGACGCCGGAGAAGCGAAACACAATCTGAGAGCGATCGACCTGGATGGAGGGAAACACTCGCTTGATCAGATTGAGGAAGTAGTCGATCTCCTCATCGGTACAGCGGGCCTGGTCGGGGTCATCGATGGGAATGTCGGACGTGCCAACCAGCACCTTGTCCATCAGCGGAAAGATCAGGACGATACGACCATCCTTGTTCTCGAAGAAGAACTCGTGATCGCCGATGGCCTGGCGCAGCTCTGGATGATCCAAGACAATGTGTGAGCCTTTGGTGCCGCCGATGAAGCGCGTCGTGCGGCCCATAGACCGGTTGGCAAAATCGATCCACGGCCCAGCGGCGTTGATGACTATTTTCGGCCTGACAGTCAGTGTCTCCCCAGTGACTTCGTCGCGCAGCGTGACAGTATTGCCCTGCGCCCCGACCACGCTGACGTAGTTCAATGCTCGTGCGTTAGGCGACTCGGATTCAGCGTCAAGCACCAGGTCAATGCAGATGCGCTCTGGGGAGGGCATGGCGGCGTCGTAGTAGGTCGCGGTGCAGATGATGTCTGGATTGAGCTTGGGGTACAGCTCAAGCGATCGGCGGCGCATAGCGAATTCGTGATTCGGCATCGACTGGCGAAAGCGGGTATAGGCGTCATACACGATCATGCCGATCTTAATGACCAGTGCGCCGCGCTCAGCGGGGCGGTCGAGCAGGCCCAGAAATTTGAGCGGCGCATTGAAGATGCCCGACAGCCACCGGAAGATCGGAAAAGTCGTAGGCAGCGGCTTAACGGCGTGGGGAGCGTTGTGCAAGAGCAGATTGCGCTCGTGCACGGCCTCACGAACCAGGCGGAACTCGCCGTTCTCAAGGTAGCGAATGCCGCCGTGGACCATGTGCGAGGACGCGGCGCTGGCCCCGCAGCAAAAATCGCCCCGGTCGACGATCAGCACATCGACGCCTTGCTGGGCCAGGTCGCGGAAAGTGCCGATGCCATTGATGCCTGCTCCGATGATCAGCACGGAAAGATCGGGGGTGCGACGGATCGAGTCGAGGATGTCGTTTCTGACCATGGTCACCAATGTCCTTCGTTGTGCAATGCAGCAAGCTACTAGGCTGTTCTATACAACCTGACGTATACCGCAAAAGGTGAGGGCTGTCATGGCCGTCTGTCACGTCTGGCGCTGACTAACATCGCACAGTGCCCATCTGAAAGGCTTGCATTCGGATGTTTGCCGCCTCCCTCTCTGCATGGAGTGACACGAACCTCCAGGCTATGTCTAATGCCGGGGAGCAGAGAGGATATAGCATACTGTGTCCTTACAACCAGTCGAATGTCCGCGCGACAGCTTTCTTCCAACCTGCGTAAAGCCGTTCACGGTCGGCAGGAGACATGCGCGGACGCCACTCCTTATCGACCCCCCAGTTTTGGCGCATCTCCTCCTCGCTCGACCAGAAACCGACTGCCAACCCGGCAGCATAAGCAGCGCCCAGCGAGGTTGTCTCAGCAACTTTGGGCCGCACCACTGGCACGTCGAGGAGATCAGCCTGAAATTGCATCAGCAGATCGTTGGCGACCATCCCGCCATCTACCTTGAGAGCAGTCAAGTTCACGCCCGAGTCCTGGCGCATGGCATCCAGTATCTCGCGGGTCTGGTAAGCGGTTGCCTCAAGAGCGGCGCGGGCGATGTGGCCCTTGTTGACGTAGCGTGTCATGCCGACGATCACCCCTCGTGCATCGGAGCGCCAATAGGGCGCAAACAGCCCAGAGAAGGCTGGCACGAAGTAGATGCCGCCGTTGTCATCAACGGTGCGGGCCAGCGTCTCGACCTCCGGGGCAGTCTTGATCAGACCCAGGTTGTCGCGCAGCCACTGGACAAGCGCCCCGGTGATGGCCACCGAGCCTTCGAGGGCATACACTGCCGGCTGCGAGCCGATCTGGTAAGCGACGGTGGTCAGCAGGCCGCTTTTAGAAGGCACTGGCTGGGCGCCGGTGTTGAGCAACATGAAGCAGCCAGTGCCGTAAGTGTTTTTGGCCTCGCCGGGGCTAAAGCAGGTCTGGCCGTAGAGGGCAGCCTGCTGGTCGCCCAGGTCGCCGCACACAGGCACTGCGCCGCCGACCGGGCCATCAGGGCGGGTGGTGCCATAAATGGCGGGATCGCTGGAGGGGCGGATGCGGGGGAGCATCGGGTGAGGGATACCCATGACGGCGAGGATCTCCTCATCCCAATCGAGCGTCTTCAGATCCATAAGCATGGTGCGACTGGCGTTGGTCACGTCGGTGATATGCACACCACCGTCCGGCCCGCCGGTCAGGTTCCAGATGATCCAAGTATCGATGTTGCCGAACAGGGCATCACCCTTTTCGGCGGCGGCTCGCAGGCCATCCACGTGGTCGAGGAGCCAACGGATTTTGGGGCCGGAGAAGTAGGTGGCCAGCGGCAGCCCGACCTTGGCTCGAAAGCGATCCTGACCTCCGTCCTGGGCCAGATCGTGGCAGATGCGGTCGGTGCGGGTGTCCTGCCACACCAGCGCATTGTAGAAGGGCTTGCCGGTGCGCCGATCCCACACCACCGTGGTCTCGCGCTGGTTAGTCACGCCAATGGCGACCAAGTCAGCGGCAGTAATGCCAGCCTTGTGCATCGCTGCCTGGATGACCTCTTGGGTGCAGGCCCAGATTTCGAGCGGATCGTGCTCAACCTGGCCAGCCTGGGGATAAATCTGGGTGTGCTCTCGCTGATGCACAGCGATCACGCTGCCGCTGTGGTCGAAGATCATAAACCGTGTGCTGGTCGTGCCCTGATCGATGGCTGCTGCGTATTGGGCCACAGTGACCTCCTTGTCGGTGGATGAAGTGAATGAGGTTTCGATCTCAATTATACCCCTGGCGAAAAGCCGCCCGTCTCACTGATGGCGGTGAGACGGGCGTGTGCCGGGCAAAGCACAATCTAGGCAATCACCGAACCAGCAGCGGTGAACCAGATGGCCATGCTCGCGATCATGAAGGCGCCCAGGTAGATTCTGCCTGTGCGGCGATAGAACCGCGTCAGGAAGAAGAGCAGAACATTGTACATCTCCGGCGCATCTGGCGGACCGCAGTGAGGGTCGAGCGCCTGATGGTCGGGATAGAGGCCAGCCAACGTTAGAGTGAGCATCCCTAACCAGTATAGCACTGTTCTGGCTCAGTTGATCAATGAGATGGAATCAGTCAGGACATTGAGAGGGAGGTTAGCGTCTGAATCGCTCGCAATCTGCGCCCACCGTGTTACAATTCCCGCCGAATATCGCAGCCAGCCAGTCGCCGGTTTGCATTGACGGAGGAGTCTCGTCGTGAGCCAGCCATTTACCATGCAGGATGTCATGATTCGGCTGCAAGAATTCTGGGCCGCACAGAACTGCATCATCTGGCAGCCATACTATGTGCAGATTGGGGCGGGCACCATGAACCCTGCCACCTTCTTGCGCGTGCTTGGCCCTGAACCGTGGAACGTTGCCTATGTCGAGCCGTCAGTGCGCCCAGACGATGGTCGTTTTGGGGAAAACCCCAATCGCATGGCCTACTACTACCAGTACCAGGTGATCTTAAAGCCCGACCCTGGCAATCCGCAGGAGATCTACCTGCAAAGCCTGGAAGCGCTGGGCATCGATCGACGACAACACGACATCCGATTCGTCGAAGACAACTGGGAGCAGCCTGCCCTGGGGGCGTGGGGCCTGGGTTGGGAAGTGTGGCTGGACGGGCAAGAGATCACCCAGTTCACGTACTTCCAACAGGCGGGCGGCCAGAATCTGAACCCTGTGTCGGTGGAGATCACCTACGGCATCGAGCGCATCGTGCTGGCATTGCAGGGCGTCGACTCGGTGTGGGATATCCAGTGGATGGCAGGGCAGACCTACGGCGATGTGCTCCTCCAGCAGGAGATCGAACACTGCCACTATTACTTCCATCTGGCCGATGTGGATGCGCTGCGTCAGGTGTTCAACACTTACGAGCGTGAGGCCGAGCGGGCGCTGTCTCACGAACCACCGTTGGTGATGCCTGCTCACGACTACGTGCTGAAGTGCTCGCATCTGTTCAATGTGCTCGATACACGTGGTGCTATCGGCGTGGTAGAGCGTGCCGAGCACTTCCGGCGGATGCAGCGGCTGGCCGCCAGAGTGTCGGCAGCCTACATCGAGCAACGGTCCCGCTTAGGGTATCCTCTGCTGCCTGCCGAGTGGCGGATCGACCCCGAAACCGGGGCTGTCAGCGTTCCGGCTCCTGAGCGTCCCAGACAGGTCCTGGGCAGGTCTCCAACGAAGCCTGCCTCCTTCCTGCTTGAGATCGGCACGGAAGAGCTGCCTGTTGCCGACCTCGATACAGCGCTGGCACAACTCAGAGAGACGGTTCCCGTGGCGCTGGAGGAAGCACGGCTGGAGTTCACGTCGGTGAGAGTCGGTGGAACGCCGCGCCGTTTAGTGGTGAGCGTCGAAGGGCTGGCCCCTCGGCAGCGGGAGCAGGAGATCGTGCGGCGCGGGCCTCCGAGCAAGGTAGCCTTTGACGCTGACGGCAGACCGACCAGGGCGACAGAGGGTTTTGCCCGCAGCCAGGGCGTGGCTATCGAGGACCTTGAGCGGCGTGAGATTGAGGGCGGCGAATACGTGGTGGCCATCATCCGAGACGAGGGCCGCCCGACCGCAGAGGTGCTGAGCGAGCTGCTGCCTGGCATTGTGGCGGGCATCCGGTTCGATAAACCCATGCGCTGGAACTGGTCGGGAGTGGCGTTCTCGCGGCCCATTCGTTGGATGGTGGCGCTGTACGGCGGGGCGATTGTGCCGTTCAGCTATGCGGGCGTGCATGCAGGCCGCGTGACACGTGGGGCGCGTTCGATGGGGTCCCCAGAGATCGAGGTGAAGAACCCCGCTGCCTACTTCGAGGCGATGCGTGAACAGGGGATCGTGATCGACCCTGTTGAGAGGCGTGCGATCATCCAACAGCAGATCGACGCGCTGGCCAGGCAGGCCGGAGGCATGGTCAAAGACGATCCGGCCCTGTTAGACGAGGTGACCAATCTGGTGGAACAGCCCACCGCGCTGTTGGGCACCTTCGACAAGGAAAACCTGCAACTGCCTGACATAGTGCTGACCACGGTGATGAAGAAGCATCAGCGCTACTTTGCGGTGATCAACAAGAAGGGCAAGCTGCTGCCGCTGTTTATCACGGTGCGCAACGGCGGCTCCGAGTGCCTGGACGTGGTCACGGCTGGCAACGAGCACGTGATTCGGGCGCGGTTTGCTGACGCGCGGTATTTCTTTGCTGAGGATACCCGCCGCCCCCTGGCAGCCTATGTGCCTGCGCTGAAGACGCTCACCTTTCAGAAGGATATTGGGTCGTACTATGACAAGGCCGTGCGTCTGGAAGGACTGACGGCGCGCATTGGCATGCTGTTGGGCATCCAGGACGACACTGGCAGCCTCGACCTGACCATCCGAGCAGCGCGGCTGGCCAAGGCCGACCTGGCCACCTCGTTGGTGGTCGAGATGACATCGTTGCAGGGAGAGATGGGACGCGAGTACGCCTACCGTTCGGGTGAGTCGCCGCTGGTAGCAGAGGCCATTGCCGAGCACTACTACCCGCGCTTCAATGGAGACCTGCTGCCGCAGTCCCCTGCCGGGATCGCCATCGCGCTGGCCGACCGACTGGACAGCCTGGTAGGGCTATTTTCGGTGGGCTTGCAGCCGACGGGGTCTGCCGACCCTTATGGACTGCGCCGGGCGGCGCTGGGCGTGGTCCAGATTCTGATCGGGCGTCAGATCAGTGTAGACCTGCGCGAGCTGGTGGAGTGGGCAGCGCAGGGTTATACGCGCGAGTTGGGCGAGCAGTCTATCACTGGTGAGACCAAAACCGCCGTGCTGGACTTTATTGCGGGGCGTCTGCGGGTGGCATTGCGTGAGATGTTCCGCTACGATGTGACGGAGGCCGTGACCGCCGTGTTGGCTCACGACCCCTATCGCGCAGCTATGCACGCCGAACAGCTCACACGCTGGACAGCCCGTGCGGACTGGGCCACGATCCTGGATGCTTATGCTCGCTGTGCGCGTATCACACGAAGCCAGGAACGACGATACACGCTCAAGCCGAGCGCCCTAAAAGAGCCTGCTGAGAAGAACCTTTACATCGCATATGAGCAGGCTGCTGCTGCCACCGGTGGCAAGGGGGTTGACGTGGATGTTCTCCTTGCCGCCATCCACCAGATGATCCCGGCCATCACGACTTTCTTCGGCCCGGCGGAACAGGGTGGCGTGCTGGTGATGCATGAGGACAAGACGATCCGCCAAAACCGGCTAGCTCTGCTCCAAAACATCGTGGCGCTGGCCGAAGGGATTGTGGACCTGTCGCAGATGGAGGGATTCTAGGCTACTGGGCGGCCCTTGGCAGCAAAGCGCATCGCGACCACCCTCGGCGGATAGAGATCAGACAGGGTGACCTTACAAGGCCGTCCTGTCTGATCCGGTCACGCCACTCCGACCAGATGTTTGGCAATGCGCACTGCCTCGGTGGCGTTCTCGCCATAGGCATCTGCGCCAATCTCCTGCGCAAACCCGGCGCTGACCGGCGCGCCGCCGACCATCACCTTGACTCGGCCACGCAGTCCAGCCTCTTGCAGAGCATCGATGACTGTCCTCTGGCCAGGCATGGTGGTCGTCAGCAAGGCAGACAGGCCCACCAGATTGGCGTCCATGTCACGCACTGCCTCGACGAAGCGCTCTGGCGGCACATCCACGCCCAGGTCATGCACCTCGAAGCCCCCGGCAGTCAGCATGATGCCGACCAGCGTCTTGCCGATCTCGTGAATGTCCCCCTGCACGGTGCCGATCACGACTCTGCCGAGCACCTGGCGCTCCTGATGGGCCGCTCTGAGGGCTGGTTCCAACACGTCGATGGCTGACTTCATCGCCTTGCCACTCATCACTAAGTCGGGAATGAAGGCTTCAGCACATTCGAAGCGCTGCCCGATCACATCCATGCCAGGCCGCAGTCCCTGTTCCACCAGCGTCAGGGGATCGTGGCCAGCAGCCAGGCCCTGATTGGTTAGCTCGACGGTCTTTTGGTCATCGCCGTCGATGACGGATTCGGCCAGAGCTTTGAGCAAATCGTTAAGGTCCATGGCAATTATCTCCCGAAGAAAGTGGCCAGTATCAAGTGAATGTAGAATCTGTGGGCGCAGTCATTCCTGTTCGGCTGCGTGGATCATGCGATCCAGCTCAGCCATCAGGGCCGGGTCAAGTGGGTCAGGTTGGTGAGTCCTGAGGATGCGCTGTGCCTGCTCGCGTGCCCAATCGCGTGCACCGTCCCGCTTATGCTCCCACTCACTGTAAGGGCGGCGATCCATCAGGCGAGGCCGCCACAGCTCGTGCATGTGGACCTTGGTGTGGCGCTCGCCCAAAAAGTTGCCGCCCGGCCCCACTGACCGGATCACGTCGAGCGCCAGCGTCTCGTCGTCAACGACAATGCCGCCCATTACTTTGTGGATGATGCTGAAGATCTCGCAATCCATGATCATCTGCTCGAATGACCAGATACGGCTGCCATCGAGCAGCCCGACCCCCAGCAGCATATCGGACATGACGACCGAGGCCATAAAGGTAGACAGACTGTTCTCGATCCCGGCCTGCCAGTTCGGCTCTTTGGCCCCTGTGGCAAACGATCCCATCGAAAGGGGCACATGGTAAAAGTCGGCCAGCACATTCGACGCCGCGCCAAACAGAAAATCCTCCGGGCCGCCGCCGGTATAGCCCCCGGTCCGCAGGTCCATGACGGTCTGGGCAGCAGCATAGAACACGGGCGCGCCAGGATAGGCCAACTGTAGCAGCGCCAGCCCGCTGATCACCTCGGCATTGCCGACGACCAAATTGGCGGCCAGCGTGGCCGGGGCGGTAGAAGCGCATGAGGCCATGGTCATGAAGCCAGTCGGAAGGCCAAATTCGGCAGCGACAAGGGCTGCATCTAGACTGCCCCCGTCGTGCGCCAACGGCGAGAGCGAGCACTCCATGACCGAGAGGATGGGACGCTGCCGCAGGGCTTCACGCCCACCGGCAATGGCGGCAGCCATCTCGACAGCAACCCGCGCTTCGCGCTCAGAATAGATGCTCTCGGTCTGCACATGTTTGGTCGAGTTAGCCCACACCGCCTGCAGCTCGTGCAGGCTGCGAGTCTTTGCCGGTCGGTCCTGCGCCGAAACTGGCACCCAGTGAAAAGCGACCTCCTCCAAGAAGTCGGCCACACGAGCGATGTCGGCTACGTCCTGAAGACGCGAGCGATGACGCTCGCCAGTGAAGGGGTCGATGACCTCCACGCCGCAGCCGTCAGTGCCGACAAAGACATGGTTGCCATCGAGGGGAAGGTCCTGCAATGGCTCACGGGCGGCTAAGGTGTAGGCAGAGGGTGCACGCTTCAACGCCTCTTCGACCATATGGCCCGGCGCTTTGACGATCATGGCATCGCGGTTCACGCTGGCGCCATGTGCTTCCCAGATGTCGAGCGCGCGGCGCGAAGGAAATTTGACGCCCACTGACTCGATCACGTCGAGTGTGGCGGTGTGAATCCGCTGCACGTCCTCCGGATCGAGGATGTGCAGCTTCAGGCGGGGGTTGGTAATGGATTTGATCTGACCAGCCATCGTGGTTCCTTCTCTGCAAAACGAGGGTCAAGGCAAAATTGCCGGAAATCTGGAGAGGCAGCTGTCATCGATCGGGCAGGGCGTCCATCCCGGCGCGGCGAGCCGCTGCAAGCGTGATGCGTTCCAACTCAGCAGCAGCTTCGCGCGGCAGGTCAGGTGGCTGCCAGTCGCCCAGCAGTTTCTCAACCTGGGCGTGAGCGCGAGCGGCAGCATCGAGCGCCCCGCTGTCTTCCCAGCCGCGCCGTGTGTCACGGTCGGTGACGGGGCTGGGGATGAATGCCTCCACTCTCATCCAGCGCAGGGTGGAGGGGTGCTCCAGGAAGCTGCCATCGTGGCCTACCTGGCGAATCACCTCTACAGCCAACGTATCGCCACGCGGGGCCATGCCCGCAACCAGCCTGCGGGCCATGCCAATGATCTCGGCATCGATCACCAACTTCTCCAGGCTGAGACAGCGTTCGAAATCGAGCATCCCGCCACTGGATATCATGTTCACCCCAGCCAGGGCGGCAAGCACGGTGCCGATGCCAGATTCAAACCCAGCCTGGGCGTCGACAATCTTGGAATCGCTCGACCCCATGTAGGCATGGGTAGGCAGACCTAGCACCTTGCCCACCTGGGCATAAGCCACATCGATCATCTGGGTCTCGATGGCTCCCATCGGTGTGTTGCCAGTGCGCATGTCAAAGGCCACTGGAGCGCCGCCCCAGATGATGGGCGATCCTGGTCCAGCCAATTGGTGAATGACGATCCCGCTGAGCGACTCGGCGGCATGCTGGACCACTGCGCCCAGCAGCGTCACGGGGCCAGCCGCGCCCGGCAGAGGCATCGATACCAGCTCGGCGGGCACCCCATGCAGCGCGCAGTCAACCAGGTTCTCACCGGTGATCTCTGTCCATTGGAGGGGCGGCGATGGGCAAACATCGAACACGGCGATGGGGCGCTGGCGCAGCGCCTCGGCGCTGCCTGCCACTGCAACCAGCATCTCGTACATCACAGCCCAGGTAGAGACGCCAAAAGCGCCGGTAATGACCGGCTTGCGACTGTTGAGCAGAACCAGGAACAACCGGTACAGGTCTGCAATGGCCTGGGGCACATCAGAACACACCAGGCTCGTGCTGGCTGCATCGTAGGCGGGGAGCACGTCGGCCAGGCGTGTGGCGTTGATCAGGTCTTGGGTGGTCGGCGGGCGCGAGCGCGTACTGCCATAGTCGACGATCTCAAGCGCCGTGGAGCCGGGATCAAAGTGAATGTCATCATCGCCATAATGGACCGCTGGTCTGCCCATCCTGTCGTGTAGATAGAAAGAGCGCGGAACGGTGGCCAGACAACGCTGAACCAGGTCGGGCGGAATGCGGACGATTCGTTCAGCTCGATGAATGCGGGCGCCTGCGCCGTCAAGCAGGTCAAGGGCGCGGGCTGAGTGAATCCGCACGCCAGGGTCTTCAAGAAGCTGATAAGCTTCATCGAGCGCCCAGGTCACGGTGTTGTCGTCAAGAAGAAGCAATCTGGGTCGGGTCATTGCGATGATCCTTTGGGCTGCGTCGTTCGGTTCACATCTGGCAGGCATCGAGGGCAAGGTGCTGCCCATTCTCTTCCTGAAGCCTCACACTTCGCGTGCACGGCAGCTCAGGCAGCTTGGCTTGTCGCACAACAGGAAGTTCGGTTCTTGGCGAAGCCGCTGCTCAGCGTAGGCTAACAAGGGCTTGAGTGGGATCGCCTCGCAGCGTGCTAAGCCGATCTGAGCCACGACGGTGATGTCCATCAGTTCGCGCCAGATGGCGTTGAAGCCCTCTGAGCAGCCAGGAATGTGAGGTAGCTCCTCAATATCGTCAAGGGTCAAGGCCCAGCGCACAAACGACCGACGACCAACCCGCTGTTCGGCTAGATGCAGTGAGAAGTTGTCACGCTGGTCGACGCCCATGAGCAGCACCACACCGTCGTGCGCCTCCAACCAGGCGATGGGGCCGAGGGGATTCTGCCGTGTCTGTGAAGCTAGGACAGCGCGAGCATTTGAACCCTGAGCCACGAATGACAAGATAGGGTGCACGCTGCGCAACGTGTGGCGGTCACGGCGCAGCGCCTCTGCCACCGCGCCACAGTCAGGGTGTACAGGCAGATCGGGGCGAAAGATGTCGGCTCGTGCATTAGCCTCATCGCCGGATCCATACACAATGGCATTGTGTGGCGGGCCAGTCTGCGGGATGACCTGGGTTTGGTAGGTGAAGGCTGGCATCACTAAGGTGTCCACCACAGCCAGAATGGCCCGAACGACCGCTTCGGGGCCGCCGCGGACCGGCCCCAAAGCCGTCATATGCACATGGGCGATGGCGGCGATGTCTTTGCTCAGCCCTAACTCGTCTTGCAGCTTGGCCTGGATCTCCTGCTCGGTCAGCTCTTGAGCCACGGGGCCTCCCACTCGTCCCTGAGCACTGCATACAGTGCGATATCGTGCCAACGCCCGTCGAAGTACATGGCCTGCCGGATGGTTCCTTCACGGGTGAACCCCAGGCGCTCCAAGAGTCTGATCGATGGCTCATTGGCAGCCGCCGTGAAGGCTGCGACGCGCTGAACGGGGTAGGTGGCAAACAGGTAGTCGATCACGAGCGCACAGGCTTCACGGGCATAGCCCTTGTGGCGCGACTCCAGATCAGCAATGGCATAGCCGATGTCGTAAAACTCCATCAGATCGGGAATTATTTTCTGTATCCCGTAACGCACATAGCCAATCACCTGGCCTGTGGGGAGCAACTCGATGGCCAGCAGGCCATGATCGGTAGAAGGAGCCAAATTGTCGCTCAACGCACGGCGGATGACAAACCCCTGGCCTAGCAGGAAGGGCTGCCACGGCCCAATGGCTGGCTCACGGCTTTCCAGCCATTGAACAATCATGTCCAATTCGTCTTGACGAAACGGTCTGACACGCACGCGATCGCCAGTCAGCATAGCCTATCGTCCCTTCCAGGTGGGGGATCGTTTGTTCAGAAAGGCATCCATCCCCTCCTTCTGATCTTCTGTGCTGAACAAAAAGTAGAACTGGCGACGCTCAAAGATCAGGCCCTCGGCCAGTGTCATCTCGAAAGCCTTGTTGATCGACTCCTTAGCCAAGCGCACCGCCAGCGGAGCACGGGCCGCAACCTGGTTTGCCAGTTTGATGGCTTCGTCCAGATAGGTTTCCACCGGATAGACGTGATTCACCAGCCCATACTGGAGCGCCTCCTGAGCACTCAAGCGACGGTCGTTGAGGATGATCTCCATGGCCAGAGATTTGCCCACAGCGCGAATCAGGCGTTGTGTGCCGCCCGCGCCAGGAATGACCCCCAGGTTGATCTCAGGCTGGCCGAAGATCGCGGTCTCGCTGGCCACGATCATGTCGCACATCATGGCGATCTCACAGCCACCGCCCAGCGCAAAGCCCGACACGGCAGCGATGACCGGCTTCTTCATTTGAGCAATGCGGTCCCAGTTGCCGATCAGATCGGCGGTCAGCATATCGACCGACGAGGCAGAAGACATCTCGGCGATATCCGCTCCGGCGGCGAAAGCGCGATCGCTGCCGGTGAGGACCACCGCGCCAATGGCGGGGTCAGCATCAAAGCCAGATAAAGCTTCGGCCAACTCACGGATCAGACCGCTGCTGAGTGCATTGAGTTGCTTGGGGCGATTCAGGCGGATCAACCCCACGCGGTCGTGCACTTCGGTCAAGATGTACTCGTAGGCCATAGCTACTCCTTATTGCTTCACAAATGGCTGGGCGGCATGGACTGGCCACACCGACGAGAGGATCAGAAAAGTGGAAGCCTCACACCAATCATAACATCGCTTGGCAACGGACTCAATCGGCGCGATGCTCAGGGTGCTCTCAGCAAGTGGGGCAGATGAGCAGCCTGGGCGAAAGCGCTGGCCAGCACAACCTCAGCTCTCCGGGAGATTACGGCTATGCTCCGTTGCTGCCAGCCGTGGACAGGCTAGCCGTCGTGTCGTCTGGTTGCCCGCGTGTCGTCTTCTCCCGTGCGGCGTAGTATGCAAAAATCAGCCACGTGACTAATAGCACGGCAGACAGGTAATAAAACATCGGTGTATCGACAAACCCTCCCCGGCGCAGGGACAAGAAACCCGCATCGTACAGCAGGAACAGAGCGCCGCCGAGCAGGGGCTTTTCAAGGAAAAGCGGCGTCAGGCTGGTCGCCATGAGGATGATCAAGGCGTGCCCGTTGGCGTAGGGCGACACCAGCAGCGAGGCTGCTAGCGCCATTCCTGCCTGGTTCGGGCTGAGTTCCCGGCTGCCTTTCCAGGCAATGATCAGGGTGATGGCTGCCACAATGATCTGTGCGCCCCACACAGAGATAGGCGGCGCGCCCAGATCGTACAGACGGGCCGGCAGCGAAATGCCTACCGGGTCGAGAGGGGTTATCGACCCCCACCATTCGTGGCCTTTCCACACCAGGCTGGCAACGACGATGGCGAGGACCGGCGCCCCAGCCTGAAGGATGAATCGGAGCGGCATTGTCTGGACGATGTAGACGCCCAACACCACCATCAGCAAGAAGGTGGACTGTGGCTTGATGGTTGCCAGTAAGACTCCCAACGCAAGCAGATAAGGTCGCTTCTGCCGATAGCTGTACAGGGTAAGCAGCGTCCCGGCCACCGAGATTGGCTCGAAGTTGGCATCGGCAAAATTGCGCAGCGATGGGTACGATGTCACCAGGAGCAGGGTAGCCAGCAGGCGCATCAGCTTGGGCGCATTGGTCGGAACACTGGCTAACAGGGATGCCAGGAGAATAAACATCATCACTCCCCAACTGGCCCGCAACGACAGGAAGCCCAGCGGCATCACGAAAATCACGCTCCAGGGGGGGTTGACGATGCCCGGCGCTCCCAAACGCAGATGGCCATTTTGCATGGCTCCCCATAGCATTTTCCAGTCAAAGGCCAGCCGGGCATCTTCAATAGGAAGCTGCATGGCAAACAGGATGAACATCAGCAGGGCCAACCCCAGGCCCAGAACGAAGATGCCTCGCTCAACAGTTGGGTTTCTCAGCCATCTATGAAGATCCATGGTGTTAAGCGCCTTTCGCCTGAGGACTAGAGCTTGGGGGCATGAGGAGCATCAATATATTGGCGGCAGGGACGGATCAAGAGTGAATCCGTCCCTGCTTACTACTCTCAAGCCTGGGCGGTGGGCTTCGTCTCAAGGGTCGTGTGAGCCTCTCCGCGTGTGACGAATGCCATGCACACCATGGCTAGCACGAAGAAAGCGGGGGTCACCAGGAAAATCGAGCTATAGTTGCGCCCGGTCAGGTCGATGATGAAACCGCTGAGGGTTGGGCCGCTGCTCGAAGCAAGCTGCGACGCCAGATAATAGAACCCGGTGAATGTCCCCAGCAGACGCGGGTCGTCGGTCATGTCGACCACCATGGGCAGCGAATTGATGTTCACCAGCGCCCAGCCCACGCCGCCGAATGCAAGGACAACAGCGATGAAGGTGGTGTTGGGGACAAAGTAGGCCATGATCAGCAGCGCGGCAAAGATCGCCAGGCCCAGCATGATTGTCCGACGCCGCCCGATGCGCTCGCCAATAAAGCCCGCCGGGATTGCAAACAAGATGAAGGTGATCCCGGCAACCCCAAACAGCGTCGGAGCAAAGCCTTCGGTGACGTCCAGCGTGTTCACCGCATACGATGTAAAGAAGGTGCTGGTCCCACTATAGCCAACAAACCAGAAGAAAATGGCCAGCATGAGAAGGATCAGGCTTTTGCGGTGCTCTGGGGGGATCGTTTGGGTCCTCCTGAGCACGCCCAGCGCTTCTTCCTGATCGCTCCGCTCATGGGCCTCTGCTTTCTCCAGGTCCTCGATACGTGGCTCTTTGACCGTGGCGAACAGCATCACCATCGCACCGACCAGCAACACCGACGCTATGGTGAATGGGAAAAACTGGTTTACGTCGAACAGACGAGCCACGCCCAGGGTGGCAATGACCGTGCCCAGACCGCCCATCAAGTTGATCACGCCGTTGGCTTTGCTGCGCAATGGCGAGGGTGTCAGGTCGGGCATCAGGGCAATGACCGGGGTACGCAGCACGGCCATGGACAACAGCACCAGCCCGGCCCCGATCATGAACAGCGCAAAGGGGCCGCTGTTGAGGGCGACGCTGCCGGTCGTGGCGGGGTTGATCAGCGAAACGGCCAGCGGGATCAGGAAGAACGCTATGGCTGCCACCGGCGCAGCCGTGAGGATATAAGGATAGCGTCGCCCGATGCGCGTCCGGGTGCGATCACTCCACACACCAACCAGGGGCAGCACGAAGATGGCCACGATGTTATCGAGCGTCATGATGAACCCGGTCAACGTGGCGCTCAGGCCAAAGCCCAGCACGTGGCGGGTTGAGGCGAAAGCCGGGTTGCCCGATTGGAGGTAGATAGGAACGAACGAGTCGTACATCTGCCACACCACACTGATGCCGAAGAATCCAAAGCCGATGAGAAACGTCTTTTTCCAGTCGAGCTTCACGGCATGTCCTCCTTACTTTGTGGATTGGTGAATCAATGGCTCAACGACGGCGATTCCTTCTGTGGTAGCGTGAAGGTCTCATCTAGCGCGCAAATAGCGCAAAGCGGTGTTGAGGCGATGCTGACCGGCTATACCCCCACAGGATAGCACAGGCGCGAGTCGTGATCAACAGAGCTGGATGGCTTGCATGCACTTCAAGACAATGGGGTAGGGTGGTCCTGCCCACGGCTTCGTCCCCGACCGCGCCTCGGCTCGGAAGGGGGTGAGGCTGATCCACCAACCTGAAACAGTCCCACATGGTTTGTGCTGGGGCTTATGGGGAAGGTTCAGTCGCCGCCCTCCAGCAGCCAAGGAGGGCAGACCGGCGTGCTTGGCCGGGGGGTGTGGTTGCCATCACTGACCACCACAGACATGCTGTGGGTGGTCACTCTGCTGACGACCTCTCACTCGACGAAAATCTCGACACGCTCGTTCTCGTCGTCATCTTCCACGTCGATGATCTTGCCGCGCATTCCACCCTTGATCGCCTCTAGAACTTCCTCAAAATCCAACCCTTCCAGGTCAGGGGCAAAACGGGCTCCCATGCGCAGCCCAACGTTGATCAGGCTCATAGGAATGTTTAAGCTGGCCTTGACGCGGCCCGAATCGGCGCTGGTGACGCGCACACGCAGGTAGCGCGGATCGCCTTCACTGGAAGACGCCGCAGCGCGAGAGCGAGAAGAAGCGCCCTGCAGCGCCTTGAGGAGCTGTGCGCCTTCTTCCGCCGTGAGTTTCCCCTCAGCGATCATGTTCAATATCTTGAGACGTTCCTCAGTTGTAGACATCGCCCTGTACTCTCCCACTAAGACATGCCTGCCGCAGAAGTCTTGCGCCGACGCGCGGCATACAAAATCACCCTCTACCTTCTTGCCTGCGTCCCCCTACGAACCGCACAGCCTGCGCATCAGCACCAGGCTGCGAGTTTTTTGGAAGCCTGCCACACGCAGCAGGTCCTCAACCGGCGGGTCGCCAGCCACCGTTTCGACGCGAACCGCCCGGCCCTGCAGGTCGGCCAGGCGCAGAGCATGCAGCAGTAACGCCTGCCGATCTGCGGGATCTTGCAGGGCAGGGTCGAGAAACAGCGTCAGACGGGTGTGCCGCCAGCCGCTCGACTCTGCCCACAGCACGCCGTTCAGGCGAAGTGGATGAGACGGCGCAGGTAACACCCAGTGCTGCTTGGTGACGCCGCCAAACAGGTCGCCCAGCATCCCTTCAGTAATGTCGCACCGCTCAATGGTGCGCGTCCAGGCCATAGCCCCGCGGCGGGCGCGGTCGTAGATCAGAGCAGCCTCGGCCTCGGCCTCACCGACGCGGCGCAGACGAACCGACCAGATGCGGTCTGATGGCGACGGAAGCGCTTCATATGCAACGCGACCGACCTGCCACTGATCCAGCGTCTCAAACTGCTCAAAATTGAGGCTGTGGTATAGCGCAATCGCTGGCTCGTTGTCTGCCTCAACCTGAAGCGAGACCCACCGCCCACGTAATTGATTGGCCAGGCTGAGCGTAGCCTCCATCAGAGTGCGGGCAATGCCGCGCCGCCGATAGTCAGGATGCACGGCAACGTTGGCGATCAGCCAGCCGCGCCCTAAGCGGGGGTGGGCGCCCCCCTGGTACAGGCTGACATTGCCCACCACTCGCTGGTTGACGCGCCACACATAGCCGCGGCCCAACCCCAGACCAGAGGGATCGATCAGTGCAAGCAGCCACAACAGTGGCTCCAACTTGGCGACAGCCTTCATCTCGTCTACGGCAGAGCGCCCGCTGGCGTCCAACCGGTCGGCGAAGCACATCTCAATCAACTCAGCGATCTGGTAGAGGTCGCGGGCCAGGTTAGTCGCTAGCGGCCCCTCATCGCGCTGTGCCGAGGTGCGCCGGCGAGCCAAAGCAGCAGCCATAGACAGTTATCCCCGATTCTCGAGGGCAGCCAGGAGTTCCTGGGCCTGTTCAACGGTGATCTTGCCCTGCTCAAGCATCTGGAGGATGAGCAACCGCTCCTGCTCTGAAGCAGGCTCGGCCTCCTGACCCCTCTCTCCCTCGATCTTCATCGAAATAGAAAGCCCGCGCCGACCAAAATCACGTGAGGCGCGTCCGATCTCACGTTCAACACGGCGCTGGGCAGCTTCGACCTGCCGGCGGGCGGCGCTGAGCCGCTGCTCGACCTGACGTCGCACGCGGTCGGAGATCCCAGTGGAATGGCTGGACAACAGATTCGTCTGAGCCTCCAGTTCCGCGGTCAGTTCAGCCAGGTGCTCGGTCACATCAGCAACAGCAGCAAGGGCAAAGGCCGTGTCGCCATCCATGTCAAAGTCGCCATGCAGCCGGATCCATACCCCACCAAGCGCCGACACATGCACAATGGCTTGGCCTGCTCCAACTGTCACAACCTGCTGCTCGCCCTCTACTACGGGCGTCAGGCACCGATCGAGATGGACCGGCTGTCCAAGCGGGATCAGGAAGCGAACACTGGCCTCAGTGGATAGGTGGAACGTCGCCGAGCCGCCAACAGTGAAACGTGAAACCGTTTCAGGGTTGAAGGTGGTGCGCAGGGCCAAGTTGCCCTTGATATGCCCAATTTCGATGCCAGCCGGCACGTTGCGAGCCAGGAACTCGCCGCGAACCTCACCGATTGAGATTGGGCCGGCCACATCGCGGAGAGTGAGAGAGCCAGATACAGTGTCCAGCGAAATCGATCCCTGCACCTCACGGATGCGAACCTCGCCCAAAGCGCTGAGCAGGCGCATGGACTGAATCTGACGCACATAGCAGGATCCACGTACAGAGCCAATGGTGATGCTGCCGGAGACTTCCTTGATGCGGAGACTTCCGAGCACCTCACGAATGTCGAGCGAGCCGCCCCGTGGCATCCGGATTATGCAATCACCCAGACTGTTCACGGCGATGCCGCCCTCGCTGGGGGTCACCTCAAGGGGAGGGGTATCGCTCTCCAGGCGCGTGTCTTCACGATCAGAACCACGCACATCCAGATCGGCTTGGCATGACACGATCAGGTGAGGCGTCGGCCCCAGGTTGAGTTTCTCGATGGGCATAGCTGACCTCATTCTTTGTTCAAGTAAGCATTCGACCAAAGTGTGTTCGGCCAAACCAGAGGTTTCACCGAAAGCACTTTGAGAACTTTTCAGTCAAACCCTCAATGCTCGCCACGCAGCAGGGCAAGCGCCTCTTCGGAGGTCAGTTCGCCGTTGTACAGACGATCAAGGATCGCGCTGCGTTCATCAGGAGACAGGACGCCGGTCGATTCCTCAGCGTAGTCACTGATGACTTCGAACCCCATCGCACGAATCACCTCTTTGAGACGCGCCCGGACGGTGGGGTAAGAGATTCCCATCTCCTTCTCGATGCGCTTGATGGTGCCCTCACAACGGATGAAGGTCTCCACAAACTGGAGCTGTTCGGGGCTGAGATGGGAAAGTCGCCCCAGGGCAAAGCGGCCCTGAATGGCCGTATCGCATTGGCGACAGTGCAGCCCGGTGACCTCAAGGTAACCGCCACAGACCGGACAGTGGCCTGGCATTAAGTTCATGAACCCATCCTTCGCGCCTGGAATTCACCTTGCTGGCGACTCGACACTCCAAAGTTTATAAATCCTATTTTTGACATTATAGATATGTTCGTTGATATTGTCAACTTATGGATTAACTTTGTTGATTGCCGCTTTGTGCTGGATAGCCTGGTAATCGGCAATCCTCACTGACGCCCACCCGGCAAAGGTCTCGGCTCCCAAGCTAGGTCCATCATGCAAAGAGGAACACATTCATCATCCCAGATGCTGCGGTTTGAAGGTCTGGTCGCCACGCCGAACTTGCCTGATGCGGCGCTCAACCCGGCTGCGCGGCAACATCACCCTGTGGCCGCATCCCTCACACTTCAAACCGATGTCTGCGCCGACGCGGTAGATGCACCAGGCATTCGCACCGCACGGATGCGGCTTTTTGAGGATCACCACATCGCCGATGTGAAGGTCGAGCGGCATTCGGGTTGTTCTCCCTTCTCCGAGGGGTCTCACAGCCACAGTGGGTTATAGTCCACAGCGTTGTCATCCAGATCCAGCGATTCGCCTATGTAGTCGCTGGTAGTCTGCGGGCTGGCATGGCCCAGCATGAGTTGGACCTGCTCGATGGTTGCGCCGCCACGGCGGGATAGCAGGGCCGCCGTGCGGCGCAGGTCGTGCGGTTTGACGGCTGGCAGGCCAGTTCGACGGGTATAGTAGTTGACCAGCTTGTAGATGGCGTGTGGCGTCATCCCCCGGCGATGGATGAGCACCTGGCCATCCTTGGTGATCGGAACGAATATGCGCTGATGGGGGTTGGAGAGGTTCAGCCCAGAGGTTTCACCCCACGCGATCAGCAGACGCCAAAGCCACCCAGGCAGCTTGAGAGTACGGACGCGCCCGTGCTTGCCCTTCAGGTTCGCGATGACCTTGTGCCCCTCCAGATCGGCGAGGTGGCCCCAGGTCAGCCCACAGACCTCAGAGCAGCGCAGTCCCAGTGTAAGGAGCAATCCCAGAATGGCTGTGTCTCGCACACCTTTGACCGAGTCGGTGCCCGGAGCACTGAGGAGCAAGTGAGCCTGCCGCGCTGTGAGGCGCATCCCCTGGACCTCGCCGCGCACGCGGGGCGACTTGACCAGCTCAAGCTGGGGGAGACCAGCTGCTAGGTCTGGCTCGAGCGCCGCTGCGGTGCGTAACATTCCCTTGATGGTGTTGAGGTGTGCTTGGACCGAGCGCGGGGATAGCCCTTGGACATCCTGGAGGTACCCGACATACTGCTTCAGGTGTGTTATCAGCGGAGCGGGCGGCTGTGCACGACGCCAGTTGACGAAGGCACGCAGACGGCTGGTATAGGCGCGCCGCGTGTTTGGCGACAGTCCGGCCAGGTAGGTATCAACGGCCTGATCGAGCAGGTCATCGCTGCGCTGGGTGGAGATAATGGCATAGCTGTCGCTGTCGAGCATCACTCCCTCCGCACGAAGCCGAGTCGCTCGGTGAGGATTCTAACACAAAGTCCATGAAATCCGCAGCAGCGGTTTGCCTCTTTCAAAAAGAACATCTTGACAACCCCCTCCCCCTAACCTTATAGTGAGGCGTAAGGGTCTGAGGCGTGGTGGCTGGGCACATGAGGGGGCAGTTGCTTGCTTCCCTCATCGATCTCTCATGCCACGCCGGGCCAGGACGGGCAGCGAGGCAACCAGCCGTCACAGAACTGTGCGCTTCCGGGGGAATGCCTATGTCTGAGGAAGTCCGACCTGTCGGGCGGGTCACGCACTACTTTGACCGCATTGGCGTAGCTGTGATTCACCTGGAGGAACCTCTTGCCGTTGGCGACTGGATTCACCTGTACGGCCAGAAGACCAACTTCATCCAGCAGGTAGAAAGCATGCAGGTGAACCACGTGGCGGTCCATGAAGGGGCGCCGGGTGAGGATGTCGCCGTGTTGGTCGTCGACAAGGTCCACAAGGGCGATTACGTCTACCCTTATGTAGCGGAACAGGACTGATCTTGTTCCCAGAACGATCTCCCCTACACGCCGACGGTGTGGGTCGATCTGGCGTCCGCGTAAGCCTTGTGCTGTCGGATGCGATGTGGCATCATCGATCATCGCTGAGTTTGTCCCTTCAACCGAAAACACGCTTTTGACGTGACGCTCAATCCTGCGGTCTAGCTGCCAACCCTTCCGTGTGCCAGTCGAACACAACCTGGAAAGCCAGGGCAAAGTTGTTTGCCTGGCAGCGACCATCTGCGCCTTCCTCTCCCCTGAAAACGCGCCGTGTCTTAAGGCGATGTCAGCCCCTCGCCCCTCCCATCTTTTCCTTGCCAAACCGCCCCTTTGTGAGTAGACTGTCCTTGCTTGTCACATTCCTGACTAGATTAACTGCGAGGTTCTGTGAGATTGTCGTCTAGGATATTCATTGGTCTGACAACCCTGTTGGCTGGTTTGCTGCTGGCAGGGTGTGGGGCTGGCGCTGTCCCTACGCCGGGCTTAGGCTATACCCCTGGCGCTACTCAGGGTGGCCTGGCGGGTCTCACGCCTGAGCCGACCAGCACCGAGGTGGCGGCATATGTCAACGGTCAGCCCATCGCGCTAGATCTCTTCAACCGTGAGGTCGCCCGTTTCGAGGCTGGACAGGTCGCCCTGGGTTTTGAAGTAGCCGATGACACGGCCTATCGCCAGCAAATTCTCGATCAGCTGATCGAGCAGGAGCTAATCCGGCAGCTGGCTGCCCAACAGGGAATTGTCATCTCCGATGCCGAGGTAGACGCCATCATTAGCGCGATGGCGGCGGAGACCGGTCAGGAGTACTTCAACAGCTGGCTACAGAGCAACTATTACTCGCTCGATGAGTTCCGTGAGGCGATCCGGCTGGAACAGATCTCCAACCGACTGTTGGAACCGGTCGTCAACGCTGTCCCGACCAGCGCTGAACAGGTGCATGCTCGGCACATTCTGGTCAATACCTTAAACGAAGCCAATGCCCTGCTTGCCCGGCTTCAGGCCGGAGAGGACTTCGCAGCGCTGGCAGCCCGGTATTCAGTAGATGTGACCACCCGCGACAACGGCGGGGACCTGGGCTGGTTTCCACGCGGCGGCCTGCTTGTCCCGGAGGTAGAGCAAGTAGCCTTCGAACAATCGCCCGGTCAGATTAGCGCTGTCATTGCCAGCGCATGGGGCTATCATATCGTTCAGACGCTGGAGTTTGACCCCGACCGGGAGATCGAGTTCGAGACACGCCAACGCCTAGTCGATAAGGCCATCGAACAGTGGCGGCTGGAGCTGCGCAACGGCGCGGACATCCAGCAACTGGTGACGTTCACACTCTAGGGGTGCAGGAGAGAGCAGGGATGCACGAGGATGCACCCTGAACCGGGCCTGCCACGGTGAGCACTGTGATCAATACGTTGGTGGTGACCACCCTTCCGTAGGCTCTCAGTGTTTGGCCGAAAACATTTTCCGCCCAACACTTGTCCTCATCCCTGCCCACCGTCGACTAAAACACGGGCCGTTCTTCTGCCGGCCCTGGCTGTCCTGCTGATCACAAGAAGGAGTGAGCGGCATGGCTGGAGAATCGTCCGCAAGGCCTACCACCCGCACCCTATTGTATAACATCGTCACTGCCATGATGCTGGCGCTAACCATGGTAGTGTGCTGCTCCGTGCTGTACATTGCCGTGACCTCAAGTTTGGGCGCGGCCAGCCAGGTTCAGCAAGCGGCAGTGCCTACCTTGTTCGTCTTCCCGACATTCACGGCGACGCTCGAAGGCCCCACTGTTAACCCAACGTGGACCATCACGCCGACAGCCACCAGCACGGCCACCCCCAGGGCGACAGCCACGCCCAGCATCACGCCGTCGCCGACCCCTACCGACACGCCTGTCCCCACCGACACACCGCCGCCAACCGAGACGCCGCTCCCGACCAATACGCCCAGGCCAACGTCCACTCCGACGCCCCCGCCATTCCTGTATGTTCTCCGCGATGGTCAGGTGGTTTACACCACCAATTTTGCCAACACGGCAGGCTGCAACTGGGCAGGCATCGCTGGGCTGGTGTATGACCGCTCAGGTCGCCATCAACCCGGGCTGACGGTCCACGTGACTGGCAGCGGCCTTGACGTGCGCGTCGTATCGGGCAGCAAACCCGAATATGGACAGAGCGGTTGGGAGGTTTACCTGGGCAGCAAGCCGGTGAGCGCTCTGTACATCGTACAGCTCGAGAGCGCCACAGCCGAGATACTTTCTGATAAGGTGCAAGTTCAAACAGTGGCGAGCTGCCAGAGCAACCTGGCCCTCGTCGTGTTTGATAAGGTGCAGTAATAGCGTGTGCCAGCCTGAAAGGGAGACTGGTGGGCAACTTCGATCTGTTTGACGATTACGACTTTGAACCGCCAGCCACGTTGGAGGAGGAAAGACCACAGCAGGAACGTCGTCGGGGCGGCGGCTCGTCACCGGATCGCTTATATAACGCACTGACGTTGTTCTTCCTCGCAGCGTCGGTCGGTATGTGCTTGCTGGTGGTGGCGCTGATACAAAATCCAACTCTGCCGATCAACCCCTTCCCACCGCCTACGCCTCAGCCTACGCCCACGCTGTTTTTGCTCGAGTCTGCCGGGTCGGATACCGGCGAAGTGGTCGAGGCCGAACAGCTCCAGACGACACCCACCAGCAACTCTGCCCGCGCCGAGGAAACGGTCACGCCGACCATCGATCTGACCGCCATGCCCACAGCCTCGCCGACCGTCACCTTGACCCCCGCGCCCAGTCCTACTGGCATGACGCCTCTGCCTGTAGCGACCAACACGCCCTCCAGCTATCCCTTCACGGTCCAGAACGAGACGGTCACTTACGTGGCCTACACTGGACCAGAAGGCTGCAACTATATGGCCATTGCCGGGCAGGTTTTTGACGTCTCTGGGAAGCCGCTCAAAGATATGATCATCTGGGTTAAAGATACGGAGGGATTCTTTGAGATGGTGGCCTTCTCCGGACAGGCTCCGAGATATGGCCCCTCTGGTTACGAGGCTGTGATCAACACCAGCCCCTACGAGGCCGACTTCACAGTTCAGGTCTGGTCAGACACGGGCACGGACTTGTCTGCTCCGGTTGCAGTGCACACCAAGGCTTCATGCGACGAAAACCTGGCCATCGTCAATTTTGTACAAAACCGGCCAACGCCGTAACAGGTGGTGCTGGCCCATGCCATGGCAGGTATCCTTTACATCGTCCCAACCCCTATTGGCAACCTAGAGGACATCACCCTGCGGGCGCTGCGCGTGCTACGCGAGGTGTCGCTGATTGCCGCCGAGGACACACGCACCACCGCTCGCTTGCTGGCCCACTATGGCATCCAGACCCCGCAGACCAGCTATCACGAGCACAACAAGCTCACCAAGCTTGACCTCGTGTTGACCGCTCTGGAGACAGGCGATGTGGCATTGGTCTCCGATGCGGGAACGCCAGGGCTGTCCGATCCCGGATACGAACTGATCCGGGCGGCCATCAAGGCTGGAGTGCAGATCGTGCCGCTGCCAGGCGCGAGCGCACTCCTTCCGGCATTGGTCGCCTCTGGCCTGCCCACCGACCGTTTTACCTACCTGGGGTTCTTGCCACGCCGCCCCCAGGCGCGTCGGGCGGTGCTGGGCGAGGCGAAGACGTTGCGCGATACCCTGGTGATCTACGAAGCGCCGCACCGACTGATCGAGACACTGACAGACATCCGGGAAGTGCTGGGGATACGGCAGGTCGTGGTGGCGCGCGAACTGACCAAACTCTACGAAGAAATCTGGCGCGGGCCTGTTGATCGAGCTATTGTCCACTTCACCGATCGTCCAGTGCGCGGGGAGATCACGCTGGTGGTGGAGGGCTTCGAGCCTGAACAGGCCGGGCGCTGGGACGAGGCCGATGTCCGCGCTGCACTCGCCAGGCGGCTTGCGCAGGGCGAGGCACGCAGCGCTGCTGCCAGGGCAGTGGCCGACCAGTCGGGCTGGTCGCGGCGAGAGGTGTACGATCTGGATGTGGATCAGAGCTGAGGCGCACGCTTGATCTGACATTGGCCATTCCTGATCGTCTCAACGACCCGCGACTATGCGGGAGGCGTATCACTTTGAGTCAACTAGAGCCTAAAATCAACGACTTCATCGAGCGTTTGCCTGGCGCATTGCGCGTGATCGGGCGTGCGTTGCGCGATTGGTTAGGCGAGTTCTTCTTGATGCTGGTCTTCAATGTGATCTGCATCCTGTGCTGGGCGACCATCGTGCTGGGACCTCCGGCAGTGGCGGGGATGTACTACGCCGTGAACCGCACAGCGCACGCGCAAGCCATCCATCTCCGCGACATGTACGTAGGCGCCCGGCAGTATTTTTGGAAAGCCTGGCTGCTGATGGGTCTCAACCTGTTGGCAGCTCTGGTGTTCTACGCCGACATGGTGTTCTTTCAGCAGTACGAGGCCGGCTGGGCCGTTGTTATACAGACCTTTGTGGCCATGACAGGATTGCTGTGGCTGGCCACGCAGTTCTACGCTCTGCCTTTCCTGATGGTGCAGAAGGAACCGCGCGTGTTTCTAGCCCTGCGTAATGGGTTGTTCACGCTGCTGACCTCACTGTTCTATACGCTGGTGCTGATTGCCTTTATAGGCGTGATCCTGTACTTGGTCTTGCTGAGGGTTCCCCCTCTGCTGTTGATCATGCCCTCGCTCATCGCCCTGATCGGGACCCATGCCGTGCTCGACCGCGTGGCGTACTTCCGCAGCCAGCAGGCCGAGGCCATCGAGAAAGACACCGAATAGGGTCATCCAGAGGAACATGATCTGAAGCCCAACGGTCAAAGGGCCAGACCCCTACACTGACTGCGAGCCAGCTTGTGGCTATTTGCTGCGCCTGCCACTCGGCCCCCAATCGCCGATCTGCCGTAGGGCAGCTTTGGTGGACAGCCCACCCTGGGCCTGCTAAAATTGTCGCCGTTGTGCCGCCAGGGCGATACAGCCTATCCTGGTTGCCGCAGAGGTCAGTCTATGACTCGTGCCTTGATCACCGGTGGGGCGGGGTTCATCGGAAGCCATCTGTCAGAGTACTTGCTTGGCAAGGGACAACATGTCACCATCATCGATGACCTCTCGACCGGGCAGTTCGAGAACATTGCTCCGCTCACCGTGCATCCAAACTTCCATTTTGCGATTGAAACCATCGCCAACATGGCTGTGATGGACCGGCTGGTCAGCGAATGCGACATCATCTACCACCTGGCCGCCGCCGTCGGCGTTGACCTGATCGTCAAAAGCCCTATTCACACCATTGAGACGAACGTGATGGGCACTGAGATCGTGCTCAAAACGGCCCGCCGCTATCGCAAAAAGGTGCTTATTGCGTCCACTTCTGAAATCTATGGCAAGAGCAACGCTACACCTTTTGCCGAAGACGATGATCGTGTCCAGGGGCCGACGACCAAGAGCCGCTGGGCCTATGCGGCCAGCAAAGCTCTGGATGAGTTTCTGGCCCTGGCTTATCACAAGGAAGTGGGCTTGCCGGTGACCATTGCACGATTGTTCAACACGGTCGGGCCGCGCCAGCGAGGTCGCTATGGCATGGTCATCCCACGCTTTGTGCGCTGGGCGCTGGCCGGTGAGCCGATCCAGGTTTACGGCGATGGCCAGCAAACGCGCTGCTTTGCCAACGTCAGCGACGTGGTGCGAGCCATCGCCGGGCTGGCCGAGTGTGAGCAGGCAGTAGGTGAGGTGTACAACATCGGTACTCAGGAGGAGATCTCCATCCTGGAGTTGGCTCACCGCGTCAAAGAGCGTACAGGCAGCCCCTCGGAGATCGTGATGATTCCCTACGATGAGGCTTATGAAGAGGGTTTCGAGGACATGCGCCGCCGCGTGCCTGACACGACTAAAATCCGACGCGCCATTGGCTGGCAGCCGGAGAAAGACCTCAACACCACCTTGGATGAGATTATCGCCTACTTCCGCGCCCAGGCGAGCAAAACGCGGGGGACGCCTCCAGGCGGCACGGAGGAGACGTAGACTCAGCAGACTGGCAGACGGGCTGCGATCCGTTCCTCTTACCCGATATCGATTATGCCTTCCAGAAGAGAGTAAACATGAGCACGGACTACAAGACTAAGCTCCTCGATAAAATTGAGCGTCGCCAGGCCGTGATTGGCGTCATTGGCATGGGCTATGTAGGACTGCCGCTAGCGGTCGAGTTCGCCAGAGCCGGCTATCACGTGATTGGCATCGATGTGAATGCTGAGAAAGTAAACCGCCTGAACGCCGGCGTCAGCTATATCCCCGACGTGCCCACGGCTGTCGTCGCCGACCTGGGCAGCAAGGGCCTGCTTCGGGCGACCACCGACTTCAGCGCCCTGGCCGAAGTGGATGCCATCAGCATCTGTGTGCCGACGCCACTGCGCAAGACTAAAGACCCTGACATGAGCTACATCGTTGCCGCCACCGACCAGATCGAGCAGTATTGCCGGCCTGGGCAGTTGATCGTGCTGGAGAGCACAACCTATCCCGGCACCACCGACGAACTGATTGCCCCCCGCCTGGAGGCGAGGGGCCTCAAGATCGGCCAGGATGTGTTCCTGTGCTTCTCGCCGGAGCGCGTCGACCCCGGCAACAAGGTCTACAGCACGCGCAACACGCCCAAAGTGATCGGCGGCACAACGCCTGCCTGTCTGGAGATTGCAACCGCGCTTTACAGCCAGGCAGTCGACCGCATTGTTCCAGTCACGTCCACGCGCACTGCTGAGATGGTCAAGCTGCTTGAGAACACTTTCCGCTCAGTCAACATCGGCCTGGTCAACGAGATGGCCGTGATGTGTGACAAACTGGGTGTGAATGTGTGGGAGGTAATCGAGGCAGCAGGCACTAAGCCTTTCGGATTCATGACGTTCTACCCTGGCCCTGGTCTGGGTGGGCACTGTATTCCCATCGACCCCCTCTACCTGAGCTGGAAGCTCAAGTCGTTGAACTACAATGCCCGATTCATCGAGCTGGCTTCCGAGATCAACAGCCACATGCCGCTGTACGTTGTCAACAAGGTGATGGATGCCCTCAATGCGGTGCGTAAGACCGTCAATGGCTCCTCGATCCTGGTGATGGGTGTGGCCTACAAGCGCGACATTGACGATCTGCGCGAAAGTCCGGCGCTGGACATCATCCGGCTGCTTCAGGAGCGCGGAGGGGCGGTGGCTTATCACGATCCCTATGTGCCGAGCCTGAGCCACGAAGGGCTGGATCTGCACTCGGTGGACCTGACAGACGATCTGCTCCGGTCAGTGGACTGTGTAGTGATCGTCACCGATCACTCCAGCTTTGATTACGCCAGGGTCGCGGCCCAGTCCCACATCGTCGTTGACACGCGGAACGCGCTGAAGAACATTCAAGACCCGGCAGCTAAGGTGGTGCTACTCTGACAGGCCCCGGCAGAGATGGCCCTCCAGTTGCCCCTTCCAGATGGGTGGTCCCGGTCGCCAGGTGGACGACATGAGTAGCGGTATGGTGGAAGAATGCAGGTCCCCGCAAGGCATCGGGTACTGCTGGATCGGCGGCGCTCGTTACGCCTGTCCGTTGAATCCAACTGAGGAGAAGAAATGGCAGACCATCACGGGGCTGGGCATTGAGGCGTTTGTCATTGGCTTTTCGGAGGGCTTCTGGCCGAGACGTTTCCGTCAATACGCCCTTTTTTGCCTGCTCCCACGCTTGCCCGGATCGCTGCTACGCTATGCCACATTAGCCGCCGTGGGAACGATCATTGCCCTGGGCTTGGTGCTGCGAGGCAAAGCATGTGTGCTGATCGCCCAAAGCCCCTACGAAGGGGCAATCGGGGCGTTGGTCAAGCAGATTGGTCAGGTATCTGGCAGACGAGTGGCGTTGATCGTCGAGAGCCACGGTGACTTTGAGAACGCACTGTTCAGCTATCGCAGGGTGCCGCTGGCCGGAGTGTACCGCGCGGTGATGCGCCACGTTGCACGTTATGCGCTGCGCCATGCAGACGTGCTGCGTGCGATCTCAGGAAGCACCCGCGAACAACTCGAACGGCAAGCGCCGGGAAAGCCACTGGTGGTCTTCCCCACCTGGACGGATACCAGCGCATTTGTGAACGTGAAGCGCAGCGTGCCGTTGTCAAACTCGCATGAGCTTGTGTTCGCCGGGGCGCTGATCCCGCTCAAGGGCGTCCATTTTCTGCTCGACGCCCTGGCCCAAGTGATACCCCAGGTGCCCGACGTGCACCTATGGATCGCAGGACAGGCCAGTAACGCTAGCTACCGGGAACAGATCGGACAGCAGATTGCGCGGCTTGGCCTTGAGAGACACGTCACGTTCGTGGGGCGCATCGGGCAGGCAGAGCTGGCTCGCCTGATGGCGCAGGCTCGTGCCCTGGTCCTGCCTTCCACATCAGAGGGGTTAGGACGGGTGGCTATCGAAGCCATGATGTGCGGCACACCGGTGATCGGCAGCCGGGTTGGGGGCATCCCTGACCTGATCGAGCACGGCGTCAATGGCTACCTGGTCCCACCAGCAGATGTGGATGCGCTTGCTGACGCATTGCGGCAGGTGCTCACTGACACCCACGTGGAGAGAATGGGTCAGCAGGCCCGTGCGCTCGCGGAAGACTTTTTCTCTCCACAGCGCTATGGCAATGGCTACTGCAACCTGTTTGAGCACGCTTGGCGTGCACTCCACTGCGGGAGGTGACCAGCGGTGCGCGTGCTGATGTTGACGATGAAGGTTGATCAGCATGACTGGCTGCTGGGATTCATCCATGGCTGGGTAGAGCAACTGGCCCGCCACCCACGCATTGACCGCCTGGACGTGATCTGCCTGGAAAGGGGGGCTTACGATCTGCCAGACAACGTGCGTCTGATGTCGATGGGCAAGGAGCACGGCCATAACCGTCTGCGGGAACTGCTTGCTTTTGGACGCGGGTTGTCGTCGTCGATGGGGAAGGCTGATGTGCTGTTTGGGCATATGATTCCACGCTACACGCTGATTGCTGCGCCGTGGGCGCTGGCCTTCGGCGTGCCGATGGTACAGTGGTATACGCACCGGCAGGTCCACTTGGAACTGCGTCTGGCGCACGCGCTGGTCGATCGGGTGGTGACGGCCTCGCCAGAGAGCTTTACCCTGCCCAGCCGCAAAGTGAGGGTGATTGGACATGGGATCGACATGGCGCGCTTCCGGCCTGCGCCGCTGCGCGTCTCCCCATTCGACGAGGGGCGGCTGATCGTCGCCGTGGGACGGCTGTCGCCGATCAAGAACTACCCGACGCTGATCCAGGCCGCAGCGCATTTGATGTCGCGCCCCGGTTTTGAAGATGTCAGGGTAATCATTGCAGGAGGGGCGACGGCTGAAGACCCTCAGTATGGTTCCGAACTGCAAAGGCTGGTGGATGATCTAGGAATCGAGAAGCGAGTCGAGTTTTTGGGCGCAGTACCCCACGAACAAATCCCAATGTTGTACCGACGCGCAGCCGTCACCGTAAACCTCTGCCCGACTGGGGGGGTTGACAAGGCGGTGATCGAAAGCATGGCCAGCGGTGTGCCAGTTGTGGTGTGGAATCGCACTTTCCTGTCCCTGCTCGGCGATGAAGCAGATCGGTTGTGGTGTCCTGAACTCGATCCCGATCTGGTGGCAGATCGTCTAGCTGTCGTGTTGTCGATGCCGGCAGAGCAACGACGCGCGCTCGGCGACCGGCTGCGAGAGCGCGTGCAGGCCGCCTACGACCTCGAAGGGCTGATCGACCGGCTGGTTGGAGTGTTTGAAGAGGTCATTGCCGCACGTGGCTCCCAGAGGGCTAGGGGCCAGCGATGAGTCTACCGCGTGTCTGTTATCTGGGCGCCTATGACCCAACATACCCGCGCAACTTGATCCTGCGGCGAGGGTTGGCGCTGCAAGGCGTGCAGGTAGTGGAGTGTAACGCAGCGCGTAAATTAGATACGGTTGGCAGAGCGCGGACGTTGCTGCGCCAGTTCCATACAGTCGCTGACCAATGCGATGTCATTATCTTGGGCGAGTTCGGGCAGATGCTCACGCCGCTGGCCTGGTGGCTGGCTCGCCGCTATCACAAAAGGTTGGTGACTGACGCTATAGTGCCCTTGTATGACACAGCAGTGTATGATCGGCGCCGCAGTCAGCCCTATTCCTGGACGGCGCTCCGATACAGACTGTTTGACCGACTGACCGTAACTTGGGCCGATGCAGTATTGGTGGAGACCGGCGCAGAGCGCGACTACTATGTCAGAAATTTCAAGGTGCCTGCCGAAAAGTTCACCGTTCTCCCTGTCGGCGCTAGCCGAGAATGGTTTGAATTGATTCCGCACGAAGGGCCGGACGTGTTGATAACCTTTCACGGCAGCTACATCCCATTTCATGGTATAGACGTTATCCTTCGAGCAGCACAGCATCTGCGTGAGCGGCGCGACATGCGCTTTGAGTTGATGGGGGCTGGTCAAACCCTGGCAGACATGAGATCGCTGGCCCTGGAACTGGGGCTATCTAACGTGATCTTTCGGGGCCATGTGTCTGTAGATGAATTGTTCGCTACAGTCTCACGGGCTACCATTGGGTTGGGAATCTTTGGAACGAATCCCAAGGCGGCGCGCGCAGTGACCAACAAGGTCTATCAGACACTGGCTGCCGGCAAGCCGCTGATCACAGCAGATACGCCTGCCATTCGTGAGATCTTCACGCCGGGTGAGCATCTCATAGGCATTCCTCCTGGCGACCCACAGGCGCTGGCTGCGGCTATCATTTCGCTCGCTGACGATCCCTCACTGCGCCGCCGGCTTGGGGAGGCTGGTCGCGCCCGGATGCGGGCGGAGTTCACCGAAGAAGCGTTGGGCCGCCGTCTGCTGGAAGTCTTGGTATGAAGTTGCTCTACACTGCCAATGCGCGCATCCCTAGCGAGAAGGCGCACCCCTATCAGATCGTGCAGATGTGCGAGGCTTTCGCCGCAGCGGGTGCGGAGGTCGCTCTACTGTATGCCCATCGGCGCAACCGGCCCGATCTCGCCGCCACAGACCTCTGGGAACACTACGGCGTCTTGCGTAACTTCGTGGCTGAGCGGATACCCTGCTTGGACCTCTATGCCCCCTCTCGATTTCTGCCGCGAAGGCTGGCGCGGCTGTGGGAGACTTTTGCCGAGATTGGCGTGAGGTTGACCTACCTCGTTTTCCTCCTGCCCCACCTGGCCCGCGAGAGAGAAGCCATTGTTTACTCTCGGGATGCTTTTACGCTGGCGCTAATTGCGGCGCTGTGGCCGTGTCGTGCACGCCGCACATTTTTCGAGGCGCACACCTTCCCATCCTCTGGTGTGGGGATAGCCCTGCAACGCTGGCTTGTCAGGCGGATCGGGGGAGTGGTGGCGATCACTGGCCATTTGGCGCAGCTATACCATAAGCTTGGTCTGCCGCCCGAACAGGTGATAGTGGCGCACGACGGGATCCGCCGCGCCCGATTTGAGGTCGAAGGAGATCGGGCAGCCTGGCGAGAACGCCTGGGCTGGCCGCAAGACGCTTTCATTGTGGGATACGTGGGCCGCTTCCAGACGCTGGGCATGGAGAAAGGCTTAGGCGATCTAGTTGAAGCAACGATCCGCCTCGCCAGAGAAGCGAATGCTTCTCCAGTCCATCTGGCCCTTGTCGGCGGGCCAGACGACACCGTGGCGAGGTTACGGGCGCGCATTGAGCGAGAAGGCTTAGCGCCTGATCTGGTACTCTACCCCGGTCAAGTTCCTCCCCCCGACATTCCGGGCTACCTGCGAGCATTCGATGTGTGTACCATGCCTTTCCCGTGGGCAAAGCATTTTGCTTATCATGCGTCGCCCATGAAGTTGTTTGAGTACATGGCATCGGGCAGGCCCATTGTGGCATCCGACTTGCCATCGACTGCGGAAGTCATACGCGACGGGGAGAACGGTTTGTTGTTCTCGCCCTCTGACGTGGATGCGCTGGCAGCAGTCCTGCGCCGCCTGCGTGACGATCCGGCGCTGGGCAAACGGTTGGCAGCACGGGCGGCGCAGGATGTGCTCCAGTACACATGGGACGCCCGCGCACAGCGAATCTTGGCGTTCATGCAAAGCATGATGGACAGCAGATAGGTGAGGGCAAGCCTTGCGTGTGTGTTTTGTTTCCTCGCATGCCCTGGGTTTTGATGGCTGGGGGCGCTATACAACCGAAGTCGTGAAAGGCGCCCATGCGCTGGGCATCGAGCCGGTGCTGGTGACTTCCACGCCAACGGTCGATTCTGCACTGGTAGGCGTCGAATGCCATCCCATCTTGCCCCCCCTCTTTGGCCGCCGCCTGGGTACTCTGCGTAGTCTGAGCCACGCCCCGCACCTGCGCCAGATCATCTCCACCTGCGATGTGGTGCACTGTACGGTTGAGCTTTATGCGCCGCTGGTGGCGCTGGCCCGTCCACGCCACGTGCCCTATGTTCAAAACGCCCATGGCACGTGGGCCGTCCGGCCACTGCTGCATCCGGCCCAACGGATGCTGTTTAGGCCGGCTTTCCGCCGCGCCGACCGCTTGCTTGTGCTCAGCCGCTTCACACGTGACTGGATGGCGCGTCTGATCGCGTTGCCCCGCCATGAGGTGCTGAGTGGAGGCGTCCACCCGGCAGACTTCGAGCGCGTGGTGGCAGTCAGCCTACCGGCGTGGATGGAGCGTGAGCCAGTGGCGCTGACTGTCGGGGCAGTGAAGGCGCGTAAGGGCCATCACGTGGCGCTGGAGGCGGTGAGCCTAGCCCGTCGCCAGTTCCCGGCCCTGCATTTCGTCGCTATTGGCAGTGTCGCAGATTCCTCTGGCTACGCCGATCAACTCCACGGGCGTGCGGCGGAGCTTGGCATGATGGGCTACTTTCACCTGCTGGGGCAGGCGCCGTTCGATGAGCTGGTAGCCTGGTACCAACGATCCCGTGTCTTCATGCTGTTGGCGGCCAATCAAGGCAGCACATTCGAAGGGCTGGGGTTGGTGTATCTGGAGGCGCAGGCCGCCGGAACCCCAGCCATTGGGACGCGAGGCTGTGGCGCGGAAGATGCCGTTGTTGACGGCAAGACAGGTTTTCTCGTCCCACAAAACGATCCACAGGCCGCGGCTGAGGCGCTTGTGCGCCTGCTGCGCGACGACGACCTGCATGCGCGGATGGGCCGCGCCGCGCGGGAGCACGCCCGGCGACTCTCGTGGGAGAACCTGACCCGCCGTGTGGTGGAAATCTACGGTGAATTGTTAGCAGCAGGCCAGGCAATGCAGCGGGAGACGACGACGTGATCAGCCAGCAGGCACGCCAGTGGGTCGAGCGCCTGCTCAGGAGCCGTCTCTTCCGCGACTCGTCGGTGCTGCTCGTGGCCGATTGGTCAGCCCTGGCGCTGAGCATCGTCGCCTCGGTGATACTGGCCCGCGCCCTGGGTTCCAGTGGCTATGGTCTGATCATCCTGGCCATGGCGATTGTTGACACTATCGTCCAGTTCATGGACATCCGCACCGAGGAAGGACTGATCCGCTTCATGGTCAACGCGCTGGCTCGCGACGCTCACCATGAGGCTATGACGTTCTTCTACATCAGCCTGATCACCGACACAGTTCTGACGGCGGCCACCTTCCTGCTTGTCGCGACGGCAGGCCCGCTGAGCACGCGAGTCTATCCAGACGCAGCGATGCTGCGGTCCATGGTCAACATCTACCTGTGGTCGGTGCCCTTCGTGACGCTTGAAGGGACCTTCTCGGCGGTTCTGAATGTTTTCAAACGGTTCAACCTTCGCGCTGCCGTGATGATGGTCAAGAGTCTGTTCCTTCTCACCTGCCTAATCGTGGCCATGCCACATGGCCTTCTGGCAGTGATGTGGGCTCAGGTGATCGCGGCGGGGTTCTCCTTTGTGGTGTGGGTGATGCTGGGCACGTGGCTGCTCGTCAAGAACGTCAGGACACTGCGGCCTCAGAATCTCCGACAAGCGTGGCGCACATTCCTACCGTTTGCCTTCCATACCAGCCTGTCGGCCTCGATCAAGGCGATTGCCGTCAACCTGCCGATCCTGCTGCTGGGTGCCATGCGGACGACGAGCGAAGTTAGCTATTTTAAGATTGCACGCAGCGCGGCCAGCCTGCTCTCCATGCCAACCGCACCCGCCAGCATGGTGATCTACCCTGAGATGAACGAGGCGTGGGCGCACAGCAACCTGGGCCGTGTTCGACGGTTGGTGTGGCGCTATGTGACCTACACATTGGCGATCAGTGTGGGGCTTTACCTGGCCCTGGGCCTCGCTGCCCGCGAGCTGGTTCTCATCTTTTATGGGCCAGACTACCTGCCCGTCGCCCCTGTGATCCGCGTCTTGGGGTTTGGAGTTGTGCTGGAAGCAGTCTTTCGCTGGGTGCGACCTGCCACCCTGGCAGGCGGTAAACCTCAGCTAACCACCTATTATAGCACGGCCAGCATCCTGCTGAGGACTGTGCTGGAGGTGCTCCTGATCTACTTTTACGGCACCATTGGCGCAGCCCTAGCTTACGATGCGACGGTGACATTCACCTGCACGTTGATCGTGTTTTACGTGTTGCCCCATCTGGGGCTGTGGACGCCATTCAGGCAGAAGGTTTCTGCGTCCCCTGCCGGAGACGATCAACAGACTTCTTGATCTGCCCCCACCTCTGCGCCACGCCCTAGGGTGCTCCTCCCACTGTGATCGCCTGCGGCAACAGCCACCACTGACTGCCGTCAGCCAACGCGATCTGCTCACCAGTGCTCGCCTCGTACCAGCCGATCCGCAGGCGGTGGCGGCCCGGAGACACGCTGGTTCCGACAAACAGGCGCTGAACATCTGCGACAACCTCCCCTGGCGCCCAGCTCGTGGTGGGTCGTTTGCCTCCGGCGGGGATCTGCTCGTACTGTGTGACGACGCGCCCGCCTGGGTCGATGAGCTGGATAAGCACCGTCAGGTTGCGCGTAACCTCAACCTGGGGTTGCCAGTACAAGACCAAGCCCAAGCCGTCCCCCTGTCTGACCATCTGCTCCGGCAGGTCATACCCTAACAGTTGGATGCCGTTCTGCCAGCCCACTCCAGCGTCAAACGCCATAGACGGTACATCGAATGTGCGCAGCGGCGCGTTGACCCTCATCTTACCGATCGCCACCGGCTCGCCCGCCGGGCTGCCAGATGGGCTTACCAACTCCACGGCGACTTCGTACTCCCCCGGTTCCAGCCTGCCCGGCACATAGAGCATGTGTAGCCCGCGCCACACGTCGCGCTTGGCCCACTGTGAAGTCGGGTAGCCTGTGACAGGCGGTACGAGAGGTGAACGGGCAGCGATCTCACCATCGTTGCTCAGCCACAGCAGTCGTGCCTGGTAATCAGCTTCTGGCGAGGATGTGGCCCGCCAATACCACACCATCGGCACCGGCTCGCCGACCCCAGCCTGAGCGGGCGGCAGCGTGGCCCCTACCAACGCGATGGCGTCGGACAGGTGCGCGTTAAATGCAGCGCCGATCTCCAACCTAGAGAGACTGGCGGGGCGGCGAGGGCGCGTCACCTCGATGGTGGCCAGGTTGAGCAACATGCCCTGTGATCTGCCCTGCACATCGAATGCTTCAAGGCTCCGACCCGTGGCATGGGGGATCATCTCGACCTGAATGGCGTAAGCGCCAGGCGGAGTTCCGGGCGGCACAGCAACCTGGATCGGCTCTCGCACGTAAAAGCCGGGCGCCCACTGAGAGGTTGGCACGCCGGCGGGATGGTGTGATATGACCTGCTGCACCACGTAGCCTGCCGGGTCGCGCAGCAGGACGACGCTGGAACAGTCTTCGATAGCCACACTGCTGGTCTGCGTCCAATACAGTGTGATGGAGAACGTGCGGCCAGATCGAACCTGCGCGCGGGGCAGATCGTAGCCCAACAGCGTGACCTGGCCGCCAAAGCTGGCCTGTACAGGCATTTGCAGACCTGCCTCAAGGCCATGCGCAAAGCGCGATCGCTTGATGAAGGTATCAGTGTTGTCGATGAGCAGGGCTTTGCCCCCAAAAGCCATTAGCCCCACCAGCACAGCCGCGACAAACGCTGCCCCGGCTTCGGGCCAGTGAGCGGGGTCCTCCCGATCAGACACGGTCTGGCTGCCCCGCCGCCAAATGCGCAGTGCCATGAGCGCCACGGCTGCCGACGCTAGCGCCCCCAAGCTGACATAGCCTGCGATGCTGCGTAGCGGCGTCGGGCCGAAGCCCAGTGCCAGTTCGTGGCTGCCCTGCGAGACATCCAGGCCGACAAAGCCATGTGGAGGCACTGGGGCGATCTCCACCCATTCGCCATCGAGCAACGCCCACCAGCCGGGGAAGTAGAGCCAGTCAAACACTAACGTGGTGTCCGCACGGGCGGTGAAAGCCAGGCTGGCCCGGCTCGCACCCCAGGCTGCCCCATCAAGGCGGACATCTGGATTGGGCTGAAGACGAGGGATGACCTCGCCCTGGGCATACAATCCCACCAGTCGGTCAGCTTTGGGCAGGTTGACTGTCCAGCGCGGGACGATCACGCCCGTTCCAGCCAACTGGTTCGTCTGCCGCTCAAAGTTGAGCACATCCAGAACGGTGCGAGCAGGAGGATCGGGCATGTAAACGCCATATAGCCAGGGCAAACCGTAGCCGATCAGGACAGCCAGACATACCATTGTCCCAATCATTCGCCCCACCGGCCAGGGGATACGCCGGACGATCAGTGCGACTCCCTGTCCAGCCAACATCGCCAGGCACAGGCTGGCCGGGCCGAGCAATCGCCAGGGATGTTGGATAAAGCGCATCAGCGGCGCCAGCGACCACACCCATTCCGAGGCAGGCGTGATTAGAAAGATCGACCCGATCACTAGAATCGACAACAGCACGAGCCAGCCGCGCCGTGCAGAGGGTTCCTCTTGGTCATGGCCAGGCCACACAATCAGAACCAGCCCCAACACAGCCAGGGCGGTCTGCGGCCAGCCCAGCGCGCGTGGCACCGGCGGATGAAGCTGTAGCAGGTCAACCGTAGCTGGCAGCTCAAATATCTGGCCGAGCGTCAGGAAGTTCTCGCGGAAATCGAGCACCGGTTGGTAGCCTGCTACCGATCCAATGTGTATATAGGACATCTCTCCCAGCGCTGGCGCCCAATAGAAAGCTGCTAGGCCGATTCCCAGCCCTACAGCCAGGAACAGCCGCACAAAGGCCCGCCGTGGGTCCGGACTGGTCCACCACAGGAAAACGGCCCACAGGACAAGCAGCACTGTGCCGTACAGCGCAGGAACGTTGTGAGTCAGGACGAACAAACTGTACAGAACAACAGCCCACACGAAATCCAGCCGGCGGCCCCGCCGGGATAGTCTGAAGAAGGCCCACAGCACCCAGGGTAGCAGCGCCAGTGCTGCGTACTGAGCCAGGTCGCCGTGGCGGAGCGACTCGTAGAGCAGGTAAGGGGCATAGGTGTAAGCCGCCGCCGTGCCCAACCCCGCCGCAGGTTCACCCCACACGCTGCCAAGCTGGTATGCGCCGAGCGTCCCCAGGAAAACGCAGACAATCAGCCCGGTCAGCAGCGCATCGACGAAGCGCAATCCCAGCAAGTGTAGCCCTTCAAACAGGTAAAACGGCAATGGCGAGGTGTAGTTAAACAGTGGACTACCATAGCCATACAGTAGGCCCGGCAGATAACGCGGCCACCAGTCGCCGTGCCGGATGGCGTGATCAAAAGCCACCAATCGGTACAGGTGAAGTGGTCCTTCAGAGCTGACAGGCAGCGAGCGGAACAGTGTTGGGTGGACAGCAGTGAGTGTCAGGCAGAGGGCTGCGATCAGCACGACCAGCGCCCGCCCCACAGCAGGACGGGTCAGACGCAGCCAAAAGGATCGCAGGAATCTCATCGCATTTGCCTGGATGACCTATAATCGACTTTTCTAAAGCAGAGGCGCGGCGCCCGCGCTTCTACTCGTGGTGGCCGCCATATGACTCTTCGAATGTTTCGGCGAACAGTGTAATGGCATCTGGACCGGCAAAATGCAACAGCAGCGCTCCAGCTTCGACGCCAGGCGGTGAGGTCAGGGCAGCCTCCATGGCCTCCGGGTCGTCAAAATAGGTCTCGACGACGACGCTGTAGGGCATACGGCCCCCTCGCGCACCGTAGACCGTGCTGACGGCTTTCCGACGCAGACCTGGCAGCTCTTCCAGTTTCATAAGAAAGCGGTTATAGTGTTCAGTGTCGGCAGTTGACTGCACACCCGTGCGGAATAGAACGATGAGCTTGACCATGGGCTGAATTGTATCGCCAAACCATCCAGACGGCACCATGTATCGCGCGACCTTTCGCTTTTACGACGAACTCAACGACTTCCTGCCGCGCCGCCAGAGGTACAGTACCATCACGCACTGCTTCGACTGGCGGGCATCCATCAAGGATATGATCGAGTCGCTGGGAGTACCGCACTGTGAGATCATGCTGATTGTTGTCAATGGAATATCGGTAGGTTTTGACGCCATCGTCCAGCCTGGCGATGACGTGCATATCTACCCGCGCTGTGAGGCAGAGGGTGTGCCTAATCAGGTGGCGTTACGCGATCCTCTGCCAGAACCTCCTGCCTTCGTGCTCGACATTCACCTGGGACGGCTGGCTGCCTATCTGAGGATGCTGGGCTTTGACACGCTCTATGGGGCCTCCGGGAACCCTGCTGACTTCTCCGATGAGACGTTGGCGCGCGTTGCCCACGACGAGCAGCGCATCCTGCTCTCACGCGACATAGGCTGTCTGAAACGTCGTCTGGTGATCTACGGGTACTTTGTGCGAAGCACCAATCCCCGCCGCCAGATCGCCGAAGTATTGCACCACTTTGGTCTGAGGCATCAGGTGCAGCTCTTTAAGCGCTGTATGAAGTGCAATGGCCTGCTGGCATCTGTGGATAAGGAAACGATCCTTGCCTCTCTTCCCGCCGACACCGCCCGTCGCTACGATGAGTTCCATCAGTGTCAAGCCTGCGGACGGGTTTACTGGAAAGGCTCGCACTATAAGCGGATGCAGGGCCTCATTGAGGAAGTGCTGGGGTAGTGTGTCCCCAGCGCTGGATCATCGACACAATTGTGGGCTGGCGAAGACCCCCAACCTCACAGCAACCGGCGGGTGATCTGATGCACCAACGGTATTCGCCAGCGCCACAGCCCCCAGGGGCCTGACCAGGGGAGAGGTCCAGATATGGTCGATCGCAGCGTAGAGCGGCGGCGGCGGACTGGCTTCCCTGGCTGCCAGACAGTACCCGGAACCGCTCAACAGGCGCGGCACACTGCCCGCTCCGGCGTAGGAGGCGTTCATGTCTCCCATGATCACCACCGGCGTCCCGGCGCGAGGCGCAAGCTGGGCGAGCACAAAGTTGAGCTCCACCTGCCGTTCGGCGTCTGAGTACGGGCTGAGATGGACAATGACCACCTCCAGCGAGTGTCCATCGCCAGTGCGTAAGGTTGCCCACAGCGCACCCAGCCGTACCTGTTCAGCAAAACTTACTACTTTCTCGATGGTGAAGCGGGTGAACAGTGCTACGGTCAGTCGGTCATTCTGAGACGACGCGACGGCATAACTCATGCCAAGCTCGTCTGAAACGCGCTGCAAGACGCTGAGATCGCCTGCCTGCCACCCGACGATCTCCTGAAGCCCTAGCACATCTGGACTGGCCTGTTTGATCACATCGAGCACCAACGGCAGCCGGTCGTAGGCCAGGCCGGCCTCAGTGATGCCGGGCCACCAGATCGGGTCAACGCCCGCGCCGACCAGTGTGTTGTAGGTCATGGCAGTGAAGATAGTGAGCGGCAGTGGAGTTGGCGTGGGTGTGAGGGTGGCGGTGGGTGTAAACGTGGGAGTGGGCGTAGGGGTGCGAGTGGCCGTGGGAGACAGAGTGAGAGTAGCTGTGGCCGGGGGGAGGAGGGGTGGTGAGGACAGGTGAGTGGCGGTGGGGTTCACCGTAACTGCCCCCGTCTCCTGGGCGGCAAACGGCGCAGTCCAGCAGGCCGCGACTGCCATACAGATAGTCAGGAGGGTGAGGAGACGGAGGGGGAGAGTTGGCTTCACGGCATCTTTGGGTTCTACAGCTCAGATTTGATCAGCGAGGCCAGCTCTCGGCTGATGCCTGGCACCGAGGCAATCTCCTCCTCAGCCGCACTGCGAATGGCCTGGATCGAACCAAACCGCTGGAGCAGCGCCTTGCGGCGCACCGGCCCGATGCCAGGGATGGCGTCGAGCTGCGAGGCGAAGCCTAACTTCTCGCGCCGCTTGCGCTGCTGGGTGATGGCAAAACGGTGCGCTTCGTCGCGGATGCGCTGCAGCAGGTACAGTCCCTGCGAGCGGCGCGGCATCACGATGGGGGTGCTACGGCCCGGCACGAACAGGTCCTCGTGCTGCTTGGCCAGCCCTGCCAGGCGGACCTGACCCATCAGGCCATACTTCTCCAACACCTCCACGGCTACGCCAAGCTGTCCTTTGCCGCCATCGACGATCAGCAGGTCAGGCAGCAGGCCCCAGGTGGGGTCTTCTTTCCGACCGGGGACACGTTCCTCGGCCTGCGAGTCTTGCCAGCGGCGGAAGCGCCGATCCAGCGCCTCACGTATTGAGGCATAATCGTCAGGGCTGCCACTCACTGTGCGGATGTTGAACTTACGATACTCGCTCTTGCGCGGCACTCCCTGCACAAACACCACCCGGCTGGCAGAGATGGCCGTACCCTGGGTGTTGCTCACGTCATAACACTCGATCCGGGCAGGAATGTGGGCCAGCCCCAGGGCTTCCTGAATCTCCCGCAGCGCCGCTTCCTGTTTGGTGGTGTCGGCCTGCCATTGGGCGCGCAGCATGGCGAGCGTCTCGACAGCGTTCTCAGTGGCCAGCTTGACCAGGTCGCGCTTCTGGCCGCGTCGGGGGACTCTCAGCACTACTTTGTTGCCGCGCTTGCGCTGGAGCCAGCTCTCGATGATCTCCGCTTCCTCAATCTCGTGAGGCAGCAATACTTCCGGAGGTATCTCGGCGGCTTGGTCGTAGAATTGCTTGATGAAGTCTGCCATCACACCAGCTTCGTTTTCATCGGCAGCAGTACCCTCCAGTACATAGTGCTCGCGCCCAATGATCTTGCCGCCTCGGATGAAGAAGATCTGCACACAGGCGTCGCCGTTCTCGCGTGCAAACGCGATCACATCCTGGCTGACGTGCATCGGCGAAACGACTTTCTGTCGTCGAGTGATCTGTTCCATAGCCAAAATCTGATCGCGTAGGCGGGCGGCGCGCTCGTAGTCCAGTTTTTGCGAAGCCTCCCACATCTGGGCCGTCATCTGCTCCAGAATCTCATCCGAGCGGCCCTGCAAGAAGTCCATCAACGCCTGGAGGGTCGCTCTGTACTCAGCCTGCGTCACCGCACCGATGCAAGGGGCCGTACATAGTTTAATGTCGTAATATAGGCAGGCCCGCTCATCCTGGCCGGTGATCTCGCGATCACAGGAGAGATATGGAAAAGCCCGGCGCAGCGCGTCGAGCGTCTGGTAAACAGCAGCAACGCTGGTGTAGGGTCCAAAGTAACGCGAACCGTCGTTGACCATGCGGCGTGTGACGGTCACCGTAGGGAATGGATCAGCCCAGTGAACCTTGATATAGGGATAGCGCTTGTCATCCTTGAGACGGACGTTGAAACGCGGCTGGTGGGCCTTGATCAGGTTGATCTCGGTTAACAGCGCTTCAAGCTCGGTATCGACAATGAGGATGTCTATGTCGGCGATGTACGGCACCATCCGAGCAGTCTTGCTGAGCTGGTTCGCCAGTGCGCCAGGCTGGAAATACGAGCGCACCCGGCTGCGCAGGTTGATCGCCTTACCAACATAAATCACCTTGCCCTGGGCGTCTTTCATCAGGTAAACGCCGGGGCGAGACGGCAGGGCGTCTAAGATTTGCTGTATGTGGGGTGAGATCGCAGTAGCCATGATGCTCAGACTAAATGTTTGATCGAAGATCGGTCAAATCTGGGGTGTTGCCGAAAGAGTCCTAAGAGACTCTTTCGGC
>DAOTXR010000040.1:0-27277 GCA_034435375.1 Anaerolineae bacterium
CCCTCTCCCTCTCCACTGCGTGGAGAGGGGGCCGGGGGGTGAGGCTCTGATCAACTGACATGCACCCGTTTGGACGGGTCGGCAGTGGACTGAGCAGAATGGCTGAAAAAGGATGCCCGCTCAAGCTGAGACGCTGCATGGCCTTCTGGCGCTTGCCTCTCAGGTCCACCGCCGCTGCTTGATTGTGTTTTGTGCTAATGAGCGACCCACTCTGGGCCACAGGGATGCTGTATGGACACCAACTACTATGCTCACCAGACACCGCACTTTCGCGTCCTCTCTGATCGGCAGATCGAAGTGCTCTACCATGCCACGCTGGAGTGCCTGCAACGCACTGGCGTCAACGTGCACAACGCCGAGGCCCGCGACTTGCTGGCCGGGGCCGGGGCGCGTGTTGACGGGGTGCGGGTGCGCATCCCGCCGCATGTGATCCAGGATGCCATCGCCTGTGCGCCGCGCTCGTTCACGCTGTGGGGGCGCGGCGGCGGACGTCCGATGCAGGTGTGCGTGGATCGCGTGTACTTTGGGCCAGGCCCCACCTGCACCTATTACATCGACCCGCACACCGGCCAGCGCCGCAAGGCGCGGCGAGGCGACCCCGCTGCCACGGCGCGGGTATGCGATGCGCTCGACCATATCGATTACGTGATGGGTCTGGCGTTGATCGATGATGTGCCGCAGCGCGTCGCGCCGGTAGTCGAGTTTGCCGAGATGATCGCCCATACCGGCAAGCCGGTGCTGGCATGGGCCTACTCGCTCGACAACATGCGCGACATCCATGCCATTGCGCTGGCGGTGGCAGGCGGCGAGGAAGCGTTCCGCTTGAAGCCGAACTACGGGTTGTTCGCCACGTATCACTCGCCGCTTCAACACACCGACGAGGACCTGGCCAACGCGATGTGGGCCGCCGAGCGCGGAGTCCCCGTGATCTACATCGGCGGAGGCACTGCCGGTTCCAGTGCGCCCGTGACGGCGGCTGGGCTGTTCGTCATTTACCTGGCTGGGGCGCTGAGCGGCCTGGCGATCCTCCAGTTGAAACAGCGCGGGGCGGCGGTGTGCATTGGCGGCGTGCCGCAGGCCATGAACCTGGCGACCGGTGCGCCGGCCTATGGCTCGCCAGAGATGAGCCTGTACAGCGCTGCCATGTCTGACATCTCGCGCTGGCTGGGCCTTCCCTTTATGGGCACGGCTGGGGCGTCTGAGGCCAAAGTGCTGGACCTTCAGGCTGCCATCGAGAGTACGGTGCAGGTGATCCTGTCTGGCCTGAGCGGCGCAACGTTGGTCCACGATGTGGGCTTCTTGGACTGCGCCGACATCGGCTCGTTGGAGATGCTGGTGATGAACGACGAGATCATCGCTATGGCGCGGCGCATCATGCGTGGCATCGAGGTCAGCGACGACACCCTGATGCTTGACCTGATCGACCGGGTGGGGCCGGGCGGCGAGTTTATGTCGACTAAAGAGACGGCCAAGCGCTGCCGCGCCGAGATATGGTCCCCCACGCTGATGGACCGCGAGCGATATGTCAACTGGGAGGCCGCAGGGGCCACGACCATGCTCGACCGCATCAAGGCTAAGCTGCGCCGCATCCTGGCCGATCACCAGCCGCCGCCGCTGCCAGAAGAGGTGCAGGCCCGCATCGACGCCATCGTGCAGGCTGCTGAGGCCCAGGCGAAAGGAGGACTTCCCACTCCATGAATGCTCATCGCCCTGTCGGCGGCAGCGTCCGCCGCATCGACTCTGACGCTAAAGTGACCGGACGCGCCCGCTATGCCGAAGACATGATCATGCCGGATATGTTGCACGCCGCTGTCGTGCGCAGCCCACATCCCCATGCCCGCCTGCTGGCCCTCGACGGAGGCAGGGCGTTGAGTGTGCCGGGCGTGGTGCGCGTCCTCACCGCGGAGGACGTGCCGGGCGTCAACGGCTACCCGGAGTACAGCCACGACGAACCGCTGCTTACGCCGGTCGGCGACACGGTGCGGCAGGTCGGTGCGCCGGTGGCGCTGGTGGTGGGCGCTACGCGCGAGGCGGCCCTGGCTGGCGTGCGGGCGGTCGAGGCGCGCTACGAGCCGTTACCCCATACCTTCGAGGCCGACCAGGCTTTGGAGCCTGACGCATTTCCCATCTATCCCAATGGCCATGTGCTGGCGACCTTCGAGGTGGCGCATGGCGACATGGAGGCCGCCCGCCGCGCCTCCGAGGTGTGGATCGAGACGCGCTACCGCTCCAGTTTCCAGGAGCACTCGGCGCTGGAACGCGAGTCGGCAACGGGCTACCTCGACGAGGAAGGACGGGTGACGGTGGTGTGCGCTACGCACGAGCCGCACTGGCAGCAGAAATGGATCGCGGCGGCGTTGGCTCTGCCCATCGACCGGGTGCGGGTGATCGTCCCGCCTACCGGCGGGTCGTTTGGCGGCAAGCAGGACCCCTGGCCGCTGGTGGCGATGGGATTGCTGGTCTACACGCTGCGCCAGCCGGTGCAGATGGCCTTCTCGCGCCGAGAGGTGTTCGATGCCACGCCTAAGCGCCACCCCTACGACATGCACTTCGCGGTCGGCGCTGACCGCGATGGCCGGCTGACAGGCATCATGGTGCGCATCACGGCCAACACCGGCGGATACGACTCGTGCGGCTACTACATCCCCAACTATGCCATCACCGCCTCCGGCGGGGCCTATCGCTGGCAGGCGGTCGATGCATGGGCGCAGACGGTATACACCAATGCACCCAAGTGCGGCCAGTTTCGCGGCTTCGGCTCGCCCCAATCGACCTACGGCCTGGAATGCACGCTCGATGAGCTGTGTCAGGCCCTCGGCGAGGACCCGCTGGAGTTCCGCCGTCGGAACGTGATCGGGCAGGATGACCTCTCCTTTTTGGGCTATCCCATTGCCGAGCGGCTGGGCTACACCGAGGTGCTGGATGCGATCAGGCCGCGCTACCAGGCCCTCAGCGCCGAGACTGACGCCTTCAATGCCGATCCAGCCCACGCCCCGCTGCGCATGGGGGTGGGGCTGGCGGGGATGTGGTACCGCTTTGGCAAGTCCGGCTCGTTGCGCGTTGAGACCCACGCCGAGCTGGCCCGCGACGGACACTTTGTGGTGTACGTCGGGGCGCCCGACTACGGTCAGGGGACCAACACCGTCATGACGCAGTTGGCCGCCGAGATGCTGGGCGTGCCCCGCGACTGCATCGAGCTAGTCAACTCCGACACGGCCCGCGTGCCCGACAGCGGCATTCAAGGCGCGTCGCGGGCCACCTACTGGATCGGCAGCTCGCTCAGCCGGGCAGTCCACGCCCTGCGCGACGCGATCCTGGCCGTGGCTGCCGAGATGCTTGACTGCCCACCCGACGACCTGACGCTGGCCGCTCAGGCCGTCGCCAGCCGCCGCGATCCCTCCCACACAGTGACGCTGGAGGCCGTGGCGCGTGAGTTCGATGCGCTGGGTCGCTCGCGCAAGGTGCCAGGCGTGTTCGACCTCTCGCCGCTGTTCCCGGAAGAGACTCGCCCGGAGTACACGCCCCACATTGTGACCGGCGCCCACGTGGCCCAGGTGGTGGTCGATACCGAGACTGGGCAGGTGCAGGTGACGCGCTTCGTGGCAGCTCACGACGTGGGCAAGGCCATCAATCCGCCCGACGCGCGGGGCCAGATCGAGGGCGCGGTGGTGATGGGCATCGGCTCGGCGCTGAGCGAGGAGTACATTCCAGGCGCTACAACTGGCTTCATGACCTATACGCTGCCGATGGTGTATGCCGTGCCGGAGATCGAGACCATCCTGGTCGAGGTGCCGAGCTACCTGGGGCCGCTGGGGGCCAAAGGGCTGGGCGAGACCCCCATGTTGCCCTCGACCCCGGCGGTGATCAACGCCGTGTCGCGGGCCATCGGGGCGCGCCTGCGGCAGATTCCGGCCACGCCAGAGCGGGTGCTGACAGCCCTGCGTGCCGCCAGACGGCATTGACGGTGGGCAAAATCAGAGGGATTGTGAGGCTCCTGGCGCAGCTTGGCAAGCGATCCTTTCAGCAGAGTGGGATGGACACGCCATGGACGGAAATCGCCTCGTCTCCAAATTTGTCGCCGAGATTGCCTGGGCCGACCTGCCGCCGGAGGTGCAGCACAAGGCCCGCCTGACGCTGCTCGACACACTGGGCGCGGCGTTGGCCGGGACGGCGACCCCGGTGGCCCGCATCGCTGCCGAGGCTGCCCTGGCGCTGTGGCCTGGCGACGCATCGACCGTGCTGCGGCGCGATGCGCGAGCCTCGGTGATGGGCGCGGCTTTCGCCAACGCCAATGCCGCCAATGCGCTGGACATCGACGACTGCGGGATTTTCACCAAGGGCCATCCCGGCGCGCAGTTGATCCCGACGGCGCTGGCGCTGGCCGAATCGCTGGGCGCGAGCGGCGCTCGGCTGCTCACCGCCCTGGTCGTCGGCTACGAGGTGGCGCACCGCGCCGGGCGCATCTGGCACGCCACTCACGACACATACCAGGCTTGCGGCTCGTGGGGATCGGTGGCCTGCGCCGCGCTGTCGGCTCACCTGCTGGGCCTCACGCCCGACCAGACCTGGCACGCGCTGGGCATCGCCGAGTACCACGCCCCCCATCTGCCCTTGCTGCGCGATATTGCCCACCCGGCGATGGTCAAGCATGGCGTAGGCTGGGGCGCTGTGACGGGCCTGGCAGCGGCAGAGCTGGCCCGGCAAGGCTTTACGGGCATCCCGGCCCTGTTTGGTTTTGAGGAGCACCGTGACTGGGTGAACGACATCGGCCATCATTACCTGATGGTCGGCGGGGTGATCTGGAAGAAACATGCCTGCTGCGCCTGGGCCCACGCTGCGCTGCGGGGCATCGAGCTGCTGCGGCAGGCCCACAGCTTCCGCGCTGAGGAGGTCGAGCGCGTGCGCGTGGAAGCCTATGACGACGCGATCCGGCTGGGCGGGAAGCTACCCACCACCACCGAGGAGGCCCAGTTTAACCTGGCCTGGCCCATTGCGGTGCTGCTGATCGATGGACAGGTGGGGCCAGATCAGATTCTCGACCATCGCTTGGCCGATCCACGGGTGCGTGACCTGGCGGCTCGCATCGAGCTGGTGGAGACGGCTGAGCTGAATCGGCTGTATAGCCTGGCGCTGCAAGATGCGCCGGGCGGCAGGTTCGGCAGCGTGGTGCGCATCGCGCTGCGCGATGGCCGGGTGCTGGATTCGGGGATCGTTGAGGGAGAGATCAAGTACCCTCAGCAATACTGGGATGACCACAGCCTGACGGACAAGTTCCGTAGCCTGGCCCGCCGCGTGCTGGACGAGTCGACCGTGGAGGCGTTGGTAGACCTGGTATGGCGCTTTGAGGAGGCGCCCGACGTGCGCGTCCTCACGCGCCTGATGGCGTGAGGGCAGGGCCGGGGGGATGCCTTTCGATGTGCGAGGGCCATAGAGGCGCTGCGCCGTGCGCGTTACTTGGCAGCGCCGTTCTTGCCGTCGATGGCCCTCACAGCTCCCAGTATGCCGCACCACCGTTCGATCAGCGCGGTCGCTCTCTGGCGCGCCTCTTGCGGGTTGTGGGCGCGCAGAGCCTCCAGGATGTCTTCTTGCAGCGTCAAGCCCTGGTCTTTGACGCCGGGCACCGGCGCTATCTGTGTGTTGATCTCGTTCATCACCTGGGCTGTGACGTGGTAGAACCGCTCAAGCAGCGCGTTGTGGGCTGCGTGGGCCACAGCCAGGTGGAAAGCCAGGTCGGCCCCCATAAAGACGGCGTCGTTTTCCTCGTGGCGCATCGTGTTGAGCGCCGAGGCGATGCTCGCCAGGTCCTCCTCGGTGGCCCGTTGGGCAGCCAGAGTGGTGAGTTCTACCTCAAGCACCCGCCGGGCCTCGATCACACTCTCCAGGTCGAGGTCCGTCAGCCGGACGCGCTGTAGGCTCAACATGCGCAGCAGAGCGGGGGCGTCGGCGTGGACCCACGTGCCGCGCCCGGCCTGCGGCTCCACAATGCCGATCAGCGTCAGCCCCTTGATGGCCTCGCGCACGGTCGAAAGCCCCACCCCCAACCGGCTGGCCAATTCCGGCTGAGGCATCATCCAGTCTCCGGGCTGGATCTCGCCGCGCAGGATCATGGCCTGGATCTCGCGGATGACGGCGTTGGTCAGATTGTCTCGATTGAGGGGCATGCTCATGCTTGACTTCACCCACAAACGTGTGTTATAGTGACGATATAAACATCAGAACTTCCGATGTTCTGATGTTTCCAGTATAGTCTAAGATCGCAGATCGGTCAACCAACAGGACGGCTGCGCCAGAGTACGTTTCAAGACCAGGGGCATGGGGGCAGCTCACAGCCTCCCCCCACTGAAACAGACCCCGCGACCTGACCCATTGTTGCTGGTGTGTCTTTGCCAGGAGATCGCGCCACTGCCCATGAAGCCTATGACAAACTGCACCATTACACTTGACGGCGACCACCTGACCCGCGACGAGGTGATCGCCGTAGCCGAGAGCCACGCCGATCCCCAGCGTGTGACAGTTGAAGTCGCCGAAGTAGCCCGCCAGCGCGTTCAGCGCGGGCGGGAGGCCGTCGACCGGCTGGTGGCCTCCGGCGCGGTGGTGTACGGCGTCACCACCGGCTTTGGCCGCTTCCGGGACAGACTGATCCCTGCCGAGCAGGTGGGGCAGCTTCAGCGCAACCTAATCGTCAGCCATGCGGTTGGCGTCGGGGACCCCCTTGAGCCGGCCACCGTCCGCGCCCTGATGCTGATCCGCGCCAACACGCTGGTGAAAGGCTACTCCGGCATCCGGCTGGAAGTCGTCGAGACGTTGGTCGGCATGATCAATCGGGGGGTGTATCCCATCATCCCGTGCAAGGGGTCAGTGGGCGCGAGCGGGGACCTCGCGCCGCTGGCGCACATGGTGCTGGTGCTCATGGGCGACGGCGAGGCTTATTATCAGGGCCAGCGCCTGCCGGGGGCCGAGGCCATGCGTCGCGCCGGGCTGGCCACCACCGGCCTAGAGATGAAAGAGGGGCTGGCGCTGATCAACGGCACCTCGGTGATGACGGCCATTGGCCTCCAGGTCCTGCACACCGCCGATCTGTTGGCTGAGGTAGCCGATGTGGCGGGCGCCTTGAGCCTGGAGGCGTTGAACGGCACTCGTGATGCCTTCGACGAGCGCATTCACCAGGTGCGCCCTCATCCCCACCAGATAGCGTGCGCGGCTCACTTGCGGGCGCTGCTTGAGGGCAGCGACTTGGCCTGCAGCTTCGACTCAGACCGTGTACAAGACGCCTACGCGCTGCGCTGTATGCCTCAGGTGCACGGGGCGGTGCGTGAGGCGCTGGATTATGCTGCTCGCGTGGTCGAGCGCGAGTTGAACGCTGCCGTCGATAATCCGTTGCTGTTTTGGGAAGGCGAATCGCCGCTGGCGATCTCCGGCGGCAATTTCCACGGCGAGCCGGTGGCGCTGGTGATGGACCACGTGAAGAACGCAGTCGCCGAGCTGGGCAACATCTCCGAACGGCGCATTGCCCGGCTGATCGATCCCTCGCTCAACGAAGGGCTGCCCGCCTTTCTGATCAAAGCAGGAGGGCTGAACTCCGGCTTTATGCTGCCGCAGTACACGGCTGCCGCGTTGGCCTCGGAGAACAAGGTGCTGGCTCACCCTGCCAGCGTGGATACCATCCCGACCTCAGCCAACACCGAGGATCATGTCAGCATGGGGACCATCGCGGCGCGGCAGGCGCGCGAGATCGTCGATAACGTGGCAGCCATCCTGGCCATTGAGCTGATTACAGCGGCCCAGGCCATCGACTTCCGCTTGGAGAGCTGCCCTCACTGCATGGGACGCGGCACCGTTGCTGCCTACCAGGCCATCCGAGAGCATGTGCCGTACCTGGAAAACGATACCATCCTGTATCCCTACATGCAGACGGTGCACGCGATGGTCCTCAGCGGCGAGTTGGTGAGGCAGGTGCGCCAGGCGTTAGCAGGCTGACGGTCGTCCTGTCGTGATCGCCCCCGGGCGACCGTTGACCTGGCCTCAGGGGCGGGTCTCGAACCCGCCGGGATGCTGCGGGCTACTGTTGGCTTTCACCGCCGTTGGGCGCAACGGCGATGAGGATAAATCGCGGATATACGGAGAGGACAGCATGGCCAAGAGTCGCAAACGCATCATTCGCGCCCCCCAGGGCGCGACCCTGACCTGCAAGGGCTGGCTCCAGGAGGCGGCCTACCGCATGCTCCAGAACAACCTGGACCCCGACGTCGCTGGCGACCCCGACCACCTGATCGTCTATGGGGGACGTGGCAGGGCCGCCCGCAACTGGGAGGCTTTTGATGCCATCCTTGAGTCGCTCAGGACTCTCGAAGACGACGAAACGCTGCTCGTTCAGTCGGGCAAGCCCGTGGGCATCCTGCGCACCCACCGCGACGCGCCGCGCGTCATCATCGCCAACTCGAACATCGTCCCGGCCTGGGCCACCCAGGAGAACTTCGACCGCTGGGAGCAGCAGGGCCTGATCATGTATGGCCAGATGACGGCTGGTTCGTGGATTTACATCGGCACGCAGGGTATTTTGCAGGGCACCTACGAGACCCTGGCTGCCGCCGCCGAAAAGCACTATGGGCCGGGCGCCTCGCTGCGCGGCAAGTTTGTGCTGACCGCCGGCCTGGGCGAGATGGGCGGCGCACAGCCGCTGGCCATCAAGATGAATGAGGGCGTCGGCCTGGTGGTTGAGGTCGATCCGCACCGCGCCCAGCGCCGCCTCGACACGGCTTACCTGGACATGGTCGTCAACCATCTGGACGAGGCGCTGAAGCTGGTCGAGGATTATCGGCGGCGCGGCGAGCCGGTGTCCATCGGCCTGATCGGCAACGCGGGCGACGTGTTCCCTGAGCTGGTGCGCCGCAACCTCATTCCTGACATCGTCACCGATCAGACCTGCGCCCACGACCCCCTGATGTATGTCCCCAACCGGGTCACGTTTGAGGAGGCCCTTGAGCTGCGTCAGCGCGACCCACACGCCTACCAGCAGGAGTCGATGCGCACGATGGCCGAGCACTGCGCGGCTATGGTTGAGATGCATCGGCGCGGCGCGGTGGTGTTTGACTACGGCAACAATCTGCGCCAGCGGGCCTACGACTACGGCGTGAAGGACGCCTTCGCTTATCCTGGCTTCGTTCCGGCCTACATCCGCCCGCTGTTCTGCGAGGGCAAGGGGCCGTTTCGCTGGGTGGCCCTCTCCGGCGACCCGGAGGACATCTACGCGACCGACGCCAAGATCATGGAGCTGTTCCCAGAGCACAAGCACCTGGTCCGGTGGCTGAAGATGGCACAGGATCAGGTGCACTTCCAGGGCCTTCCAGCCCGCATCTGCTGGCTGGGCTACGGGGAGCGTGTCCGCGCTGGGCTGGCCTTCAACGAGATGGTCGCCAGCGGCGAAGTCAGCGCACCGATTGTGATCGGGCGCGATCACCTGGACGCCGGATCGGTGGCCTCGCCCAATCGTGAGACGGAGGGCATGAAGGACGGCTCAGACGCCATCGGCGACTGGCCGCTGCTGAACTTCGCTCTGAACGCCGTCAATGGGGCGACCTGGGTGTCGTTCCATCACGGCGGTGGGGTGGGGATCGGCTACAGCCTGCACGCCGGGCAGGTGATCGTGGCCGACGGCACGCCAGAGGCTGCTGCCCGCCTGGAACGGGTCCTCACTGCCGACCCGTGGATGGGCGTCATTCGCCACGTCGATGCTGGTTACGAGGAGGCGATCCAGTTCGCCCGGCAGCATGGCTTGAAGATTCCGATGATGAAGTGAGGCTCATACCGGCGTCTGCAATTTCACCTCATCCCAACATAGAGAAGGCCATGGTCTTATGGTGACGATGAATTACACTTCCTACAACGCTCCGATCTTCCGCAAGCTGTCTGACGACCAGCTTGAGCGCATCCACATGGCCAGCCTTGAGATCCTTGAGCGGACCGGGGCGCGGCTGTATCTGCAAGAGGCCATCGATCTGTTCAAGAAGGCTGGGGCGCGACTGGACGAGGGCAACCGCGTCCGCATCCCGTCGCATCTAGTCGATTGGGCGCTGCGCACTGCCCCCAAGCGCATCACGCTGTGCGACCGCAACGGCAGGCGCGTCATGCCCCTTGAGGGTTACCATGTCTATTATGGTCCCGGCTCGGATTGCCCCAACGTCATCGACCTGGACAGCGGCCAACGTCGCCCGGCCACACTTCGGGACGTGATCGATGGCGTCCGGCTGTGCGATGCGCTGCCCAACATCGACTTTATCATGTCGTTTTGCCTAGCCAGCGACGTCGATCAGCGCCTGCTTGACCGCTACCAGATGCGCGAGATCCTGGCCAACAGCACCAAGCCTAGCATGTTTGTCACCACCGGTTTCGATGGCGTAGTGGATGCCGTGGAGATGGCCCGCGTGGTGGCCGGAGGCGATCAGGCGCTGCGCCGCAGCCCGATCACCTCGTGCTACGTGAACGTCACCGGGCCGCTGCGCCACAATGAGGAATCGTTGCAAAAGCTGCTGTACTGCTCGGAGGTCGAGTTGCCCTTCAGCTACCTGCCGGTGGTGCTGCGCGGCTTCAATGGACCGGTCACGCTGGCGGGAGCGCTGGCGCTGGCCAACGCCGGCGAGATGGTTGGCGTGGTGCTCTCTCAACTCAAGAGGGAAGGCGCTCCCATCATCATCAGCGGAGGCACCAACGACATGGAGGACATGCGGACGCTGGTGGGGGCCTACGCTGCGCCGGAGAACCGCGTCGCCTTCATGGAGATGGCGCACTTCCACGGCCTGCCGATGTTTGGGCTAGGCGGGGCCAGCGATTCCAAGCTGCCTGATGAGCAGGCCGCTGCCGAGGCTGCGCTGACGCTGCTGACTGAGACGCTGGCCGGGGCGCACTTCATCCACGATGTAGGGTACTTGGAGTCGGGCATGTGCGCCTCGTTTGAGCAGATGGTCATCTGCGACGAGCTGATCGGCTGGATCAAGCGTTTTGTGCAGGGGATGGAGATCAACGACGAGACATTGGCCCTTGACCTGATCGACAAGGTCGGCCCGGACGGCGACTACATCGCCGAGAAGCACACCCGCAATCACTTCCGCGAGGACTTCTACCCTGAGCTGCTCGACCGCCACAATTATGATGGTTGGAAGACGGCAGGCGGCACGACGCTCCGTCAGAGGGCGGTTGAGAAGGCCCGTCGGATTGTGGCCGAGCACCAGCCTGAACCGCTTCCACCGGACGTGCTGGCGGAGCTGGATGCCATCATCGCACGGGCTGCGTCGCGGGCGTAGGGGGTAGGGGGCCGGGGGCGTTCGGGCCGGAGGCTGAAGCCTCCGGCTACAGGATCATGGGCACGCTAAAGCGTGCCTCTGGGCGTGGGGCGGCTTTAGCCGCCTGGCTTCTGGCGATGCTGCCTTGGCTGCCGCCGGGGGCGTTCAGCCTGCGGTGGGCAGGTCGATCCGATCCCGGCTCAGCTTCCGCACATCCTCCCCGCCAGCCAGCGCCCGCAGCCGTGTGGTGAACGTGTAGATGCCGGGCTGCACCAGATATTGCGGCAGCGTGCCTGGCCCACAGCTCGCTCCGCCCAGCCCGCACTGCCTCACATCCAGGGTTAGGATGACCTCGTCGCGCCGTGCCAGGTCGCAGGTGTGGAAGGCCGCGTACAGGTCGTCGGCGGTGAAATGGCTGACGCTGGCCTCCAGCGGCGGCTCGCCGACGACGAGCAGGCCGATCCCAGCCTCGTTGGTCAGCGTCAGCCAGCGCACGCCTGTCTTGTTGCCGTTCTCCTGCGGCATAATGTAGGGCACGTATTGTTCATCCACCGTGCCGTGATATAGCCCCACTGCCGCGCCCGCGCAGCGGTCGATGTAGTTTTCGTGCGGGCCGCGCCCGAACCAGGTGAAGTGTTCAAACCCACCGGGGAGCTGCATCGTGGCGCCGATGCGCGGCAGCGGCGGCAGGCCCTGTTCGGCCTCGACCATGTGCTCGATCAGCACGTCGCCGCTGCCGCAAATGGTGGTAACGTGCCGGTACCGGAATCCTGCCGCGCTGTCCTCGGCTCTGGCCGTGCTTGTCACAGCGAAACGCACCGCCGCCGGGCCGAGTCGCTGCATCTCCACCGACTCGGTGCGCCGCACCAGTCGATCCAGCCCGGCCCTCAACCAGTCGCCGAGCAGTTTGCCCGGCTGGCCCGGATTGGCCTTGAAGCCGTCGTTGTCGGTAGCCGCCCGCCACACGTTCAACGCCGGGCCGCTGGCGATCACCCTTATCTCGTGGCCATCGCGCTGCACCCAGAGGGCCGCGATCTGCCCGGCAGCGGTGTCAAACGTCAGCCGGAAGCCCACGCCCGTCACCGTCACCTGGTCCGCCGTCTCGTTGACCTCCAGCGGGGGCATCTCCTCGATCCGCACTGCCGCTGGCGCAGGCGCTCCGATCGGCAGGGCAAACTGCTCCCAGGCCACCTCGTGACCGGCTTCGGCCCAGGCAGTGGCCCGCGACAGTGCAAAGCGCACCGTCAGAAAGCACTCCGCTCCTGGCGGCAGGTCCAGGGGGGCATAGGGTACCGTCACCTCGCGGCTGGATCGCGGCGGCACGTCCGGCAGATCGAGCCTGCCCTGCTGGACCACCTCGCCGTCAACAGCCAGCTCCCAGGTGGCTGCCAGATCGCTCAGATCGGTGAAGTAGCGCCTGTTGACGATTGCGATCCGCCCGGCGGCCAGGTCCAGGGCCTCCACCGCGACCGGCTGGAAGACCTTTTTGCACTCATACATGGCCGGGTGCGGCGTCCGATCGGGCCAGATCAGCCCGTTGATGCAGAAGTCGTGATCGTTCACTGTGTCGCCGAAGTCGCCGCCGTAGCCCCAGTAAGGCTGCCCCTTCCCATCGACCTTGACGATGCCCTGGTCCACCCAATCCCAGATGAAGCCCCCTTGTAAGCCAGGCTGGCTCTCGATGGCCTCCCAGTACTCCTTCAGGTTGCCGGTGCTGTTGCCCATCGAGTGGGCGTATTCACACATGATCAGCGGGCGCGTCGCCTGGGGGTCCTTGGCGTAGCGCACGATCCGGCTGATTTCAGGGTACATGGGGCACACGATGTCGCTGGCCAGATGGCCCTTGTGCCAATGAGAGGCAATCGCGCCCTCGTAGTGCACCGGACGAGTGGGATCGTAGCCGCGCACCCAGCCAGCCATGGCGTCGTGCACCGGGCCATAACCGCTCTCATTGCCCAGCGACCACAGGATGATGCATGGATGGTTCTTGTCGCGCTCGACCATGCGGGTGAAGCGTTCCATCAAGGCGTTGAACCACTCCGGTTCGTGGGGGAGACGGTTGTAGAAGGCATGGCACTCGATGTTGGCCTCGTCGATCACGTACAGGCCATACTCGTCGCACAGGTCATACCAGCGTGGGTCGTTGGGATAGTGGCTGGTGCGCACTGCGTTGAAGTTGAATCGCTTCAGCAGGTGGATGTCGGCCAGCATCGACTCGACCGTGACGGCCTTGCCGCGCCGGTCGTCGTGCTCGTGGCGGTTGACCCCATAGATCAGCACCGGCTGTCCATTGACCAGCAGTTGCCGGTCCCGAACCTCGATCTTGCGGAACCCCACCCGGCATCGCTGGGCTTCGATGCTCCGGCCTGCCGGGTCTTTGAGCGTCACGACGAGCGTGTACAAGACGGGTGTCTCGGCGGTCCACTGGCGCGGGTTGTTGACCTTCTGCGTGAAGTTCACCTGGGTGGCCTCCATGTCGAACACGCGCACTGTCTGCGCGAGCGGCTTGGCAAACACAGGCCGGCCCTCAGGGTCAACCAACATCGCTTCCACCAGGTAGCCCTCAGGGCTGGCCTGATCGTAGCCGCGCACCCGCGCCCGCACCTTGAGCGTTGCGTCGCGGTACTCGGCGTCCAGCTCGGCGCGGGCGAACACATCCCACACGTGGACCTTCGGTGCGGCCACCAGGGACACATCGCGGTAGATGCCTGCCATCCACCAGTGGTCCTGATCCTCCAGGTAGCTGCCGTCTGACCAGCGGATCACCATCACGGCCAGCGTGTTCTCACCGCTGTGAAGGTAAGGCGTGAGGTCGAATTCAGCGGGCAGGCGCGAGTCTTGGCTGTAGCCGACCCGCACGCCGTTGAGCCACACGTAAAAGGCCGACTCGACGCCGTCGAAGCACACCGACACCTGCCGATCTTGCCATTCTGGAGGGAGGGTGAATGTCCGGCGGTACAGGCCCGTGGGGTTGTCCTTCGGGACGGCGGGGGGCTGATGGGTGAAGGGCATCTTGACGTTGGTGTAGATTGGTTTGTCGTAGCCCTGCATCGTCCAGTTGCCCGGCACCTCGATCTCATCCCAACCGGAGGCATCGAAACCGGGCTGCGCGAAGCCTTCCGGCGCAGCGAGTGGGCTGGCGAGATAGAGGAATCGCCACGGCCCATTGAGCCGCCGGACATAGGGCGAGCCGTGGGGGGAAGCGGCCAGCGCCGCCGCCTCGTCCGGGTAGGGGATCAGGGTGGCATGAGCAGGCATCCGGTTGATGGCGGTGACGTGCGGGTTTTCCCAGTCGTGGGGGGTGGGTTGGGTTGGATTCTGCATGGATCGGTCTGTCCTTGCGCTCAGCGTTGTAGGGGCAGGATCGTCACTAGTACCTGTGGCCGTATTGTACCCTGGCCGTGCGCTGGATCATAGCCCAACACAGCGCTTCCGTACTAGCGAGAGCGCTGAATCGCCCCGTTGATGTAGGCGCAACGGTGGTACAATACGCGGTGGGGGACTCGCTGCCCCACTTTCTCTGGCGAGGAGATCGCAACCCTATGCCCGTTCCGTTCAACCGACCCTCTATCGTAGGCCGCGAGTTCGAGTACATGCAGGCGGCAGTCGATAATGCTCGTCTGGCTGGCGATGGCCCCTTTACCCACAAGTGCCATGCGCTGCTTGAGGGCGTGCTGGGCGTGCACAAAGCCCTGCTGACCACCTCGTGCACTGCTGCACTGGAGATGTCTGCCCTGCTGCTGGACCTGCGACCAGGGGATGAGGTGATTGTGCCCTCATTTACCTTCGTCTCGTCGGTCAACGCCTTTGTGATCCACGGCGCATCCCCCGTCTTCGTCGATGTGCGTCCCGACACGCTCAACATCGACGAGAGTCTGATCGAACAGGCCGTCACGCCCCATACCAGGGCCATCGTCGTGGTGCACTACGCGGGGGTTGGCTGCGCCATGGAGTCGATCATGGCCGTGGCCGCCCGACACGGTGTGGCCGTGATCGAGGACAACGCGCACGGGCTGTTCGCCAGGTACCAGGGCCGCCACCTGGGGACCTTCGGCTGTATGGCTGCGCTCAGCTTCCACGATACGAAGAACTTCACCTGCGGCGAGGGCGGCGCGCTGCTGATCAACGATCCTGCCCTGGTCGATCGGGCCGAGATCATCCGCGAGAAGGGCACCAACCGCAGCCACTTCTTCCGGGGCCAGGTCGATAAATACACGTGGGTGGATGTTGGCGCGAGCTACCTGCCCTCTGACATGCTGGCAGCTTTCCTGCTGGCGCAGTTGGAGCAGCGCGAGTTCATTCAGAGCCGGCGGCGGGCCATCTGGGATCGCTACGCGCGTGACCTGGCCGAGTGGGCCGAGGCCCACGACGTCGCCCTGCCGACCGTGCCGGAGGGCTGTGAGCAGTCGTACCATCTGTTTTACCTGCTGATGCCCTCGCTGGAGCGCCGACAGGCGTTCATGGCGCACCTGAAGGCGCGCGGCATCTCGGCGGTCTTCCATTACCAGCCGCTGCACCTCTCGCCGATGGGACTGCGCTATGGCGGCAGGCCCGGCGCTTGCCCCGTCACCGAAGACATTGCTGACCGGCTGGTGCGTCTGCCGTTCTACCACGGCCTGAGCGAGCAGGACCAGACCGAGGTGATCGAGGCAGTGCGCGCCTACGATGGAGGAGAGTGACGGCGCTTTTCCCCTGAGGACGCCCTGCTGTGGACCTATCTGCTGGTTGGCTCTGAAAGCTCCGCTTGGATGGCCAGAGCCATCTCGCCTGCCGTGTTGAAGCGGCGGGCGGGGTCTTTCTCCAGGGCCTTCAGGATGGCCGTTGCTATGTCCGGCGGCAGGTCTGGGCGGACGGTGCGGGGATCGGGCGGCGGCTGGTTCAGGTGGGCAATCAGCAGCGCCGCAACGTTGTTGCTCTTGAACGGCAGTTGCCCGGTGACCATCTGATAGAACATCACCCCCAACGCATAGATGTCGGCCCGACCGTCCACCTGGTCGTCATCGCGGATCTGTTCGGGCGCAATGTATGAGAATGTGCCCACTACGCCCGTGCCGGTGAGCCGCGAGCTGGCCGCGGCCATCCGCGCGATGCCAAAATCCATCAGCACGGCGCGTTCGGCGCGGCGGCTCAGATCAGGGGTAGGCACTGGCTCCAGCATCACGTTAGAAGGCTTCACATCGCGGTGCACCAGCCCCTGCGAATGAGCATAGTCGAGTGCGCTGGCCACATCGCTGACGATGGTCCGCACCCGCTCAATCGGCAGCGGGTCTCCCCGCTCCAGCAGGGTAATCAGGTTCGGCCCATCGATGTATTCCATGATCATGTACGGCACGCCGTCACTTTCCCCAAAGTCGTAGATGTTGACGATGTTGGGGTGCTTGAGGCGGGCGACGGTCTGCGCCTCGCGGATGAAGCGCTCGCGCGTGTTGACATCGGAGATCAGGTGGGCTGGCAGAACCTTGATCGCCACGATGCGGCCCAGCATGGGGTGTCGCGCCTTATACACTTCGCCCATGCCGCCCCGGCCCAGCAGCTCCAGCCTGGTATATCCCCCAAGCTGTGGTTGGGCCAGGGCAGCGCTCTGGTCGGCCTCGCGCTTGAAGATGGCATACTCGTGCGCTGCTCGCTCGTAGTCGATCTCAATCGCATACAGCCGGCGGTCCACAAACCGACGCAGCTCAGTCCGCGCCGGCTGGAACAGGCCGGCTGCCGCCAGGGTCGCTGCCATCACCAGCGCCGGAGGAGCCTGCGAGTTGCCTGTGAACGCCTGGTAGGCGCTCTGCCCGCCCAGCAAGATCGCGCCGAATACCACCACCAGCAGCGCCGTCAGGCTGCCGTAGATCAGCGAACGGTTGATGATGAAGTCCACATCCCACAGGCGGTAACGCAGCAGGGCCAGGATGAAGGTAAAGGGGAACGCGAGCAGGGCCAGACGGCTGACCATGTCGCCAATGGACCAGTAGCCGTGGCTGAGGGCTGTGGCCGAGGTGAACAGGCTGAGCGCCGGCGCCAAGCTCCCCACCGCCAGGAACAGCGCACGCTGGATGAAGGCCGCCGCCAAGCCGACCACCACCCACTTGGTCTGCTGACGCTGTTCGGGAGTCGAGAGGCGGCGATAGCGATACACCTGTGCGCCGAGAGCGATCCCCCAGAAGGGTAGATCGATGGCGCGGGTGGGGTCGAATGAGCCGGCCAAAGCCCGCACCACGAAGGCATGGAACAGCAGCCACGCCGTATAGGGTGCGGCCACGTACATCGCCCAGCGCGGCACCAGCTTGCCGTTCGGGAAGATGAAGATCAGGGTGATGCAGGCGGTCAGAACCAACGGCAGGTAGATGGCGCGGAACGTGCTGGCCGGGAAGTAGATGTATCCTCGGGTGGCATACACGGCGGCCATCAGCAGCACCAGCCCGGCGAACATCACCAGCCCGTCGTGGGGTCTGCGCCACACCATCAGGCAGGCCGCCGCTGCGTAGCCCAGCAGGATGATCGAGTCGACCACCAGGGCTATCGTCACGCTCAGCTGGCCCGATGCGCCCAGGACGCGCAGGCCAGTTGTGGCCAGGTCTTCCCAGCCTTCCTCGCGCACCAGCGTGTGATCCCGCACCGTCCCGTCAGCGTGTCGGACGGTGACGATGACCGTCGTCCCGGCCTGGCCGTAGGTCCCCGGCTCGACGGTCTCCAGGCCGCCTGCATCCAGAGAGGCGGCGTCTACCCCATCCACCGCGACCAGAACATCTCCCTGGGCCAGCCCGGCCCGATCCGCTGGGCTGTTGGGCACAATGTGCAGCTCCGGCCTGCCGCCGGGATAGTCGCATGTCAGGCACCATGCCCCAGTGAAGCCGGTGTGCAAAAAGTCGCGGTAGCGCACAAAGCCCATGCCGACAAAATATAGGCTGAGGGCAGCCAGAATGGCCATCGCCAGACGGCCTGGAACCCTCCAGCGGGCGGTGCGGCTGGGAACAGGGCGAAGGCGAACCGTGGGGGTGTTGCCCCCTAAAGGCTGCTGGGCCATCATCGGTGCGGCTCCTCGGAAAGTAGAACTGAGTCCTGAGTGCCGGCTACGAGTTTTATCCAGAACCGGCGGTGGACCTCCGGCTCATCCCTGCTATGTTCTGGGCGCTGCTGGCGGGCATCCATAGTGTACCACTATGGCCCGTCACTTGCTTCCCTCGGCGGGCGCGTCGCTCAGCCACGAGGCCAGACAGGCCCGCAGCGCGTCGGAGACGATGGCAGGCGCGGCGCTCCCTGGTCCGCCGGTGGCGCGCCAGCCCGCGGCGGCCCGTTGGCCTGCGCGGGCGATCCGTTGGGCGAGCGCTGCCTCCTCTGCCGGCGAGCCGGCAGAGGACAGCGCCCCGGCGACCAGATTCGGGCGGCCTGCGGCCCGATCGTATGCCACATCCACCGCATCGTCGATCCAGGCCAGGAAGGCGCCTACCCGGTACAGCCAACGCACGTGGCTCAGCAGGTGTGTCGGATCGACCTGGGGCGCAGCCAGCCAGGCCGGCAACCCCATCGTCACGAACGGGTAGACCGACTTCATCTGCACGGCTCGCGCCGGTAAGCTGCGCCCGCCGTTCGCCGCATCGAACATGGCCTGCTCGGCCTCGTACATGCGCCCGATCAGTTGCGTCACTGCTCTTCGCACGTGGCCATGCCGGTGAGCAAATGGTAGGCGGTCCAGCCGGTCGAAGTAGCTCAACACCAAGCGAGCCATGCTGCGAGCTGGGGCGGGGTGATGCCAAGCGATTCGCTGCCACAGCGACGGTCTGCGGCTCAGCGCGTCGAGGGTGGACCGAGAGAGCGGTTCGCCGCCGGGCGCGTGATGATCGCGAAATGAGTCGTACAGCGTGACGATCAGGTTGGCCTGCGCCCCCAACCTGATCACGGCCTCATAGCCAGCCTGGCCGGGGCCGATCACCGGGGCGACCAGATATTCGGTCAGCAGGCGGCCCCAACCCAGGATGCGGATCGCGTCCGTCGGAGGGTCAGGCAGCCCACTGGCGGCCATCGCACGCCGCCACGTCAGCGGCCCGACGGCCCTCGCCGCGCGGCGGCGCTCGGCCCGCCCTGCGCAGACCACCGCCGCGCATACCGCCAGGGTGCGATCCTGCGGTGGGATCAGGCCGCAGGCAGCCAGCTCGCGGCGCAGTTGCCTCGCGAAAGGCTCAGAAGGCATCGCGGTCAGACCATCTGCCCACCGACCAGGCGCGGCTCAGCGCGGCCAGCACAGTGGCGGTGGTGAAACAGGCCCGCCGGTCGAGCGCCAGAGTGCCAGCGCCGCCTCCATCGACCACCGCCAGACCTGCATAGGTCGCCGGGGTCGTGTCCGAGGGGTGGGGGATGCGCATGGCCGCTGAAGGCTCCCACGCTCCATCCGGGCGCTGGCGACCGATCAGCCAGTGGGCCGTGCTCTCGACGGCCTCAAGGTCGCTGCCCAACGTCAGCAGCCGCACCATCCAGGCCGAGGCGAACGGCGATCCGGCCGGTTGCAGCGGGGTGGGCACGCCGCCCTCCGGGGCGAGACGGGCGCGTCCCCAGGCCACAGCCGATCTCACCCGCGCGGCGTCGTCAGGCTGGCCGCTGTTTGCCAGAGCTTCGGCAGCCAGCGCAGTCGCCACCTCGCGATCACACCACCAGATGCTCGGCCAGCTGCCATCGGCAGCCTGGGTGCGACGCAGGAAGGCCAGGGCCTGCTCGCGGGCGGCAAACGAGGGCAACAACGCGGCGGCGGCAGTGACGCACGGCTGCGCTCCGCACCATCCCTCAAACGACACGCCGGGCAAGAAGCGCGTGTAGCGGCGCAGCGGCCCAGTGGCGGCGTAAGTGGCCACGCCACCGTTGGCCTGGACATGTCGCAGCAGAAAGCGGTAGGCTCGCGCGGCGCGGCGCGACCGGCCCTGCCCGATGGCCTCGGCCAGGCGCAAGGCCCACAGCGTGCTGTCGGCGTCAGGCGGGACAGGGGCGCTGTATCCCCAGCCTCCCACCATCCAGCGGCGGCGACGCAGAGCGTTCCACGCGGCGTGACTGAGCTGGGTCGCTCTGTCGTCGCCGAGCGTCGCCAGCGCTGCGCCGACATAGGCCGTCACCCATTCGGTGCTGTAGCCAGCGCGGGTGTAGAAGTCCCACCATATCCCGCGCCGATCCCGCGCCGCATCCAGGTAGGCCAACGCCCGTGGCAGCGCAGTGCGCCAGGCAGACGGCGCGAGCCGCTGGCTGGTTGCCGGAGGCGCGCTTACTGGCCAGGGCCTCCCGATCCGCCCGGTCGGTCGATGATGTCCTCGTCGATGGGCGGGTTGATCACGTCTTTGCCGGGCCGCTCGCGGCCCCACGGACCGGGGGCGGCCACCACGTCGTCCGGACGGCGTGGGCGCTCGCGGCCCCAGGGGCCGGGGGCGGCCACTTGGCCAGGGTCCCTGGGTGCTACTCCCTTTGGCTCCTCAGGGGGTTTCAGATCACCGGGCTTTTCGGACATTCTTTCCTCCTAGGGGTATCGACAGTCAAAGAGAAAAACGATGGAGAGGCAGACAGCATCGTTCTGGGCGCGCCGCAAGCCTGGTTCATCCCTGCCCCACCGTCTGTCCGATCCACTGTACCTGGAGACATTATAGTAGGGTCGGCAGGCAGATCAAATCGCCGCGCGGCTCCGGGCAATATCGGAGCGTGTTTCTCGCTGAGGGCAGGACGCCGTGAGGGTCGTGGTGGCGGCGCTGGGCCTCACCCTCTGAAACGCCCTCGCAATATCGGTCGGTTATGTGCCAATCGGCCAGTCCTGGTGTATAATGCCGGTGGGGAAAATGCGTCGCAGCCCAAGAGGGGATCGTTGTCCTGAGCCAATGACAGAATAGCTGGCCAGCTCCTGCCATGAGTCCTCCTCATTATCCTGAGGGGAACTACGACGGCGCGTTGGAAGGAGCCTGCCGCGTAGCGCGGCAGCGCGAGTCAAGAAGGCTCCAGGCTGTGGCGGCAAAGGCTCATGTTCAGGGCGAGTGAGCCTGGGAGCATGTCCATCGTGACCTCTCCCTGTGCGTGCTCTGAACAAGAGCCTAAGACAAAGAAAGGGGTGATAACTGAGCACGTTGTCACGTTCTGGATGTCTGATGTTTTCACACAACACCCAAAGATTTTATACGGAGAAGGAGAAGATGTTTAAATACACGAAGCTGTTCGTACTGCTGGGCCTGGTGGCGGTGATCGCGTTTGTGCTGACGGGCTGTGGACAGCCCACGCCGGAGCCAACTGAGGAGCCCGTCGCCGAACCGACCGAGGAACCGACTGCCGAACCGACCGAAGAACCGACTGCCGAACCGACCGAAGAACCGACCGCCGCGCCGCCAGCGCTGGGCACTGAGGAAAATCCCATCGTGTTCTCGTTCGTGCCGTCGGGTGATGCCGATGTGGTGATCGCCAGCGCCGATCAGATCACGGCGGCCCTCTCGGAGGCCACTGGCCTGGTGATCGAGTCGAACGTGCCAACCAGCTATGTCGGTTCGATCGAGGCCATGTGCGCCGGCGAGGCGCACATCGGCGCGCTGAACACCTTTAGCTACGTCGTGGCGTCTGAGCGCGGTTGCGCCGATGTGGCTCTGGCCTCGGTGCGCTTCGGCAGCCCAACCTACACCGGCCAGATCATCGCTGGCGTGGACAGCGGCATTGCCAGCATCGCCGACCTGGCGGGCAAGACTTTCTGCCGCGTGGACGAATTCTCGACCTCTGGTTGGATCATCCCCAGCATCACGATGCAGGCCGAGGGCATCAATCCCGAGACGGACTTGGCTGAGGTTGTGGACGCAGGGGGGCACCCCGACGTCGTGCGTGCCGTCTATAGCGGCGACTGCGACGCGGGGGCGACGTACGTCGATGCACGCACGAACGTCCAGGAAGAGCTGACGGACGTGATGGACAAGGTGGTCGTGATCGCAGAGAGCATGCCCATTCCCAACGACACCATCTCCTTCAGCCCAGAGGTGCCGGCAGAAGTTCGTGACGCGATCGTGGCTGCACTCCTGGCGATGACGCAGGATGAGGCGCAGATGCAGATTCTCAACGATCTGTATCGCTGGGAGAGTCTGATCGAGGTGGACGACAGCTTCTATGATAACTTCCGCCAGTTGCTTGAAGCATCCGGTGTGGATGTGACAAGCTTTATCGGCGGGTAAGCTCGCCTTTCAGAGAGGGACTCTGGCCTGTGCAGAGTCCCTCTGTCTCTTGTCCTCCGTCAATGGCGCAGGAATGGCCAGGGGTGTGCCATCCGCAATTCGAGCGGCGGTCCAATCAGCGTAAGGCTGGCCTGGCTGACGAGAGAGTTCTGCCGCCATACCAACGTACCCGTCGAAAGGCTTCCCTATGTTGAAAGTCGAGAACCTGACCAAAGTCTACGACGACGGAACGGTTGCGTTGCGCAACGTGAGCTTCGAGGTGCCAGACGGGGCCTTTATGGTTGTGATCGGCTTGAGCGGGTCTGGCAAATCGACGTTGCTGCGCTGCATCAATCGGCTGATCGACCCGACCGAGGGGCGCATCGTGTGGGATGGAGTTGATCTCACAGCCCTGGAAGGAGCAGCGCTCCGCGAGGCCCGGCGACAGATTGGCATGATCTTCCAGCAGTTCAACCTGGTTCGGCGTTCCAGCGTCATGACGAATGTGCTCTCTGGACGGTTGGGCTACATCAACCCTCTCTGGAGCCTGATCAACTACTTTCCCAGGGAAGACAGGCAGCGGGCTGTGGCCGCCCTGTCCCGAGTGGGGCTAACCGGCAAGGAAAACAATCGCGCCGATGCGCTGAGCGGCGGCCAGCAGCAGCGTGTGGGCATTGCCCGCGCCCTGATGCAGGAGCCAAAGATGATCCTGGCCGACGAACCGGTAGCCAGCCTGGACCCCGTGTTGGCTCATTCGATCCTGGGCCAGCTTGAGGTGCTGAACAAAGAAGATGGCATCACCATCATCTGTAGTCTGCACTACCTGGACTTGGTGCAGCGTTACAGCACCCATGTGATTGGGTTGCGGAACGGGCAGATCGTGTTCCGGGGAACCAACCAGGATGTCCGCACCATGACCGATGAGCGGTTCAAGGAAATCTACGGTCAGGAAGCCGAGCGTACCAGCGCCGGCGCCCTGATGGGGTAGGAAAGGTTGCACCATGAGCGACATACCCCCTGAGTTAGGCCAACCAGGTTCTCCGCTGCCTGTGGACGACCAAGAGACGCAGCCTGTTCCCCGGCGTTCGCCCATTCTAGCGGGGATGCTGTCCCTGATCCCCGGAGCCGGGCATCTCTACCTCGGATCGTGGGGGCGCGGCATCGCATATCTGCTGTTGGCAGCGTCCATGATCCTGTTGCTCATATGGGCGCAGACAACCACCGAGTTTGAAGTCTTCCCCGGCCTGATAGCGGCCCTGATCGTTATCACTGTGCTTTTCTGGCTATGGGTGATGGCCTCGGCAGTACGGAGGGCGTCAGGTGGTCAGTTTGCGCCGACGCTGGGGCTGATCCTGGTCCTGTCCTTTACCTACCTGCTGGGCTGGCAGGCCACCGAGGTCAGCTTGCAGAAGTTTTTCACGGAGTTTTCCGACACCTTCAACATCTTCACGCGCGTGATCTGGCCGTGGCGCGAGGGAGCCTTCTATGAGCGCCCGGAAGAGCTGCGGATCGTCGACACTGGCTGGGCCAACCCTTGTCCGGAGGATGAGAGCGAGCTGCCGGCCCAGGTCGAGGGCGCGGCAGGCGAGCCGTGGGTGACAGTGTCGCCGGCGTGTGGCGACTTCACAGCGTATGTCATCCAGGACAACAAGGGGACGTTGGTTCCTGGCACCACCATTACGGTGCAAGGGGGCCATTTTGATCCCAATGAGCAGGTGGAGATCTGGTGGAAGGACCCCATCGGCAACCAGTTCCGTCCCCTCTACATGGGCGACCAGGTTGTCACCACGACGGACAGCCAGGGCAACTTCAGCGTCACCTTCAGCGCGCCTCAATACACCACGCCCTCCGGGGCGGTTGGCACCCAGCTCCACCACATCCAGGCCCGGCAGGTCCTCTCGGTTGGCAACATCCAACTGACCGAGAATGTGACGCTGGCTGTCAACCGGATGTTGGTGACCATCTTTCAGGCCCTGATGGCGACTACATTCGGCATCGTCTTGGCCATCCCGATCAGCTTTCTGGCTGCCCGCAACCTGATGGGCAGCAATGCTGTCACGCTGGTCTTCTACTACCTGATCCGTCTGGTCCTCAACGTCACCCGCTCAATTGAGCCGATCATCTGGGCCGTGATCGCCGTCGTGTGGGTGGGGTTGGGGCCGTTTGCGGGCGTGATCGCGCTGACGATTCATACGGTGGCTTCGCTGGCCAAGCTATACTCCGAAGCCATTGAGAACATTGACCCCGGCCCCATCGAGGCGGTGACCTCCACGGGGGCTGACCGCCTGCAGACCATTGTCTATGCCATCATCCCGCAGGTGATCCCGCCGTTCCTGTCCTTCACCATCTACCGGTGGGACATCAACGTGCGCATGTCGACCATCATTGGGTTCGTGGGCGGCGGCGGCATTGGGCAGTTGCTGTTCCAGTGGATCAATATGACGCGCTGGAGTGCAGCGGGCATTGCCGTGTGGCTGATTGCCATCACTGTGACGATTATGGACTACGCCAGCGCCGAGCTGCGCAAGCGGTTTGTGTAGCGTCTGTTGGCTATACGGGTCTCTGAGCTGGGCCTCCCCGCACCTCCAGCCAGCCGGGTGGCCTGCGCTTCGCATTCATTGTCAAAGCTGGCAAGGAAAGGACACGGAAGCTATGCGTCTGCAAGACAGGGTTGCCATGATCACGGGAGGGGCCGCCGGGATCGGCAAGGCCACGGCAGAGCGCTTCGCGCAAGAGGGCGCCAAGGTGGCCATCTGTGATGTGAACGAGCAATCTGGTCAAGCGGTCGTCGAGGCGCTGGGCCCGGAGGCCAGCTTCGCCAAAGTCGATGTGGCGGATCGGCAGGCGGTCCAGAGCTGGGCCGACGGCGTGTGGGAGCGCTACGGGCGGATCGATGTGCTGGTGAACAACGCCGGGATTTTGCGCGATGGGCAGCTCGTCAAGTGGAAGGACGGGCAGCTAGTCGGGCAGATGCCGGAGGCCGACTGGGACCTGGTGATTGCAGTGAACCTTAAGGGGGTGTTCAACTGCACGCAGGCCGTCGCTCCCTACATGATCCGGCAGGAGCGCGGCGTCATCCTCAACGCCACCTCGGTGGTGGGCCTCGACGGCAACTTCGGCCAGACGAACTACGTGGCGACTAAGGCGGGTGTGATCGGCATGACCAAGGTGTGGGCCCGCGAGCTGGGCCGCTACGGCGTGCGCGTCAACGCCGTTGCGCCGGGCTTCACGGCCACCGAGATCCTGAGCAGCATGCCGGAGAAGATCATCGAAGGCATGATCGCCCGCACGCCGCTCAGGCGGATGGGCCAACCGCTCGACATCGCCAACGCCTACCTGTTCCTGGCCTCAGACGAGGCGAGCTTCATCACCGGGGCGGTGCTGCGCGTTGACGGTGGGATCGTCGTCGGCACGTAGGGCGGCTTATCCACGGCCCGTGGGCCTGTGACTGACAGGGTGCTTGAGGCTGAGTTCAACTGACAAGGGACTGTCTGCCGGGATGCGCGCATCAGCGCCTGTGGAGAGCTTGTGATGCGAATCGACGCGCATGTTCACTACACCCCGCCCGCCATGCGCGACGACCTGGCGGCTCTGGCGGTGCAGGAGCCGTATTGGAATCTGCTGATGACGGCCAGCGGCGCAGGCCAGGCGGCGCAGGGTTGGGCCACTGCCGAGCGCATGATCGACGACATGGACCGGGCCGGGATCGACCGGGTGGTGCTGCTGTCTGAATATCGACTGACGCACGAGTCGAGCGTGGCCCGCAACGATCAGGCGCTGCACATCCTCCGCCGCTGGCCCGACCGGGTGATGGCCTTCGCTTGCCTCCAGCCCACGGCGGGCCAGGCCGCGCTGGATGAGATGAAACGCTGTCTGGACAGCGGCATGGTGGGGGTGGGTGAGCTGAACCCCTATGGCCAGGCCCACACGCTGGACGATCCCGACTTCCTGCGTGTGGTGGAGGCTTGCATCACCTATGGCGTGCCGATGAATCTGCACGTCAGCGAGGAAATCGGCCACTACTATCTGGGCAAATCGACCACTCCCCTGCGGCATTACCACCGGCTGGCCTGCCGTTACCCGGAACTGAAGTTGATCCTGGCGCACTGGGGCGGCGGGCTGTTCCTGTACGAGATCATGCCAGAGGTGCGGCGCGAGCTGGCCAACGTGTGGTACGACACGGCAGCCTCGCCGCTGCTGTACCCCACGCAGGACATCTTTGACGTGGCGTTGCGCTGTGTGGATCGTCGCAAAATCCTGTACGGATCGGATTACCCGCTATCGCTCTACCCAGGCAGACAGGCTGAACCGGATTTTTGCGCCTTTGTGACGGAGATCGAAGGGCTGGGGCTGGCTCCGGAGGTTTTAGAGGACCTCTTGGGCGGCAACGCTGCACGTCTGCTGGGGTTGGCGGAGACTCAGGCTGCCACCCGGCCATCTGCACGCAAGCCAAGGCGTTCGTTGGTGACAACCGAGCTGGCCGACCCGACCGGCGTGGCCATCACGGACTTCATGGCGGTGACGCTGGTCGCCCGGACGTGGCCGGAGACGCAGGCCGTGTTTGAGCGGTATGGCATCCCGTGTGTGGATAGCCCGGTGCCGTTCTGGGAGCCAATAGCCCAGGCGGCGGCGGCGAAGGGCCTCGGCCCGCAGCAGCGCCAGAGGCTGCTCACCGAGCTGAACGAGGCAGCAGGGCGGCTCTAGGGGGGGATGCGGGCGGTGGATCGGGGCCTCAGCCCCAGGGCGCGGCTTCTTGGCCTGTGCGCCGATTTCCCCCCAGGGTGCTGTATGCTACAATCGCCGTGACGACATATCGCTGCCATCCTTGCGGCAGCTTCGCGGCAGCCTCGACGAGGCCAGGCT
>DAOTXR010000041.1:0-3822 GCA_034435375.1 Anaerolineae bacterium
TGTGATCGTCTGCCAGCACAAGGCGTACCATATTCATTGGATGACTACTTTCTATCACCGCCCGGCATAACCAATGGAATTGTTATGGTACATGTGGTACCTTTGCCGACTTCGCTCTCGACGCTTATGCTGCCACCATGCGCTTCCACCGCTCGCTTGACGATAGCCAGGCCCAACCCTGTGCCCTGAATACTGCCGACGTTCGACGCGCGGTAAAACACCTCGAACAGCCGCGCCTGATCGGCTTTCGGTATCCCGATCCCCCGGTCTGTTAACTGCAGGATGGCTGTATCCTGATTGCAGGTGAGTTCCAGGCTGACCATACCGCCTTGCGGCGAGTACTTTACGGCGTTTGATAACAGATTGTAGAGTACTTGTCGCATCAGTTTCGGGTCAATGTCGGCCTGCTCACAGGTGCCGTTCACATTGAACCGGATTTCATGGTCGGGCGCTGTCGGAAGAAATTCGTCCACTACGGTTCGACAGAAGGTCTCCAGGGTCAGCCGCTCCGGACTGAACACTATCCCCTTGGTGCCCGCCCTGCAAAAGGCGATCACATCGTCTATCATTAGACTCAAGTGCCGAACCTGAGTCCCGATACGGTCCAGGTGTTCAAGCTGCCGCTCGATGGACATGCGGTCCCTATGGTTTCTGACCAGTTGAGATGATAGCAGGATAGACGCCAGCGGCGTGCGGAATTCATGCGACACCATCGACACAAAGCGCGATTTCAGTTCGTTGTGTTCTTTCTCGTTCGTAAGTGCTGCACGCAGTTCTGCTTCCAGTTGCTTGCGCTGGGATATATCGCGCAGGCTACAGATCACTCGCGGGTCATCGTCTTTGTCTGCGGCCAGCGGAGCCAGCGCCGCGTCGGCGTCGAATAGCGTACCATCGCTGCGCACGCACGTCAGTTCCAACCGCGCTGGCTGACGCTGCTGCCTGACCACGCGCAGCGCAGCGGCGTATGTCGTGCGCTCAGACGGCTCGACAAGCTCCTGCAAGGATTTGCCCCAGCCTTCCTCGGTGAAGCCGAACATCTGAACAAAGGCCGGGTTGGCTTGCTGAATCGCCCCGTCGGCGTCGATCAGGGCAATCCCATCGCTGCTGGTGTTGAGTATGGTCTCGACATGCTCTTGGGCTTGCTGCAATTCAGCTGTGCGCTGGGCGACGCGCTGTTCCAGTTCGGCGGCATGGCGGCGGACTTCGTCGTAGAGGCTGGCGTTTTCAATGGCAATCGCGGCCTGGTCGGCGAAAGCCTGCAATCGCTCCGCATGGATTGGGGTGTAGTATCCCGGCTGGGCGCTGTCCAGGTTGAGGAAACCGATGACGCGCCCGTGGGCCCAAATGGGCGCGCCGACGAATGAGCGCGACCAGTCGGCCCCCGGCACACCAAGTTCTACCCATTCGCTCTCTGCACTGGTGTCGGCAACCACATGCGGCATTCCGGTTGCCATCATCTGGCGCAGACTGGGCAGAGCGTTCAGAGGAAAGCGGTAGGTGTCAAACAGAGAGACGACGTGCGGCGGGTAGCCGCGCGAATAAGCCACACGAGCAGCATCGGCTTCGACGAGCATGATGCTGGCGGCATCGTGTGGCACGACGCGCCCTACAGTCTCAAGGACTTGCCTCATCACGCCGCTGAGGTCCAGCGTACTGGTGAGAATAGCGGTGATCTCGCAGAGGGCCTCGGCCAGGGTGCGCTGGTCGTGTTCGGCAGCCTGGGAGCGGTGCAGCGCTTCCTCTGCCCGCTTCCGTTCGGTGATGTCCTGAAACAAAGCGATGACGCAGTCCTGGTCACCCCACTCAATGATATCGAACGACGCCAACACGCTGCGAATCTCCCCCGATTTGGTGCGATATTCGATCTCGATCTCACGAGCGGGCTGGCGTTCGCGCAAAAGCTCCCGAACCTTGGGCCAATCCTCAGGGTGTACCCAGATGTTCAGCGCAAGCGATGTGCGTCCAATCACCTCTTCTCGGTTGAAGCCTAATAATGTCAGCGCCCGGTCGTTGGCATCCAGAATACGCCCATCCGGTAGGCTGATGGTGATTCCCACTGGGGCTGCCTGGAATGCCCTCGAGAAGCGTCCTTCCGACTGGCGCAGTTGATCCTCTGCCCAGAGGCGTTTACGCCGGTCATCAACCTCGCCCAATGCGCGCTCGATGGCGGGAACGAGGCGCGCCAGATTGTCTTTGAGCAAGAAATCGTGGGCGCCTGCCTTCATGACAGCCGCCGCCGCTTCTTCTCCAACCGTGCCATTTACGATGATAAACGGTGTATCAATACCCTTGTCCTGCGCCAATTTCAGAGCAGCGGAGGCACTAAAACCCGCCATCGTATAATCAGAGAGGATGATGTCCCACTGGTGGGTATCGAGCGCAGCCATCATGGTCTCTGCGCTATCAACCCGTTCGAATGTCACATCGTAGCCATGACGACGCAGTACATCTACCAGCAATTCAGCAGCGGTTTCCGAAACCTCAATGATCAATACCCGCAGTTGCCTACTCATCCAATGCACCTTATCGCTGTTCCAGCGTTTGATATTCATCACTAACGAACACAAGCCCCATTGCTGCGTCTTTCGCAGAGATTCCTGGCTGTCAGTAATGCCTGCTTATTACGATGATGAAAAAGGTTTCGTCGAAAATTGGGGCTAAGCTATCGACGAACTGAACGCAGAATCCCTTTCAGTTGCCTGTTCGTTCTCAAAATAACTTTGAAAGCTACAAGAGAATATCTGTCACCTCAGTTCACCGGCGGCGACGGGCGGAACTGTACTGCAACCGAAACAGTGCGGCCATAGGGAGAGTCTGGCAGCGTGTGTAGGGAATTCCTGACGGTCGAGGAGTTATGTAGGGCGATGCGCTAAACGGAGGTCAGCCCATGCTGAATCGCGAACTTTACCAGGCTTGGGACATCCTTGAGACCCAGTTTCTTCATCAGCCGGCTGCGATACGTTTCGACAGTCTTTGGGGACAGCGACAGCATATCAGCGATTTCGGCGTTTGACTTACCCTCGACCACAAGTTGGAGGACCTGGCGTTCGCGCACGCTCAGAGTTGCCAGCGGGCTTTCGGCGCGGCGCTGGTGAGTGTAGTCGTCAACAACCGTTTCAACGAGTCTATGGCTTAGGAAACGACGACCCGCGTACACAGCACGAACCGCATCCACCACTTCTTTGCCCGTACTCTCTTTAAGTACATAGCCCAGCGCGCCCGCCTGCAGCGCCCGAAAAATATGCTCCGTGGTCGAGTGCATCGAGAGAATGACGATTTGTACCGATGGGTAGAGATCACGGATTTCATAGGTGGCTTCCACCCCATTTAACTCCGGCATGGCAATATCCATGACGATGACATCAGGGTGAAGCAGAGGCATTTGATGCAGCAGGTCAAGCCCAGTCGAGGCCTCGCCGACCACTTTTATGTCCTGATTGGCTTCCAGCAGCAGCCGAAGCCCGTCTCGAACGACGGCATGGTCGTCGGCCAGGAGCACATGGATCGTCATCATTCACCTCTTCAGTTCGACAATCAATCGTGTTCCGTGACCCGGCAACGACTCGACACGCAGGTGACCACCGATTGACTCCGCCCGATCCCGGATAATCAGCAACCCCAGTCCGTGCTCCTCTGCCGATACCTGCACCTTATCCGGGTTGAAACCAACACCGTTATCAGCAATCACTAGGCGGAACCCTTGCTCCGTCATTTCCTGGGTAATCGTGACCTGACTGGCCTGAGCATGTTTAGCAACGTTCGTGAGCGCCTCCTGGACGATACGGTAGAGGGCAAGCTGTTCTTCAGGTCGCATTTGCCCGG
>DAOTXR010000042.1:0-1891 GCA_034435375.1 Anaerolineae bacterium
GTATGGTGGTCACAGACAGACGATACACTTGAGGCTGCGCTGGCCTACCACAGGATCGGGCTGTGTGTCATCCCGCTGAAAGGCAAGCGCCCGGCTCTGTCTGAGTGGAAGCAGCACCAGAGGCAGCGCCCCACCGAAGAAGACATCCACACCTGGTATAAACGCGGCCTGCTTGGGAACCTCGGTATCGTGTGCGGGGTAGTTTCTGGGAACCTCGTCGTCCTCGACTTCGATGGTATGGGTGCCTATGGCGCGTTTGCCGCCGTGTTTCCAGCTCTGGCACAGACGTACACCGTGAGAACGGGCAGCGGAGAGGGCAAGCACGTCTACCTGTACGCGGACAACCTGCCGCCCACCACCCGCGCGCTCGACACCCCTATTGGCCATATCGAGCTGCGGGCGGAAGGCTGCTACGTGGCCGCTCCGCCGAGCCTCCACCCGGTCACCGGCAAACCCTACACGGTCGAGCAGCCGCTCGACATCCTGCGTGTGCCCGACCTCGACAGCGTGGTGGCGTGGATCGAGCGCTTCAGGACACCCCCGCAGACATGGCAACCACCCCGGAACCTGCCACCGGCGAATGGAACGGTCAATCCAGACGTAATCCGGGCGATTGCTGACCACCTGCGCCAGCGCAAACACCGCGAGCGGGGCAAGTGGATCAACTGCGCTTGCATCTACCCGGAGCGGCATAAACACGGCGACCGCCACACCAGCTTCGGCTTCAACACCCGCTCCGGCTTCGGCTTCTGCTATGTGTGCGGGACGATGCTGGCGAAGGACATCTGCTCTGCGCTGGGGATCGACCCACAGCAGCACGGCGGATTGTTCATGCCAGCATCTCCACCGGTGGTTATCCACGGTGAGAGGGACAGGGGCATCCCTGTGCCACCCCCGAAGCCACCACCACCTGAGAAGCCACCGGTGCCCATCGGTGAGCTGCATCTCCCCGACTGGCTGCGCCAGTATACGGAGTGGGCCTCCGCGGCAGGCAACCAGACCCCTGTCATCTTCCATCAGGCAGCGGGCATCTGGCTGCTGGCCGTCGCCATCGCCCGCCGAGTGGTCGTCGAAGCACCCTGGGGGATTCGGCTCTATCCCAACCTCTATATGATGTTCGAGGCCGACACCACCTTCTACCGCAAGACCACCGCCTTCAAACTGGCCGAGAGCGTCATCCGCGACACCATCCTCCACATGCTGATGCCCACCCCCGGCTCGCCGGAGCGCTTTCAGGAAGCGCTGTCGGGCAGGCTGCCCGGCAACTACCGGGAGCTGACCTATGCCCAGCAAGAGCTGCTCTCAAGGGCACGCGGGTTTGCCGCCCAGCGCGGGCTGTTCAAGGATGAGATCGCCGGGCTGTTCGGGGCCTTCAACCGCAAGGACTACATGTTCGGCATGAAGGACCTGATCATGGAGCTGTACGACTGCCCCGACTACTCGGACAAGGACACCCAGACCGGGCTGACCATCGTCGAGAACGCGGCGCTGTCTATCCTGGGGGTGACTACCCCGGCAGGACTGTCGGCAGCCATCTCCCCGGCAGACTGGTCGAACGGGCTGCTGCCGCGCTTCCTGCTGCTCACCCCGGAGCCGGGCTATGAGGAACGCCCGACGCTCAGGCAGTATGAGCCGCCCCCGGCGAGCGTGGTCAGCGGGCTGAAAGTCCTGCACGAGCGGCTGCCGATGCCGGTGCAGGAAGGCGATGGCTGGTCGTCGCCCGACGCGCTGCGGGTGGAGGTGCAGTGCTGGGACGAGGTGCAGGCGTACAGCAGCAGGCTGCGCAGGTTGTGTGACCCCCACGACGAGACGCCGCTCGACGACCGGCTGAAGGGCGTCTACGGGCGGCTGCACGTGCAGGCGGTCAAGCTGGCGCTGATCCTCTCCGCGC
>DAOTXR010000043.1:0-189185 GCA_034435375.1 Anaerolineae bacterium
GCCTCACCGGCCCAGGCATGCGCTGGTCTCGCCCCGCCGCCGAACAGATGCTTGTCATTCGCGGCGCAGTCCTTGACCGTTCCTTCGATGCCCTCTGGGATGCTGCCTTCCCCCAAAACTGAAATGCACCCTGTGGCAAGAATCCCAGTATCCCGGTAGGGCAGTTTTTCCACACCGTACTTTTCTGCTACAATGCAAGTTGTATCCCCTCTTGTTGAAAGGCATTGCTCGTGCTTTTCCAATACACATGGACCTTTGTCGTCCAAGAGGAGAAGACCCAGACCCGCCGCCTCGTCAAACCCGGCGAGGTGGCGAGGCGGGGCCGTTATAATCGCATCGAGGCTATCGTCACCAATGGCCGAGTGAAGTGGCAGGTCGGTAAGACCTACGCTGTTCAACCTGGCCGTGGACAAGCTCAAATTGCCCGTATCGTCCTGACCCGCATTCGCTCCGAATGCCTCTCCCGTATCTCAACAGCGGACGCTATCGCTGAAGGCTTCGGCAACCGCCGCGATTTCCTCAACGCCTGGCAGCATATCCATGGACCGGGCAGCGTCAACCTCCGTGTTTGGGTACTTGAATTCAAGCTTGAGGCTGTTAGCCTGGACACGGCGCTGCGTCAAAGACAACCTGCAGTCATGCCCACATGATCATCAAGGATTTGATCATCATGGGCCGCGCCTGCCCGGAACCGCTGAAAAATGGGCGGGTAACGGTTTGTCTGGCGGGCTGGTCAGAGACGCTGGGCTTTGTTCGCCTCTACCCGACACCACCTAGCATGCCCTGGAAACAATGGGACATTGTCTGCGTTGATGCTGAGAAATCTCCTCAGGACAGCCGGATTGAGAGCTACAAGATCACAGGTTCTCGGGAAGAGTGGGATATTCTTCCTACAAAGGTCCGGGTTGTGGGGCACGCTAATGATGACTGGAGACGCAGCCTGATCGTATATCTTGCTGACGAAGGCATCCACAGCCTGAGAGAGGCGCACCGCAGTCTGGGTATCATCAAACCAACCAAAATATTGAGGACCTATTTTCGCAAGAACCCGCACTATGTCAAGATGTGGCAGATGGCCTTGCCGGGCATGACCGACCTGGGTCGTCATCGGGTCAAACGCGATTTTCCTCTTGAGCCGAGGATCAAATACACCTATGAGAACTGTCAAACAAAGTATGGCTATCACGATCACCAGGTGCTTGAATGGGGGTTTTATGAGTGGCTTCGCAAGAATCCCGGACGAGCCGATCAGGTCTGGCAAAATGCAGGGATCGGCGACCCAAACATGAGTATTTACTTTCTAGTGGGTAATCAGATCGCCCATCCCACCAGTTTCATGATCATCAGCGTTCTGCGTTTTGCCTCCAGCCCCGTAACCCCGCCCATGTTCCCCTATCGCAAGCTCCCCGATCCGAACTGAGGCCCTCAGAACACTAATGTCGCTATCAGGGGAAGCTAATGCCCCATAAACACGAGCCATGACTCTCTTTTGACACTAGTCCCTGCCGCACCTTATAATGAATCCACAGCATTGAGGCAACCATCAGGCCCATTGCACAGGGCAGAGGGATCGAACACGGAATGGCCAGAGACCAGATGCGCAAAGAGCTGTTGACCTGGGATGATGTCGATCAGCTGATGGATGTGCTACTGGCGCAGCTACGCAGCGCCGGAACATTCGACGCTCTCCTCATGATCACGCGCGGGGGCATCATCCCCGGCGGCATGATCTCGGAAGCGCTCGACATCCGTCATGTGCTGACAGCAGCTGTCAGCTTCCCCAGCGGAGGACTTGGCCCGCAGGCGCTCGCCGCCTGGCCGGAGTTCCTCCAGTTCCCTGTTGACGACCTACTGGTGAACCGCCGGACCCTGATTGTCGATGATGTGTGGGGCAGCGGGCGAACCAGCACCGCGGTCCGGGGCCGAGTTGAGGCAGCAGGGGGCAGACCTGCCACATGCGTCCTGCACTATAATCCGTATCGTTCACTGTTTACCAAGGCCAAACCGAACTATTATGGAGCTGTCACCGACGCCTGGATTGTCTATCCGTGGGAGATCGACCGCAATATCGACAGCATCCCATCCCGCCCAGTGGGAGTAAACTAGATGAGCCGAAACGCAAAGCTTCCACAGGAGGGATCATTACACAAGCTGTCATCGAGGGGATAAAGTTGCAGCCTAAAGGCTTCATCAAAGGGTTTCAAAACTCTTCCCATGAAACCCCAGGTTGACTGAAAAGGCTTTCGGTCCAACCTTAAGCAGGCCCTGGGAGACGAGGGGTAGATATGCTTATAGGAAATTCTCTCTTATTGGTAGTTGTTGCCATCCTGACCACCCTGGCATTGATCATGGCTGGCCTCGTCGGCATCGAAGTGATCCGCTTGCTGTCTGATTTCGCAGCCAACGCCGCAGCAGAGCGCACACGGCGCGCCCCCTCGCCCTCCCGCCGGCTGACGAAAAGCGAAACAGGGCCTCTGGGTGGCGCCCGACGACAGGTAGATGCCACAAATACCGAGACTCATCAGGAGCGGGCCACGGTCGAGCGGCTGATCGATTACTTCAAAGAGGGTACCGAGGAGCAGGAAAACACATCGAGAGGCGCGGCTGGTTGAGCCACACTGTCACCATGTTTTCGTGGAATCAAGCATTTGACCGAAATGCCCTTTCGGTCAAACTGAGGTTGTCCTGAAAGTTTCTATAAGAAAAACTTTCGAAAAACGCCTAGACCTGTTCCTGGCCACTTTCAGCAGTCTCTCCAGGGGCAGCCTCGGCAGGTGAAGCCGCCTCTGGGGCGGGAGGGGTATTGCTGCCCTCAACGTTGCTCTCAGGCGATGAGCCAGGCGGGTCAGTGGGATGCTTGATCCCCATGCCGCGTTGCGTAAAGCCGATGCGCTTGCGCTCAGGTTCAATCCGCACCACCCGCATCGTTACCCGGTCACCACGCTTCAGATAGGAGTACGGCTCGGCCAACGAGCCATCGCCCATCTCGGTAATGTGCAACAACCCCTCGATGCCGTCGTCCAGCACCACAAAGGCCCCAAAGTCAACCACGTTGGCCACCGTACCAACTACGACGTCGTCTACGTGATGATTCTCCTCAACGACATCCCACGGGTCCGGTTGCGTGCGGCGCAGGCTCAACGCAATGCGCTGAGTCTCGTGATCCAGTTCCAGCACGTAGACCTTGATCTCGTCTCCAATGTTGACTACATCACGCGGGTGCGGTACGCGATGCCAAGCCATCTCTGACACGTGGATCAAGCCGTCTGCTCCACCAATGTCTACAAACACCCCGAAGTCACGAATGCCTGTCACACGGCCCGGTACCACATCGCCCACCTTGAGGCTCTGCAACAGCCGCTGCTTCTGGGCCACCCGCCACTCGCGCTGCGCCTCACGCTGAGACAGGATCAACCGACGACGACGCTGGTTGACTTCGATCACCTTCAGCCCGATGGTCTTCCCAATCATCTGATCAATGGTCTCACGGCGATCAGGGGCGTCCTGGAGCACCTCCGCACAGTGCGAATTGGGAATGAAGCCCTCCAGCCGCCCGAAACGCACTAGCAGGCCCCCTTTGTTGTGGCCGATGACCTCGGCCTCAACCAGCTCACCACTCTCCATCAGTTTCCGGGCACGCTCCCAATCTTGCCCCTGCAAGCCAAGGTTCAGTGACACAAGCAAGTTGCCATCCTGGTCCATCGGATTCAGGATGTACACCGGCACGTGATCGCCAGGCCGCAGCGAGGCCAGCACCGTCGGATCGAGCCGCTCAATGTCATTCAACGGGATGATGCCGTCGCGCTTTACTCCCAGGTCAACCACGATCTGCGTCGGGTGAACTTGCAGAATCTCAGCATCACGGATGTCACCGCGCTCTAGATTCTCATACTCATAATAACCCTCAAGGAGCGACCCAAAATCCTGCGTCTCTTCATTGCTGCTGTCTGCGAACATTTTGATCGTGTCCACCTTACGTTCGTGCCTCCGCCACTCCCTATTCTGATGATCCCTCTGCGGCAAATCCAGAATACTATCCACGCTCTCTCATGTCTGGTCCCTCGCAGCAAGTCAGTTCTGAAGGAAACCAAGAATGCAGCAAAGCGGCACATCCTGAACCATATTTGCTACAGAGATGGTCATATTTATCAACTTCTGGCGTCGCAACAGATGGGGACATTGCGTCCGCCTGTGCGCCACGATGTTAGATTCACTACACCCAACTTCGTCGTGGCCTGTTCCGAACTCCGATGTTTTGAGTATAACTAACGGATCAGCGCGAGTCAATTGGGATGACCTGACACTTGGATACCATCGGATACCCCATCATCGCGCATTGACCTGGGGATAACGGCGACGCGAGGAAACCATTCTCTAACCTTAACCCTTTGGCGCGCGATTCTGCGCTGTGGTAGAATGACTCTTGGAGGTTTTTACATTCGACCGCCATCTTGCGATCGCGTCTGGTCGGCATTATGCTCGAGGCAGGCAGATATGAGTGCTGTCACAGCTTCCACTAACTCACGTGAGTTTATCAGCCAACAGGTACGCGAACGCCGCCTGCTGGATCAGGTGGGGCGGATCACGCTGATTCTGGTGCTGATGCTCACCGCCGCAGTGTACCTGGTTGTTCCACTCCAGGCCATCACCTGGATGCAATTGCCATTTATCGGCGTGCTGCTCGAATACCCGCTGAATGCCAACGTCGAGGTCACCGATCAGGCTTTCTTCAACACCGGCCCCATGATTGCGACACCGGCTGTCTTCCAGCAAGATGACCAGGTCCTGGCAGTGAACGACGTGCCGGTCGCCGGAGCTGCCGAGTTTCAGCGCGAGATTGCTCGTTACAGCATCGGAGATGCCGTGGACTTCAAGATCGACCGCGGCGGCGAAGTGCTTACAGTGGGCTTGAGGCTCAAACCCGCACCGCTAGATACGATGCTTGGCCTGTTTGCCATCCCATTCGTGGCCGGGCTGGCCTACATGGGAATTGGACTGTGGGTATACCGCCGACGCCGCGAGCATGTCATTGGGCGCACCTTCCTGATGCTCTGCGCAACGACGGCACTCGTGCTCGGCACGACATTCGACCTGTGGACTACCCACACGTTCACCCGGCTGTGGACTGCGGCCATCCCTCTGGCCGCTGGCCTGCTGATGTCCTTCGCGCTGATCTTCCCCAGTGAAGCTCCTTTCGTGGCACGCTGGCCCTGGCTGCGCTGGGCGCCAATCCTGGCAGCGCTGATCCTGCTCACCGTAGTGCAGTTTAAACTCAACCAGCCCCACCCAGATGTGGTGCGAGTGTGGCGATGGGAATACGGGTTTGCCGGGTTGAGCATCCTCTTTTTCATGCTGACACTGTTGCTGCGAGGTCTGTTTGCCATCTCGCCCTCTGTGCGCGAGCAGAGCCGTGTGGTCTTCGCTGGGGCAGTGCTGTCGTTCACGCCCTTCGTGCTGGCGCTCGGCTTCAACCTGGTGAACATCCCTGTGGGGTGGGTGCTGGCAGCCTTCCTGTTCTTCCCGGTGGTGATCGCATACAGCATCGTGCAGTACAGCTTCCTGGACACCAACCGCATGATCAGCTTCACAGCTACTTACGCTGTGATGGCTGTGCTTCTGACCATCGGCTACGCTCTGATCATCGCTGGCGTAAACTTCATCGCCAACGCGTTGCTGCTAGGAGACGTGTCTGCCGCCAGCCCGGTGACGGTGGCGCTGCTGGCGTTTCTGCTGGTACTAGGCTTCCAACCAGCCCGCAACTGGCTCCAATCACGCATTGATGCCTTGTTCTTCCAATCGTCCGGAGCATATCAGGAGCAGCTGACCGAGTTCCGTCACCAACTCACGCTGGCCAGCGGTCTGAGCGAGGTCATCCGCCTGCTCAAGCAGCAAATCCGCGAGGGACTGATGCCCACCCACACCTACGTCTTCCTGCGAGATGCTCAATCAGGCGACTTCGTAGCCACTGGGGAAGGGGCGCGTCCAGACACAGATGTGCGTTTTGATGCGCAGAGTGGGCTGGTCCACGCGCTGAGCACAACCCGCGACGTGATCTTCCTGGAGCTAAACAAGCCGCTCCCCCCAGAGCTGATCGAAGAGCACGCTCGGCTGGCTATCCTGCGCACGCCAGTATTGGTACCCTTGCAAGGCCAGGATCGCCTGGCGGGGTGGGTAGCAGTCGGCAACAAACGCTCCGGCGAAAATTTCTCTGTGCAGGACCTGCGCTTTGTGCAGGCGTTAGCCGAGCAGGCCTCGCTGGCAGTCGAACGCGCCCAGGTGATTGGCGACCTGGAGCGGCGTGTGCGTGAGCTGGACGTGCTGAGCCAGGTCTCGCAGGCCGTCAACTTCACCACAGACCCGGATGTGCTGCTCGAACTGATCTACGCCCAGTGCTCGAAGCTGATCGACACGACCAACTTCTACATCATCATGCACAACCCAGAGATCAAGGCGCTGATGTATGCTTTCTTTCTGGAAGGCGACGAGCGCCTGCCACACCGCGAGGGTGAGGCATGGCCCGACGACATAGGGCTGGAGGCGGAAGTGATCCGCACCGGGCGACCCATCCGCACGGGCGATTACATGGCCGAGTGCTCGCGGCGAGGCGTCAAAGCTCGCCATTCGCGCCACTACGCTTGGATGGGCGTGCCTCTGAATGCCGGTGCGACCACGCTGGGAGTGATGGTCGTAGCCAGCCACTCTCAGGGCGTGGTGTTCACCGATGAGCAGCTCAAGGTGTTCTGGGCCATCGCCGACCAGGCTGCCACGGCGCTGGACAAGGCCCGCCTGTTCCGTGAGACGGAGAAACGTGCACGGCAGCTCGCTACACTGAACGAGATCAGCAAAGAACTATCGTCAACCCTCGACCTGGAGAACCTGCTGGGCCGCATCATGCGGGCCGCTGTAGACATCATCGGCACTGAGGCAGGGTCGCTGTTCCTGATCGACGAGGACACAGGAGAGTTGGTGTTCCGCGTGGTGGAGGGCGGCGCACAGGACCTGGTCGGACAGCGCCTACCGCCGGGAGTGGGCATCGTTGGGCAGGCGGCAGAAAGCGGTGGGCCGGTGATCGTCAACGATGTGCTGCAAAGCAAACGATGGTACAGCGACGTGGACCGCGAGACTGAGTTCCAGACGCAGGCGCTGCTCGCCGTGCCCATGCGCATCCAGGATCGGAGCATCGGCGTGCTAGAGGTGATCAATCGACGCGACGGGTCGCCGTTCAAGGAAGAGGATGCCTCCCTACTGGCCACTTTCGCCGCGCAGGCTGCAGTCGCCATCGAGAATGCCCGGCTGTATGAGGCCACAGACGCCGAGCTGGCCGAGCGCGTAGACGAGCTTCAGAACCTGCAACGCATTGACCGCGAGCTGAACCGCACGCTGAAGCTCGACCGTGTGATCAAGATCACGCTCGACTGGGCCTTGCGCATCACTGGCGCGTCGGCAGGGATGATCGCGATGTTGGACGCTGAAGAAACCGGCCTGGACATCCTGACCATCAGCGGTTACAGTCAGGAGTTTGTGGACAAACACAAAGACACGCCGCTCCCGCTCGAGGCAGGTATTGTGGGCCGTGTGATGCGCACCGGACAGCCGGAGTTCATCGAGGATATCAGCCAAGATCCGGATTTTGTCTCCAGCAGCACCGCTGCTACCGTCTCGCAGATCACAGTGCCGATCCTACGCGCCAACAAACCCATTGGTGTGTTGGTGCTCGAAAGCCACATCTCCGGCTTGCTGTCTGTGCAAGATTTTGAATTTGCTCAGCGTCTGGTTGAGCACGCTGCGGTGGCCATCGATAATGCCCGTCTGGTCCAGGAGGTTCAGGACGCCAATAAGTCGAAGACGGAGTTTATCTCGTTCGTGGCGCACGAGCTTAAGAACCCCATGACCTCAATCCGGGGCTACACCGACCTGCTCAAGAGTGGTGCGACCGGCCCGGTGACCGACATGCAGGCCCAGTTCCTCAGCACCATCCGCTCGAATGTCGACCGTATGACTCGACTGGTCACAGATTTAGCCGACGTGGCGCGAATCGAGACGGGCAACCTACGGTTGGAGATGGGACCAATCTCGGTCAAATCGGTGATCGAAGAGACGGTACGGGGGTTGACGGGTCAGATTCAGGAGAAAAATCAGCAGCTCGCGCTCGACGTGCCGGAGGACCTGCCGCCGATCTACGCCGACCACACCCGCATGGTGCAGGTGATGACCAACTTGTTGAGCAATGCACACAAATATACTCCGGATGGCGGCCAGATCTGGATCGGCGCGAGGGCCGAAACCGTGATCGATGAGAAGACCGGCCAGCCGCTGCTGATGGTGCACCACTGGGTGCGCGACACAGGCATCGGCATGTCGCCGGAGGACTTGGAGAAGTTGTTCACCAAATTCTTCCGGACCCAGCGCGGCAAAGATATGGCGCAAGGCACCGGCCTGGGCCTGAACATCACCAAGAGTCTGGTGGAGCGCCATGGTGGGACGATCTGGGTTGAGTCAGAAGTCGGGAAAGGCTCCTCCTTCCATTACACGATCCCGGTGCCAGCGGAACAGCCAGAGCAGACCCAACAGGCTGCCGACTAGGTGGAGGTCGGACCCGAGAACTTTACAGGGCAGGGCGGTTTGCCCTGCCTTTGCGTTAAGTGTTTTGCGAAAAGCAATTTGAACTACTTTTCGCAAAACCCGAGGTTTCAGAGAAACGCTTAAGACTGAGCAATCGTCAAGCAAGATGCATAACTCACTGCGCGTCAGGACTATACCCCTTCAACTCTGGATTGGCCTGCTGTTAGTGGCTGTCGCGTGGCCGCTCAACTGGCTGCTGGATGGCGTTCGGACGCATGTGTTGTTCTTCCCACTGTGGCTGGGTTACTGCCTGACAGTAGATGGACTGGTATCCGTGCGAAAAGGCTCCTCGCTGCTCTCACGCAACTGGCGGGCTTACACGGGGATGTTCGTCGTCTCAGCTCCCGCATGGTGGCTATTTGAGGTCATTAACTTGCGGACACGCAACTGGGCCTACGATGGGCGAGAGCTATTCGGCGACCTGGCTTACTGGGCGCTGGCATCGCTTAGCTTCTCGACCGTCATCCCTGCCGTGTTTGGCACAGCGGAGATGTTCAGCACGTTCAGCTGGCTGCAGCAGATCGGACGAGGCCCTATAATCAGACCTACCCGAGCTGTGACGGTGGGCTTCTTCCTGACGGGCTGGGCTATGCTGGCGCTGATGCTGGCCTGGCCACGTTTCTTTTTTCCATTCGTGTGGTTGTCAGTGTACTTCATCCTGGCGCCGGTCAACGTGTGGCTAGGGCATCGTTCGCTGGGTCACCATACCGCCCACGGCGATTGGCGACCGGTTCTGGCACTGTGGAGCGGGGTGATGGTGTGTGCCTTCTTCTGGGAGATGTGGAACTACCTCTCCTACCCCAAGTGGATCTACCACGTGCCGTTCGTCGACTTCTTGCATGTCTTCGAGATGCCGATCCTGGGCTACGGCGGCTACCTGCCCTTCAGCATGGAGCTGTTCGACCTGTACCATCTTGTGATTGGGCTGATCGCCCCAGGACTGAGAGGCTACGTGCAGATTGGCGGAGACCAGGCTATCTCGGTAGGCCACCCATGAAGGGCCGTCCGGAACAGCGCACAATCCCTGTGAAGGGCAGAGGCGACGCCTCTGCGTTGGTGCTGGCCTTCACCCTGTTGGCACTGACTAGCTGTAACCTCCCTGGCATCCCGCGTGGCACCGATGTATTCCCCCAAGTCAGCATCTCGTCCGACACCGAGACAGACGCTATCCCGACCCCGATCCCGCCAACGCTAACGCCAGCTCCAAGCCCCACGCCGGATGTGCCCTCTGGCTGGTCATCTTATGATAATGCCGAACTCGGCCTGCGCGTCTATGTGCCAGGAGGCTGGGAACCGCTGACAAGTGGCTCACATCAGCTTGTGCTGCGCGAAATCGACGGTGATGGATGGATCGAGATCAACGTGATAGATGAGACATCCGAAGCCATGTGGGGCGTTGACTATCACAATGGCCTGCTGCCCGACGAACTGCTCGGACAGTTGCTCCTGGCGCTCGGCGAGAACGGCGAGTTCGAAGCGCCACACCCGCTTCTGACCCGCGAAGGACGCACAGCACGCTTCAGCACAGGCGTCTACGACCTGCTCAGCGAGCAGCTCATGGTGGCAGCCATCAGCCTGCCGGAGCGCGCGATCCTGGTCGTGGCACACGGCAGCGAGGGTCCTGATCTTTCCACGGACGACTGGTTACGCCTGCTGCCCATCTACAAACAGATCGTGTGGAGCATCACAGCGTTGCATGAATAACGAATGGGCAGACACCTTTTATGTCTCACCCATCGCATCGATCACCGCACGGAACCCTTCGCGGTAGGTGGGGTATTGGAGCTTTAAGCCAAGTTGCTCCTTGATTCTCTGATTGGACATGCGCACCGAATGGCGCAGTGCGCTGGTTCTCACCTGTCCATAGTACGGGTTCAATTCACCAGTGCCGAAGCGCGCCAGTTCGCCCGTGCCAACAGAGATGGGCGGCGGCCCGCCCAGCCACTGAGCCAGTTCCATGTACAGCCTGCCGTGGCGGATCGGCTCATCGTCACACACGTTGAAGATCGCGCCCGCAGGAGAGTGTTCAAGCGCCAGACGGATGGCACGGGCCGCATCGGCAGCGTGCAGCATCGGCCAATACATATTCCCATTGCCGATCAGTGGCGCCTGCCCGCGCTTCAGCCCGTAAATCATCCCGCGCGTAGGAGCCGCGTCGGGGGCATAGATCAGCCCCAAGCGCAGCACCACCCCCGCCGAACGACGCATGGCCGTCGACTCAAGCAGCATTTGCTCGGCGCGCAGATGCGGCTCAGCAACGGGGTCTTCAGAAGCCACAGGGGACTCTTCGTCTACCCAGGCATCGCCACAGTCGCCGTAAACCCCGTAGAAGCTGGGGAAGACGATGGTCCGCACACCACAGGCCTCGCTGGCCTTCAGCAAGTTGCGCAACATGCTGACCATCACTTCCTCATTTTGAGCCCACTTATCCTCCGTCGCAGAGTCATCAGTGGGAATGGTCTTCGCCAGGTGAACGGCGGCATGTACGTCACACATGGCATCTGCCAGTTGTTCAACATCGCGTCCCTGCCCGGAAAGCGCCGAAGCTCTCATCGCTCGCAGCAACGACCGACTGGCATCTGTGCGTGCCAGTCCGACCACGTCGTGCCCATACACGACCAACTCGTTGACCAACGCCCGACCAATCACCCCAGTGGCTCCAGTGATGAAGACACGCATATTCGGTATATCCCCATGAGTGTGATTGCCTGAAGATCGCCCTCTTCGGGCAAGGTTCGATTTGCTGTCATAATCCTATCACAAAACTCAAAAGATAGCCTACGCCAACCCATGCCAACAGAACGGACGCGAAACAATCAGTATCCACCTATGGCCTCTTTCGGGCATCCGGTGGACTGAGGACATGCTGCACATGACACCCTCAAGGCCACACTGCCGACGGCAGGCAAGCGTAGTCCGGTATATAATGAGAGTGTGCACACATGCAGAGATGGGTGTGTTCCCCGTTGGGGCAGGACCCCCAATGGGATGGCGATGACGGTGCTGAGCCTCACTCCTGTTCTCTATTAGATGGAGAGGGGGCAAGATCGACCGAAGGTCGGGTGAGGTTGCTCCAAACCAGAAACGCACCCTGAGGAGATTAGGACGTTGACCGACATTGTCTTGAGCTGGTACGATATCCAGATCGACCCGCTGGCAGACGCAGACTACGACAGCACGCAGGTGATCGAAGCGTCGCGCAAAGTCCCCCGCCGGCCCATCACCGACATGCGCGCAGCTGGCATCCGTGTTGCCGCGCGGCGTGACGATCTGGTGCTGGCCGGCGGGCTGGGAGCAGAGTTCCTCCCCGACATGTCCGGAAGGCTGCTGATTCAGGTGTTGGTCTCTGGCCCATCCAGCGAACCGGCAGAGGAGGGCATGATGTGCGTTGGCCTGCCAGCCGAGGCAGCCCCGCACGTGCTCCACGGCGCACAGGCTGCGCCCGAGATCGACCTGCTGGGTGGAGGGCTGCTGCGCTTCGACCGTGCGGTGTCTCTGCCCGGCACACCCATCCCAGAGCTGTTCGCATGGATGGCAAAGGCTGTGGTACGACTGCTCACGCCTGGGGCAGCGGAACTTTCGAACTTCGAACTGGCCACGTTGCTGGGTGTTGAGTATGTCGAAGAAATCGATGCCGACACTGTCATAGCCCAAACTCGCGAGGAAGAAGCTCTTGCCTCACGCGAGCCAATCGTCGAGTTCCCCGTTGACGATCAGATTGCCGAGGAAGTCATCGAGTATCCCACGCTGTTTGACCTGCTCCAGCGCAGCGGGGACGAGTTCATCGAGACGGAGGCGTCCCAAGCTGAGGCTGCACCTTTGGAGTCTGAGCACCCTCTTCCCGGAACGAAACCGCTGGGGATGGCCGCCGGGGCACTAGAGAGGGAACCGCTCATGCAGGACACGGCGGTTGAACCGGCTACAGCAGACATCACAGCAGCCAAGCCTGCCTCCTCCATCGTCGAAGCGCCTGTCGAGGAGATGGCTGAGATCGTTGTCTCAGCTCCTGAAGTTGGGCCAATCGAGAATGGCACGATGGAGTCGGAGGCTACAGCGCTGCCGGCAGGGCCGGTAGCCGAGGCCCTGCCGGGGCAGCCACTTCCCGTTCCTGAAGTCGAGGCTGTGGCCGGGCCTGAGGAGGCTGAGAGATGGACAACGCCCTCGTTTGAGCAAGTTGCCGAGGCAACCATCGAGCCTGGGATGTCTGCCCCCGAAGCCGAAGGCGCCGTGGCGTCGGAAGGTGCTATGGGCGAGACTCAACCTACCGCTGGTGAGCAGGTCGGCTTGGCGGCCGAGGAGCCTACGCCGCCTGCTGAGATCGTCGCAGAGCCATACCCTGCCGCAGACGAGGCGACCATGCCACCGGCTGAACCCAGAACAGCGGCCCCTGAGGCGAGACCGCTCGAACCCCGGATCGTATCAGCGTTGTTCAGATCAAGGGAGACTGCCGCCAAACAGAAGCAGACGCAGCCCGGCAGCGACATCACACCCCCCGAATCTCCCGAAGACGAGGAACTCCTGATCAGGGTCCGCTGGCCCAATGGGATGAGCGCCCCTGCGGAGCACGGGCCAGAGCGGTCGACAGCCAGGCTTGCACCGGCAGACAAGCTGTTGTTGACCGGCGCCGAAGAACCACTGGTCCACGTCCGGTGGACTGACGACGAGGCCACTCGCGGCACACGGGAGCAATCCCCACGTACAGGGCATGTTGCACATGAGGTCAAACCTACCCCCTGGTATGAGGAGCCAGCGCGCCTGGCGCCCGTGCCAGAGCCAGCCTCAGCTCCTCGAAGTGGACCGGCGCCAAAAGCAGCTCCGGTGAAGGCTATTGAGGAATACGACCGGACTGCCGAATCCGAGCCTGCTCTTGCACAGCCACCTGTGATAGAGGCTCCTACGCCAGAAACTAGGGCGGCAGACGTGGAGGCTCCAGCCAGAAGCGTAACATCACCCACGGAGGGCATCGCTTCGCCGCTGGACAGCCACATCGAGGCGCTGGTCCAGGTGATACCATTCACCAGCGACCAGGCTATCGCCGACAGCGAAGAGGCCTGGCTGGGCGGCGCAGATCTGCCACCCGTGATCGAGGTCGCGGACGAAGAGGAAGTCCTCGCGCCGGAGGTCGAAGCCCTGTCACAGGAGGACCAAGCTGCCGACGAGTGGCTGTTCGCAAGCGCCGAGCTGCCGCCTGTGATCGAGATGGCAGACGATGGAGAGCCGGAACTGCCGGCTGAGACAGACAGCACATTTCCCTCACCTGCGGCGACCTTGCCACAAGAAGCTGCGCCCGATGCTATGCCCCCTCTGACCGTCCAAGCAGACACACAGGTCCAGGGGCCTACACTCAAAACGCCTGCTCTGGCTCCTCCTTACGTCGAGGTCGAGGAGACCTCCGCCCCCGAGGCTGCCGTGCTGTTGGAGGAACAGGCTGTAGCTCCGATAGAGACGCCGCCCAGGCCGGTCAGTCCTCTGGAGCAGATGGGGACAGCTCTGCCGGAGGTAGTTAGTGCGCACGCCGACACCAACGTGATCGCTCCCGCACGGCACATCGATGCCAGGCCATTGTCTGAGGACGAGATCGGATCGCTGATGGAGGCAGTGCGTCCGTCAAGGACAAGAGATACCAACAGGCTGCCAGTTATGCAGCGTGGGGCGGCTTCAGATTATGTGCCGATGGATGTGAAACCGCTGTCTCAGGAGGAGCTGGCCGACCTGCTGCACACGGTGAGGGGGAAGCATGGCGACACAGGCCCTGCGCCTACGGCTGCCAGAGCCGTTCCAGCCGAGCCGCCTGTCGACCGGCGACTCGCCCCACCGATCTCCCTCCCTGTGGATGAAACGCCGCCGCGACGCGCAATGCCTGATGCCTCGGCATTCGTCTACCCACCGCCATCGCGCAGCAAGGGGCGCGGCTTCAGCAAGTTGACCATGCATCTATGCGCAGCCTGTAACCGCTACGCGGCCCGTGAGATTGCCCCTTATATCTTCAAGTGCTACCGCTGTAAAGCAGTAATCGAATATCGGCCAGCCCCCTCAAGACGCTAACACAGGCATGGCCTTCATCCCAGGACCTTATGGGTCGCAGCACGCCGCGCACCCACCGTCTGGTAGGCTGGGCCGCCGCTGGCAGCGACAAACTCCGCGACGACCTCATCAAACCAGCCAGACGGTGTAACCCTAGCAATCAAACATTCGAAGGTGAGCAGAGAGGCATGTACCAGGGTACACAGTGCGTTGTGAAGCACCAACGCATCCTCACCTGTGATGTGGCTGAAGATGAACGAGTCCGTATCCTGATAGTTCGAGCGGCGACGCATCCGGTACAGAGCATCAAAGAGCGTGGTAGGGAGCATACGGTCGATTAATTCCTGACGCTCGTGTTTCATAATGCGCTTTTTCCTGCGGCTCTTCTTCCACGCCTGAATCCACTCCTCAAGCTGTCGCTTGCGGGTGGTGCGCAACAGCAGACCAAAATGTTGCCAGGGATCGTCCGGAGCCTCAAGCGGGTTGGTCAGGGTGACGATGATGTCTACAGGGGTATGCATCAGTGTCACTGTGGTGATTTCCGGGTCCCCGCCCAGAATACAGCACCAGGGCACGGGGAATGGACCATTGGCCGAGCGCAGTTCAGTGCTCATGGTGCGCAGCGAGCCGTTATGATTGGTCGGCACTTCATCTCGACTGATCATGAAGTAAGCCTGCATGGCTCGATTGATGGCATAATAAGCGTGAACCATTGACCAGGGAACAGCGTAGGGGAACACACCAGGACACTCTGCTGAGGTACGCATCAGCAGCTCAGTATACCAGCCATGACGAAGCACCATAGCCAGGTCTTCCAGGTTAGTATGAGCTTGGCGGGCAAATACCTGGAATCCACGCCGCCCAGCCAGCGTCCGCACCAGGTCTTCATCAGAGGGGTACAGACCATCGATGAGACGCGCTACGGCATCCAGGTAGTTCTGGTAGGTCAGGTAGCGATAAAAGGCGTGATCTTTCTTATGCACCATATCCATCTCTCCCGACACCCGCCACGGAAGGCCTCGATCTACCTACTCTGCATTCCTAACCGAAATTATCGCCACAGGTGTGACATCCACGGCCACACTTTCTCCAGAAGCGGCGGGCCTAGCACAAGGAGCCCAATCAGCACCGCAGTTCCCGCCGCGACAAGCACCCCGCCAGCGGCTACATCTTTGCCGATCTGCGCCAGTGGATGAACGGTCGGGCTAGCGAGGTCGACCACAGCTTCCAGAGCCGTGTTGATGAACTCCGACACCCAGACCAGGCCCATGGCCGCTACGATCAAAGCCCACTCAAGCGCACTCAGCCGCAGCCACAGCCCAACAGCGATCACAGCCAAGCTAAAGGCACAGTGAATCCAGGCATTGCGCTGGGTGCGGAACAGGTGGCCCCAGCCAGCAAAAGCGTGGCGGAAGCTGTCGACACGGCTGACGCTGCGGTGTGCAGCGCTCTGCTGCGAGGAGTCAGGCTGTTTCACGGTTATAGCAAGGTCATGAAGGCTGCGATCAATAACCTGCCGCTCGGACCGCGTCCATGGCCGCTGACTCGTAGGCCCACATCTCAGCCTGCTGGTCAGGGGTCTGGTGATCGAAGCCGAGCAGGTGCAGTGTCCCATGGATGGCCAGCATCTGAAGCTCGCGGATCAGGGGGTGGCCTGTGGACTTGGCCTGCTGATAGGCCACCGGAAAGGCGATCACCACGTCACCCAGATAGGGTGGTTCTCCAGGCTCAACAGCGTAAGGTACGTCCTCCGCTGGAAATGAAAGCACGTCGGTGGTGGAGTCGATCCCAGCAAACTCGAGATTCAGGTCACGGACACGCTTGTCGCTGGCTAGCGTGACAGACATCGCACATGGGGCCTGAGCCTGCGCTACGCTCAATGCATACCACGCCGCAGACTGGACAGCATTCAGATCGACCTGGTAGTCGCCTTCAACTGACACATAGATGGTGTAACTTGTGTCACTCACTGTCTCTTGTCCTCGCCCCCATCAGCCTCGCCCGCCTCAGCTCCTCCTGCGCCCGCTCCGGCAGTTGAAGACTGGGCCGCAACCACCGACGCACCCGCACTGTCGGCAGCCAACATGTCTGCCTGTGTCAGCGGGATGCTGGCCGGCTGACGTTCATCGGGATATCGCACGCGCGGGTGATACATGCCCCGCAGTGTGCGCACAAAGGTCTCCTGGATGATTTGGAGCTGCGTCAGCGTGAGACCCGATCTGTCGAGTTGGTGAGAGTCAACACGTTGTCGGATCATCCGACCAACCACCGACTCGATCTCCTCGGCGCTCTGGACCCGGTTCGCACGGACAGCACTCTCACATCCGTCAGCCAGCATCAGGATCGCGGTCTCAGGGCTGCGCGGGGTAGGCCCTCCGTAATAATAGGGCCGCTCGTCAAGGGTGATCCCGGCTGCACGGGCTTCCTCCTGAGCCTGGTGCAGGAAGTATAAGATTGGCAACGTTCCATGGTGCTCTTGGATAAAGTCGATCACGCGCGGTGGCAGGCGGTAACGCCGGGCCAGGTCGATGCCATCGGTCACGTGTGCCCTGATGATGCGTGCGCTGGCCAGCGGGCCAAGCCCTTCGTGGGGATCAGGGCTGCCTTCGGTGCGATTCTCAACAAAGAAGCCAGGGTTGGCTGTTTTACCGATATCGTGGTAGAGCGTACCTACACGCGCAAGCAGGCTGTCAGCGCCGATAGCCTCTGCCGCAGCCTCGACCAGATTGGCTACTGATAGGGTATGCTGATAGGTGCCCAGCGCCTCACGCTGGAGCTTGCGCTGCAAGGGATGATCGGGACGCATCAGGTCGATCAACCTGAGGCTGGTGGTCACACCCGTCAGATTGCCAACCACGAACAGGATCACGAGCGCCAGCCCCGCCGAGAGCAAACCATTGAGCAGCGACAGAACAGCTACCTGGGCCAGCCGCACCGGCTCAATGCTGCCGGGAAGCTGAAAGACCATCACGGTAGCCAGGCCGCCAAGCCCAGCCGCCAGCCCAGCCAGAAAGAAAGAGTTCAGACGGGTGGCGCGGCGCAGGCTGGACGCCGCCATCAATGTGCTGACCGCTGTGAAAGTCGCAATCTCGAGCGACCCGCCGGACAGGTAGCCCAGAAGCAGCGACAGCACAATCGCAACAAGGGAGGCAAACTGCACCCCTGCCAGCGCCGTCACGCCCAGAATCAGCGCCGAGGCCGGAAACAGATAGGCCAACGTCAGGCGGTAGCCAGGGACCATGATCTGCGCCCCTATCAGAAATAGCAGAAACAGGAGCATAATCAGCAGGAGGTTGCCTGGCTCGTCAAGCCAGGGCGCACCCACACTCGCCAAGTAGGCGGCAAGCACGAGGGTGCTCAACAGGCTGATGAGCAATGCACTGGCAGCCCGCTGCCACGTCAACGCTTCAGCAGATAGTCCCAACGCAGCCAGCGCCTCCAGGTCCAGCTCATCAACGCGGTCTCCGGCGCGGATCACTACTTCGTTGGGTTGAAAGGTATGGCGGATCGTAGGAACCTCGGCTGCCGCCGCAGTGCGAGCGGCCTGCGTGGCAGCCATGTTGAGCAGGCTGTTGGGAACGATCAGGTCTTGGGCGATAGCCACAACAGCCGGGATCAGCTCTTCAGGCAGGTCAGGGCTGACCTGAAGCTCAAGCCGCGAAGTGACCTCATCGACGTGACCCTCGCGGATGGTGCCGCTCATGGCCTCGTCGATCAGGCTAATTGCCTCATGTTCGATCAGGTCAAACTGGCTGTCGGCCACCATAACTAGAGCGTTGATCGTCTCAGGAGGCAGGCTGAGGCCAACGATCTGCTCTATATAATCCCGCTTCAGACCAGGATCGGCATACGGATCGGCTCGCACATCCTGGACAAAGTCCATGATCTGGCGGGCACGGCGCACCTGCTGCCGCACAATGCGCGGATCGGGTGGATCGAAGATGTCCTCCACGGCGGCAATAGCCGCCGCGCGGGCAGCGTCAGTTTCAATCTGGCTGACATAGTGAATCGCTTGCGGGGCGCGGATGTCCTCAGGAGCAATATCGCCAAGAGCAAGTTGGTAAGGCTGCCGTGCAGGCAGTATCGGGAAAAGCAAGATCAGCGTCATCCCAATCACGAGCAAGATGCCCATCAAGACCAGGCGCAGCACACGCCAGAAGCGCCTGAAACGCCGTGCCGGTTCGGCGGTCGGCGGTGGACCTTGATCGTCTAAGATGGCTGCCAGCAGGAAACCAAACATGGCATAGTAACCAGGCACGGGTGGAACGACGCAGCGCCCCTACGAACCGAGCAGTTCTCTCACAACCGCGCTGACCAACTGACCGTCGGCATGGCCCTGGAGTTTCTGCATCAGTGGCCCCATCACCTTGCCCATGTCGCGCGGGCTGCTGGCGCCCACCTGGGCGATGACTTCACGCGCCTCGACCTCGATCTCCTGGCGCGAGAGCAGCTTGGGCAAGTAGCTCTCCAAAAGGGCTAGTTCCTGCTGCTCAGCTTGGAGAATGTCAGCACGTCCGGCACGCTGCGCGTCGGCGATTGAGTCCCGACGCTGCTTGACAAGCCTGCGGATAACATCCAGCACCTCGTCGTCATGTAGCGCGCTAGCGGCTTCGACCCCTTCCGCAGCCAACGCATTGCTCACAGCCCGCTGATAGGCGGCCATAGCCTCAGGGTCCTCTTCGTTGGCAGGGCGCTGGACGTTATGTTTCTTCAGGGCTTGCTTGCCCAAGTTCTCACGCTTGCGCTGTTCAGCCTCTTTGATGGCGGCCATCACGTTGCGGATGGATGTCCGGCGCAGAGCATCGCCGCTCTTCATCGCCTCTTTGAGGTCGGCTGACAGCCGATCCTTGATTGTCATGGATAACTCCTTCTCTCTCCTCGCCCCAAGGCCCCGACAGCACGCCCAACTTCCGCCCTTGCGCCGGCGTCAGCATGGATTACCACATAATATAGCAGGACACAGGCAGGCCGTCCAAAACCCTGCTGAGCAGAGGCAAAGGCCCTAGTTCGTCACTCGAACGCGCCTTGCCTGCGCCAAACCCGACGGCTCGTCCTGCCCACTTAGCCGGACATCGAGCACATTGAGTAGAAGCGCCAGCACGCAGGGGCGCATAGCATATCGCGGTCTGCCCCATCGACGCTGGGATGGCCGGGCTTGCGAGGCGCTCTCAGCCCGGTGGCCAGCTCATCCGCCGGCCACCCAATAAATGCAGGTGGATGTGAAAGACGCTCTGTCCGGCCTGCGATCCACTGTTGACAACAACACGGAATCCGTCGGCGATGTTCTCCTGCCTGGCAACTGCTACAGTCGCCAGCATCATCTGGCCCAGGAGAGCCGCATCCTCAGGTGTCAGGTCAGCTAGGCGAGGAATGTGCTGCTTGGGGACAATCAGGATGTGGGTGGGCGCTGCGGGATGAAGATCACGGAAAGCGAGCACAGCCTCTGTCTCATAGACCTTCTGCGCAGGAGCCTGCCCGGCAATAATTTTACAGAAGATGCAGTCAGCTACCATGGAAGGTCTCTTTCAGCCTTGAGATGGGGCGCCCAGCGAAGGCGCCCCAAGCACAAGATCGCCTGGCATTACATTTTGTACCCGATCATGCGCAGAAACTGCTTGCGGTGCGCAATGTCAGCCTCAGCTTCGACTCCTTTGGGGCTGAACCCGTCGACCACACCCAGTACGCCGCGTCCCTGCTCCGTCTCCACGATGATCACCTCGGTCGGGTTTGCCGTAGCGCAGAAGATGCGGCACACCTCCGATACCTGCTTGATGGCATTCAGTACATTGATCGGGTAAAACCCCTCGCCCAGGAAGATGATAAACGTGTGCCCGGCTCCAATCGCCTGGGCATTTTTCTGCGCCAGCGCGATCATGGCCTCGTCGGTGCCGCTCCAGCGGATCAGACAGGGACCCGAGGCTTCACAGAAGGCCACACCGAACTTGATCCCCGGTACCGCGCTGACCAGCACTTCGTGCAGGTCCTCGACACTCTTGATGAAGTGTGTCTGTCCTAAAATGAAGTTGACCGTTTCTGGCTTGTCGATCTTGACAGTCTTGAGTTCCATGCTTTACCCCCGCGAGAGATGACAGTCTGCTTTGTATTTCACTCAGCCTCAGTGCGAGGCATCGTACAAGAAGCTCAAACCTGGCGCTGACAGAGCCACGGATATGATCGCTGCCGGGGCGCTCCTCAGTCAGCGCCCATTCTCATCCGGGCTGCTCCCATCAACAGTGTGACCGGCCATCTGACGGTCAATGATGCGGCCCGGCACCGGCGAAGACAGCACGATGGACGTCGTCGTTGCGCCATACACCGCCAAGCGGTCCAAAAACCCTTCCAGGTGCGCCACGGTGGCCACGACGACCTTCATGATGTACGAGTCCTCGCCAGTAATGCGGTGGCACTCAACCACTTCTGGGAACCGATCTCCTCCACGTTCTAGGCGACGAGCCATGGTGGCGCAGTCCGGCAACGCGCCTCTGAGTCGGATGATAGCCATGAGGGGCAAGCCGACCCTGGCTGGATTGATGCAGGCGGTATACCCCGTGATGATCCCGGCCTCTTCCATCCGGCGGACGCGCTCGGCCACCGCTGGGGCAGACAATCCAACACGCCGCCCCAGTTCGCTGAAGGAGATACGCGCATCTGTCTGAAGCTCCTCCAGGATGTGCCAGCCCACACGATCCAGCAGCCGATCTGCACTTTCAGTTCCGTAGGACTCAAATGCCATCTACCTTACCCTTTGTACTCGATCGATGCAAAGACCTTCAACTATATCTGTAAAATGGCCCAATTACCCACTATCATAAGATCATAGGTTCGCATTTGCAATGGAATGTTGAAGGGAAAAGGCAATGAGAGTAATTGTGTCCAGCTCATCTGATCGGAGCGACAGCGCCACCCAGGTGACCCTGCGCATTGCTTTGGAGCACGGCCAGGTGTTGCGTCTGCCAGCCGCCGTCGAGGATGTGCTTGTGCTGACAGGCCGCGCCTGGGCTACAGTGGACGGCGCAGACCTGATCCTGGAACCTGGCCAACACTTCGCCGCTCCGCATACAAGCGGAGCAATCGTGCTGTCGGCGCTGGGGCAGCGCCCTACCATCGTCGAGATGACTGCTAGCTTGGACTCTGCCGCCTCTCTCGACTCGCTGGCGCGTCGGGCAGCGGCGCTGCTGAACAGCCTGCGGGACATCGCGGCCTGAGCATTAGACCAACGGCGCCTTCAGCCAGACTGGTCAGCATCTGCTGATCTGACCATCAAACACAGGACGGGTCGCGTGACCTGTCCTGTCGCTTTTGGAGAACTGCCCGGCGCCGTCAAAAGCGCCTGACCTCCAAGCAATCCCTCTCGCAGCACTGCCCTGGTTTGGCAAAAGCATTTCATTGCTTTCCGCCAACCCCTTAACTCATGAGCACAACGGCCTGCATTCCCTGATTGCCCAGACCCACCAACCGGGCTGAAGTGATAGTGTTGCCGATCAGGGCGGGAGTGGTGGTGACGACTCGCAGATAGTTGCTCGTCAGGCCAGACCACACGATTCCGTCAGGCGTCGCACCATGCGCCGATTCCCACAGCACCTGCACCGTCTGCCCAATGTGCCTCTGCTGGAAGATCTCCTCCATCTGGTCTGACAGTGCTATCATGCGTGCCTTGCGTTCGTTCTTGATGGCATCAGGCACCTGGCCGGGCATATGGGCTGCCGCCGTGCCAGGGCGAGCCGAATAAGGGAAGACATGCAACCGCGCAAATCCGATTCTCTCAACATACCGCAGAGACTCCTCGAACTCGGCGTCGGTCTCTCCCGGAAAGCCGACCATGACGTCGGTCGTCAGCGCCAGGTTCGCAATGCGCGCCCGGGCTGCCTCGACCAGCGCCGCGAACGAAGCCTGGGTGGTGCGGCGGGCCATGCGCCGGAGAGTCGAGTCGCAGCCGGACTGAAGCGGCAGGTGCAGGTGAGCGCATAGCCGCGGATCGGACCACAGGTCAAAGAATCCTGGGGCCAGGTCCCACGGTTCAAGGGATGAGAGACGCAGCCGGGGTATGCAGGTGCGCTCAAGCAAGGCTTCAACCAGACGGGCAAGGCAGCTGTCCTGCGTATCTTGTCCGTAAGACCCCAGGTGAACCCCCGTCAGGACAGCTTCGCGGTAGCCCAGGGCTGCCAGGAGGTTCACTTCGTCCACAATCTCGTGCAGCGAGCGGCTGCGGGCTGGGCCGCGGGCCAGAGTCGTCACACAAAACGTGCAGCGGTTGTCGCACCCGTCTTGTACCTTGACGAACGCCCGTGTACGGCCTAACGTGCCAGGCGGTAGCGGCTCGCGCAGCAGCGGCTCGCGATCATAGGCTGGATTAGTGTCGCCCGTGACGCAGGCCACCAGGCGGTCTTTGTGTGCATTGCCGATCACGTGTGTCACGCCGGGCAGGGCAGCAAGAGCACGAGGGTCCAGCTCGGCGTAGCAGCCCGTGGCCACGATCTCTGCTTGCGGGTTGGCGCGACCCGCCTGCCGGATCATCTGGCGGCTCTTGCGAGTGGCCTCATTGGTCACAGCGCAGGTGTTAACGATCACCAAATCGGCATCGCCAATACAACCTGCAACAGTGTCCCCCCGCGCCGTGAACTGGCGCGCCATCTGTTCAATCTCGGCCTGATTCAACCGGCACCCAACAGAATCCAAGTAGACTTGCCGCTTACCAACAGTCTGCTCAGTCAAGGCTTGTACCCACCCAACAAGTCATGTCTCGCCTTTACGCAGGCTCATCGTCCAGGACGTGTGATCACCAGGTTATCAAAGCCGATGGTGGCCTGCGCCGGGGTTGTATTTTCGCCATCGAAGCCGGTGAAGCCCTGCGCTCCCAAGCCGACCCTGCCGCGTGGCAGATCGGTGTTTCGCCAAACATCGGTGATGTTCCCACCCAAACACTCGCCAGTGGCCGGATTCCAGAGTGGCTGAACCCCTTCTTCGTAAGACACACACAGCTTGAGCGTCTCACCGTTCACAGCAAAGCTGAACATCTCTCCGCTGGCATTCAGGGTGATATGGTTGGTGGCATCGCCGGTGTTGATCGCTGGGCTGGTGTTCCAGTCGCTGACGACTCGCGGCACACCCCCGCGCACCATACTGACCGTGTAATAGCCATCGCTGGAGATGTCGAAGCGGTTGTAATTCAGCGAGTCGGTGAGACGGAAGATGATCAGAATACCGTTGTCGTCCGGCCCGGCCAGTTTCGTAGCATCCACCTCCAGCACGAAGTCGTCAAAGGTGTAGTTCAGACCTGACCAGGCAGGTGTGTCACTGAGAGCATCAACATCCACTACGAGTTGCCCATCAACAATCTGAGCCGAGATAATCCCATCGTCGTACTGCTCCCAATCGGCGAACTGGGCCTCATTCTCGAAATCGGTCTGGTAGATCAGCCCCGGCGGAGCCGCCTGGCCAGGATCGGCAGTTCTGCCCGGCTCAGCAAGCCGACCAGGCGTCTGATCGTCTCCCGCCGATGGTGTGAGGGTGGGCGGCGGCGGCGGTAGCGTGGCCGGGCGTTCCAGGGCGCGCTCGATGCGCGGTCTGAACAGCCAGTACCCTCCACTGAGACTCAGCGCCACGATCAGCAACACAGGAATGATCCAGAACGGAAAGCGCCGACGACGCTCCCCCTCACGCCGCAATGCCACAGGCCGAGTGGATTTTCTGTTCATAGACAATAACTTTCCCTCGCTGGGGATCGGTGCGCCGCGATTGTAGCACGCCCCTGCCAGGACCAGCAACCACGGCAGTTGCATTCAACCGGATACCTAGCTCTGTCGCAACTCATTCCTCAACCCCGAACTCCGCCGAGGCCAACACCTCACCCTCATACAGGATCTCAACGGTGTACCGACCCGCGGGCCAGGGCGGGTTATCGTTGTGAAGCACAAAGCCTGCGTATCCATCGCCAATGCCTTCGGCCACAAGCTCGGTGTCAACGATCACCTGGCCGTCATAACGCCAGCGCGCCGTGAGATCCGAGCCAGGGCGGTAGCCGCGCAGTTCAACCGATACAAAGAACGTCTCCTGCGGCCCGAAGGTCGTAGTCGGAGCAATGGGCCGGTAAGCATTATCGAGCGCTCTGGTTAGCGTGATGCTGAGCACCTCCGGCGGACGGGGGCGCAGCGCCATGAAAATCGCCAACGCTACCAGTGCAATCGCCATAATGACCGACCGCACCAAGCCAATCCGCCGCCTGCGGCGGCGCTCGACGATGCGATCTTCTGCCGTGGCCTGTCCTCTCATCACTGGTTGGCAATCCTTTCCAGAGCGCGTCTCGCCAAAGCTCCAAATGGCCCATCGGGTTCCAGTTCAGCAGCGCGGGTATAGTAAGTCACCGCTTCATCAATGCGTCCCTGAGACTCCAGCAGCGCACCCTTATGCGCGTTGGCACGCGGCAGATCGGGGTTCAGCGCCAATGCAGTGTCAAGCTCAGCAAAAGCGCCCCCCAGGTCGCCCGTGAGGAAGTAGGCCCAGCCCAAGGTGGCGTGAGCTTCAGCGCTGTCGGGGGCCTGCCGGACGACATCTAGCGCCAGCGGCAGTCCTCTATCGGCAACCCGATACTCCTCGTCCACGTAGAACTGCGCCATCAGCAACTCGAAACGCAGGTCACCAGGGGCTAAGCGCACAGCCTCTTCCATCCAGATCTCAGCCAGCGTGTCATTGGCCTCCAGGCGATGGGTGGCTGCGATCTCGGCGGCAAAGGCGGGATTGCTGCGATCAAGCTCAAAGGCGCGTTCAAAGGCCAAGCGGGCTTCATAGGGCCGCCCAACTTGCTTCCACGTCAATCCAACCAAGTAAAGAACCGCCGGATTGTCCGGTGAGATCGCTGCAGCCTGTTGTGCGGCACCCAGCGCAGGCTTGCCTTGCAGCGCCCACACATAGGCCAGATAGGCCAGCGACTCGCCGTAGACCGGGTTGTAAAGCACCGCCCACTCCAGCGCAGTTTCAGCCAGACCCATCTCGCCCATCGTCAGAAAGGCAGCCCCCAGTCGGGTGAAATACTGCTCAGGCGGCTCGCTAGTGCGGCGGTCCAGGGCATCCAGGAGCGGGATCAGCCGGCGAGCCGCGGTGGGATTGCTCGCTGCAACCTGGGTTAGAGTGGCCACGGCGCGATCCGGCGCGTCGAGCGCCTGCAACAGCCCCAGCTGGTACAACTGATCGCCATCGGCAGCGCCCATCTGAGCCAGGTTTTCGAGCGCAGCGCGAGCACGTATCCGGTCGCCCCGATCCAGATACGCCTGGGCCAGGGTTGATACCACGTCGGCGTCAAATGCCCCCTGAGACCAAGCACGCTCCCAGGCTTGTAAGGCATCAAGGTGGCAACCCTGACCTTCGTAGATTGTCCCCCACCACAGCAGCTCGGCGGCGCTCAGCGGGCGAAGGGAGGCAAGCCGATTCAGGTCGTGTTCGGCAGCGGCGAACTCGCCAGCACGAACCTCGGCATCGACCACCGCCGTGAGCCATTCAATGGCCCACGGCTGGTAGGCATCGATCCGGCGAAAGGCTGTTGCCGCCCCTGCGTAGTCCCCAGCAGCCATGGCCGCCTGACCAGCCTGAACGGCCACCAGGAGGTCAGACGGCGTAGCGCGAAGAGACAGAGCCAGCACTGCCACAACTGCCGCTCCGATTTTGAGCAAGGCCCACAAGACCCGTGCTCCATATTCGATCTTCTGTCGCAACTCAGCCCTCGTCAAAGCACCCCACGCCCACTCCCTATGCAATCCCGGCCATCCACCAAGCCGGGGTCGGGGGCAGATAAGGCGAACGTTCGCCTTAAATAGTCCACCTTTTTCTTGACCCTCTGTCAGCTTCCGTACTATACTGTGGCTTGGTGGTTTGCTGCCACATTTGGGCCTCTCAGGCTCAGTGCCTCATCGAGATAGTCCATTGTCTCGTCTGGAACCCAACGCACTCACCTGGAAGGAGGTTCTATGGCCAGTGTAACTTATGAGCACGTTACGAAGCGCTGGGGAGACGTTGTCGCGGTCAATGATCTGAACATCGAGGTTGCCGACAAGGAATTCCTGGTTCTCGTTGGCCCCTCTGGTTGTGGCAAGAGTACCTCACTGCGTATGTTGGCAGGGCTAGAAGAGATCACAGAGGGCAATATCTTCATCGGCGACCGCCTGGTCAACGACGTGCCACCCAAGGACCGCGACATCGCGATGGTGTTTCAGTCCTATGCCCTCTACCCTCACATGAGCGTCTACGATAATATGGCTTTTGGCCTGCGCCTGCGCAGGACGCCCAGGGACGAGATTGACCGCCGGGTACGCCAAGCTGCAAAAGAACTGGGCATCGAGCACTTGCTCGACCGCAAGCCCAAGGCGCTGTCCGGTGGCCAGCGCCAGCGTGTGGCTGTCGGACGCGCCATTGTGCGTGAGCCAGCCGTATTCCTGATGGACGAGCCGCTCTCAAACCTGGATGCCAAGTTGCGCGTCGAGGCGCGTGCCATGATCCAGCGCCTGCACCAGCGCCTGGAGACCACGTTCATCTATGTGACGCACGACCAGATGGAAGCCATGACGATGGGCACACGCATCGCAGTGTTGAAGGATGGCATCCTCCAACAGATCGATACACCCCAGATGCTGTATGATCGTCCTGACAACATCTTTGTTGCAGGCTTCATTGGCAGCCCCAGCATGAACTTCTTCGAGGCCACCCTGGTGCAGGAAGATGGCAACCTCTACGTCGACACTGGGGCATTCCGCATCAAGGCACCTGAAAGCAAAAAGGACGCCTGGAGGCGTGCAGCCGGTAGACATGTCGTGCTGGGCGTGCGCCCCGAAGATATCCACGATGCCGAATATGCACCGCCTGGCATTGAGGCAGTGCAGGTGGACGCCATGGTGGATGTGACCGAGTTAATGGGCAACGAAGTGTTCCTGTACCTGAAGTCGGGCAACCTGGAATACATCGCCCGCGTCGACCCACGCACCAAAGCGCGTGTTGGCCAGCCGATCTCACCCGTGATGAACGCCGGCAACATGCACCTGTTCGACGCCGAGACCGAGCAGGCCATTCGCTAGATCGACATCAGCACGCACGTGTAGGGGCAGGGCTAACCTTTCCCCTACCCAGACACACCACTCCCGGTCACGAAGACCGGGAGTGGTGTGCTCTTATCGATCCATCTGCCAGGCACCCTGGGCGCACGTATGGTCAGTCACACGACGGTGCAGGTCCCGATCCACTCATCAGCCCACCAGTTCCTGAATCTTGTCCACGATCCCCTTAAAGTCAAATGGCTTGGGCATGAAATGCGCCCCCAGCGCCTCGAGCTCAGCACGCGGCGGCGGTTGGTATGCAGACACGATGAGAATGGGGCGGCTCTCACCTGCTTCACGTAGCTTTCGGGCCAGTTCAAGCCCTGTCATGCCGGGCAGCCGGATGTCGAACACGAGCATGTGGCACTGGTTCATGGGGGCTTGCCCGGCCACAATTTGGTTAAAGGCATCTTCGGCGTTGCCGTAGATCGGACTCACCTCGATCCCAAACAGGTCCAGCCCACTCTTGAGCAGCTCCGCGATGGCAGGCTCGTCCTCGACGTACAATACCTTGATTCCTCGCTCAGTTGGCATAGGCGGCTCCTTCTGAAAGGGTACAGCTTGGGCCGACGGATCGCTGCGGCCTCGATTCTAACCGGTTTGCGCCAAATGCGATAGTAAGCAGGCCCCCGCCGCCGGGCAGGACAGAGAAGGTTGGGCGAGGTTCGTCCATGCACAAGGGCACAACAGTTCGTCTATGATGAGCTTGCGGAGCTGCTGTGCCCCTTGGGTACCCTAGGATTGACCTATCGAGCCGTGGGGCCTCTCTACTTCCCCAACTTGGCCTTGAATGCTGCCGTCAGCGCCGGCACGACCTTGAATAGGTCACCGACGACACCATAGTGCGCCAGCTTGAAGATCGGAGCCTCGGCATCTTTGTTGATCGCCACAATCACTTTGCTGGTGCGCATACCAGCCTGGTGCTGCACTGCACCGCTGACCCCGCACGCGATGTACAGGTCTGGTGAGACGGTCTTGCCAGTCTGCCCGACTTGGTGCTCATAGGCGATCCAGCCTGCATCAACTGCTGCGCGGCTCGCGCCGAGTGCAGCCCCCAGCACCGCGCACAGGTCCTTGAGCGGCTCAAAGCCCTCTGGCCCCCCTACTCCACGGCCACCGGTGACGATGATCGCAGCGTCGCTCAGGCTAACCCCAGCAGCGGCCTTCTCGAAGCCAACCACCTTGACAGGGATGTCTCCCTCAGCCAGAGCTGGGCCGACTACCTCCACCGGGCCAGTGCGGCCTGCTTCGGGAGTGGGTTTGGGGAAGGCCCGGCTGCGTAGGAGCAACATCTGTGGGCCTCCTCCGGTGACCATGACCTTGGCGTACAGCTTGCCGGAGTATACCGGCGTGGTCGCCACAACAGTGCCCTCTTTCAGTTCCGCCCCGACCACATCGGAGATCAGGCCGGCCTCAAGGTCTACAGCAGCTGCACCCATCACATCGCTGCCGCGAGTGGTCGCCCCTGCCAGGATCACCTGAGGGCCGCGCTCTTTGGCAAGTTGGCTGAGCAGGGTAGCGTAGGGAGAAAGCCGGAAGTCAGCCAGGGTCGCGTCCTCGCACACAATAGCGCTATCGGCTCCACATTGAATGGCCTCATGGGCCAGCGCAGTAGCCCCCGTGCCAAACACCACCGCCGTCACGGGGCCGCCCAGACCTTCAGCAGCCAGCTTGCGCGCCAGCCCCACCGCTTCCCACGAGACGCCGGCTGCCTTCCCTTCATGCTGTTCGATCCAGACCCAGATGCCGCCCATCTCACACCACCTTCTCTGCAATCAGCTTGTCGACCAGAGCCGCGGCTGCTGCCTCGGCGGTCTCAGCCTCGATAATCTGGCATTCACCTTCGCGGGGTGGCAAAGCGTAGATCTCCGGCCACTGAACCTTGGCTGTGATGGCGCTATCCAGGCCAAGATCGCCTGCGCCCCACACTGGGATTTCGGCCCGTGAGGCCTTGCGAATGCCCATAAAGGAGGGATAGCGCGGTTCGTTGATCCCCTTGATCACGCTGATCACCGCGGGCAATGACGCCTCAACGATCTGGTTGCCCTCCTCAAGCATGCGCTCCACCTTGATCCTCTGCGCGCCAAAGTCGATTTCCAGAATCTTCGCCACATAGGTCAACGTCGTCCACCCCAGGCGACGGCCTACCTGAACCGCCGTCTGACCGGTGCCGCCGTCGGTCGTCATTCGACCCAGGATGACCATCCCAACGTTGTCCATCTTCTTGATGGCCTGCGCCAGTGCATGAGAGGTTAACAGTGTGTCGGCCCCTTTCAGCGCCGGGTCGCTGATCAGCACTGCATCGTCGATGCCCATAGCCAGCGCGTGCTTCAGCGCCTCCTTGGTGGTCTCCGTGCCCATTGCCAGCACGGACGTTGCCGTCGCCCCCCGATCTCTAAGCAGAATCGCTTCCTCGACAGCGTACTCATCCCAGGGATTGATGACCAGCGGTGCATCACCCCAGGTCACCTCGCCCCCCTTGACTTCGACTTTCGCCGCCGTATCGGGTGTTTCCTTGGTGCAGACTACGATTCGCAAGGTGCTTCCCTCCATTGGACTTGAAACAGAACGGAGACAGGTTGAATAGAGTCTGACAGTTATTGTATCACAAAAAACCTACCGATCGGTAGGTTTCTGCCCAAAAGGCGCTGTCATTCCGTCAGCGGAGTCGGCGCGCTGCCAGCCCCACGGCCATCATCCCCCCACCGATCAGCGCCAGGACCACCAGACCCGCTGTCACTATGTCGCGCAGGGACATCCCGCCAGGCCGTGCAGACGGCTGGGTGTCCGGCGCCTGGTTGCCCAGCTCGACAGCCGGGACTCCTGTACGGCTAGCCACAGCAGCGATAAGCGTCGGCCTGGCAGTCCTCGACGGCGTGACAGCAGGTGTCGGTGTCCAGACTGTGGCAGTGGCCGCAGGGGGCGTGGCCGTAGAAGCAGGTCGTATCAGGATCAGGTCGCCGGGGTAGATGAGAGGATTGCCAGCCGGCAAACCGTTCAGCTCCTCCAACAATGCCACGTCCACGCCGTATGCCTGGGCAATCGCCCACAACGTCTGGCCCGCCTGAACCTCATGCCAGACGGCTCCGTCCGGGCCGGGCAAGGCCACCTCCACCGGAACCACGGCAGGCGTTGAGACGGTGGAGGGAGGCGCGACCGAGGGAGCTGATGGAGGCGAGTCGCCCACACGAACGGCAAACAGGGCTGTGAAGTAGACCAGCCCAGCGCTATCGTAAGCGACGCCCGCCCCGATCTCGACATAGCGATTGGACGTCATCCCCTGGAAGTGGATCGAGCTGTTGCGCCACCACTGGACGGCATCGTAGGCGGTCGCCTGCGTCCCGCCGTAGATGTTCTCGTGGACAAAGAAGCTGCCCGGCGCAGCGTAACCCGCCGCTGCCACGCGGTCGCGTGGGCGCGTGCCCCCCGGTCCAATGTGGCTGATCTGCCCAATCGAAGCCTGGTAGTCGCTTTGTCCCTGAGCTACTGCCATCAACACGTCGTTGACCGTATAGGCATACAACCCATACTCGGCCCTGAGCTGGTTGATCAGGTCAATCACCACCTGAGCTTCGCTCTGCTGGGCCATCGCTGGCTGACTACCAGCAACGATGATGGTCAGCAGGCATATTCCCACACCGACCCCAAACTGTCGCACACGCATTGACTAGGCTTCCTTGGCGAAACGTTCTAACCCATGCGCCGATTCGGTTTTGGTAGGGTTCTCCAGCGGCTCATTTCTGTGCACTTGGCATAGGATGCAGTCGCGCACCTCTTGCCTTGCGCGATCCGTGGGACAGTTTAGCCCGCCTGGCCTCACCTGCCAACCTCTGAGGGATACGATAAGGACGCGATTTTCCAATGCAACCAGGATTTTTGAGACCGTTTCTGCAACTTGGCGCACGCTTTTACGTACAGATCGCTGAATGATGATCACATGTTGCCATATTTGAAGGATGAAGGTATGGACACGCAGAAGAAACTGTACCGAAGCAACACCGACAAGATGCTATGCGGCGTCTGTGGTGGGCTGGCGGAATACTTGAACATCGACCCGGTATTGGTGCGGCTGATGTTTGTCGCGCTATTCTTTGTGAACGGGGTGAGCCTGCTGGCCTACATCGTGCTGTGCATCGTCATGCCAGAGAAGGGGACAACCGCTGTGCCGTCAGGCTCGAACGGCAGGAAAGCTGCCACTGAGGATAAGCCCCAGTTTGAGCCGTTAGGCAGCCGCTCTCAGGAGAACTGAGACTCTGCTTACCCAGTGACGCGGCGAACCCAAGTACACCTCGCCACGACCCTCTCTATTCCCGCCAAGCCCCATCCTTCGAGGATGGGGCTTTTCGTCCTACCCCAGAGCCCTGGAGATCAAACTCTTGGGCTATCGCCTTCCACCTTTCAGGTGGTTTATAATAAACCACGGACCAGGCTGGACCGGATACACTTGAAAGGATTATTGGGTGACACCGGAGCAGATCGGGCGCTACATCATTCGAGAAGAGATCGGGCATGGCGGCATGGGGACGGTGTATCACGCCTTTGACCCCGGTTTTGAGCGTGACGTGGCGATCAAAGCCCTGCCGCCTGAGCTGATGCACTCCTCGGCATTTCGCACCCGGTTCGCCCGCGAGGCGCGCACTATCGCTGCCCTTGACCACCCTGCGATCGTACCCGTCTACGACTTCGGAGAACAGGATAACCAACCCTATCTCGTCATGCGCTACATGAGCGGCGGTTCGCTGGCTGACCTGATTCGCAGCGGCCCCGTCCCGCTTGACCTGTGTGCGGCTATTCTGACCCGCCTGGCTGGCGCACTGGACGAGGCCCATGCACAGGGCATTGTCCATCGCGACATCAAACCCAGCAATATTCTGTTCGACCAGCGCGGCGACGCCTTCATCGCAGATTTTGGCCTGGTGAAACTATCCGATGTGGCTAAGGATCAGACGCCTATCAGCGACAGCGGCATCATCGGCACGCCGACCTATATGGCCCCTGAGGTATTCCTTAACAACAATATCACCCCGCTGGCCGACATCTATGCCCTGGGCGTGACGACTTTCGAGATGCTGGCGGCCAAACCTCCTTTCGATGGCCCGACGCCGATCGGTGTGCTGATGTCGCATGTGACCGATCCAGTGCCCGACATCCGTAGCTTCCGCCCTGATCTCCCTTCTGACATCCAGATCGTGCTTGAGCGGGCGCTGGCCAAGGAGATGGCCGCCCGTTACCAATCAGCGGGCGAGATGGCAAGCGACTTTGAGCTGGCTCTCGAGGGGCGGTTATCCCAAGCGGGGCAACCTGCTGTGCAACTGCCATCCGAGAGAGACATTGAAGAGACGCTTAGGCTAAAACCGGTCGGGCAGGCCGAGGCCGAGACTCAACCTGCGTCTGGGTCGCTTTCTCCTGTCCCAGGCATTCCTCCATCACAGCCTACGGCACAACCCACCGCGCCCCAAGACGCCATTCGGTTCAACGACGAATACGATACCCTGCCGCGCATGTCAGCGACGGTCGCGCCGTCCATCCCAACCACTACTTATCCCAACACAGATACCGTGCGCCAGAAGCGAATCAAAACCCAGCGAGCAAAACCGCGCCGCCGCTTCCGCTGGGTGGCGCTGCTGGTGTTGGTCCAGCTGATCATCCTGGCTGCGGTGCTGTTGGCTGTGCCCGACATCCTGGGTCGGCTCACCAGTCTCTTCAGCCCTGCGGCAACCCCCACACTGCCTGCCGGGCTGGCGCTGAACGTTTACCACCTGTTTGGGAGCGTTGAAGACAGCGCACAAGGTAGGCCGTTTCAGGCGCTGATCGACGCGGCCAGCCTGAATCAGGGCGATGTGATCCGGACCGATCAGACGGGCGGGGCGCTGATAGTCTTCAGCAGTGAGGCGAGCATCGAACTCCACCCAGGCACCACACTAGGCATCGAAATGCTGCACATCGGCGGGAAGACCGTAACGCTTGAGATGTGGCAGGACGGTGGCGCGACATACACTGAGTTTACAGCGCACCCAGCCGATACCCTGGACCTGAGTCTCTTGCTCCGCACCCCCGTTGGCGTCCTAATGGCGACCGAGGCAGAGTTCTATGTGGCGCAGCAAGGAAGCGACTGGGTCTTTCTGCCAATCAAGGGCGTCATCACACTCGACCTCGACAAGCTCGATGACCAGGTGGGCGACGACTATGTGCTGAGCGCAGCTAACGGGGCATGTCTGCGGGTTGATCCTGCAATGCAGACTTCGCGGTGCGCCGGAGAAGTCCACCCAGTGCGGTTGACCGACGGTCGCAATCTGCTGCCGACCGCCACAGCAACCCTTCCTCCCACCGAGACGCCCACCGAAACCCCCACCCCACTGCCGACGGCTACGCCAACACCGACGCGCGTCCCGCCGACCGCTACGCCGACACCCACACCCACGACCACGGAGACACCTACCCTCACACCCACTGGGACTCCCACCGGAACCCTCGCGCTGCCGCTGGGCACTCCAGCCTGCTTCACCGACGCAGGTGGCGTGACACAGTGCCAAGTACTCAGCGAACTAGCATGTGACTTGGACTGCGAAGTCTACTGCACACAGGTCTATGGTTCGCGGCTGGTCTCGGCCATGGCCTCAGGCGAGGGACCAGACTGCACCGATGCCTACCTGTGCAGTTGTGTATACCTGCCGTAGCCAGAGGGGTCCTCAGGCTGCGCCATACTGACTAGACAGAGGATAGCAGTGTACCGGTGGCATGGAGAACGATTGGCACGAAAACTCGGCGGCTAGACTGTAACGTGACTGTAACCCCCAAAACGGGCTGTTTGGGCGTTTAATTAGTGTGTAGGGCAACTGGCAGAGACGGGGTATTTGATGGAAAACGATCTGGGATAGGGAGCTATCGCAATTTATGGCTGAGAACGCCGAGCAAAGAATACGAAAGCTTGTCAACAGCGTTGAGGCGCGTGTCTGGGATGGCGATGAGAAAGCCATTAACGATCTCCTCAAAGCACTTCGCGACAAGGAGCCGGAAGTCCGAGCAGCAGCAGCGGTAGCGCTGGGCCGCATCGGCGACGTGCGGGCTGTGCCAGAGCTGGTGGAGGGGTTGAAGGATAAGCATGCCAGCGTGCGCCGGGCCACAGCCCAGGCGCTGGGCTGGATTGGCAGCGCCGAGGCCGTCCCAGCCCTGCTGGATGCCCTCCAGGATGACGAGACAGAGGTTCGCCTGATTGCCGTCATGGCGTTGGGATGGATCAAAGACGTCAGCGCAGCGCCCGGTTTGCTGGTTGCTCTGGGTGATGTGGATCGCAACGTGCGCCACGCAGCGGTCGGGGTGTTGGCCGATCTGGGCAGCGCGGCGCTGCCCTACCTGCTGTCAGCATTGGGTAGCCCTGACCGCGCCCTGCGCCAGGCTGCAGCCCAAGCCTTGAGGAGCATGGGACCAGCAGCAGTGGCTGGCCTGATCGACGTGCTGAGCAGCGCCAATGGCGACGTGCAGCGAGTTGCCCTAGCTACACTGGCCGGGATCGGCGAAGAGGCTGCCCCAGCGCTGCTGGCATGCCTGCGAAATACGCACAGCGAAATCTGTCGGTCTGCGTTGAGAGAAGCGCTGAGCACGATCGGGGTGCCTGCCATACCAGGTCTGGCGGCGATCCTGCAGGATACCGAGAGCAACGTCATGGCACGCCAGGCCGCAGCGTGGATACTGGCCTCCATCGGCGGCCATGAGGTCGTGCCGCCTCTGCTGGATGCCCTGGACGATCCCAGCCTGGCTGTCCGGGATGCCGCCATCGAGTCGCTGAGCCGGATCGGAGAGCCAGCAGTACCCGCGCTGTTTGCTTGTATCCGCCAGGCTTCCCCGACATTGCGTGCCCGCGCCACCGAAGCCCTGATGCGCATGGGCGACACGGCAGTCCCTCTCTTGCTCGATGAACTGGCCAGTGGAGACGCCGGGACGCGAGTCCAGGCAGCCTGGGTCCTGGGAGAGATCGGGAACACCGCTGCCCTGCTTGGGCTGCTGAGCGCGCTGAACAGCCAGGATTGGACCACACGTTGGGCGGCAGTCCGCGCCCTGGGCAGTATTGGCCATGCCGACGCTGTGCCTGGCCTGGTGCGCGCTTTGCACGACCCCGACGCCGGTGTGCGCGTGGTCGCAGCGGAAGCTCTGGCACGCATTGGAGAGCCAGCTCTGGCAGGGCTGTTCCGAGCAGTGCGCGACGAAGACGCACAGGTACGTTGGGCAGCGGCCATCGGGCTGGCCCAGATCGAAAACGGCGTTGTATCGCAGGCGCTGAAGGCATGGCGCGGGGCGGATCGGCCAGTCCGGCTGGCGCTGGCCCGCGCCCTGGGAGAGGTCCGCCAGGCCGGCGCTGTCCACTTGAACCAGGCCCTGTGCGATGAGCTGCCACGTGTTTACGACGACCTCCGGCAGGTCGCGGCGCAGGCCACTGGCACAACAGGGTTATAAAAACACGGGCAGGCATGTGCTTGCCACCAGAAACCACCCGTCGCAAGCAACACCCGCACCGTGACGAGCCACACTCATCGCTGGACCTGCGCTCCATACCCTCGCAGAGAGAGGAGCGCACGCTGCGAAGGCATGATCCAGGCACGTCCTGGTGAAGTCACGCTCAGGATCTGTCCTTCCCAGTTTCAGCAAACCCCTAAGCTATCTCTCTGGCCAAACCTTAACGGCGGCGACGCCTGCGGCGGCGTCCTCCTTCTTCGCCCTCGCCACGCACACCCAGCTGCTTACCGGGCAGGATTAGCTCGATAGCCACCAAGACAATCACCGCACCAATGGTGGCGTTGATCACGGCATCCAGGAAACCCCATCCCGTGATCCCGCCCGGCAGGAGGAAACGGTTCATCACAAAACCGCCGACAAACGCGCCCACAATGCCCAGTACGATGTTGATCAGACATCCCTGGCGCTGGGTGCGCAGCAGTAGGCTGGCAATGTAACCAGCAACTGCCCCCGTGACGATCCAACCCAGGATGTTGAAAAGTGTCCCAACGGTCATACACGCGCCTCGCCCATTGAAATAGTCCTGCCTGTCCACAATCACGAAGGCAGCCGCTGGCCATTAGCCCTGAGCAGCCAACACACCACTGCTAAGTAGTCGGTGGCTCAGATGGGACGCTGCGCTGCAACAGCTCTGCTGTGCGGCGGGTGTTCTCCTCCAGCGCAATCAGGAGGGCCACACCCTCACCGAACGCATACAGCGTCAACCCAGCCACGCCACCGTACAAGAGCGATAACACAGCCATCAGCAGCCCTCCGACGATTCTGCCGCCCCGCATGGGCATATCAAAATCACGCCAGGGGAGCGCACCGCCAGCCCGACTGGCCACACCGATGCTCACTATCACCAGCACGGTCAGGACGGCCACGCAAATGCCCAACACCTTATAGATCGTGCCGATGACACGCAGTGCATAGTAACGTTTCTCCATCCGGCCAACTCCTTTCGCGACGCAGGGCCGTTCAGTTCCCTTTACTCGTCGAATAAGGCTCCCACCGAGATACCCAGGTGTGCACGCCGGATCACCTCGCCCAGCAAGTCGGCTACCGACAAGATCGTCATGTTGGGCAGACGCTGCTCTGGCGGGAGCGGGATGGTGTTGGTAAAGATGAATTCACGCACGCGGTCTTGAAGCTGGGCCAGGCGTTCCAATGCAGGCGGCGAGAATACAGCGTGAGTAAACGCAACCGTGATCTCCTTAGCCCCCTCCTGATCGAGGAGAGCAATAGCCTCCAAGAGTGAGCTGCCAGTGTCAACCTCATCATCCACCAGGAGCACATCGCAGCCCGATACCTCGCCGACGAGCGAGCGAGCCTTGACCTCGGTACCCGTGCGCTTCTTCTCGATGAACGCCAGCGGCAAACCCAGGTAGCGCGCCCAGTCACGCCCTCCCTTCGTGAAACCCAGGTCTACAGTTGTGACGACCATGTTGTCACGGGCTACGTTGGCGCGGACATGCCTTCTCAGCACATGAAATCCCTTGAGTACGTCGCCAGGAATGCTGAAGAAACCCTGAATCTGGCCGGCGTGAAGGTCAATCGTTACATAGCGATCTGCCCCCGCAATCTGGATCATATCAGCGACCAGGCGGGAGGTAATAGGAGTGCGTGGTTGATCTTTCTTATCGGTGCGGGTATAGGCCAGATAGGGAATCACTGCGGTGATGCGCCCCGCCGAGTCACGGCGCACAGCATCCAACGTAATGAACAGCTCCATCAGGCGGTCATTCACCGGGCGGCTGGTCGTCTGGATAATGTAGACATCCTGACCACGCACACTGTCGTCCAAGCTGACGAAGGTGTTGTCATTGGGGAATTTACGGATGTCACAGGAAAGTAGGGGAACTGGCACGCCACACACCCTGCTCAAGTAATCAGATATCTCCTGGGCCAGCCCAGGACAACCTGTCCCGGCGATAAGCTTGATGTCGCCATACATGCCAGGAATTGGGGTCATGGACGAGCACCCTCCTCATGGTCATCAGTTCCCTCAATGAGCAGCTGCACTGCCGCCTGCGGAACCATCTCGCGGGCGACGACACGCTCCAGCAGTTGGGTCAAGCGGTCTCGATCAACCCGCGCCAGCAGGCGGCCCAACAACGCCTCACGCAGCAGCATATCCAATTCTAACGCGGCGCGGACGCGCTCGCGTTGTTGAAGTTCACCGCTTGTATGCAGGTAAGCGCGATGTGCGTCGAGAGCGGAGACCAGGGCCGGTACCCCCTCGCCGGTCAGGGCATTGGTGGACCAGATCGGCACCCGCCAGCCAGTGGACGGCCTTGTCTCAGCCACCGGGAGGACTTCGAGCAGACGGCCATGATGATCGACCAGCGTGCGTGAGGCTCCCCCACCGTTCAGATCGAGCATGGCACGCAGAGCACGCACGGTGCTCTCCGCACGTGGGTCGTCGGACTTGTTGACGACCAGGATGTCGGCAATCTCCAAAATCCCCGCTTTAATGGCCTGCACCTCATCACCCAGGCCGGGAGCCTCCACCACCAGGACGGTCTGAGCAAGGCGAGCGATCTCCACCTCTGACTGGCCAGCGCCGACCGTCTCGATCAGAACAACGTCAAACCCGGCAGCATCAAGTACCCTGACCACATCAGCAGTGGCCCGCGCCAAGCCCCCCAGGCTGCCGCGTGTAGCCATGCTGCGAATGAACACGCCCGGATCGCCAGACAGATCACGCATACGGATGCGATCCCCCAGGATAGCTCCGCCCGAGAATGGGCTGGTGGGATCGACAGCCACGATACCCACCGTGCGGTCTCGGCGGCGCAGCTCGAGGGTCACTTGGTTGACCAGTGAACTTTTGCCCGTGCCCGACGCACCAGTCACACCGACAAGGTGAGCACGACCTGTGTGGGCAAACAAAGCAGCCAGCGCCTGCGCGGCACCGGACGGCTCCGCCTGGGGCGGAGCCGCTGAGTCGTTCTCTACGAGTGTGAGCAGTCGAGCCAATGCCCGCCGGCTGCCCGTCAGCACCCCTGGTACGAGATCTTCTGCCGGACTCATGGTCTACTCGACCACCCCTACCGCCTGCCGGATCACCTGAACAATGTCCGAGGTGAGCGCTCCAGGGCCAAACACCTCCAGCACACCCATCTGTTTCAGGATAGGCACATCGTCGTCTGGGATGATACCGCCAATGATGAGAGGCACGTCCTCCATGTCGTTGCCACGGAGCAGCTCGAGGATGCGCGGCACGAGGGCCATGTGCGCCCCGGATAGAACGCTCAAGCCCACCACATCCACATCTTCTTGAAGAGCCGCTTCGACGATCATCTCAGGCGTCTGGCGCAGGCCAGTATAGATCACCTCCATCCCGGCGTCGCGCAGGGCGCGGGCCACGACCTTGGCCCCCCGGTCGTGGCCGTCGAGGCCGGGCTTGGCAATCAGGACACGAATTTTACGCTGGGTCATGATCTGGGCACCAACTCCTCTGCAAACCACTCACAGCGGTGGTTAAGAAACTACAAAGAGAATCGTTACAGTAGGACAATCAAAGCTAACAAGAGACAATACAAAGTGCCCGATGACAAGATCGACATGGGTGACATCTGCCCAATACAGCGAGACTATAACCCACACATGACGCCCATCCGAGGTTATTATACGGTGGGCAGAGGGAGAGAGCAACCTATGAGAAGGATGGCCCGAAGCAGGCATTCCTAGGGCATGGTATAATGGGTCAACAAGCGAACTTCTCAGATGGGTTTTATGATCTGCAATTATTGAGGTGATTGGACAGCCATGATGAGCGACGAACCCCCGAAATCATCAGATGAGACATTTGTCATACCCGCTGGGGCCAGCAGTGCTATGGATCGGATTTACAACAGGTTCATGGCGCACTATACACCATTTGGGTTCCAGCAACGCGGCAGCCAGGTGCAGTATCACCCCCTGCCGTACAAGCCCGAAGCCGGTGACGAGCTGCTGCTCAAGCAGCCATGGCGGGTGGAACTGGAGTTGTATGCCCAGGATCAACGGATGGTGGTGGGATTGGACCTGTATGGCGATCTGATTCTGGGACGTGGCGAGAGCCATCCTGGACGCATCATCCTGGACCTCGACGCATACGGCGCGCACTCGTTGGGCGTCTCGCGTGAGCACGTGATGCTGCGCCCCACCCCGACCCGATTGTTCGCCATTGACCAGGGCAGCACCAATGGGACGACAGTCAACGGAGTCACATCGGGGCGCGGGGTGGCGACCGAGTTGCACAATGAGGACCTGCTGGCTCTGGGCAATCTGGTCCTGATGGTGCATATCAGAGCCAAGCCAGACACAGCCAAGTGACACGCGCGAGCCAGGACCGCGAGGGCAGTCCTCACCCCTATTGCCCACCGCACTGCTCGACCCGATGAGATGGGGTGGGATGGGTTATTCCCAAGCCGTCTGGCAGAGAGCGCTCACTATCGTCGCATCATGCAGTTCACTTTCTCACAGTCATAGAACGCGCTAAACTAGAGGGGCGTTGGGGCTGCGACAGGCAGCCCGCCGCTTTGCGCTGCATGGGGGGCCTATCCCGTACAGCACGACATCACACACTGTCTGGAGGAGAAGTCTCGGCATGGCATCACAAGGCTTGACCCCGAAGAGCGAAGATTACTCCCGCTGGTACACCGAGGTGGTCCAAAAGGCAGAACTGGCGGACTACGCGCCTGTGCGTGGGTGTATGATCATCAAACCTTATGGCTACGAACTGTGGGAGAATATCAAAAACGCTCTCGACCGGCGCTTCAAGGCCACCGGACACAAGAATGCCTACTTCCCCCTTCTCATCCCAATGAGCTTTCTGCAGAGGGAGGCAGAGCACGTCGAGGGGTTCGCCCCTGAGTTGGCCGTGGTGACTATCGGCGGCGGGAAGGAGCTAGAAGAGCCGCTGGTAGTGCGTCCGACATCAGAGACAGTCATTGGGTATGCGTTTGCCCAATGGATCCAGTCGCACCGGGACCTGCCGCTGCTGATCAATCAGTGGGCTAACGTGGTGCGTTGGGAGATGCGGACACGGCTGTTTCTGCGCACACTCGAATTCCTGTGGCAGGAAGGGCACACTGCCCACGCCACAGAGAAGGAGGCGCAGGAAGAGACAATGAGGATGCTAGATGTGTATGCCGATTTCGCCATCCAGGAGGCAGCCATCCCGGTCATTAAGGGGCGCAAGAGCGATCAAGAGAAGTTTGCCGGCGCAGTGGCCTCGTACAGCATCGAGGCCATGATGGGCAACACGTGGGCGCTCCAAGCCGGGACATCGCACAATCTGGGGCAGAATTTCGCCAGGGCCTTTGACATCAAATTCCAGGACGAGAACAATGATCTCCAATACTGCTGGACGACCTCGTGGGGCGTGAGCACGCGCATGATCGGGGCAATCATTATGGCGCACGGGGATGATCAAGGGCTGCGCCTGCCGCCGCGCCTAGCGCCGATCCAGGTGGTGGTGGTGCCGATCTACAAGAGCGATGAACAAAAAAAGGCCGTGATGAGCACGATCTACGGCATATGCGACCCGCTGATTACAGTCGGCATCCGGGTGCACATCGACGAACGGGATGGGCTGACGCCAGGATTCAAATTCAACGACTGGGAGATGCGCGGTGTGCCGCTGCGGATGGAGATCGGGCCGCGCGACGTGGAGCAGAACGCAGTGACGTTGGCCCGCCGCGATATGCCGGGGAAAGAGGGAAGGCAATCAGCCCAACGTGAGCAACTGATCCCCACCATCTCAAGGCTGCTCAACGACATCCAACGGAACATGCTTAAGCAGGCCACAGAATTCCGCGATGCCCACCTACGCGAGGCCAGGTCGTATGATGAACTGAAAGAGATTGTGCAGGGCGGATGGGCGTTGACGTGGCACTGCGGAACGGCAGAATGCGAAGACCGGATCAAAGAGGAGACCAAGGCTAGCTCGCGCTGTTTTCCTCTGCACCTGAACCCAACCTGGTATCCCTCAGGCACATCGTGCACGATCTGCGGCAAACCGGCTCTGGGGCAGGCTTACTTTGCCCGAGCTTACTGATCGGAGAGCGCTTGATGAAGTTGCCCCCCTACAAGCCAGGATTGCCTCACTGCACACTCCAGCTGCGCGACCAACGAAAGGACGTCGCCTGTGATCTTCTCTGAGGCACTGTACTACCCAGGGACCGACATCCGCGATCAGGGCTGGCTGAACAGCGCCGCCTTGTATTGGGACACCATCCAGACGATTGTGCCAGCCCCCATGGACCTGCCATACTCATCAGAGGCAGTCCGGGCTTTCGCCGCCGAAGGCATTGTACGCCCTTTGTATATCCAGCCAGACACACCTGAAGTGGTCCAGACATCGGTGGATCTTCTGGGCTTCCTGCACACGCCTGAGGGCGAGCGGGTCCTGGCCGAAAGTGGCCACATCCGGTCGGCAGCAACCTATGCCCGACGAATGGGGCCAGAGCTTTACGACCGTGTGTCGTCCTCAATACTGGCCGCAGCACGTGGCGGTGTGCCCGAGGTCGCGCCAGGCGTGATCAACTTCTACCTGACAACGCTGGCCGGCATACTCTCGTGGAACCGACGGGTAGCCCTGGTCGACGCGCGGGGCAACTACGAACCGCTGGCCAACCGGGTGCGACGGGGCATCCCCTCCGATGTGCCGAGCAGCAGCGATCCCGAACAAGAGATAGGAGAGGGCCTCCTGGCTGACCTGAAGTTGCGGGTGCTGAGCATCTCGCCAGAGACACCCGTGAGCAAGATCGTGGCTTTCCGCAATGCGCGGCGCAGTGAACTGCTGTTCTTCCGGCACGCTATCAGCGACCTGGCAGCCAAACTGGACCACGAAGCTCAGTCACTGGCAGCATTCAAGAAATATGTGCGTGGGTTGGATACACGCGGATTCGAGCTGGCGCGGGACGGCCTACAGGCTGCACTAAACGATCATGGCATCGAGAGCTACTTGTCGCGTCTCCAAACCATCGTGTTTTGCTCGTCGCTGCGATTCCCTCCGGCCAAAGAAGGGCAGCCGATGTTGGGATCGTGGGTGCAACCGCTGGCCGTAATCATCGGAGGTGTGATGTCGGTGGCCCTGGATCGGGCGCCATATAGCCTGGAGCGCAAACAGGCGCTAGAGAACAACCCCTATTCCTACATCTTTGGAGCTGAGGCGGCTACTGAGGGAGAATAGATCGGGCCACGACCACCCTATTGTCTGGGTCAGCGGTTCTTTCCTGCCAGACACTGAGCCGCTTCCCAGTCAGCAACGCACACGAAGGAACAGAGACAGCCAGGCGCAGGACAAGCACACTGAAGCTGTCTGCCGTGGGTCTCCATATGCCGACGCTGAGGCGCTGGTTTGAACGGGAATACAGGCGGCTGCACGCCGAGGGAAAATCGGCGCTGGTGACGCGCTTTGAGACCTTCCGCGACGCCTTTTTTGAGGGCCGCTACCAATCCGCGCTCGACGCACTCCCTGACCTCCATGCATTGGCCGACGCGCTCCAAGAGCCAGCTTGGCATGTTGTGATCGACTACTACGCATCCTCGGCAAGCACGTACTGGCGCGGCGACCTTGCCCACGGCCTGGACTTTGCTACCCAAGCCGTCGTGTGGGCAGAGAGGCAGGCAAGCGGCGATGTGGTGGCATGGTACGCCCGCGAGATGCTGTTCTATAGCTGGTTGGAGACAGACGGGCCGGGGTATGCCGGAGACGTGATGGCGGCCCTGGCAGAGATACCTACAGGATCGATGCCCGACGATCTGGCGGCCCGTTTCGCACTGATCCATGCACGATGCCTGGCGCTGACTGGAGCCTCACAGGAGGTTATGTCGCTGGTGACAGGCGTACTGCCTGCCCTGGACTGGCCACCGCCCTACCAGCACAGCGCACAGGCAGGAGCTTTAGCGTCGATAGGCAGGTGGGAAGCAGCCCTGGCTGCATACCGGGCCGCAATACGCGGGTTCGATGGCCCGGCATACACACTCGACCGCACAGCCGCGCAGCTAGGGCTGGGAGAGACCCTGATTGCGTTGGGAAGGCTTGACGAAGCGGCACGTCTGCTTGAACAGACCTACCACGCGGCGCAGCGATCGATCAACCGGGCACATGTGGCAGGTGCACAGGCGTTGATCGGGCGGGTGGCAGCAGCACGAGGCCAGCACCAGTTAGCACTGACTTGGTTTGAAGCAGCGCTGGACACGTTCAGCGGGCTGGGGTGGCTGCGCAGCGAGGCGGAAATTGCCGTACAGCGGTTGACGACGTGGACAGCGGCAGGAGCCGACGAGGGATCGGAAGCATGGAAACTGGCATGGGAGGACGCTTGGCGGCGATCCCGGCGGCTGAGGTCGACTGACCTGGAGGCAAAAATCGAAACCTTACTGACCTCCTGACTACATTTTGTGCCTGGCCTCTGGCAGCCCCGCCCTGCATGTCCCAACGTGCCAGTTGCACGAAATCGTCGGTGGTGCGAGGATTATGCAGATCAAGAGGAGCGTCAGGCACAACGCCGTCTTCAGGAGAGCGACACATGGGGCAATATGCACACACGTACAGCATCGTGGCACGCGACCCGGAGACCGGTCAGCTGGGCGTCGGAGTGCAGAGTCACTCCTTCGCATGTGGGGCAGTAGTGCCGTGGCTGGAGCGTACCGTTGGAGCAGTGGCAACGCAGGCTCTTACCGACACCAGCTACGGGCGGCTAGGACTGTCGCTGATGCGAGCCGGGAAGTCAGCAGAACAGACATTGGCAGCGCTGGTATGCGCCGACCCTGAAAGCGCCGTGCGGCAGGTAGCGATGATCGACCGGCTGGGGCGAGTAGCTGTGCACACCGGAGCACGGTGTATTGCACAAGCCGGACATCTGATCGGGGAACAGTTCAGTGTGCAGGGCAACCTGCTCAGAGACCGCCATGTGTGGGAGGCCATGGCCGAGGCGTATCGGGCGGCCCAGGGTGACTTCAGTGAAAGGCTGTTGCAGGCCCTTGAGGCAGGGGAGGACGCCGGCGGCGATGTACGCGGAAAGCAATCGGCAGCGCTCATTGTGGTAGCAGGATCGGACGATCCGCTGGAGCGGGATGAGATCACCAACCTGCGTGTGGACGACAGCGATCACCCCCTGGTCGAGCTGCGGCGGCTGCTGACAGTGCAGCGCGGCTATGAGTGGCAGGCACGCGCTGTCCACGCCGTCGAGGAAGGAAACCTGCAAGGTGCGCGTGAATACTACGCCAAATTGCGCGGGCTGGTGGTTGGCTCACGTGAGCCACAGTTCTGGTATGCCGCAGCGCTAGCCCACCACGGACACGTCGAGGAGGCGCTGCCGATCTTCGCCGAGGTATTTAAGGTGGAACCAATCTGGCGAGACTTGATCGATCGGCTAGTAGCAGTCAAAATTTTCCCGGACGACACAACCGTGCTGGCTAAAATCAAAGAATTGCCGGTCGAGCGAAAAGGATAAACCACAGCGCCCCGTCGATGCGGGGCGCTGTGTCAATCCGAACCCTTCTTTACTTCTCTCCCTTGAGGAACAGGTTCATCTTGGTGCCGCAGGTTGGGCAGACACCCATAGCCTGGCGGCGGCCCTTTGCATTAGTGACCACTTTCGCATCCTTCATGGTGCGCTTGGTCTTGCACTTGACACAATACGCTACATATTCGCTCATTTGTTCTACGACCTCCTCATGGATAGAGATAGCCGTAGCGTAACCGAAACTAACAATCGGCGCAACTGGCCATTCAGGCCCCTGTCGGACGATTTCTATGCACCGCAAGGGCTTCGCCCATTCCCAGAGACGCTGCCGAAACGATGGCGACCGTCCCGAATCTCCACATCACGAAAGCCTCATCAGTCCGAGGAGCGATCGCCGGTGGAGGGCACCACCGGACCCGGTACGGCGGGCGGTAACTGGGCATCAGCCGGACGGGATTGAAGGACCCCAGCCCGGATCAGCTTGGTCTCCACCAGGGCAATCGTTTCTTGCATACTGTCGGAGACATAAGGATAAGCCAGCCAGGCATTGCCGATGCCAAACATAGCCCCGGTGAGCACGCGCAGGAAGGGCGTGCTCTCGCGGATCGGGTAGAAGGGCAGCCCCAAGCCATTGAAAGGCGGATTGGCGAAAAACTGACTGAATCCGTCGAGACCAACGGGGGCAATGGCGATCAGCAGGTAAGCCCACAAGGGCAGGTAGGGCACTTTCACGCCCAGTCGATTCAGAGCGATATATACCAGCCCGAACAGGGCAATCGAGGCATAGATGGCAACGTCGCGCTGGCAGAAAGCAACCTTCCAGCCCATGCGTGGGCTGCCGACAAACTGCTTGGCAGCGAAGATCAAGCCGGCATCGAGGGCGCCAACATCGACATTGTCAAAGTATGGCTCATTGCGAGCATAGCTCTCAAAACTGCCCACAGGCAGGCCCGCCCGTTCGCGCGGGTAGATGGTCTGTGGGCCATAAAGAAACCATGAGCGAAAAGCGAACTGGTGGCACGACACGCCGTAAAAGCGGTAGATGGCCATCGCCAATCCGGTCTGCCCAGTGTGCATGGCTACCGGGGCCAGGAACGGGATGCCCGCGTATAGGGCTACCACCAGGCTAATGACAGCCACCCAGTGGCGGGCAAATCCCAGAATCATCTTGTCAAGAGCGATCACCACGCTGCGTCTCCAGCCAGTCACCGGAGTGCTGGCGGAATGGGGAGGAGATTCCATAGACTACTCTCTCACAGATTCCAGCGCCGCACGGAGAGCTAGCCAGTCTATGGGAGCCTCCAGGCGGACCGCACCAACGTCGATAACCGGGATACGGTCGAAAAGAGCACGGTAAAGGGCCTGATCGGAGGTGATATCCACCTCACGAATGGTCAATGGGAGAGTGAGAGCCAGGTCAAGAAGCCCATTCCGGGCTTCGTCGCACAGGCCACAGCCTGGTTTGGTGTAAAAGATCACACATACGGCCATTGTGCAACCAGGTGCTGGTGTCACTGGTTGCCGCCGACCAGGGTCACAAGCCACTCATCGAGAGTGATGGTCAGGTCAGTCCCCCCGGCAAAACGGGCAAAGACCGCTTGGAGCGAGCCGCTGAATACGATCACGCCAATTACAATCAACAAGATGCCGCTGACGATCTCTATCGTGCGCATGTACTTCTGAACCTTACGAAGTTGCTCTGTCGCACGGTCGAGGAGGAGAGCAGTGAGCAGGAAAGGAATGCCCAGCCCCAGCGCATAAGCTGAAAGCAGCACCACCGCACGTCCCACCGAACCCGTAGTCGCGCCGAGGGCCAGCATGGCAGCCAGGATCGGCCCCAGACACGGCGACCAGCCCGCCGCAAATGTGACACCCATCAGGGCCGACCCAGCATAGCCCAGCTCAGGGCGCGGGGCGGACTGCCGACGGGTATCGTAGTACAGGAATGGAATGCGGATGACCCCCATCGTGTGCAGGCCCAGAACGACGATCAGCAGCCCACCGATGCGCATGATCCAATCGCTGGCCCGCAAGAAGCCCCGTGAGAACTGCCCAATTGCCCCTGCGCTGATGCCGATCACCACCACGAAGACGAACGAGAAGCCCAGCACAAAGAACAGCCCATGGAGAAAGACCGCCCACTGTGAAGGCCGGCCCCGGACTGCGGCATCCCCACTCACCGCATTGGCGCCAGCCATCGCCAGCGAAGCGCTGGCCGAGTTGGCCGCCTGGCCCGTCAGGTAACCAATGTAAGCCGGGACAAGCGGCAGCACACACGGTGAGACAAAAGACAGCAAACCAGCCAGCACTGCAATCGGCAGGGTGATGCTCGACGGGTCAACAGCCATAGGACTCTCCCCAATACCAGTTCATTTAGAGCCAACTCCGTCAGACCAATCTCAGTTCACAGATGCACATCACGGCTTTCAGAGGCTGCGCTTCCATGCCCCACAAGAGAGTGAGACGATACGCTTCTCCCCACTGACACAGCCAAACAGGATTGCCTTACGAAGGCTGATCCTGATCGACCGCAGAAGTTTGAGCCTCAAGTCGGGTAAGCCGAGCATCGATGGCCTGCTCTCCACGAAGGCGAACGATCAGCAGACCTGCAATGACGACGCTCCACAGCACAACGTTGGCCACAGCGATCCAGATCACCATGTCGGCGCCTCCTGGGTATAAGTTTAGCAAAGTGGCGGGATTTATCCACAAATCGGCCATAGATTTACAAGCAACAATTGACCCAGACAAGCCATTGAGGACCCACCCCAATGTTCCTACCGCGAACGCTGAGCCTGAAGTCGATTAGAAACCCTGGTAGACGAAAGGTGTGAGCGCCATATCAGCTTTGAGCACAAGCAGCACCATCAGAGCTGCCACAGCCCATGCTGTGGCGCGGGCCAAGAGGGGCCAGCGCAAGAAAATCTCCTCCTCGTGCACAACAGCCGGATTATACCACACCCTGGCAGAGCAGCAGGATAGCCCTCCACCGATTTCAGTAGGCCACGACAACGCGTGTAGCAGTCGCCTGCTCGTCCGGAGTGGTACGGTGCTCCTCCTCATCGTAACGGGAGAATGGATGCACCCAGCGGAAAATCCAGCGAGCTGCATCAATGGTGACATTGATACAGCCATGGCTGCGGGGATGACCATAGTCGTTGTGCCAGTAGGTCCCGTGAATGGCGACGCCGTCGCCCGTAATGAACGTGCACCACGGCACACCTGGCAGATCGTAAGCATCTTTGGGAGTGCTGCCACCCTGCATACGGCGTGAAGGGCGTTTGAACAACACACGATAGGATCCAGGGGGAGTGAAGAAGTCGTGTTGAACGCCCTCAGCGTCGATGAAGGAGGCGCCGGTCGCGCAGCGCGTGGAGAAGACCGGCATATCGCGCTCGTAGCAGGTGACCACCTGGCGGGTCAGGTCCACCTCGATCCGTTTGTCCTCCGGTGGAACGGTGGGCGAAATAGGGGAAAACTCATGGCGGAGGATGCGGCGGACATGAATGGCCTGCACCCAGTGCTGAACATCGGGCGCGATGTCGTTCAGAAGGCGATACCAAGCCCGACCGTCTGGCTCATCGGCACGGTCGATGACGCGGAAGACAGCTCCATAGGCCATATCGAAAAAGCGACGGCTGCGAAGCTTGGGTTCGTAGTGCTGCCAGGAGGTTGGCACGGTGATCTCACCCCAGAAACCCCCGGCAGGCACGTCCTCTGGCTGATTAAAAACCTCTTTACAGGGCACCACCCAGGCCGAGTGAATGTACCCTGTGCCAATGTTGAACCAGAGGTCGTTGTGGGCAGAGGACCAACGCGAGTCGGGGAAGTGGCCTACTTCGTAGATAGGCAGCACTTGGTCATAGAAGACATTGTCCACCACATCATACCTGCGAACGTCGGGATGAGACAACACACGCAGGATGCGAGACTCCACGCGGCCCAGCATGGGCGGGTAGCCTAGCAATTCATTGAAAGAGACCGTCTCATCGTAATCGACATGGACGCGCCCACCAGGGTCGAATGGTTCGTCGTCTTGGGCGTGGACAGGCGAAACCCACGGCCTGGTCAACAACGCAGCAGAAGCTGCAGCGGCAGCACGAAGCGCCATACGGCGTGATAGGTGTGGGACAGATGCTGAAGGGCGCACTCCATTAGATCCTAAAAAACTCATCCCTGCGGCTCGCGTGATCACAGATTGGCAGGGGCAAGAGGCAACGTGACAAAGAAGACGCTACCTTTGCCCAATTCACTCTCCAGCCAGACATGGCCTCCCATCAGGGTAACTAACCGGCGGACAATCGCCAAGCCTAGCCCAGTGCCCTCAAACTCGCGGGTGCTGGAACTATCAACCTGCCGGAATTCTTCAAAAACCAGCTCGTGATTCCCCGGCGCAACGCCGATCCCAGTGTCTTTGACGGCAATCAGGACGGCAGGAGCCTCGACGCCCTGGGGCGCACTCACAGGATCGCCGGGCTGGATCACCCGCGCACTGAGGGTGACAGACCCCTCATTGGTGAATTTCACAGCGTTGCTGAGCAGGTTAGTGACCACCTGGCGCACTCGCCCGGCATCGCCCATCACCAGGGGAAGATCGTCGGAGAAGTCGCGATAGATCGCCAACCCCTTGCCCAGGGCCTGTGGCTCGACGGCAGCGGCACACTCGGCGAGCATGGGCGCCACATCGAGAGGCCGAATGGACAGATCCACACGTCCAGCCTCGATCTTGGACAGATCGAGCACATCGTTGATCAGGTTAAGCAGATGTGTGCTATTGCGGCGAACGGTCGTCAGGCGTTCGACTTGCTTCTCAGTGAGGGGACCATAGACTCCCTGAAGCAACAGATCCGTGTAGCCGGTTATGCTGTTGAGAGGAGTGCGCAGCTCGTGGCTCATGTTGGCCAGAAAGGAGCTTTTGGCGTGGCTGGCAGCCTCGGCGAACTCTTTGGCAACTACCAGCTCGGCCTGGGTGCGGCGACGCTCAGCCAGCTCCTCTTGGAGCGCTTCGTAGAGGCGGGCGCTCTCCAGGGCCTGGCTGACCGCCACAGCCACACTCTCAGCCAGGCGAATCTCCTCCTCGGTGAAATCACGAGACTGAAGGGCATCGAGGCTCAGGAGACCAAGCACACGGTCACGGATGAAAATAGGGACGATCAGGATCGAGATGACGCCGCGCCAGTGAAGGAGATGGCGGGTGAACTCAGCGCGGGGGTCTGTCCGCACATCCGTCACCGCTAGCACACGACGCTGTTCAAGCACCATCCCGACGATGGAGTTGCCTGTCACCAGAATCTGATCGTTCAGAGCCCCAGGTCGCCCCTCCTCAAGATACTCGGCCATGACGGTGAGACAAGTGCCGTCGTCATTAAGGACGGCGACGGCAGCCTGGGGCAGGTCAAGGGCCTGAGCCAGCTCGCGGCAGACGATCTCAAGCACATGCTTGAGATCGAGTGAGGAGCTAACGGCAGCCAGGACGCGGTTCATGACCAGCGTATCGCGCAACTGATTCTGAAGCTGGCGCTGCAACTGGATGCTATCAGTCACGTCGCGCAGACCCACCAGCCGCCCGGTCAACTCACCTCGGCGATTGTAGATAGGCGAGATGCGCAACTCGTAGGTGCGGCGCTCGTCACCCTGGCCGATCTCGACCTGATCAAGGGTCTGAGTGACGCCTCGATAGCGCTCGACCAGATCAGGGCGGCCTACCATCAAGGCCTCGACGGACTGTCCCACCATCAAGTGGGCAGGAACACCCACGATCTTCTCGCCGGCAGGATTCACATCCACAACACGGCTCTCGGCGTCCAAGACGATCACGCCGTCGGTCATATTCTCGATCACCATGTCGCGGGCGATAGGAACAATGTTGAACAGCCGCCGGTGAAGCACTGCCCAGGCAAACGACACGCCGGTAATGCTGAACCCCAGGGGAGTCACATCAATGTAGCGGTTGGGGTTCAGCCCAAAGACCTGCGCGATGCTGAAGCCGAACGGGACCAGCGCCCCGATCAGCAGGGCTGCGATCTGGCCCCGGTACAGGTGAGGGTAAAGCAGCAGGGCGCGCAGGAGGATGATCAGACCGGCGACCTGCAAACTGTAGGAGTAAGCCACATAGACCCAGAACAATGGACCATAGACGACATGGGTAGCCGTTGGAAACGGCGCACCAGAGGCCACACCATACTCGCGGAAAAACAGGTGGTGCACGGGATTCGTCCAGATCACAGGCAGCCACAGGGCAAAAAAGGCCGAGAACAGAGCCACGCGGCCAGAGGTTATCCACGGGGCATTGCCAGAGTGCTCGACGGCGAAGCCAAGCCAGCTCAAAACTGTGAGGGAGATGGCGATGTACATCACATCGACGACGATGATCTTGGCCATGGTGGTGGCGCTGAGCAGTTCACCGGCGTGGGCGAGCGCCCACAGCGCGACGGCCACCAACAGCACACGGAAAGTGCGGCCTGAGGGTGGCTTTGTGACAACTACATAGATGGCCAACCCGATGGACAGGGCAGCAGAGATAAATAGCAGGATAATATAGGGCAGGATCGTGGTCATAGGTTTACCTATAGACGTAAAAGCTCGTTATGATGCCCCATCCACCAGCGCACACTGCACATCCTCAGGCCCTGCCCCGGAGCCTTTCCGTGACGGACACTACTAGCTATCCCTACCCCATCCCAAGACGTCAATGGCGCAAATAAGCTGATCAGACCACCACAACCGGCGTGCCAGGATCGCGGGAGCTGCCCACAGCGATTTGATCGTAACCCGCCGGCGGGTCAGTCCAGCGATACATCCAGCGAGCGGCCTCCGGCGTGACGTTCAAGCAACCGTGGCTGCGCGGGCGGCCATAGTCACCGTGCCAGTAGGTGCCATGAATGGCATGTCCCATGGTGGTGAAAAAGATGTTGAAGGGCACACCAGGCAGATCAAAATAGTCAGGGTCGCTGAAAGCCTCCAGCTCAGGATCGGAGTACATGTGGCGGGCGGGCTGCTTGTAGACGACTGCCCATTCGCCTCTGGGTGTGCCATACCCGCCACCGCCGGAAGAGGTCAGCGTGCTGAATACAACTGTCTCCCCTTCATAACAGTCAATGCGTTGCTCGTCAAGGGTAACGACGATGCGCTTGTCAGCTCCCTGGCTGATAGGTGCGAAGTCTTGAGGCGAGATGCGGCGCACATGGCGAGCCAGGACGTAGTAGGGCCGCGCGCCTTTCTTGTCATCGCGGACCTTATACCAACGGAAGCCGGCCTCATCCAATTCGACACCGATGACGTGGTGGACGGAGGCATAATAGAGGACCATCTGGGAATTGTCTTCCAGCAGCCGGATACCGCCGCCCGGCGCACCACGTGCAATGGTGTAGGGGACAATCACCTCAGCCCAAAAACCAGGACGCTCGTCAACAGTGGTCGTGATCTCCTCGACCTCAAACGGCATTCGGTAGGGCCGCATTGGTTGCACAGAGGCAGTATACAGGTAGCCGTTGGCCACACGATACCACACATCGTTGCGTGGATTAGAACCTTCGGCATGCACGACCTCCAGGAGCGGCAGGACACGGTCACGAGGGAGCCATTCGACCACCGGAGTGCTGCGGCCCGCCGTCTCGCGGACAGGGGTCCCCATGTCAGTGATGCGCCCCCACAGATCGAGACGGGCAGGGCGCGGCTGGACAAAATCCCATTCGGCGCTGCCAGGAAGAAGAGGGTCCGGCGGCGGAAAGGGTGGCATGTCAGCCGCGCGAGCACGGCGCGACGCCATCGCACCGATCAGACTCGCTGCAGCCAGGCCAGCAGTTCGAAAGAAGGAACGTCGTGATAAAGGCATGGACATGGGTTTTGTACGGTTCCTCCAGAGCCAGCTAATCCTTATGGCTTATCACAGGGTCTGGTGGCCACATCGTTCTGTTGTCTCTCCCACCAGCCGCGCCGGGATCGCGCCAGATGGCCTGACGTGACGTCCATTATATCTGAGGGGCGATCGTCGGCAAGGTGGGCTTGGGGCAGAGGTTCGATGGCCAAACCGTCGAAATTTTCTCTTGTTCCGGCAACCAACTACAGCCCTGTCCACAATCTCGTTGCGATGTAAAGGGAAAAGATCGCACCCAGGGTCGGGCGCCCAGGTACCTCTGGCACAGCAGAGCAGCCCTTACGATGCCAACGAGGTTATGACGCAGGCGCTCGTTTCGGCGTAGCCGCCAAAAGTCACGCTGCACCAGATAGCCAACCACTGGCTCATAGCATCGCTTCACAGCAGCCCAGATCGTCACTGCTGGCTGGCATAGGGACGCAGCGCTTCATGAAGCATTTCGTAGGTCGGGTAGTCGAGCATGCCCTCGTCGGTGAAGTAGGGCCGCAGGCGCATGCCTGCCGCTGCGCCAGGCATAGGAAACAGATCCTGGCCGTTGACGCGAATCGTCGGCGAGCCGATGAAGCTCCACTCAATGGCCTGGCGATCGCTGGCAACCAGCCAATACGTGATCTCTGCCTCCAGCCCCAGGTCGGCGAGCACCCGCTGGAGCAACTCAGAGGCCATCTCCCAGCCAGCACAGTCTCTGGTGTACAGGATGTCGATCTGCAACGTCATCGCATCTGCTCCGTGGTCATTTCCTTGCCAGGGCCGAGTCTGCGGCCTGACCTGATCCTCAGCATACACTGCTTAGGGTTTGTCCGGAAGCAACTCTCCGTCCTTCGTCGGACATGTGAGGGTGAACGAAGAACTCATTGCTGATATCGTTAGTATTCCCGCTCTGGCCCCAGATGTCAATCAATTTGCCACCTGCCACTGAGTGCCATCAAAGGTCAGTGTGAACGTCTTCATCTGAGGCCAGTCCTGGATGGCGGACACGATGGCCCGATCGCCATCGAGGGCAATAGCCTGGACCTCGTAGCCTGCTGCCGCCATGGTCCGGGTGATGGCGGTGTAGTCGCCGACGATGTCGCGGGTGAAGTCGCCATCACCCAGGACGGCCTCGACAGCATCGATCAACGCCTGCGCCTGGGTGTACTGGCTTGTGACCAGCGCCTGCTGAGCAGAGATCAGCAACGTCTCTAAAGCAATGTTCTCAACATCGGTTGGCTCGCGAGTGAACTCGGCCACCTGGCCGCGCTCGATGGCATCAGCCAGAGGCGGCAACGACTCCTGATAGCGGGCATAAAGCGCCTGGTAACGACGGACCGTATCGTAGAGCGCCACGGTTAGGCGGACGTCGTCGATCTGGACGCCAGGCGGATGCTCAGACAGCCATGCCAGGAAGCTCTGCTCAACCTGCGCCAGCCCGACCCCGTAGACACGACGCATGGCTTGGTCGAGCCAGGACGACTCAGAGGGCGCCTCCGGGACCTCGACGGCATAGAGTTGCTTGAAGGCATCCAGGCCGTAGGTCTCAACCAGATAGGTCACCAGCGCGCCAGCCTCCATGTAGGCGATCTCGTGCTGCTCAGCCCAGAAGTTATCAGCAAGGCGAATGAGCGGCACGTAGACTCCCAGCTCAACAAGCGCCGCAGCCCGCTCAGGAAGCGGCTCCGGCTTATAGTGGCCTCCGCTGGCATACACTGCCAACCCTTCGGACAGAACACTAGCCACGCCAGATGGCGTCAGGGCGCTGCTGGCCCAGTGAGTCAACTCGTGGCGTAGCGTCGAGGCTAGATCGGGCATGACATAGGAACGATCCACATAAGTGATCACTACCGCATCAGCGACGTAACCGCCGTTGCCCCACACGTTGTCCAGAAAAATGATCGGGACAGGCGTATTGGGCAGAGGGAGACCCAATTCCTGCTTCACAGCGGCAGCAGCTTCCTCGGCAGCAGCGGCGATCAGAGCAATGTCACGTGCGGCGGCAGTGTTGCTGACGTAATAAAGCCGACAGCACAACGTGTCACGCTGCTGCCAGGTGGCCTCACGTTCATAACCAGGGCGCTGCTCGGCGGGCAAAATGTCAACTGTGACCTCAAGTTGCGAGGTGGGGTGATGGGCGTTATCGGGCAGGGTGACGGCCAGACGGTGCCGACCAGTCACGCCTGTGGTATCCCATGCCCAGCGAAAGACAAGCACATGAGTGCGCAGAGGGCTGTAAGCTACCACCGGCTGGATCGGCAGCAGGTTGCCATCGAGGGTGAGGGCAGCCAACTCATCGCGGGGCAACAGGTCAATGTTTTGGACGGGCACCTCGACGGTGATCAGATCGCCGGCATAGTGAAGCGGCCCCGGATAAACGTACACGTCACCCGGCAGCCAGGGCTGATCCGGGGTGGGCGTCGGCAATGGAGGCCGTGGCGGCGGCAACTCGATCGGTGCAACGGTGGCGGTAGGTGGGGGCGCAGGAGTGAGCGTGAGGGTCGGCGGGACCAGGTCAGGGCCTGAGACGGGGGTCGACGTGGGTTGCACAGCGAGGGGTCCGCAGGCCAGCATAGAGGCAATCAGGAAGAAGGCAGCAATAATCCTCATCTCTGGCTTCTTTCTCTCAGAGAGAGGGACCGAAGCAAAAGGTAAACGAGTCAGACAAACAGTCTCATCAGCAGGATAGGGGACGCGATTCACGGCTCTTTCTCCACGGGAACCCTATCGGCAAGCAGGCGGTCGAGGAAAGCTTCTTCCTCACGGGCAGAAGCCACTACACCGTCGAGCCAAGCAGTGCGTAGCGTCTCCAGAATACCACGGAAGGTCGGACCGGGCGTCAGGCCGCGTGCTTTGAGTGTCTCGCCTGTGGTGAAGGGCCGGACGTAGCGCAGGCGGTGAGCGTACTCGACGATGCGATCGCGGGTGATGGCGTCTTGGGCAGCAGCCCACAGCGTTACCAGTACATCGTCAGGCGCGTGGGACAGGGCTGCATCCAATTGGCTGGGTCGGATTTCCTCCGGCAGCGCAGCAAGGTTGGCGCGAAAGGCGCGAACGGCGTCCAGCATATCGACGGTGGTGCGCCGCACATGCAGCCGGACACATAGGGCATGGACGGCCTCCTGCGTCAGAGAGTCAGTGAGCAAGGCAAAGTAGGGCAGCTCCAGATCGAAGTCGCCCGCCAGGCTCGACCACACAGGCAGATCGACAGCAGCACGCAGCGCCCGGAAAGCGGCAAGCATCCACGTTGACCAGGCCAGATCGGGATGTAGCTTACTCAGTACGCCCAACCCATCCAGGCGGTGAAAGACGCGCTCCGGGAACGGCTCATCGAGGATCAGCTCGATCTCGTGCTTGAGACGGTCCCCGCTGATGCGGTCAAGCATGGGCAGGGCATGCTCGATCAGCTCAGCGGTGCGAGGCTCGATCTCAAAGCCCAGGCGCTGCTCGAAACGGACAGCACGGAGGATGCGGGTGGGATCGTCAACGAAACTCAGGCTGTGCAAAACACGGATGCGTCCAGCCCGCAGGTCAGCCTCCCCGCCGTAGAAGTCGAGGAGCTGACCAAAGTGGTGCGGGTCGAGGCGGATGGCGAGCGTGTTGATAGTAAAGTCACGTCGGTGAATGTCAAGCTTGATGCTGCTGTGCTCAACCTCCGGCAGCACGGTGGGCGCCTCGTAGAACTCCGTGCGAGCTGAGGCGAAATCGATATGCGATGGTAGCTGGCCAACAGCACCCGACGTGCCAGCGACAGAGACCCCCAGGCGCTTGGCAATGCGCTCCCAGGTTGGCTCGTCAATGAGCCACTTGCCGGTACCGAACCGGGTGTGCGAACGCATATCACCACCGAGATGGCGGCACATGGCCCATGTCAGGGCGATGGCGTCGCCCTCAACCACAAAGTCGATGTCGGTGGTAGGTTGGCTCAGGAGCAGGTCGCGGACAAAACCACCGACGACATAGACAGCAAAGCCCATATCGTGGGCCACACGTCCGATCTCGCGCATCAGAGCCATCAATGGGGCAGGCAAGGCCGCCTCCAACAAACGCACGATCTCGTTGTGGCGGGTCACTGGCGGAGAAGTGTGACCCATGTGCTTGATCAGGTCGGTACGGGTGACCACGCCGATGATCTGACCACCGGCATCCAATACCGGAATCTGGCCCCAGCCAGAGGTCATCATGACCTGCTGAAGGCTGGTGATCGAGTCGTCGGGATGAACTACGACCTCGCCAGCTTCCATCACCTGATCGACCCGCACCCCAGACAGGCCATGATGAAGCGCCCGATCCACAGCACGGCGGGTAAGCAGGCCAATGACTTTCCCGTCGTGGACAATGGGGAAACCCTCATAGCCATAGCGGCGCATACGCTTGACGGCGTCGCGCACGCGAGCGTGCGGAGGAAGAGTCTGCACGCCACGCGACATCAGATCGGCGACAGTGAGGACCGGCTGGACCATTTGCGGCAGCAAATCCAGCAGAGTGGCCTCGGCCTGGGAAAGGGTCATATCTCGAATGATAGCAGCAGAAGCGCGGCCATGGCCGCCGCCGCCAAAGCGCTCGGCCACACGGCCCACGTCGAGTGCGGCAGTTGTGCTGCGAGCCACCATCTGGATGTGCGAGCCGAGGTCCACCAGCAAAAACACGGCTGCCGGGTCGAGCAAGTCGCGCAACTTGTGGGCCAACGTGGCAACCTCTTCAACCAGATCGGGGGCAAGCGCAGAGGCGATGACAACGGGGTAACCTTCAATATCGTAGGTGCGTGCATTCTGGGTGAGGCGGTCATAGAGAGCTTGCTGATCGTCGCTCAGTGAGTGTTGGAGAAACTCGCGCACCACGTCGAGCAGGGCGCCGACCTCCAATAGCCAGGCAGCAGCGTAAGCATCGCGTGGACGGGAGGAGCTATAGGTAAGCGACCCAGTATCCTCGTAGACGCCAAGCAGGAGCAGCGTAGCTTCGATGGGGGTGAGCAGCGCCCCTCCCGCACGGAGTCGCTCAACCAGGAGGGTGGTAGTGGCCCCCAGCTCCTCAAGCGTGACCTGCCAGTCAGGATTGAGCGAACTGCGGGGTGAATGGTGATCGATGATCACGACCGAGGTGCTCTCACTCATGCCGCGCAGTGTGGTAACGGTCTGTGTATCCACAACGTAGATGCGTTCGACTGGTTCTCTGGGCAGGTCTTTGGCGCGTACAAAGGGCAGCTCATCCCAATACAGCGCCACAAAGTGCCGCACATTGCGGTTGAGGCGGTTGGGCAGCACGGGCAACGCGGCAGGCATGAGCTTGTGCGCGGCCAACTGCGAGGCGACCGCGTCAAAGTCAGCGTTGTCGTGGGTCAAGATCAGCTCCATGGCGGAATCGATTGTAGCGAATGGGTAGGAGGAGGGCGAATCGCAGCAGGCCAGGGAGTGCTCAACAAGGTGGTCATGGGATTAACAGGCCAGGCGGTTTTAGCCCTCCGTATCTGCTCTGTTGGGCGCTTCCGCAGGCCATCTGTAGAGGTCACGGAAGGGGAAGCGCCAGGCAAAAGGAGGTCGCTGGCATATTGCCCGCAGGGTACAATGGGCAGCAACAACCCAATCTCCACCTGTAGCGAGGCGCTATGAGCAATCCGGCAGCATCGACAGATCGACCTACGCTGATCAGCGGTGGGGCAGGTTTCATCGGCAGCCATCTGGCAGGCGCGTTGCTGGCACGCGGAGGACGTGTGATCTGCGTGGATAACTTCAACGACTACTATCCGCCGGCCCAGAAGCGAGCGAACATCGCTGACTACCTGGACAATCCCCGATTCACGCTGATCGAGGCAGACATACGCGACCGCGGGCGCATGTTGGAAGTGGTTAGCATACACCAACCCGGTCAGATCGCGCACCTGGCAGCGATGGCGGGAGTGCGTTACTCCATTGAGCGGGCAGCGTTGTACGCCGATGTCAACATACAGGGCACTATCCACCTGATGGATGCTGCGCGACAGTGCGGCGTAGAAAACTTCGTGTTCGCATCCACATCATCAGTCTACGGGGCGACCGATCAGATTCCGTTCGTTGAAAGTCAGACAACCGATGGACCTCTGGCCCCCTACCCCGCGACTAAAAAGGCCGCTGAGGTGATGGGGTATGCCTATCATAACATGTTCGGCCTCAACTTCACGGCAGTACGGTTCTTCAGCGTGTACGGTCCGCGAGGTCGCCCCGACATGATGCCCTACATCGTCATCGACCGAACGGTGAAAGGCGAGCCAATCACGCTATACAACGACGGGGAGATGCACCGCGACTGGACGTACATCGATGACATCGTGAGTGGGGTGGTGGCAGCACTCGACAGGCCACTAGGGTATGGGGTGATCAACCTGGGACGCGGCGAGCCAGTGCGGATGGGCGACTTCGTGGCCATTATCGAGGAGCTGGTGGGGAAAAAGGCGCTGATCGAGGGTCGGCCAGCGCCGGCCAGCGAGCCGCCGATCACGTTTGCCAGCATCGACCGAGCGCGGCAAATGCTGGGCTACGCGCCGCAGACCTCGGTGCGTGAAGGGCTGGCGAAAATGTGGGCTTGGTATCGCAGTCACGCCCTACCAGGCACGGCGGGCGAATCGACGCGCCAGTAGCGGATCACAGGCTCGGTCCGAACAGCATCGCAACTGGGGCGCACATGTACAGCCGTCTCCTCAGCCGCGACCATGATGTTATGGACCATTCCGCCGTGCATATCCTCAAAATGGACAAGCCAGCGAGCCGACGAGCCAACGTCCACCCCAAGCAGACGATAAGCATCCACGCCGGTGAAGCCAGTCTCGGAACGCAGATAATACTCGGCGGCCTGCACACACGGATCGTAACATACACGACCGCGCACATGCTCAAGATCGATCTGACCGCCAGCGTCGGCCTCGACAAGAGATGCGGCAGCAGCAGGATCAATGCGCCCATAACACACACCCTGCGGCAGCGTGAGAGCCGTAGGGGCAAAGCGATGGCCACCCAGGTGCGTCGTCTGCCACACGCGCTCTCCCGCCAAACGGGCCATCTCCCTATAAGTCGAAAGCCCAAACTTGGCACAGCAGGCATCGCGCCGACCGTTAGTACAGACCAGGATCAGGCGGTCGGAAGAACGATGCGCCATGTACTGTGGACTTTCAGCGGCGATTGCAGGCACGTCAAGCGCCAGCAGATCGTCATAGCGATCAAGGCGGAAGGCATAGAGGCAAGGAGCTACGTCGCGAACCACTGCAACATAAAATGCAGGCCCACGGCCGGAGAGCCGGGCAGAGCGCTTGATCAGCTGGAGACGGGCCTGTGGTATGAGCTTCAGGTGGGCTGAGAGATGCTGCTTCACCGGGATAGGGATGGCGCTCTCCTCTAGGGCTTTGCTGCCCCACACGCCAGTGTACTCAAGTAGGAGCCACACATCTGCTCTCGGTGCAGAGCCGATCAAAGGCTCGTGAGCAGCATGAGATGCGAGAGAACAAAAGAAGCGCTGAGGCATAGTGCAAAGCCCTCGATTCATCCTCTACCATGGACGAACAAAGGGCTTGATCGAAAGCATTTTCGATCAGACCCTGAAAAGCACGCTGAGCGCCTGCAGAGATACCTGCTGTACAGGGAGCAGGCCCTACTGCCAGCGCATGACATCCTCGGCAGTGGCGATATCCCCCAGGCGTTGGGCCATGACGTTAAGGGTCTCCGCGTAAGACTCAACGTAGTCCCTGGCCAGTTTGACCGCTAGGTCCTGATGTCCAGCGTTTAGCAGCGGCGCGACGTGCGGGCGAAAATCACGCAGGCTGATGTGCATCTGGCCTTGATCGTCGGTGAGAATCCCCCACACTAGTGCCTTAGCACGTCCATCGTCCTTGGCGCTCATGAAGCGGACCAGCGACGAGCCGCGTGCCACACGCCCTACGTTCGAGAAGACCTCCTCACCCTTGAGGACTTCGTTCAGCACACTTACGCGCTCCGGTATCTGGTTGAGAAGATGCTGCATCGAGGCAGGCAGGTAAGCAAGCATCTTAAGCGTGGCTGTATTGACGCTCTCACCACGCATAGCAATAGCTTTGATGGCATCGAGCATGTCGCCAAAGGTGCGCAGGTAGGCAAATAACTGGTTACGACGCGCCTCGAGGGTGGCCCAAGACTGATCGTCTGGCTTGCTTTCGTGAGCTTTCAGAGCTGCTACCGCCTCCTCGAAAGCCCCTGGCAGCCCAGTGAGCATGTTGCGGAAGGTGGCTGGGAAAAGACGCTCATGCGGCGACACGAACGAGGCATCCATGGGGATGAGAAGAGCCGGATTTCTGCCAATGGAGGTCTCTTCGAGTGAAGCTACAACTCTGTCACGCAGGAACTCAGGCAGGGCAGCAACTGCACGAGCCACCTCGGCGCTGGGGCGATAGTGGGCCGCGTGCAGGATGCGAGCCAGCAGCAGCAGGTCGTTGATGGACAGCATCGCACCGCGCTGGCGAATCCAGTTGCGGGTGCGCTCCAGCGACTCCAGATCAACAGCGGTGGTCTCAGCATCCACCTCGCAGGTCTGCTCGTCGCAGGCTTGAGCCTCAATAGCTGCCTCGAACTCCGCAGAGCCAACCAGGGTCAGGGGCTGCGGGGTAGGCATCGCCTGGGGCCGGATGTTGAGCATGACGTGGGCCCAATTCACGGCCTGGTTGGTCATCACCTCAGCCATGGCCATGCCCCACAGCCCATCGAAAAAGATGTGCGACTGGTCGAAGATGATGCTGCTGGTAGTGCGCATGATGGTCAGCGGATGGTCACCAACACCACGTCGGGCCAGCCGGCGCAGCACACCCAGTGGCAGAGCACGATCCTGAGGATCCCAGTTGACCAAGATAGGCGCGTCGGCCAGGTCGTCGAGGGCTGCGCGAGTTGACTCGGGCAGCAGAGAGCGCAGGCGCTCCTGCTGCCCACGCCGGGCCTCGACCAGGCGCAAGTCGACGTTGGAGGCCGAAGGAGGGCGCTGAGCATGGACGATAGCTTCGACACGGCCCTTCACACGAGCCGGATCGACAGGAGCCAAGTAGCCGACTGGCTGGCTGGAGCGGTTGCGGTCAACGCGGTAGAGCCAGCCACCCTGCAATGCTAGCGGTTTGCCCTGCTGATCGAGGGGTTGGCCTTCCGAGTTGAACTTGAGGGGCCACGAGCTGCCATCCATATTGAAGGCCAGCGGATGGCCCTGGCTGTCGCGGGCGCAGATGCCGAACAGGTAGATGTGGCCACGCCAGATCAGGCCAACTCTGGCCTGCCACAGGGGAACCGCAACGCGATCATCACGGAAGCGCCCCGGCTTCAGGGTAGCCAACAGGCTCATCTGACGCTGGAAAGGTTCCTGTTCCTGGCGAGACAACTCCTCCAGGCGCTGACCAAGCTCAATTACGGCGTCAGTGGGCAGCAGTTCGATATAAGACTTGATAAAGGTGTCGAAGGCATTGCGACGAGCCTCAGCGTAGGACATTCCCGCCAGCGTCTGATAGGGACGGGCAGACTGCCAGCTTCGCAGCAACGCATTGAAGGGCGGCTTATCCGCCAGGTTTGCACGCGCAGCAGCCTCGCGGATGAGACGGAGGGTAGTCCACTCCGTCCACAGTGAGCTGTTGAGACCATCGGTATCGAATAAGGTATAGATGGCCGTCATGAGCCAGGCTGAGATGTCATCGACCAGGGAGGCATTCTGAGGGCGCTTTTGATGATAGGCAATGGTCTCGTTAGTGTGTCTTCCGGTATCCTCGCGCAGACCAAATTGAAGATAGAACTGCCAGGTCCCCTCCGGGAAGGCTTCTGAGGTGTCTTTGCCTGCCAAGCGGAGAATCATCTGATAAGCCGAGAGAACGACCGCCGGGCCGCCAATCAGGACACTATACAGGCCCTGAGGTACCAGGTTAGCCCCCTGAAACAGGGCGTTAATGTCGTCATCCGCACGCTTGCGGGTAATTTTGCGGCCTTTAAGAGCAATCAGACCGGCCAGGATCAGGCCGGGAAGGTTGCCCGCCGGGAAAATGTCGGCGATCTCTTCCTTCAGCTCAACAACCTCTGGGAGAGCCAAGGTGGAGAGGCGAGACAGGGTGCGATCATCTACCTGGTTGAGACTAATCAGCGTGACCTGGCTGCTCGCCTTCAGGTCAGCTTCGGATGTACGCGAGGTGCTTAGGTCAGACATAGATTCGCTTTCAGCCTTCAACAATCAGCTTTCAGCTTGTGAATACCTCTAAAGGGACCATCATTGGCTGCTGTAGGAATATTGTAGAGTCGATTGGGCGCCAAGTCACTGAGGATTTACTCCCATTCGTCCTCTGCCTGGCTCACTGTTAGCCGACAGCAGCCAGGGTCTCCTGCATCCATTCCAGCGCCCGCTGCAACTGGAACGATAACGTGACAGTCAGCAGGCCGGTACGGCTCTGGTCCTCCAGGCGAGCCTGGCGTTGGAGGATTAACGACCAGGCCATGCCATTATCACCAGTCTGGAAAGCGTCACGGAGGGCTTCCAGCGCCACGCCCCACTCGTCAAGTGTGGCACGGTCGTTGCTGGGATCCCGGCGCGCCGCCTCGATCACATCGAGCAACGCCTGGGAGAGATCGAGCGGCGTGAGCACGATGCCGCTCTCAGGCGAGGGACGCTTGGTGTTCAGAACACAACGAAAGCCCAAATCGTCGCCAGTGGCAGTGGGCTGCGCCCAGTTGCGCACTGATCCGAGCAGGAGCAACGACTCGTTGTACCAACCGCCGCCGCGCGTCACGCGGTAAGTGCCCGTCAGCGGCCCGGCAGGATCGAGCGGAACACCGCTGCGCTGATAGTAATCGGCAGCGTACCAGTCCGCGACCCACTCCCACACACTACCAGCCATGTCAAGCACCCCGTAGGCGCTGGCTCCATCCGGGTGCGACCCAACCGGGGCAGTGCCCAGGAAAGTGCTGCCCCGATATTGGGCCAGGTCTGCCGTGGGTGGGTTGTTGCCCCATGGGTAGAGACGGGGTTGCTCCAGCAGCGGGTCCCAAGTGGCAGCCTTTTCCCACTGAGCCTCAGTGGGCAAGCCAATCGACTCGCCGGTTTGCTGGGCCAGCCACAGACAATACGTGACAGCAAACGAATGGCGGACATAGATTACGGGATAATTGGCAAAGTCAGGATCGTCGATGAAGCGCGTGCGGACTGGCGGCGGGCACAGGCCACTTGCCATACACTGGGCGTACTGGGCGTTTGTGACCTCAGTGCGGTCAATCCAGAAGTCGCTGAGCATGACGGTGTGCTGTGGGCGGGCATCCTCCTTGCGGGCGCGGTCATTGGTGCCCATCAGGAAGGTGCCCGCCGGGACAAACTGGAGAACTGCGCCGTCGACCACGCGGTAGGCGCTGCTGCCCACACCCAGAGGTGTGAATTCAAGGGGCTGAATCGGCGTGGCGCTAGCCGCCTCGAGCGGAGTAGGGGTCGGAATGGGCGTCAAGGTGGGTGGGCGGGTAGGAGTGACAGTCGGTCTGGAGGTGGGAGTCGGCGCAACATCTTCGACAGCAGCGGATCGGCGCGGCGCAAGGGTGGGCAGGGCCACAGAAATATGGATCACGCCCAGAGTATTTAATAGAAAAGCCAGCGCCCCGAGCAGGAGCAGAACGACGATGACTACGACAATCGAACGTCCCCAGCGGGACACGAACTCGCGGCGGCGCTCACGACGCTGGGCACGCCGTGCGGCGCGAGCGATGGCACGTTCCTCGCGCCTGATCCGCTCCCGCTCCTCACGCTCCTGGCGTTTGATGCGCTTGTGTTCCTCGCGCAGGCGGCGCTTCTCGCGACGCTCCTCAGCAGGCGACAACCCGCGTCGGACGACGACTCGCTCGGCAGTTGGGCGACGGGCGACAGGCAACTTCTCACCGCCCCCCTCAAGGGATGGAGGCGGCCCAGGCCGGGGCGCGGTTTCGGGATGGTAAGCCTGCTCAAGCGCCACCGCCAGCCGCATGGCACGCGAGAAGCGATCTTTGGGCGACTTGGATAGCGCTTTCTGCACGACCAGCGCGACCGGCTGCGGAATGTCCTCATTGAGCAGACGCGGATCGGGGACCGCGTCGTGCAGGTCGCGGAGCGCCATGTCGATATCCGAACCAGGCTCGTAAGGGCGCTGACCCGTGAGCAACTCATAAAGGACGACGCCCAGCGAGTAGATGTCGCTTGCCGGCGTGGCAGCACGAGCATCCTCGCGCAGTTCGGGGGCCATATAGTCTGGCAGGTTAAACCCGACGGGTACCCCAGCGACATCAGCAGCGCGACTGTAAAGCAGCGAGAGGCCAAAGTCAGCCAGGATGGCCTGGCCGCTGCGGGTGATATTGATAGTGTAGGGCGTTACAGCGCGATGAAGGACACCTTGACTATGAGCATAGTCGAGAGCCGCGCCGATCTGTCGGACGATGAAGGTGATATCGTCCGGTTCCAGGGTGCGCTCACCGGTACGAACTCCCTCGATTACGTCGGCGAGGGTCATGGCTTCAACGTAATCCATCACCACGTAGTGGCCGCCCTCGGCCTGCCCGAAGTCGTAGACGCGGACGATGTTGGGATGGTGCAGAGCGACAATGGCCTTGGCTTCCCGGCGGAAGCGGGCGTTAAAAACCGGGTCATCGGGCAGGTGGCGTCCGACGATCTTGATCAGCACATGCCGATCCAGCGCCGGTTGGAAGCCCTTGAACATCTCGGTGAGGTCGTCGGCGGCAATAAGCTCGGCGATCTCATAAGGGCCGAGCTTGCGTCCAATCAGGTCACTGGCCACGAGTTTCCTCTTCAGATCGATGGGCAGAATCGGTGCCAAGTCAAAGTATAGTGAAGTGAAGACGGGTTCGCCAGCGAAAAGCCCTTTTGGGCAACCAATATGACAAACGGAAACAGGGCAGCCGGCGCGCAGCCCTGTTGTCCAGAGGGAAAAGGAGGTCGTCCCAATGAGGAGGTTCTACTACTGCTATACTACCACACCACGCTTATACAATAGCCGAGGTAAATTAAGGAATAACTATGGCATGGTTAAGATTGGCTTAAATGTTTCCATGAAGCCCGAGGTTTTGTGCAAGCGCTAGCCAGTCGCGATCGGCAGTCACACGATACGGCACCAGGCAGAGGACGATCTCGACGGAGCTAGACAGCAGACACAAGACAGGGCCCTGGGGGATTGCCCCAATGGCCCTGCCTTGCACACACGAGGTATCACACATAGATAATCGACTTTCATTGTCCATTAATGTGGTTAACGTCAGATTATGGACCTGTTAAGAGTGATTTAAATGTTTTGCGAAAAGCAATTCAAATTGCTTTTCGCAAAGCCTGAGGTTGCTCTGAAAGTGTCTCCCAAATCTCAGATCAGAGCTGATCGGTCCAGGCATCCGACTCGTCCTGCTCGTAAACATCATCGGCATCACCGTTGCCCGTCATAGACATGGTCCCCAAATCAGGCAGATCGTACAGCCAGTCGGGGGGCGGTTCAGGCGGAGCCTGAGGAGAAGTAGCATCTCTCAGCAACAGGTCAATCTGAGTGGCAAACTGGCGCAGCTCATCAGCCATACGGCCCAGAACCAGCCGCCCTCGACCGTGCAGCCGGGTGGACCACTGCTCCAATTCCTCAGCCATCTGACGAAGCTCGCGGACTTTGATAGGCCAGTCGATCATGAGCAACTCCATAGATCGGGGCAGCCGTACTAGGGCGTGCAGGGCTGCCTCTAATGAACCTCGCCGGCATTGAAGGTCTGCACGAAGCGCCGGATGCCTTCAAAGTCGGGCTGAAGGCGTTCGTAGCCATACTCGTCTATGATGGAGGTCATCAGAGTCGGGTCGATGGTCAGGGTGCGGATATGGTCAGAATCGATCGCTCGGCCAATGCACACTAGCATATTGATCTCAGCAGGGCTGAGATCGGTGAGAACGGATTCCTGCATCGAGCGGATCAGGGCAGGAAGGGAAGGCAATACCTCAGAGCTAAAGACCCGGTCCCGGAGGGCGAGCATCAGCGCAGTCTGACGATCGATGCGATACAGATCGCTCGAGTTGCCGGGGCGCAGGCGGGCATATTGCAGAGCAGTCGCGCCATCCATATGGTGCCAACCCATTGCGAAGTACGGATCAGAGCTGTCTGGACTGCCGACCGGTTCCGGCACATACAGATCAATACCACCAACAGCATCGATTCCGGCAGCGAAGGCATTGAAGTTGGCTACAGCGTAGCGGTCAACCACAACGCCGAAGTTGTAGGCCAGGGTGTCAACAAGCAGGCCCGGCCCGCCACCCGGAACCTGATAGTGGACACCGTAGGCGAAGGCAGCTTTGATGCGGTTGGCGGGGATGCCGTGCACATCCATGCCGGGGATGGGCACCCACAGATCGCGCGGGATGGCCAACACCGTCGCAGACGGTGTGACGAAGTCAATGCGCGCCACGCGGATCACGTCGGCGGCTCCTGTCTCGTAACCGCCTAAAGGCGTGTCTAGGCCCGCCACCAGCACAAACAGCACCGGAGGGCCGCCACAGCGCGGCGGGGCCGCCGGGATAGGAGAGGGGAGGGGAGTAGCGAGGATAACGCCCGCCGGCGCAACGGTACGATCCGAGAGGCGGGGACCTAGAGGTCGGTTCCACATCCACAACCCGGTCCCGGCCAGCACAGCCACAAGGGCGATCAGCCCGCCGAGGACCCAGCCCAGGGCGCGACGGCGCGGGTGCCGTCTACGGCGGGCCGATGGCAGGCGAGAGGTTAAAGCAGGCTCTGCGCTGGGCGGCCCAGCCATCCAATGGGGGGACATCTCCATCTGCGAGTGGGTCTGCCGGAGCAGCGACAAAGCCCTTTCGACCGCCTGCCGCACGTAGGGGTGGGGATCCTGGGCAGCAGCCAGCAGACCAGGCAGAGCGGCAGGGTCACCCAAGCGACCCAATGCCCTGGCCGCCGCACAGCGCACAGCCGGATCGGGATCGTGGAGGATACGCAGCAGACCGGACATCGCACGGGGATCGGCAAGATCAGCCAGGGCCGTAGCGACAGCCTGACGAACGCCGGGGTCGGGATCGACGAGGACAGCAAGCAGAGACGGCACAACGCTCGGGTCGCCGACCTGGCCAAGTGCAGAGACAGCCACACGCCGGACAGGCGGATCGGAATCCTGAAGCGCAGTCAGCAGCTCTGGAAGGGCAGCCACATCCCTGGACCAGCCCAACGACTCGAGCCGGGAGATGCGGCGGTCAGGGTCATCAAGCGGGGTAGACATGCACATCCTCAGACAGGCAATCAGCCATCAGCCGCCAACAGCGAGTCTGTCATCCGTGCGCAACTCAGTGTTCCAGGCAGCACGCAGGCGTGCGCCGATCTCGTCGCCCCAGTGCTCAAGCGAGTAAGCCAGCGCCATCTGGCGGGCCGAACGAGCTATCGCTGCCAGCCGATCGGGGTCGGCGCACAGGCCAAACACTGCCTGAGCTATTGTCCCTGGTTTTACATCGAGCAGCAAACAGCCATGGCGGTCACCGATCAACTGAGCCAGCACCGAGACAGGAGTTGTCACGACTGGAAGACCGCAGGCCAGGGCTTCGTGGACAGCTTTGGGGAAACCCTCATCCGACTGGGTGGGAAATACGAACAGATGCGACATCACCAGAACATCAAGCACCTGGCGGTGAGAAAGCCAGCCGTGGAAGGTCACCGCCTGGTCTATGCCCAGTTCGAAAGCCAGCGCGCGCAGGCGAGACTCGTCGCTGCCGCTGCCAACGACATCGAGCGTGGCGGCAGGAAACCTGCTGCGGATTAGCGGCAGAGCACGGATGATGGCCTGGATATTCTTGGCTGGCTCAAGGCGGCTGACAGTCACCAGACGGAGAGGTTGGCCAGGTCGCCAGGCGGGTGCAGACGGCAGGGAGCGGAGCTGTGAGTCGGTGAGGGTTGTGGCGAAGATCCACGTGATCGCTGGGTTGCGGCTAGAAGGCGGCGTGGACGATCCACCGGTGGCCATCACAACATTGCGGCCTCCGGCAATGCGTTCCAGCTGCCACAGCCAGAAGCGCTGGGCGAGCGTATCGGTGCGGCCCCACGTGCCGCAGTAACGAACAAACAGCGGCTTACCGAGACAAAGGGCTATCCACAGGCCAAACGTACCGATATCACCCGGAATCGGCGTATGGACAGCATCAGCACGCCAGACATGGCGAGAGAGAGACAGGCTATGGCGTATCAGCCAGGGAACCAGGGCAAGTTTGCGGACCCAACCGGCGCCGCGTGGCACACTCAGTGGAGCGACTTGCAAGTTGTGGCCTTCAAGCGGAGCGCCACCGCTAGACGAGCGGCGCGAGTCGCAGGGGAGAACCAGGGTGGTTGAGTCGAAAAGATTGGAGAGGGCAGCCATCTGGAAAGGAAAGCCGCCGTCGGTGGCATACCCTGAGGGCGATTCGTCTGACGGCCAGCATATCTTGTGGGAGATCACCACAAGGTCCACTGCCGCTGCCCTCACTCTGCATAGCCTAAGATCTGCCGAATGCCTGCCGTGCCCTGTAAAATGGCCTCTCGTTCGGCGCGGCCTAATCGGTCGATCTGGTAATCGTTGATATTCGGCTCAAGGAAGGTAGAGACCTGGTCGAAGGTAAACCAGTAGTGCTGACCGACAGTGTACTGGCTGGTGTGTTGACCGTCTTGATTAAAGTGGGCCTTAGCTTTCATGCGCACCTTACGGATGCGATCGAGGGGCAGATTGGCCTGGCTATACACCTGGCGGAGTATGTCGATGGGCTGGGCCAAGATGTCTTCAAAGCGGATCAGATGATAGTTGGAGTATCGCTGCCGGTCCTGCACCATACGCTCAGCGATACGTCGGTAGAAACCGACAAACTCACTCACGGAAGTGATAAAGCGGCGGCGCTGGTAGCTCTCGTACAGAGCTAAGGGATGCCGGACCAGGGCAAAGAACGTGGCGTCCGGATACATGTCCAGCAGAATATCGCTGAGAAAGGTGAGGCCATTGTTATTCTTGCAGGTCAACCGGGCCTTCTGCACTTCATCGAGCGTGTAGACCTCGTCCTCAAACTTATACCGCATCTCCGGATCAGCGAGCGTGCGGAGCTTGTTCAAATAGAGCACCCGGTCGATGAAGTGTTGTGCTCGCGTGGACAGTGGTTTGCGCGGTTCCAGATACTTCTGATCAAACAGCCGCCACTGGCCGCTCATCAGCGCCACGCGATAGCCGTTCAGGGTGGGGCGACGAAGACCTGTTCGAAACAACTCAAGGGTCTCGCGGATCGGCGAGCATACGTCGGGGTGGCTCAGAAACAGGTTCCAGAAGATATTGCTCCCGCCTCTGGAAAAGCAATTCAGGAAGATGGGGGCTGTATTCAGCATCTCTGCTCCGCCAGGCGATCGTCCCTATAGCGAGGATGGCCGCTCTGCCTGCCAGCGCAGCGTGAACGCAAGCAGTTCCTCAGCCAGCTTCCCATAGGTTGCCTCAAAGCCAAACTTCGCCTCAACCTGCATGCGGGCCATTCGGCTGTGCTCCCGCGCAAGATCAGGGTCGCGGATCAAGGCGAGGCAAGCGCCAGCCAGATCGGCATCGGTGGCGCCCAGCAGAAGCCCCTGACCCGCCTCCATGCCCATACCATACACTGCATCCGGCGTGGCCGCCACCGGCACGCCCAGCGCCATCGCCTCGACCAGGCGGCTGCGAAAACCGTAGGTGCCCTGCCAGGGGCACAGGAGAACCGTCATAGTGCATAGTACACTCTGCACATGCTCGACAAAGCCGGTCACGGTCACACGTCGGTCGCCCGCGGCGATCCGCCACAGGTTCGCTGAGGGTTCACTGCCTACCAGCCACAACTCAGCCTCAGGGACCTCTTGCCAGATGAGAGGCATGATTTGTTCATAGCAACGCAGGGCGTCCTGCTGATTGTGTGAGCTGCCCAATCCTCCGTAGTAAGCGATACGCGGCGGCTGTGCCGGTTCCCATGAGTAAGGCCACTTGTCCAAGTCAACGCCCATCGGCACATCAAAGACCGGCACAGCCGGCCCAACGATCTGGCTCACGATGCGGCCTTCCTGGGCATTGACGGCGACGAGAGCATCAAAGCAGGACCAGGCAGCCTCTTCACGGGCGCGGTACTGCTCGACAGCCCATCGCTTCCACCCTGCCAGCAGAGGCGGACTGGCGGCAAGCTGGCGAGCATACGATTGCCAGAGGATGTCGTGCATGTCGAGCACACAGGGGATGGCCCTCTTGCGAAACTCGACGGTGCTATCTACCGCATGCCAGTACTCGTAAAGGACACAGTCAAAGTGAGCAGCGCCGATGGCCTGTGCGACCTGCCAGGGGCTGAACTCGACCCTGCCCACGACGTAATTGGAGAACTTCAGGCCGGTGCGCAACAGATATAACATCCCCTTGAGTCGATGCCAGACCCTGGACCAGGGAGTTCGGGCGTACTTGGAAGGCAAGACAGTGGCCTCATCGCACAAATCTAACAACTTCTGGCGGGTAGAGCAGACTTGGCGGGTCTCGACGGCAGTCAAAAAGGTGGTATGGAAACGTCGGCGTGCAGCAACCAGCGTGTAGTAGACACGCTGCTGCTGCCCTGATCGGCGGGGGAAGGGCAATACATGAGACAGGATCAGCAGACGAGGTTTGCCTGTCACGCTGGGCGATCCTTCCAGGCAACGATGTGAACCGGGTAGGGATCGGGATGCCCCCACGAGCACACCAGATCCTGTACATTATACCCGTGGCCTACGAAGCACTGCCTGACCTGTTGGTCTAGCAGGGCAGAATGGACTTCCACGATCCACACCGGAGACCTGTCACACGCCAGCAACCGGGCAGCGCCAGCTAAGACCAGTGTCTCTGCCCCTTCTACATCCACTTTAACCAGATCAGGCCAGCGAGCAGACTGGGAAAACTCGTCTAGGGTAATGGTACGTACCTGGAAGCTGCGGCCACTCCCGCTACCGATCAGGCTGGGCGTGTTAGAATCGGCGTCAAAGTGCAAGAGTGCAGTGCCGGAGCGATCGGAGACAGCCGCCGGAATCAGGCTGCAATTTGATAAGCGGTTCTCAGCCAGCATAGACTCCATGCGGCGGATGTTCTCCGGCAGAGGCTCGAAGGCATATACGCATCCTCCTTGCCCCGCCCGCAGACAGGTCAGCAGGCTGAAGTAACCTGTGTTAGCACCCACGTCGTAAAAGACGCCTCGGGGCGCGAGCCAGTATTCCAGGGCCTGCTGCACATGCGGTTCGTAGATGCCAAGCAACTGAGATGGACTTCCCTCGAAACGACATCCTCTAGCAGACCCCAAAAGAACGCGCCTATGGCCGTGCAGCACAAGCCGCATCGCCCCCCTGAACGGCCTGCGGAGTGGTCCCCACCACAGGCGGGCGGCCAACCGTTGCATCCAAGTCATGCGCTGTGGCTCCTACTAGCCAGTTCGATCAGACAGTGGGCAATACGCGCTCCGGACTGCCCGTCGAGCGTGCTGCCAAACACCCGCTTGATGAACTCACGGCGCTTCTCGCTATCGGCGTGTGGCCGACCCAAGCCTCGGACCAGCATGGCGCGCAGATCGTCTGGGGATCGGGCGACCATGACCCCACCGCTTTCAGCAACAGGGCGGTAGTGATCAAATTCGACGTGCCGCGCATAGCGGAAGTGATGAGGCAAGTGGCTGCCCGGCGGATCAAAGCCCAGGTTGATCACCGGCTTGTCATGCATCATCAACTCCAGCGACACCGTTGAAGCAGCATTGATCCCCAGCGCAGCCTGGCGGATCAGGCCGGTGTACAAGGGAATGTCCTCGATCAGGGGAGTGAACCACCGATCGTCCCAACGCATGGGCGGAAAGAACACATCCGGATGACCGGCAGCCGCCAGCGCATCCATCTGAGGGCTGGTGTCTTTGATGTAACGTCTAACGACCAACTGCGGCTTGGGGATGACTTCGATCTCGTCCAGGAGCCGGATGACCATCTCAACCGTGCGGTGTTCTTCGGGGAAGTGATGAGCGATACCAGTCGTATACAGGATAAAAGGGCGAGCCGGGTCGAAACCAACCTGCGCGGCCAGTTCCTGGCGGGAAAGCTGGAACTCTGGCTTGAAGTGAAAATCAAATTGCGGTGTGCCAGTGACGATCACGCGCTCTGGCCGGAGATGGGGATAGATGCGAAGCAACTGGGCACGCATCGGCTCGTGCCACACAAGATAAGTATCGTAGGGCACAACGATTCGGCTGCGCGAGGTCAGATTATCCCACGAAAAAATGAAACCCGCCGTAGGAATGCGCAGGTGGTGTGCGATCTTAACCGGCAATTCGCCCGCCGGACCGTGGATATGTGAACCGTTGAAGACCAGGTCGGGGCGCAACTGGCGGAACAGGCGGACATATGTATCGTCAGGACGCAAAACCCACGAGGCAGACTGCTCCAGCGCCGTCAGCACCTCAAGCGTGGGGCGATTGGCCAACAGGCGCATGACGGCCTTCCACACCCCACGCTGAAGCCTGGCAGAGCGCGTTCTGGCTTCGGCATCCAGCCATTCCCAGCGATTCTTGGCAACCTCGCTCCACAGCCAGCGAAAGTGCGCGTAATGGATCAGGTAGCGCAGAAGCACAAGAGCACGATGCTCAGGCTGTTCTCTGATCGTGATAATTTGATCCGTATACGGCCTGGCGTGACGGAGAATATCTTCGTCGTCAACCACAGACAGCACCGTCACCCGAGCATGGTCGGCTAGAATGGGTAAGGTATCGGAGTAAAGGAAGTTGCGCACCGCCTCGCCGCGCGGGACAACAAGCACAATATGAGGTTTTCTGGACAAGGTTTGCCTTCCAGTCACGGAACCTGAAACACGCTGCATCGACATTTCTCTACAGCAGCTTGTAATCCGCCAGCCGATTAATGGCCAGGATGAACCCCCTGTGATTATTGAGGTGCCCACTCCAGATTTCGGGCACCCAGCTAAACTCAGCTTGAGCAAGCGCCTTCAAAACCCGCGCCCAATCGATCTCGCCTTCCCCAATCTGCACACCCTCGCCATCGATCCCGGCGGCATCTGAGATATGCACATGACGCACATACGGCAGACACTTCTGAATATACTCGACCAGGTCCTCGCCTGTGTAGCGGCAGTAGAGCTGGGCATGGGAGAGGTCGAGAGTCATGCCCAATCCAAGCTCCCCGCAGAATCTCACCATGTCCTCAGCACTGACAAACACGCTCTGGAACCATTGCCCACCCAGGTACCATGGCCGGGGGGGCAAGTTTTCAGGCAGCAGAATCACCCCCCGCGCATCAAGCCGCCGGAACGAGTCAGCCGCCAGCGCCAATAGCTCATCAGGCTCCTGCTCGGACTCATCCATAGACATTCCCCCCACATGAATCACCACCGCGACAGGTTCACCAGAAAAGTGCGGCTGAAGCTCCCTGGCCTTGTCGATGGTCAGTTGGATCAGGGTGGTGGAGCGTTCACGCATCGCAGGGTCTGGCGAACACATATCCAGCAGCCGCTGATCGGCAAACTCAGGGGCATGGATAAACAACCGCTGGGGGTAAGGACTGAGCGGTGGCTCAAAGGGCTGATCGGCGTCGTCTTCGCTGAAATGCAGCTCGACTAATTTGGGTTGGAGGTGCAACACTGCCGCCAGATCGTGAAACCGTGCCTTCAGCCCCCAGGGTCGCCTCAGCGTCTCCCCAGAGATAGTCGGCATTTCCGCAGGAGCGAGGTCGTTTTCTGTAAAGAACTCGTCTGTGCTCACATCCCGGCTCAGCCGCACGCCGATCAACTGCCCCATAAATTGAGGAGACAGCCCTTTCCCAGGCCCCTTCACGGCGATCATATCGCGGGTCAGCGTGGTTCCTGCCGGCAGGTCGCGGGCTGCCACCAAGCTCTTCCGCAACACCTGACGATTCACCCGCTCCATCGCGTTGAGTTCCTTGTGGACAGCCCCCAGCGCGATCTCAGCATGGCGGAGGTCGCGCACAAGTTTTTGAATGCCCTGCGGTTCCAGGCTAGCCGAGTGATCGGGGCCAGGCAGCGTCCGATCCAGCGTGATGTGTTTTTCAATAATGCAGGCCCCCAACGTCAGGGCCACTAGCGGCATCGCGATGCCGCGCTCATGCCCACTGTAGCCGACAGGCACACCGAACTGTTTCAGAGTCTCGATAAAGCGCAGGTTGAGCCCCTCAAACGGTGCAGGGTAGGCGCTGACACAGTGGAGCAGTGCAAAGGAAGCCTCCAGACTTTTCAGGTAATCGACGGTGCATGCGATCTCTTCCAGAGTTGCCATTCCGGTCGAGAGGATCATCGGTTTGTGCGTGGCCGCGATTCGCTCCAGCAGTGGGTAGTTGACCAGATCGGCAGAAGCCACCTTGTAGATATCTACCCCGATCCGCTCCAGTAGATCGAGGCTGGCCTCGTCCCACGGCGTGCACATGAAGCGGATACCACGCTGGTCACAGTGGTCCTTAATGGCGCCAAAGTCGTCATCGGTCAGTTCAGACTGCTGGAGGAACGGCAACAGGTAGCGAAAAGCCCATTCCGCTGCATTGGGATTTTCGAGCAGTTCCGCCGGGTAGAGGTCCTTCAGGTTACGCTTCTGGAACTTGACGGCATCCGCGCCTGCTTCGGCAGCCACATCCACCAGCTTCAGGGCCATGTCCAAGCTGCCATTGTGATTGACGCCAGCCTCAGCAATGATAAAACAGGGGTACCCCTCGCCAATCAGCCGATGCCCAGCGACAAGGTAGGGTGTGATACCAGCCACCTTTCAGTGCTCCTTTTCTATTCCACGACGCCGTTGCCGGATGGCCAATAGCCTCTCGACGAGATCCAGATCGTCCGGCTCATCCACCTGAAACGAGTCGAGCGGGTGCATACGATAAACGGCGATCTTCCCACCCAGCCGGTTGTTGAGCTGACGCAACACCCAGGGTTTGAAGACGTAAATCGAGCCGTTCTCCATCAGGTCTTCTGGAGCATCCTGACGCCGCTGCCGGTGGCGATAGTCATAGCTCACCGAACTTAACACACCCCCTTCATTCCGCCACAAGAAACCGTGGACCGGGCTGGCGGAAAACAGCGAGTCGGCCTGCTCGCGCAGTAGCGTGTCGATGGCGTTCTGGACATCGCCAGATTGGCGCAACGGCGAAGTGGCTTGCAGGAACACAACCAGATCAGGCTCGTAACCCTCGGTGTCGCGCAGGTAATCGAGGGCGTGGAGGAGCGCTGATTCAGAGGTGGCAGTATCGCCGCTGAGGGTCACAGGTCGCCAGATCACCTGCGCTCCGGCCTGCTGGGCCACCGCACCGATGTCTGGATCATCGGTGGAGACAACGATTCGGGCAATGGACAATGTCTCGCGAGCATGCTCAATGGTGTAGACCAGCAACGGTTTGCCCGCCACGGGCTGGATGTTCTTGTGGGGAATGCCCTTCGAGCCGCCTCGCGCAGGAATGATGGCCACTATTTCCATCTTGCTCAACCGCCCCTCTCTGACAGAGACTCCATGAACGCCTCAAAACGGGGTTGGACGGCCTCTCGGGTGAAATTCGCTTGAAAAGCCTGCCGTCCAGCCCAGCACAGGCGTCGTCGGCGCTCCCGATCAGACAGCAGCCTGACGATCTCCCCAGCCATCTCCTTCAGACTGTCCACCAGGATGCAATCCTGCCCATTTCTGAGTTCGCTCAGGCAGGCTGCGGCGGCCTTTGTTGAGATGACTGCCTGCCCGTAATTGAGCGCCAGAGGGATACGTGTGCGTGTCCCGGTATCATACTCCCAGGGCACAACATGAATATCCCCTGGGCGGAGCACTGTACCCAGGTCTGCCACATAGCCGGTACAGATCGCCCCTACCCGCCGCAGGGCAGCCAGCAACGGATCGGGGGCTCCTTCCAGGCTGCCGATCACCCAAAGCTCTGGAGTTTCTCCTGATAGCACAGCGATCTCCGGCCAGACCACCTCCAGAAAACGCTGCAGGCCGATCCGGCTGGAAGTAGTATTCATCCCCCCCAAGTGGACAATCCGTGCTGGCTCCGCTGGCTCAAGGGTGCGCAGCGCTGCCAGTTCGTAGGTGATGGGCAGGTAAGCAGTATGTGGGACTCCCAGGGCCTGGATTTGAGCTAACTCGCTGGCAGAGGCGCTGACACATGCAGCGACTCGCCGGACCAGGCTCATCTCATATCGCCTGGCGATCTGCAGCCTCATTCTGGCCTTCACTGCTTCCACTGTCTTTCCAACACGGTGACCTTTAATGCGCCAATGCCAATCAAGGTGGCTGTAGATCACAGGCGCCTGGCTACCTGCCTGCTGAATCAGACAGGTCGGCCACAGGTGTTCAGACCAGATCGCCTGCGGTTTGGTTTCCCACACCAATCGTCGCATGTGATCAAGTGTGCTGTCGGTGAAGTTTTCGTAGAGGTAAGCCGGCTTTCTCAGCGCCAACAGAAAGTGCAGGAGGGGAGCTTTGGTCCTCGCTATGCGCTCCATGTGAATGACATGCCACGCTCGACTCCAACCACTGACTCGCTTCCAAAGATCGGGTTGCTCTTGTTTGAATCTTTCCAGCCGAAGAGCCTGGCCTGTCTCTGTTAATATCGCCACCTCTACAGTACGCACCGAGTGAGCCAGCATCTCCAGGTGGCTGTAATACAGCGCGGAGGCCCCCCCAGCAGCATTTGGGCTGATTGGTGCATCCTCCACAACAAACAGGCAACGTTCAATACGCCCAGACACGCTTGTCACCGGCTTCCCTCGACCACTTCTTTGAGAATGGTCGCCACTTGTTTCCCTGCCACTTCCCAGTTCAGCTCCTGCTCGTAGCGTCTCCTGGTGCTTGCACACAACTCATAATATCGGGACGGATTGTGCACCAGATCGAGGATCGCCTGCACATAGGCCCGTGGCGGGCTTGCCTTGGGCAATACAATGCCCGACACGCCATCTTTCACTGTCGTGGCTAGCCCCCCCGTGTCGTTGGTGATGGTCGGTGTGCCAAACGCCGCAGCCTCACTGGGGACAATGCCGGCTGGCTCAAAGCGCGCCGGATGCAGCAGCAGATGAGCCTGGCGATAGAGGTCGGCATAATGTTCGAGCTGGGCGGGGTCGCTCTTCCGATATGGCCCAACAAACCTGAGATGAGGTTCCTCCACCCCCCTCGTTCCGCACACAGTGAGTTCAGCAGGGGTGCCCTGTGCATTGAGTTGTCTCATGATCTCGATGGCAACATCAACCCCTTTGCGATAATAGTCGCGTCCCACCAGCAGCAGTTGAAGCGGCGAGGAAAGAGTCTTCGCCACCCTGCCATCTAATTGGGCAGGCACCGCCTCCGCAGGCAGGGCGGATGGCATGACCAACAGTTCGATCTTGGCGGGATCTGCGCCGTGCCGCCTGACGATCTCATCCCGTCCCCAGGCACTGTGCACAATGACTCGGGCACTGCGCTCGACAGCTCGACGCTCCAGCCACACCAGCAGCTTCAGCGCCGCCTCCCCAAAACCTGCGCCATGTTCTTGCCAGGCCTCGAACGTGAGGTCGGTGACGAAGATGCAAGGCGCTGAACCCCGATAAAAGGCCAGCGGGGCAGGGAAGATCGAGAAGACAACATCTGGCTGATACTCCCGGCTGACCCTGTTGACAGCCAGCGACACCCTGAACAGGGTATACAGGTCCCATTTGATATATCGTCGACCTGTCATGGCCCGATATAGTCGTCTCAACCCTCGCTCAATCAGAGGCGCAGGTTGCACAAAAGGCCCCACTATTCTGACTCCTGAGGTGTGCCGCACAAGGGCCTGGTAGAAGCCATAATCTACACTGCTCGCTCGATCGATGTCGCGCGGATCGTGCCGCACAGCTGCATAGACCACTCTCAAGGTATCAGCCTCTGGGATTTACATGAACGGTTTGTAGTGCGCTCCACGCAGGCCGAGGGCAATGCTCCCTCTCAGTGTGAACGAGATTCCCACCTCAGATTGCCACTGTGCAATTATCCTTTTCTCCCCTTTGCGCCGCGCATCATCCAACACAATCGCACATGCTTCCGCCATGTAGTCTTTGAAAAACGGGACCGCAGGATACCTGATCAAGGGGTCCGCCCCTTCATTCTCTGGCCCATCTACCACCAGCAGATCGATCTCGATCCCTGCCAGTGAAGATTGCAGGATGTCAGCCTGGTACCACAAACCCTGTGTCAGCGAGAGAGGGCTGGGGGCCAATGGCGTGTGAATCATCGTTACCTGGTCAAGCAGGTCCTCACGCTTTAGCATCGCCTCCACGACACCCATCCAGTTCGCATCCTGTTCGATGCTCCACACGTGTCCCATCTGCTGTTTGAGCAGACGCGCGATCCATAGGGTTGAGATTCCGCTTCCCAATTCCACGATCCGCCTCCGCCGATTGAGGACAATGTCATTCAGAATCGTGGCAACAGCGCCCGGTGAAAGCGCCGCTCTGCTCCAGGGAAGATAGTGGCCTGGTGGGGCAAGCGTGGCCAGAAATTGGGCTGCCATTAAGTCACGGCGTATGTCATCTGCCAAGCTGCGCGTCACCTCAGCTGAAGCGACATCAAACAGCTTGCGGAGCAAACGGATCAGCCCATCCTTAGCACGGTTCACTGTCCTCACCCTTTCGTGTGGGCTTCAACCTCCATGATTAGCCTGCGCCCAACGACCTTCCAATTCACTGTATCTTCGTAGTAGCGACGTGCACCTGTCACCAGCCGCTGATACTGGAGGGGATCTGCTAACCAGGCAGCCACAGCGTCCGCGAAAGCCATCGCAGGCGCCCCCCACGTGACCAGTTGGCCAGTTTCGCCATCTCGTACTGCCGAGTTGACGCCGACAATGTCATACGCCAGCACAGGCAGACCATAAGCGGCGGCTTCCAACGCCACAATGACGAAACCTTCCCCGCTGCTGGGCAGGATCAGGACATCGCACGTGCGGAACAAGCGGTCGAGGGTCTCCATGCCACTCGGCGTTGTCTTATCCAGCAAGCCATATACCTTGATAGCATCGGGGTTGGCTGTCTCAGGGGGCACAGCTCCAGCGATGTGCAGAACGGCATCAATCCCTCGTTCCCGTAGTATGAGTGTAGTCTGCACTGCAATGTCTCCCCCCTTGCGTGCCCAGTCCTTGCCCACGAACAGCAGGTCAATCCGTTGCCGGGCCGCGCCCCAGGCCAAGCGACGCCCTGCGGCGACTTCAGGGCCGGGGTCCTCAAGGTTAGCGCCAAAGGGGATCACCCTCGTTTTGGACGCAATGGGACAATACCGCTGGGCTTCACGGGCTGCCCACGCCTCTGGAAAGATACACAGCGCCGAGCGCTCCAGGCCCCGGCGGATAGTGTGTTGGTATAGCCATACGCCCACACGCGATAGGTTGGCAATACGAGAATGGGGCGGGATAGAACCAGCATGGTAGTCTCGTGGGATCATCACATCTGTGTACAGGACGACCGGCTTCGCCGTCGCGGTATACCCCGCAATGGCAAAGTCATTGGTGAGCAAGCAGTCATAATCCAAAGCGATTAGCGCTCGCGACACCTCACGTCCTCGCATCCGCGCAACGAATGGATCAAGATAGGTCTGGTATCGCCTTCCTATTCGCACATGCACTGCGCGAATCAGACGAGTGATCAAGGGGACAGCCCCACTCAGCGGCCCAATGCGGTGTACGACATGCCCCTGTCGCTCGATCTCGCGGCTCATGTAGTAGAAGGTTCCTGAGCCACGACGCACGTCACGGCTATCGTAGAGGGTAGCAAAGGCTATTTTCACGATGGATGATCGATCCTCCACTCGTTCACCGCACGCTCATAGGCCGCAATGGCCCGATCGCGCACCACGGTGTATTCAACCCGCTCGCGTGTGAGCCGATCATTGATCTCCGCGGCCTCATTCACCAGGGCATCGTCGGACATCGCCCGCCGGATCGCCTCAGCAATGCGTTGCGGGTCGTCATGAGGGATGAGCAGCCCATTGACCCCATCGGCAACCCACTCCGACGTAGCCCCGCCGGGATCGGTCTGGATCGGAAAGGCCCCCATGATCATCGCTTCCAGCATTGCATTCGGCACGCCGTCCGACTCGTTGACCCCCAGGGCAATCCGCGCTGTTCCGAAAAGCCTCCAGATGTCCTGAATGCGGGTTCGGGGCAACAGGCGAACAGGATGGATCAGCCTGTCCAACAACCTTGTTGCTGCCTCCTCGGTCTGGGGGCGTGTCAGGTACATGACAACCTCATAGCCCTGCCGGTTGATGTCGTCCACACACAATTTCAAGGCTTCTATGGCGGTTAATGCCCGCCCAGCGAAATTCTGTTGGCCCTTGACGGCGATGACCCGTCTGGACGAGATGGGGCCGCTCAGGCGCATGGCCTGCATGGCATCGATGGGGAAACCACCCCCACCCTGGAACAATCCCAGAACTCCTCCCTGAAACCCGAACTCCCGCGCAAGCCTCACGTCGCGTTCGCAGTTGCACATCAGATAGTCGCAGTGTCTCAGCACTTCCCTGATCAGCGGTTGGTGTTCCGGGAATCGCCCCCAGTAGTACATGTCGCTGCCCCACGACGAGTATATCCACGGGGCAGGCAGGCAACCACCCAGCAGCTTACGCGCTTCAGCGAGAGGATAACCGCAGTATTGCATGGCCTGCGAATGAATGACATCGGGGTGCAGCTTCTGGATCGCTTCCGCAATGCGGGTCGGCCCGTCCGGTACGATTCTCTGCCACACCGCCGGGAGATATCTCTGCATAAAGTAACGCCCACGCCGGAATGGCCAGCGAACACGGACTTTCAACCCCGCTGGGTGCGTCTGTTTGCGCCAGCCAGTATGCAATGTAGCGCCGGCCAACTCCGGGTGTATACGTGCACTGCCAGGGTCAACAATGTGAATATCCCATCCCGTCCCGTCAAGCTGCCGGATCCACCGCACCGTATGGATGCTCGTTGCGCCAGTGACAAACAGGATTCTCATTCTCTCTAAAAGCCAACGCTAACCAGCATGATAGACAGACCGTTACGCATGGGTTGCCCGCAGCAGCACCCTGTACAAGGTCTCACAAGCTCTGTCCAGACTGGAGAGTTCGGCTGCCCTGGCACGGGCATTGTGTCCCAGCCGCTGCCGCTCTTCAGAGTCACGCAGCCTCAACAACCCCCTGGCAAGATCGGTGGGGTTCGGACGACACAGAATCCCGTGCACGCCATGTTGGACAGCGAACCTGTGCGGCGCAAGGTCTGTGGCGACAATGGCCCGCCCGGCTGCCATATAGTCATGGAGCTTGCTAGGGACTGCAAAATGGGTGCTCAGCATTCGGGGGCGAGGGATCGTCAGTATATCCGCGCCCCGCAAGTAGCGCGGCATCTCTGAATAGTCCACCGAATCCACAAACCGAAGGGCGCCGGTGTTGACCAGATGAGACCACTGTTGAATCAGTTTGTCCCCTCGCTTGGTCGATCCTACAAAGGTGAAGTCATACGGCTCGCCTCGACGAATCAGAATGGCTGCTGCCTTCAATAACAGTGAGCACCCCTGGTAGGGCATAAAATTACCCGCATACAGCACCTGAATTCGGTCCTGTCTTCCTAGGGTCACCCGCTCTCCATCGGGGTTAAAACGTTCCAGATCGGCTGGCCCGAAGATCAGGTTACACTCCCTAGTGAGCAGCCGGGCCACGGGAATCAGAGTCGGCGACACGACAGTCAGGGCACGGGCTTCGCGCAGCGCTCTCAAGTTGGCAAGCGACTCTCCAACTCGACGCAACCGCATACTGTTGAGTGGCCACCGCTCGAACGCTTCCACAGCCCCAATCGCATGTATATCAAATACGCACGGGCGCCCCAGGATTTTGCTTGCCCGTATCACCGCTCTAGCTTTTTCCTCGGTGACGCCGTAAATCACATCCGGCTCGAACGATCGTCCAAAGTCCACAAGCTGATCGGCTACGTTCTGCTGCGGTTGGAGCCAGTGGCACTCGATGTCCCGCTGGCTTAATTCGTCGGGAAAACCAGATGCCACCACTCCTATCTTAGCTCCGTGCACCTGGAGGCCCAATGCAAATAACCTCGCCCGGTTAGACGAACCGGTGCTTTGACGTAGATCAAGTGCACAAAACAACATGATCCGCAGAGACATGGAGCCTTGTTCCCCTACGGCGCATGACCGATTCGGCCCAAAACCACGGCCTTGTTCGAATTTGGCGCAACGCGACCCTTTCTAGAATGGGCTATTAAGGCTCAGCGATCTCCAGCCAATAGTCAACATCTTCCGCTTTCACCCGCCTCGAGTGTCTCCTGATCAGCCTGTTGAGCTTCCGTAGGCGAACCACTTCGATCTGAGCTTCGTTCCAAACGATCCCTGTTTGGGGACTCATGGCAGTGAAACTGAAACTGTGAGCAAACATCCTGGCCGCCTCGCGGTAAGCTTCTTGCTCGTAGTCATGAATGATGACCAGATTCAAGGGATGACAATGACTGCCTACCGCACGAATGGTCAGTGCACGTTGCGCCACGCTGTGCGAGTCGTCGACGAACACTAGGTCTGCTCCTTGAAACTCAACCTGGTCAATCACGGAACTCATAGGCCCGTGGACAGGAGTTAGGGTTAATCTGGGATCATTGCCTGCCAGTGCCGCGATCTGACTCAGCCAGTGGGCATCATTTTCATAGGATTGCAGGCTTTGCAGATAGGGGAAAGCTAGGCGGTTGAGAAAGAGGGGAGTGCTGTATGGTCCACAGCCAAACTCGACCACCTTCCGCACCTTCACTAGTCTGCCCATCCCGATCAGTATCGGAAGGTGGGTCGCAAAAGCATTGTCAGCCCGTTTGGGCGAGCCGGGGTTCCGGACAGCGCGAACGAGCCTCTTCCCCAAACGATATGCCCAGACACGCAGGGACTTGTCGTCGGTCATCATACCCTATTCATCCGGGTCCAGCCGGCGAATCACTCGGGCTGGGTTACCAGCGACCAGCGTCCAGGCAGGTACATCTGTGGTGACCACACTGCCCGCCCCTACAACACAGCCTTCTGCCAGGGTAACGCCCTTCAGGATGATGGCCTGAAAGCCTACCCATACTTTATCCTGAATGCGAATGGGCGCAGACTGAACAGCAGTCCAGTCCTTGTCCTGACTCCGAAGCCCGTTCCGGTGACCCGCGATCAAAACGTCGCGTGCTCTCTTCGAGAAGGCCAAAGAATGCATGTCGGTGTCGATCAACGTGCATCCCCACGAGATCATCACGTCGTCGCCAATGGAGATCGACTCGGCTATGTGGAGGGAAGTGCGCGCCCCAACGTAAGACCTGGCCCCCATGCAGAATGTTGCCGGGCGGTGGAATATGAGGTGAGCATTCAGGACAGAGTCCTCTCCTATTCGAATGCAGGCCCCTGGTAGAGAGTCGCAGATCGCATTCGCAAATATGACTGAGGGATGGATGTCGCCAGCCTTGACATAATCCGACAGGGGATGTTGGGCCGGAATGTCAATCCAGGCCGCCAACCTGCGGACAAGGGAGCTAAGCCTCCTGCGAGACTTCACCAACATGCCATGTCTCCCATTCCAGCGGGATTACCGTGACTGCCGGATGGTCAATTCCCAATCTACCCAGCAGGGAACCACTGTCGGTAATTCTGAATGTGAGCGCATCCTCCCGAAAATCCGTGGTTTGCCTGCGAGCGAGGGATACGATCGCACAGGAGACTGCATAGTATCCCGGCCTCAAGACGTTGCCCGGCACGCCAACACGAGTCGTATAGATTCCGGGCTTTCGTCTCTCACTCAGGCCATTGGCATCCTTCACATCGTGAGACCACAGAACTCGGACCCCGTGCTCATTCTTGATCGCGACAGCCACGTAGGAGTCGGAGGGCCATTGCCTGACCACATAATTGAGGCATATGGCAAAGGGCTGAGAGCAATCCAGACCCTCATCGCTATAGCCCTCCAACCGGATACCAGTGATCTGTGCTGGCTTGTCAGGTTCAAGCGGATAGCTCTGCTCGGTGTTGTGGGCAACGCCGTGCGCAAGGTAAGTTCGAACTGCCTCTGAACTGGAACCGCAGAAATAGGTTCTGCCCTCGTGCAGCATGATCCCGCGCTCGCATAACTGGACTACTGCACTCATATTGTGGCTCACAAACAGCACCGTCCGGCCTTCATGAGCCACGTCGCTCATCTTGCCCAAGCATTTTTTCTGGAATGCTACATCCCCTACAGCCAGCACTTCATCGACCAACAGGATCTCAGGCTCTAGGTGGGCAGCCACGGCGAAGGCCAGCCGCAGGTACATGCCGCTTGAATAGTGCTTGACAGGTGTATCGACGAAGCGCTCGACCTCAGCAAAGGCGACGATCTCGTCGAAGCGGCGGTCGATCTCGGCGCGGGTCATGCCCAGGATCGCCCCATTCAGGTAGACGTTCTCCCGCCCGGTCAGCTCGGGGTGAAACCCGGTGCCGACCTCCAGCAGTGACCCTACGCGCCCATAGACTTCGGCATAGCCCTCGGTCGGTTCGGTGATGCGCGAGAGGATTTTGAGCAGTGTGCTTTTCCCTGCACCATTGCGCCCGATGATCCCCACCACCTCACCGCGCTGTACCTCGAATGATACGTCCCGCAGCGCCCAGATCATAGCATCAAGGTCCGCTGCCCCCGTGGACTCTCCCTTCAACAACCGCGCCGCCCGCCGAAATGGAGCACTGATGGATTCCGCCAGCGCACTGCGCAGCGTCCTATAGCGCTCCTGCCGGCCACCGATCCGGTATTGCTTACCCAGGTGCTCGACGCGGATGGCCATGTCGCTCACGCCGTTCACCTCACACTACGTCCGCAAACGTCTTTTCGATGCGCCTGAAGTAATAAGCCCCGCTCACAAGCAAAGTCACCGCAACCAATACGGATACGCCCACCATCGGTCCCGGCGCAGTGTCCACGCCCAGCAACGCCCAACGAAAACCCTCAATCACCCCGACCATCGGGTTGAGGCCATACAGAGTGCGCCATGGTTCATCCAGCAGGCTGCTAGGGTAGGCCACCGGCGTAGCAAACATCCAGAACTGTATCAGGAAGGGAACGGCGTAACGCACATCACGGAACTGGACATTCATGGCCGAGAGCCATAGCCCTGCGCCCAAAGCAGTGATCAGCGCCAACAGCAACAGCAAGGGCAGCCACAGAACGTTGAGGGTTGGAACAATGCCGTAGAACAGCATCATACCCAGCAGGACCCCAAAGGCCAACGTGAAATCAATTATCCCGCCCAAGACGCTGGAGAGCGGGATGACCAGACGGGGAAAATAGACCTTCTTAATCAGATTGGCGCTGCCAACCAGGCTGTTCGACGACTGGCTGAGGCCATTGGCAAAGAAAGTCCAGGGGACAAGGGCCGCATAGCTGAAAATCGGATAGGGGATCCCATCGGAGGGGACTCTCGCCAGCCGGCCAAAGAACAGGCTGAAGACCACCATCGTCAAGAAGGGCTGTATGATAGCCCAGGCTGCGCCGATCACAGTTTGCTTGTAGCGCACCTTGACATCGCGCCAGACAAGAAAATAGAGCAGCTCACGGAAGTCCCACACCTCTCGCAGCTTAAGCGCAACCCATCCCTGTGAGGGCTGGATGCGGGTGACAGGGATGGGATGAGCCTTTGAATCGGTTATAGATGTCTGCCTGTTGGCCATCAGCAGTCAGCCATCCAACGAGCACCCTGGCGAGTGCCCTTTCACCTGGGTCACTAAGCCTCTTCGTCCTCCTCTTCTTTGTCACGGTCGCGGCGGGAGACCATCAACAAGAGCAGCAGCAGAGCCGCGATCAGCAGGATAGCCATGACGATCAGTGGAATATAAACGAACGGCGAGGTGATCGGCGGCAGCTTGGGCAGCAACGTACCGCCACTGGGCCTGAGCAGCAGAGCACACCCCGTCTTGCACGAGACATTGTTCTCAGGCCCAATGTCGAAACAAAACTGGTCAAGCACAAGCTCCCCAGGCATCTCATCGAACACCACACACTCCCCCTCGGCGGTGCATTGCACCAGACGGATACGCCCCTCGTCTCCGCCCGCTGCATTGAGAATCCCATCGTAGATCGGGAAGCATAACCGCCCCTGAGGGGGAACATCGCAGACAAACACCTCTTGGTTATCCGTCCGCGAGGGCACACGATACTTGGGTGGCGCCAGATCGCGGTAGGCGTCGCGCCAGATGGGGATCATGGTCTCGTAGGCCACAAACCCACAGCCTGCGCCAGGGACCGACGTAGGAGTCGGCGCCTCGGTCGGTGGCACAGCCGTCGGGCGGGCCGTAGGGGGAGGTTGTGGGAGCAAGGTCACAGGAGGTGAAGTGGGCGGCGCAGCCGTTGGGCGGAGAGTAGGCGCACGAGTTGGTAGTGGAACCGTCGGAGGGATAAGAGTCGGGGTGAACGTCGGGATGGGGACAGACGTGGGCGGTACAGACGTCGGCGGGACGCAGTCCACCGGGCAGCTCGTGGTGTTCTCGCCCAGATAAGGATCGCATAACCCGTCGCCACAGAAGCCCTGAAGCCCCACACCGACACACACTGCCGCAGACGGCGACGACGCAGCAGCCGGGCTTGCACCAAAAGCCAGACATACGAAAAAGGCGATCAATAAGGCCATAGACCATGGGCGTATATACATAATCGACATCTCCTGGCTTACAACACTGCTCAGATAACTGCATTCTCCGGCGATTGTAGCACAGTTGCCATTCTGCTGCGCTCATAGCTGAGCAATAGACAGCACGGCTACAGGCCGGTAGCCGGGAACTAGCTCACCCAGCAGGGTGCGAATGCGGGCCTCATCGTGTTGTTGGGCCGCCTCTAACAGAGCATCGACCAGCGGCAGGAGCCGTTCAGCGCAGATGCCGTTCTTACGCGCCATCAGAATCTTGGAGTGCCGCGATGTCTCGATCGTCTCATCGGCAGCCGTCAATTCCTCGGATAACTTCTCGCCGGGGCGAATGCCCGTAAATACGATGGGCACGTCCACCTCAGGCTCATAGCCGTACAGCCGGATCAGATCGTAGGCCAGATCGACGATCCGCACTGGCTCGCCCATGTCGAGCACATAGACAATCCCATTCTGCCCAAAGCTGCCTGCCTGGAGAACCAACTGGGTCGCCTCTGGGATAGTCATGAAGTAACGGGTCATCTCAGGATGTGTGACAGTGACCGGCCCTCGACTTCTGATCTGTTCCTTGAACAATGGGATCACGCTTCCTCGGCTGCCCAACACATTGCCAAATCGCACCGACACAAACGCCTGCCCCGGTTCGGCGCGGTAGGCAGCCCAGGCCACGAGGATCTCAGCGACCTGCTTGGACGCACCCATGATGGACACCGGATTGACCGCCTTGTCGGTGGATAAGTTGACGAAATGCTCGACGCCACATTCAAGCGCCGCCTCAAGCAGGTTCCGGGTGCCGCCGACATTGTTGAGGATCGCCTCGTCTGGGTTCATCTCCATCAGGGGAACGTGCTTGTGAGCCGCAGCGTGAAACACCACGCCTGGACGATAGCGAGTGAAGATTAGTCTCACTTTGTCCCTGCTCTGAATATCAGCAATGACGGGACGGCTGTCCAGACGGGGCCACTCGCGCTGAAGCTCGCTCTTGATTTGATACAGGCTGTTCTCGCCACGCCCCACCAGGATTAGCTGAGCGGGGTTGAAGTGGGCTACCTGCCGCACGATCTCGGAGCCAATCGACCCACCAGCGCCGGTGACCAGCACCACACGGCCCTGCAAATAGTCGCCCACCTCGGCCATGTTCAGACGAACCGGCTGGCGACGAAGCAGGTCTTCTACGTCAACCTCACGGATGTCGGAGAGCGAGACTTTGCCACTCAGGATGTCATACACGCCGGGGAAAATGCGGTGCTTGACGCCCGCCTGCCGGGCCAGTTCGACTACCTGCCGCACGACCTGGCCAGGCGCCGAAGGCATGACGATGAGCGCCTCGTCAGGCTTGAGCCGCGTCACCACCTGGTGAAGGTTTCGGATAGGGCCGTATACCCGCACACCCAGGATGCTCTGCCGCCACTTCGCTGGATCGTCATCCAGGAAGCCTATCGGTTGGAGGCCGCTCTCAGGATGCCGCAGCATCTCACGAGCCATCATTGTACCTGCCTCGCCAGCCCCGACGATCAGGACTCGACGGGCGCTACGTCCTGCGGCTCGGCTCCTGACCTGCTCGTGCAACATACGAAACGCCAGGCGCGTCCCGCCCAAGAGGATCAGTCCTACCAGGCCATCGATCAAAGGGATGCTACGCGGCAAGTCTTCGACGTAGGGGCGAACGATAAAGCTCATAGCCAGGAGCACAACCATTCCCAGCCCAATGACCCGCAACAGCGCGTACAGGTCGCGCACTCCGACTTGTCGCCACGACTGACGATGAATGCCCGCAGACAGGATCAGCCCGGCTTTGAGAATCGCTCCCAGTCCGCCATAGATAAGAATGGCAGGAAGATAGGCGGGTGAGACACGTTCCAACCGCAGCGAGAAAGCCACCGGGGCAGAGATGGCCCACAGCGTCAGGTCAAAGATGAACTTAAACAGAGGAGAATGCCTGGCAAGGTGCTGCGATCCGGCCAGGGTAAGCCTGGGCGTCATGTCACCCCCTACCCTCATAACAATCGTTTTAGAACTTACACAGTCGATTGTACGAGCCTCGTCACCCGACGCTTCGACTGCATCACTCCTCTACGTTTTCTCATTATAGGAGGATCGTACAACCCAACGCAAAGGTCAGGGAGGATAAAACGGGCAGACTGTAACGATATTGATAGACCCGGCGAGTATCCCCTCAGTCGGAGCCTACGCTACATACCCCTACCTATGCTCCTGTTATGGCTGCTGGCCCCGAACCACCACAGGGATGTCAACCTGCACGTCCGCCTCGAACCGTCCAGAGCGCGAAACACCTATTTGAAGAGTCGCCACCTGGCGCTCCTCATAAGCCCCCACAGGTGGTTCGCCCGTGATCGCAGCGCACAGCGACAGAGTCACTGTGGCGCACGAAGTCCCGGCATCATCACACTCGCCAGGGGATAGATCGTCTTGCAGGAAGACCTCAACGAACGGTTCTGCCCCAGATGTAATCAGCCGGTAGGCGGGATAAGAGGAGCCAGACCCAGCCTCACTGCCGTAGGACGGAATAGGCCGATCCGGGGCCACGACCTCGAAGCGGGCGGGCATCACCAACACGAACGGCACACATTGAGGAGCACCGTCGGACGGAAGTGTGAACACCAGCGGCTCAGGGAGCACCGCGCTGGCGAGCGAGGGAGTCGCCGGCAACGGTGCTTGGATGGCAGTAGGCGTCAAGGTCAAGGTAGGCGTCTGGGTGGGCAATGGGAGCGGCGACGGGACCTGGCTGGGCGTGGGTGTGACAGTTGCAGGAACCAGCGCAGCGAGGGTTTGGGACAGCTCTGAGACGGCAACCGTCAAGCTGGTTCTCATGGTTACCACAGTCACGGTCACTATGCTCAGAACCACAAGCACAATCGTGAAAAACAACACAACACGGCGGCGACGGCGGCCTCTATCGAGCGGAGAGCGCCAACGCAGTGAGCGCGGAAGGCGTATGACGCGGTCCTGGCCTTGCTTGTACACCAGACAACTGGCGAAACCGGGCGTCAGGCAAGTGGTCGACTGATGGGTGAGCGACACCGGCTCGACAGGATAGGCTAGATGACAATGATTGCCGTCCGTCGGGAATGAGTAGTAGGTGTCGGGATCATCAAACAATCCCACATAAGGGCAATGATTATCCAGGTCGGCTCTGTCCGGCATAGCTCTTCTGACACCAAACGCATATAATCGTAGATATCACAGGTTCGCGCCTGTCCATTCACATTATATCCGTGTCGAAGGCATTGTGCAGAATGCCACACTCCGCACGGAGCCTGTTGTCAAAGGTCCGGCGCTAAGCCGGCCTCGATGGAGGAAGAGGTATTGGAACTCAAGCAGTTCTTTGGGATGCTGCGCCGATGGTGGTGGTTGATGATCCTGCTGGCTGTGATCGGCGCAGGCACTGCCTACTATCTAACCCCTGAGCCAGTACCTATCTACGAAGCATCAACCACCGTCCTGATCAGCCAGGGCCGGGGCGGCCTACCCGACGTCGGTGAGGTCTCGGCAGGTCAGCGGCTGGCGACCACTTATGGTGAGCTGATGCGTACACGCCCACTGCTAGAGGAAGTGATCGCCAACCTCCAGATCGCCGCAGACCCTGACGATCTGACAGAGCAGGTGCGCGTCACAAACCTGACAGGAACCAACCTCCTGGTTCTGACGGTGGAAGCAGACAATCCTCAGAGCGCCGCCAGCATCGCCAATGAGATTGTGCGGGTTTTTATTGAGCAGAACAGCCAGTTGCAGGCCAGTCGTTATGCCGCCTCCAAGGCGGACTTGCAAACCGAAATCAGCGGAGTACAGGAAGACATCGGCAGCTTGCGGACCAGCATCGACCAGATCGAAGCAGAGATCCAGCGTGCACAGGAGCGCATCAGCGCCCTGGACACGGCCAGAGACACCAACGGTACGCTCACCCCCGCTCAGAGCGCTGAACTGGACACACTTACCCAACAGGTGTCAGACAACATCGCTCTCAAAAACGATCTGCAAGTGCAACTCGACCAGTATCAGCTTCGCTACGAAGCCCTCCTGCAAAGTTATGAGGACATCCGCTTAGCTGAGGCAGAGGCTGTTGATTTCATGAGCGTGGTCGAGCAGGCGCAGCCAGGTCAGCCCATCCGAACCGCGCCTCGCAAGTTGATCAATGCCATTCAGGCAGCGGCAGCCGGCTTGGCTGTGGGCGGTCTGTTTAGCTTTCTGGTCGAAAGTTTGCGCGAGTCGATTATGACCAGCGAGGACATCGAGAAACTGACAGGTTTCCCGACCCTGGGCGTAATCGCCAACATCCGAGGGGCCGAACCTCCCGAGAAACTCGTCACGGCGCGGCAGCCACGTGCGCCTATCGCCGAAGCTTACCGGGTGCTACGCGCCAACATTGAGTTCGCAGCGGCAGATGGCCCGCCGCGCACCCTGGTCGTGACGAGCAGCAGCCCGGTGGAAGGAAAAACGACCACAGCAGCCAATCTAGCCGTCGTGATCGCCCAATCGGGCAAGACCGTGATCCTGGTCGATACTGACCTGCGTCGGCCAGCCATTCACAAGCTCTTCGAACAGGTTAACACCCGTGGAGTGACTACGGCTCTGGTTCACGAAGGAGGGGGAATGGTGACCGACCATCTGCTGCACAGCGGCATCGAGAATCTGTACCTGATGCCAAGCGGCCCTCTTCCACCCAATCCGGCAGGCATTCTGGGATCAGCGCGGATGGTGGACCTGATCGAGGAACTGAAGGCCCACGCCGACATAGTGATCTTCGACACGCCGCCGCTGCTGGCCGTAGCCGATGCTACGCTGCTGGCCCGTGTATGTGACGGAGCCGTGCTGGTGGTTCAAGCTGGGTCCACCCGGCCTGAGATGCTGCGACGCGCGAAAGACCAGGTCCTGCAGTCGGGGGCCACTGTGTTAGGCGTGGTGTTGAACCGCGTGTCCGGCTCGCGCGATGGATACTACAGCCACTACTATTACTACTACAAATAGGCTGGCGTGAAAGTTCGGAGACGCTCTGGCTTTGGCAACATGGGACCAGGTACAGGGAGAAGCAGCCCCACACGCATCCGCATCGCGATCTTGATCGGCGAGGTCGGGCTGGGGGGGTCTGAAAGGCAGCTCACTTACCTGCTCAAGCACCGCGACCGCAGCCGGTTTGAATACGACGTGATCGTGCTGAACCAAAGCTGCGGGCTGACCTATGACCATGCCATCCAGGCCCTGGGAGTGGAGTTGCGGCGCTGCCCCGAAAGCACACGCAGCGTGTGGCAACGTATTTTGTGGCTGGCTCGTCTGTTGCGAGAGATCAAGGCTGATGTGGTGCACTCATGGAGCTTCTACGCCAACCCCTATGCTGTGTTGTCGGGATGGATGGCGGGGGTCCGGGTTAGAATGGGGTCGCTGCGAATCCAGCCCGATGCACGCTGCGAGGCAGCCCTGCCGCCCTTTCATCGTTGGCTGGCCTATCGCAGTGTGGATGGGCTGGTGGTCAACTCCAGGCAGACACTCGAACAGGTGCAGACTAAAGGGTACCGTGTCCGCCATGTCTACCTTGTCAACAACGGGATTGAATTGCCTCAGGCTCGCGAACGAGCACGTAAGATCGACATCGACCTGACGATGTTTGGCATCACCGATGTGCACCGGGTGGTCGGGACCGTGGGCAACCTGCGGGCAAGGAAGAACCAGCGCATGTTCATTGAGGCGATGAGCCGCATCCTGCCCCACTTCCCGGATGTGCGGTGTCTGATCGTCGGGCAGCCCGTGCCAACCGAACCAGACCTGCCGGCGCAACTACAAGACCAGATTCACCAGCTGGGCCTGGCAGACCGGATCATACTGACTGGCGGACGTGAAGACGCCCTGCTGCTGATGCAACGATTCGATGTGTTCTGCCTCACATCCTATAGCGAAGGAACGCCCAACGCCCTGCTGGAGGCTATGGCAGCCGGCTGCCCGGTGGTGGCAACTCCCGTAGGCGATGTGCCGCACATCATCCAGGCGGGAGAGAACGGATTGCTTGTCAACATAGACGATGCAGGAGCGCTGGCCGAGGCTGTGTCACGGCTGCTCACAGATGTAGACCTGGCTGAACGGATGGGGAGGTCAGGGCGCAGAACGGTTGAGGAGCAATTCAGTTGCTCCCTGATGGCCAGCGCGATGGAGCGCCTGTACCACGAGGCTGTGGCAGGCAGATGGTGAGCAGGAAGAAAGATGGCACGGGAGAATCTGGCCCAAACACCCTCTGTCGATAGACTTGCGCCTGCCGCAGCACTGGACCTTGATGTGTCACGGCCTGGCACTCGTGTCAGCGCCGATGGCTGGCTGATCGGGTTTGTCCTCCTGCACATCCCGCTTGCGCTCCTGTTGCGTCAATGGCCAATCCTCTCGACGGTCCATGCGCTGGCGACCTTTGGGGTGGGATTCTGGATTGGGTTTGTGCGCCAGAAAGAGGACCCCTGGCCCCTGTGGGTCACCGCATACATCTTGGGCGCAGAGGTCCTGTGGCGGGCCACGGGCGCCGCGGATCAAATTGCCTGGGAGCAAGCGAAGTATGCCACGGTGGTCATTCTGCTGGGGAGTCTGTTGAGACATCGCCAGCAGGTCAAGCTGTCAGCCGTGCCGATCCTGTACATGATCCTGCAAGTCCCAGCGCTGGCGTCACACCTCGGAGGAGGTTTCAGGGATTTCCATCAGTTGGGCATCCAGACGCTGTTGGGGCCATTGGCGTTGATGATGTGTGCCCTCTACTTTTCCAGCACACGAATCGACTCCCATGCCCTGAAGTTGATGGTCCTGTCTGCACTCGGTCCGATTGTCGGTACAGCCACGCTGGGAGCGTGGAATGTCCTCTTCTTGGGCGAATCCATCTATTTCGGCGCTAGCTCCAATGTTCTCGCCTCCGGAGGGTTTGGCCCCAACCAGGTCTCCAACACCCTCAGCCTCGGAATCGTCCTGTGCTGGCTGTTGCTGGTCCAACCGCGTGGGCAGCGCCTGATGCCGCTCTTCACCATCGCTGCAATGGTAGCCTTGGCCATCCCCATGCTGCTGACATTCTCCCGTGGTGGAACATGGGTAGCAGCGGGCGTTCTGGCAGTCACCATGCCGAGCGCGTTGAAGAACAACCCTCATCGGTGGCGGATCCTCCTGATTTTGATTGTCCTGGGCGTAATCTTTGTCGAGGGCGTGTGGCCCTGGCTGAACGAATTCACCGCCGGTGCGCTCACGGAGCGCATCACAAGCACTTCCACAACGAACCGTTGGGAGCTGTTCCTCAGCGAGATCCAGGTGTGGTTGGATCATCCGATATTTGGGGTAGGTCCTGGCCTGGCGCAACGCTACGTGGCCGAGTATTATGTGCCCCTCAACATCCAAGCGCACGTCGAGTACTCCCGCCTGCTTGCCGAGCACGGCATCCTGGGGATGATCGCTCTGGTGCTGCTGATCATGGGACCCATTGGGAACTTCCTCCGCGCTGATCACCCTCAAACGCGCCTGTGGATTCTGGGCGCGGCAGCGTTCGCCTTTCTCTACATGGCGCAATCGTCTACCCGGACCCTGGCTCCGAGCTTCATGTATGGACTGACGTGGCTCAGCCTGGCCCACGGGACGCCCACTGAGGCTGCCTCGGTCGAATCCGCCTGAGAGGCGCAGAAACCATGCGGGTGCTATATGTTGCCAGCTACTGGCCGACTGCCGACAAGCCGTGGTCTGCGCCGTTTCTGGTGCGTGAAGTAGAATTTCTGCGTCAGGCAGGGATCGCAGTGGACGTGTTTCCATATCATGGCCACCGGCGAATCTCAAACTATGCGCGGATATACCACCAGCTCCAGACTCAGATACAGACCGGATCATACGACCTTGTCCATGCACAATTTGGACACAGCGGCTTGCTCGCGGGCATGCCCAAGCGATTGCCATTGGTTGTAACGTTCCACGGCAGCGAACTACAGGGAATCTACGGGCAGAACGGTCGCTACGAACCCATCAGCGGTCTGTTGCGATTGGCGATGCAGGCTGCGGCCTATCTGGCTGATGAGGTGATCCTGGTAGCGGAGCGCCTGAGCCGCTTTCTGTGGCGTAAGGACTTCCACGTCATACCCGGCGGCGTTGACCTGAACACGTTTATCCGTATGCCGCAACAGATAGCCCGGCAGCAACTGGGGCTGCCGCTTGAGGGGCGTCTGGTGCTGTTCATAGGATCGCCACAGAACCCCGTCAAGCGTTATCCTCTGGCCCAGGCTGCTATGGAAGCGCTGCCCCCCCTGTTGAAAGCCGAGCTGTTGGTAGTGAACAGAGTGGCCCCAGACCAGATCCCCGTTTATTTGAGCGCTGGCGACGTGCTGCTGCTCACCTCAAAACACGAAGGGTCTCCTACGGTGGTCAAGGAGGCGCTGGCATGCGACCTGCCAGTAGTATCGACAGACGTGGGCGATGTGCAAGAGAGGATCGGAAGGGTGGCGGGATGCGCTGTGTGCAAGGACGATCGTCCAGAGGCAATTGCGGCAGCGTTGGCGACAGTGCTGATGAGCGAGACTCCTTTTGAGGGACGCAGCGCCGTTAGCGACCTGGGCGCAGAACCCACCGCCAGGCGCATCATCAACGTCTACCAAAAGGCGCTGGCCGGTGAATGATCCTACTGCACCCACTCTCCCTTATGTCAGCATCCTCATGCCGATATACAACGAGGAAGACTTCATTGCGCGTAGCCTGAGGGCAGTATTGACGGTGGATTACCCCCCCGCTCTGTTGGAGGTGCTGATCGCGGATGGCATGTCTACCGACGCCACCCGGGCGATCATTGCCGAGACGGCGGCGCAGCACCCCGATGTGACTGTGACAGTGCTGGACAACCCCCAGCGGAGCGTGCCAGCCGGGCTGAATCTGCTGATCAAGCAGGCGCAAGGTGAGGTCATTGTGCGGGTAGACGGGCACACAATCATCGAACCTGACTATGTGCGGCAGTGCGTGGCCGCACTACAGCGCACCGATGCCGTCAATGTCGGTGGGCGCATGGACGCTACCGGGTGTGGCCGAATCGGTGAGGCCATTGCGCTGGCAACCAGCTCCCCTTTCGGCGTGGGCGGGGCACGCTTCCACTACTCGACCAGTGAGGAATGGGTCGATACCGTGTACATGGGAGCATGGCGGCGTGCGACCTTCCACCGTGCAGGGCTGTTTGACGAGGAAATGGTTCGCAATCAGGACGACGAGTTCAACTACCGTCTGCGGGCCATGGGAGAGCGAATTCTGTTGTGCCCATCCATCCGATCGCGTTACTACTGCCGTAGCTCGCTCCGATCCCTGTTTCGCCAGTACTTCCAGTATGGGCTATACAAAGTACGAGTATTGCAGAAACACCCCCGTCAGATGCGGCTGCGGCAATTCGTGCCTGCCGCATTTGTGGTAGCCATCATCGGAACAACAATACTGGCGATCTTCTGCCCAGTGGGGCGGGCGATGCTCGCAGCGCTGGTGGGCATCTATGCACTGTCAAGCCTGACCACCTCAGTGCACATCAGCCAACAGCACGGCTGGCGGCACCTGCCCATCCTGCCGATCGCGTTTGCGACACTGCACGTGAGCTATGGCCTGGGATTCCTGACCGGCCTGGCGCGGTTCTGGCGACGATGGGGCAAACAGAAGACACAGACCACCGGGACAAGCAACCATGGCAGATGACCAGAACGACCTGGAGCGCCTCCGAGCTGTATACAGGGGTCGGGATCAGGGAGGGCAAGGGCTATACTCGCTGTTTAACCCTGCCTACCTGTTCATGGTGCAACAACGGCAGCGGGCAACGCTCCGACTCCTGCACGATCTGGGTCTCTCCAAGCTGGCTGGTAAGCGTCTCCTTGAGGTGGGATGCGGCAACGGCGGGGTGCTGTACGAATACCTGGGATATGGCGCACGACCTCAAGAGATACATGGGATCGACCTGCTGCCAGAACGTGTAGCAAGCGCCCATCGATGGCTGCCCCATGCATCGGTATTGACTGCTGATGGCCAGCGGCTTCCCTACAAGTCTGGCTGCTTCGATGGAGTGCTACAGTACACGATGTTCTCCTCGATCCTCGACGACGACGTGAAAGCCAACATTGCTCAGGAGATGCTGCGGGTGGTGCGCAGGCCGGGAGGGGTGATCGTATGGTACGACTTCTGGACCAATCCTACCAATCCCCAGACACGTGGCATCCACCCGGCAGAAATACGGCAGCTGTTCCCAGGGTGTCGCTACTTATTCCAGCGCATCACGCTGGCCCCGCCGATCGCACGACGGCTGGTGCAGGTATCGTGGGTCTTGTGCGAGCTGTTGGAGAAACTTTCCTGGTTGAACACACATTATCTGGTTGGGATTGTGCCGTTGGAGTGAATTTAGCTCCCCGTTTGCGTACTCCGACTCCAAGAGAAACGCTGCCACAAGCCGCAGCAGGCATATGGTCCCCACTTCAGCGCCACAGTAGCAGGAAGGTGCGCCACAGGATAGCCAGATCGCGCCCAAAGGTGGCTGTGCGCACGTACTCCAGGTCAAGCGCCAGCTTGGCAGGCATAATGACCTCAACGTACTGCTGCTCCCAGTCAGGGCCGGACAACAAGGCTTCCTCGTGGCGGAAATGGACCGAGGCAGGGCTGGTGATGCCAGGCCGCACGCCGAACACTGCTCGCTGCTCGTCAGAGTAAAGCGCCACATAGCGCGGATCCTCAGGCCGAGGACCAACCAGGCTCATGTCGCCGCGCAGGACATTGATCAACTGCGGCAGCTCGTCGAGCTTGGTGCGGCGCAGAAAGCGCCCCACGCGCGTCACGCGGGGATCGCCTGATGTCGTAATGCCAGGCCCGCAGCCGGCAGCACCGACGATCATCGAGCGGAACTTATACAACGTGAAGGTTCGCCCCCCCTGCCCCACGCGCACGGCGCGATGAAAAATCGGGCCAGGGGAATCCAGACAAATGGCGGCGGCAACGACGACGAAGAACGGCAACAGAACGATCAGCGCCAGGGCGCTCACAGTCACGTCGAAGGCGCGCTTGAGCACAAGCCTCGTTCTCCCCAACCCTAGCCCACCCCCCACAGAGGAAGGCTATCGTTTCAGCGGTGGAAGGTGTCCACCACCTCCGAGACGCCGGCGATCACATCGTCCACATCCGCGTCTGTCAGAGCAGAGTGAAGAGGAAGGGACACCACACGCCAGTATTCGCGCAACGCCACTGGAAAGTCCTCCGGCTGCCAACCATACCTGTTGCGGTAGTAAGGGTGCAGATGGATGGGGATGAAGTGGACACTCGCGCCAATGTTGCGGATTTTCAATTCCTCGATCAGGCGGGCGCGGTCGACCGCCAGGCGGTCGAGGTGGAGTCGCAGGACGTACAGGTGCCAGGCATGAGCGTCACCGGGGCGCTCCACGGGAACCTCTAGTTCAGGCATCGTCGAGAAGGCCGCCGTATAACGTCGGACCATTTCGCGGCGGCGCTGCTGCATCGACGCCAGGCGAGACAACTGGACCAGCCCTAGCGCAGCCTGGAGGTCGGTCATGTTGTACTTCCAGCCTGCCTCGATGACCTCGTAGTACCAGGAGCCTTCGGCGGAGTAGCGCTTCCAGGCATCGCGATCCATACCATGCAGGCTGAGCAGACGGGCGCGCTCGATCAGATCGGGGGAGCCAGTCAACATGCCGCCCTCACCGGTGGTCAGGTTCTTGGTCGCATAGAAGCTGAAGGCCGTCAGATCGCCCACAGCGCCGATAGGCTGCCCCTGATAGGCGGCGGGAAGCGCATGGGCAGCATCTTCGATCACGGCGAGGCGATGCTGGTGGGCTAGGTCGAGGAGAGGGCGCATATCACAGGGATGGCCAGCATAGTGGACGGGCAGGATGGCGCGTGTGCGCGGCGTGATAGCCGCCGCCACGCGATCGGGATCGAGGGTGAGATAAACTGGCTCAATGTCAGCTAGGACAGGCGTGGCCCCCACGTGCTCAATGACGTGAACCGACGAGCAGAAGGTCATTGGAGAGGTGATCACCTCGTCGCCAGGGCCAATGTCGAGCGCCAGCAGCGCCAGGTGCAGCGCTGCTGTGCAGGAATTGACGGCCAATGCCGCCGGAGCGCCAATGCTGGCAGCAAACTCCTGCTCAAAGTGGTGGGTACGAGGGCCAGTGGTAATCCAGCCGGAGCGCAACGCCTCGACCACAGCTTCGACTTCAGCGTTGGTGATGTCGGGAGGGGAGAAGGGCAGGAAGGTTGGACGGCGGGGCCGGGTGGACATAGCGGCCAACTCCGTGTGCACATGACCGGATTATGGCCTGATTATACCCGGTTTTGTCCGTGGAGATGGCATACAGATAGGCGTGTGCCCTATGCCAGATATATGCTCTCTACGCAAGACAGAGGACAGACTGGCTGAGGCCGAGAGTCTCCCCCTCTCCAGGCACAAGCCGCACAGCAGCGCTGCTGGAGAGGGGGAGGCTCGCACAAGTCTTCAGTTTCTTACAGATTTACCCCAGCGCTGTCCGCCCCTAAACTCTTTAGCGGGCGCAGAAGGTGTAAATGTCCAACCCTTTCGGGCCGACCACGTACCACACGCCGTCGCCGTCGTCGAACTGCATCTCAACCTGGAAGGTGCACGTCCAGGTATCGCTGTCGCCATTCAGGAACGTGACCCTGACGTCAAAATCGACCATCTGAGCTACGTAGTCGTCGCCGCTTGGAGCCACCCAAGTGGTCCGGTCCTCGATCAGCGACACTTCCTTGACCAGCCCCGTGTTCTGAGCCGTCTGCTCCGGGTTCTCGTAGCGCTGGAACATCTGCATCTTGGCCGCGATCTGGTTCTGCTGGTAGGCAATCATGTCCCGCAGATAGCCTTCCCATGTCCCTTGCGGCGTATCTTTGGCCTGGCTCCGCGCCTCCTCGCCGATAGCCTCGGTGGGCCGCTCGGTAGGAAGTGGGTTGCCGCCCGCCTGCACGTTGCCGGTTTCCGCACTGCCGCCCAGCAGCGAACAAGCTGCCAGGGCAGCCGACAGCGTGACTAGCAGGATCGCTGCCAGTACGCGCGTGCGATGGTTTTGGATGCTGTTCATATTTGCCCTATCCTCTCTATAAGATAAAGAGTCGTGCCTTGAGTGTGGCATCCTGCCTGAGCATCTGACCGAAAAAGTTCTTACACTCTTTCAGTGAAGCACTTAACAGGATAAAAATGGATACCTCACATGTAAATCCTACCACAGTCCTAAACATACTCGATTTTCAACGGGTGCGCCAGTGGCTTCCGGCGCATGCCGCACCCTCGAATTCGGCTGCCGCCAGGCTGTCCAGGCCGCGTTCCCCAATGTGACCTACACCCATTTGCTACCCCTTTCTCTGCACGGTAGAATCGCGCCGATGAACGATCTGGGCATCGTGATCGTCAACTGGAACACCCGCGATTATCTGCGCCGCTGTTTGCAGACCGTTTTTGCCAGCCAGGGTGCGATCACCTACCACGTCGTGGTTGTCGATAACGGATCTGCCGACGGCAGCGCACAGATGGTCGCGGCTGAGTTTCCGCAGGCAACCTTGATCAGCGGGCACGGGAACATCGGCTATCCGGCAGGCAATAACCTGGGTTTGCGCGCCCTGGGCTTCTCCGACCAGCCTGGCCAGACTTCGCCCGATGCACCTCGATATGCGCTGCTGCTGAATCCCGATACCGAGCTTCCTCCAGATGCCCTGACGGAGATCGTGGCCTACCTGGATGCCCATCCTGAGATCGGCGTGATCGGCCCTCGCCTAGTGCTGCCCGACGGTTCGCTCGACCTGGCCTGTCGCCGCAGCCTGCCTACGGTCGAGGTATCCCTGTGGCGCTTGATCGGCTTCTCAAAGCTTTTCCCACGCAGCAAACGTTTTGGCCGCTACAACCTGACTTTCCTCGACGAGGATGAGATCGCCGAGGTTGGTGCTGTGGTTGGCGCGTTTATGATGCTTCGCCGTGAAGCCATCGACCGTGTTGGCCTGCTTGACGAGACCTTCTTTATGTACGGTGAAGACCTGGATTGGTGCAAGCGCATCGGCGAGGCAGGCTGGCGGATCGTCTATTACCCGCGTGTACGTGTCCTGCATATCAAACGAGCTGCCAGCCGGCAAAACAAACGCGCCCGTTTGGAGTTCGTGCGCGCCTTTCTGATCTTCTATCGTAAACACTACCGGGCTGGAACATCCTGGCCAGTGCATCTTGCTGTGCTGTTGGGCATCGGGCTGTGGGGCGGCCCCAAGTTATGGCCGGAATTGGTCGCTCCCCGTGCTGGAGCGCAGTCAACCTCCACCATGTAGTGTGTCGGTAAGGAGGATGGGGTGAACCAGAACAAAGCTCGCACATTGTTCATTGTCTCGCGCATCATGCTCGACGCGCTGATGGCCATTTTGGCGTTTATCGCTGCCCACCAGTTTCGCCTTTTCGTACCGTTTCCTAACCGCCTCGCCAACGATCCGGGATTTGTGACCTATCTCCCCATGCTGATCGTGCAGGTGATCAGCATCCTAACCGTGTTTTACTTCAACAAGTTGTACCACATGGTGCGCGTAGCATCGCGGCTGGACGAGGTTTTTGGGATTGTAGGTGCAGTGAGCATCGGCACCATGCTGTCCGTGGCTATCTCGGCCCTGACTCTCAAGAACACCATCTTCGAGCTTGACTTCCCGCGGGCAATGGTGCTCTATGCCTGGCTGTTCAGCGTCGTGTTGATCACCGCAGGGCGCGAGGTTCACCGCAGCCTGTGGCACTGGCTGCGTATGCGGGGCATTGGCCGCGACCGCGTCCTGGTGGTCGGCTCCGGCGATACGGCACAGGCCATCGTGCAGAAAATCCAATGGTCGCCTTACCTGGGCTATGAACTGGTCGGCGTGGTCAACGACGGCGACGAAAAATCCAATGTGGCTGGAGCGCCGATTCTGGGCCAGTATGACGATCTATCTGAGATCATCGACAAGAACGATATCCGGGAAGTGCTGATCGCCATGCCGGAGGGTACCAGCCGCCATGACATCGTGCGATTGGTCAGCATGTGTCAGCGTGGCAGTGTGGCGATCAAAATCTTTCCCGACATGTTTGAATTCATCACGACCGGTGTTTCCATCGACGATATGGGCGGATTGCCGCTGCTCACCGTGCGCGACATCCAGCTTCGGGGTTGGAAGCTCAGCCTCAAGCGCGGCATGGATATCCTGGGAGCGACCATCGGGCTGATTCTCACCTCACCTTTTCTGATGCTGATGGCATTGCTGATCAAGCTCGACTCACCTGGCCCGGTCTTCTACTGTCAGGAGCGTATGGGCCTGGATGGACGACCCTTCCAGATGATCAAGTTCCGCTCAATGCGTATCGATGCTGAACAAGATGGCCCTGGCTGGACCACCGAGGACGATCCGCGCCGCACCCGCCTGGGTTCGTTCATGCGTTCCAGGAACATTGATGAGCTTCCCCAGCTGATCAACGTCTTGCTGGGAGAGATGAGCCTGGTGGGGCCGCGCCCGGAGCGTCCTGTCTACGTCGACAGGTTCCGTAACAGCATCCCACGCTACATGGAGCGTCATCGCGAGAAGGCCGGTATGGCAGGTTGGGCGCAGGTGAACGGCCTGCGCGGCAACACCTCGATTGCCGAGCGCACCAAGTACGACCTGTGGTACGTGGAGAACTGGTCGCTCTGGCTCGACATCAAGATCATCGTCCGCACCATATGGCAGACGCTGGTGGAGCGTGGCCGTAACGCCTACTGAGGCGCTCAAGGGCTGCCGGTCAGTATTCTTTGCCTATTCTCAGCACGTGCCGCGTGAAAGCGTGCCACAGCCGCTTGACTGGGCGCTCGGTGAAGTGCGCGGCAAAGCTGCGTGCAGCCTCCACAGGGCTGACCTCCCCCAATTGCTGCCGCAGATAGTAGTGATGCTCAATGATCCACAGGTACAGGTCGCCCTCGGTGCGGCCAGGAAAATCTTTCAGCACTCCGCTCTCGCGGATCACCCGAACCAGCGGCAGGTACACCTGATCAAACCACTGGATCGCTGCTTCCTGGAAGCTGAACTCGCGGCGCCATTCGGTGGACTGCAAATAGCGGTGCACCTCGATGTGCTCCAGCAGCAGGTGATAGCCGCCTGGAATGGTCAAGACGATGGGGGCATCGGGGCGCAACTCGTCTAGGTGGGTCGCCTCCAGAAACTCCGACTTCTCCCCAATCACCTCCAACTCCCCTGGCGCGATGTCCGGCGTCAGAGGGACACGCGTGCGGCACTCCATCACCTCCGCGTCGATGTACTCGTGGCCCAGCTCACGCGCCACACTGACGCGGTGGTTGCCATCGACGACAAAATACACCTCACCGACCTTGTATAGCTTTACAGGCGGCAGATCGACATGTTCGTAGTAGGCGCTGCCCACCCGCTGCCAGCGGTCGGCAGTGAAATCCTGCGTGGGTAGGAATGCGCGATCGAAGTCCCGGTAGCGATTGACGCTCCCTACGATCTTCTCGACTGGCACAGACTGCAATCCTCGGTAGATGGGCAGCCCGGCCCTGGTCTTGCGGCGAACTTCCTCGTAGTTGAGCAGATCGTTCGACTCGCCCTGGAGCGTGGCCAAGGCGCTTCTCAGAAATGCCTTCATCCGCGCTCGCGAGAAGGCCATCCTCGCTCTGTCCAAAGCATTACCCTGTTCCATGCTCTTTCCACTCAATCACCCGGCTGGGATAGACATTAACCACCATCGTCTCGTAATACCTCGTTACCGACACCGTGTCACGTCGATAGGCATGCTTGTGACCATGCAACAGATACCGTGGTTTAAAGTATCGCATCAAAGTTAAAAAACTCTTAAATCCCTGGTGGGGCAGGTCTGCCCCATCATGGATGCCCAATGGAGGCGAGTGTGTTACCAGAACGTCGATGTAACGGCCATATCGCACCTTGTTTGCCAGCAACCACGGAATCAGGTTTGCCGCGCGCGCCCACATCTCCATCTCGGTATACTGGTTGATGGCACATGGCTGGTATCGCATCGATCCCCCTAGACCGGCCACCAACAGGTCGCCAAACTTCCCTCCCCGCCCATCAATGTTCGTGCAGCCCTCCGCATGTCTGGTGATCCGCCCGTCGGACATGTACTGGACCTTGTCATGGTTGCCATACACGTACAGCACTGGCGCAACCAGCGTCGTCGCCACGTATTCCAGGTAATAATAGGGCAGGTCGCCGCACCCGATCACGAGGTCTACGTCGCCATACTGTTCGGACAGATAGGGCGAGTAGATCGCTTTGACTACTAGGTCGCTCATAGCCAAAATTTTCATGGGGAGACCCCGATTGCTTGCTGAAATATCCGGCGGGTTTTGTACAGTATATCCTGCTCCTCAAACAAACACACAACAGGAGCACTCTCAGCGGTGCTCCTGTTGTCCAGACCGGTTAAAAAATACAGGACGCGCCACCATGGTGCGTCCTGTTGGCTTTAGTACAACTTGACTTCCATCCGGGCCAGCTTTTCGCGCAGCCCCACCATGTCAGCCAAGTGCCGGTCAATGATCGCCTCCACATCCGCCCTGACGCTCGGTGTCAGCCCTCCGTTGGAGGTTCTCACAGTCGCCGTCGCCACCAGCGGCTGATCGAGCGGCTTGCCGATCTGGCTCAGGATGTACACCTGGGCTTCGATCACGGCAGGCAGGCTCTCCACAATATCCTGGCCGATCAGCAGCGCCAACACATTATATAGCTTGCCAACATGGCTGATCGGGTTCTTGCCCGCAGCCGCCTCCAGCGAAGCCGATCGGAATGGTGCGATCACGCCCGTCACACGGTTGCCACGCCCCACCGATCCGTCGTCGCCCATCTCGGCGCTGGTGCCTGTCAGCGTCAGGTAGACGGCCCCAGCGTCTATGTCGTCCGCTGTGTTCACTTCCACCCGCACGCTGCGCCCGGCGTTCACCAGCCCCTTAGCGTAGCCCTGGATGGTCTGAAGTACGGCCCCCTTAACCTCGGCATACTCGTGGGCATCCCTGACCTGGAGCGCCATGAACGGAATGGCGCACGTCAGCACCACGTCGTTACCTAGCCGCGCACCCATCACCTTAACATCTTCGCCGATGGGAAACTGAGTGATCAGCTCATAGTTGATGAACTGTGCAGTCTCGTAGACGGCATGTTCCAGCCCTGAGCGCGGCCAGTGGGCCACGCCGAAGCTGGTGTCGTTGGCCGTCACTTCATGCACGGCGTGGATCAACTCGCTCGACCCGCGCCCGGCATAGCAATCGATCACGCAGTGCTCGTCCGGATTCAGGTACTTCATCGTCTCGCGGATGTGAGCTTTGGCGGCGTTGATGGCGATGGCGTCCATCGGGACCTTGTGGCCGTTCACTTCCGGCGTGCCGCGCCCGGCGATCTGGATACGGATCGGCTTCAACAGCGCGGCGCGCCCATAGCTGACCTCAACGTCTCCCGCCACCAGTTGCACCTTGTCAAAGTTGTGATGCAGCGGCGCTCCCAGGTTCTCCTGACACCAATGTGTATACTCGACCGAGATGCGCTCGGCTATCCCGTCGCACAGGCTATCTGGATGACCAATGCCTTTTCGCTCCACGATCTCAACCGGGCGATCCTCGATCCACGTCCCCCTGGCCTCAGCCACGACAATGTTGCGCTTACTCATAATGATATTGATCCTCCTGTCTGTCGGCTTGGACCAACTGAAAGCGCCTCTCTCACTTTCGAGAAGAGGCGCATGACAGGTCGAATCAGCGTCTCCTCTCATCTTCCAGAGTCCCTACAGAGTACCTCTGCCGGAGTTGGCACCTTCCTCGCCGGTCCGGGGTCGCGGACCATTGGGGGGTTGCCGAGGTTTCACAGGGCCGGTCCCTCCACCTCTCTGGATGAGAAGCTTTTTCAGTTCTCCATCTATTTAATTGTCAGACTTGTTAGCAGTTTACCGCGCCAGCATCGCGCTGTCAACAAGCCGTTGGACTAAACGCTGGGCTGCCGCATCATGAACTCGCGCTGTGCACCTCGCGCCTTTTGCGATTCTGCGGTAACGTTACACCCGTCGTACAGCCCATCTCCTGCGACGTGAGGCGCTACCATGACTCAGCCCATCGTGGCCCTTTACGGCGGCTCGGCTCCCAGGCCCGGCTCGCCTGCCTATGAAGAAGCTTACACCGTCGGCAAACTGCTCGCCGAAGCCGGCTTCACCGTCATGACCGGCGGCTACGCAGGGACCATGGAGGCTGCCAGCAAAGGAGCAAAGGACGCTGGCGGACACACCGTTGGCGTGACCGTTGCTCGTTTCGAGCGCGCCGGGCAGCGCGTCAATCCCTACGTGGACGAAGTTGTTCCATTCGAGCGCCTCCCTGACCGTCTCCTGTACCTGGTCACCCATTGCGATGCAGCAGTGGCCCTGCGCGGAGGCATCGGCACCCTCAGTGAGGTGGCTCTGACCTGGAGTCTGCTCCAGGTTGGCGAGATCGGCCCCAAGCCCTTCGTCCTGCTCGGCGAGCAGTGGCGCGACTTGCTGCTCACCTACTACGGGGACGGGACGTTCGTCCGCGAGCGCGACATGCACTTATTCCAATTGGCCCGCACGCCCGAACAGGTTCTCATCCTACTGCGTAACTGGGAGTAGAGCGAATCGATGTGCCACCTGACCGCTACTGTTCCCCCGCTGGCGCAACTTCTATCTGCCATCCAGGACGCATGTTGCTGCCTCTGGCAGCGGCAGCAGAGGGAGGTGGCTCTCACCACCCTTCTGACAGCCCTCTCCCTGGCTGCCTGCGCAGCTCCTCCCACTCCCACCCTCCCGCCGACGGCCACTCCTGGCCCCACCTCTTCCGCTACTTCGACCCTCATTCCCACTGCTACGCCGTCGCCCACGCCTACTGTCACTCCCAGCCCTACGCTTGGCCCTGGTTTGGACGATCTGCTGCTCACCCCCGCCGCACTTTACCTCAATGCCGATCTGGAGGGCGCAGCTGATGCCTATGCCAACCTATCTGATCTCTATCCCACACGAGCTGAGCCGCTGTTGGGATTGGCGGCGGTCGCCCTCCGTCAGGGTGATGTTCAACGCGCCCTGGGCTACCTGCAGGAGGCCACTGAGGCAGAGCCGACCAGCTTCGAGACCTGGCGGCAGCTGGCTGTCTTGCTCGAGCAGCAGTCGCGCTATGCCGATGCCATCGCTGCCTATAACCAGATGATCCTCCTTGTTCCTGACGATCCTGATCTGTACGTTGCTCGTGCGATGACCTATGCCCGGCTAGGACAGGGTGATGCCGCCATCGCCGACCTTCAGATCGCCCAGTCCCTCGATCCGTACCGTGAGTATGCCTGGTTGAACGTAACCGGCGCTGCCTATGGCGCCCGCGCCTACGAACCAGCCATCGCCATCGCTTCAGCAGGGCTGGAGGCATATCCTGCCTCGGTTAGCCTGCATCTCATGCGCGGGCAGGCCGCCCTTGCGCTTGGTGATGCCACCTCCGCTCTGGCCGACTTCGACGCAGCGCTGGCGCTCAACGACCGTAACTATGCCGCTTATGACTGGCGTGGGCAGGCCCTGGTTGCGCTGGAGCGCTACGACGAGGCCGCTACGGCTTTTCAGCGAGCCGGTGAGCTGGGAGTCGAGGCGGGCGCTGTGGGCGCCAATCAAGCCTACGAGGCCATGTCTGCCGCCGCCGATGCTCTGGCCCGGGCCGATCCCCAGGCAGCCTTTGCCTATCTGGCCACACAGGTGATCCACTACGGCCAACCCCCACCGTTGCTCTTGGGCTATGCCCTGATCGAATATCGGCGCGGCAGCATCGACGCTGCTGTGGGCCGCCTGAACAGCCTGATCGAGCTTTATGACTACACCCCAGCCTACTACTGGCGGGCGGTGATCCGCGCCGAACAGGGAGACAGGGAACTAGCCATTGCCGACTTGCTGTCCTACCTGGCGGTGCGCCACGCCGGGCCTCAGGTCGAGGCTGCCCATGCTCTGCTCCGAGCGCTGGGCGCCGATCCCGATTCGGCCAACCCTGCCTGAGCAGCAGCAAAGGCAACCCACCGCAATTCCCTGGGGGCTTTTGATGATCTTTGCACCCGGATGTGGTACGATCAGGACCCTGCGGTAAGAAACTTGCCATCTGCGGCGTCTACTTCAGCAAAGAGACTGACTAAAGGAGTGAAGGTATCATGGCAAAACCGTTTCCCGTGACGGACGAAACTTTCGAGTCCGACGTGTTGGACTCCGATCAACCTGTGCTGGTAGATTTCTGGGCCGAGTGGTGTGGACCTTGTAAGATGATCGCGCCCATCGTGGACGAATTGGCTGATGAATATGAGGGTCAGCTTCGCGTCGCCAAGCTCGATGCCGATGAGAACCCCAATACCATGCAAGTTTTCGGTGTGATGGGCATTCCCACCCTGATCCTGTTTAAGAACGGTGAGGTGGTCGAACGTATCACAGGCTATATGCCTAAGGACCGTCTGCTTGCCAAGCTGTCCCCACACCTGTCCTGAAGCCGCCCATCAAAGACATACAGCCGCCGCACGTCACTGCGACGGCTTTTTCTGCGACAACCCTGCGGTTGTGCGCCGCCCGCTGAAGTGCTAGGATGGTCATCGTAGCTCACACTTCTCTCCCAACCAGCGTGATGAGCAATGAACTGTTCCACTGGAGGGATCACATGAACCTTCTCCCCCGTATCCGCGAGCGGATCGGCGCTGTTGTGGGGGCGGCGGCAGCGGCGTTGTGTTTTTGCGTGATGGGCGCATTCTTGGCCTTCTACATCTCTCCTCAGCAGGCCATCGAGTGGCGGCAGATCCAGGCCCTGCCAGAGCTTGACGCAGCAGGGTTCGCTGCGGCTGCTTCCGGCACCGAGGTCGCCGTCACGGGCACTCTTCAGGGCAACGAGCCTCTGACCGCCGAGGGCTTTGTGGCTTACGAGCAGCAGGTCTGGAATGTCAAGACTTCCTCCAGCAGTGATGAGGACGACAGGCCGGCAGGCGATTGGGAGACGGTCAAGACGTTAGCGCCAGAGCTGACCATCGCCATACACGGTGGTACCATCCGCACTGTTTCCGCCACTTCAGCGACCTTCAGCGGCAATCTCCACGAAGTGATTGTGCCTGGCCACGGGCCATCTTCCGCCGACTACAACGGCCAGCAGCTTGCTGATGGTTCAACCCGTACACGCGGCTTTTTCAACGGCGATCTGATCACCGTGGTCGGCCAGAAAGGGGTCTCTGGCGATCTGGTGCCCCGCCGTCTCTACGGCGGTGACCGCATCGGCCTGGTGAACGAGATTCATACTGGTGCGCGGGTCGCTTTCGTCGTCGGCGTCATCTGCATGATCGTCTCGCCAATGATTGCTGTCGGGGGTATCCTTGGTGCATTGTTTGGCCGAATCAAACACAAGCCTTGATGTTCAGGCTCGGCGCCCTTGCTGCTCATCCTGAACATGAGTCCAAATAAGTGCCGATGAGCTTGCCTCCCATTGCACAGCTTGTCCGGCAGGTCTACGAGGGCTTATCCCTCTCTGAGCCACTGTCGCCGTCAGATCGTGCAGTGTTGGTCATTATGGTGGGCCTGCCCGGCAGCGGCAAAACCTACCTGGCGCAAATGCTCAGCCAGGCCGGGCCACTGACGCTGGTCGGCAGTGATCCGGTCCGCGCCATCCTGTTTGAACGGCCCACTTACGGCCCCGATGAGAACCAGGTCGTGTTCGAAGTGATAGATGCGCTGTTGTGGCGTCTGCTCCGCGAGCGCCGTCACGTGGTCTACGACGCCGTGAACCTGAGCGAGTCGCGCCGCGATCAACTGCGTCACCTGGCGCTCGACGCCGGTGCACATCCCTTGACCATTCTCACCACTGCTCCTGAATCCGTGATCCGGTCGCGTCTGGCAGCTCGCCATCAGCAGCCCCGTCTGCGCGGCGAGTCGGAAGCTGATTGGGACGTATACTGTAAGCTTGCCGCTCGGATGGAGCGCATCACACATCAGCACCTGATCGTCGATACGGCAGGGGACATGTCAGGACAGGTCCAGGCCATCCTGGCCGCCATCCGTGACAGGTCTTGACCGACCTGTGTGGCGTCAGTGGCCCTCCAGACGATGCCATGCCCCATGGCTTTGCTGCCTGACGTTTTCCTACCACTTGGCTGACCTTACTGGTCATACGGCTCCAGTCAGGCTACAATAGCCGCGGGGAATAGGCTCGCTGGCTGCCGGGATGAGTTATGAATGTCGTGGGTGTTTCACTGCATATCATGGCTCTTTTTAAATCATTGCGAGGTTATCGAGATGGAAAAACAACATTCTGCCTGGTTATGGCGTATCCTGCTTCTGGCGCTGATCGCGGTGGCCCTCAGCTTGCCATTCACCACAGCCCGCGCTGAGGACCTCTCGCAGAGCAGCGTCACCGCCACTCCCACACTGAATCTGCGACTGCGCTCCGGCCCCGGCACAGGATATCGCCAGATCGGTGTGGTCTCGGCGGGCGTGGCCGTTCCAGTGCTGGGCCGCGATAGCGCCGCCTCGTGGGTCTATGTGGAGTATCGGGGCACTCGTGGGTGGATCTCGGCCTGGTACTGCCGTTTCTCTGGCAACCTGGCCAGCGTCCCGGTCGTTGATGCCAGTGGCGCGGGCAGCAGTGCGCCGCCTTCATCCCCTCCGTCCTCCGGAACCGGAGTCACGGCAGTGACCAACGTACCGTTGCGTGTCCGATCCGGCCCCGGCACAGCCTACAGCCAGATCACCTATGCCCCCACTGGCACACTGCTGACCGTGATCGGGCGCAACGCGGCGGGGGACTGGCTTAACATCGACTATCAAGGGACGCGCGGATGGGTGGCCGGCTGGTATACCACCCTCCGGGGAGACCTGTCTGCTGTGCCTGTGACCGATGGCAGTGGTTCCAGCTCGCCGTCTACCCCGCCCACCCAGTCGCCGACTTCGCCGCCCAGTGGCGGTGTCACGGCTACTCCCACTGTCGACCTGAACATTCGCTCTGGGCCGAATACATCGTATCGCGTGGTGGGGGTAGCCCCGCGCGGCGCTTCGCTCAGCGTCCAGGGACGTAACGCCACCTCAAGCTGGGCCTTCATCGATTACAACGGCACGCGCGGCTGGGTTGCCCTGTGGTACTGCACCGTCAGCGGCGATCTAGCCAGCGTGCCTGTGACCAACGAGGCAGGCAGCCCGTCGCAGCCTACCACGCCGTCGCAGCCTACCACGCCGCCGTCTTCCCCCACACCTGCCCCGCCTCCGCCAGCACCGCCGCCGTCGGGAAGTGGTGGTTTCGAGTTAGGTGGTCAGACCCATACCTTCGCCCACCCCGACCTCATGCGCTCTGCCGGGATGGTGTGGGTTAAGTTTCAGCAAAAGTGGCAGCCGGGTATGGATCCCTCTATCGTGGCTGAGCGCATCAACCGCGCCCATGCTGCTGGCTTTAAGGTGCTGATCAGCTCGCCCGGCCCAGCTTACCCCTCATCGATCGACTTTGGCTCGTATGTCTTGTTCCTCAAAGGGGTAGCTCTCCTCGGAGCTGATGCCATTGAGGTCTGGAACGAGATGAACCTCAACCGCGAGTGGCCGTCTGGCCAGGTCAGCCCGGCCAGCTACGTCAACAATATGCTGGCCCCGGCCTACCGCGAGATCAAGGCCGTCCGGCCCAGCACTATCGTGATTGCAGGAGCGCTGGCCCCCACGGGGGTCAACATGGGCAACGACATCTGGTCCGACGACCGCTACCTGGCAGGTATGCGCGACGCCGGCGCGGCCAGCTACATGGACTGCCTAGGGGTGCACCACAACGCGGGCGCTACCTCGCCCGATGCAACCACTGGTCACCCCGGTGACGACGGCAGGGGACACTATTCGTGGTACTTTGGCCCCACCTTCAACCTGTATGGGGGTACCTTCCCCAGCACCAAGCTGTGCTACACTGAGCTGGGCTATCTGACTCCCGAAGGGTATGGCGTGTTGCCCGGCAATTTTGCCTGGGCAAGCGGCAATAGCCTGGCCGAGCACGCCCAGTGGCTGGGCCGCGCCGTCCAGTTGCTGCGGTCCAGTGGCCGTGTCCGGCTTGCCATTATCTTCAATGTGGACTTCGACGTGTGGCAGCCGGACGATCCGCAGGCGGGCTATGCCATCCTCCGCCCTGATGGTTCCTGCCCGGCTTGCTCTACGCTCGCCAGCGCCATGCGTTGATCGGCTGCTTTTCAAGGTTGGGGCGCACGACCCCGTTGTGCGCCCCAACCATCGGTGCAGAGAGGCTTGCCGTGCGAATTCCTCAACAGCCCGCCGATTGGGTTCCTCTCTGGGCGCGTGAAGCCGTCTTTTATCACATCTACCCTCTCGGCTTCCTGGGTGCCCCCCGACGCAATGACCGACAGGGCCAGGTCGTTCCCCGACTGGCCGACCTGCGTCGCTGGTTTGATCACATCGCTGGCTTGGGCGTAACGGCCATCTACTTCGGTCCACTGTTTGAGAGTGGCTCCCACGGCTATGACACCATCGACTACTTCACCGTTGACCGTCGCTTGGGGGACATCACCCTGTTCAAGCAACTCGTTGACGAACTGCACGCCCGGGGCCTGCGCATCATCGTGGATGGCGTGTTCCACCACACCAGCCGTGATTTCTTTGCCTTCCGTGACATCCGCGAGAAGGGCCGCGACTCGCGTTATGCAGGCTGGTACCTCATCAACTGGGGCAGCGACAGCCGTTACGGCGACGGTTTCGCCTATGAATGCTGGGAGGGTCATCAGAGCCTGCCACGCCTGAACCTGGACAACCGTGAGGTGCGCAACTACATCTTCCAGGTGTGCCAGATGTGGCTGGGCGACATAGGAGTGGATGGTTGGCGGCTGGATGTGGCCTATGCTATCAGTCCTGACTTTTGGTGGGAGTTTCGCCGCATCTGCAAACAGATCAACCCCGACAGTTTCTTGCTTGGCGAACTGATCCACGGCGATTACCGCGCCTATGTAGCTCCTGACCTGCTTGATGCTGCCATCAACTACCAACTTTACACCTCGATCTGGCGCTCACTTAACGACGCCAACTATTGGGAGCTGCAGGCAGTGATGGAGCGGGCCATCCACCCGGAATTCGGCCTGTATCGCGACTTGGCCCTATTCAATTTCCTGGGCAACCACGATGTGACGCGCATTCTCTCACAGCTTAAAAATCCGCGCGACGTTTACCTCGCGTTGATCTTCCTCCTCACCGCGCCGGGCATTCCCTGTCTTTACTACGGCGACGAGGTGGGAATGACCGGGCGCAAGGAGGATGGCGATGCCACACTTCGGCAGCCCATGCCTGCTCCTGAGGCTGCCTGGCCTGACACGCAGCACCATCTGTATCGTGAGATAGCCCGTCTGGTGTCGATCCGCCGTTCGCACCCCTCGCTGATCTATGGCAGCTATGCGACTCTGCACGCCAAAGATACGCTTTTCAGCTTTATGCGTCGACACACTCGCGAGGTGGTCGTCGTGGCGCTCAACAGCGGTGAAAAAGAAACCGCCCTCACACTGCCTGTCGGGCAGGAGGGCGTGCTAAATGGCATCACCTTCCGCGACGCGCTGGACCCCCAGACTTCCGTCACCACGCGCAGCGGTCAGCTTGACATCGAGCTTCTCTACCCCGGCTGGGGCCGCATCTTGATCGCCTCTACCTGAAGTAGAGCAAAAGTCTGGCGGCACGCGGTCTCGTGAACAGGCTGGCTGTCCGCCCCCTAAAACTCATGGCTGTGGCTGATCAGCGTATTGATCATCAGCACCACGTCCATCGTCCGGCCATCGGGAAGCATGAAGTAGTCTTCCAGCATAGCTTTGGTCTTGAACCCCAGTTCACTGAATGCCTTGATCGCGCTGGTGTTGGTTGCCAGAATCTCCGCTGTCAGGTGATGCAACCCTTGCCGCCGCGCCAGGTCAACCAGCGTCTGGAGCAGGTATGTTCCAACTCCACACCGACGCCACGCCTTTGCCAGGAAGATGCGCACTTCTGCGGAGTGCCGATACGGCCCCTGACCGTAGCGCAGCGTGCCCTCACCGACGATCTCGTGTCGCACCTCGGCCACAATGGGCAGCACGCGGGCGTAATCCAGGGAGTCGATCCAGCCCCGGATAACCTCCGGCGTGACTTCCTTGCGCATCGCTTCCCGATCCTCCGGACTGACTGGAAGGAACAGGTTACATAGCCCGTCGTAGTCGTCTGCTGTCACTGGTCGGAACAGGACACGTACCCCATCTTTGAGGGTCACAATATGGCGAAAGGTTGCAATGGCTAGCGTGGTCGTTGCGCTCATGGCGAGTCTACTCCCCATCAAGCATGGTGTGCTGTCGCGCCGGATGGGCGGCGGCATCTGAACGTTCAATTTACTCACAGGTTCACAGCTTATTATAATGCATATCCACACCCTGATCGCCGGCCTCCGCGTCTGACTGTCAAAAACGGTGATGCAGGGACGACCTACCCAAGAGGTCGCCCTGCCCATTTTCCACCGCTTCTACTTGTGCCCCAGCTTCAGCAGATATTCGTAGGCGCTCAGTGCGGCTTTCGCCCCCTCGCCAATGGCGATCAGCACCTGCTCAGCATAGCTATCTGTCACGTCGCCCGCCGCATAAATGCCTGGCGCACTGGTCTCGTTCCGGGCGTTCACCTTGATCCGCCCCTTCTCGTCTAGCTCCACCAGGTGGGCCACGATCTGCGAACGCGGGATCAGGTCCAGCTCCACAAAGATCGCATCCATCGCGATCTCACGGTCTGCATCTCCGCCGGAGACGACGATGCTGCGTGCGTATATGTCGCCGCGCACCTCCTTCACGTCGTATCCCAGCAGCACCTCGGCGTGCGGCAAGGTCTGGACTCGCTTGCCCAGCGGCGTGTCGAGCACCTTACATTCTTTGGCCACCAGCGTGACCTTCTTCGCAACTTGCCCAAGCTCGGCCACAGCCCGCAGTGCCAGCTCCCCGCACCCAATCACCACTGCTATCCGATCGATGAAGAGCTGCGCATAGCTGATTGCACTGTAGCACAGTCCGCGCATCATGAATTCGCGCTCACCCGGCACGTTCAACAGTTGCGCTTTGGCCCCCGTGGCCACGATCAGCGCCCGCGTCTCCAGCGCTTCCCCACTGGACAGCTTGACTCGGTAGCCGCCATCGATCCTCTCGACGCTCTCGGCATTGTCCATTCTACGCACGAAATCCAGATACTCGATCTCGCGGGTGAAGCGGCTGATCACCTCATCTCCATTGATCACCATATGTCGCTCGACAAACGGCAATTGCAGGTGATAGTTGGTCTTGCCGCCTAGGTCCCGCGTGACGAGGAGCACATCCAGGCGCTTCTGGATGGCGTACATTGTGGCGGTCAGGCCGGCAGGGCCGCCGCCCAGCACGATCAGGTCGAGCATAGTCAGCTCACTCCTCTCTTCATTTCGGCTCTTCGTCTGCGGGGCGCTCAGGCACAAATCCCTCGCGCTGTAGGAATGCAGTCATGTCGCGTGCACTCTTGATGATTGCCGTGGCGCGCTCGAATTCCTCTTCATAGGTCGTCTGGAATCGCGCGATCCCCTGCTCACAGGCTTTAACGGCCACCGCTGCCGCCTGGCGGGGGAATACCTCCCACTCGTCCATCGTGGGCAGGATATACTCCGTGCTCAGCCCCTTCTCTTCCGCCATCTGGGCTATCGCCAGGGATGAAGCAATCGCCATCTCGTCTGTGATCGTCCGTGCACGTACATCCAACGTGCCCCGGAAGATCGCCGGGAAGACCAGCGAGTTGTTGACCTGGTTTGGAAAGTCGCTGCGCCCTGTAGCCACTACGGCAGCGCCCGCCTCTTTGGCCTCCCACGGCCAGATCTCAGGAATGGGATTAGCCATGGCCAGCAGGATGGCGTCCCTGGCCATCGTCTTCACCCATTCTGGCTTGATCGTCCCTGGCCCTGGCTTGGACAACGCGATCACCACGTCCATTCCCACCATGGCCTCGGGGATGTGGCCTTGCTTCTCCTCCCGGTTGGTGATCTGGCACATGCGCCACTGTTGGGTGAACTCGGCCCGTCGCAGATAGAAGTCATCGCGGTGTTTGCCCAGGATGCCGTCAACATCCACCATGATGCACCCTGATGGGTCGAACCCGTAGGCGAATGCCAGCCGGGCGCACGCGATCCCCGCCGCCCCTGCTCCTATAAAGCACAGCCGTGCGTCCTCCACCTTCTTCCCAACCACTTTCAACGCATTGATGATTGCGGCCAGGCACACCGCGGCGGTTCCTTGCTGGTCATCATGCCAGATTGGGATTTCAGCCTTTTCGCGCAACGTGTCCAGAATGCGGAAGCACTTTGGCTGGGCAATGTCCTCCAGGTTGACTCCGCCAAACCCTGGCTGGAGCATCAGCACTGTGTCGATGATCCGGTCTGGGTCTTTGGTATCCAGCATGATCGGCACGGCGTCTACTCCGCCCAGGTACTTAAAAAGCAGCGCCTTGCCCTCCATCACTGGCAGCCCAGCCTTCGGCCCAATGTCCCCCAGCCCCAACACCCGTGTGCCGTCTGAGATCACTGCCACCGTGTTCCACTTGTTGGTGTGCTCATAGACCAGATCGGGGGCCTCAGCGATGGCGCGGCAGGGGGCCGCCACACCGGGCGTATACCAGATGGCAAAATCCTCAAAACTGTCCACACGGGCACGCAGTGCTGTCTGAATCTTACCCCGATAGAAAGGATGTAGGCGCATGGCGTCGGCAGCTGGCTTTTTGGCCTTGGCCAACAGTTCCTCCGGCGTCACCCTCGGCTTTTCGGAGACCTTCGCCTTCGGCTTTTCCGTGACACTCATAGAAGTGTATCTCCTTGTGGTGAAACAGGGTCAGACCGGGAGAACCGATCGCTCTGGCCGAGCAGCAAACTGTCGGCATGAGGAGCCATACCGGCCAATGTGCAGTTGGCATCTGTGTGAGTAATAAGCGTATGCCGGCCCCATTACTGGAGCCACAGCCCGGCAATGAGCATGAGACAGACTATCCCGGTCCCGCCACCGGCCTCTACAGCGTAGACTGGCTTGTGATTTTCTCTGAGGATAGTTGATCTTTGACATGCCGGGCCAGTGGCAAACATCCTGTCAAAGCGTGACAGGTGTCCCACCCTCTCCGCCATTTGCTTGTCTCACACGGCTACACAGACATCCAATCTGGGATCTTCTGAGGGTCTGGCAACCCTACTCGTGGCGTGCCGCTTCCCTGATCAGGTCGACCAGCTCGTCCCACTCTTCCTGGAACAGATGCAGCGTCACCGTCCCCAGCTCGACGTTGTACACCATCTCGCCGTCCATGTCCTCACCCGCTAACACCGCGTAGTGCTCGGTCTCGGCTAGCACGGCCAGGTCGTATGCATCATTTGGGTCGTCGTTGTCTGTCATGATTTATCCGGCCTCCTGGGTCGCTGGGAGCCGCCATCACACCCTCAGCGGTCTCTCAAACAACCAGATATCCCAATCCCACACGCGCTCCAGCCCTACCGCGCCGACCGCCCGCTCCAGCCCCATTCCCACTGGCATCTTCCAGGCGATCTTCTGACGACCTCGTTTGGCGGCCAACCCTTGCAGCCCGCTGAGCATCGCCCGCAGCGTCGTGTCATCGGGAGCGTCCACGTAACCCAGGTACAGCGCCTCGCTGCTGCGGTACCTCTCCGACTCGTCCAGGAAAATAATCGCCAGACCATACAGCTGATCAAACTGCCGCCAACCTGCGATCTGAACATCAGGCCGGGCCAGGTACTCAGCGATCCGATCGCGCGTCAGGTAGGTCATCTGCCAGCCGTGCTCGGCGAAATGGTTGATGCGATACATCGGTGAGCGCCGCAGGTAGGCATGAACCATCTCCAGGTTGGATGGCTGGAGCAGCTTAAAGTTGCGGAAGTCCGTCGGCTGCGCCGGAGCCTCGGCCAATGTGTAACTGATCGTGTGCCGGAATCCGTGCCGCGCGGCGATCCGGTGTGCAGCTTCGTTAGTGCTGCTTGTCGCCAGCCGCAGAAAGCCTTCGCCATATGCCCGGAACCATTCGATCAGATGCTCGGTGATCGCCTGCCCGATGCCCCGGCGGCGCAGCGCGGGATCGACGCGCAGGCCCTCTGCCCACCATTCCGCCGGTCCCAGGTGAGTTAGCTTGCCAGTTGCAACGATCTGCCCCCCGTGCAAGGCTACAGCCAGGTACCCCTGTGCGTCACTGGCCCATGCTTCCCACACTGCCTGATCGATGTAGTCGCCCTCCGCCCACGTTTCTGCCACAATGGGCGCGACTCCCGACCAGTCCTCAACTGTTCCCCGTCTGAAACTGAGTTCGGGCATTGCACCTGATTGCTCGTCCATAGGGATCGATCGCTCCTGTCGCCCAGAGGCTGGCTCTACCCCCACCCTCTGTCCAATTGCCGGTCGAGCGCTCTCCCCCAAGGGGACAGCAGCACGGGCTGCCTCACACCAGAAGGAGGTAGAGTGGCTTCTTCACTCCTGAGGGGTGTTGATCTGGTTCCTACGGCGTCTGCGCCGCACCAGCACTCGCTCGGTCCGCTCTCTGATCTTACCGATGGCCTCGCCAGCCTTCGGAATGGATGAAGAAGTTCGCGCCGCGGCCATCTCGGCAGCCTGTTGCTCACGTACCGGAACCGGCGCTGAGGGTGCGCCAACCATCGGAAAAGGCTCCAGATCAAACAACAGCGCGTATATGTACCGCCCGATCACCCGCAGCGAGGCAATAGTCGGGGCGGCCAGCGCGATGCCCAATACCCCTCCCACCTGCGCTCCGATGATGATCCCCAGGATCACCACCATCGGATGCAGGTGAACCTGCCGCCCAATGATGCGCGGGATCAGGAAGTTGAGGTCAATCTGGGTGTACAGCGTGTGTGCACCGATCACTACCAGCAGAAACACGAAATGCGACACGGGCAGCGTCGTTGAGCCTTCCACCAGCGCCAGGATCGACGCTGTGATCAGCCAGATCGCGTGTCCCACACTGGGCAGGAATTCCAGCAACCCACCCAGCACACCCATCAGAATCGGCTGCGGCAGCCCGATCAGACCGGAGATCCCCGTCAGCAGGACCGCCACCACCACCGACAGCATCACCTGCCCGCGCAAAAAGGCCGACCAGATGGCATCGATCTCGGCCATCAGGCGCTCAACGTCTTCTTTGTAATTGGGCGGAATCAACCCTTTGAGCGCCGTGGTAAACCGATCAGCGTCGCTCGTCAGATAGAACGCGATCAGGAACGTGAAGATGACCATCAGCAACGTCTCGGCAGACCTGAACACCAGCTCGATGGACGTGCCTGCCGCCGACCGTACCAGCTCGCGCAGCGCGTCGCGGGCTTCGGCGGTGATGTCACCTACTACCAGCTCGAAGCCCATGATCTGCACAGTCTGGCTGCTGATCTCATCCAGATAGATGACAAAGTTGCCAAGTTCACCCTGCAAGTACTGCACCCGCCCAATCACCCACGGCACCAGTGACCCGATTGCCGGGGACACTACCGCCAGCCCCACGAGGTAAACCAGTCCAGTGGCCAGCCCATGGGGGATGCGCAACTTGCGGGAGATGAATCGCACCACTGGCGTCAGAATATAGGCGAAGATCAGGCCGATGACCAGTGGGATAAAGACGACGCGGAACAAGTAGAATGCCAGCCCGGCCAGCACGATCAACAGGACAGCCACGACGATCTTGGTCGTCGAGTCCCAACGTGGGCGCTGTGTCTGTTGCTGGGCAGTGGATGTGCTTCCTACTTGCATGGCAGCCAGCTTCCCCTCCACGGTAGTCATTTCTTGCGCGATTCTAGCCAAACGTATACCACCACACAAGTAGGACAATGGAGCAGTCGCCTCAGGGCAAGGCGCGTGGCCCTTCACTCTACCCGCTGCGCCACGACGACCACCCGCTGCGTATAGTCCTGCACAATGTCGCTCCAGCCCGTGCAGGTGATCAGCGTCAGTCGATTGTCCTGGGTGGGGAATGCCACCTGCACATCTGTCGGCTCGACGACCATCACCGTCGTCACCTCGTAGACAAACGTTTCATCCCCCCGCTCGATGAAAATACGATCGCCCTCTTTGAGCGTGTCCAGCTCCCTGAACGGCCCCCACCCGGCTCCTGGTATCGTGATGTGACCCGCCAGCACGCTGTTGCCTGGGTCGCCGGGGTATGCTGTCCCGGCCAGGTGGGCTACTTCGCCCCGCAGCCGGGAGATGTCCCACTGCTGCGCTACGAACGGCGCCTCGATCATCGTCGTCTCCACCGCCAGCTCTGGGATCACGATCCGCACCTCCGGGAGCCTGTCGCTGCCTTCGATTGTGGCCATGCTCTCGACACCAGAGAGACCAGCCGGGCGGCTCACAGCCCACCACCCATACACTCCGATCAGAATCAGCAGCGCCACCAGCCCCAGTGCTGCCCATCGCCCCAACCGCTGCCGCAGCGTGATGGCTGTGTACACGTCGTACCCAAACGCCCGACGACTTGACCACATTTGCCGCGATCGGATAAAAAGGATCAGGCTGATGCCCAACACCACACCGATCGCCAGCGCGATCACATCCTTGGCCGCGAATCTGCTGAGCACCTCCGTCAAGGTCTTCATCGTCAGCATCCATCAACTGTTGCCAGGTCCCGGGCTATGTCCTGACGACTCCGTTCCAGGATGGCTCAGGTAGGCTCTTTGGAGAAAGAGCGCGGCCATTCTGCCGCGCTCTTTCCGATCCTCACCTAGTAGGCCATTTTACTCATGGCGGTCGCGGCGTCGGTCGCCCCCTCGGCTGCCGCCTCGGCCTCGGTCCCCCTCGCGACCACTGCGGTCGTTGCCTCTCCCTCTGCTGCGACCGCCCCGGTTGCCGCTGCGTGCCCGGTCGCGCTCCTGCGCCTCTTCTACTGACCAGCCCTCCAGCACAGCCTGACGACTCAACCGGATCTTGCCCTCTGGGTCGATGCCCGTCACCATCACCATGATCTCGTCACCAACCTGATACAGGTCGCTCGGTTTCTCTACCCGGTACGTATCAAGTTGGCTAACATGCACCATCCCATCGACACCTGGCAGAATCTCCACAAACAGCCCGAAGGTCTCCACGCGCACCACCTTGCCGGTATAGATGCGCCCGATCTCCGGCGACTCGGTCAGCGCCTCGATCCGCGCCCGCGCTTCTTCTGCGCCCTCTGCACTCAGCGATGCAATGTAGATGGTGCCGTCCTCCTCAATGTGAATCTCGGCGCCAGTCTCAGACTGGATGGCCCGCACCGTCTCGCCGCCCTTGCCGATCACCGTGCGGATTTTCTCTGGGTTGATCTTGATGATCGTCATGCGTGGCGCAAATGGGCTTAGCTCAGCCCTCGGCGCAGGGATGACCTGCGTGATCACGTCCAACACCTGCAAGCGCGCCTCACGAGCCTGCTCCAGCGCCTCGGTCATGATCTCGTAGCTCAGCCCCTTGATCTTGATGTCCATCTGCAGGGCTGTGATGCCTTCCGCCGTCCCCGCCACTTTGAAATCCATGTCTCCCAGATGGTCTTCCATCCCCTGGATGTCAGTCAGGATGGCGTATCTCTGCCCATCCGTCACCAAGCCCATTGCAATCCCGGCCACCGGCCTTTTGATTGGCACCCCGGCGTCCATCAGCGCCAGAGTGCTCCCGCACACCGACGCCATCGAGGTTGAACCGTTGGAACTCATCACCTCGCTCACCACGCGGATCGTGTAGGGAAAGGCATCCGCATCAGGCAGCACTGCCAACAGCGCGTTTTCGGCCAAAGCCCCGTGTCCAATCTCACGGCGTTTCGGCCCACGCAGCGGCCACACCTCACCCGTTGAGTAGGGGGGGAAGTTATAGTGATGCATGTAGCGGCGTGCTTCGGCAGGCTCTAGCCCATCCATCTCCTGAGCATCGCCCAGCGTGCCCAGCGTGGCCACGCTTAGCACCTGAGTCTCGCCACGTTGAAACAGCCCTGATCCATGGGTGCGGGGGATGATCCCCACCTCGGCTGAGAGAGGACGAATCGTCCTCATATCGCGTCCGTCCGGGCGGATTCCCTCGTACAGGATGCGACGCCGCACCTGCTCCTTGACCACATCGCTGATCACTTCCCGCACCTGGGAGAGCGTCTCAGCTAAGGCCTCCTGCTCTGGGCTGCTGTACTCGGTCACCACCTGCTCGCGCAGGTCCTCGATTTCAGCGTTGCGGTCGTCACGGTCGTAGTACTCGCTCAAGATTTGATCGATCCGCTGCCTCACCCGGTCAGACACCGATTGCCGCAACGATTGGTCGACGGTGGCCACTTCGTAAGCCCGCTTCTCCTTGCCGATCTCGGCCCGCATGCGGTCCTGAAGCTCGATCAGGGGCTGCATCGCCGCGTGCCCGAACTTCAGCGCTTCCACCATGGTCGCCTCATCCACCTCACTCGCTTGACATTCAACCATGATGATTGCATCCCTGGTGCCTGCCATGCGCAAGTCCAGCCGCGACTCAGCCATCTGGGCGTAGGTCGGGTTGATCACAAACTGCCCCTCGATCATCCCTACACGCACCGCGCCTATCGGACCCTCCCACGGGATGTCCGAGATGTGCAATGCGGCGCTGGCTGCCACAATTGCCAGGATGTCGTGCTGATGCTCCTGGTCGTGCGACAACGGCAGCAGGATCACCTGCACATCGTTGCGCAGGTCTTTGGGGAACAGGGGCCGCAGCGGGCGGTCAGCCATGCGGGCAGTCAGGATGGCCGGCACCGGCGGACGTCCCTCGCGCCGGAACCAGCTCCCCGGAATGCGCCCTGCCGCGTACAACCGCTCTTCCAAGTCCACACTCAGGGGGAAGAAGTCCGTCCCTTCCCGTGGCCAGGGAGCCATCGTAGCCGTCGCCAGCAGCATCGTGTCGCCCTCGCGCACCGTTGCCGCGCCTCCGGCTTGCGGAGCCATTTTGCCGGTCTCCACGACGATCTCGCGATCGCCCACTCTGACCATGTATTGTCGTCTCTCACTCATATTGTCCTTTTCCTCCGTGCAGCGTCTGTCATTGCCCGAAGGTCAGGGACTGGAAATCGGCATCAAGTCTTTGTGGCTTTTCCTCACTTGATGACGCTTTCCAATTCCTGTCCCTTCGGGCCTTCCGCTTGATCATGTCATACACTGGCGCTGTGCACCAGCGTGAGTCTACCCGGACTCATCGAAAAAACAAGCAGCGGGGCGCAGCGATCCCCTGCGCCCCCGAGTGCCAGGCTGATGGATGCATCCCGCGCTGCTTTAAACGGCATCCTGATGGCGCGGGGATGAGAGGTGTTTTGACCTATCGCCGCAGCCCCAGACGCCGGATCAGCGCTTTGTACTCCTCTGGCTGGGTGTTGCGCAGGTAGGCTAGCAGCCTGCGCCGCCGACCTACCAGTTGCTGCAGGCCCCGGCGAGTATGCTGGTCGTGCTTGTGGATTTGCAGATGCTCGATCAGACGGTTGATGCGCTTCGTCATCATTGCGATCTGCACCTGGGCCGAGCCAGTATCGCCCTCGTGCGTGGCATACTCTTGCAGGATGGCTTGTTTCTCTTCTTTGCTCAGTGCCATGCGCTCTCCTCAATCAGTCGCCGGGCGGACAGGAGATGGCCCGCCGGTCGGTTTCTGACGAACGGGCAGAGTATACCGTGCCCCTCTGAGTGCTGCAAACGACAGGATGCTGCGCCGCCAGGATCGCCCCCTTCGCGGCCTTCCGTCTTGCGTGCCAGACGTGGAACTTTTGGGGCCGCAAGATCGTAACTATAAGCAGCGAGACACACGAGTCATATGGGGGTAAATCCCCATTGTTGGGAGAGACGAATGCCATACAATGCAAAGTAGGATCGTCGCCTACTCCAAACTCCAGGCCGCGTGGATCGCATGTTAATGGAATGACGGATACAGGTTCAGTGGTCACAAGGTGAAGCTAGATGAGCAGCAAAGAAACAGTTAACCAGGTGGATCGTATTGACGACAGCGGACTGATCGCCGGGGCAGCCTCTCTGATGCTCTTCATCCTCGTCCTGATCGCCCTGGCATCGATCTTCATCGGGTTCTAGGGGACGATCCGTTTAAGTTCGGGGGCTTCGTAGTAGCAGTCATGCGAACCGGGCCGGTGGGCTATCACCGGCCCGGTTCGCTTTTTGACGCGGTAGGCAGAGTGCGAAGGGGCGATCCGCGCAGCGCAACACGCATGGCCTGGCGATCGTCCCACGGGTATTCAACCGTACCAAAGCACATGCTTTGCTCGTGACCCTTGCCGCATGCCATCACCACATCTCCAGGGCGGGCCAGCCGCGTGGCAAAGTAGATCGCTTCGCCTCGGTCGGGGATGCGCCAGAAGGTGCGCCCCTCGACGCCGCCCGCTTCCGCCGCAGCCTGAGCGCTGGCCGCCAGGATGTCGTCGAGCGACTCAGTGCGTGGATCCTCAGCAGTGATCACAGTCAGATCGGCCAGCTCAGCAGCGATACGGCCCATCATGGCGCGCTTCTGAGGATCGCGCAGGCCCGCACTGCCAAACACAACGATCACCCGGCCCGTGGGCGGGATCATCAGACGGGCAGCCTGGAGCGCCTGACGCAGGGCATTCGGTGTGTGGGCGAAATCGACCACAGCCAGAAAGCCCTGACCCTCGTCAATGCGTTCGAGGCGGCCCGGCACGGCCTTGACTGCTTCAACGCCGGAGCGGATGGCTGTCGGGTCGATGTTCAGGCCAAGGGCAGCAGATACAGCCGCAAGGATGTTGCTGACGTTGAACGAACCCACCAGTAAAGTGTTCAGATCGAGCATCGCACCGCCCGGCAGATGGATGGAAAAGCGCGTGCAGGCAGACCCGTAGACGATGTCACTGGCAACGACACTGGCCTGCGTGGGAGCCATGCCATATGTCAGGTGACGGTCTGCGGGGATGGCCAACAGGTAGTCGGCGCTGGAAGCGTCGTCGCGGTTGACCACAGCGACCTTGGGCACATCGGGCTTACGCATCCCGTCGGACAGGTGGCGAAACAGCCTCGCCTTGGCATCGCGGTAGGCTTCCCACGAACCGTGGAAGTCCAGGTGCTCGTGTTGGATATTGGTCACCACGGCCACATCAAAATCGCAGGCAGCGACGCGGTGCTGGGCCAGGCCGTGCGAGGTCGCCTCCAGAACGCAGTGAGTCAGCCCCGCTTCGACCATCCGCGCCAGGTAAGCCTGAACTTCCGGCGCAGTGGGCGTGGTGACATGAAGGCCGGTGTCGAGTTCTTCGTCTCCCAGCACTGCGTTGATGGTGCTGATCATGCCGACGGCGATGCCAGCCGTCTTGAGGATGCTGTGGATCAGGTTGGTGGTCGTGGTCTTACCATCCGTGCCAGTAACGCCGATCATCACCAGGCGACGCGACGGGAAACCGTAATAGGCCGCTGCAAGGTAAGCCAGGGCAAGCCCGCTATCGGCGACCTGGACGTAGGGAACGGAGCAGGCCACCTGATCGGGAGGACGCTCACCGACGACTGCCGCCGCGCCACGCTCGACCGCCGAGGCAATATAACGATGGCCATCGACGGACTGCCCGGCACGGGCCACAAAGACGCCGCCCGCTTGGACAGCGCGGCTGTCCTCAACGACAGGGGCAGTGATGGGCACATCATCTGCCGGAGCAATGACGACGTTGGGGACGGCTGAGAGCAGGTTGGATAGTTTCATAGGGCTGTACATCCCGGCAGAGGTGCGACAGGCTGCGATCCTCTGCTGCTCCGAATCATCTTTCTAACCTAACCTGTACAGGCTGAATATATCGCAGGGTGATAGGTTACCCCGTCAGGGCAGGTGTGTCCAGATTGATCTTATGCAGCGGGAAGCCACACCGTGAAGGTCGCGCCCTGGCCTACCACTCCTTCGCTGGCAACCTCGATCAGGCCCTGGTGGAGACGGACGATCTCAGTAGCTATGGAAAGCCCTAGACCCGTCCCGGGCTTGCCAGAAGCCCGGCCTGCCTCGCCACGATAAAAGCGCTCAAAGATGTGCTCAGCCTCAGCAGGCTTGATGCCAGGACCGGTGTCGGAGACACGCACACCCACCCACCGGCCATCAGTGCTCTCGCGGGCCACGGTTTCCACCACTACACGGCCACCTTGTGGAGTGTAATCGAAGGCATTGGTGAGCAGGATGCTGACCACCTGGCCGATCAGCATAGGATCAACCTGAACGTGAGGCAACGCCGAAGCCGGTCCAAACGTCAGGACGAGACCGTGGTCAGCGGCCAATGGCTCGCGATCGGCCACCAAAGCCCCGATCAATTCGTTCAGATCGGCCATCTCAAGATGTGGATTCTCCATCCCTCGATCCAGCCGCGATAGGGTGAGCAGGCTCTCCACCAGGTGCTCCAACCGTAGAGTCTCCCGATGGATGGTCTGCACATAAAGCTCGGCTTTTTCGGGGCGGAGGGAGAGCAGATGCAGATACAGTTTGATGTTAGCTACCGGCGTGCGCAACTCGTGGGAGACGTTGGCGACGAAGTCATCCTTCACCCGGCTGAGCGCCTCCAGGTGACTGTTGGCCTCTTGTAGCTCGGCAGTACGCTCGGCCACACGGCGGGCAAGCTCAGCGGCATGGCGCTGAGACTCCTCGTATAGGCGAGCATTCATAATCGCGATCCCAGCCTGTTGGGCAATGCCCACAAACAAATCGAGGTTCTCAGGCACAAATGGCTCGCGTGAGATGCGATTGACCAGCATAGCCCCGATGATCCGATCCCGAAAAATCAACGGAACGGCCATGACATGCTCATTCTCATCTAGGGGCGTGCCGGGCACCGTGACAGCGCGCGGGTCCTGAAGGGCATAGTTGGCCAGGATGGGACGCCTCTCAGCAACGGCAGCGCCTGTGATCCCCTGCCCCACCTGGATAGAGAAGGCCAGCATAGGTTCAGCATAGCTGGCATGGACCAGGATCGGGCGCAGTGTGCTGCCGTCGTCCTCCAGTCTGAAGATCACCGCCTCGTCGGCTGCCAGCAGCACCACCGCATGTTGGGCAATCAACTTAAGAAGCTGGCTGAGGTCAAGCTCACTAAGCAGATCGCTGCTGATTTCTAGCAGGCTCTCAAGCTCACGCTGGCGCTGCCGCAGCGCCTCTTTCACCATAACCGCTTCAAGCACATCTCTAGACAAAGCATCGGTCATCACGACAACTACAAACAGATAGCCGTATTCGATGGTGTAGATGAACCGGTAAAGCCCGCTGCTGACGGCTGTGTCGTTGAATGCAGAAAGCGTCAGCATGCCGAAGGCCAGCAGCAATGATCGGGCGCCGTGGCCGCCAAGTCGATAGAACCGAACCACACACACGACAATGTAGATCGCTGTCGCCATCCCCACCACGCTCTGGAGGTTAGTCAGTAGGCCAGGCGTGGCTTCGTAGTAAGTAAAGTGAAGGCCCCAGGGAAGGACGATCTGTTTGATGGAGGGCGGGTCCACAATCCACGTCAAAGGACCGGGAAAGACGAGCTGCGCCAGGGCTGCCAGGGCAAAGTAGATCGTCAGAGGGTACAAGATCGCTGCGGGCCGGAAGGAGGTGTACTCAGCAATAAACCACAGGGCGGCAGCGCTCACACCAGCCAGGGCAATGACCTGCAAACGCTGCCAGCGGACTCCGTCGGCCACCGAGTTGGCGCTGTACAGACCCGCGCAGAAGACACAGTACATCCCTATCGAAAAACTTAATAGCGCCAACATCAGACTGTTTCGGAGGGTTCGCCGGCGAATAAAGACCAGAAGATGGTAGAACCCCATATAGAAAGCAATACCCGCCATCGCTGTGGCAGGCATGGATAATAGCCCCATGTATGGCCCTCCTCAGGTATTGGCCCGACTGCACAGCGAGAACTCGCCTCAAGTATAAGCGAAAGTGGTCGGATCGGACAGGGCATCGGTAAGGAGGGGGAATCACGGGGCGATCTTGGAGGCAACAAGCCACAAACCCCTCGGTCGAGCCAAGGGGCGCCTGTGGATAAGATCAATAACACGCCGGAGGCCCACCATACCTCTGGCTAGGGGTGAAGCCGGTTCGCAGTGAGCCGATAGCAGCCTGATACCCAGATGCCTAACCGAAAGGAGCTTCGGCCAAGCCCGAAGTTTTGATAAGACATCTAAGATAGGGACGAGCGCAACTCGGCGAGCTGGTGAGCAAAGCTGGCATCGACCTGCTGACCTGCGCCACGCACGATCACGCCGCCCAGGATGCGCGGATCGGTGGTGAAGGTGATCTGATCGGTGCCCAGCTCAGCAGCGAACTTCTTCTGCTCGGCAGCCGTAAGCGGAACCGCCGTGACTACCTCTAGCCTGCCGCCCAGGCCGCGCGCCTGAGGCGGGACAGCAGCGAAAAAGTCCTTCACCACTTCTTTCTGGCGCTTCTCATCTAGGCTGGCGCCGATCAGGCGGTTGGCAGCAGCGATGCTGAGCGCCACGATCTGGTCGCGCACGTCGGCCAGCAGCGCCTCGCGCTCAATGGCGGCGTCTGATTGAGCTTGCTGACGAATGCGATTGGCCTCCTCGCGAGCTTCAGCCTTGGCCTGATTAGCAGCCTCCTCGGCGCGGGCGCGGGCCTCAGCGATGATGCGCTGCGCCTCGGCCCGGGCTTCATCAAGGATGCGCTGACGGTCAGTTTCGGCGCTGGCCAACGCCTCCTCTGCCTTGCGAGCATTGTTGATACCCTCGGCGATGCGCTCGCGGCGCTGGCGGAGCATATTGACGATCGGCTTGTAGGCGACAGCCCACAGCAGAAGGATCATCAGCAGCAGGTTCAGAGTGTTGGCGATCAACAGGCCCAGGTTGATTCCAAGCTTACCTAGTGCGTCCAAGGAACTCTCTCCCATCTCACCTGTGGCGAATGGCCCATAAACTTATGGTCGATAGCCTGTAGCCCTCTGTTGGCAGTTTCTATAACCTCTACAGGCCGCAAGCCACCACATGCCCACTTAGCCGACACCGACGAAGACAAGCACCAGCGCGACCACCAGGGCGTAGATGGCGACAGCCTCGGTCAGGGCGATGGCCAGGATCATGTTGGTCTGGATGAGGGGAGCCGCCTCAGGATTGCGGCCAATGGACTGCATGGCCCCCATCGCCAGCAGGCCAATGCCGATGCCAGGCCCAATGGCGCCCAGGCCAATCGCCAGCCCTGCGCCGATCAACTGGGCTGCCATTTTGAGGGATTCGGCTGTAATCTCCATGGTTCCTCCCGATCTTAGTGAGTGATACACCCGAACGTCTTGGTTTTAGAGTCAGTGATGTGCCTCAGCATGGTCGCCGTGGCCCGCCTGGGCCACGCCAGTAAACACAATGGTCAACATCGCAAACACAAAAGCCTGGAGAAGACCGATCAGGACTTCGAGCAGGTAGAAGACCAGCGGAACGCCCACAGGGATCAGGTAGGCGATCACAAGCAGCAGGACAGCGCCTGCGAAGATGTTGCCAAAAAGTCGCAAGCTGAGCGAAACGATCTTGAGCATCTCGGACAGGGCCTCAAGCCAGCTCACGATCAGCTCCACCCAGCCCAGGAAACCCTTCGACAGCGCCGGCAGGTTGAAGAACTTGTAGAAGTAGCGAGGACCTGACTGCCGCACGCCAAGGACCTGGACTGTCACCATGGCAACGATGGCCAACGAAAGCGTCAGATTGAGGTCAGTGGCAGCAGTACGTAGGAAGGGCGTCACCATCACATAAGGAGCAGGACTTTCTCCGGCAGTCTCCTCAGCGTGGCCGCCTTCCTCGCCAGCGCTGCCGTGCTCAGGGCATTCAACGGGCGAAAGCGCACCCGTGCGCGGGATCGCATTATCCTTGCCAAAGGCCAGGCGGTAGAGGCCACTGTTCCCGATCTCGACGGCTTCAAAGCCTTTGTGGCCTTTGGCCGGATCGGCACAGTGGAGCACGCCGAACGAGTCGACCAGGGGAACGAAGTGCAGCCAGTTGGCCGTGAGCACCAAGATGAAGATCGTGACAGCGATGGGAAAGACCGACATGGCCCACTTACTGCCGACGACGCTCTCAATCAGGTTGTAGAGATACTCCATGATGGCTTCAAAAGTGTTGTGCCATCCCTTGGGAACCATCAGATCGTCGCCCTGAGCATCAACCGCCCTGGGGTTGGACTGGTATTGCCTCAGTTTGCGGCGTGCGGCGCTGCCAGCTACCACCGCCATGAGGATCACTAGAAGGTCTGCTAACAGGATAGAGACGAATGTATTGGACAGGAAGAATTCGACACCCAGGATACGGACAGGCTGGGTGATAGCCTCTGCCGGAAGCTGAATATGTGGGAAGGCCACCGGCACCCGTAACGCCTGAAGCAGGGCAAACGGGCCACCACAGACCACAGCCATGGCCACCACTACCAGGAGAAATCGCACCAGGTTTTTCAACTAGCTTTCCTCCCAGAAACCCCCTCGCGGATGGTCAGACATATTGCCGGCTTTGGGTTTGCTCGCCAGGTAGTCACGGTGCGCAGCACGCGCCGCGGCCAGGGCAGACGAGATCATCATGCCGACGCCCAACACGATGCTGCTGAGCACTAACCCTAGAAGCAACCAGGGCGCTGTGCCGAGCCACTCGTCAAGCTGCCGCCCAACGAAGATGGCAAGCACGACCAGCAGCGGAACGGCGCAGCCAATGCCTCCGACGCTGCCAGCCGTGACGGCCAGCCCGCGCAGTGACGAACCCTGATTGTAATTGTCCATGCTTGATTCTGACATGGTGCTGCACAAAACGCGCTTGCGGATTTTATCACATGCACTTAAAGTGGTCAAAATTTGTCCGAAAATTCACGATCACGCACAAACGAGTAGCTTACAGCCAGATCAGGAATCACAAGGGGCATCCGCGCGGTGCCCCTTGTGCCACACGATCAGGGCAGACTGGCGGTGACGTTCTGCGCTGCACTGATAGCCCAGTTCCACCATGGGGATGCGACGGTGCCCATGAGCAAGACACCCACCCCCGTAATCCACAGAGCAGCAGAAAAGCCCGGCGCCACCACGATGGGACGTGCATCCTCGGAGGTATCCACATACATGACCTTGATGACAGTGAGATAGTAGTACAGGGCCACGATGGCATTCAGGACGCCGAGGATAGCCAGCCAGGTGTAGCCAGCTTCGATGACGGCAGCGAACAGGAAGAACTTGCCAAAAAATCCGGCCAGCGGCGGCACCCCGCCCAGACTGAGCAACGCCAGAACCATGGCCAGAGCCAGGTAGGGCGAGCGACGACTCAGCCCGGCGAAATCGACGATCTCATCGCTGCCGGTGGCGTTGCTGACCACGATGATGACAGTGAAAGTCAGAATATTGGTGAGCACATACATGAACATGTAGAAGGCTACAGCCGCCGCACCAAGATTGGACTCAGTCAGGGCGACCACGCCCATCAGAGTGTACCCTGCGTGGGCGATCGATGAGTAAGCGATCAGACGCTTGATGTTGCGTTGCACCAACGCCAACAGGTTGCCAAGCGTGATCGTAATGGCAGACATGGCCGCCAGCAGGCCCGTCCAGTAAGGAATGGACTCCACAGGCCAGACAGCGCCAAAGACACGCACCAACAGCGCAAAGCTGGCCGCCTTGCTGGCCGTGCTGATGAAGGCTGTGACGGGAGTCGGCGCACCCTGGTACACGTCCGGCGTCCAGAAGTGGAAAGGCACCGCCGCCACCTTAAACCCAAATCCGACCAGGACCAGCAGCAGAGCAACGATCAGCGCGAACGATCCCTGCGCGCCACTGTTCATCAGGTCGCCCAGCGGTTCGGCCAGGCCGTAGAGACTGGTCGTGCCGGTGAAGCCAAACAGCAGGCTGAGGCCATACAGAAACACGCCAGAGGTAGTCGCACCGAACAAATAATACTTGATGCCCGCCTCTGCACTGCGCTCGGTGTCGCGCAAGAAGCCGGCCAGGACATACAAGCTAATGGAAGCCGTCTCAAGCGCAACAAAGAGCATGATTAGGTCGCTGGCAGCGGCCATCAGGCTCATGCCGAGGGTAGCCACAAGCACAATGGCGTAGTATTCGCCCTGCCGCCCTACCCTGGGCGAGTCGAGCGAGATCAGGCAGGTGAGCGCTCCCGCGACCAACACCATAGTGCGGAAGATCAGCGATAGCATGTCAAAGCGGATCATGCCGCCCAGCGCCGGGCCGCCGAAGAATGGATCGGCAACCAGCGCTAGCGTGACTGCCAGGTTGAGCAGCACAATCACCAGCGTGCCAACCCCGGCGACGACCCCCACTACACGGCGGCCTAGCCGCTTGGAGAACAAGTCAATGGCCAACACGGCCAACAACAGGATCAGCAGGCTGATCTCCGGGAGGATGGGGATAACAATCTGATAGACAGGAGGAGTTTCAGTAAACACGTTACGCACCTCCCAGCAGGCGGGCGATTGGCTCCACGCCGTAGGTGACCATCGGCTGCATGACGGATGGGAAGACGCCCAACAAGATCAGCCAGAAGACCAGGATGCCCATGGCCAGCTTGTCCAACACCGTAACGTCGTTAACCTGGCCGTGCCACTTCGACTCGTCAAACGCGCCGAAGAAAACGCGAGCCACGACGCGCAGGACGTAGGCGGCTGTGACAATGATGCCCAGCGCCGCCAGAATGGCGATCACGGCGTAGTAGACAGCAGCCTGGCCGCCCGGCAGAACGAGAGTCTTGGCTGCCTGCCACATGCCGACAAAGATAGGGAACTCGGCAACGAATCCCGACAGGAAGGGCATCCCCATGCTGACCAGGCCGCCAATGATGAAGGCCAGGGCAACGGTTGGCATTTTCTGCCAGAAACCACCCAACGATGGGATGTCACGAGTATGAGCACGATCGTAGACCATGCCAACGCAGGCAAAGAAAAGGGCTGTCATGATGCCGTGGCTGAACATCTGAAGGCCCGCCCCAGTCATGCCGATGACATTCATGGTGGCCCAGCCCATGCTGACCAAGCCCATGTGTGACACAGACGAGAAACCGATCACATACTTAAAGTCGCGCTGGACCATAGCAATCATCGAGCCGTAGACAACGTTGATCAGCGTTAGGAAGACAATCCACGGCAGATGGGTACGCGCCCCCTCTGGCAGGAGCATCACAGCGACGCGCAACGCCGAGTAGGCCCCCAGCTTCATCAGCACCCCTGCATGGATCATCGAGACAGCGGTGGGCGCAGCAACGTGGCCGTCAGGACTCCAGTTGTGGAAGGGAAAGACACCTGCCAGCACACCAAAGCCGATAAAGATGAAGGGGAACCAGGTTTTGGCAAAAGTCACGACACCCAGGGCGCCCGGCAGCCCAAACAGCGGCTGATCATAGATGCCAGCGTCGCGGGCCCGCATGAAGTCGATCACGTCAAAGGTCATGCCCTCGACGCCCCCCTGGACGGCGACAAAGTACATGGCGATGACGCCGACCAGGGCAACAACCGAACCGGTGAGGATGTAAAGTGTGAGCTTCATGGAAGCGTACACGCGCGTGACCTTCCAGCCCCAGGTGGCGATCAGGATGTACATGGGGAAGATGGCCAACTCATAGAAGAAGAACAGCTGGAACAGGTCGAGCGCGACGAAGACGCCATACACGCCCGTCACGAGCAGCATAAAGAAGGCAAAGAACTCGCGCGGACGGTCATCGATCCCCCACGAGATCAGGACGCCGGTGAAGGATGCCAGGCCAGTCAGCAGGACCATGGGCGCACTGATGCCATCTACACCCAGATGGTAGCCGATACCGAGCTGCGGCACCCAGTCCCAACGACCATCCTCAAAGAAGAAGGGGCCAGACTGACCCAGGGTGTAAGCGCGGTTGACGCCGAAGAAGACAAAGAGCGCCAACAGCAAGCTGATAAAGGTCGCCGCCGCTGCAATGGAACGGACGCCGGTACGCAGCGTGGCGATGCGCTCCTTATCCCGCACGGGGTCCAGCCTGCTCTCGTCTGGTATGAGGAACAGGATGATCCCGGCCACCAGCGGCACGAATGTTATGAGGGTCAGGAACGGAAAGTCCATAGTCAGCCCTTAGCGATCAGCTTCCAGCCTTCAACAACCCATCTGTACGCGATCCAAACGCACCGACGGTCGAAGGCCAATGTCAGAACAACAAGTGCGATACCGTATCGTTGATCACCCCTACGATCCAGGCCGGGAAGACGCCGATCACGAGCATCAGCACAAGCAGGGGAGCCATGGCGATAACCTCGCGAGCGTTGATCTCAAGCGGTCTGCCGTGGGCCATCTCAACCGCATCCTGGTTCAGGGGGCCATGCAGCACATGGCGGACGGCCTTCAGGATGTAAGCGCCTGTGAACAGCAGACCCAGCATACTGATGGCCGTCGTCAGCGTGAAGAGTGGATCGACAGGCCACACGCCCCGCACGACCATAAACTCGCTGACAAAGCCATTCAGACCCGGCAGGCCAAGCGAGGCCATGGCCGAGAAGATCATGATGCCGCCGTACACCGGCGCAACCACCCACAGCCCGCCCATCTTGGTCAGGTCGCGGGTGTGGATGCGGTCATAGACCATGCCCACCAGAGCAAACATGGCCGCCGCGCTGAGGCCGTGATTGAACATCTGAAGCACCGCTCCATTGACGGCAATGGTGGCATTCAACTGGTTGTGACCTTCTGGATCGTACCGGCCACCCAGGCCAACCCAGCCCGCCGCGGCGACAGCCAGCACTACCCAGCCCATGTGGTTCACCGAGCTGTAAGCCACCAACCGCTTGAAATCGGTCTGGCCGAACGAAGCGTAAGCCCCCAGGACAATCGCCAGCGTGGCGAGCACGGCCAGCACCGGCGCAAAGTTGTGAGCCTGAACTGGAAAGAGGGGCAAAACCAGCCGCAGGAATCCATAGGCGCCCAGCTTGAGCAGCACACCAGCCAGGATCATCGACCCGGCAGTGGGGGCCTCCGTGTGGGCATCGGGAAGCCAGGTGTGGAACGGCCACACCGGAACTTTGATGGCAAAGGCAATCGTGAACAGCCAAAAAGCAATGTTCTTGATTACCGTAAGGTTGACACCTAACAGCTTGCCGCCGGGGAAGAACTCCGGCGAGTTGCTGATCCAGTGAACCATGATAGTGGGCAGGTCGAAGGTGCGCATGGTCAGGCCGATCAGCTGGATGCTAAGCAGCAAGCCCAGCGACCCGGCCATGGTGTAGAGAAAAAACTTCATGCTGGCATATTCGCGGTTGCCGCTGCCCCACAAGTTGATCAGGAAGTACATGGGCACCAGACCGAATTCCCAGAACACAAAGAACATCATCAGGTCGAGCGTGACAAACACACCCATCATGCCCATTTCGAGCATCAAGAACAAAGCCATGTACAGCCGGACGCGATCTTCGATGCTCCACGAGATAAGAACCGCCAGCGGAGTGAGCAGCGCTGTCAGCAGGACCATTGTCATGCTGATGCCGTCCACCCCCAGGTGATAGCTGGCATTCAGCAGCGGAAACCACACGATCTTCTGATCGAAGCAGGCGCGTTCGACGATGTTGTAGCACGGAGCCTGCTGAAACCAGATCCACATCAGCACGGCCAAGATAAGCGGGACCAGACTAAAGAGCAGCGCCACCCAACGGATCAGGTTCTTGGCGCGCGCGGGCAACAGCATGATCACCGCTGAACCGAGCAGAGGAGTGAAGGTCACAAGGGTTAAGGCGTTTGCCTGAATGAAGTCCATAGAGACTTACCTCGGCGTATGGCGTATGGCGTATGGCCAACAGCCTATGGCTTACTAGCAATAACCTGCGGCCTGGGTCTGGCTTCTCTGGTTCGAGTTGAAGCCTCCCCCAGCAACAGATCGACAGATGCTAGGCGCTACCGCAAAAACAGCGTCCACACAAACACACCCGCGAGCAGCAGCATCCCAGCGACGGCAACGGTGAGGTACTGCTGCACGCGACCCGACTGGACATACTTGAACGAGTCGCTAATGTTGCCAATTCCCTCAACCAGCTCATCGGCAGAGCCATTGACGATATAAGTGTCGAAGTCTTTGTTGCGGAAGGCCAGCCATTCCACCGCACGGGCAACGAAGTGCAGGATGCCATCGATGATGCCCTTGTCGATCAGCAAGTAGACGACCCTCTCGGCCACCCACTGCGATGGGCGAACAAAAATCAGATCGTAAAGCTCATCGAAAAAGTACTTGCGCTCCAGCAAGGTATAGACAGGGCCAAGCAGCCTCTTGAGCGGATCCTCCTGACCAGCGGCCAGCGGCCTGACGACATACACCAGCCACCCCAACAGCAGCCCGCTCAGCGCAATGCCGACCGAGAGCAGCACGGGGGTCCAGTCAAAGGCCAACGTCTCAGGCTCTTCAAGCAGCGTCGCGCCAACAAATCGGTGGAACGGGTTGCCGCCGAGAAGCTGTCCCAGCACCGGGAACTCCTCGTGAACCCCCACATAACCTGCAACGATGGCAAACCCGGCCAGGACGATCAGCGGCAGGTTCATGCGCCAATCGCGTTGTGTAGCCTCATCCGAGGCAGCGGTGCGCGGCGCACCGGCAAAGGTCAGGCCGATCTGCCGCATGGTATAGAAAGCCGTCAGGAAGGCCGCTGCCGCCAGCACCCAGAATACAACAGGCTGGTGCGCCCAGGCGTCGGCCAGGATTTCATCTTTGGACCAGAACCCGGCCGTCACAAAGGGGAATCCAGCCAGCGCCAGCCCTCCGATCAGAAAAGTCCAGGCGGTGACAGGAATACGTCTCCACAGACCACCCATGTTGAACATGTCTTGTGCATCGAAATCTATGGGGAAGTGGTGCCCCAAGTGATGCGCATGCTCCTCACCATGCTCAATCGCGTGGATGACCGAGCCGGACCCCATGAACAGCAGCGCCTTGAAAATGGCGTGGGTCATCAGGTGGAAGGCGGCGGCAACATAAGCGCCGATGCCCACCGCGGCGACCATGTAGCCTAACTGACTGATGGTTGAGTAGGCCAGGACCTTCTTGATGTCGCGCTGTGCAACAGCAATCGTAGCAGCAAACAGAGCCGTCAGTGCGCCAATGGTTGCCATGACCTGCATCGGCAGCGTCAGACCATGACCCTCCCAGCCGACCGCCATGAGCGGGAACATGCGGATGATCATATACACGCCCGCCGAGACCATCGTCGCCGCATGGATCATGGCGCTAACAGGAGTGGGGCCTTCCATGGCATCGGGAAGCCAGGTATGCAGCGGAAACTGCGCACTTTTGCCTACTGTTCCGGCAAAGAGGAGGACACCTATCGCCCCAGACACCGTCACACCGCTCAGCCAGGCAACGTTCGGGAAGGCAGGCGTGTTGAGAGCGTGCAGCACTTCCTCGTTGTAGAGGATGTCTCGGAAGCTGAGGGTGCCGGTGAAGCTATACAGCCAGGCGATGCCAAGCAGCATCAGCACATCGGCCACACGTGTGGTCATGAAAGCCTTGATCCCGGCCAGCAGTGGCGTGATACGCTTGGGTTGGTTCGGGTAGACACGGTTGTGCCAGAAGCCGATCAGCGCATAGGAACAGAAGCCCATGATCTCCCAGCCGATGAACAGCAGCAGCAGGTTATCGGCCACGCACAGCAGAAGCATCCCGCCTGCAAACAGGGAGATGAAGGCCATAAAACGGGCTTTCCAGGCCGACGCATCGAAGCGGGTGAGCTTACGACCGGCTGAATCAACTACGATCTCTGTACCGTGCCCCCCCTCAGCGTGGACCTCGCCATGCTCACCACTTCCTTTGACCTCGGTCCAGTAATGGCCGGAGGCCATGTAGCCAGTGCTATAGATAAAGATCATGGTGGCGGTAAGCGGCACGAAAAACAGCATCACCGCGCCGAGCGGATCCACCAGGGTGCCCATGCGAAAACCCGTCTCGGCAGAGAGGCCCAGCGGCAGCCAGACAAAGGATGACTGGATAGGGTGCATCCCCAGTTCTGCGGTTCCAATTGCCCTGATCAGGACGGCAATCGCAACGCCCCACATGGCAAGAATAGCACCCACCGCCACGACATCACTGACGAGTTTGCTGTGGCGGGTCAGCAGCAGGATCACAAAGAAGGCTGCCAATGGGAGCAGCGGGATCAGCCAGACGATCAATCCGAAATCTAAGTCCATAGACATCCTCGGCTGTTACCACTTGAGCATGTTGATGTCTTCGGCGATCACCGTGCGGCGTGTGCGGTAGATCGAGATGATCAGCGCCAGCCCAACAGCAGCCTCGGCTGCCGCGACGGCAAAGATGAAAACGGCGAAAGCCTGGCCGGCGGCAAGCTGAGGCGTAAGATAGCGCCAGAATGCCACCAGGTTCAGATTGACGGCGTTGAGCATCAGCTCGATGCTCATAAGAATGGCAACGGCGTTGCGCCGGGCCAGCACGCCGTAAAGACCCATCACGAACAGACCAGCAGCCACAAGCAAAAACCAGTGTAGTGGTATCACCATAGATGTATCTCCGCGGGCAAACCACCAGAAATTTCTGCACCCGGCAGCCTGCCGCCCCTTAACTCTACTCACGCGCGACGACAATCGCACCGATCAAGGCAGCCAGCAGCAATACCGAGGCCACCTCGAACGGCACGAAGTAGGCCTGACTGTTGACCAGAGCCGCGCCAAGCTGGCTGATGCTGTCCTCCGGGACCCCCGCTTCGGGCCAGACGCCCGAAAACTGGCTGAGCAGCACGAAGCCCAACGTCGCCATCACCAGCGCGGCCACAATGGCTGCCAGAGGCCACTGGCGGTTGACGCTCTCGGTGACGCCCATCACGCGGCGCGTGACCATAATGGTGATGGTGATCAGCACGGCAATGGCCCCTACATAGACCAGAATCTGGACTGCTGCCAGAAAGGGCGCTTCCAGAATGACAAACATCCCTGCGATGCCGAACAACGAGAGCACCAGGTACAGGGCGGCATGGACCAGGTTGCGGCTGATCACCACGCCCAGGCCACCGCCCAGAATAAAAATGGCCATGACAGCAAAGGCAATCGTCACAGGTGTCAGGGTCATGAGTGTGTCACTCCACTCTTAAAGCCGCCATCAAATCAAGGGTGAATGGCCCGCGCTTCTCTTATCCAGCCTCGGTTGCGGCAGGACGCTCGATGGGGGCAGCACGCAGCGCCTCGATCCGCTCGCGCTCGCGCCGCCCCTGGTAGGCGATCCAGACCATCATCAAGAAGCCGACCAACACGTTGATGATGAACAAAACTGCCGGACGCGCTAAAAGGATCCAGTTGACCGAGAGTCCTCCGGAAGTCTGGAACAACGGGCCGGCGGCCAGGTAGCCGGGCACCAGCTCGGCGGCGATCTTGTCAGCAACCATGGACAGAATCAGCAGCAGCAGCGACAGAGGGACCAGGAACTTCCAGCAGAAGGACATGATCTGGTCGATACGCAGACGCGGCAATGTGAGACGCGCCCAGACGTTGAAGAAGTAGACAGCGAAGGTCTTGATGAAAAAGTAAACGATGCCCAAGGTGGGATACTGCATCGCACCAGGGCCGCGCCAGCCGCCCAGGAACAACGTCGTGGTCAGAGCCGCGATGGTAAAGGCGTGCAGAAACTCGCCCAGGTAGAACATGGCCCAGGCCATGCCGCTGTACTCGATCTGGAAGCCAGCCACGATCTCCGACTCGGCCTCAAGCAGGTCAAAGGGCGCTCGGGCAGCCTCGGCATGGCTGGCAATGTAAAAGAGCACCGCGGCCAGCGGCATGGAGAAGATATACCAGACGTTCTGCGACTCGACAATGTCATTGACGCGCATGCTGCCGGTCAGCATGACAGGGACCAGCAGCATGAGGATCATGGGAACCTCGTAGCTGACAAGCATGGCCACGGCGCGGAAAGCGCCCAGCAGGGCATACTTGTTGTTGCTGCTCCAGCCCGCCAACAGGACAGCCATCACGCCGAAGGAGCTGACAGCGACAATGTACAGCACACCGATGTTCACGTTGGTGCCAACCGCAGTGCGGGTAAACGGAATGGCGGCCCACACCAGAAATACACTGGCCACCATGATCAGCGGCGCGAGGATGAAGGGAACCAGGTCCACGCCAGTGGGGAGGATGATCTCCTTGACCAGCAACTTGGCAACGTCGGCAAAGTTCTGGAAAAGCCCCCATGGGCCGACGCGGTTGGGTCCGATGCGATCCTGGATACGCCCCGCCATCTTACGCTCGACCCAAATGATGAACAGGGCCAGGGTGAGAAGGTAGACGACGATGACCACCGCCCCAACCAGGCCGATGACGAGGTCAATCACCAGTTGGCTGGCCCCCCATCCCGACAGGACATCAACCATCCAGTTGTAGATCGTGGTGAAGATGTCTCCCATTTAGACAACCTCTCCTCACGCCGCCCGGTGCAGCGAGCAGGTCGGCGGACAGTTCAGACACAAAAAAGCCGATAACCGGCCAGGGATTATCAGCTTGGGTGCAGACCTACAGCCACTCCAGGGCGCCCTTCCGCCAGGCGTAGATCAGAGCCTCGGCGAGCGTGACGATGAAGACAATTCCGGCAGCGACGCCAAACAACTTCAGATGGTTGTAAGCAACGGCCCACGGGTAGAGAAACACAACTTCGATGTCAAAGACCAGAAACACCAACGCGAAGATGTAGTATTGGACTTTGAACTGGACCCACGTGTCGCCGACGGTTTCCACACCGCACTCGTAGGTGCTATTCTTCAATTCGTTGGGCTTATGGGGACCCAGGATGCGCCCAATGGCAATGGGCGCGATGGGTGTTGCGATAGAGACAACAGCCAGAATGACAATGAAAGTCCACTCATTCACGGAAGAACGGCTCCTTGGACGCTGTTTGACGCAAGTAGCTCGATGCGGACGAGTGAAGCATGCCGCAACAGTATAACATCCAGCCCACCATAAGGCAACAGAATTGAGCCAGGTTTGTGCGCTGGGGTACTTATCCGTGGCCGCATGGGTAGAAACACCCATCTCAACTGGTTTGTCGCGACACCAGGGCAGGCCGAGGCGACCCAGCACAAGGGCAAAGCCCTGCGGCTCCTATGACCCCAGCGCGGCCACCACAGGTTGCTCTCCAACGGCGATCAGCTTGCCGGGTGAGCCATCAAGAGGGAGGAGCCACAACTCCGACACGGTGCCCGCAATCGGATAACGCTGAGCAACCACGCCGTCTTCCCCATGCCAGCTCATGGCCAGGACCGTGTAAGCAGGGTCCGGAGACAGCGTCAGCCCGGAAAATGCCCCGCCCGCCGACGGTACGAACAAGACAAGGTCGCTCACCCCCTCTGACTCAGGTGAGCGTGCCGAGCGCAGCGCAATCACGCGGCGTGAGTCGGGAGCAAAGCGAGCCTCCCGGAAGGCAAAATTCTCGTCGGCAGCCACAGTCACCGGGTTCGACAACCCACCCACCGAGCTAAAATCGGCCACGACCAGCTCAGATGGGCCGCCAGACGACTCAGCGGAGAGGTCAGAGAGCAGCAATTTCGTTCGGTCCACCGAAGCATCCCACACCAACGGCGACTCCACCAGCCCGCCGAGGGCCACAGGAGCCAGATCGCTGCCGGGTGCATAGAGCAGGAGCGAAACCGACGATCCAGCCTCTGGCAATGCAGCAGCGAGCAACAGGCCGCCTTCCGCCAGGGCAGCGACGGGAAGCACCTGTCTGCCCTCTGGCAGGGTGGCGTCGAGCACCTGGTGCGGGGCAGCCGCCGGGTCCAGGCCAGCCTGCCACACCTGGGTTGTTAACGGCTGTGAGGTCAGCGGGTCAGTGGCAAGTTTGAGATAGGCCATTGTTTTGCCATCTGGCGACCACACCGGCTCACCGATCAGGCCGCCAGGGCCGGCGCGGTCGAGGACGACGATCGTGCCCTGCCACAGGTCGTAGACAGCTAACATCACCGAGTCAACGGTAAAGGCTAGGTGCTGCCCACTAGGCGCAAGCGTCAGGTCACGGACGACTGCGCCGACATCGAGAGTGGTCAACTGGCGCTCGCCACCGCCATCGACGCCAATAGCCCACAGTTGTCCATCCCGCACGAAGATGATCTCGCCGGGGGCGACAGTGCCGGCAGCCGCAAAGCCGGTCTCGGCCAGGGATGGCGGGATAGGGGTGGCGGGCAACGGTGTGGAAGTCGGCGGCTGGAGGGGGGTGACGGTCGGGAGGCTCTGAACGGCCTCCGGCGGCGGGGGTGGCGCTGCCACCTGCGGGGTGCTGAGAGGCTGGCAGGCAGCCAGCGTGAGCAGAGCCAGCAGCCAGACACTCGACTGAAATAGCCGGGGGGTTTGCATGGGTAGAACACTCCTGCACAACAGTGGTTGGCCTGATCCTAGCATAATCGTCAAGGAAACGCGAAAGGCACAAAAGGGCAAGCGGGGCTGCCGCGCAACCGCGCGGCACAGGATAGGTGCAGGGACGAGTGGGGTCAGCGGCTCAGGCGGCGCAGCAAGAAGGAAGTCAGGGCCACAACCACCACGTCGAGCACGAGCAGGGCCACGACATTCTGCCAAAGAGCCACGAGTCCAGCACCTTTGAGCATCACACTGCGCACAATCTCAATGAAATGCTGAATCGGCAGTGCATAGGCCACCCAGCGCAGCACGGTCGGCAGGCTGGCGATGGGTACCAGAAAGCCAGACATGGTCAACGCGACCATGACCCAGATAAAGACGACGGTAATGGCCTGCTGCTGGGTGCGCGAGACGGTCGAGATCATCAGGGCCACACACACTTCGGAGATCAGGTAAAGGACCGTCAGAAAACCGAGCAGCAGCCACGAGCCGCGCATGGGCAGGTTGAACAACAGGCGGGCCATAACGAACATCACCGAAAAGACGACCAGACCGAGGAGAGAAGGCGCGATGGCTTTGCCGACGATCAGTTCGACCTGGCCGAGCGGCGTGATCATGATCTGTTCGATTGTGCCCGTCTCGAACTCCTTGACGATGCCCATCACAGCGGTCAGAGTCACCACCAAGAAGGTAAAGAAGGCTAGGTGGGCAGTGATCTCGTAGATGCGCGAATCGAGTGCCTGGTTATACAGAGCCTCCTGGCGCAAATCGATGCCGCGCAGCCCGCTTGTGCTGCCCATCGATGCCAGCACGATATTCCAGCCCAGCGTTTCGATAGCTCCCTGAGCTGCGCTCTGGGCATCCGCTGCCGCTGCTACGTTGGAACCATCGACGATCAACTGCACCTGGGCAAACCGGTTGGCAACCACGTCGTCGGCGAAGCCCTGCGGAATCACCACCAGGACGTTGGCTCGTCCATCATCGATCAGCAGCTGAGCCGCCTCGAGCGTGTCCGGGTAGAACTGCACAGTCAGCTCCTGCGTATTATCGAGCGCCGTGGCCACCGCGCGGCTGGTGGGAGTGCGGTCGGAATCGATGACGGCCACGGGGATACCGGTCAGGCTGCCGGAGCCGCCGCTGACCACCCACAGCTGGAGGGCGGGACCGATCAGCGTGGCGAATAACAGGAGCGGATCGCGGGTGAACTGAAGCAGCTCTTTGATGATGAGCGAGCGGAGCCGGTTCCACATAGACCCTGCCTCACGCAATCTTTTTGCGAAACATGCCGACGGCGACGCCAATGCCAAGCAGCCCCATGGCCAGCAGCGTGACAGCAGGCCGCCATAGATAGAGGAATCCCAGGCCCTTGAGGGCAATCCCGCGCGACAGCGTGATGTAGTGCGTAGCCGGAAGAAGCAGCGCTAAGATGCGAGACGGGCCAAGCTGAGGGTCGATAGGATCGGTCAGGCCGCTCATCAGGAAGCCAGGCATAAAGAGGACGATCAGAGTGATGACCATGGCCGTCTGCTGCGAACGAGTGAAATTGGCAACCACCAAACTGAAGCCCATGCAGGCCAGCAGATAAGCTGCGGTGGCGACGATCCAGAACAGCAAGCTGCCACGAAACGGCACATGGAACCCAAAAATGCCCACACCAAGCGCAACCAACGAACTGATGATGCCAAACATCAGGTAGACGATAACCTTGCCGACGAGCACATCCGAACCGAGGACAGGCGTGGTGACGAGCGTCTCGAGTGTGCCGGACTCCTTCTCGCGGGCGATGCCCAGCCCAGCAGCCATAGCGGGTAGGATCAACACCAGCGCCATCAGGCCGGGGACCATGCTGTGCTGCGATTTGAGGTTCTCGTTGAACCAGATGCGGGTGCGGACCTCCACCGGTGAGGAACCGGCCAGGCCCAGGCGAGTGGCAAACAGGTGGGTGCGCTGCGCGATGGCCCCCATCACCTGACGTGCGGCAGGCGTGTCAACGCCATCGACGACGCTATGCACTGGCGTGTAACCGCCTGCGCTGATCGCCTCACCAAACCCCGGCGGGATGATCAGCGCGGCATCGGCTCGGCTGTTTTCGAGCCACGTGACGGCTTCGTCGTAACTGCGCGGGTAGGCGACAATCCTGAGGTAACCGTCGCTGGTGAGGGTGCGTAGATACTCCTGCGAGGCAGGGGTCTGGTCCAGATCGACCACAACCAGGTTGTTGACACCCACATCGTAGGAAAACACGTAGGCCAGCAACGTCAGGACGACAGCCGGGGCAAAAATGACGAGAAACAGGGTACCGGGATCCATCAGAATGTGGACATATTCCTTTTTGGCGATGGACCACGTGCGGCGAATAGCCAGCAGAAGCCACTTCATAGCACCATCCACGCTCACCCTATCAGCAAGCGACGATCCCGTCTGATCGCCGTCACGAGACCCACTGCCTGACCGCCAGTGCTCCCGGCCAGACACCTCAACAAGCATAGCATAAATGAACGTTCGTTCACATAGGAAACATGGGCCAGAGAGACGCCTATAGCGTATCCTGGGCAGAACAGAACTTCAATACATGCAGGCTCCTATCGTAGCTATAATCGTGCGGAAGAGACATTGGCAAATCAAACAAGGAAACAGCAATGGACCTGAAGGTCATCACACCCGAGGCCAGGACATGGGACCAATTTGTCGAGCTGAATGGTGGGCACCTGCTGCAAACTTCACGATGGGGCGCGCTCAAGCGCACCTTTGGCTGGCAAGATGTACTTGTCGCAATGGTCCAGAACGGCAAAGTCCGGGCCGGGGCGCTGGTCCTGTTTCGGCGGCTCCCGCTAGGCATGGGAACCATTGCTTACGTCCCACGCGGGCCGGCAGTCAACTGGGAAGACAACCAGACGGTGGAGGCGCTGATCGGAGCGTTGGATGGCGCAGCTCGACGGCGGCGGGCGGTGCTGCTCAAGATCGAGCCGGACGAGCGCGATACCCCGCAGATGCGAGAACATCTGGCCCGGCTGGGTTTTCGCGAGTCGATGCAGTCGGTGCAGCCGCCGCGCACGGTGCTGATCGACGTGGCGGGGAGTGAAGAGGACATTCTGGCACGGATGAACCAGGGCACACGGCGCAAGATTCGAATCGCGCTCAGGAAGGGAGTCGTGGTGCGGCAGGGCGACGCGCAGGCATTGGAGACATTCAGCGCCCTGATCCAGGCCACTGGGGCACGCCACGAGTTCGGCGTGCACAGCCCAGCCTACTACCGCAGGGCCTTCGAGTTGTTCGTTCCAGACCGCGCCGCACTGCTGATGGCAGCTCATGAGGGCCGGGACCTGGCCGGACTGTTTGTGTTTGCGCTGGGCAAAACGGCGTGGTACTTCTATGGAGCCTCGTCGGATGAGGGACGCGATTTAATGCCAACCTACCTGCTTCAATGGGAGGCCATGCAGTGGGCGCGGGCACGCGGCTGCACTACCTATGACCTGTGGGGTATCCCCGACGAGGACACAGCGACACTTGAAGCGCAGTTTCAGACTCGAAGCGACGGCTTGTGGGGCGTGTATGGATTCAAGCGCGGCTTTGGGGGCGAAGTGGTGCGTTCGGTCGGGGCCTGGGATCGAGTATACAGACCGCTGATGTACCAGCTCTACGAGATCGCCATGCGGCAGAAAGCTAGAGAATGAGAAGCATGGCGGCCCACCTCCACCGAGGTATCATCGGAGGGAGGGAGGAGACAGACAGCCTGCCCTCTCTCCCGACTTCTCCACGCCCTAACCTGCGAATCGGCAGACAGGCAGGCCGTAATTTGTTACACTAAACACCATGCAGATACACACGATCACGATCGATGACCGGGACACCTGGAATAGCACGCTGGCGCTGATGCCCTATGCGCACGTCCTCCAGACTTGGGAATGGGGTGAGTTCAAGACCACAACGACCGGCTGGAGGCCACATCGGATCGCCTTCATGCACAAGGCGCAGGCCGTGGGAATGGCGCAAATCCTCACCCGGCAGAAAGGGCCGTTGCGCATCATGTATGTGCCTAAAGGCCCAGCACTCGATTACACGGACACGTCGCTGCGCCAGACCATCATCGAGGAGCTAAAGCGCTACGCACGCGAGCGCGGGGCCATTTTCATCAAGATCGATCCGGACGTGGTGATTGGGGTGGGCGTGCCGGGCGCCCCCAACGGCCCGGTTGAGCTGGGCGAGCCTGCCGAGACGGCAGCCTTCGATGACCCGCTTGGGCAGCAGATCGCACGCGAGTGGAGTGAGGCCGGGCTGGTCTGCTCTAGGGAGCAGGTACAGTTCCGCAACTCAATTGTGGTGGACTTGCGGCGCAGCGAGGACGATCTGCTGGCAGCCATGAAGCAGAAGACGCGCTACAACGTGCGGCTAGGCCCACGCCGCGACCTGACGGTGCGGTTCGGCACTGTCGACGACCTAGAGGTGCTGTATCGGCTGTACGCCGAGACAGCCCGGCGCGATGGATTCGTGATCCGGCCTTTCAGCTACTACCGGCAGGCGTGGGGAGACTTCATGCGGGCCGGGTTGGCGCAGCCAATCCTGGCCGAATATCGCGGCAGGCCAGTGGCGCACGTGATCATCTTTGGGTTTGCTCGGCGGGCGTGGTACTTCTACGGCGCATCATCCGACGAGGAGCGCCACCGGATGCCTGCCTACCTGCTTCAGTGGGAGGCCATGCGGTGGGCCAAATCGCAGGGCATGGCCGTGTATGACTTCTGGGGTGCGCCGGACAACTTTGAAGACCAAACCGACCCACTGGCAGGGGTGTTCCACTTTAAGCAGGGATTTGGAGGGACGGTAGTGCGCCGGATCGGGGCATGGGACTACCCGGCCAATCCTCAGCTGTATGGCCTCTACACGCGCACGATGCCTGCTGTCCTGGCCATCATGCGTGGGTTGGGGCGTCGAAGGATGCAGCGAGAGGAGCAAAGCGGGGCATGAGTTGCCTCCCTCATCCACGTCACGCCTGGCCAGCGAAACACAAGCCAGATCGCGCATGACCGCAGAATCAGCAGAAAGGACGTTCATGTGATGACACAGCCAGCCTTCCCCACGGATTCCCTGCCGCGTGTCCATCTGGCTCACCTTCCCACCCCCATCGACCCGCTGCCCAACCTCAGCGGGCTGTTGGGCGGCCCGGACCTCTTTGCCAAACGAGATGACCAGACCGGGCTGGCAACCGGCGGCAACAAGGCCCGCAAACTCGAGTTTTTGATGGCGCAAGCGCTCGAAGCGGGGGCCGACAGCGTGATCACTGCCGGCTCCACACAATCCAACCACGCCCGGCAGACAGCAGCCGCAGCCCGCCGGTGCGGCCTCGAGCCACACCTGGTGCTCTATGCTCCAGGCGGGCAGGCTCCTGCCACGCTCGGCGGCAACGTGCTGATCGATACACTGCTGGGCGCGTCGATCCATTGGACGGAGGAGCATGCGCCCTACTCCGAAACGATCCGGCAGGTGGAAGACGCCCTGCGGACGGCAGGGAAAAAGCCCCATGTGATCCCCTATGGTGGCTCCAACGCCTACGGGCTGATGGGCTACGTGGCTGCCATGCAGGAGGTGGCGCAACAGATCGAGACGGTAGGGCCGTTCGACGTGCAGGTGTTCGCTACGTCATCGGGGGGAACGCAGGCCGGGATGATCCTGGGAGCGCATCTGACAGGACTGTTGGGCCATACGCGGCTGCTGGGCATCAGCGTGGACGAGCACGAAGCCACGCTGGGGCCGCGCGTGGCGAATCTGGTCAACGATGGAGCACGTCTGCTGGGCCTGGAGTGGCGCATCAACGACGATGTGCCAGATATCAACGACGAGTACCTGGGTGAGGGCTACGCGGTGGTCGGAGCGGCAGAGCGCGAGGCGATCCGGCTGTTGGCGCAAACCGAGGGCCTGCTAGCCGATCCGGTCTACACAGGCCGTGCGTTGGCCGGGCTGATCGACCTGATCCGCCGAGGCGAGATCGGGCGCGGGCAGCGGGTGCTGTTCTGGCACACCGGTGGACAGGCGGCGCTGTTCGCCTTTGCAGATGCGCTGATGAAATAGACTGCGAGACCTCCAGCAGGGCGCTCGCGCAGGCGCCCTGCTGGATCAGCTCTGTTCAGAACAGGAAAGGGATAAAGCGACGGGTGGTGCGCATGTAGGTAGCGTACTCGTCGCCGAATTTGCGTAAGCACTCCTCCTCTTCGACCCTGGCGGTGGCATACAACGAGACTGTCGCGACCAGGGCAAGCAATCCCCCTACCAGCGATACTTGCTTGAAAAATGCGCCCCACCCCAAACACAACAGCGAGCTATAAAGCGGGTGGCGGATCAACCGGTAGGCCCCCCGCCGGACGAGCACGGTGGTGTTCTCAATAGCCCCCTGCGGCCTGCCGATCGCGTGTAGCAGGGAAAAGCTGTGGATCGCCAGAAATAACGAGACGATCAGCAGCGCCCACGACACAATCTGCTGGGGAGAGAAAGGATTGTGGAACCAGCCGGACACGTTGATAAGCACCAAAGCCAGGAGGCACTCGAAGGCGAAGAAACGGAAGAAGCCGTGTAATCGAGGATCGCGCAGCGAACGCCACGACAGAACGACAATCGGGATGGATAGGACGACGAAGAGGGCCAGGCGCACCACCACCATCACCTACTGCTTAGGCATCAACTGATCGGTGGATCCGGGAGCCGGGGCTTTGAAGAAGGCTCGAACGGCCTGGCCCCGGATGTAAGCCAGTTCAGCTCGGGCTTTGACATCGACAGCCAGGTTATAAAGGCCGTAAATGTCGGCCTGGCTGACGTAGAAGAATGGGCCTGACTGCATATAGAACACATCTTGAATGCGTGTATCCGGCGACATGTGAAAAGTGCCACGCAACAGATACGTATCGGTGAAGCAGACCAACTGTTCTGCCTTAGGAAGAGGACGTATCTGCGGCACATAGTTGCCCAACGTGATGATCTGCGGCTCCACTCTTGGGATGTGTAGCTCCTCGGTGGTCAGCGCCCCCAGCCGCATCCCCTGACGCAGAGGGATGAACGTGGCGTCATATACGGTGAGGGTCGAGACGCTCTGATCATTGAAGAAGAGGGTCGGATCGCCACGGGTGCGAATCTCGCCGTATACCCGATAGTGAGCTGTTAGGATGTCTACGGCGTAGTGGGTCATTACAACTTGCATAGCCAACCTCCTCCAACAGCGATCAGGGGAACCTTGCATATCTAGGGGTGCAAGGCAACCTCAGAACCGCTTCTCAATCATGCCTCTTGCCCGCAGGTGGAACGGAGACATCGCGCAGCTAAGCGCCCGACTGCAAAAGTCTTCGATCAGACGCTTAGGCTTGTTCGTAATACACCTGCACTGCATTTTTATGTACATACACCAGATCGGCCTCACCGGAGATGTCAATGGCCATGGGGCGCAGGCTGAATATCTCGAAGTCGGTGGAGGGCAGGAAGGGGCCGGGCAATGAGAATATATCGCCAGCCCTGAACTCCGAGCCGACATAGAACGTGCCGCGAAACGAGAACGTGTCCGTGAAGCACACCAGCCGATACTGGCGCGGCATCAGCCCAGCCTGAGCGGGAGTGAAGTCGCCGAAAATCATCACCTGAACTTCATTTTTGGGGACATAAGTGACGGCGGCTTTCATTTCACCAATGCGCGTCCCAGACACAATAGGGATGATGGTCGCATTGCTAATCTCAAGCGACACAACCGCCGGATCGTTGATGTGTACCGCCGGGCTGCCGCGCGGCGTGAACTCACCTCCAACCTGATAGTGTGATGTGAGCAACTCAATCGGATAGGTTTTGGACTGAACTTGCATGGCGGTTTCCTCCGCAGGCGGCGGATCATGGTGCAACGGATGGACAGCGCACAGCGACTATGGACGATAGCTTATAGCCGATAGCAGAATTGCGCCAGTAAGGTCAGGGGGCCAAGCCCGCCCGTCGGCAGCCTCTGCCCCCTGAAGAGATCACTCCCATGGCATCTACTGGGCCGGAAGAATGGTGAACAGCGACCCCGCGCCGCGCCCATACACCTCTGGGAAGTAGAACTCCTGCGCCACCGGCGGGATCACACGGAAGCGGCCTACCACCCCCAGCCGAATCTGGTAAGTATACTGATAAGTACCCGCCGGGAGGTAGTCAGCGAAGAGCACGGCTTTCTCATCGCGCAGGTCGGTCTCGCTGAACCACCACCAGCCCCAACCCTCGGCCAGTGGGTCGTCGGGGCGCAAGACAGGGCGCTCGCCAAGCACACTTTCGGTAAGCAGACTCACATCGACGGCTTCGGCTCCCGCCGGGTACGGGTCGGTGACGACTACATAGTACAGGTCGTTGGGAGCGATGATGGTCAGCTCAACCGTCAGCGTGTCGCCTGCCCTGGCCTCGGTGACAGGCTGGCCATCGGCGTTGAGGTAGCGGCGGTTAACGATGATTCCCCGGCTGAGCGGCTCGACCTCCTCAACGGGCAGGTAGACCGTCAGGTGGGCCGTGTAGTACAGGCGGCCCGGTCCTTCCGCACGCTGGATGGTGAGACGGTTGACCTCGCCACGCAGCATCTCGGTCACATCGATGGTGACGAGCGTCGTATCACGCAGCGTGTCGGCGTTGGCCGTCCCGGCAGCACGCTGCTGTCCATTGTAGATCAACGACCAGGCATAAGCGGCGTCCAGCTCACCAGTGGCGATCATCCAGTCAGTGAGGCCGATCAGCGCCCAGGCGGTTTCCTGGGTCGTCTCCCAGTGACTGCCCTGACGAGCGACCATCAGCCAGCGCACGATGTTGGGCGCGATGTCGCTCTCTGGCCAGAGGTGGGCAAAAGCATCGAGGATGATGGCCGTGGAACGGGTGTCGGTGTTCCAGTTCCACCAGTCGTCCGATTCCTCTTCCCAATGGGCGCCGGTGGCGCTGAGGATAGCGCTGCTCAGCAGGTCGGACTGGATGTTCGTCAAGCGTGCATCATTGGGGTCGATCATCCCCAGCGTCAAGGCAACCATGGCGCGGGCATAGTGCTGCATGCCCTGGCGAGCCTCATAAAGCTGGACGGTACGGCTCACATCGGGCTGGCCGGCCATCGCCAACACATACAGGACATAAGCTTGCTGGTTGAGCGCATACTCGGTGCTCAGGGTGTTGAGCGACACAAGCTGGCCCTGAAGATAGCCTATGGCGCTGGACCACACACGCTGATCGATAGCGAACCCGGCATCACGGGCAGCGACAAAGCCCTGCACGACGTAAGCTGTGACCAGCGAGCTGCTTGAGCTGGTGACGAACCACCCCCAGCCGCCATCGACGTGCTGCTGAGCATAGAGTCGCTGCAAGCCGATGTTGATCTGGGCCTCAAGGTTAGCCTCCAGCTCCTGATCTTGCAGGCCGAACTCGCGGAAGGCCCGCAGCGTGAGGGCGTTGGGCAGGAAGCGGCTGACGGTCTGCTCGGTGCACTCGTAGGGGAAGTGCTCCAGCCACGTCAGGCCATCCACTGTGGCCGCCGCCAGCGAGGGGTTGAGGCGCACCTGGATGTTGCCCTGCGTCACCTCATAGTTGGGGGGCAGGACAATGCCCTCCGTGCGCTCCCCGGCACTCGCAAGTTGCCCGGCAGTGCCTACCGTTTCCGGCACCTCGTATCGGTAGACGGGCAACATCTGATCGTGATCCGGGTCGCCTAGCGGCGGCTTGCTAGCATCCCGCAGATTGTCGGCCTCGGCTGAGAAAACCAGGTCTACCCACTCAGCATTGGCATCCACGACAACCGACCAGTCCACCTGAACGCGCCCACCCGCTGGGATGTTGACGATCTGCTCAGCATCGCCGAGGATAGACACACCCTCAGCCTGGAGCGAAACCCGCGCTCGTAGAGGGGCTTCGGTGTTGTTGTTGACCACGGTCGAGAGGGTGGCTTCGTCGTTGACGACGAAGAAGCGCGGCGTCACAGGCCGGACGAGCAACGGTTTGGTGGCTATAATGTCCACCTCGGTCTGGCCGACGAGCGTGGTCGCTGTGACAGCGCGAGCATCCATGCGCCAGGTGGTCAGATTGTCGGGCAAGGTGACGGTGACAGAAGCCTCACCGTCCTCGCCGGTGCGAACTACCGCCGACCAGTAGGCCGTGTCGCGGAAATCGCTGCGGATATCGTAGAAACCTTCAGCGCCGCCGCCGCCGCCACCCTTCCCCCTGTCGATCAGCTCCTGGTTGAGACGGTCAACCAGGTTGATGAGCGGGACGGCGGTGCGCACAGAAAGGCCGGCGCTGCCGTAGAAGTGGTCAAGGATGGGACCGCTGTTGGGCGGCGCGAGCGTCAGCGTGGCTAGATCAACCAGCGCCAGCGACACCTCGGCATCGACCGGCCTGCCAGCGTGGTCAGCGGCCCGGACAGTGTACGTCACCTGCTCGCGCGGGCCAACCTGCTCGCGGTCGGGCGTGACAGTCAGCTGAAGCGTCTGCTCAACAGGATCGACGCCGATCTTGACCAGCCCCATTTTGAAGGCGGGGGTAGGGTTGGTATCGTCCACTCCCTTGATGATCACAACCGAGACAAAGACGTTGGGGGCCAGAGCGCCGGTGATAGGCAGCCGGTAAACGTAAGAGTTGCTGTTGAGCGTGATGACCTCGTGGCTGAGGACGCTGCCGCGTTCAACGGTCACCAGCGCCTTTACATCGCGGCCCTGGAAGGGCGAGGCAATCAGGATTTCAGCAGTCTCGCCGGGCCGGTAGGTATCCTTGTCGGCAATCAGGTCGATGCGGTCGTTGTTGGCTTGCCGCCATGCGATGAACTCGCTGCTGCTGACCCACACGAAAGCGCTGCTTGTCTGGGTATTTCCTGCCTCGTCTCTGACAGATGCGCGGAACTTGAACTCGCCGCCCGACGGAGGCGTGAACGTGACTGAAGCCTTGCCATCGCGGTCGGTGCGAACGGTGACGGGATTGCCCACCGGGATCTCTTCGAGAGTCCAGGTCCATTGCGTGCGACCGAACTCGTCTTCTTCCTGCACGCTGTTCCAGCGCTGCTCAAGGAACTCGACCGTCACCTGATGGTTGCGGATCGGCTGGCTGTCCCAATCAACGACAATTAGGCTGGCTGAAATGGGATCGCCTGCTGTGCCAACGTACACATCGGGGCTGACGCCCACGTAATATTGCCCCTTGTGGACGATCACCTGAGTACGCCCAGCCACTGACTGCCCGTTGATGTCAGTCACGACAGCCTCGATGGTAAAGCGACGACTGCTGCCTGTGTCGTCTAGACTGGCCGGGACGCGGAACACGAATTTGCCGTCGGCGCCGGTCTTGCCCTCGCCATCGGCGATCACCTCTCCAAAACCAGGTACAAACTCCGGTGAGTAGCGCCAGTCCTGGTCGTAGTCATAGAAACTGTAGCGACCGGGGCCAGTGTAGGTGAAGAAGTAGTGGTCGGACAGCACCGTCCACGACACCTCGGCATCGCTGACAGGGCCGCCAAAGAAGAACTCGGCATCGACAGTCACCGCGATCTCCTGCCCAGCCAACACCTGATCGGCTTGCGATGTCACCTCGACCAGAAATTCGGGTTTGCGGTACTCGGCGACCTGGAACCCCAATCGGTTATACAGGCTAGAGAATTCAGCCATGCCAGGCATCGACGCTTCGATGCTGTAGTAGCCCAGCCCGGCCTCGCGGTCCAGCGTAAGGGTGCCGTTAAACGACCCAACCTCGTTGACAGGCAGATCGGCCTCGTAGATCACGTCGCCCTGGTCGTTGTAGATCGCCACATGGATAGTGCGCAGCGGCGGCAGGGAGTACGTCACATCATCCTTGGCCCGGACAATACCCTTGAAGTACACTTCCTGGCCGGGCCGGTAGAGCGGGCGATCAGTATAAAGGTAGAGAGAGTAGTCCTGATAGTCGAACTGAGTCGGGATCGAGCCGAACTGCCAGGGCTGGATACCCTCGTCCCAGTAGTTGAGAGCAACGGCATAGACGCCGTTGCCTTCGGCCACCGCATATTCAAGCTCGTAGAGCGTGCCAGTGTGCGGCGTGTTGACCTGCACCACGCCGTCCCGGTCGGTGGTGCCCTGGACAAGCTGGCCCGCCTTGTAGCTGGCATAAAACGTGACCGGCGTCCCGGCGATAGGCTGCCCGGTCTCCAGATCGGTGAGCCAGGCCATAGCTTCATCAAAGCTGGTCTTGAGAGTCAAATTGGCGTTGACAACCAGCATGTAGTGTCGTATGTCGTTAGCAACCTCCGGTGCAGAGACAAACAGCATGTAGATGCCGGGGTCCAGCGAGCCGCCCGTATCCGAGACGACCGGTACGCGGGTGTAGGTGGTCTCGTTCAACGCACCCTCGGACTCGATTGACCAGGTGCGCAGCACTGAGCTGGCAGGAGGCACATAGTTGTAAAACAGGTCGTAACTGTCGATCATCTGCCCAAACTGGTCGAGCGAGAGACGGGCCAGCTTAAAATCGACGCGACTGACGTTGCGGTACAGCACAAACAACTGGGTAGTACGGTTAGCATCGTACAGACCATAGATGCTCTGGGTGTTGAGCTGGATCTCTGGATCGAGCGGGCCAGTGGTGAAGGTGAAGGTGTAAGGCTGATCGATCACTGTGCCATAGGGGTCTGCTGCGCCGGGCAGCAGTGTGACGGTGTAATCGGTGGAAGGCTCTAGCCAGGCGTTGATATTCCAACTGTAGTCGTAATCGCTGTAGTAGAAAGTAGTATCGTCGGGCAGCGCAGGCTCGACGACCAGCAGATCTTCTTTGAGCGTGTCCTCATCCATTGGAGCGCTGAAGGCAATGCGAATACCGCGCCATACTTCGGCCCTCTGCTCACCGTTGGCCGGCTCGGTTGCAATGACAGCGGGGGAGAAGACGGTCGAGAAGGTCCAGGCGACATCTTGACCAAGAGTCAGGCCGCCACTGGCGCTGCGAGCGCTGGCAGCAACAGTCACGTTGTACAAGTTGCCATATTCAAGCAGAGCAGAGGGCTTGAAGGTCAGCAGGCGGTCCTCATCACTCCAGGTGAAGGAACCAGCCGTCGGCTGGGCGCGACCACCGCTGGCAACGAGCGAAAAAGCTGCCTCAGTCGTGGCGCGATCCATCGGCTGGTTGAACTCCACCTGAATGGTGGCAGTGCGCGGCGTGTCACTCTCACGGGGAGAGATGTCGACGACCTGCGGCGGCAGCGTGGTGAACTGCCACGAATACGGCTCAGCCATTACGCCGCCGGTTTGGTCGGTGAGACCTGCCTCAACGGTTGCGGTGTAGGTCTGACCACCTGCCAGTGCGCTCGAAGGATGCCACACGTAGATGCTAGTGTTCAGCCACTCACCCTCACCGGGAATGTCCGGCTCAAAGCGCAGCGGCTGGGGCAGAGTGCTCATATCTTCAGAGATGACGAGCGGGACAACCGGTCGGTTAAACAACACGGTGATCACCGAGTCGGTCTCCACGGCGCTGGCGTCGGGCGCGGGCACAACCTCACTGACAACCAAAAAGCCCACCGTCTGAAGGCGAACCTCGATGGGCGCTTCGACGGTGAGGCCATTGGCCGCCTGGGCGCTCTCACCGATTGTGAGGGTATAACGTGCGGCGCGCTCCAGCTGTCCCGCCTGTGGCGTGATGCGCAGCGTCTGATCGTCTATCCAGGTCAGGTCAACGGACAGGGCCGGCTCAAAGCGCAACGCCCCCTCGACGCTCTGGCGATTCATCGGCTGGTCGAAGTAGATGTCAATGCTGCCATCGAGCGGCAACTCCTCGCCCGGCTCAGGGTCTTGCGCCACGACTCTGGGAGCCGTCGGCGGAAGCTCAGCCAGGTTGGGTGTGGGAGTCGGGGTGACGGCCGGTCCTCCCTGAAGGCCGAAGGGGAGGTTACAAGCCATCGCAGTGAGCAACAACACAATGGCCGCCAGACGGATCGCCTTGCGCGCCTCAATCTGACCAATAGTTTCCATCGCGGACTCTTCCCTTGCTATGACTGACAGTTTGCCTACAGCAGATGTCACTTGCCCCTGAAGAGGTGTGACAGGGGTAGAAAAACCAACTACAGCAACACACGATACACGCGCTGTGCCATGCTTCCCCATTATAGAGCGCGGTCAGAGGGGCGCAAACTGCGCCTACCTTACCATTACATGACAGAATCCCCTCAAAGCCGCCGTGCAGAACCCATGACGACAGCCGGTGACAGCCAATTGGCCTGGCGATCAGGTTCCGGGAGTGGGTGTCAGTGGTGGCGGAGTGGGGATCGAGCCAGCCACAGGGATCAGCCGAATGTCAACCGGGCCGGCGACCTGTGTTACTGCCACCCAGGCTTCGCGCCCACGCGGGGTCTCAACCAGCACCCAGCGCCCCGACGTGTCGCGGCCCCAGATGGTGAGTGGCTCACCGGCGCTGAGCGACAGGATCACGTCGAACTCGAGGCCTGGTCCACTGCGCAGGTTAGCGCCGAAGGCCAGAGTCACATCCAGCCCGGCAAAGGGAGTGGGAGTGAAGGTTGCCGTCGGCGGCGGAGGAGGTGTCTCTGAGGGGATAAAAGTCTGAGTCGGCGTCGGAAAAGGAGTATAGGTGGGCCGGGGAGTGTAGGTCGGCAGGAGAGTATAGGTCGGATAGGGGGTGTAGGTAGGCTGGGGAATAGCCAAGGGGCCGCAGGCCGCCAGTAGGAGGACCGCAGCAACGACGACGGGCGCGAATCTCACCATACCCCTCCAACACAGCCTTCAAGGTTCAGTGGCAGCGCTCACAGGTCGGCCACATGCGGGCAGATTGTATCGTGTCCAGCAAGACAGGCCAACAAAAACGATGGCAGGGCAGGAGCAACAGAGAAGCAGAGAGCCAGAAGCTGAAAACGGGCGTCCAAGCCAGCCTGTAAGCCGCGTTCTGTCCAGGGAGAGGAGGCTCCCCCTCCCATGGGCGGTCATCTCTCTGGGATGCACGTTGCCGCGCACCTCTAGCAGCCTACCCGGGACTCGAATTGGCCGGGCCAATCCCTGGCGGTGCGAGCAGCACCTCGTCCCTGCTTGGCCTTGCTCCCGATGGGGTTTGCCTGGCCGCCTGTGTCGCCACAGACGCCGGTGCGCTCTTACCGCACCGTTTCACCCTCGCCGCCATCAACAGGCATGGCCTACTCATGGCGGCAATGCACCTCTCTGTTGCACTATGCCGTCGGGTCACCCCGCCTGGCCGTTAGCCAGCACCGTGCTCTGTGGAGCGCGGACTTTCCTCAGGCGCAGGCCACTGGGCAGCCTGCGCCCGCGACCGCCCGGCCAGCTTGGACGCAGTCCTTATTATAGCGCATTTTGCGATCAACCCTTCCTGCCCAAAAGCAAGTTTAGGGCTGCAACGAACCAATGAACCAACCCACGGCACCAAACCCCCTGGAAGACGCTTGTCAACGCCTCTTGATCAGGTTGAGGACAACGAGCAGGACCACCGCGCCGATAACTGACGTGACAAAGTCACCGACCAGACCTCCACCAAGCTGGACGCCAAACAGCCGGAGGACATAGCCGCCAATCAGGCCGCCAATGATGCCCACGGCCAGATTGGCGACAAACCCATACCCCCGACCCTTGACAATGCGGCCTGCGATGGCTCCGGCCAAGGCCCCGATCACGATGAAAATGATGAGATTCAGCACCTCTGACATGCTCCCTCCTTGCCGCCACGCTCTGAGCAAAACGCACACCCATCGCTATTTTTAACGCGCCAGGGTGCACAAAGTTGCAGAGAAACGCCTCCACACACCCACGGACCTGACACAGCAGCGCAGCCGTTGAGGCGCGCCCACAGCTCGAAAGTCTGAGAAACCGAGAGACAGACTCCCTTAGGCCATCCCACAGCACGTTGGGATCGGCAGCGCCGTGGATCATCAAGAGAGGAATAGGGCGGACTGAGGAGCAACGCCCGGTATGCTATGGGTCTCTCGGCTCACGGCAGAGGATGACGATCAAAGAAGTCCCACAGGACGACGTTAGCATCAATGTCCTGGGAAGTCTGGCCCATCACTGGATCGACTGGCTCGGAGCCACCAGGCCAGGTGTGACCTCCACCCTCCACAGCATAGAGCGCGACCTCAGCCCCATCCTGGCAGCCGCCATACATGGCATAGTGCACACGCATACCATCTTCCACAGGGTCGATCTCTCCGGTGCGGGCTGGGGCAGAGCCGCACCCATCCAGGTCAATCCACAGGTCCACCAGGTCTGGGATAGGCAACGCCGGTGGATTTTCCAGGTCGGGATCGTAGAGGATCACGCGGTCGTGGGTGCCATGGATGACAATCACCGGTACGCCGCGAGCCGGCCTGCACCCGGCAACCGCAGCCGGAGTCATAGAACCGCCCACAGAGCCAAAAGCCGCTATGCGATCAGAGAGCCGGCAGGCCAACCGCAGCGCAAAAAAGCCGCCCTGCGAATATCCGGCGGCATAAATACGGTCGGCATCGATGGAGAGTTCCTCCTGAAGACGGTCGAGGAGCGCTGAGACGAACAACAGATCGTCCACATCGGAAGGATATTCCTCGTCTGTCTGCCATTGGCGTAGAAAGCCGTGGGGATAGACGACGATAAATCCTTCCTGATCGGCCAAAGCGTCAATCCCTGACATGGCGCGGAACTCAACAGCGGTCTGAGTAAAACCATGAAAGGCAAGCACAAGCGGCCACAGGCGGCTGCGGTTGTAGTTGGGAGGAAGGTGAACGTCGTACCACCGATCCTGCCCTGAAGAGTCAATCGAAGAGCTGTAATCCTCACTGGGCGGCGGCTCAGGCAGCAGGTCAAGAATCAGGAAGCCAGCAGCGACGGCTACAAGTAGCACCGCAGCGACAATGCCCAGGAGGCGCATGCGCCGCTGTCGCCGGGCAGTGGCGGCTCCCACTCGTTCCGGCGTAAGAATCTGGTAACGGCGACGTCCAAACATGCTCCCTCTCCTCAACAGGGCATCTCAGAGCAAAATCGACTCCAGGTGCCGTCGGACGACCTGCCTCTATTGTCCACGCAAACAGGCAAGATTCAATGCGGCAAGCAGACTATTCAACCACATTTAGACGGGTCAGCAGCAGGTCGAGCAGGCCAGTTGGGTAGAGCGGGACCGAGTTTTCTTGGAAGAGCGTCCACGACCGCCACACGACTCGGCGCGGCGCACGGGGGCGATCGAGGCGCGGAAACGACTCGCGGGCATAGAGAGATGGATCGGCAAAGGAGGCTTCGTAGACCAAGACAACTTCGTGACCAGGCTCCCCGGCGTAAGTAAAGAGGTTCTCCAGCGTGCCCAGGTAACGCACCCCCGTGACCACCACGCCAACCTCCTCAAGAAACTCGCGGGCGACGGTCTCCGCACCACGCTCACCGAACTCAATCGAGCCGCCGGGCGGGCGAAAGAACGGCGCCCCAGTGACGGGATCATAGCACTCGGAGACAAGGAGCTGATTCCCTTTGAGGACTACACCGAGCGCGATCAGGCGGGGAGATGGACTCACGCTGAAACCCCGTTCAGTTCAAGGGGGGGAGACTGTCAAGGGTATGCGTGTAGGTGAACTCACGCACACGACGCTCACGGACGATCCGCGCAGGAACGCCTGCTACTATCGTGAACGGTGGAACGTCTTGGGTCACCACGGCGCCGGCAGCGACAACCGCCCCTTCCCCAATGGTCACCCCCGGCAGGATCATGGCCCGCGAGCCGATAAAAGCCCGGCTGCCGATGGTGATAGGAGCATTGCGGCGTGTAAGCGCCGGATCGTCGGGATCGTGGTCGGAGGTGTAGAGGTCAACATTGTGGCCGCACACCACGTAATCGCCGATGGTAATCGGCGCCCCGGCGACAAAAAAGGTGCGCGGGAAGGAACATCCTCGGCCTATGACGATCTGGTGGATTTTGTCGCCTACGAAACGGCATCCCATCCACAAGGCGGTATCCGGGCCGATGGACATCCCACCAACCGTTCGGAAATACCACAGTCGAAAGCGAATGAACGGCAGCCAGCTCACAATGTGGTTCAGCGCGTAGACTTTGACCAATTGGTACAGCCAGGTGCTGACCCAGTCTCGCAATTTCCTCATGTCTCCCTCGGCAAAGGTCAGCCCAGTTACCCTCTATCTCACACCAACTCGTTGGGGAATGGGTAAAGATTGGCATAGTGAGACGGAAGCGACAGCCCAAGACCACCCTCCGAGCCAGCCAGAGTCGGCAGCCGGGATGGATGGACAGCCATGACTTGGACGTGCCCCACCGATAGATCGTCGTCGTCAGACAGGCGGAGGGCAATTTCGTCTCTTAGCCTGAACAGGATATAACCCGCTTCGTGAAACGTGCGCGCCATACCAGCCACATCGTCGCGCGACAGAACAGCCGGGTGCATCTCAATCACCAGGATGCCATATCGGCCCGCCCGGAGGCCGTCCTTCATTCCGATCAGCGCCTGCGCCTCGCCCCCCTCGATATCAACTTTGACAACATCGACCTGCCGAATGCCGGACTCCTCACAATAGGCATCCAGAGCCACCGTTTCAACCGTGACCAGACGGTCGGTGTAGGGAACCCTGACTCGGCTGGAAGCTCCTGGCTCAAAGGCAGTGCGGACGTAGAAGGACAGCGTGCCCGATCCATCGCTGACCGCCTTCGGAATCAGGTGCACATTATCGAAGTGATTGAGGTCAATATTGAGCTGGTATTGTTTCTGCATGCGGGGGTTCGACTCAAAGGCATAAATATGGGCCGTGGGAGGTGCGTGGCGGCGGGCCATCAACGAGAAGTAGCCGCAGTGCGCTCCCACATCAAACACCGTGCCGGCCTGGCTGGTCAGGTAGGCCCACCAACGCGAAAGTTCCGGGTCCCAGACGCCGTTCAGCGCCACATTGACCTGGAGAACGTCGCTCAGATCAAGCGCCAGCCGGTAGCCATCGAATGTCACGTAACACCAGCGGGGATGTGGAAAGGCAGCGACCAGAAAGCGAGCCAGCAGGTAGGGGACAGACCTGCCGTGCCAGAAACGCACCCAACGGGCATAGGCCCTGCACAACCCCATAAAAATTGCTCCTCTTGTGAAAAGACCGCGCCAGCCCTCCAGCAGCGTAGGCTGCTTACTCCAGATAGCCCAGGTCGCGCAACTGTTCGATGATCAGCTGTTCTTCGTGAGCCGAAAGGCCGCTGTGCGCCGCGGCGCTCTGCTTCAGAGCCGGATCGTCGACCTTCCGAACCGAGTTGGCTGCCCGGTGGGCATCAACAAGGACTTCTTGAACCACCTGGCCCGTCATCCCGGTGGGGACAGGCAGACCAAGCGCATGGAGCATGGTCGGTGCCACGTTTTCAATGGATGTGGAAGCAATCATAGCGCCGGAGCGGAAGGCCGGGCCGGCAAACAGCACAATCCCATTGAAATGATGATCTCCACGGCTCCAATGGGGGGGCCTGACGAAAGCACTGCGCCCTATGCGCAAACGCCATTCTTCAGGGCCGAAGAAGTAGCGATTGCTGGTATAACGGTCATCACGGAAACGCAACAACAGGTCGGGGGCCTCTTCCAACCAGGGGCCGCTGTAGACCTGCTCACGCCGGTACACACCCTCGAACACCGGTTGGCCGGTCTCAGGGTCTTTCACTGCCAGCAGTTCAGCTATTAGGCGCTCAACCAGCCTCTCATATTCGGCGCCAGGCTGGACCGTCCCGTGCGCGAAGCGGCCTGACGTGTTGATATAGATTGCGTTGTGAGCATTGGAGAACGCTCGCGTGCGCGACCACACGATCTGCTGACCCAAATGAAGCCCCGTATTAAACCTGTTCTCGCGGACGATCTCGGCCACGCTCGCATCTTCATCTCTCAAGACGACTTTGCGAGGTTGGCTGATAGCTCCCGACAGATACACCAGGCGGGATTTCAGCCAGCTCGACGGCGTGACTGCCAGATAACCATGCCAGTGCAGCCATTCGTTGACGTAGAAGACCTTGTCTTTGGCGCAAAACCCATGGTCGGATACGACCGCAAGCTGAGTGTCTGGGCCAACCCATGCTAGCACGCGCCCGATCTGCTCATCCAGGGCGCGGAAATAACGGATAACCTCCGCCTGCTCAGGCGTCAGCGAGGGTAGCTGAGCATCTGACGCCGTATGTATGCCATGCCCCAGAAAATGGCTGATCCGGTCAGGGCCAGTGAACACGACAATCAGGTCATCTAGAGTGTAACGATCCAGCAGCCACAACAAGACATCGGTCCGCCTGGCTTCCATCCCAATCTGCTCGTCGATCAACTGCCTGTATTCGTCCGGCCCATACTCGGTGAGCTGGATGTTGAGCTTGTTGTACTCGCCCAGCCGGGCCTCGATCTCAGGTTTTAGCTCAGGGGGATAGCACCAGGGCGAAGCCGGGCTGGGGGTTCCCACACTGCATACCACAAAGCCGTTGACAGGATCAGGAGGGTAAGAGAAGGGCACATCAAACACGCCCACCCGCCGACCGGCATCGCTGAGACGAGACCACAGGGTCTGATCGGGCACCTCGGCGTTGCTCCACATCCTGAGGTTATACTGGCGATCCAGCACCCCCCAGTCGAAAAAACCGTGGTGGCCGGGATTTTTGCCAGTAGCAAAAGTAGTCCAGGCCGGGCCAGTAATGGGAGGGAAACACGAGGTCAGGATACCGCGAGCGCCGCGCTCCACCAACCTGCCTAAATTGGGCATGACGCCCAGGTCGATCAAGGGCAAGAGCACATCCCACGTGCCACCATCTAGCCCCAGAATCAGCGATTTGAGTGTCTGCATTATCCAGAGATCTCCCTCAACGCACAAGGCGGTAGTCCTTGCAACGTACCATTCAGGAGTTACGCAGTTGAAGCATCAGAGCGAACCTCACTCCCGTCTGCGACGACTTAAGCCATTGCAAACGCCCCTCCTCCACCAGTGAAGAGGGGGGCGACCGAGCACAGCGAGATCGGAGGGTGAGGCTTACAGCCGTCCGCCGCGTAAGTCTTAACCTTATGAAGGTCCCCTGCTGCCTTGTGCTGCCGTCTACTCAGTCCGAAACGTGGGGCCGATTATGTCGTGCTGCCCTGAAACTGTCAAGAACCAGCGCCAGCACCTCGATTGTACGCTGACGCTCCAAAAGGCCGATGGCGGCGCCAAACACCGCCGTGGCCAGCACACCTTTGGCCAGCAAAGTCACGACCACACCGCCATGGATCAGGGAACCCACGCCGATCAGCAGCGGCGTCAACAGGCTGGTCAACACGATAGGCAGGAGAAAGAGCGCATATCCACGCATCTCCAGGAAATGGGAAACATACCTGTGCGACAGAAGATACCCAATGACCATCATCAGGCTGACAGCCACTGAAGCCCCCTCGGCGCCCCAAAAGTAGACGGCAGGTGGGCCTAGCAGTACCAGGATGACGCTCTGCACGATCATACAGGTCCGGACCTGCTTCTCCCTGCGAACAGCGATCAGCAGTTGAGCATTGTTTTGATATAAGGGCCGACACAGCATGTACAGCGCCATCAACCGCACAAGCCAGGGAACTGCCGGCCAGTTGGGGCCAAGCAGGATGAACACGATCTCCTCACCGGCTGCCAACAGCACAGCGGTAGACAACGCGATAATACGCACCAGCAGCCACGTGCTCAACTCGTAGACACGAAACAACATCTCACGGCTGACGGCGCGGCTCTCGGCATACATAGGGAGGGCAATCCCACCAATGATTCCTGCAAAGACATCCATGGGCAATTTAGCCAGCGAACCGGCCTTTGAGTAGAAGCCAAGCTCAGCAGTGTTCCGCAGGTTCCCAACGAGCCAGTCGCCCAACTGAAAAGTCACCTTGCCCAGAAGGCCGTTGATCCAGGTGGTCACACCAAACGAAAGCACGTCGCGGGCAATCACGCCATCCCAGGCCACCACAGGACGCCATCCTGTGACCAGCCAGGCCCCGATACCTAACGCCAACGGTGGGATCATGGCATCCAGCAGCAGAGCCAGCAAGGGGTAGCCGAGAAAAGCAGCCGCTACGCTCAATCCCAGTGCAATGAGCGTCCCGATCAACGTCAGCCACATCAATTCCCGCTGGCGGATGTCCCGGTGCAGGATGTACAGCGGCGAGGAGGTTAAGGCGGTGATCAGTTGAAGCCCTTGAAGGGCAAAGATGGCCTGCCAGATGAGTCGTGAGGTCATCCCCGGCAGGAGCCAATAGAGCACAGCGGTAATCACCATCCCTGACAGAGCAGCAACAGCTTCGAAAACGTACTGGATAGTCAGTCGAACCGCGCTACGGGCGGGATCGCTGATCACAACCCCCCGCAGTTCAACACGAAGAACATTCAGGAAAGAGACCCAGGCGCCGGCTATCGTTACAATGCCGAAGTAGTCGGGTGAAACCAGGCGGGCCAGGATAGGCGTCTTGATGATGCCGAGAGCAATGACGGAATACTGAGCGATGCCCAGGTAAATTGTCCCGTGCAACACTCGCCGGGCCAGGGCGGCACGTGTGGAAGGCGTCGGTTGATCGACAGACAGAGGAGATACAGCAGGCTGGGCCTGCGGCTGGTCTTCCACGGGCTACATCTCCCATCAATGAACATGAGCGGAGGCACCGCGCGGGGCAGTATACCATCCCGGCGGCATCTTGCACACATCACCGGAAAGATGGGAAGGAGGCGATCAGAAGTAGATCGACAGAATCATGCAGATAGCCCTGCCTGCACCCTGAGTAAGGCAAATGCGCGTCTGGCCAGACGCACCTCTAGGGGCGACAGGCTCACTCTGTGGCTTCCAGCCCGATCTGCTTGAGGATGTGATTGATCAGAACCTTAGGCGCAACCGGCTTGACCAAGTACAGATTGACCCCTAACTCCTCGGCATAGTTGCGCATCACCGATTGCTCGTGCGCGGTGAGGATGATAATCGGCGTCCTCTGGTCTGCGGGTTCAGAGGCACGAATGCGCTCCACCACATCGTAGCCGTCGATTCCAGGCATTGCAATATCGATGATAGCAAGGTCCGGTTTCTGCTCTCGGAAGATACGGAGACCCATGTCACCGTCAGAAGCAGACAGGACTTCGAGATCGGCTCTGGTCAGGGCCAATTTGAGCATCTCCAGGATTGTCCTGTCGTCGTCGATGATGAGGACGCGTGCTTTTGCCATGATTCCGTCTCCTGATAGGCTGCAAGTCAGGTTTAGCTATCGGCGGGCATCCGAATCGATAGACGCGCAACAAAAATATACCATGCTCCCAAGAAAAGCATATAGACGTTGCCCACCCACAGCACAATGCGCCAGCCGGCGCGTAAAGGAACGTCCATAAAGACCAGCACAACGGTCAGCAGCACAACCGGCGCCTCTGCCATGAGAGCGGCAAAGAGGAGGGCCGCTGGGCTTAACCGTCGACGCAGCTCGATGGCGGTTTGCCAGGCTGCGAAAGCCAAGAACACCACGCCAACGATACGGTAGATGGCCAGCGGGACGACTCGGGCGTAGGTAATCAGCCGATCAACCGACGCAGGGGAAAAGGCGAGGACCGCTCCCAGGCCCCAGTTGAGCAGCATGTCTCCCAGAAGCAGACGCTTGAGCGTGAACTCCCTGGCGGCCTCAACGTCGATCATGCATTCCTTCCTACACCGGTACAGGCCGAAATCCAGCGACGAGAAATAATGGCCAATGATTGAGTCCTAGTATAGCACGGGCTACACGTGATCGTGATTACAAATGTGTGACTGTGAGGTGATGCAGATTTTTCATTCCACACATTCGACAACAAGCTGCTGCATGTGGTAAAATCCACCACCGCTATACCTAGCAGCCAACGGAGGTGTTGATTGGCAAACACAAAGTCAGCACAGAAGCAAGCGCGCAGGAATGAAAAGCGCCGCCTGATCAACCGGGTGCACCGAAATCGGGCACGCACTGCCGTCAAGAAAGCCCGCCTGGCAATGGAAAGCGGCGATGTGACCGCATCGGCTGAAGCCGTGCGCGAAGCCGCCCGCTGGCTGGATCACGCTGCCAGCAAGGGCGTTATCCACAAGAACAACGCCTCGCGCCGCAAGGCACGCCTGATGAGACGGCTGGCGCAGATCGAAGCGCAGCAGAAGTAAGCAGGGCGGACGCTGCAGCCAGCAGTCCGCCCCCTCTCCCCGTAAGCCCACCATACGCAGGCCATCGGCCCGCGTGTGTTTTTTATGGCGCTCAGAGTTTGGCTGTAGACGGCGCCAGCCTCGCCGCATCTCTCGACTGATGTGAGAGCCTACCCCTGGCGGCTGCCTTTGCCCTCATCAGAAGGGTCCGGCACAAAGCGATACCCCACGCCGCGCACCGTGAGGATGTGGCGCGGCGCAGCTGGTTCAGCCTCGATAGCCTCGCGCACCCAACGTACGTGCACATCCAGCGTGCGTGTATCGCCTACATAGTTTGTATCCCACACCTGGCGCATGAGGTAGCCCCGGTCAAGCACCTCACCGGGGTGCTGAAGGAAGACCTGAAGCAACACGGCGGTTTTGGGAGTTAGGTGGGTCTCATGCCCGTTGACTTCCACCACGCGAGCCGAGGGGGCTAGCCGGATCGGGCCTGAAACAATTACGTCCCGGCGGGCGGTGGGCAACAGGCGCTTGATGTGGTTGATCAGCTTACGGGGAGTGAAGGGTAGGGTCAGGACGATCTCACAGGAGATCTCCTGACTGGGATCGAGGTATGTGCCTTCCGCCAAGATGTGGATAATGGGCGCACCAATGGCATCGCGCAACTGGCGGCAGATACGTACACCCGTCGATCCAAGTGAGGCAGCGTTCAGGATGATCAATGCAGGACGGACTAACCGGGCACAGTCCAGGGCCATGACGCCCGTGGGCGCGACATTCACCCGGTAGCCTTTACGCTGCAGCGCGACGGTAAAGGTTGGAGCTTTGCTGCCCTCTTTCTCGATGAGCAGAATCGTCTCCTCGTTCATGGGGGTGATTATAGTCTTGACAGCCAGCGCCATACAAGTGTGCGACGGTTAGGATTAGGTGTGAGTAAGCCCTGGCCATGTTTTTGCAAACGATTCGGAGATCGAGCCATTTCAGTTTACAATCGGAGCATCTGCAGCTCACGCAACGGATGGCCTCCATGAACAGATACGTCGAGCAACTGGCAAACCGAGCCGATCTCAAGCCAATCCTGGCCGGCTGGGTGCACCACACCCAGTCGGTGATCGAGGAAGCGCTGCGAATCCAGGCCATCCCATCCCCCACCTTCGAGGAGTCGGCGCGTGCCGACTATGTCGAGAGGCGGTTCAGGAGCATCGGCCTGGCGGAGGTAAGTCGGGATGACCTGGGGAATGTCTATGGACGAACCCCAGGCTACAACCCAGCCCGCCCGGCAGTGCTGATCAGCGCCCATCTCGATACGGTGTTCCCGTCAGGCACCGATCTAACGGTCCGGCGCGATCAACAAAGCACACGCATCTATGGCCCGGGATTGGGCGACAACAGCCTGGGGCTGGCAGCGATGATCGCGCTGGCGGAGGCGCTGCGTCCGCCCGCCCTGGTCCCACCCACTGATCTGTGGTGGGTGGCGACCGTCGGTGAGGAGGGCTTGGGCGACCTGCGGGGAATGCGGCGTGTCTTCACCAACCTGCGTGACCGGGTCGGGGTAGCGCTGGTGCTCGAAGGCATTGGATTGGGACGGGTGTACCATGCCGGGCTGGGTGTGCGGCGTGTGCGAGTGACAGTGCAGGGGCCAGGCGGGCATAGCTGGCTGCACGCCGAACGCCCCAGCGCCATTCACCACCTGGTGCGGATCGGTGCCGCATTGCTGGACAGGATCGAACCGTCTGGCGAGACGCGCACATCGTTCAATATTGGCCTGATCGAGGGCGGCACCTCGATCAACACCCGTGCGCCGCAGGCCAGCATGGCCATTGACCTGCGGTCGGTAGACGCCAATGCATTGGCCGCGCTAGAGTCACGTGTGCGCGAGATCGTCGTGCAGCACGCCGACACACCGGACCTGACCACCACAGTCGAGGTGATCGGCGACCGGCCCAGCGCCGCTCTGCCAATCGAGCACAGCTTGGTGCAAGCCGTCCAGGCCGTGCTGGACTACCTCGGCCATTGCCCGTGTACACCAGAGATCGGTTCGACCGACGCCAACATTCCACTGGCAGGCCGGATGCCTGCCGTATGCGTGGGCATCACCACCGGCGGTGACGCGCACACCGCTGGGGAGTACATCGACACCGAGCCGGTCAGTGTGGGGATGCAACAGGTGACGTTGTTAGCGCTGATGGCTTCTGAGCAGGCTGAGACATGGGCACAGTGGGATAAGCACCTGGCCAAAAGCACTTCCGACTCAACCTGAGGTCACGGTCAGGTGCTTCTCGCGTCTTGGGGTAGCAAAGATGCCACGAGATGGCCGACCGGGGCTTCCCATACCCCACAGTTGCAATAGGGAGGAGACTTGGCGCCACTAACCCTGGGCACAGCGACAGCCAGAGCAGGACACATCGTCACAGGATGGTTCGAAGGCATGGACCTGCCTACCGGTGGCCAAGACCGCCTTCCGGTGATCGTGGCGCAGGGTAAAACGGATGGACCGGTGATGTGGGTGACGGCAGGTATCCACGGCAGCGAACATGCCGGCGTGATTGTCGCTCAACGCCTCGCCTCGCATCAACTGATCAGAACGCTGCGCGGCACGCTGGTCGTGATCCCGGCCCTGAACCCCGCCGGGCTTCGGATCAAGGAACGTAACCCCTACTATTTCAACGGCGATCCCAACCGACTGTTCCCAGAACCCCGGCGCAGGGATGTCCGTGAGCACGGCGACGAGGAAACCACTCCCTCCGGGCTAGAGGTCGCCTATCAACGGCTGTACGACGCCATCGCTGAGAGCAAGGCGTGTTGCTTGCTCGACCTGCACACCGCACAGATTGGCTCGCTGCCGATGGTGTTCCGCGATCCCGTGTTCTATCACCGCAATCGGGCCAAAGGGCGGTCCCGTTCAGAGGCGCACGCGCTCCAGAAGCGCGTTGGGCAGATGTTAGATGCCTTCGGATTCACGGTGATCAACGAGTTTGTGGCCGATTCATACGTCAGCAAGGACTTGCACCGCTCGGTGAGCGGCTCAGTGCTGAATGGGATAGGTATCCCAGCAGCTACAGTTGAGTTGGGATCGTGGATGTACGTCGATCCAGGGGTGGTCAAGGCATGCCTGGCCGGCCTGCGCAACGTGATGCGCTGGGCAGGGATGCTCGATGGTGAAGTTGAACCCATTGAGGACATCCCCGTGATCAGGCCAAGTTATCCTGTGCGCCGCCACCAACACCCTTACGCTCCGTGGGCGGGCATTGTTCACCACCTGGCACAGCCCGGCGAACCCGTTGAGAAAGGGCAACCCCTGGTACGCATGACGGACATCTTCGGTAGGCCGCTCGGCAAGGAAGATGGTCTGCTACGCAGCGGCCACGATGGCTATGTGATCGCTTGGCAGCACGGCGTCGTGCGCTATCCAGGCGAGGCAATCATGGTGTTGGCGATCCGCGATGAGAGCAACCTGGTAGTCCCATACCCCTAGAGGCCCTGGCAGGATGACACCCGCCGGCAGCCTCCACACATCCAGGGTGGCAATTTGGCGATCCGCGTCTTCATCACACTTGGTTCCAACCTGGAACCGGAACAAAATCTGCGCCAGGCCGTCAGGTTGATCGATGGTCAGATCGGCGTGTTGCGGGTGTCGCATGTGTACCGTTCGGCAGCACTCGGCCCAAACGGCCTGCCGCTCGATCAGGAAGCCTACCTTAACGCCGCCGTGCTGGTTGAGATGGGGTCAGCGGCGGCTCCCGATCAGCTCAAGTTCCGCGTGTTGCGACCTATTGAGACCAGCCTGGGCCGCGTGCGCAGCGCCGACAAGTATGCGCCGCGCCCGATTGACCTGGACATTGCGTTGTTCGGTGACCTGATGATCGACGATCCAGAGCAGGGCATTCGGCTGCCCGATCCGGAGATTTTGACGCGGGCACACGTTGCGCTGCCGCTGGCCGACCTGGCTCCGGAGCATGTGCACCCGATCACTGGGCAGACCCTGGCCGAGATAGCGGCGCGATGGGCAGGCACGACGGGCATCGTACAGACCACGCTCAGGCTGCGCTGAGCGCAGAGAAGGCCAGATTGCGCCCTCAGCTTTCTGGAAAAGAGATTCCCCTTCACGTGTTAGGACATGTGTGCTATGCTTAGGCGTAGCTTATCCTGATCGCCGGGCAAGGAGAGAGGCAATGGCCGATTTTCTTCCGTTCCACGGTGAAGCGGTGGCGCTGCGGGCGTTTGAGCCGGACGATATTCCGGCGTTGAGCGCCTATCTGAACCACCCTGAGATGATGGGCTGCCGCTACCTCCCGTGGGGACTCCCCGACGATGCGCCGCTCTCGCGCAGACAGGTGGAAAGCATCTACGAACAGTGGGTCGGACGCGAGCACGGGCTTGCCCTGGCCGTAGTGCGTAAGGACTCCGGTGTGCTGGTCGGGCACGCCAGCGCCGAGTGGGATTGGGACGTGCACTGTCCATTTGTTGCCGTGGCGATTGCGCCCGATCATCAACGCCACGGCTACGGCGCAGACACAGCGCGGCTGCTGGTGCACTATGTATTTGACTGCACCCCCGCCCATGTCGTCCAGACTGGTTTCGCCAGTTGGAACGACGCCGCGCGTGCCCTGTGCCGCCATATTGGACTCACGGAGACAGGGGCAATGCGACGGGTGGAGATCCGCCAGGGGCGCTACTTCGACTGGATCACAGCAGACCTGCTGCGTCGGGAATGGCAGGCAACACGCAAGCGAGGAGGCAGCCATGCCGTTGGAAGGTAAACTTGTCCGGCTGCGCGAGGAACGCGCCGCCGATGTCCCCTTCTTTGCCAGCCTGCGCAACGACCTGGAAACCCAGGCGTGGACCAAGACGCTCCCTCCCGACTACACCCATGAGATGTACATGCAGCGGCATACCTCGCGGGAGTTCTCGTTTGACCGCAGCGATGGACGCTTTGCCATTGAGTGGAAGGCAACAGAGGCTTGCATCGGGACGATCAGCTACACAGGGCTGCAACCCCGCTTCTCAGCGACCATTGGCATGATGTTGTCTAAGGAGTTCTGGGGAACCGGCGCAGCCCTGGACGCGCAAGAGGTATTGCTCCACTTTCTGTTTGAGGAGCTGGGCCTGCGAGTTGTCCGGTTGTGGACCAACAGCGGCAACCCCCGCGCTGTCAGGTTGGCCGAGAAATCGGGCTTCAGGATCGGCGCACGCGTGCGCGAGGCAGTCTTCAGGCAGGGTCAGCTCTACGACAACCTGGAGATGGACCTGCTGCGCGAGGAATACTACGCCTTGCACCCGGAACTGACCGATGGGTTGCCATCTGTCGAGCGGTGAGGAGGAGGGCGGCTTGGCAGACCGCCCTATCAGGAGACAGGTTCTAGGCGAACACGGACATCGACGGCAAACGCGCCTTCGCCCTCCCCCATCACAATCAGCGGATTAATCTCGATTTCGGCCACCTCCGGGTTGTCGATGGCGATCTGAGCCAACCGCAGAACTACGTCGATCACGGCCTCTCGATCGGCAGGGGCCGAGCCTCGGAAACCGGCCAGCAGCCGCCCGGCGCGTGTCCGGTCGATCATCTCGCCAACCTGTTGGCGGGTCAGCGGAGCCAACTCAAAGGTCACGTCGGCCATCAGTTCGACCTGCGTGCCGCCCGTCCCGACCATCACCAGCGGCCCAAACTGGAGATCGCGCACCACGCCGACAATCACCTCGGCTTGGCCGCGCACCATGTGTTGCACGTAAACACCCTCGACTGTACACCGCTCAGGCAGATGCGGCTTCACCTTTGTCATGGTGTGTTCGAAAGCGGCTTGTAAGGCGGGGGGATCGGTGATGCCGAGCACGACGCCTCCCACATCGGACTTGTGGGCTAGGCAATCAGCCGCCAGCTTGAGCGCCACTGGATAGCCCACCGACTCGGCTAGTGCGAGCGCCTGATCGATGCTGGGGGCCAGACCACTGCGCGGCGCGGCAATGTTGTAGGCAGCTAGCAAGCCTTCAACATGGGCAGACGACAACCAACCGGCCTGGTCGGGAGCCATCGTCTGCTTGTCAATTCGCATCTGTCGTACTTCCAAGCCGGCAGCGATCACAGCGCGGGCAGTGCCGCTGTCGCAATTCTCACACGCCACAGGCTGAGAAGGCTCGTCGACCACATCGAGCCACCGACGGCGCTGCCACATGGCTGAGAGGGTGCTGCCCAGCCGCTCCGGGAAGGCAAAGTTGGGGATGCGCCGTCGGTGAAGCACTTGAGTGGCCTCGCTGGTGGAAGCTAGACCCATAATGGCCGCCAGAACTGGCTTGCGTCGCCCCAGCGGGCTGTTCCCCACCTCGCCAACGACCTCGGCCAAGCTGACCGGCGCAAACCAGTCCTGCGGGGCAGTAATCACGATTACTGCGTCAACAGTCTCGTCGGCGAGCAAGGCATCCAGACATAGCGCGTACATGGCTGGGCCGGACCCGGCCAGCACATCAACAGGGTTCTCGACGCTGGCGGCAGGTGGCAGCCGCTCGCGGAGAAAGGTTTTGGTGTGGGGTGCCAGGGGAGCCAGCCGCATCCCAGCGGCCTCAAGTGCATCCACGGCCATGATGCCAGGCCCGCCTGCATTGGTCAGAACACCCACGCGGTTGCCTTTAGGAAGCGGTTGCCAGGCTAAGGCCCGCGCCCAGTCGAGCATCTCTTCGAGTGAGCGCGCCCGCAGAATGCCCGCCCGCCGGAAGGCTGCGTCGTAGGCCGACTCGGAACCAGCCAACGCGCCGGTGTGGCTGGCGACGGCTTTGGCTCCGCTCTGACCCCGGCCTACTTTGAGGGCAACCACCGGCATGTCGCGGGCCACGCGCGAAGCTACCTCCAGAAAGGCGCGGCCATCAGACACGCCCTCGACATAGGCGGTGACGACCCTGGTATAGCTGTCATCAGCAATTGCCTCCAGCAGCTCAGCGTCGGTAGTTACAGCCTGGTTGCCCAGGCTGACGATCCGGCTGAAACCGACGCCCGAACCACGCGCCCAGTCAATGACAGCGGCAGCGATCGCGCCAGACTGCGACAACAACGCGATCTCGCCCTGGCGCGGCATACCGGTTACGAAAGTTGTGTTCAGGGGTGTGTGGGTGTCAATCGTGCCAATGCAGTTCGGGCCGAGCAGAGCCATGTCATACTGCCGAGCGATCTCCTTGACACGCCCTTCACGGACCTGACCCTCCGGCCCGACCTCGCGGAAGCCACCGCTGACGACGATCACACCCTTCACGCCACGCCGGCCACAGGCTTCCAGCTCGGCCTCGACGATGCCCGCTGGGACAGCGATCACGGCCAGGTCGACTGGATCGGGCGCCTCAGCAATGCTGGGATAAGCCTTCAACCCCATGATCTCGTCGGCATTGGGGTTGATAGGGTAAATCGGCCCATCAAAGTGGTGCTCGATCAGGTTGCGCACCACGCCATATCCCAGTTTGACGGGATCGCGTGAGGCCCCAATGACTGCCACTCCTTTGGGCCTAAAGAACACCGCAACATCTGAAGTAGCCATGGGTTCCCCTCACTCTTTACGTCGATTGAAAACGGCTACATCTGCGAAACCCTATCCCCAAATCGACAGGCAAACAGCCCCTGCCCACCCGCTTGGGACCTGCTTTGAGCTGGTCAGACCTTCTTGCCAAGTGTTGCCGCGTAGATGGCAAACTGGTCCTCGCCATCTACGCCAAGCACACGGTTGAGAGCCATGTCGTCAAATGCGCCGATGGCACATACGCCGCAGTCAAGCGATTCGGCCACCAAGTACAGGTTTTGGCACACATGCCCGGCATCAATGAACAGGTAACGGTAGCCACGACCCGGATAGCGCCACTCCATCCGGTAGCGAATCGCCACCCAGATGAAGGTGGCAGCGCTGTGCGTCACCTGCTCTTGCATCAGACAGGCTTTGTAAACTGCACCCGCAACCCCAGGATCGAGGTTAGCGGCAGCCAACCTGTGTCCATCGGCAACAAAGTAATACAGTCCTGGCTGAAGACCTTCGACGCGGTTGACAAGCAGGTAAGTCTCAAAAGCATGGCGTGCGCCCGCTGAGGGAACTGTGCGCTGCGTGGCCGGGCGAGCGGTGATCTCCCTGATCCCCTGCGTAGCCCACAGCAGGTAGGAAAGCTCGGCCAGAGTGAGAGGCTGGTCGCGGTATTTGCGGCGCGTCCGGCGGTTCTCGATGGCCGTGCGCAGGTCGCAGGCCGGGGCAGCAAACCCAGATGGCTCAGGCAGGTCAATGAGCGCCCAGGAGGGGTCGGGGGGAAGAGTCAGCGGAGGCTGGGGCATTCCTTTGTTCTGATCAGATTCTATATCGGTGGGCAGCCGCGTGGCGCGGATGAAAGCCTTGCCAATTTCGACTGTTTCGCTCATGGCAGTAAGTATCTCCTTTATGCGTGGAGCCGAAGGCCGAGCTTCGCTTCGCCAGGCGTGTAAAGATCAGGGCACACCCAAGCCAACCACCCACGACTAGGCTACAGCGGCTCCAGCTCAGCCTCAACTTGAGCGTCATAACGGGTACGGAGCCGCGTCGAGATGATCCCCGGCGCACCGCTGCCGATGATCGTGCCGTCGATCTGCACCACCGGGATCACCCCACGCGAAGAACTGGTCAGCAGAGCCTCGCTGACACGCGACAGATCAGAGATGTGGATGGGTTCAAAGGACACTGGAATCACCTCAGGCGCAACTTGAAGCAGAATGCTGCGTGCAATACCCTCCAGCATCCCCTCGCCTGCGGTGTGGAGCTGGCCATCGAGCACAGCGTAGAAGTTGCTGCTTGCACCCTCCAGAATCGTACCACATCCATCGCACAGCAGCACTTCGAAAACCCCCTCCTGCCCTGCCGTCAACCGGTGACGCACCTCGATAAAGCGCGAGTCCTTGGCGCGTGGCTGCGATCGGTGCACATCTGAAAGCGCAACACGCACCCCGACGTTGTAAACCTCCGGCGGGGGCGGGCTAAACGGCTCCAGGGCAACGATGGCCGTATCGGGTTCCGCGTAGGGTACCATCAAACGCACGCGCGGCAGATCGATCCCAGAAGCAGCCACGGCCCGGCGGATGACGTCCCGCAACCTGGCATCGCTGTGAGGAAACTGCTGACCCAACAGTGCTGCCGAGTGACGCATCCGGGCCAAATGATGGCCAAGGCGCAGCACACGACCGCCCGGATACAGCCGGAAGACAGTGTAGGTGCCGTGCCCGGTTCGGAGCGTGGCCTCGTCGAGCGTGCCGACGCGAATGGGCAGGCGCTCAAGAGCAGTATCGACAGCGCGAAAGACGACGACAGACCCCATAGTTAGCCACGATGCCAAAGGCCAGAAGTGGGAAGCATGAGCGTTTGACCGAAAGTATTCCCAACCGGATCCACGGTCTCATCGAAAGGATTTCTTGAATTCCATCAATGAGACACTTGGCAGCAACAATGGGCGCACTCCAAAACAAGAGAGTACCGGCTGGAAAGGGATGAGTCAAGAAGAAAAGCCGCACTCAGGGCGAAACAGGCCGGGTGGGGTAGAAGGCGATCACGCCGGGGATGGGCGTCCACGAGTCGATCAGATAAGGGTGATCGCCCACGGCAAGCGCCAGCCCCGTCGAGCCGCCGCCGTCCAGGTTCAGCGCCACAGACAGGTCAAGGTCTTGGCGGCTTGCCAGCCAATCGCGCAGAGCGTACAGCGACACTGCACCGAAGTCGATGGCGATCAGCACCATACGCCCGGAGCGATCCAGCGCGACGGCAGTACGGCGGCTGCCGTCGCTTCCCAGCTCGAAATCGGCGGGAACACCGCCAGGATAAAGCAGCATGGGGCGACCCTGCACAGCCTGATCGAGCGGTTCTTCAGGTGAGTAAGGGTCCCGTGCCAACGAGCGCAGGCTGATCACATTGCCATAGATGCTCAACATACCGCCGTGCCCCTCAAACGAGAAGCCAAAACGCTGTCCATCTGAGACGATCAGACCCAGCGTGCGATAGTCTTCCATGAAGAAGCCGCCGTTGACAACCAGCGATGCGCCCAACTGTGCATACCACTCCGAAACCCGCCGAGGCTGGCCAGGCTCGTAATGGACACGAAAGGTCCACAGGGCCGGGTCAATGCGGACCAGCAGCACCTCCACGGCCATCTGCTGGATGGTCATAGCCGTCAGACGAAGCTCAAGACCGGGGTGGACGGTGTACCAGAAATCGGGGAGTGGTGTAGGGGATGGCAGAGGTGAGGGAGTAGCCGTCGGTGTCGGGGCAGGTGTGGACGTAGGGATGGCTGTCAGAGTCGGGGTAGCCACCGCAGCCAGACCCGGCATGTTGCAGGCAACCACACCCAGGGCGAAGGCTAAGGCCAACAGGCGAAGCCAAGATTGACGAACAACCATCGGGCGCATCTTGGGGAATCAAGATCGAGCCGGTCAGTGTGAACCAGTCAGATTGAGGCCGATCACACCGATGACGATCAGGGCAATCGAGCCGATCTTAAGCGCTGTCATTGGCTCCCTGAAGGCCAGGAATCCGATCAGCGTGATCAGCGCCGTGCCCAGCCCCGACCACACCGCGTAGACGACGCTGATCTCAATCCGCTTAAGGGCCAGCGTCATGAAGACCAGACTGATGGCGTACATCACAAAGACCAAAATCGAGGGCCACAGGCGACTGAATCCCTCGGCGAGCTTCATCGATGTCGTACCAATGACCTCGGTGATGATGGCGAGAAGAAGATAGAACCAGCTCAGTAGCAACGACATGCTCATCCTCGACTACGAATGTGTGTCCGAATCCTCACCACGGCGCACCCGCTTGCTCTTTAGCAGCGACGAGACAGTGCCCCCACTCGACGCCGGGCGCGGCGCAGGCGCGGCGGGGCGCATCGTGGGCGGGGCTGCCTGGGGCAGAGCTGTGGTGGGCGTTGCAGGCTGCGTCTCCGTCATACTTCCAGCAGTCGGTTCGGGGGCGAGAGTGGCCTGATCGGGCGACGGGGCCGCAGTCTGGATTGGTGCGGGGCGGGTGACCGCTCGCGTCTCGCGGCTGACGCGGTCTTTCACGTCTAGCAGGGAACCAACCCGCGACGCACGAGGCCGGACCACCTCAACACGACGGCGGCCCACCCCTAGCCATGCCAGGAGCCTGGCCCAGTCCGAGCGGGTGATCACCAGGCGGCGCACGGCAATATCGAACGGCAGCAGAACGGTCGCCATGAGCAGCAGCCACGGCCACACAGGTTGAGAAGCCCGCTCAACGCGCAGATTGTGGGCAAACACCGTGGCTGGGTCCTCGACGACAGTGCCGCCCGTCAGGCGGGCCAGGTAAGCCAGATAATCGGGATCGCCCTCAAACGATCGGTACTCCGGCGAATAAGTCAACACCCAGCCGGAAGTCTGAGCAACGGCAGCCTGGCCGTCGCTGCCGGCGGCGGCCACCCGCACGAAGTACGCCCCCTCCTCGCCGGGATAGAAGGTGGCCTCGTAGCGGCCTGGCGCCACTTGGTGGAGCGCCAGCGGCGTTGAGGACAGGTCGGGGGAGACGACGCTGGCCGTCATCTCCAGACCGTTCAAATACGAGCCATCGTTGGCCAGTGCATCGACAACGACACGTACATGTTCACCATCCTGCTGCACGCGCACCTCGACGTTCTGATTGACGCCCTCGGTGATCGTCCAGCGGATGGCCTGCGACCAAAAACGGGCAAAATCGGGCCAGGCCACCCACTGGGTCGCCCAGCGACCAGTTGCGTCGGAAGTCCAGGCGACGGCACGACCCAGCCCATACTGCCAGGCCGCCAGCAGAGGGTCGCCAGCGTCGGTCGCCAGAATCTGCTGGGCCACAGGCTTGGTCGTCGCACCGACATAGCCAAGCAGAGACGGTGTGCCAGTGATGCCGGTCAGGATAGGGCTGGTGCTGGTAAGGTCAGGGAAAAACTCATGCTCAATGATGTAGGCACGGGTGGCAATCACCGTCTCCTCAGTAAAAATCTCAGGCAGGGAGTCGACATTGTTGGCATGGTGAAAACGTCCTCCACCCAGCGGCGGCAGGTCGTCGAGAAACTCACCATACTGCTCACCTGGGGCTGTGATGGCAATGACCGAGAAAGTGATGCCATAGTCTTCGTACATCGACGAGACCAGGTCACGTAAGCCCCCTTCGGGCGCGCCTCCATCGGTGAGCAGGACGATGTGCTTGGTTGGAGTGGGATCGTTGGGCAGTACCCGGCTGGCGGCCAGCACCCCGGCATAGATATCGGTGCCACCGCCAGAGCGCAGGCTGGCGACCCGCTGCCCGATGGTGTACTTATCCGTCACGGGGGTGATCTCCACGACCCACGACGCTGTATCGTCAAAGGCGATCACGCCCACACGGTCGAGCGGGCCAAGCAGTTCAATGGAGCGCAGGACGGCTTCTTTGGCCAGTTCGAGCTTGGCGAAGCCGCCAGGGCTGAAGTCAGACATTGAACCGGAATGGTCGATCACGTACAGAACCGTCATCTGTGGCAGGCGGGTCTGATCCTTGAGCTGCATCTCCACCGGCAGCGTCTCCTCAAGCGGAGTGTGGAAGTAGCCCCCCGGCGCATAGGCGTTGGGTCCGCCCACGACGACCAGTCCGCCCCCCAGATCACGCACGTAGGCCTGGATCAACTCCATGCGACGTGGGCCGAGGTCGCGGGCAGGAACATTGACGAGCACCACACTCTGGTAGCCCGACAGCGTAGCCAGGTCGGCGGGCAGCCCGCCAGCTATCGTCCGATCCACAAGCAAGCCTTGCGAGAGCAACGCACGTTCCAGACTACCGGACTCGGCCTCGTCGCTGGTCACAATGAGCACACGCGGCGGCCCGACCACCTGGCTGAAGGCCGAGAGTTCGTTGTTCTGGTAGAAAACATCTTCACCCGCCGGGACAACCATAACGCGGTAAGAGGTCAGGCCCGGCTGGGAAGCCATCAGAGTGAAGACGTAGCGATTGACTCCCTGGATGAGCGAGACATTTTCCTCAACAACGACCTGACCTGCACTGACGACGCGCAAAATGGCAGACGTCTCGACACTGCTCTCAACAGTGATGGTCAGGTCGAAAGACTGGCCCTGCATGAGGCGCGTCGGCACGTCCACATCGGTGACGAGCACTTCCGGGCCAAGGATGGCCTCGTAAGGCACAGTGACGATCTGGACGCCAGAGGCCTCGGCGAGGCGTGCAGCCTGCTCGGCATCGCCGACGTTGGCCAAACCGTCCGAGAGGATCACCATCCGGCGAGCTGAACCGGGCGGATAGAGCGCCAAGCCAAGCCGGATGGCCTCAGCCAAGTCGGTATACAGCGGCAGCACTTCTGACTCCAACGGGCCAACGGTCTGGCTGGGCGACATGGGGCGCTCGACGAGCGCATCGGAGCCAAAGACGACAATGGCAGCCTGATCTTCGGAGCGCATGGACTCAATGGCGGCCTGGGCAAACTGGCGAGCCGCCTCGACCGTGGCCGGGGGCATCGAATCGGAGGCGTCGATCAGGAAGACGACGGCTAGGCTGTGGGCGGCATGGACGAGCTGCAAGCCCGCCAAGCTCAGCACCAACAAGACGACGATCAGGCCACGCAGGATCAGGGCAGCGGCAGCGCGAGAGCGCGCCCAAGCATGGCGCGGCCTGCCCAGCCACAGAAAGTAGGGCAGGGCCAGGAGACCTACGAGGGCGATAGGATAGGTCAGGCTCATCGCGGTCTGTCCATTTCAACGCAATCCCGCATCCAGTAAACCACGAGCACCCAATCCAGGCAACCGCTCACATCTCCTCGCTGTGCATGGCAAGATCGTCATACCCCACAAGCAAGATCGAGGCATCACGCACAATCATGGCACTGACGCGAGTGTGGATAGAGAATGCTCGACTCATGCGCTCCTCAAGGCTCAGCTCCGGCGACCGAAGTATAACAGCCCACGACGTGACTTCGCCTCGCGGCCCTCACGCTCGCGGCGAGTGACGGCACTGCCGCGATGGTACACCCACCACTCGATTCCCAGAACAACCAGCGCTGCTACCGCCAGGAAGGGCCACAGTTCACGCTGACCGTAGTCGTCAACTGGACGCACCTGGCCGACCTCCGTCTGGCCAACCCGAATGGTATCGCGCGGGGCGATATGGCTCTCAGCGGGCGAGAACAGATTGACGGCGAAGCTACCGTCGAAGGTCACCTGCGAACCGCTGAGCAACTCGACGCGGTAGACGCCGAGCTGCATTGTAGCGGCAAAGGTCAGCGCCGCCTCTCCAACCGAATAAAAATGGCGCGTGCCATCTGGCAGAGTGACGCGGTATTCGGTCGTGGTGGGCTGCGGATGGATAACCAACGGGTCGCCAGGGCGAAGCCCATCAGGCTCATCGAAGGCGCGAGCCGGGGCATACCACTGGAACAGGTTGGCAATCAAGATAGGGAAGTCAATCCGCAGCGGCAGGTCGGAGGCCAGCAGGTTGAAAGTGAGGATGGCCACGCGCTGGGTGCCGTTTGTGCCCGCCAGCAACAATGGCCCTCCTTCGGCCTCGACCAATGCCCGCGCCCAGCCGGGCGTCTCGATCTGGCGTGCCTCTCGGATGGCGACGCTGCTGAAGTCCACGAAGGCTAGGATCGGATCGTCTATCTGGCGCAGAAAACGCGTGTCGTCAAACGGTTCGCCTATCACAAACAGATTGGTCGTCTGCGGCGGATCGATGATCAACAGATTGGCCTGCGGAAGCTCGTCAGGCAGCCAGCGGTCAAGGATCACTACATCGAAAGGGCCTTCAGGAAGATCGGATGGTGCAGCGCGGACGGCCTCAATGTGGGGCAACGCGGCAAGCACCTGCTCCAAGAAGAGGTTGCCCTCCGTGACCAGCAACACATGCCCGCCAACAGGCGGCACGTAAACGGCGTAGGCCACATTGTCGGTCGGCAGATAATCGGGCTGGCCGCCGGAGACCGGGGACGTCAACTCAGCGCGGATGACGCGGGCCGAGGCAGGCAGGTCAGAGAGCGAGAAGTCAGCGGTGTGGCCCGCCGGGACGGACAGACGCTCAGCAGTCAGAAGCACGTCATCTACTTCCAAGCCGAGGATGACATCGGCGTCCTGAGGGCCATAATTGGTGACGGCAGCAAACAACTGAGGAGCGCCATCCAGTGGTCGGACGGCCAGCGCCGAGATGCCCAGGTTGTGCGACTCGCGCCCAACAGACACATACCGCACTTCAGCGGGCAGCGAAGGCAGATCGTCAGGAAGCCCGCCATCAGAGATGATGACCATTGAAGCGCGATCGCGCCCGGCAATGCTGGCTCCGGCCAGAGCCAGCGCAGCCTCCCAGTCAGCGGCGGCTTGGGTGGGCGCAGCGCGGTTGATGGCCTCGCGCAGGACAGCGCGGTCGGCAGTGGGTGGAGTGAGGACCTGGGGCGTAGGACCGACGGCGATGACAGTCATCACGTCATCGCTGGCCAGGTCGGCGATCAGGGTGCGAGCCTGATCGCGGGCGGCATCAAAGCGTGACGCGCCGCCTGGCATGTCGGTGGCATTCATGCTGGCCGAAGCGTCGAGCAGCAGCGCCACACTGCCCGCCGCCACACTCGGCACGGGGACGAAAGGCCGGGCCAACGCAATCACCAGCGCCGCCAGGATGAGCAATTGCAGCAGCAGCAACAGGTTGCGGCGCAGCTTCTGCCAGGGCGCATTGGCCTCACGATCCTGCATCAGGCGCTGCCACAGCATGGTGCTGCTGACAGGCTCCTCGCGGCGGCGCAGGCGCAGCATGTACAGGATCGCAATCGGCGCGGCCAGCGCCGCGAGGGCAAGGAGAGTCGGCGTCAGGAAGCCCATATCTTCTCAACCCGGAGAATACAGCCCACTAAGTCACCCGCACCCACACTTTTAGGGAAACCCTTCAGGACCTTGAGGACACCAGAGGTCAACTCAATGGACGACCTCTCCTACTTAACAACGCCCGCACGGCGCAGCGCATACAGGATCACATCCTCCCACGGCGTGCCTGTCTCGACCGCCACGTAGTGTACATCGCGGCTCAAACAATACGAGGCCATCTCGTCGCGCCACTGGCGCAGGCGACGGCTGTACAGCTCGCGCATCGCTGCATCAATGGTCACATCCTGAGCAGCGCCGATCTCGCAATCAATCAGCCGCAGGTCGCCGGCCAGTTCCGGCACAACCTCGTCCGGGGACAACAAGTGGATGATGCCAACCTCGTAGCCGCGTCCCTGGAGCGCCGTCAGGCCATCGGCGTAACCGCCCGGCGAGAACATGTCGCTCAGCAGCAGCGCCAAGCCAGGCCGACCGCCGCGCAGGGCGTAATCGCGTAGCGCAGCGTTCAAGTCGGTGGCGCCGCCGACGGAGACCTCCTCAAGCCAACGCAGCATGGGGAGCATCTGCCCACGCGACCGCGACGGCCCCCAGCGATTGACGGCCTGGTCGCCGCTGAGCAGTGTGACCGCCACGCGGTCGCCGCTGGAGAGGCCGATATAAGCCAGCGCCCCACCCAATCGCCGCGCGTAGTCAAACTTGCGCAGGTCAACCAAGGATGGATTCAGCGGATCGGGCAGAGGCCAATCCATCGACTGGCTGGCGTCGATCAGGATGTGGACGGTGAGGTCCTCTTCCTCCTCAAGGAGCTTGATGAAGGGTCGTTCAAGCCGGGCATAGACGTTCCAATCAAGGCGGCGCAGGTCGTCCCCGCGCGTGTAGTCGCGGTAATCTGCAAACTCGATGGACGTGCCGCGTTTGGTCGAGCGCCGTTCGCCCTTCATCACTCCGGCGCGAACCTTATGGGCGACGAGGGCCAGTTGCTCCAGCTTGCGGAGGGTCGATTCGTCAAAAAGGCGCTGTGGCGGCATCAAATTTTCCACCCTTTTCTCAGGGCTACGGGAGCGATCGGAAGCCACGCCGCGACTCCCCCTCCGACCCACACCAGAGAGGTCGCTTCTCGAAGAACTCCCACATCGCGACGCTGGCGTGAACGTCGGCTGCCGCCTTGCCTAAGAACAGCATCGCCCCGAACCGTACCAGCTATGGCCCTTACCGGGTGCGCTGATGGAACCCGCCGCATGATCACAGCCCTCCAGGCATCGATCACAGAGCACCTGCGACGCCTACTTCGCCGGGACTTGGGCCAGCAGGTCAGCGATCACCGCATCAGTGGTGATGCCCTCCGCCTGCCCCTCAAAGTTCAACAACAGTCGATGGCGTAGCGCCGCCGGGGCGACCGCCTGCACGTCGTCAAATGAGACATTATAGCGACCGTCGAGCAGGGCGCTGACCTTTGCGCCGAGGATGATGGCCTGGGCGCCGCGCGGGCTGGATCCATAGCGCACATACTGGCGCACCATGGCTGTTGCCGCATCCGCTTCAGGGTGCGTGGCGACGATCAGGCGGGCGACATACTCGCTGACATGCGACGGGATGGGCACCTTGCGGGCTAAGTCGCCCATACGGACGATGGTGGCCCCATCGGCAGCGACGGCGGGTTGCGGGGCAAAGGCTCCGGTGGTGCGGGACAGAATCTCGACCAACTCATCAGATGACGGGAACAGCACATCGATCTTAAACATGAAGCGGTCGAGCTGCGCCTCCGGCAATGGATAGGTTCCTTCCATCTCAAGCGGGTTCTGAGTAGCCAGGACAAAAAACGGCAGGTCGAGACGATATGTGCGGTTGGCAACCGTGACCGACTTCTCCTGCATGGCCTCTAACAACGCCGACTGAGTCTTTGGCGTGGCGCGGTTGATCTCATCGGCCAGAATCAGGTTGGCGAAGACCGGTCCCGGCTGGAAAACTCGTTCTTTACCTCGCCCGTCCTCGCGATCCTCCAGTACATCAGTGCCGGTGATGTCGGCAGGCATGAGGTCGGGGGTGAACTGGATGCGCGAGAAGCGCAGGTCGAGCACGTCGGCCAGAGTGCGAATCAGCATGGTCTTGCCGAGGCCGGGCACGCCTTCCAGCAGGGCGTGGCCGCCGACGATGACGCACATCAGCACGTGGCGGACGACCTCGTGCTGGCCGACAATCACCTGGCCAACCTGCTCCTCGATGGAAGCAGCAAAGGCGCGAAATTCGGCGGGAGAGAGGTCAGTATGAAGAGCTGTATCCGTCATGGGCTACCTCAGTGAGCAAACCGTTCAGAACAATCCACACGCCGATAAAATTTCACGGTTCCGGCTCTAGCCGGGAGAAATACTGCTGGATCACGCTGCGCATGCCCAGCGGGATATACCCGCTCTCCAGCGCTTGGTTCACGACGCCTGCATAATCCCCCCACACCTGAGTATACGGCACCGACGCCTCACCGGTTGGGTTCTCCGCCAACTGACCTTCTTGGATGGGTACACCCTGCCCAGTGGGGACGTCCATCTGCTCACCCCCCTCCCCACCGATGCGCTGCGGCGCGTAGATGTCGTCGAAGGGGGTCTCGCCGCCATCAGGCGCGCCACCACCGCGCGGCGTCTCGCCGGCGACCTGGCCCGGATCGACCCCATCGCCGCCGCTGCCTTCGTCAGTCTGCCCTTGACCCTGGCTGGACTGTCCAGCCTGGCCGCTGGGCGCCGGTTCATAAGGACTGGCCTGACCCATTCCCCCCTGGCCGGGTTGCGCCGGCGCGTTCTGGCCCGCCTCAGCGACCTCGGCTTCACCCTTGCGCACCTTATCTGCATACTCCTCAACCGCCGGGCTGCCAGACCCGGCCATTTGCTGCCCTGCCTCGGCCAGCGACTCAGCTGCGCCCTGCACATCGCCGGAGCGCAGAGCCTCTGCCGCCTCCCGCAGCGATTCGGCAGCCTGGGGGTCGGCGCCCTCGAGCCGATCGGCTTGCGCTTCCAACTGGTCGGCAAGCGCCTGGCGTTCGGCTTCGGTCATGGCTCCGAGCGCCTCGGCGAGCGTCTGCGCGGCACCTGGGTCGCCCTGCTCCAGCGCCTCAGCCGCCCCTTCTGCGCCAGTCTGTTCAAGCAGAGCGCCCACCTGCGAAAGCGCCTCTTGACCCTCGCTGCTGGGCTGCTGGCTGAATTCACGCAGTTCCGCCTCAGCAGCATCGAGGGCAGCCAGGGCCTCCTGTTGGGTCACACCGGGCTGAGAGAGGGTCTGGATGGCCTCATCAAGGGTTTCCACGATGACCTGGCGCTGGTCCTCGGTCAAGGTGGCATCCTCAAGGGCCTGTTGGCGCAGGTCTTCCAGTTCCTCAATCTGCTCAGCAATGGCCTGCTGGACCTCAGCCCGCTCAGCGACAACAAGCTCCTGGGGGTTGGGCAGGAAAATGGCCAGCGCCAGCCCTCCCAGGGCTATGGCTGCCACCGCCCACTCACGCCAGTCGGCGCGAAATGCCAGCGAACGACCCGGCCTCACGTCGCCAGTCGAACGGACGGCATCGATGCGCTGGAGAGCAGCCAACGCCTCTGACTCGACAGGGATCAGCCCTTCGGATAGCTCAAGGGCGGTAGACAGACGCTCCTTCAGGCCAAACAGCCGGTCAAAACGGCGGGCCAGGTCGAGCAAACTCCGCCGCCAAGCCCACACACCAATCAACGCCGCAGCAACGCCCAGGAGCGCCAACAGCGCACTCAACCGGATGAGGGTATCGCGCAGGACTAGCGGCCACAGGCGGGCCGCGACGGCCAGCAGGATGGCCAGGAGCAACCCGCCAGCCAGGCCACGCGGCAGCCAGATCACGCTGTGCTGAAAGCGCAGCCGCCGATCCCAGGCTCGCAACGCAGCCCGAACCTGACCGAGATCAGTCTGTTGGACGGCCATAGCACACTCTCACCACCTCACACTGCCTGGATGCGGCGCACTGCACGCACCGTCAGGGCTACCAACACGATTGTCGCCAACAAGTAAAACGCCGTGAACAGAACCCAGGGGGATACCATCGGCAGCAACACACCGTTGGAAAGCGCTTGAGTATAGTAAAAGGCGGAGGCATATTGCTGGAGTACCGACTCGGTAACGACAGCTGTAGCAATGGGATTGGTAGCAACCAGAGCCATCGATAAGTACAGGAGAACGGCTTCGAGCAACGGCTGGTTGAGGCCCGTGAGGCTCAGAGCGTTGAACAGCCCCAGGATTAGCGCTGCCAGGGGGAGCGCAATAGTCACGACCAGCGCCACCACATAGGTGAGGACGCTGGCCGTCAGTGTACGCTTGGTAACTGCCGAAAAAAAGATGCCCACCACACTGTAGCCAAGAGAGGTCACCAGCAGCAGCTCGACTGACAGCAGCACCTCGGCCATCGTGATGCCACCCATCAGAAAGGCCAGGCTCTGCAGCGGCACGGCGACGAGCAACAACAGCACGACATAGGCCAGGGCCGAGATCAGCTTGCCAATGACCACGCGGTAGGCCGACAACAGCGTTGTGCGTAGCAGGTTGAAGGTCTGCCGTTCGCGCTCGCCGCTGATGGCGCTAGCAGTGAAGGCCGGAGCGATAAAACACACCAGGAACAGCTCAACGGCGAGCACGCCGCCAAAGATCAGTTTGCCAATCACACCGCCGGAGGCGCTGAGCGAGAAAGAAGATGAGGCCGTGTAGATCAGATACAGGATGACCGTGAACAGGCTCATCAGCGCGACGTAGACAGTCAGCACAACAAAAGCGCGTGAGCCGCGCATCCGGCCCCGCAACTCCTTGAGCGCGATTGGGTTGCGACGAATCCACGCTCCCAGCCGCGCAGGGGGTCTGATGGGCAGAGTGGTCTCGCGCTCGCTCATTTAAGGACACTCCTTCACCGCCGTCTACCTATCTATCCTGACGTTGCACAAGCCGCTCAGGTTCCTGGCCAAACCCATGGTTGGTCCATTGTACCACGCTTTCACCCCACACACGGAGGACGACTGACGCTTCGCTCTGGTCAGGATGTAGAATTCTCGCGTTGGCGATGGTCTGCATAGCCCACCATGTCACTCCTCAACCTCAACATCGGGGACGCTCGCCGGGACCAGCGCGGTCAGCAGCCGGGCATTGAGGCGATTCACCCACACAGCCAGAGTACACAGCCCGGCCATCAGCCCAATGATCAGAACCAGACGCAGCACCTCGAACGGACCGGCCAGAGCCGGCGTGAGCGTGAGAAGGTTCCATGCCAGGATGACCAACGGCACAGTCACAGCCTCGCCCAGCAGCGCAACAAGAGGACTCAGGCTGAGGTCAGCCAGGCGCAGCGCCGCCATCACCCCCGCCGAAGCAAACAAAGGCAGCGCCGCCCAGGGGAGCAGGGCGGCGCTCGCCGCCCGGATCACCAATCGGAAATATGGAATGCCGCCGCTGGGAAGTAGCCAGTGCACGCGGCTGGCCGCCGTTGCACCGCCAAGCGCTTGAGCCGACTCGCGCCAGGTGACAAAATCCGCCACATCCAGCCGAAGCAGGCTGATCATCAGCGCAGGGGTCAGGGCGAGCGCTGCCACGATCAGCCAACGCAGCCGCCACAGGACAACCAGCGCCAGCCCCCAGACCACCTCAAGTGGATCGAGGTCAGTCAGGCGGCGTGGGTCCTGCCGATCATAGAGCATCTGCCGGGCGACACGGTCAGCGCCGACGACGGGGGCGGCAAGCAGCGGGGCGGAGACTGCGCCCAGGCTCAGGCCGATCAACAACGCGCCCAGCACACGACCGGGCACAGACTGGCCCACGACCCAGGCCAGCGCCGCCAGGAGAGTTAACCCACCGGCTGCTGCCGGGAGCCGCCGACGCAACACTTGGACAGGCAATGGTTTGAGCCGGCGCTGGTGGTGCAACAACGGGTTGCCC
>DAOTXR010000044.1:0-158437 GCA_034435375.1 Anaerolineae bacterium
CCTCACCGGCCCAGGCATGCGCTGGTCTCGCCCCGCCGCCGAACAGATGCTTGTCATTCGCGGCGCAGTCCTTGACCGTTCCTTCGATGCCCTCTGGGATGCTGCCTTCCCCCAAAACTGAAATGCACCCCGCCCTCAATGGCTAATTGATGGGAGTCTGGCCCAATGTTATAATTGTCCTGCGGTACCGCGTCTTCTCAAATTTAGCCCTGTGGGAGAAGCAGTATGGTGGGCAAACTTGGTCTTCCAGAGCTGTTGATCATCTTGGCGATTGTACTCCTTGTTTTTGGCGTTGGCCGTGTGTCCAGAGTTGGCCGGGAATTGGGGAGCGCCATTTCCCAGTTCCGCAGGGGCCTTAGCGAAGGCAAGACCGAGGAGAGCGCCGAAAGCGACGAGCAAGGCAAAGCTGAGTCCTGATTCCTGAGCTGGACAGGGTAAGCATTCGAAATAGGAACGATCCTGTGGCGTCCCACAAGGCAGGGGGACGCCTGTCATTTTGGAGCACAGATAGCAGACCACAATGGCCGATTACGTTATAGACTCTCAGGCTATGGTAGATTTTCTGATAGGGTTGCTGAACACACCCAGCCCTACCGGATACCATGAACAGGCTATCGCGTACTGCGAGCAGGCTTTCACACAGCTGCCGCTCTCTCTTTCGAAAACCAGAAAAGGTGCTTTGATTGGCGCTTGGTCAGGAGCCAGGGATGATGCCCCTCGTGGATTGACTGCCCATGTGGACACGCTAGGTGCGATGGTGTCGCAAATCAAGCCCAGTGGCCGGCTGGGTCTCACCCAACTTGGCGGATGGCCGTGGGGATCGGTGGAGGGTGAAGGCGTCACTCTCTGTACCCGCGGCGGCAAAGCTATCCGAGGCACGATCGTCCCCGTCAAAGCGTCCATCCACATCTATGGCAGCGAAGCACGCGAGTTCAAGCGCGAGGCCGAATCCTACGAGGTCCGGTTGGATGCGCGGACGGCTTCCGCAGGCGAAACACGAGACCTTGGTGTAGCTGTAGGCGACTTCGTGGTCTTTGACCCGCGGGTGGAGACTGGCGAGGCTGGCTTCATCCGGTCAAGGCACTTAGACGACAAGGCGGGTGTGGCTTGCATCTACGGCGCGCTCAAGGCCCTGGTCGATGCATGTCTCCAGCCTGTCCAGCGTACCATTGTCCATATCAGCAACTACGAGGAAGTCGGACATGGTGCAGCCGCCGGCTTTCCGCCCGATATGGCCGAGTTGCTGGTAGTTGATATGGCAGCCGCTGGTGGAACTCAGAATTCCGACGAGTTCTCAGTGGGTATCTGTATCAAAGATGCAGGTGGTCCTTACCATATTGAGATGAATCGGCGGCTTGTCCGGTTGGCTGAGAACGCGCATATTCCCTATAAAACCGACATTTATCCCTATTACGGCTCTGATGGGGAGGCTTTCTGGCGTGCAGGGGGTGATGTTATCGTGGGGCTGATTGGACCTGGCGTAGACTCTTCCCATCACTATGAGCGTACCCATGTCGATAGTCTGATCGCCACGGCGCGGCTCATTGCCGAATATTTGTTAGCAGAGTAGGACAGGACTCTCTGGCTATGCTGATCGTGGACGCTCACGAAGACATTGCCTGGGATATCCTTTCCCTGGGTCGCGACTATACACGCAGCGCTCTTTGGAACCGCCAGCGCGAGAGTGGTGCGCCTTTTCTGCCAATCAGTGGACACGCCTTACTGGGTAAGCCGGAATGGCTGCTGGGCCACATAGGGGTGATCTTTAGCACCCTGTTTGTCTCGCCTGCGCGGCGCAGGAATGGTGAGTGGGATACTCAGTGTTACCATGATGTCTGGGAAGCCTACAGACTTGCCAACATGCAGCTCGACGTTTACCACCGTCTGGCAGAAGAGCACCAGCAGTTCTGCCTGATCGGGACTAAGAGCGACTTACAGGAAGTTGTCATGAGTTGGGCTGACGACCGATCGCTTGAACAACGGCGTATCGGACTGGTGCCCCTCATGGAAGGTGCCGACCCAATCACTGAACCAGAACAGGCTGAGGAGTGGTTCCTGCGGGGGGTGCGCATCGTCGGGTTGGCATGGGAAAGCACTCGCTACGCAGGCGGCACACACGAGCCTGGCCCTCTGACTGTCGAAGGGATGCGCCTCCTGGAAGTGATGGCTTCCTTGAAGATGATCCTGGATCTCAGCCACCTGGCCGAAGAAGCCTATAATCAGGCTGTCGATCGGTATGCAGGCGTATTGATAGCCAGTCATTCCAACCCTCGCCGATTCTGCCCCACCAGCCGGGGACTTTCAGATCGCATGATCGCGCGTTTGGCCGAGCGCGACGGTGTGGTGGGTATAGTGCTCTACAATGCCTTCCTCAAACCGGGCTGGCGGCGAGGTGATCGTAAGGCAGACGTGACGCTGACCGAGGTGGTGGACGCCATCGACCATGTGTGTCAGGTCACGGGCAGTGCCCGCCACGTAGGGCTGGGATCTGATTTTGACGGTGGGTTCGGTGTGGAGCATGTGCCTGCTGAGATTGATACAGTAGCCGATCTGACAAAGCTACAGGAGCCTCTTGCTGAGCGCGGTTTCTCATCAGAACACATTGCAGCCATTCTGAGCGGCAATTGGCTGCGCATTCTGGGCCAGGCGCTGCCCTCGTGACGTTCGTCCGGTTCCCGTGTACAATCGTATTAGTGAACAGGTGCAGTGGATCGGCAGTCGAACCATGAGCCGTCTATCGCAGTTGGGCGTCTTCTGCACTGTACTGGGGGGCGTTGTCCTGTTTCTGGGCCTGTTCCCCTCGGCAGTTGACGCTGACACCACGCCTGGCATCGGTGTCACTCAAGTCATCACAGTTTTGGCTGCGCTGTCCCTGATCTTGTTGGGAGCCTACGTGGTGACCTACGATCTATTTCGCCGGGGGCGTCCCCCCACGTTGGTTGCAGATGTAGGTGTGCGATTGGGATTGACGGGGATGGTGCTGGCTGCTGCTTCATCTATGGCCGATGTGATGGGATTCGGCTCTCACAGTGGCGGAGGCGGACCTTTCTTTGGCTGGCTGCAAGCCACAGGTATGTTGGTCGGTTTTGGCGTTGCCGCCGTCGGCGTGGTGCTTTACGGGATAGCACGCTCGTAGTGTCGCTGGCCGTGGCGAATGTCTATAGTCTACAGAAGCGGGGTCAGAGGCCATGAGCACATACACACCTTCTCGTTCCCTTGTCGTTCAGCAGGTCGTGCTGTCCACAGCCATGATTGGCATCACCATCGTCTTCATCCTGATGGGCCGTAGGCCTGGCTGGCAGGCTTACGCCGTCATTGGGCTGCTGGCGATAAGTTTCCTGGTTGCCTCACTGGTCATGTGGCAGGGAAGTAACTGGCTGGGAATCGTGGCGCTGGCCGTGTTGCTACTGGCTATGTTGTGGAAGACCGAGAGACCGCTCAGCGCTGTGGCCGGCCTAGTACTGTCGATCTTAGGCGCTTTGAATGCCTACCGTAAGAAGCGAGAGGCGGAGGAACAGGCCGCCAGCGCCCTCCTGCAGCCGGAACAAGGCGAAGGCACTGTTCCATCGGCGGAAGGTTGACTAGGCTCATATGATGTGGTTACTGATCGCTTACGCATTGCTGATCGTGGTCGTTCTGCTGTGGATCGCAGTAGTGGGATTGCGGTTCAAAGGCACGTTGAAGGAATTCCCGCTTCCCAAAGACCCTCCCCGTGTCTCAACCATCGTTCCGGCTCGCAATGAGGAACGCAATATTGCCCGTTGTGCTCAAGGACTTGTACAGCAGGACTATCCTCTTCTGGAAATGGTGTTTGTCGATGACGACTCACGGGATGCAACACCTCAACTTCTAGCGTCGTTTGCACAGCGTGACCCCCGCGTGAAGGTTGTGAGCACCGGAGGCAAGCCAGAAGGTTGGAATGGCAAACAATGGGCGTGTCACACCGGTGCGCAGGCCGCTAGCGGTGACTGGCTGTGCTTCATGGATGCTGACACCTATGCCGAGCCGTGTTTGATCAGCCGGACAGTAGCTTTTGCCATGGCAAAAGGGGTTGATTTCTTGACGCTTCAGCCCTGGTATGAGGTCCGCGGCCTATGGGAGCGGATCGTCCTGCCGGCGGGCCTCACGCCCCTTCTGTTAGTTTTTCCGCCTCACCGTGTCAACGACCCAAATAACGACATGGTGATGGCTAACGGGCAGTTCATCCTCGTTCGCCGCGACGCCTATGACGCAGTTGACGGTCACGCCGGGGTCCGTGATCGCATGATGGACGACTTTTCGCTTGCCGAAGCGGTGCACCGTGCTGGGTATCGTGTCTTTGTTGCCGATGGCGCAGATGTGATGCGTGTTCGGCTGTACGCTAGTCTGAAGGAGATATGGTCAGGAGCGATCAAGGCTGCAGTGGAAATCTCTGGTGGGTGGGCCATTTCGACGTTGGCAATGTTTGTCAACTTGTTGATCAACGTGCTGCCTGTGGCACTCCTGATCTGGGCAGCGCTAGCCAAAAACATGCCGGCCCTGACGGTGATGGGGGCAACAGTGCTGTTCCAGGTGTTGTATTACGGCATGATCCGCATTGCAGCTTTTCGTGCGCCTCCCTGGACCTGCTTGACTTATCCCTTCGGAAGTCTGCTTGTATCATTTATACTGGCCGATGGCATGATCAGGCTGGCAACGGGACGTGAGATCCGGTGGAAAGATCGCCCGGTGCTGGGAACGCCGATTCCACCGATAAAGAAGATGAAAACAAGAGGCTAAGTAGTTGGTCGAAAGTGCATCTGGCTAAGCTTGCGGTTCCATGAGAAAAGCCTCAAAAGCTCGTTCTAAAGGTGGAGCGTCAAGCATTTGAAGCATCGTAGGGTGTTCAAGATGGGGTGGCGGCTGTGTGGTTTTCAGGCGAGTTGCGGATCGGGAAGGTCGGCGGTATTGCTATCAGTGTGCATCCAACCTTTGCCCTCGTATTGATATGGGCCGCCTGGCAGGGATTGATCCAGTATGGCAACCTGGCGGGAGCTGGTTACAGTGTGTTGTCGATCGGCTTGTTGTTTGCCTGTGTCTTGCTACACGAGCTGGGTCATGGTATCCAGGCCCACGCCCTGGGTTTGCCCGTTCGGGGTATCACCCTGCTGCCCTTTGGTGGGCTGATTCAGCTAGAGACCAATCCATCACACCCCTGGCAGGAGCTTCTTGTGGCGTTGGCCGGTCCGCTGGTCAACCTCGGGTTGGCTATGACGATCTGGATCGTGGTGGCTCTCATCCAACCCCTGGGCATCCGGGGGTGGAGTGACTACATTCTATTTCGGGCCACGCCCGGTGTTAATACTCTCCTCCTTTACCTGATGTGGGCTAACGTGATCTTATTCCTTTTCAACATGCTGCCTGCGTTTCCGATGGACGGCGGAAGGGTCATGCGCGGCGCGTTAGCGATCCTCTCGAACTATGAAACCGGTACCCGTATCGCGGCATGGTTGGGACGCATCCTGGCTGTTGGCTTGGTGATAATAGGGTTGTTCGGCTGGCCGCCAAGCGGCGTCGTGATTAACCCTCTATTGCTGGTCGTAGCCGCAGTGGTATACTTGGGCGCTCACCAGGAGGATCTCTATGTTCGACGCCGGCGGGCACTGGTACGTGTCGAGGTCGGAGATGTATGCCACACCGTGAGTGAAGCCCTGGCCCCTTGGGACCCCGTGACGCGAACGCTGGCCAGACGGCTGAAGGGAAATCGTGCGCTGCCGGTCATGGTGGGCGAACGTCTTGTTGGGCTTGTGACAGCCTATGATATGCGCCGCCCACTGGGAAAGGTCAACAGCCTCACAGTGGCTCACATCATGCGCTCTGATTTTCCTTTATTGCGGCCCCATGATACGCTCTGGGTAGCTCTCCAAGAAATGTCGGCCAATCAGCTTGCAACCCTGCCGGTAGTTCAGGGGAATGCTTTCTGCGGGCTGGTCAGCCTAGATGATGTCAGAAATGCGTGGCGTTTCTCGGCACGTCACCGGCGGCGCACCGAACCCACGCCCGTCTCAGGAGATGTTACGCGATGACAATCAAGACCGTGCCGTTCAAGACCAAAAGCACACCAACTCCAATACCCGGCCCTCGAGCCATGGCGATCATTGAGCGCGACAAAAGGGTCTTGTCTCCCTCGCTGCCACGCTCTTATCCTTTGGTGATTGACCATGGCCGCGGTGCCGAGGTATGGGATGTCGATGGCAATCGTTACATAGATCTCATGACCGGCATTGCCGTGACTTCCACTGGCCATAGCCATCCAGATGTAGTCCAGGCGATCAAGGATCAGGCCGAGAAGTTCCTGCACATCTGCCTGGCCGATTTCCACTATGAGGTGGCCATACAATTAGCTGAGAAGCTGGATGAGATTGCTCCATTCGAGGAAGATGCCCAGGTCTTCTTCACCAATTCCGGGGCAGAGGCCATCGAGACAGCGATCAAATTGTCCCGGTATGCCACCAAGCGTCACCAGTTCATTGCCTTTCATGGAGCATTCCACGGCAGGACAATGGGCGCTTTGTCGCTGACAGCCAGCAAATCCAAACAGAAGAAACGCTTCTCCCCCATGATGCCAGGGGTTACACATGTCCCCTATCCCGATCCATACCATCCGACGATCCACACAAGCGAAGGGCAAGACTATGGCGAAGCTGTAGTCAATTACATTGAAAATACTGTGTTCAATTCCCTGCCACCCGAAGAGATCGCAGCAGTATTTGTTGAGCCGGTCCTGGGCGAAGGCGGTTACGTGGTACCGTCTCCCGGCTTTTTCCCGGCGCTGCGTGCTCTGTGCAGTCGGCATGGCATCCTCCTTGTCGCCGATGAAGTTCAGAGCGGTATGGGTCGCACTGGCAAGTGGTGGGCAATTGAGCACTTCGGCGTTGAGCCTGACATTGTGACTAGCGCCAAAGGGTTAGCTAGTGGAATGCCGCTGGGAGCCGTCATTGCCCGCAAGAGCCTGATGACCTGGGAACCGGGCGCACATGGGAGCACATTCGGCGGCAACCCGGTCTCGTGTGCGGCTGCTCTGGCGACCATCAGGTTGATCGAGAGTGGCTATATGCAGAATGCGGCTGAGATGGGATCGTACCTACACGACGAGCTCAGCCGTATGTTGCCCCGTCATCCTCTGATGGGCGAGGTGCGTGGTTTGGGCCTGATGATCGGGATCGAGATCGTCAAAGACCGAGCTGCCAGGACGCCCGCACCTCAAATCCGCGATCTGATTGTGGAGGAAGCCTTCCGAAATGGATTGCTTTTGCTTGGTGCAGGCAAGAGCGTCATCCGCCTCATGCCGCCGCTCATGATCGATCGCACGTTGGCTGACGAGGCGCTCGGCATCTTTGACCATACCTTGAGCACCGTGGAGGCCACATTATAAGCCGCTGGCCATTCTAAAGAACGATAGAAATGCGTAAGAAAAGCCACGCGAGAAGCGTGGCTTTTCTCTCTAGATGACCAGACGTGCTAAAATCACAGCCGTGATTGAATACCTGATCCGGCAGCGGGATTACTTGCTCGACATCTCACGCGCTCTGACCTCGCAACTGAGTTTGAGCGAGGTTTTGCGCCGTATCCTGCGCTCGGCAACGGAAATGCTGGGCGGGCAGGCAGGACTGATTGCGCTCTCTGACCAGGAAGGCAACTTTACCCTGCGGGCCAGCCATGGCATCCCGCCAACCGTCCTTCACCTATTTGCTCCGCTGCTCACTGACATTCCGCGCAGCAACACGGAGAGCTTTGTCATACCTGAGTTGGACCGAAAAATGCGGCTGGTCGCACATGCGGCGGGGATGGGTCTGCATCAGGTCATTGCGCTGCCGATGACCATAGGCCGCGAACTTGTAGGTGTGATCTACATCTTCCGGGCATATGGCGGCAGCTTCTCGGCCAATGATGTTCAATTGCTGCAAAGCTTTGCTCACCAGGCTGCAATTGCCGTCCACAACGCACGGCTGTATGAACAGGTCACGACTGACAAGCAGCGGTTGGATGCGATCCTGCGGCACAGTGCTGATGGCATTGCCATCCTTAAGCCCGACTTGTTCATCGAAAGCATCAACCTAGCGCTGGCTCGCATGACTGGTTGGCGCGTCGAGGATGCGTCGGGTGTGCATCATGATGAAGTGATCCGGTGGGCCCGGCGTGAGCCTGGTATGGACCTCAGCCAGGCAGTAGCAGGAGGATGGCCGCTCAGCGAGCAGAGTGTGCTTTACGTGGAAGGCGATTTGCAACATGTCAGCGGTTCGACGCTGAGTGTAGGCATCACCTATGCTCCCCTTTTTGACGACAATAGACAGCTGCACAACGTCATCGCCAATGTACGCGATATCACGAAGTTCCGTGAGGCCGAGGCTGCCAAAACGATCTTCATCTCCATGATCTCGCACGAACTCAAGACCCCAGTTTCTGTCATCAAGGGCTACGCCACGACATTGAGCCGTGACGATGTAGAGTGGGACCGAGCTACGGTTCATAATGGCTTGCGCGTGATCGACGAGGAAGCCGATAAGCTGAATGATCTGATCGAAAACCTGCTCGACGCCACGCGGTTGCAGCTGGGTACTTTTAGATTGCACTTTGGCCCCGTGGCGCTGGATGAGTTGGCCGAAAAGCTCGCCGAGAAGTTTCGCACGCAGACTGCTATCCACACCATCGAGACAGACTTTCCTGACGACTTCCCAGTTGTCCAGGGAGACGATCGCCGGCTATCCCAGGTACTTGCCAATCTGCTCAGCAATGCCATCAAGTACTCGCCGGAAGGCGGTCGTATCTCGATCGGTGGGCGGGTGGCAGAAGACAGTGTACAGGTCTTCGTCAGTGATGAGGGAATTGGATTGACACCTGAGCAGCAAGGGCTTCTCTTCCAACGGTTCTACCGGGCAGATAACGCACTCACGCGCCAGACGCAGGGTGCTGGCCTGGGTCTATACATCGCCCGTTCGATCGTAGAAGCCCATGGTGGGCATATTTCGGTCGAGAGCGAGCCTGGCAAAGGGACCACCTTTACCATCTCAATGCCTTTGTCACGAGAATAGTGGGCGTGTTACAATTGCCCTCTTGGTCTATTTGGAACGATCTTCCGATTGCTCATTACCTAGAACCATAGCCGGCACTGGCTTTGAAAGGAACTCCAATGGCAAGATCCATGCCAACCAACATTGGGTGCCCATCGTGCGGGCAACCGTTCAACGCCTTTATTGAGCAGATCCTCGACCTGCGCGCCGACCCGACGGTCAAGGAACGTCTACTGACAGGCCGCATCAACATGATCACTTGCCCGCACTGCGGCTACCGGGGTGCAGTGGCTACGCCGCTGCTGTATCACGATCCTAGCAAACAGTTGGCAATCATCTATGTGCCGATGGAGTTAAACCTTCAGCAGATTGACCGTGAGCGGCTGATCGGCGAGATGACGAACGCTGTGATGCGGTCTATGCCTGAGGACTCGCCCAAGGGCTATCTGCTTCAGCCAGGCATGGCACTGACCATGCAAGGGCTGCTCGAACAGGTCCTTGCGGCCGACGGCATCACGCGCGAGATGCTGGATACCGAGCGCCGCAAGATCGAGCTGGTGGAATTGTTGGCTAAGTCTAATGCACAGGAAGTTGAGCAGCTTCTGGCCGATAACCAAGATATCCTGGACCTCGGTGTGATCGAGTTGCTGGGAGCTGCAGCTCAGGCCGCCAGCGAGCGCGGGGACAATCGCACGTCTCTGCGGTTGTTGAACATTCGCACCCGTCTGATCGACACTACCGAGGCTGGCCAGCAACTCAAAGCGCAGCAGCAGGCCTTGATCGAGGCTACTGAGGAGCTAAAAGCTCTGGGCGAAGGCGGCATTACACGCGAAGCTTTCGTTGAGTTGTTGGTCCGAGCAGCGGACAACCCTGCAAAGATTGACGCTTTTGCGGCTATGGGGCGTCCACTGCTGGACTATACGACATTTCAAGTGCTGACTGGCTATATTGATCGTGCTCAAACTGAAGAAGAAAAGCAGCAGTTGATCGCCCTGCGCGAGCGCCTGCTTGCCGTTGCTGCTGAGTATGAGCGACAGGCACGGGCCGCCGTTGAGCGGGCTGCAGACACTCTACGCATGCTGCTCCAGGCTGGCGATGTGCGGGCGGCAATTTTGGCTAACTTGGAACGCATTGATCAGACTTTCCTCCAGATTCTTCAGGCTAATCTGGAGGAAGCTCGACGTACGGGAAATGTGCAGGTGTCTAGCCGATTGAAGCAGATTCGCGACGAAGTGCTAAACCTGATCCAGCAGTCAGCTCCGCCGGAGATTCGACTGATCAATGAGCTGCTTTCGGTTGAAGACGAGGCCGACTCGCTTGAGCTGCTGCGCTCCCATCAGGCAGATGTAAACGAGGAACTAGTCGAGGTGATGGGCAAGTTAGCCGATCAGCTGCGCGAAAGCGGGAATGAGAGTGTGGCCCAGCGGCTGGATGTGATTCGAGCAGAAGCCGCACGCATGATCGCCGGCTAGGTTGGCATTAAAACCCATGCCTCGGACGTAGCAGGGAGTATCATCTTATCCCTGCCAATGCCGACAGTGCAGCCTGAAGAGCCTGCCCGCCGATCAGAGCAGGTACGTCCACGTCACCAGTGTCTTCAACTATGACAGCTACAGCGATGGCTCCAGCCTGGCTCTCGCCTTGATGGACGTAGCCGATGAACCAGGCGTCGAAGGTCCCTTCTGGGCCAGAAATGGCCAGCCCGCTGTGTCCATGTACGGCATAGCCAGGCAATGCTGCGGCTTGTGCTGCTCCTTCAGCCACAGCCAAGCGCATCAAGCCGGCAACAAGATCGGCGCTGGCCGGGCTGATCGTCCCGCGTGGAAAACCCTCAGCAGGGACGGCCTCCCACGACCCACCCAGGGGGCGAACAGCCTGCATCAGACGCAGCGGTGGCATCTGCCCGCGGTCAGCGAAAGCAGCAGCCACCAGTGCCATCTGTAAGGGCGTGACCGTCAGGTTGCTCTGGCCCACTGCCGTCAGCAGCAAGTCAGTCTGTGCTGGATATACTCCCCGGGCGACGGATTCGACAGGCAGGGTGAAAGGTGGAGGCTCCAGCAGCCCAAAATCCGCCAAGACGGCATCTAGCCGACGGGCACCCACCTGCTGGGCCACTGCCTGAAAAGGCGCCGGGCAGGAGTGAAGGTAGGCTGCAGTCAGAGTGTCTATCGGCCCTCTCTGATCAGCACACGGGAGAAGCGTGTTGTCGACGTAAACGCCCACGATACCCTCGTGTTCCTGCTGTAGATTGACTGATCCTGTGTCCAACGCTGCACCCAGCACAATGGACTGCAAGATCGTGCCGGGCTGGTACAGTCCTTGGGTGGCGCGGTTGAACAACGGCGCATCAGGGTCAGCCGTCAAAGCGTCCCAGTTTTGGTCGAGGGTGTTCGGGTCGAATGTGGGATGGCTGCTGAGGGCTAACACCTCGCCATGTGGTACTGTGATGACAACGACCGCTCCCGTCCGATCGCCAAGCGCCTGCTCGACAGTTTGCTGCACAGACAAGCTCAAGGTGAGCTGAACGTCATCACCCACCAATGGTTTGTGCATGAGATAGTGCAGGAGAGTCCGTCCACTCGAGGGAGGTATCGAGCCGCTGCGCAGGACGTCGTCATAAGCAGCCTCGATACCCCCTAACCCATATCGCAGACTGTAGTACCCGACTACAGGAGCGACCTCCGGGTGGGGATAGTGCCTTTGCACGAGGCCGCTCTCAGGGTCGGGCCGAGTTTCGGCTAACAATTGACCATCTCGGTCAAGAATCTGCCCGCGTTGGATGCGTTGTTCAGCGAGCACACGGCGCGGGTTGTCGTCGCGGGCTAGCAGCTGATCTCCACGGACAACCGTCCAGTAGCCCAACGCCAGCGCCACAAGGACAAAAGCAGCCAGTAGGGCTTTGCTCAGCCGGCTCAGAGAGACATTCATGGGGCAAAATCCGCTGGTTGCGTAACCTTGGCAGGCAGAAGGTGAGCAAGGGTGAAGCAACTTTCGCCATCCGAGATGCGCAACAGCAGCCCAGCCATCACAAAGCTTGAGAGCAGTGAGCTGCCACCATAGCTAACAAATGGCAGGGTCACGCCGGTCAGCGGGATCAGCTTGAGCACTCCTCCCATAATTAACAGTGACTGCATACCAAGTGACACGCCGATCCCGGCGGCCAGCAAGGCATGGAATGCATGCTGAAGACGAGCCATTGCAATTCGCATGGCACGCATCACAACAACCATCAGGCAAGCCAGGATGCCGAGTGCTCCTCCCATCCCCCACTCTTCGGCAATGGCAGCAAATACAAAATCTGAGTGTACCACTGGGACGAACGTCGGAGCGCCCTGGCCAACGCCTTGCCCAAAGATACCCCCCGCAGCAACTGCCAGCAGCGACTGAACGACCTGGAAAGCCCGATCGTCGGCCTCCGGCCATGGATTCCACCACGTGTCGACACGCAACCGCACCACGTCGAACAACCAGTAGCCTGCCAGACCCGCAACCATCAGCAAGGCTAACCCCACGATGACGTAGCCTGCCTGTCCAGTCGATGCATACAACATAGCCAGGAAGATAAGAAAGAAAAGCGAGGCAGCCCCCAAGTCTCGTTGCCAGACCAGCAAAATTATGCAAAACCCCCACATCAGCAGCATAGGCGCAAGATAAGGCAGTGAGGGCAACTTCCAATGGCCTAGCTGAACGTGCGTCGATACCAGGAGCTCACGCTTGTCGGCTAGGTAGCTCGCCAGAAAAACAATCAACAGCAACTTGAGAATCTCTGAGGGCTGGAAGTATACCCGTCCAAAGCCTAACCACAGTCGAGGTGCATGCTGATCGCCAGAAGGATTAACTCCAAAAACCAACGTCGTTGCTAGCACAGCCAGGCCTAATAACAGCCATGTGTAGCGGAATCGACGCAGGATCCGTAGGTTGGGTGCCAGTGTTGCCATGATCACCAGACCCACTGACGAGATCGCCAGCCAGACTGTCTGGCGAGTTGCAAATGGCGGAGCCAGCCGTGCAACGAGGGTCAGACCCCAGCCAGCCATCATCATGATCACTGGTAGGATCAGCGGATCGCGGCGAGGCAACAGCCTGCTTAACATCATGTGAGATATCAGCACACATGACACCCAGATGGCCAGCGGCCACAAAGCGACCCACGGTTCCTGTCGCACCAGCGCCAATGCAACGCGGTTCAGACCTACAAATACGGCGGCCAGTGCCAGCAAGACTCGCTCTCGCTGGACATTCTGTCTTATTGCCGCCTCACCTTCAGTCGCAATGTCCATCCTCGGCGCACCATATCCTTATTCCAGGTATTTGCCTACCAGTGGCTTCAGGCGGCTGGCTGTCTCCGGTGGAATTTTGCGCCGGTCGGTGATGATGGCCGAGGCCATGGCGTGCGGACACTCGCAAGTGCGTTCTGTCTCAGCCAGCTGCGCAACCACATCAAGGATAGCTCTCTGAGCAAGCTCTAGGTTGTTGTTAAGCACACGTATGACCATCTCGACCGTGACTGGCCCCTCGCTCTCGTGCCATACATCGTAATCGGTGACATGTGCCATAGTGGCGTAGCACATCTCAGCCTCGCGCGCCAGATAGGCCTCCGGTGAGGTTGTCATGCCGATGATCGACATACCCCACGATCGGTAGATGTTGCTCTCGGCCCGTGTGCTGAAGCGTGGCCCTTCAATTGTAATGAACGCTCCACCCTCATGGACCGTTCCGCCTGCCTTGCGTGTGCTCTCAGCCAGAACATGGCTCAAATCTGGGCAGAATGGATTGGCAACACCAGTGTGAGCGACCAGGCCCTCGCCAAAGAAGCTACGCCCTGGCCGATCTTTGGTGTTGTCGTAGAGCTGGTCGGGAATCACAATGTGGCCAGGCGCAAAATCCTCGCGCAGCGAACCGCAAGCGCTCACTGAGACGATGCGTTCCACACCCAGCACCTTGAGGGCGAAGATGTTGGCTCGGTAAGGCACCTCTGAGGGTGTATAGACGTGCCCACGTCCATGCCGGGGAAGAAATGCCACACGGCTATTCCCCAGCGATCCAATGATTATGGAGTCGGACGGCGCACCAAATGGTGTATCCATCTTGCGCTCTACCACATCGGTCAGTTGCGGCATGTTGTATAGGCCTGAACCGCCAATAATGGCTATCCGAACCGTTTCTTCTCCCATTTTTCACTCCTTGCGGGCAATACATCAGGGGCTGCTAGCCAGGTTCAAAGCGCAAACAGACCCGGCCAATTCCAATCTCGTCACCGGAGGATAGAACCACAACGCCCGTGATCGGGACGCCATTCAGCGTCGTGCCATTGCGACTTTGTCGGTCCTCCAGCCACCACTGCCCTTTGCTCAGGGTAATCTGAGCGTGCTCCACGCTGGCAAATGTGTCCGGCAGAACAACAACGTTGGTGGGGCCACGCCCCAGCGTCGTGACTGGCCGCAGAGGGTATTCCCGCCCCACTTCGAGTGGCAGGCCATCACTCCGAATGACGATCAGCCGGCCCAGAGCACGGTGGCTGTCCTGAAAGCGCCAGTTCGCTGTGCGCATGTCGCGCCATAGGAAGACCGCCAACATAGCTAGAAATGCATACAGGACGAGCACGATGGCAATGCGCAGGATCAGGATGACTGTGTCCAGGGGCATATGGACCTCGCAGACCTGCTTTCAGTCAGCCCGTCCATCATCGGGCAAGCCTGCCGCCTGAGCAGGATCGGCGCTCTCTTCTCCTACGATGTAGATGAGGCTGTGGCCTGCTAGGCCGATGATGTCGCCCGATTGAAGCACCATCTCTTGAATAGGACGATTGTTGACCGTCGTTCCGGCCATGCTCCCGAGGTCGAAAATGAGATGATATCCGGAGCGCAGGCGAATCTGGGCATGACGGCGCGACACTCGTGGGTCGTCGATCGTAATTTCATTGTGCCGTCCGCGCCCCAGGTTTATAACAGGCTTGCTGAGCGTGATACGTTGCCCACCGTCCACGATGAGCTCCGCTTTGGGTATGGGTTGGTCCTGGATATCAGTGCGCGGCATGGCCTGGGTTGAGTCAGATTGAGGGCTGCTGTGCTGCGCACTGATGGTAACTTGATGTGGGGCAATTTGCTGATCAGCCAGCAGGCGAACCTCGGGCAAACGCGCCAGCGCCAGCCCTGCCATACGTGCCACCTCGACCAGTTCCGCGGCCATGCGGGCGGCAACATCGTGATGCTCGCCCAGAATTGCAGCATGATCCTGAGGATTCATCCACACAACGTACACGTCAGGAGCCACACGCAGGTCTTTGCGCGTTATGACATGGTCTTCCATAGCGCGGGCTAGTTGGACGGCAACTTCACGCGGATGCAGGTAGCCTGCCAAGAGACGCGAGAGACCACCCTCAATTAGGCGCTGCACCCGATCCTCAAAGTGTGATAGACGATCATGCATCATATGGGCGCATTATAGCCCACGCCTACCAAACAACCAAGCTGAGCAGGCAAGCATTGAGCAATCGGCGTCCTACCGTTGCCGATCCGTGCCCATTGCGGTAAAATGGATTTTGCCTTGGGGGATAGTTTAATGGGCAGAACAGTGGACTCTGGATCCATCAGTCGGGGTTCGAATCCCTGTCCCCCAGCCTGAATGAGCCATCTCGACAGACCATTGTCAAGATGGCTCGTGTGCTTTCGGGTCAGAAACATGATGCTAATAGGACAAATATCATCCTGTTCCGTGATGGGCGTTACTTTAGTTCTACCAGGAACAAGCTATGATCGGTGTACAAACCCGTGGGGAGGGATTGTGCACGAGCTGAGCATCACGCAGCAGTTGCTGGACCTAACGCTACGCCACGCCGAGCAGGCCAACGCAGCACGCGTTGTGCGCCTCAACCTCGTCATTGGCGAGTTTTCTGCGGTAGTGGACGACTCGATCCAGTTCTATTGGGATATCGTCGCCAAAGGGACCCTCGCTGAGCAGGCAGAGCTGTGCTTTGAGCGCGTGCCGGGGCGGTTGGGGTGTGTCTCATGCGGGTGCGAGTTCCTATTCAGTGAGTTCGAAAGTCGCTGCCCCGACTGTGGCAGCACTCAAGTCCACGTGGTCGATGGCAATCAGTTCAGGCTACATAGCATTGAGATCGAAGGGAAGAGAGCGAATGGTTCGGACCAGAACGGTTGAAGTGCAGGAACAGATCCTCAGCGCCAACGACATGCTGGCCCAGCGCATCCGCGGTCAGTTGGCCGAGGCCCATGTCTACGCCCTTAATCTGATGGCCTCGCCAGGGGGTGGTAAGACTAGTCTGATCCTGCGCACTGTTGAGGCGCTCAAGGGAGAGCTGCGCCTGGCAGCCATCGACGGCGATGTAGTGCCGGTGGATGTAGAGAAGATTGCACGACAGGGCATCCCCGTCGAACTGGTCAACACAGGGGGAAGCTGTCATCTGGATGCCAGCATGATCACAAATGTGCTTCCAAAGATAGACTTGGATGCCATTGATCTGTTGATTATCGAGAACGTGGGCAACCTGATTTGTCCGGCCAGTTTTGACCTGGGAGTCGATGCACGAGTGGTGATCGCCAGTGTACCAGAAGGCGATGACAAGCCTTATAAGTATCCAACCATGTACCGGGGCGCCGATGTGCTGATTCTGAACAAGATCGACTATTTGTCTGTCCAGGACTTTGACCTTGCTTACTTCCGGCGTGGCGTCGAGGCATTGAATGAAGGTGTAACTTTCTTCCCGGTGTCATGTCGTACCGGCGAAGGGCTTGAGCGATGGTATGACTGGCTACGCGAGCAGGTCCAGCGTAAGAAGCAGACGTCGGGCTAGGAGGCTCTCATGTGTCTTGGCATTCCGGGGAAGATTGTCGAGATCTACGACGCTGATGGCTTACGCATGGGCAGGGTAGATTTCGGCGGTGTGGTCAAGGAGGCCTGTCTGGCCTACGTGCCGGAGGCAAAGGTCGGTGACTATACTCTGATCCACGTCGGTTTTGCACTCAATGTGATCGATGAGCAAGAGGCGCTCGAAACGCTCGACCTTCTGCGCGAGATCGACACCCTGGGCGCGGAGTTGAACAGTGGACAGTCTGCTGGAGACCAGCCGTGAGGCACATTGCCGAGTATCGGGACGTTGAAAGGGTGCATGTACTGCTGGATGAGATCCGCCGGACTGTTACGCGCCCTTGGGTAATCATGGAGATTTGCGGCGGGCAGACGCACAGCATCATTCGACACGGGCTTGATCAGCTTCTCCCGCCGGAGATCGAGCTGGTGCATGGGCCTGGCTGCCCTGTATGTGTGACCCCGCTTGAGATGATCGACCGGGCGCTGGCCCTCGCGACCCGCCCCGATGTGATCTTCGCGTCGTTCGGCGACATGCTGCGAGTGCCAGGATCGCATAAAGATTTGTTTCAGGTTAGGTCTGAGGGTGGCGACGTGCGGGTGGTGTATTCACCGCTCGATTGCCTCAAGATCGCCCGTGACAACCCGGATCGGCAGGTCGTGTTCTTTGGGGTCGGCTTTGAAACAACTGCTCCGGCCAATGCAATGACCATCCTCCAGGCCCAGCGGGAAGGTATCAGCAACTTCTCGATGCTGGTTTCCCACGTGCGAGTGCCGCCTGCCATTTCCGCGCTGCTCAGCTCACCCGATAATCGCATTCAAGCCTTTCTGGCCGCGGGACATGTGTGCACTGTTATGGGCTATTGGGAATATGAGCCGCTCGCGGCGCAGTTCAACGTGCCGATCGTTGTGACGGGCTTCGAGCCGGTCGATTTGGCCTGGGGCATTCTACGGGCTGTTCGCCAACTCGAGGCAGGCCAGGCTGCAGTCGAAAATGCCTACGAGCGGCTGGTGGTACATGAAGGAAACGTCGCGGCCCAGCAGGTGATCAGCGCCGTTTTTGAACCTTGCGACCGACAGTGGCGAGGTGTGGGTTTGATCCCGCAGTCCGGCTGGAAGCTGAAGGCTGAGCTGGCCGCCTACGACGCGGAGGCGCGCTTCGATGTTGGTATAGTGGCGACAGCAGAGTCGTCATTGTGTCGGGCTGGGCAGGTCCTCCTGGGTCGCCTCAAACCCAGCGAGTGCCCAGCTTTTGGCCAAGCCTGCACACCGCGCACACCGCTTGGGGCGCCAATGGTCTCCAGTGAGGGGGCATGCGCGGCCTATTACCAGTTCGGTCGCACTGTGGTCAGTCAGCCGTAATAGAGTATAGTGAACGATGCAGCCTTGCGGGTGGAATAGACGCCATGCCACCCACATTGCTGGAGCGAAAGCTGGTTTACTGAGCCGCTTCTCGTCTGAAATAAGACGTGTACCGTTGCACGCCGCTGCTGCTCTCCACCGAGCCGACAATTTGTAGACGACCATCGATCAGGATCGCGATCTGCATGGTCTCAGTGGCTGCTTCGCGCGTCACTCTTACAGATAACACACTGTCAGCGGCATCCTGGGTAGTAGTCGTACCGGCCCCTAGATCGCAGTTAGTCGGTGCGCACGCCTGCCAGAGGTGGACAGTGATGGTATCCCCTGCTGCAGTGATATCCACCCATGTGATGCGGCCTTCTTCGTCTTGGTTCCTCCAGCGGGCTACGAATGGCGCGTAAGCCGGTGTAGCAGTTGAGGTGACGGTTGGAGTGGGGGTATTGACGGCAATGACCTCGATCTGGACATAGATCTCCTCGCCAAAAATCTCCCCATTGGGAGCGCGCAGTCGCCAGTAGCTGGTGTATTCACCCGGCGTAGTGGGGGCAGTCAGTGTGACGCTGACTTCAACAATGCCGTTGGCGACCGTGGGCTCCACGTCGGCCACGTCGTTGTCGCCCATCGCGTCGCCTCGCACACGCACCAGTTGCGTGCCCACCGTCCAGTCCAGACAGCCATTGTTCCACAGCTTCCAGGTCTTCACAAACGTGCTCCCGGCTGCGATCTGAGTGCCGTCGGGAATGGTCACGTCGTCGTAATAAGCTCCCCAGTAAGCACACACTACGGTGTGAGTCGGGGTGGGCTGGGGTTGGGGTGTGTCGGTAGGTCCGCTGACCGTCGTGCCTGGCGTCAGCAGCGTGGGATCGATGAAAAACGTAGGCCCCGAGGCGCTCTGGGTGGGAGTGCCTTGACTCCGTGACGGCGTGTTACACGCTATCGCAGCCAGCACCAGACTCACAAGCACCAGACCGGCGAACATGACTCGGGTGGTCTTGGTTGGCATAGCGCCTCCTCGATTGCTAGATCAGTGCCATCTGGTCTTAGAAACAGACGGTCAAACCTGAGGTTTCGCTGTCTGGCTTTTCCTTAAAATGTTATGCACAATCAGCCCCAACGCAAGCACACAGGTTCCGAGCGTAATCGCTGCACCCCAGTACAAGGAATCAGGAACATAGCCAATCCGGACTTCGTGGGATCCTGCTGGGAGCGCTACGGCGCTGAATCCCACGTTGGCTCGCAATAACGGCGCTTCCTGCCCATCGATCCACGCCCGCCGCTCGCTATAGTAGGGTTCGCTCAATACCAGAGCACCAGCCCGAAGCGAATGAGTCTGGATCACAAGACCACCGCTGGCCCCGTCGTACCCGATGATCTCAACCTCTGCGTTGGAGACAGCTCCCCCTTCAGCGGGGATCGGCTCTTCCAGAACCACCATGCTTCGATAGTCGAAATCCGGCTCCAGCACAGCTTGGAGCGCCTCATCGGTCCCTCTGACCGTCTGAACACTGCCAACCCAGAAGGCCCACGGAAGCGTATCGGGGTTGCGGTAAATGAAGTACTGATCAGGGACTTCCGCCGCCAGCTCACGCCCTGGCTCGTCGAGCGGTTCCCGCGAGAACACGTGAGTCACGTTGAGAAAGTCGAGTGCGCGCTCGTCGATATCTGGGTAGGCCGTATTTGAAAGCAGGACGACCGTATCAAGCGGCGGGTTCGTCGAGACGCCACGCAAGTAGGCCGCGTAACCAGTGAGCATCCCAGAGAAATAGCCGTCAATATTGCTGATCCCAAGCGACATAAGCTTGTTTGGGCAGCATGTATCCCCTCTCATGAAACGCCCCTGGGGTGGCTGAGGGATCACCTGAAGCGCCTGCCGCTCTGCTGCATCCAAAGATGGCGGGTCCGAAACGCTGATGTATTTCGCCCCGAACGTGTAAAGGTCTGCAAGTGCGACGAGTAAAACAAGCAAGGCAACAATGGCAGTTCCCCGAAAACGGTGTAAGGCGGGCAGCAGCGCCGAGATCGCTAGGAGTAGGACGGCCAACTTGACGAATCCTAGGACTATGCCGGAAAGGGCGGTCCCGTCCAGGATGGCATTCGGAAGGAGCACCAAGCCAATCGCGGAGCTGATCGCCAGCAGAGCTGCTGCTGCCAGCCCACCCTGGAATCTAGATAACTGGGGATAGAGCGGCGCACCAGCCTTGAGCTGGAAGAACAGCAACGCAATGCCAAGGATCACCGCCGTAGCCAGTGCCGAGATCACTCCTGGCTGGGTCTGCACACCGATGCTTGAGACCAGTGTCAGTAGGTAACCCAACAGAACGCCGATAGGAATTAAGGTGGCGTAGCGGTAGAGGTGCGAACCCCATGCGACCCAACTTTCCTGTGTAGTGCGATCTGCCAACGCCTGTAGACCGATCCCGCCCAGCAAAATCACAGAGGGGATCCACATGATGAGCGCGCGCGGTGGGACGCGCAGTATGCGGAAGGGAGGAAATGCCCAATGCAACATGCTGAAGAGGCGCAGATCGTGTCCAAATGCCAACACGACTGAGAATGCTGCTACTAACCCGAGGAATACCGCCATCTGGTGATGCCGCTGACGGGCATAAGCCCAGGGAGCGGCTAAGGGCAGTAGGACACCAAGGTAAGGGAACTGCTCCCAGATGCTCTGGCCAGGATAGGGATAAGCATCCGGCAAAAAGATCATCGCCAGGTGGTGCGGGAGTAGCGCACCCAAGTTCGCGCTCGCCAGATCATATCCCACTGAGAGCGATGCTTGAGAGAAGAGAACCGCCGATGGGAGAAGCTGGATCATTGCGAACCCTACTGCCAGAGCGAGGATCGCCCCAAACCTGATCCCTGCAATGAAAATGAGCTTCAGACTCCTTTTCGCCTGCCACAGATTGGCAGCATGAAACAGCCAATAAACTCCCAGAAACAACAGGATGTAGCCGGGGAAAGTCGGGTGGCCGCTGAGAAAAACCAGCCCTATCACTAACCCTGAACCCACAAGTGCGAGCAGACTGCCTCTTTCTAGTGTCAGCATCAGGAATAGCCAGGCCGTGGGTAGCCAGGCAAGCGCATACACCAGCCAAACGTGTCCGGCGAAGATTCTGGTCAGCATCCCACCGTTTAGCATGAATGCCAAGGCGCAGATCAAAGCAATCCAAGGGCTAAGCTTCAAATAGCGGCAAAGGGCATACATGCCAACGCCAGCGATCCAGACATGGATGGCTAATCCTCCTGCAATGGCGACGTTCACAGGCAACACAAGCCGCAAAGCGAACTGGATCGGGTAGAAAACTATGGCAACTGGATGGCTCAGCAGCGGCATCCCGCTGAAGAGGTACGGATTCCACAGAGGCAATCTACCGGTCCGGAGCACGCTGGTTGTGTACTGCTCGAGTTCGTAGTACAGCCCATGTAGATCGCTACCGGTCAACAGCTTATCTGGGTTGAGAAAGGCGGGGGCAAAGATCGCTGCCCCCGTTAGAGTGATCATCACCAGCGCTGTGAATGTAGACCGCCAGCCTTCTGAAAGCCACTTGGCGGCTGCATCTACGTGCTGCGAGACAGATGTGTCCACAAGACGTGCCAGCAGAGGCAAATCCCCTAGCTTTGATCTGCTCACTGTCGAGGCCGCAAGGCGAATCACAATAAACAGGCTGGCTGTCAAGAGCAGCGCCAACGGCACCGCCGCTGTGTGCGGCGTCGCAGGGGAAGCCGTCTGCTTGACAACCAGCACAAATGCCAGCAGCGGAATCCAAAGCAGGGGGAGAGCAATCCACAACACCCAGGATTTCACCCGGTCCTGCCCAATGCGGTCCAGCAGCGATTCCAGCTGCTCCCACCGGAAAAAGGCGAGGGTTGTGACCCCAGTCCATGCGACAAAGAATAGAACATAGAACAACACCCATACGAAGTAGGAGGGCGAATAGCGCTGGAGGATAACAGCGTTGTTGCTACGATGCTGGAGCACTTCGGCCAGGGGCCAAACGAGAGCTGCATAGGCGACAACTAGCAGGATGCGCCTTACGATAACACGCATGGCTAATGCTCCTGGCTCTTGGCCCCAGCGTTGCTGGGGCTTGCTAATCTGCCTGCCAGACGTGTAAAGGCATCGTACAGGGGTATCAACAGGATCGGCGGGAGGATGTTGGCCATAACTTCTTTCCAGGTCTGCGAGTGGCGGCGCTTCCACTCGGCAAGTGCCGCTATCAGGGCCTGTTGCCTGGAGGCTTCCAGGTCTCCCTTGACACACACAGCAATTACTGTGTGCGGCAAGCCGGTAAGCCCGGCGGACTCGACCAGAGTATGTTCAAACGGCTCTCCCAGCACGCGGAAACCCTCCGGTGTGAACCGCCAGTAATCGGAGGGATAAGCGTGAATCGGGAAATACATCACCGACGTAAAGATCGCCATGCCGCCAGGCTTCAAGACACGGTGGACCTCCCGCGAAGCCCGCCAGAAATGCTGGACGTGCTCCACTGTATCGAGCAGGATAGCCGTCCCCACCATGTTGTCGCGCAAACCAAGCATATGCAGATCAACTGCCAAATCAACTCCGGGCCCGACACGCATATCGGCGCCTACATACGGACGATCTTGAAACAGAGGACGTATCGCACGTGACTCCTGACCAGGCACCTGATAAGCCCCGAATTCGTAGATAGGCTCGGGAAATGGGTAGGCCCGATCCAGCGTCTTGATCAGCTCCCTGATTGTTGTACGCATATCTTGCATATCCTCAGAGGCAGTATGCTCGCGACCCGGAAGCGCAGATAGTGCTATGGAACAGAGCGGTAACGGCTCGCGTGGCACGTGAATTGTATACTTGGCCATACGCCTGCTCGATGTAGGAGATACCGGAGACACAGCCACAGGATCCCCATCCCATAGATCATGCTGGCTATGAAGCTCGCGCTCGATGCCTCGGGGAAATAGCGGACTGGCACCGAGATTTCCCCGATCCTAAAGCCGCAGGCCACAAACTGCGCTATGATCTCCTGATCAAAGATGAAACTATCCGAGTTAGCAAGGAAATCTACCTGCTCCAGAACCTCTCGGCGGTAGGCCCGGTAGCCGGTGTGGAACTCGGACAGGTGGAGTCTAAACACACGGTTCTCGAGCCAGGTGAGCGCGATGTTAGCAATGTACTTCCACCAGGGCATACCCTGACGATACGCCGACACGCCCTTCATGCGCGATCCAAATACTACATCGTATTGGCCCTCTTCAATCGGGCGGATCAAATCGGGCAGCAATGTGGGATCGTACTGGTAATCGGGATGCACCATGGCAATGATCGTGGCCCCCGCCTTCAGCGCTTCCCGGTAGCAGGTCTTTTGGTTGGCCCCATAACCAAAGTTGCGCGTATGCACAAAGACAGTCAGGCCCAGCTCCTGTGCAATGTGAACAGTTTCATCTTTGCTGCCATCATCTACCAAGATGATCTCGTCGATGTCGTGGTGAGGAAGATCGACGTAAGTCTGTTTCAGGGTTTGGGAAGCATTATATGCCGGCATTACTACAACCACTTTGCGCCTGGTGATCGCCGTGTCAGTAGCCTGCATGATATGCCTCCAGGATAAACTGGTATGCCAGCAGAGACTTAAGCGTCTTTGCCAGCGCGTTATTGACCATGTGCAGTGGAAAAAGGAGGTTGCCTTCGCCAAACATAGGATGAACCAGAGGGAGAGGTATTGGGGTCGCATCGACCGACGCAAGCTGGAGCTTGCTCTCCTCAATCAGGCGCTTAGCCGACCGCAAGGTAAAGAAGCGCAGATGTGTGCGATCCATAATCCCCCTGTCCGTATACTCGAAGCGCCCCAACAGCAGGTTGAGGCGCACGTAAAGATGCGCAATATTGGGCAACGAGACAATTACCTGTGTGCCCTGCCTGGCATACTTCCGAAGTGTGTCCTGGAGTACGGCCAGTGGGTCAGCCAAATGCTCCAGGACATCGCCAAACACTATGGTACACGGCGGCTGTTGCAGCGGCAAATCGTCTATTGCGATGTCTGCCAGATACACCTCGTCATAGGAGACCTGCGCCTGTTCGATAGCTTGTTTGTTCACATCCACGCCGATCAGGTAGAAGCGAGGCGAGGGTAGATACTTCCTCAAAAAGCCATAGGCGCAGCCAATATCCAAAACCGCATACGGTTCATCGTGAATCTGTTCAGCATATTTCTGTACTAGCGCGGCGATCCGCATGTGAGACGAAAACCGGTCAGCTTTGAGGGTGTAGGGCAGTTCGGTTGCATGAGGAGGCTTAGTTGCGAGTGATACGTTTCTCATAGGATGAGACCCAACCTACCATGGAAGTGGGTAACATTGAATTACAGGTATACGAAATCTCTGATATGGGCAGAGTAAGCCGAGTGAGAGTGCATTTCTATTGAGAATGCTGTGGCAAGTCCAATCGTCACAACTGCAAACCCGGTCGGATCATGTTCAGCAGGCGGACACCTCGAATCTGCTGAAAACATGCCCCTTGACGCACACAGCGATTCATCTGTACGGGATCCACTACCTGCGTGCCGGAGAGCACATCTACGCCGTGCTCAAACAGCAACGGCGAGAAGGGCGTGGATGGGCCTAGCAGCAGGACGGTCGCATCTGGCCGCCACAGCGCAGCCAGTTCTTCGAATGTGTCGTTTAGCAGAGTCAGCGATGTCACAGCCACTACGTCTGCCTGTGGCAGTATGCGTGGCGCCATCGAGGCGTGAAGATCGCCTGGAGCCGGATTCAGTTCAAGCACCCACAGCTGGCTGACGGCTGCACGTAACTTTTCAACAAAAGGGAAGTGGCCAACCACAGCCACTCGCTTCCCGCGTCCCTTGTCCAGCAGAAAGTCACGCGCGTTAAGTTCGATGCACAGCATCTCATCGACGGGAATCAGCGCGTTAATAGTGGCCCATCCTATGCTGTGCTCTGGGCCTATAGGGGATCGAGCCAGTTGGGCCAGGGCATGGGCCGAATGTTCCTCGAGCAGGCCCGCATCCGCTACCCTCTCATGACTGTGCCCCGGCCCCTCGTGTGGGAGGAGTGTCGCCGCCAGTCCACAGCGGGCTGGCTCTCCTGAGGGCCCGGCTTCGAGCCACACGCTGGTCCAGTGTAGACCGATGTTCACTTCACGCACAGGGCGGTTGGCGGGGAGGCTGTCCAGAAGGTCGTCCACGATCGCCATGAAGAACTCCCTCACTATACGTTCAATAACTGTCGATAATCTATTCTAGCGATGCCATGGAGTGATGGCGAGAAATGGTGATGCGAAGATGTTATAATGCGACTGGTTGGCAGACATGCAATACCAGAGGAGTAGCTGTGCCTGCATCTGAGAGCATTGAGAAGTCTGCTGTCGTCCTGGGTGTCGACATTGGCGGCACGTTCACGGACTTTGTGCTGGTCGAAGAGGGCAAGATCACCGTCCACAAGCGGCTCACCACACCGTCCGATCCGTCAGCAGCGTTGCTTGCTGGCGTGGAGCATCTGTGTCTGCCCGCTCATGCCGACGTGGTGCATGGGTCGACCATAGCCACTAATGCGCTGCTGGAACGGCGCGGCGCACGGACGGCGCTCGTCACCACGCGAGGGTTTGCTGACGTCATTGAGATCGGTCGGCAGGATCGCCCTGACTTGTATGCACTGGTTCCCCATCTCCCACCCCCTTTGGTCCCTCCCGAACTGCGGTTTGAAGTAGACGAACGAGTAACAGCAGAAGGAGTGGCAATCACCCCGCTCAATCCTGCCAGCCTAGATGTACTCGTCGAGCAGATTCGGGCCTCTGGCGTCGAGTCGGTGGCGGTCTGCCTGCTTTTTTCATTCCTATACCCGAAGCATGAACAAATCATCGGCGCAGCGCTACGTAACTACGTGTTTGTGTCGCTCTCGTGCGATATTTTGCCCGAGCACCGCGAGTACGAACGGGCTAGCACCACAGTGATCAACGCCTATGTTGCGCCGCTGATGGCTCGCTACCTTGAGCGCGTCGAGTCAGGTCTCAATGGGCGTCGGTTGCGCATCATGCAGTCCAACGGCGGGGTGATCACAGCTGCCACAGCGCGCTCCGAGGCAGCCCGCACTGTACTCTCCGGCCCGGCAGGAGGAGCCATCGGTTCGTTTTATGTCGCGAAGATGGCTGGATTTGACCACGTCATTAGCTTTGATATGGGTGGTACATCGACGGATGTGGCGCTGTTCCCAGGCAGCATAGCCTACACCCGCGAGTCGAAGATCGGCGGCCTACCGGTGCGTCTGCCGATTGTGGACGTGCACACCGTCGGTGCGGGCGGCGGCAGCATCGCACGGGTGGACCCCGGCGGCGCACTGCAGGTAGGCCCCGAAAGTGCTGGCGCTGATCCTGGCCCAGCCTGCTATGGCCGCGGCGAACTGCCGACTACATCAGACGCCGATCTTCTTTTGGGCCGTCTGGACCCCACACACTTTCTCGGCGGGACAATGGCGCTTTTCCCCGATCGAGCACGCCACGCGCTGGCCCGCCTGGCAGATGAGATGAAGGTCGAGACGCCGCAGATGGCCGCCTGGGGTGTGATCCAGGTGGCCAATGCGACGATGGAGCGTGCCATCCGGGCAATCTCGGTTGAGCGGGGATACGACCCCCGTGATTTTGTGCTCGTGCCGTTCGGCGGCGCAGGGCCACTTCATGCCTGCGCGTTGGCGGAGGCGCTGCATATCCCGCGCATCTTGGTGCCACGCACACCTGGTGTGCTCTCCGCACTGGGAATGACCATTGCTGACCTCGTTAGAGATTACTCGCAGACCGTCATGGCCAGTCAGGAGGTGCTTAACACGGAAACACTGAATACAATCTTCACCCTGCTGGAGGATCGCGCTCGCAGCGACTTGCTCGCCGAAGGGATCCGGGCCGAAAACACCGTCTTCGAGCGTGCCCTGGACATGCGCTATGTAGGCCAGTCGCATGAGATCACTGTGCAGCAGCCTGCCGTCGGCAGTTGGCTGTCAGCGTTTCACACTTCGCATGGCCAGCGCTATGGCCACCGGCACGATGCAGCACCTGTAGAGATTGTCAACGCCCGCCTGAGGGCTATTGGGTGTGGCCCCAAGCCGGCCTTTGAGACGATCCCGGCGGGCGATTCAGATGCCAGCAGTGCCCGCAGCGGCGAAGGTTTGGTGTGGTTCTCAGCAGAGGAACCACAGCTCACATCTTTCTACAAACGAGAACGCCTGCGCGCTGGGAATGTGATCCTGGGCCCAGCAGTGATCTTCCAGCTGGATACGACCACAGTGCTGGCTCCTGGCTGGCAGGCCGTCACCGACCCATGGGGCAATCTCCTTCTAACACGATGAAAAATCAACCTACCATTCCGCTATTCATACTCGTGTTCCTTGTGCTGATGGCAATCGCACCCGTCCAACAAGCCCAGGCTGCGCCAGTCGCGCCTGGCTTCTCGGTAACAGTCGCTCCTACAGCGCTGGTGCCAGGCCAGGCTGGGGTTGTCTTTGTCAGTGGCGGATACCCGCTTGAGGTCTCGGTCACACTCGGTCAGGACCCGCTGGCCGTGTATTGGACAGGCGAAGGATACCTGGCCCTATTTGCTTTCGGCTTCGATGCTGCGGCTGGCGACTACTCTCTCGCCATCAGGGTCAGCGATCCGGCCACTGGCAGGCAGTTGGTGCATGAAGAGACCCTCACTATAAACGAGTTTAGCTATCCAGCCGAGCAGGTTTCAATCTCAGGCCAACTGGCTCCACTGCTTGACCCTGTGCTGAACCAGCGCGAGACCGCATATCTGGAGACTATCTACGCGGCCCACTCCCACTCGACTGATTGGGGATGGCCGTTCGCGATCCCGGTGCCAGGCGAACGGATGACCTCACGTTTTGGCGGTGACCGTTCATACAACGGCGGCGTCTGGCGCTCCTATCACACCGGGATCGACCTCCAGCGCGGCGTCGGTGAGCCGATCTATGCCACAACCAGCGGTCGGGTGGTGGCTGCCGAAATGCTTGATGTGCGTGGCAATGTCGTGATTCTCGACCACGGCTATGGAGTCTTTTCGCTGTATGGACACTGTTCTCAAGTGTTCGTCGCATTGGGGCAGTCCGTCCAACGCGGGCAACTGATCGCGGCAGCAGGAGCCACAGGACGGACCAATGGTGCTCACCTGCACTTCGAGATCGTTGTCAATGGCATTCCGGTGGATCCGATTCAGTGGTTAGCGCTGGCTCCAGGATTCATCCCGCCGGAGGAGGTGCCCCGCGAGCGTGATGAGCCGATTGAAGAGGGTACCGGCCATTAGAGGCAGAATTCCTCCCAGGGCGCACACTGTGCGCCCTGGGCCTTGCCACATCATGGAATGTAGTTTGCGCGACTAATTCTGGCGATTTTCCTCAGACTCTTGATGCATTTCTGCCCCGAATCTGCTATTATAGAAGCAACGATTGATACGATAAGTCTGATTTATCAGATATTTAACGGCTCGACCGTACCCCATCTTACTCTCAGGAGTAGAACTCTTATGAGCGAGGTTCAATCTGTTGCCAAAGCCTCCCCTGCCACCTCTGATCGGTCGGTCACGAATAACTTTCAGATCATTGTGGCCACCGTCAATGGCACTGGGAGCCAGACAGCTAACACTGTCCTGATGCGTGCCTTGTTTAGGATGGGGATCCCTGTCACGGGCAAGAATATCTTTCCCTCCAACATCCAAGGCTTGCCGACATGGTTCACCATCCGCTTAAGCCGGGATGGGTATATAGCCCGCCGGGAGACCAGCGAAGTGCTGGTTGCAATGAATGAGGATACCATTGATAAGGACATCCAAAATCTACCTCCTGGTGGTGTGTGTATCCATCCGCTAGAATGGCCACTGTCTCAGAAACGTGATGATGTGGTGTACTACGGTGTGCCGGTCAGGGAACTGACCAAAGCGGCAGATGTTCCCCCCAACCTGCGCGACTACATCGCCAACATGGTATACGTGGGGGTTCTGGCGGCCCTGATCGAGATTGACATGGATGAGATTTACGCTGCACTCAGCTTCCACTTCTCCGGCAAGACCAAGCCCGTAGAGTCCAACATGGCCGTCGTGCGCACTGCATATGAGTGGGCTATGGACAACTTGCCCAAGGCCGACCCATACCGTGTGGAACGCATGAGCAGCACGGCGGGCAAGATCATGCTGGACGGCAATTCAGCAGCAGCGCTGGGCTCCGTTTTCGGTGGCGTCACACTCGTGGCGTGGTATCCTATCACGCCGTCCACTACCCTGATCGACGCGCTGAATGAGTACATTCAGGAGCTACGCCTGGATCCTGTGACCGGCAAATCAACCTGCGCTGTCATCCAGGCCGAGGACGAGTTGGCTGCGATCGGCATCCTGGTCGGCGCAGGGTGGGCTGGCGCACGTGCCATGACATCTACCTCTGGGCCGGGCCTCTCCCTGATGGCCGAGTATGCGGGGCTGGCCTACTTCGTCGAAGTGCCTTGTGTGATCTGGGATGTGCAGCGTGTTGGGCCTGCCACTGGCCTACCTACTCGCACCTCGCAGGGAGACGTGCTGAAGGCTTATCTGCTGGGCCACGGCGATACCAAGCATGTCGTTTTGCTGCCGTGCGACTTGAAGGAAATTTTCGAGTACGGCTGGCGGTCGTTCGACCTGGCTGAACGTCTTCAGACGCCCGTCTTTGTGCTCACTGACCTGGATCTGGGCATGAATCTGTGGATGAGCGACCCGTTCGAATATCCAGATCAGCCCATGGATCGCGGCAAGGTGCTCAACGCTGAAGACCTGAACCGCCTGGGTGGGTTTGCTCGCTACAAAGACGTGGATGGTGATGGCATCACGTACCGCACCCTGCCAGGTACCGATCATCCGTTGGCAGCTTACTTCGCCCGAGGCACTGGCCACGACGAGAATGCTGTTTACAGCGAGGATCCCGAAGACTGGGCTGCCAACATGGCTCGCCTCAAGCGTAAATTTGAAACGGCACGCAAGATCGTCCCCAGGCCAGTGATCGAGACAGTAGACGGTGCACAGTTTGGCATCATTGCCTACGGCAGCACTCATCCGGCAGTGGTTGAGGGGCGAGATCGTCTAGCCGCCAGAGGAATCAAGTTTGACTACCTGCGCATCCGGGCGCTGCCGCCGGGTGAAGAGGTGCGTGAGTTCCTTGCCAGCCATGGCCGAGTCTATGTCTACGAGAACAATGTTGACGGTCAGATGGCAGAGGTGCTCAGGATGGAATATCCCGAATACGCAGGCCGGGTCGTCTCACTCGCCCACCTGGACGGTCTGCCATTGACGGCGCGCCGTCTATCGGAGATGGTGCTGGAAAAGGAGAATGTTCAATGAGTGTCAGTGCGCGCATAAATGCAATAGGGTTGGAGCGCGGTGACTACGCAGGCCGCCCGTCAACACTGTGTAAGGGCTGCGGCCATAATTCAATCGCCAACCAGATCATCTCTGTGGCTTTTGAGCTTTCGATCAATCCCCACTATGTCATCAAGTTGAGCGGTATTGGCTGCTCTAGTAAGTCGCCCGCATACTTTCTAAACCGCTCGCATGGCTTCAATGGCCTGCACGGACGTATGCCATCGTTGGCTACTGGTGCAACCACGGTGAATAGCGAGTTAATCGCCATCGGAGTAAGCGGCGATGGCGACACGGGCAGCATTGGTTTGGGTCAGTTCAAACATATGATGCGCCGCAACATCCCGGTGGTGTACATTGTTGAGAACAACGGTGTATATGGCTTGACCAAGGGCCAGTTCTCAGCCACGGCAGACAAAGGTCAGATGCTAAAATATGCGGGTGTCAACGAGTTGCCACCCATTGATATCTGCATCGAGGCCATTGCTGCCGAAGCATCATTCGTGGCGCGCTCATTTGCCGGAGATCCCGGCCAGGTACGCGAGCTGCTCAAGGCGGCTATCAGCCATCGGGGGACAGCAGTGCTGGACATCATCAGCCCATGCGTGACGTTCAACAACCACGAGACATCCACCAAGAGCTATCCATGGGGCAAACAACATCAGGAGACGCTACAGGACATCACCTATGTTGCTTACGCCGAGCCGATCATGGTCGATTACGGAACCGGCGAGGTTCAGGTGGTTGAGCTTCACGACGGTTCGCACATTCAGCTCAAGAAGCTCGATCCAGCCAGCCACGATCCGACTGACAAGGTGGCAGCTATGACCCTGCTGGAAGAAGCTCGCCGCGACCAGCAGTTCATCACTGGCCTGATCTACGTCGATGAGAGCCGACCTTCGTTCCGCGAGGTGAGCCACTTGGTTGACACGCCGCTGGTACACCTGCGGGAGGACCAGATTCGCCCGCCGCGCGAGGCGCTGGAGCAAGTGATTGCCAAGCTGACTTGCTGCTAGAGTCCAAAAGATCGTCCAGGGTTATTGCAGCGGCCCCTATGGCGCGCTAAAATATCCGCTGCTTGGTGGATGTAGCTCAACGGGCAGAGCACCGCACTGTGGATGCGGTGGTTGTGGGTTCAAATCCCATCATCCACCCCACGGGTGAACGAGAAGCCGCCTCGCACCGAGGCGGCTTCTCGAGTCTGATCAAATTAAGATTTCCCACCGGAGAAGCCCAGGCTACTCGACCTCGACCCTGGCCTTGCGGCGGGGCTTCGGCTTGGGATCGGGTTTGTCTTCCAGGCACTCGATGGCCCCATCGACCAAGCTGCGTATGGCGAGCAGCATGTGCCGCCGAGCTTCGCGCCTGTGTTGCCAAAACTCTTCGGGGATCAGACTGCCCCACTGCTTTCGGATCGACCGGCCAGCAGCCTTGACGTGCTCCACAAATTCGGACGGTTCAGTCTGTACCTTCTCTTCATCAGCCATGGTGTACTCCCTTGACCATTCCTTATGGTTGCTTTCAAGCTTAAACAGGCAGTAACAAACACGACTCGTGGCGCCGTGTCTATCTTCCATTACGATTATGGCTGGGGAAAGTTGCAGCGTCAACCACCTGAATGCGCCGACGAGTAATCACTGGTGGATCGATCTATCCGATCAGGAGACCCGGCTTGCCCCGACTTCTGTCGGCAGCAAGCCGGACTTTCAGTTTACCAGGTGCGGATGACCTCCGCCACTCGATCGAGCGGCACAGTACGCTGTTCACTGGCATCGCGCGTGACTCCCAGCAGCCGAACTGTGGCCTGCCCGGCAGCAATCTCGTCGGGGCCAAGGATGATCACAAACGGAATGCCTTTGGCTGCTGCGTAACCGATTTGGTCGCCCAGCCGATCAGTGTACTCGAAGTATACTGCTGTGTTGATTCCCGCCCGACGCATTGTAGTTGCCAGCCGGAGCGAGTCGATGATGGTGCTGGCGTCAAATGTCGTCACAAGCGCTTCGGCGGTTGTTGAGCGAATGTCCGGCGGGAACATGCCCAATTCGTCCATTGCATCGATGATGCGTTCGATGCCCAGACTAGTGCCAGTGGCGGGGTAGCTGGTATCGGCAAACATCCCGATCAGCTTGTCGTAGCGGCCGCCGCCAGTGATGCTGGGCATTGCCCTGGGCTTGCGGATGGTTGTCTCGTAGATCGGACCAGTGTAATACTCCAGGCCGCGTACCATCGCAAAATTTAGTTCGGTGGCATCGCCAGGCAACCCCATCCACTCCAGATATGAGAACAGATCGCGCAGCTCGACGATCCCCTCTATGGCGCGCGGATAGTCCTGGAGGCGCTGTTCCAGGCCGGTAAGCACATCGAATTTGGGACCAGTGATCTGGAGCAGCTCCAGCAAGCTATCAACGACATCGGCAGAGATAATGTCAGTGCGGCTGCGATAATACTCCCGAAGCTGTGGTGCCAGATTGCCGACCAAATCGCGCGTCGCAGCCTGGAGTTGGCCGGGAGGTATGTTCCACGTCGTAGCATCCGCGATTAGACGCTGAAGTGGACTCAGCACGGCGTCGGCCAGCGCAGGATCGAGTTTTTCGGCCTCGACCATGCGGGCGCGGATCTCACTCTCGCTGCTCAGTTTCCCCTGGATTGCCAGCCGCGCCACACGCTGGAGTGGCTCCACGGGGTCGAGCGGTACACCAACCATCAGCAACTCACGGCGCACGCCGTCCAATCCGATCTTGTCCAGCTTGTCGATGGAGCGATATAACCCTGCCTGGAGCGATGCCGGGACCCCAGCATACTGTCCAATCCCATCTAGCAGCTTACGGTTGTTGATCGAGATGGTGATCTCACGAAAGCCAAGACGGCTCAACGTCTCATAGATCACCGCCACAATCTCAGCATCGGCCATCATGCTGGCGCTGCCCACAATGTCCACATCGCATTGGTAGAACTCGCGATAGCGGCCTTTTTGGGGACGGTCGGCACGCCACACGGGGGCAATCTGGTAGCGCTTGAATGGACGTGGCAGATCAGGATACATAGCTACTACCCGGCACAGCGGCACCGACAGATCATAGCGCAGTGAGAACTCGTCACCGGGAGTATCACCATACCATGCTTTGTAGATCAGGCGTTCGGCATCCTCACCGTATTTGCCCATCAACGTTTCAGAAAGCTCGATAGCAGACGTCTGCAATGGTTCGAAGCCGAACTCCTCAAACACAAGTCGCACGACATCCAGTACATACTGCCGTTTGAGCATCTGCTCAGGCAAGATGTCACGCATCCCAGCAGGAATACGTGGCAGAACTCTTTCAGCCATGTCCAGGTTTCCTTTCTGCATGAAGTTGGATGATAACAAAAAGCGTGGAGTTCCGCTCACTCCACGCTCATCGGTCAGGAGTCGTTCCCGCACTCAGCCGTGCGAGACCTGCGTCCCTCCACGAGCATGGAGGCGGTGATCGTGATGGTGATGGCGCAGGAACATCGCGGCGCACAGGCCAGGCATATACTCTCTCGGCGTTTGGTTGAAAGCCCAACTCAAGCTCATAGGTGTCGCTTGGAAAAGATTGTAGTGCAGGTTAGCCAGACGTGTCAATGGCCTCCTTATAGGATGCCGCGCCGTATGAGTTCAGTCCTCAATGCCTCTGGCGTGGTAAACGTGATCGATGGAATGCCCAGTTTCTCGGCGGCTAGGGTGTTACGCGGTTGGTCATCGATGAACAGTGCCTGGTGCGGCCTGATGTTCAGCCGAGACAATGCGATATGGTAAATTTCCGGCTCTGGCTTGGCAAAACCTTCCTCCGCTGAGCTGACCACGGCTTCGAAGGTATCGCCAAAGCCGCGCCTTTCGGCCAGATAGTGAGCAAAGTCACGGCGTGAGGTGTTGCTGAGCACGGCCAGACGATAGCGCGGGCGCAGTTCGCTGAGCAAGACGCGCATCTCGGGCAATATGCCCCGCTGCTGAAACATCCGTCGCTTAAACTCAGTGCATTCCTCGTCAGCATGAAGCCCCAGGGAACCCAGGCGATCTTCCCAGAATGCTTCACGAGTCATCCGGCCACGCTTAGCCATCTCCCAGGCATCGCTGACATAGAAATGGTACCACAGGCTGAGGCCGTCGGGAAAACTGTGTTCGAGTGCTAAGGCAGTGAGGTCTGACTCAAACGCAGCCCGGTCAAGCGGTCCCTCCAGGACATTGCCGTAGTCGAAGATCAGCACTTCAGGTAGAGGCATATAGTTACTCAGGGGAGTTTGGATCAGATGCCTAACCAGCGATATAACACCGCACGCAGATCGAGGTCGGGACTGAAGTGGATTGCGTGCATGCCCACGGCTCGCGCACCCTCGGTATTGGCCGCGAAATCATCCACTAAAATGGCCTGTCCAGGAGATACGCCAAGAGCATGAAGAATAGCGCGATAGGCTAACGGATCGGGCTTCATAACGCCAATCTGGGCTGAGATCACCCACGTGTCGAACAGTCTGTTCAGTGAGAGATTGTACAGCGTATCCTCCAAATCGAGGGTGTTGTTGGTTAACAGACCGATCCGTACTCCAGCGGCCCGCAGATCGCGAATAAGAGCCACCAATTCCTGGTCAAGCTGATCGCCGCTGTAGAAATCGTGCCGTAGAGAAGCCAAGTCGTCCGATGTCAGACCAAGTTGGTGGCCTACAGCTTGCCAGTAAGAGGAGAGGTCGATCTCACCACACTGCGCCTGCCGCCAGGCGTCACTTCTATGCACTACCGATTCTACTGTACCGGGTGCCAGCCCTAGCCGCCGATCCCACTTCAGGCGCGGGGTGATGTCTATGGTGCGCATCAACACTCCGCCCCAATCAAAAATAACAGCCCTGTGCTTCATCTGAAGATAAGAATTGCTTTGCATTGGGTTAGATTCAAGTAATTCAACCTTTATCTGGCTGGAGCTGTGTTAGTTGTCTGGTTGCTATACTCCCCATACCCCGATCGAGTAGCCTGTCCTTGGCGGGCGCTGGTGTGTTCGGTTTCATCTCTACATCTTATTGTACCCACATAATGTCTCTCTGGCTGAGTGTCTATGCCAGATTAAGAGGGGAGACGCTTTGATAGATCTGCTTGCAACAGCTATACTTTGACCAATCACGATGCTCAGAGCAAACGGAGATGGGAACATGGCCCGGCAGCGGATTGTGATTGTGGATGATCATGAGGTGGTCCGATTAGGGCTGCGTTCCCTGTTGAACCGCCATCCGGAGTTCGAGGTTGTGGGAGAAGCCAGCAATGGCAGAGAGGCCCTTGAGAAGGTGGCGGCCTACCAACCCAGCGTCGTGGTTCTAGATATCCGTCTGCCTGGCATCAGCGGCGTCGAGATTTGCCAGCAGATCACTGAGCAATACCCCGGCACAAAGGTGATCATGCTGACGTCATATGCCGAGGACGACATGCTGTTTGCCGCCATCCGGGCTGGCGCTGCTGGTTACGTCCTCAAGCAGATCGGTGGCGACGATCTGATCCGGGCTATCGAAGCCGTTGGGCGTGGGGAGGCGCTGCTTGATCCTAGCCTGACCCAACGTGTTTTTGAGGAAGTGCGCAAAGCCCAGCGTGAGGAAGAGGCGTCTGCTTTTGCCGAGTTGACCAACCAAGAGATGCAGGTCTTACAATTGGTCTCTGAAGGTAAGACCAATCGAGAGATCGCCGAGGCGCTGTACCTGGGCGAAGGTACAGTCCGCAATTATGTCAGCAACATCCTGGGTAAACTGGGGGTCGCCAACCGCGCCGAAGCTGCCGCTTACGCCGTGCAGCACAACCTCAAGGACTACCTGTCTTCGTAATCTGTGGCTCCGATGATTCCTTTCGCCTCATCTGCTCCTTCTGATGCGCTTGACAGCCATCTCTGGCCTTCCTGGACTTCTCGGCGCTCTCATCCGGCTACATAAACCGCAGCGCGACCTGGCAGAATGATTGCCGATTATTTATACAAATCGGAATTGATTTGTTTTTTGACTGTTTGCAGTTTACAATCACCCTCTGACCACCAATCACACCGACGTGAGGACCATCATGACTTATCCCAACTTCGACTCCGACGATGACCAGATCGTGGACGGTGAGATCGTCCATATCAATGGTACTACCGCCATCACACCCTATAGCACTCCTGCTGACGACTGGGCTCTGGCGCGGGCGGGCGCCATCGCTAACGCGGCTGCTTCACAGGGCGTCTTCGCCGATTATATCGCGAGGCGCTCAGAAGAAACTTTGCGACGGCAGAGCGCCGACCTGCGTCTGTTTACGAATTATCTCAATGAAGTTGGTCTCTCTGTCAATGGAGATGTTTTTCAGTTCTCCGCCGAGCCATGGCGCGGCATGACCTGGGGTATTGTTGAGGGCTTCAAGCGTTGGATGCTCGACCGTGGCTACGCTATCGGCAGTGTGAATGTGCGCCTGTCGACGATTAAGACCTACGTCAAGCTGGCGTTCAAGGCAGGGGCCATCGATGCCTCCGAGCATGCCATGATCCGGCAAGTGGTGGGTTTTAGCCGAAGAGAAAGCAAGCGGGTCGACCAGAAGCGACCCACCACTCGATTGGGCATCAAAAAGGCTGATCCCATCCGTCTGACCGGCGAGCAGGCTGCTGAGTTGAAGTCGCAGCCCGGAACGCCACAGGGCCGACGTGACACACTGCTGATGTGCCTGCTGCTCGACCATGGTCTGCGTTGCGGTGAAGTTGCCATTCTGAAGGTCGAGAATGTTGACCTCCAGGCAGGGCAACTGCGTTTCTATCGGCCCAAGGTAGATAAGGAGCAGATCCACCGGCTGACGGCTGATACGCTCCAGGCTGCCGAGTCCTGGTTTGCAAGCGGCGATGCACCAGCCTCAGGCCCATTGCTGCGCGCCAGCCGCAAGGGCGGGGAGTTGGCCGAGGCAGGAATGACGGTAAGAGCCATCACGAAACGGGTGCGCGAGTTGGGCGAACGGATCGGTATCCAGAATCTGAGCGCTCACGATTGCCGCCACTATTGGGCGACACACGCCGCACGCAGCGGCACCGATCCTTTCTCGTTGCAGGAGGCAGGTGGCTGGAGCAGCCTAGCCATGCCACGCCGCTACGTGGAGGACGCCAAGATCTCGAACCAGGGAGTCAAAGGATTCTAGGCGTTAGTGCAGGTAGGATAATAGTACTATCTCCTTTCACGCGGCGCGGGATTATCCGTTCTACTTCCATAGAGCCGCAAATCGAGTGCACCAGGATGTGAGGCCATGGCTGTCAAAAGAAACAGAGGGTTGCTGATCGTCGTTGTGCTACTTGTCTTAAGTATCTTGGAGGGCTGTAGCCTAACAGGCGAGGAGAAAGGCAAATCATCTGAGGAGAATGTCGCTGCCGACCAGAGTGGGTCCGGCACTGAGAGGCAGGCTGTCTACAACGGCCTGCATCTTGATGCACTTGAGCACTACACCGCGGTTTTCACGGCGGAGTTTGATGCCAGGGACAGCTCCGGACAGGCATGGGCCTATCACCTGGAGATACAGGCGGCTTCGCCCCGCGCCATTCAGCGATCGCTGAGCATTGAGGGAGCCAGGCCAGAGGAAGATCCGGGCGATGTGGTTCTGACGCTCAAAGATGATGTCCAGTACATGACCGGTGAAGCGGTGGGCGAGTCGTCCTGCTTGATCTTCCCGGCTTCGGTTGACCTGGGAACGTCGTTTCTGACGCCGGATGACTTCATGGCTCCCGAGGTGTTAGCAGACGCCCTTACACCGGCTGGCAATGTGAGTGTTGCCGGGCAGACCGGTACACGCTACACGTTTCAGGCTGACACCCTCGGCGATTTTACTAACGTATCTGGAGAGATCGTGAAAGCAGTCGACGGCGGCTATGTGCTGCGTTACGACCTGTCAGGGGATCTTGTAGATACGTATTTTGCCGCAGGCAATTCCGGCCACCTGACCCTACATTTTGAGATCACTGATCTGACGGCGGGACCTTCCATTGAGATGCCTTCCGGTTGCCAGATCGACCTGCCCCTAGCAGACGACGCCACCGAGATCGCAAAGCTACCCGGCATGGTGAGCTACAGCTCGGCCCACAGTAGTGCGGAACTCGTCGCGTTTTACGAAGAAGCGCTACCCACTCAAGGATGGCAACGTTACGCGCTGCCGACCAGCCAGGATGACAAGACATTGCTGGTCTACGCACGCTCTGGCGAGTTCCTGAACATCACGGTCACTGACACATCCGGTGGGTCGGAAGTTATGCTGCTGATCACCGATGCGCCGGCTGCCCCCTGAATATCTTGGGGAGAGCGATTTTACAGCAGCGCCGAGGCTCTGGGTCCTCGGCGCTGCTGCTATTTCACATCATGCCAAGTGGCGATAACTTCTCGCCGACCGGCCTTGATAGCCCTCAGCAGCGCATCCTGGTCGACCGGGACACTCAGGATGCGTATCCCGGTGGCGCGATAGATGGCGTTCGTAATGGCGGGGGTTGTGGCAATGGAAGGCAGTTCACCAACCCCCTTAGCTCCATAAGGCCCGTCGCTAGTGGGGTGTTCCACGATATGGGATCGAATCTCCGGTATGTGCTTGATGCTGGGTATCTTGTAGCGTGCTAGCAGCGTCGTCCACGGCACGCCACCCTCGACAATGTATTCCTCCGTCAGGCAGTTACCCAAGGCCATCACGATCCCTCCTTCGATCTGACCGTACACTGACCGTGGGTTGAGGGCGCGGCCTACATCGGCAGCAGAGATCACCTTGAGAACACGCACCTCGCCTGTGTCCAGGTCCACCTCTACCAGCGCTGCTTGGGTTGCGTAAGAGAAGGCGACGTGCATGTCGCCGCCTGCGCCGAGGGGGCGGGTTTCGGGCGCCTGGTATTCATGGGTAGCCCTAGGCTCTAGGCCCTGCTGGCGCATCCAGCCAATCACAGTGCCAAGTGGGGTTGCTGGGCCACCATTATGATATAGCAGCCCTCCTTCGAAACGTATCTGCTCCGGCGGCACGTTGATATGCTCCGCAGCTACCGAACGCATCGCCTCGCGTAGAGCACCTGCGGCCAGACGGGCCGCATTGCCCGTCACATAGGTCTGGCGTGAAGCGGTAGTCGGCCCGGCGTCGGGCGTTCGGTCCGTGTCGGGCAGCAATACCCGGACTCTATCGTAAGGTACTCCCATCTCTTCTGCTGTGCATTGCGCCACCACCATTCCTAGTCCCTGGCCCAGGTCAGCGGCTGCCGTGCGTACCTCGACCGTCCCATCCTCGTAGGCTTCAACCTCGACTGTGGCTTTGTCTGGTGCGCCGCCCCCTAGCCCAGTGTTCTTATAGGCGCAGGCGATGCCCCAACCGTAGGCCTTGTTGCCTGTATGCCAGCTCCACCGAAAGGGCTGCCCATCTTCGGAGGCCAGCATGTCAGCACGCACCATCTCTAGCGTATCGATCAGCCCCACACTCTCGCGCAAAAGCTGGCCAGTGGCCGTTGTCACACCGACCTGTTGTGCGTTTTTCAGACGCAGCTCAAATGGATCCATCTCCAGCGCCTCGGCCAGGACATCCAATGTGCTCTCGACAGCAAAGGCCGATTGCGTAACGCCAAAGCCTCGGAATGCTCCTGCTGGGGGGTTGTTAGTGTACATGGCGTAGCAGTCGATCTGGGCGTTGGGGACAGCATAGGGACCAGTGGCGTGCGTCGTAGCACGTGTCATGACTTTGTCACTGAGCGAGGCATACGCTCCGCCATCGCCATACAGCTCAGCTTCGATGGCAATCAGTGTCCCGTCTCGCTTTGCCCCGATCTTGATCCGGATCGTTGTAGCGTGTCGCTTGGGGTGAAACAGCAGCGATTCCTGTCGCGTGTACAGCATCTTCACCGGACGGCCAGTAGCCTGCGCCAACAGAGCGGCATGCGCCTGTGCAGCTAGGTCTTCTTTGCCCCCAAAGCCGCCACCGATCAGCGTTCCTCGGATGCGAATCCGATCTTCGGCTACGCCCAGAATGCGAGCTACCTGTTGACGGTCCTGGTAGGGAATCTGAGATCCAACATAGATGGTTAACTTGTCATGGTCCGCATCGAAACCTGCTGGGACGGCAATTGAGCACTCTGGCTCCAAGAAGGCATGTTCAGTGGTGGGCGTATGATAAGTTCGCTCGACGATCACGTCTGCCTGGTCGAATCCCTGGCTTATATCACCATGCTGTACTCTGATGTGCTTGAGCAAGTTGCCGGATGGCCACTGCTCATGCACCAGGGGGGCCTGGTCGCTGTGGGCAAAGACGGGGTTGTCCACTACCGGCAGAGGCTCATACTCCACCCGGATCATCTCTGCGGCCTCGGCAGCAATCTCGGCCGTGTCGGCGGCGACTATCGCAATCGCATCTCCCATGTAGCGCACCTTGTCCGCTACCAGGCATGGCCAGTCAGCATAGACAAGACCATGGATATTCTGGCCAGGGATGTCGGCATGGGTCAATACAGCTCGCACGCCGGGCAGCATTTTGGCCTCATGGACGTCAATAGCCACGATGCGTGCATGTGGATGGTCACTGCGCCGGGTGCGCCCGTAGAGCATGCCCGGAAACACGTAGTCGTCGGCGTAACGCGCACGTCCTGTAACCTTGTCGCTCTCCTCAGGCCGGGGCACCGAATGCCCAATCACCCGCAGTGGACCGAGTGACGAGTCTGGCTCCTGCCAGTCGAGCCGCTCTTCGCCCCGCAATTCGCGGGCGGCGGCTTTGATGGCGTTAAGCACGCTGGTATAGCCGGTGCATCGGCAATAGGTATCCTTCAATGCAATCTTGATGTCCTGATCGGTCGGATTGAGATTCTGGTCCAGGAGGGCCTTGGCTGCCATGATCAACCCCGGTGTGCAGAAGCCGCACTGCACTGCCCCATGCTCGATGAAGGCGCGCTGCAGCGGATGCAGATTCCCATCTAGCGCCAGCCCTTCAATAGTCACAACTTCAGCGCCCTGAGCCTTGAACAATGGGTAGATGCACGAATCGACAGGTAGACCATTGACCAGCACCGTACAGATGCCACACTCTGCCTCCTCGCAGCCAATTTTGGTGCCAGTCAAACCCAAATCCTGGCGCAGAAATGCAGCCAGTGTACGCGATTCGGGCACGTCCATCACGTACTGTCTGGTGTTGACCGTAATGCGGATTGTGCTCATAGGTCCCTCATTTACATCCCAACCCCTTCGGGGACAGCTTCACCGGTCTGAGCGCGATGGACTGCCAGAGGCAAAACTCGCCGAAGCAGAACCTCAATCATCTCGATACGGTACTCCGCAGTGGCCCGGTACTTGCTGGCGCGTGGATGCAGGTCGCGGCGTGCTATGCTGATCGCTTCGGCCAGCAAGTCATCGGTATAGGGGCAACCCCGCAATGCGTTCTCTACGCTCTCGGCGCGCGCCGGTGTTGGCCCTATCGGGCTAATACACACGCGCACATCCTCAACCACCTGGCAGTCATCAGCGAGTTTTACCCACACAGCACAGCCCAGCACCGGCAGGGCCACACCCTGAGGTCGCATGATGCGCTTGAAAGATGAACCTTCGTAGGCTCCCCCCAGCCGTAGCTGGAAACCGAGCAGAATGTCCTGAGTTGGGTCGATAAGCGAGTCACCAGGCCCTCTGAACATGTCCAAGATAGGTACTTGGCGGCGCTGCCCACCTTGCAGAATATCTGCGCTGGCATCCAGTGCCACCAGTGAAGTGGTCCCATCGGCAGCGGGAAGGGCATGGACCACATTGCCCCCCAAGGTCGCAACGTTGCGCACCTGGGGACCACCGATCACACCACAGCTCTCGACCAGGCACGTTGCATGGGCAGCCAGCAGATCGCAGCAGACGATCTGGGCGTGAGTCACCCCGGCACCGATTACAATCGTCTCGCCAACCTGGGTGATGCAGGCGAGCTCCGGAATATGCGTGATGTCTACTAGTGCCGTAACCGGCGGACGGCGCCCCTGTCGGATTTCGAGCAACAGATCGGTGCCGCCAGCCACAACACGTGCTGTGCCCGCGTGGCGTGCCAACAGATCAGATGCCTCTTCGACCGTGCGAGGTGTAAAATAGCGCTCCCACAACTTCATGGTCAGAATGTCCCATGCATGCTATTGGATGCCTATGATGGAACGATTGGTAGCACTTTTCGATGAGCGGAGAAGCTCAACGCCGTCGTGGGATAACGGTTCACCGACGACTGCCAATCGGTTGCAACTATGCGATGTGAATGTATACTAGCATGGGTTGCCTTAGGCTGACAACCTGCTCCCATCCTCCAGACTATTCGACGACCTGTTGAAAGGCAAGCTGTGCTCAATCACGGGCCTGCATGCTTGACAAACAGTTGCTCACGGGTACAATATCGGTTGTAGAGCCGAAGTGGCGGAATTGGCAGACGCGCTACGTTCAGGGCGTAGTGGGTATAACACCCGTGTGGGTTCAAATCCCACCTTCGGCATCGTTGTGAAGCTGGGCAATCGGGCTCAGCTTTTTGCTATAGAGGTTGATCACAGTGACTGAGGCCGAGCCTGTCGAACCGGGGTCTCCCCCTGAGACGCGGTCATGGCGCCTGCCGCTCACCAATTGGCAAATCATACTGATTGCACTGGTCGTTGTGGGCGGTCGACTGGTGATCGACTTCAGCCAGCGCATCATCGAAGGCCAACAAAAGGTCAATGAACAGCGCCAGCTCGAAGCCGAGATTGAAGACTTGCTGCAAGAACAACAGGACTTGATTGCAGCCAAGGCCTATTACAGCAGCCCGACATACATCGAAGTCTGGGCTCATGACCAGGGCAAGATGGTCCGCGAAGGTGAAGTGCTGGTTGTCCCCATCTACGAGCGACCCTCCTCATTAGCAGTTGCCACTCCCGAGACTCGGCCCGACGAAGCCGTTGTCCCCTGGCGTGTATGGTGGTCTCTGTTCTTCGATGGTGCTCCCCCTTTTTAACTTCTAGTGAGTCACAGAAAGCCTGAGAGTTTCTGTCTTGCACACCCGTTTCCCTAGCGGGTAGAATCAACATGTTCACCCAGGTCCCCCAGCAAAGATGAGGTTGTGTGAAAGCAGAACTGCATACCACCCCGGATGTGTTTGACACTCTTGTTGATGAGTGGGATGGCTTACTTGATCCAAACCGCTCAGACAACTTTTTTCTCAAAAACTTCTGGCAGCGTATCTGGTGGAGCCACCTACACCGGGGTAGCTTGTGCGTAGTCAGTGTGCGCGATGACAGCGGTATCCTGCGGGGCATTGGCTCTTGGTTTGTTGAGGAAACGAATGGTAGACACACAGTGCGCATCGTGGGCTGCGCCGACGTGACTGATTACATGGACCTCATTATTATGCCAGGTTACGAGGACCCGGTACTGCGTACTCTTCTCAACTTCATGCTTTCCGACGTCGCTCCGCACTGGGATCTATTTGACCTATGCAACATTCCGGAAACTTCACCCACCATTGAAGTGCTCCCCCGCCTAGCCCGCGAGTATGGTCTGAGTGTGGAGAGCGTAGTTCAAGAGGTGTGCCCTATCGTTCGGCTGCCCGCTACGTATGATGACTACCTGGAGTCACTCGACAGAAAACAGCGCCATGAACTCAGACGTAAGCGCCGCCGAGCAGAAGCCGAGGGCGTGAGTTGGCACATCGTCGGCCCTGAACACGATCTAGACGCCGAGATCGACTCCTTTCTCGAACTAATGGCCATGAGCACCACTGCCAAGTCTGAGTTCCTCAAGGAATCCGGCCACCGCGCATTTTTCAGAGAGATAGCCCACGCCACGTTTAAGCAGGGTCTCCTCAATCTGATCTTCCTGACAGTTGGCAGCCGGCGCGCTGCGACGATGTGGCAGTTCTTCTACCGCGACCGGGTACTACTTTACAACTCTGGCCTGAATCCGGTGGGCTTTTCGACGCTGAGTCCGGGGATTGTCTTGCTTACCTACGGCATTGAAGATGCCATCCGGCGCGGTATGGCGGTATATGACTTCCTGCGCGGCGATGAGGTCTACAAGTACCGGATGGGTGCGCAAGATACCCGCGTCTACAACATCGTCGTGCGACGTTAGCTCCAGGATAACTTCCTTGATCGAGCATCCTCTCCATGTAGCCATGCTGAGCGTGCACACATGCCCTCTTGCCACCCTAGGAGGAAAGAAGACCGGTGGCATGAACGTCTATGTGCGCGAACTGAGCGCTGAATTGGGACGGCGCGGCATTTTCGTGGACATATTTACCCGCTCACAGGACCCCTGTGTGCCGCACATCAATGACACTGCCTTGGGTGACTGTGTGCGTGTGATCCACATTCCGGCTGGGCCTGAAGCGCCGCTGTCTACGCCAGCTATCTATCCCTACCTGACTGAGTTTGCCGCGAATGTGCAGGCCTTTGCCAAGTCAGAAGGTCTCAGCTATGACGTGCTACACAGCCACTATTGGCTCTCCGGTTGGGTTGCTCAGAGGTTGGGAGCGATGTGGCGCGTCCCCATTCTCCAGATGTTTCACACGCTGGGCCACATGAAGAATCGCGTCGCAGCAAGTGAAGCTGAGCTTGAACCAGATCTGCGGATCGCCACTGAGCACGAGATCATGCAGAAGGCTGACTATCTAATCGCTGCAACGCCTGCCGAGCGCATCCAACTGATGTGGCTGTACGGCGCCGACATGTATCGCATCCGGGTGGTCCCGCCAGGAGTGGATGTGACACACTTCCGACCGATGCCCAGAGTCGAAGCTCGCCGTGCCATTGGTGTTCCTGAGCATACCCAGATGTTGTTGTTTGTGGGTCGGTTAGAGCCAATCAAGGGCGTTGATACACTCTTGCGTGCCTTCGCCATCCTGAAGCAGGAAGCTGCTGGATGCCTGGAAAACCTGTGCCTTTCGATCATTGGCGGTGTGGTCGACGACGAGGAGCAGGAAGATGCTGAGATGGGTCGTCTAAGAGCCCTGCGCGAGGAACTTGGCTTGGGCGATCTGGTTACATTTCTCGGCGGCAAAAGCCAGGACACACTTCACTACTACTACGCAGCGGCTGAGGCGGTGATCATGCCCTCGCACTATGAGTCCTTTGGCCTGGCAGCATTAGAGGCCATGGCCTGCGGTACCCCCGTGGTGGCTTCAGGAGTTGGCGGACTGGCCTATCTGATCCAGGACGGGATCACTGGTTTTCATGTTCCGTCTCAGGACCCAGCAGAGCTGGCTGGGAAGATACGCCTGATTCTAGAGAACTCGGCACTGCGCCAAGAGATGTCGAGGGCCGCTACCGAGCGTGCGCAACGGTACAGTTGGCCTCGAGTTGCCAACCAAATTCAACAGCTTTATCTGGAGAGCACCGGGCGGCAGGCGCCGACGCGGCTCAGCCAGTGGGAGTACGAAGATTATTGACCCCACATCTCAGAAATAACAGAACGCGCCCATCAGGTACCATCAGGTATAGGGCGCGTTCTACCCGAGAAGTGTGCAACCCCGTTTAGTCGCCAACGACCTGTTGATACATGGCCTTGGTTTCCGGCGAGGGCTCAATCCCATAGCGGGCCTTCAGGCTGCTTTCCAGTTTGTGGTAGTGCTCTGCCGCTTCACTCCGACGGCCCAACTTGCCAAACAGGCGAATCACCTCCCGGTGCAGGTCTTCACGGTTGGGCGCTTCACTCACGGCCCGCAAGAATAACCCTAGTGCTAAGTCATTGCGGCCTTCACTTTCTCGCAGATAGGCCAGATTCGCCAGAGCTTCGAGGTATCCTTCACGGAAGTCACTGCGCCTGGCCACAATCCAAGGGTCGTTGTGCCCCTGAAGGTAGTCGCCGCGATACACGTCGATGGCATGCTGCCAGTGAGGTATCACTTCCATGCCCGTCTTGCTTCGCGCTTCGACGAGGCTGCTCACGAATTCCAATACATCGTACTGGAGATTGAGTGCCGGGTTCACCCGGTAGTGCCCTCCCTCGTGGGCAAGCACATCGAAACCAAGCGCCTTGTGAAGGCGCCTTTTGGTAACATGAAAGACGTTGACGGCCTGGTCTATTGGAAGCTCGGGCCAGAAGGCCTGACAGATGTCCGCACGCGTCACCAGGGGCCGATCTAGTGCGAAGAAGAACAACAGACGAGGTAGATGCCCTTCCCATGTAGTGACGTGCTGGCCATTGACCATCACATACCCCGGCCCAAGAGCATATACCTCGACATTAGGGTTTTGGGTAAGACTCTCCGTGTAAAACCCGCTGGTCAGCAGCCGTGCATCGCGGAGCACGACCGCCTGGTGTTTCGCCACCAGCGCCACCCAGGGCAGCCGTGGCAACGTGCGGCTGTTAATCAGCAGATGGCACTGACTGGGCAGATACTCTAGCAAGTACTCGACGAACATTTGGACCCCAGAGACGTTGTCTGCCCTGTCGTACTCGTCTAGGATGAGCAGATAGTCTGAAGCATTAAGCTCGTCGAGGTCTCTGGCCAGGGCCTCCGCGAGTTGCCCTAGATTGTCCGGCTCCAGATTGCGCACTTGATTGAAGTGACGCCCAAATGTAGGACTCTGATCGGCCAGATCGCGTGACAGGCTCGCCAGAAACTGCGTCAAATTCACATCCCCAACACCCATCCCAAAATAGTACAGTGGACAGGGTGGGTTCTCGATCAGAGCAGCGATCAACAGCGTACGATAGCGACTGCTGGGATGAATGAGCAAGAGCTTGTTCGTCTGGTAGTGCGCAGCCAGAGTCTCAATAGACGGAGTGACTAATTCTTTTAAGGTCATAGGCTGCTCCTTCAATTCCCTCGCCGGGTTACGGTCAAGAGGCGCCTGACGTGGCCTTTCCTGTCAGGTCCCCCTATTCCTAGCCCCCTTTTGCCTACATGATACCATTCATCGCACACCAGCACAATGTCACTTACACAGCATTCTGTAATTCGATTGTTAAGTGAGCCATGCGTCAGACACGCAGGCCATGGTTGACGCTAGCCTCCAGGATCCCTACAATCACAGGTACGTATGCCCTGCTCTCTGAGAGGCCCAGAGATGATGACCCCTTCCAGACCCACGCCGCTGCGTCCGATAGATATTGTCCTTGACCGCCAGGCACACGAGCTGCGTATCACCTGGCAGGATGAGCACACAAGTACCTATCCGCTCGACGCACTGCGCGAGGCCTGTCCATGCGCTGTATGCCGAGGCGGCCACGAGGCTGTAGGGCTACCTCCTGACCCCGATCTGATCGAACTTCAGCCAGTCCGCTCATACACCGTGAAAGATGTCCAACTTGTCGGCAACTATGCGCTTCAGGTATGGTGGAGTGATGGGCACAACGCTGGCATCTACGCATGGGAGTATCTGCGCCGGATATGCCCCTGCCCAGCTTGCCGTCCTGCGAAACCAGGCTAGGTGCGGCCGTCTGGCCTGTCGATCCGCTGTATCCAAGGGGCTAGACAGCTCGTCGACCACCGATTGAGGCGTATCCTCTGCATGCTCCCATGCTACCCACGATGAGGTATAGGGACTGAGTCAGAGACAGTCCAGGTTGGGGACAGCAATCTTCACTTGCTAGGCCAGAACGTGCGTGCTATCCTGATGAGAGTATCAGAGTCGACTGGTCAAGGAGCGAAGGAATGTGTTGGAGTTTCACAAACTGACCGGTCAGGTTGATCGCATGGGCGAGGCGCTGGCCTACCAGGAGGAAGAGATCGGGGACAAGGTCGATCTGGCCCTCCAGATTCTCGCAGCCTACGCCGATCAGTCCTACCTAGCCTACATCCAGCAACGTGTCCAGGATGCCGTGGACAGAGATGCAGGTTATCGTGGGGCGCGTCCTCTTGATGAGCCAATGATGGCTACCTATCTCCCTGCCCCACTACCCGAATCGGCAACGATTGTAGCCACTGATGGTTCGCAGATTCCACCCGATACCCATGGCGTGGCGCTGTATTACCTGATCAACACTGGAACAATCATCGTCCAGCATGGCAGCGGCGAACCACCTCAGGTGCTCAGCGAGCCTTCCTTGTTTTACGAGAAAGGGTATATGTATACCCAGGATCGAGGGCTGATTACTCCTGGCACGGTGGCTGCTCGCCGCACTGTTCTGGAAATGGCCACGCTGGCTGAGCATGCTTGGCACCAGCGCGGTCAGGCACGGCCTTTGCTGGCCTTGTTGGATGATCCGCTGCTTCTCATCGGCATGGGCAATGAGGTGCCGGAGCGCGATCAGTTGCGGCGTACGTACTTCAGCGCTATGACGCGCCTGCTCGAGATCGAGGCCGGGCTGGCGGGCTACACCGACCGACCTCGCAGCCGCTACGTGGTTGGTCTGCTTCATCTGCTCGATGTGCGCGAAGAGGAAGTCTCGCGGGCTGTGCTGGCCGATGATGGACGGCTCGAAGGGCTGTCGGATGTACAGCTGTTCCGGAAGCTGCTCGGTCCGTCGGAACGGACGGCGCTTTTTGTGCAGATGTCGCCTTTGAACAAAGAGTTTCGCTATAGCGCCGGAGAAACCCACGAGATCGCGTTCTTCTACCTCAACGTGGCAGGCATTGGCGAACCTCCCAAGCTAGCACGTGTTGAAGTGCCTATGTGGGTGGCGCAGGATCGCCGGCTTGTAGCTGAGATGCAGGCTCTGATCTATCACCAATCACAGCAACTACAGTCACGTTATCCCTACGTACTGACTCGCGCCCACGAGCTGGCGATTGTCAAGCATGACGAGATTAGCCAGTTAAATATGATGATTCAGGTCACGCTCAGCCGTTATGGCCTTGAGTCCGAAAAGAGTCAGAAGCAGGCTAGTAAAGACGCAGTCAGCGGCGCTCGGTCGCGGTTTGACTTAAGATAGAATCTGTGAATGGTTAGAAGAATTAACGAGGAAAGTCAATGGCAACTGAGTGGGACCAACCGATCGGTCATGTGCTGAGAGCCAGCACGGTTGGCTTCTCTGCTGGGGCGCAGGTCACCCAAATTGAAGGCCCAGCTTTTGGCATGGTTGTTCGGGCTCAGCCCAGGCTGGACTCGCGCGATGTGGTCTACGGACTGTTGTATGACATTCACATCGACGACGATCCACTGGTGCGTCAGCTGGTGTTGGCCGACGCAGTCAGTGAGGAGACAGTGCGCGATCAACGGCACCACCGCATTGTGCCGCTGGAGATGAGTGTGCTCGCCATAGGTTATCGTACCTATGACGGCGTTGTACGCCATATGCTACCGCCGCGCCCGCCACTCAGTCTCGACCCGGTATTCTTGTGCACCGCTGAGGAAACCCGCGAGATCACCAGCAGGTTCGACTACTTCCGCGTGGTGCTGGGTGCATCGCAGGTCCCCGGTGAGCAATTGTTAGCCGCCAATTTGATGATCGCTGCCCGAACGCGGCCCGAAAGCGAGCAGTATTCTTTTCTGGTCGAAGCTGGCCGCGAGGCTGCACGCCTGCTTGGCGGTGACCTGGCGCGATTGGATTATCTGCTCAAGCTGATCTATCCAACTCGGCAGTGAAGGATGTGAATGATGGCCAGACGAACAAAGAGTGAGTTGGATGAGTACTTTGGCGTTCGGGCGCCGCGCCTGGGTGTGGTCACTGGCGGATCGCTGAGTCGTGGACTGGACGTCAGGCTCGAAGCCGAAACAGAGATTGAGGAGCTGGCTGTTGGGCGCTACGTGGTGGTGCATGGCCGCCGCCGGCGATTTTTCTGCATGATCACTGACATCGGCCTGGGAAATACTAACCCCCAGATCTCGCTGACTCCGCCTGACATCTATGCCAATGAGTATCTGGGCGATGTGTATAGCGGCACAACAGCCTTCGGCACCATGCACATCGCGCCTATGCTGATTATTGGTGAAGACGGAAGTGTTGAACCGGTACGCACGATTCCCCCCCACTTCCAGGAAGTGTGGACTGCAACTGAGCGCGACATCAATGATGTATTCGGTGACGAGGACGCCACTCACTTTAACATTGGCGCACCGTTGGAACTGCCTGACACGCAGATCAACGTTGATCTGAGACGGTTGACAGAGCGGTCGGTAGGTGTGTTCGGCAAAAGCGGCACGGGCAAAAGCTATCTGACGCGCATTTTGCTGGCAGGCATCATCGCGCGCAACGCAGCGGTCAATCTGGTGTTTGACATGCACAACGACTATGGTTGGGAGGTCCTGAATGAGCTGAATCAGAAGGACAAAGGACTCAAGCAGTTATTCCCTGACCGCCTAGCGATCTTTACACTTGACGACGAGTCGTCACGGCGGCGAGGAGTGCGTCCAGACTACGTCGTGACGCTTGCCTACAGCGACATCGAACCAGAGGACCTGGCTGCCCTACGGCAGACCATGGATATCTCAGACACCATGTTAGATGCAGCCTATACTCTGCGCCGCCGGATCGGGCAGGGCTGGATCCAATGGCTGTTGACCGCTCAAGCGGAGGATATCGAGGAGCTGCTGAACACGACGACGATCAATGGCGCAGCACTGACTGCCCTGACACGCCGACTGGAGCGCTTCCGCCGCTTTGACTTCCTCACGCCCCAGGCCGTGGGTGACTCGGTGCAGGCCATTCTCAACCACATCGAGCAGGGCGTCAGCGTGATTCTAGAGTTCGGGCGCTATGGCAATGCCCTTGAAGCCTACATCCTGGTGGCCAACTACCTCACTCGCCGCATCCGTGAGCGCTACGTCAAACGTATCGAATCCTCGCTAGGAGATGAGGCCCAGCAGCCTCCACAGCTGCTGATCACGATCGAAGAAGCGCACAAGTTCCTGGATCCACAGATTGCGCGGCAGACGATCTTTGGCACGATTGCCCGCGAGCTGCGCAAGTACAAAGTCACGCTGTTGGTGGTGGACCAGCGGCCTAGTGCGATTGACGAGGAGGTGATGTCACAGATCGGCACACGAGTGACGGCGCTTCTGGACAACGAGCGCGATATCACGGCGGTGTTGATGGGCGTCAGCGGGGCGCAGGGGCTGCGTGAGGTGCTGGCGCGGCTCGACACACGTCAGCAGGCTATTGTGCTTGGTCATGCTGTGCCAATGCCGGTTGTGATCAAGACACGGCCTTACGACGGGGCATTCTACGCGGCTATGGGCGCGCCTCTGAAGGGTACCCAGCTGCGCCAGTCTGCTAAGAAGGGAAGCAAGGCTCTTTACGGCAGTGAGGAGTTTGAGGGGTTCGGCTAAGCGTTGGTCGAACAATGAAGTACAGCTTGCTCTCGTTAAACTCTGGGCGTTGTGTGTGAGGGGGGACAATGGCTACAGAGATCACTGTTCTTGTGGAGGATCGACCTGGCTCGCTTGCTCAAGTGGGCGAAGTGCTGGGCAGAGCTGGGGTCAACATTGAAGCTATCCTGGTGGCAACCTGCGATGGAATCGGCGTGGTCAGGTTCGTGCCTGACAAGCCGGAGGGAGCCATACGCGCCCTGGAGCAGGCCGGTATTCCTAGCTCCAGGCGCGAGGTGCTGGTGGTCAATGTGCTGAACGAGCCTGGAGCACTGGGTGATGTAGCGCTGGTCATGGCCAGCGCCGGCATCAATATCGACTCGGTCTACGCCACAGCCCATGGCAGGGTAGTACTCGCTGTAGACGATTTGGCAGGGGCCATGCAAGTTGCACATGGCATGGCTGTGATGGGATAGACGGGCCACAAAAAGCAACAGGGGCGACGCCGAGTCGCCCCTTGTTCGATTTTTAGCTACCTCTCGGCCTGCTGCGCAGCCTGCACGGCAGCACGCTTGCGCTGCCCAACACGCACGCGCCACAGAATGAAGCGCACAATGCCGTAGATAATGGCTGCGAAGAGCAGCAACCAGGGCAGAACAGCAATTGCAAAGAAGATCAGGAAGTCGCCAAAATCTCGAGCCGAGTCTACCAGCGAGTCAAAAGCTTGGCGCACGGTCTCAGCGGGGCGCCAACGTGTGTCTACTGGCTGGCTGAGAATGTACGGCTGCAATTGAATGCTGATCAGCGACAGACGTGCAGCCTCGGCCAGATACTGCATTTGTCCTTTCATGGACTCAAGCTCTGCTTCACGATAGGTCAACTGCTGCTCGGCCATCAGTACATCTTCAGTCGTCTCGGCGCCTTGCATCAGCTCCATCAGCCGGTCACGGGCAGCTTCTAGGGCCTGCGTGCGAGCCTGCAAGTCCACATATTGCGCAGTGACGTCCTCCGCCGATGTGCTGATCGACGGATTGGTGCCCGCGACGGCCAAAGCCTCAATGGTACTCATGACCTCATCGAAGCGAGTGGCAGGCACGCGGATGGTCATGTCAATGTAGGGAGAGCTGCCAGGTGAGCCACCATACTCGTTGCTGGTCACCACGAATGCGCCCTCGCCGGCCATCTGTGCCACCATTTGCTCGATGGCGCTCTGGGCAGCGCGGGTGTCTTCCACCTGGATCGAGATATTGCCGGTTCGGATGATCAGGCGCTCGACCTGCTGGCTCTGTTGAACGCCGGTGTTGATCGTACTAGTGTCAGCCGCGCCGTACACAGCTTGCCTTTCCGCGGCAGGAGCTTCGACATAGGCCGCCGTCGGTGCCGCCGGCAAGGCTGCCGGGGCGCCCCCTCCACCCACGCCATAGTACTCTGCTTCCTGGGCATAGTCGTAGCCCGCTGAGCTGACGATGTTGCTATAAGAACGGCCAATGCGTGGGCCGAGCACCGCCAAGCCGATTACACCGCATATCACTAACGCAGCCAGACAGATTCCTCCCACAATGAGACCTGTTTTCAGTTTGGGCGACATGTTTTCTATCCTCCTCATCTTTGCAACGATTGTAATCCTAAGACGCTTAAAACATCTGGTGGGTTCCTTTCGGCATGAGACTTGGCTCGATTGTACACCTAGATCGAGCATCACACGCAACTGGAAACATAGCGGGTTGGCAGGACTGCCAAGCCAGGGTACGCTTGCCGATATCAAAACCTCACAGTTGAGCAGGGTTGACTGATGGCAGATGAATCGATCATAGGCGTTGGTATGTGCCTCGATCTGCTGGTGCAAGCAGGTAGCCTCCTGTTGGAGAACGGCGCAGCAACCTACCGCGTTGAGGAGACCATGCTGATGCTAGGTGAAGCGCTTGGCCTCCCCTCTGTTGATGTGGTGGCCACCCCGACCGGTTTTATGCTCCAGGCGGGCGGCCCAGCGAGCACAACCACGCGGGTGCACCGCGTGACGCGACAGGGAGTCAACATGTATCGGCTGGCCGCTATTAACCGTCTCTCGCGGGACGCCTCTGCTGGAATGTTGTCTCCGGCTCAGATCGCGGCGCGTCTTGAATACATCAGGTCGCAACGTTCACCATACCCCGCGTGGCTGGTGGTCAATGGAGTGGCGGTGGCCTGCGGTGCAATGTGCATGTTGCTTGGCGGCGGCTGGCGGGAGACTGGCGCGGCAATGCTCGGTGCACTCATGGCGATGCTCGTCCGTATGCGGCTGCGATCTGAGCGCTTGCTTCCGCTGATGGTAACCGTCGTGGTGGCATTTGTGGCGACTGCGACGAGCTGGTTGGGATGCCGGGCGTTGACCTGCATGTCATCTGAGCTGGCCGAAATTGCTGCTGTGCTGCAACTCGTGCCTGGTGTCGCGCTGGTGACGGCGATCATCGACCTGGCTACGGGTGACATTCAGTCAGGTGTGATCCGTGGTGCTTATGCCGTGTTACTGACCATCGGCATCGCACTAGGAATGTTGCTGTTTCTGGCGTGGGGGATACGTTGATGACTGTGATCGTCCCGTACCTGAAGGAGTTCGGATTGGCGCTCGTGGCGACGCTGGGGTTTGGGCTGCTGTTCAACGTGCCACCCCGGATGCTGCTCGCCTGTGGTTTGGTGGGTGCCGTCGGTCGGACGGTGCGTCTACTGGCTGTTGATCTGGGCGCAAATATGGTGGGCGGCACGTACATCGGAGCACTGGCTATTGCAGCTACGGGCTACGGGCTAGCCAGAGCCTACCACGTGCCGCGCATGATCTTCACCGTCACAGGTGTTATTCCCATGGTGCCAGGTGTCCCAGCCTTTAGCTCCATGCTGGAGTTCACAGCAGGTAACGTTGAGGCAGGATTGGTAGATGCGGTTCAGGCAGTGCTCATTGCAGGCGCACTCGCTTTGGGGCTGACTACTGTGCGCGTTATCTCTCGATCGCCAAACCGGTTGCGTTCAGGAAGCGGCTGAGGCGATTCTGTCGCACGAGAACAGGCTGAACGATACAATCTGAGCTTCAAAAGAGAGGGTGACATATGATGGAGACCATCACTGTGCTGGTGACGATGCCCTTCCCGCCTCACCTGATCGCGCGGCTGACGGAGGTATCGCCCCGTCTGAAAATTGTCCAGCATGAGATCAAAAGTGCAGATGCAATTCCGGCTGTGGCCAGGCAGGCTGATGTGTTATACACCTCACGTTTTCTGCCGGAGCCTGGTCCTGATCTGCGCCTGCGGTGGGTTCAACTTCACTCGGCTGGGATTGATCATCTGCTCGATCATCCACTCTATACGGATAGCGACGTTATCTTCACGACTGTCAGCGGCATCCACTCGATCCCGGTTGCTGAGTACGTGCTGGCAATGCTACTTGCTTTTTCCCACCGGCTTCCGCGTATGTTCGAGGACAAAGCCAGCGCTGTGTGGCCTTCTGACCGCTGGGGGCGCTATCTTCCTCATGAGCTGCGGGGAGCAACACTCGGACTTGTCGGCTATGGAAGCATTGGACGAGAGGTTGCCAGGCTGGCCAGCCACTTTGGAATGACGATCCTGGCTGTGAAACGCGACCCGCGACACTTGACGGACGATACTTTTCTGATCCCCGGCACAGGCGATCCACTGGCTGAGATCCCGGAGCGCATTTATCCGGTGCAGGCGCTTCACTCGTTTCTGGGCGAGTGTGACTATGTGGTCCTCACTGCACCGCTGACAGGTGAGACACATCACCTGATTGATGCGGCAGCCCTGGCAGCGATGAGACCCACCGCGTTCCTGGTGAATGTGTCGCGTGGCAAACTGATCGACGAGGCTGCCCTGATCGGGGCGCTGGAGAAGGGAACAATTGCCGGGGCGGCACTGGATGTGTACAGTGTCGAACCGTTGCCCGCCGATAGCCCGCTGTGGAGAATGCCCAACGTGATTCTTAGCCCGCACGTGTCAGGCTTCACGCCCTACTACGACGATCGAGCAACGGACCTGTTCGCCGAGAATCTGCGTCGTTTCGTGATGGGAGAGCCACTGCTTAACGCGGTGGATCGAACACGGGGTTACTGATCACACAGAGAGCTTGTCGCCCAGGGAGAGGCGGGGACAACCTGTGGAAGCGTCCCTTGCACTTAGGCAGGGGCGCGCTCCGCCAAGCTGGCCACGTAAGCATCGAACTGCCCGGCATGGCAGGCTTCGATGTAGTGCAATATCTCACCACCCGCAATGGGGTACCGTGGATAACAAGACGTGGGCCAAGCGCCGCGCGGGGCATGAACCACGGCGCTGACAAGCGCCCCAGAGATGTCTACCCGTTGCTCGAATTCCTCGACGATCTCCTCTGCCGTGATGACCACACATTTTGCTCCCAAGGCTAGTTCAATGTCAGCCGCCAAGTTGCCATTGAGCTGGGCATTGCCGGCGGTGTCAGCCTTGAGAGCATGGATGACAGCCACATCCCACGTAATGGCAGGAAAGGCTACCAGATGTTGCCCCGGATTGTATGGATCCTCAATAACCCTCACATCAGGGCGCAGCCTCAAAAGGTCAGTCCCTAGCCAGGCAACTGCCGGCATAAAACTGACATTCGCCAAGTGTGCACGGATGCCAAAGGCTAGACTGGCCTCGGTTTCTTCGATGATGCGCAACCTGCCCTGGCCTGCTGCCTGGGTGAACATCGGTGCTAGACCGAACACCTCCAGGCCGAAGTAGCAGGATCGCACACACGATGCCATCCCTGCGCCAACTAGCAGGTCGCTCTCGTAGCTGGCAGCGAAGCATAGCAGAGTCAGATTGGCAAGAGGAGGATGCCGGTCAAGAAGCGCACGCACAAACGCCACTGGTCGGCGATAGAGTGTCATGCCGCCTAGAGCAAGTGTATCACCTGGTTTGATCAGCCGCGTGGCTTCCTCCATGGTGGTGAGCTTGTTTTCCATAGACATCCTCTGGCAGACGGTGTGGAGCACTACAAGTCAACCGGATTCAGGCCGAACCCTCCATTGGCTGGGTAGACTGAGCCGTACATGCTCTTCTTTTTGTCCGCCAGGCGAAGGGCTACGTCGGTAATGTAATCGCGTTGTTCCAGGCGGGCGATCCAGTCTGCCGGAATTGACTCCAAGCCCAGCCGCGCTGCGACCAGCCCACCGGCCACACAGCCCACTGAATCTGAGTCACCTGGGATGTTGACTGCACGACACAAGGCCGCGCTGAAGTCGCTAGAGTGACGGATGGCACAGTATACCGCCATGGCAACGGCCTCGTCCGCGTTCCAGCCGCTGCCGATGTAGTTCATCGCCGCAAACTCGTCCTGCCATTCCACAACATGCCCGATCTTCGTCAATGTGTCGCGAAGTTCGGTGCACTCCTCTCCAACGAATTCTAGGGTCCGAACCACATAGTCGTTGGGAGGAATACCATCCAAAGCCAGCTTGACGAGGTACGCCGCAGCCACAGCCGATGCATCAGTAATCGGGTGAGCATGCGTGGCAATTCCAGTGGCATGGGCCACTGCACGCAGCCGCTCTGGGTCATGTTGGTAGAGAAAGCCGATAGGTGCTACGCGGACGGCTGACCCATTGCCTCTGGCGTCAGTGTTGCCTGATTCGCGCCACGAGACGCCTGCTTCGAGTGTACGGACTGCCTCAGTGACTACATAGCCAGGGGCGCGATCGTTCTGCGGCGAATTGCTCCACTCGATCAGGCGGCGCGTCACCACGCTCATCAGAGTGTCCAGGTCGGCGTCTCCAGCCTCGATCAGCGATTCGGCAATCACAAGCGTGGTCTGGGTCTCATCGGACACTTGAGCAGGGTCTGGGGGCTCCTGGATGCCTTGATCGCCGTAAATGATCTTAATCTTGGGCATTTTCAGAAATTCGATCGGCCAGCCTAGCGCATCGCCCAGCGCCAAGCCATACAGGATCGCGCGTGCGCGGTCTCTTTCGTCCATGAGCACCTCAGCCTCGATGTGAAGTAGGGACTTGCGTTAGAAGCGAGTCTACATCAAGGCAAACAGTCGATGCAAGACAAAGCCCATCTGCCCCTACAGATTGGTCTGGAGGCCGTTTCCTGCATTTCTGACAGGATTCATATGATCTCATGCTACAATCTCTGCTAGGATGGTGTAGATCTTGACGTGTAGCAAGTGTGAGGAGCGACAAGGACTATGTGGCCCTTTTACTGGAATCCAACGTACTGGCTGTTTGTTGGCCCTGCGCTGCTGTTCATGCTGTACGCACAATGGCGTGTGTCGTCAGCTTATGCTCGCTGGAGCCAGGTAGCTAACAGCCGGAACTTGCCCGGCATCAAGGCCGCTGAGTTGTTGATCACACAGAGCGGGCTGTATGGTCTGCAAATCCGGCCTACTGGGGGATGGCTGACTGATCATTATGACCCCCGTAGTAAGACACTGAACTTAACCGAGAGCACTGCGCGACAGCCTTCAGTGGCCGCGCTGGCAGTGGTGGCTCACGAGATGGGCCATGCTATGCAGGATGCCTCTGGCAGCGCACTGCTCAGGCTACGCAGCGCCCTAGTCTCCGCGGTGGGCTTTGGTTCGCAGCTTGGGCCGATCTTGTTTTTCATCGGCCTCTTGCTTCAGTTCTCGCCCCTGATGTGGTTGGGGATCGGCTTCTTCTCGCTGGCGTTCGTCTTTGCGCTCGTGACGCTCCCAGCGGAGATCGATGCCTCGGCGCGTGCTGTACAGATGCTGAAAACCGCTGGGTTGCTGGTCGGTGAGCAGGAGTTGCGGGGAGCACGCGCCGTACTCAGCGCCGCCGCGCTTACCTACGTGGCTGCCCTGCTGACAGCCCTCGCCCAGCTTCTCTACTATGTGACTCTCGCCTCCGGTGGCCGGCGACGCCGCTAATCGTGTGTTGGCGCTGAACGGGGTATACTTGGGGGCAACCCACGCCAGCCAAGGATATCCCGTTCATGTCTACAGGCAGCAGGCTAGCCGAAGATTACACGGTGGACGAGCTGATCAGCGTGTGTATTGCCCGTCAGCTCGAAGACGGCGAGACAGTCGCACAGGGACTGGCAACCCCGTTGGTCGTAGCGGGTTTTTTGCTTGCCAAACTGACACACGCGCCCAACTTGCGCTTTGCCTCGGCTATCGGGCAGGCTATCTGCGAGGATTGGTCTCCTCTGAGCCTGGCCCGCGTCGAGGACTTATGGCTCGGCAAGGCCACGATGGGTGTTGGTTTCGTCCGCGCCGTGGCTGAAGTGCTGCCCCATTTCGCTCCCAAAGAGTTTTTCCGCCCAGCACAGATCGACCCTTATGGCAACTTCAACAACATTGCCCTGGGAATGGACTATCAGCATCCATCGATGCGCCTGCCGGGCACAGGCGGCATCCCCGACGTGAGTGTCTTCTCCCATCAAGTATATATTTACGTCCCCCGCCATTCGAAGGTCACGTTTGTCGAGAGGGTGGACTTTGTGAGTGGATTAGGGCACATTCCGGACCGCCCACATGGCAGTGGCCCTCGTTACTGTATCACTGACCTAGGACAGTTCGACTGGGCCAGTGGCAGAATGCGAGTGGTTACCGTCCATCACGGCGTCTCTCTGGAACATGTCCAGCGCAAGACCGGTTTTCGTCTGGAGGTTGCCCCCGATGTTTCTGAGACTCCTCCCCCAACTGACGAAGAGGTGCGCCTGCTGCGCGAGAAGATCGATCCTCATGGCATCCGAAGGCTAGAGTTGCTGGGAGGACAGGCGCGCAAGGACCTGATCCGCGCTATTCTGGAGCAGGAGGACGCACTGTGAAGTCTGCACCATACCCATTGCTGACTGAGACGACTTTCCATGTCCGCTTCGCCGAGACTGACATGATGGGAGTAGTCCACCACGCGATGTACGTGGTGTATTTTGAGGAGGGTCGTAGCGAGCTTTCGCGCCAGAGGGGTATTCCCTATTCGGCGCTGGAGGCAATGGGCTATTCGCTGGCAGTCAGCGAGTTACAGGTGCGATATGTAGCCTCGGCTCGTTATGACGACTTCATCACCGTTCGCACGTGGCTTGAGGCCCTTCGCAGTCGTGGTATGACCTTTGGCTACGAAGTGATCAACCCTGTGACCGGTCAAGTCTTGGTGACTGGTCTGTCCAAACATATTTGTGTGGATCGGGATGGGCAAGTGCGGCGTCTGCCCGAGGAATGGATTGCGCCCTTTAAAAAGGCATTCCAAGAAGCAGTCAGGCAGTGATTGTATTTGCCCCAAGCTAGTGAGGACCTCGCTTTCGCTTGTGGCAGGGCCAGAGAGGGGTATAGAATACGACTATGGCAGAGAATCCAATCCTCAATGACCGCTACCGTCTGATTGAACAAATCGGCGCAGGTGGCATGGCTGTCCTGTACAAGGCTCAGGACCTCGAACTGGGCCGCATGGTGGCAGTGAAAGTGTTGCGTCCCAGTCTGGTGAGCGACCCGGAGTTCCTGATCCGCTTCAAGCGGGAGGCGCGGGCGGCTGCAAATCTGTCTCACCCAAACATCGTTACGGTGCATGATGTAGGGCAGGATGGGCCTAGCACCCATTATATCGTCATGGAGTATGTGCCGGGCCAGAACCTCAAGCAGATCTTGCGTGCCCACGGCGCGTTTGAAGTCGATGCGGCCCTGGCAATCATCATTGAGGTGTGCAAGGGCGTTGGTTACGCACACCGCGCAGGATTGGTTCACTGCGATATCAAACCGCAGAACATTCTCGTCACGCCTGATAATAGCATCAAGGTGGCTGACTTCGGTATTGCTCGCGCCCTCACAGGGACGCAGCCCGAGGAAACGCCGGATGTTGTGTGGGGAAGTCCACACTACTTTTCGCCTGAGCAGGCTGCCGGGGAACCTCCGACACCGGCCTCGGATGTCTACTCCATTGGTGTGGTCCTGTTTGAACTGCTGACTGGCCAGCTTCCGTTTGTCGGCGCTGATTACCGCGAACTGGCCCTTGCCCACCTGAAGCAGGAGCCGCCTTCGATCCTAAGCATTCAACCTACCCTGCCAGAGGAGCTGGATCGTATCATCCGCAAGGTCTTGTCGAAGGAACCTTCGGCCCGCTACCGGACTGCTGACCAAATGGGGCGCATCCTGCAAAAGTACCGCGACCTGGGGCAACAACCTACCTCTTCGTTCGTGGTCAATCCTTCAGCGGTAGGATCGCGGAGCGCCATGCCTCCTGACCAGCAGGATACTACACCTTCGCAGCGGCCGCCGCGCAGGGCGACTGAACCTCCGCCAGTGCCCCGTCCTCAGCCCATAGCAGGCCGCGCCCGCCTGCCCGGTGTATTGCCGGAACCATCTGCCGAGCCGACCTTGCCTTCGCTGCCTCCCCTCGGTATGGATGTTGTAGAGGATTACCCTCCAGCGCAGCGAGGGTATTCCACTGAGTATCTGGCTGATGAGGAGGGCATGGAGGAAATTGAGCCTGGCTTCGATGTGTATGGCATCGTGCTGGGTGCGCTAGCTGCAGTGGCAGTGCTGGGTCTAATTCCACTGTGGATCACTGTCTACCTGACTTTCACGCGCTGACGCTGATTGAGTCTGATCTTGTCATCTGGTATAATGTAACATGTAGTCGGGTGGGCATAGTTCTGGTAGCATCTAGTTGGGCAGGCTTCTGACAAGATAGACCGGAGCTTTTACGCCCTTCGGCGCGCAAGCGCCGTTTGTCTTAATAGGGGAGTGAACTTTGAATTCAACCCGGTTTCGGCATGGTTTTGTTTATCTCCTGATCATCATTGCAGTGGCTGCAATCATCTTTGGCGTGCTCAACCGGAGCGAGAATCCCGACCTATGGTCACTCACTGAGGTTGCAGAAGCAGCGCGCAAAGGAGACATTGAGACGATCGTCGTCTCTGATACTGACCAGATGCGCATCACGCTCAGAGATGGCAGGACTGTAAATTCCAGCAAGGAATCGAGCAGCACAGCCATTGAGCAGTTGCTTGCGTTGGGAGTCTCATCGGAAGAACTGAGCCAGATCGAATGGATCACTGAGAAGGCTACCAACTGGCAGAGTTTCTTCACCATCTTGCTAACCCTGCTGCCATTGGCGCTCGTGTTAATTGGTATCTACCTCATTATGCGGCAGGCACAGGGCAGCAATAATCAGGCATTGGCCTTCGGTAAGAGCCGGGCACGCATGTTCACCGGGGATCAGCCCACCGTGACTTTTGAGGATGTGGACGGATGTGATGAGGCCAAAGAGGAGCTTCAAGAAGTTGTCGAGTTCCTGCGCGAACCGGCCAAGTTCATCCAGCTTGGAGCGCGTATTCCCAAGGGCGTGCTGCTTGTCGGGCCGCCTGGCACAGGTAAGACGCTGCTGGCAAAGGCTGTCAGCGGCGAGGCCGGTGTGCCCTTCTTCTCGATTTCGGGTTCCGAGTTTGTAGAGATGTTCGTGGGGGTGGGCGCTAGCCGCGTGCGCGACCTGTTCGATCAGGCCAAGCGTCACAGCCCGTGTATCGTCTTCATTGACGAGATCGATGCTGTAGGACGCCACCGTGGAGCCGGTCTGGGGGGGTCTCACGATGAGCGCGAGCAGACGCTTAACCAGATCCTGGTCGAGATGGACGGCTTTGACACCGACACCAATGTGATCATCATGGCTGCCACTAACCGGCCTGATATCCTCGATCCAGCTCTTCTGCGTCCTGGGCGTTTTGACCGCCGTGTGGTGCTCGACCGCCCTGACGTGCGCGGACGTGAAGGCATCTTGAAAGTACACGTGCGCGGCAAGCCAATCTCACCGGAGGTGGACCTCTCTGTCCTCGCACGTGCCACACCGGGTTTCGTGGGTGCCGACATTGAGAATATGGTCAATGAGGCAGCCATCCTCGCCGCCCGCCGCAATAAGAAGACCATCGCAATGGAGGAGTTCCAGGAAGCCATTGAACGTGTGGTTGCTGGACCGGAACGTCGCAGCCGGCTGATCAGTGAGGAAGAAAAACGCATCACGGCCTACCATGAGGCTGGTCACGCCGTGGTGGGATACATCCTTCCCCATTGTGATCCAGTGCTGAAAGTTACCATCATCCCGCGCGGCATGGCTGGTGGCTACACCATGATGATGGGCGAAGATGTGTGGTACAAGTCGCGTTCTAAATTCATGGATGAAATTTCGATGGCGCTGGGTGGCCGAGTAGCTGAAGAGATTGTCTTTGGCGAGATCACGACCGGCGCGCGGGTGGATCTTGAGAATGCCACCAAGACAGCCCGTAATATGGTAACCCGCTATGGCATGAGCGAGCGTCTTGGACCGATGATCTATGGGCAGAAGGAAGAACTAGTCTTCCTAGGTCGGGAGATCGGCGAGCAACGGGACTACAGCGAGTCGGTCGCTGAAGAGATCGATGAGGAGGTGCGCCGCATCATCAGCGAGGCCTATGAGTGCGCCCGCACGGTGCTGACCAAACATCGCGACAAGCTTGAGCTTATCGCTCAGACATTGTTGGAACAGGAAACCCTCGACCGCGAAGCGTTTGCTCGGTTAATGGATGGGGCCTCGGCAGACGAGGCACAAGCCAGCAGCTCGTCACGCACGCGACCTGAGACCGAGGACAAACCTGTCAAGTCTGGTGGTGAGGAAACGCCTCCAACCCTCGACCGTCCACCTGCCCCAGCACCAGCCTGATAGACTCCACCTGCAAACAAGCTTTTGTGAAATAGAACCGGGCATCCCTGCGAGGGAATGCCCGGTTTTGTGTGTCACCTCGCCTGGGATTGCCCCCGGCTCTCTGCCTCCATCTTCACAAGCTCACGACGGAGAATCTTGCCTACCGTTGTCTTGGGCAGTGCATCAATGAACTCAATACGGCGCGGCACCTCGTAGGATGCCAGCCTCGCTTCGCAGTAGGCGATCAGTTCCTCGGCAGTCACCTGCTTGCCAGGGGCCAGCACGACCCACGCTTTGAGTGCCTCCTGCCCCTCCTTCTCCGGATGCGGGATGCCTGCCACGCCTACCTCGGCAACGGCCTCATGCTCTTTCAGCACCTTCTCAACATTGTTGGGGTACACATTGAAGCCGCCGATCAGCACCATGTCCTTCTTGCGGTCTACAATGTAGAAGTATCCTTCCTCATCCATGCGGGCAATATCACCCGTGTACAGCCATCCATCGCGGATTGCGTTGGCCGTCTCAGTTGGCATGTTGTGGTAGCCTGTCATCATCACAGGGCCGCGTATCACCAACTCGCCAACCTCGCCTACTGGCATATCTGTCACACCATCGTCCAGGCTCACGATGCGGCACTCCACATCTGGGAAGGGCAGCCCGATCGATCCGGCCTTGTTAACGCCCTTCATTGGGTTGCAGTGCGTAGCCGTGGGCGCTTCGCTCATGCCAAAGCCCTCGGCCACCTTAGCTCCGGTAAGCTCCTCGAAGCGTCGCTTGGTTTCAGGGGCAAGAGGAGCCGAACCGCTGATGCAGGCCCGGATAGAACCGAGGTCGTACTTCCCCGCCACTACATCCGGGTGGTAGTTAATGGCATTATACAGCGCCGGCACACCCATAAAGATGGTTGGCTTGAAAGCATCGATGTTGCCCAATACATCGTCAATATCACGAGCATTGGGTACCATGATCATGGGAGAGCACGTCGAGACGGCAAAAGCCATCACGGCGACCATACCAAATACGTGGAACATTGGAATGGCTGCCAGGAATCGCTCGTCCTCGCCAGAGGTCCCCATCCAGACTTTCATCTGGGTTGCATTGGCGACCAGCGCATAGTGTGGGCCTCTGGCTGCTTTCGGAATGCCTGTGGTGCCGCCAGTGTACTGGAAGATCGCAGTATCCTCTTTGGGATTGATGTCAACTTTGGGCCGCTGATCGGGCGAATATTTTTGCAGGACATCGAGGAGCCACATATCACCTGGCCGCAGAGCCTCTACTCGGTGGCCATCCTTCTTCTCCCTAGCAACCGTGAAGAGGAACTTGCCAATCCCAGGAAAGAAGTCCTTGATGTTAGAGACAATGACATGCTTGACCGGAGTTTGATCGCGGACGGTACCAAGCCCTTCATAGAACAGGCTCATGCCAATCAGAGCTTTTGCACCGCTGTCGTTGAGCTGCTCTGCCTTCTTGGCCGGAGGAAAGGTCGGGTTAAGAGCTACCACAACGCCACCGGCCTTGAGTATGCCAAAGAAGGCAATCACAAACTGGGTGGAGTTCACGAAATCGATGGCCACCCGGTCGCCTTTCTGGATGCCTAGATCGGCCAGCGCCCCTGCTAGACGGTCGCTCAGGTCGCCCAGTTCGCGATACGTGATCGAAGCGTGCCTGCGACCAAACAGCGGCAGGTGTAAAGAGGTAATGCAGGCGATGTTATTGGGCCGTTTCTTAACAGCCTCGTCCAGCAGGCTGAACAGGGGGACTTCTGGATATGGAGCCAGAGAAGCAGGGACACCTTTGTCGTACTGCCTGATCCAGGGCTTTTCGGCGTAGCTGACCATTTAGAATCCTCCTTTTGCTGGCGAATGGGATACATCTATCGCAGGTGGAACAAACAGTTCCCCTCTCTATACCTGAAGCGATATTGGGCAATATGCTAAAACCAGATTAAACGACGAGATGGGATTCAACAACTGACCGAACATGCCTTCGGCCAAACTTGAGGTTTCGCCGAGCAAGTTTCTTGAAGTTCTTTCGGTAAAACACCCAAAGCGCATCGTTGCCGTTGACTTTAGTATATAGTGGGTATCGCCAAAAAGTCCATCACCCCGGTAGCAAAATGTGCACCTATTGCGCTCAGTTCGAGTGTGACTCGCGCTCAGAATCCGATAGAATTTGATCGCTTGCCCAAGACCAGATACAGGAGCACTCTACCCTATGGAGACGAACCAAACCGCCAAGATGGTTGCCTGGCTGGATGAGGAGCGCCGCAAAGACAAGGCCCTGATCACACGACTGGAAGAACGCGGGGCTTCGCAGGCGGCGCTGATCGAGGATCAAGCCCGGCGCATTCAGGCGTTAGAGAGCGAGATTGCTAGCCTGCGCTCAACCACTCTCTCAGTCAGTATGTTTGATGACGCCATCGCTCGGCTGCGAACTGAGGTAATGGCCGCTATTGAGCAGATCGACACACGGCGCAGCAACGTCGAACAGGAACTCCGCCGAGGTCGTGACATTGACCGTGAGGGATTGCTCAAGGGCCTGGATGAGCTGCGTCAGGAGGTGATCACGCGTATCGACCGCGCTATGATGCCCCGCCGAGCAGAAGAGGAACGGCTGTCGCGGGTGGCGGCGGAACTGCAAAACTATGCGGACAACTTGAGCAAGGGGCTGGAGGAGTTTGAGCGAACACTGGCCTTTCTGGAGGAACAGCGCCGACAGGACACACGCCGAATCTCTGACATCAATGGAGAGCTTGGGGACCTGGCCAAGCGTGTCGAAAGCCAGCAAGCTAAGTTGGAACTGCTCGAGGAGTTGAGTCGCCGAACTGAGCGTTCAGTCACTGAACTCACCGGAGGATTCAACGAGTACAAACAGCAGCGCCAGGCCTGGAATGAGCAGCAGGCGCTTGCGGACCAGAAGCGCGAGCATATGATGAGCGATATGGTCCGACGTATGGATGCCTTCACCGAGGATATGGAAACCTTTGCCAAACAGGTGGCTACCTGGGCCGACACTCATCGTGCAATGAAGCAGCAGATCGAGGACTTCGAGAGACTGGCGGATCGGGTTGACCGTCGATTGAACGAAGTCTCCGAGATGCAACGTCTCTCAGAGGAGCGTTTCCGTCAGGAATGGGAAGAGTTTCTCAGCGATGACCAGCGACGTTGGCGACAGTTCACCCTGACCAACGAGGAGGCTTGGCGTGTCAATACCCGGACCCTCGACGAGATCAAGGCTCAGGTTGCTCACCACAGCGAGCGTGCCGAGCGTCAGCAGGAACACATTGCCCTTCTGGATCAGACACAGCAGAATATGCTGAATATCCTGACCACCCAGCTCCAGGTCCTACGCGAACAGGCTGACGATCGGCGCAAAGCGATCCAATCTGAGATGAGGCAGACATGACCTACGTCATTGGTACTGCTGGGCACGTCGATCACGGAAAGTCGACTCTGGTCAAGGCTCTGACAGGTATTGACCCCGATCGCTTGGCTGAGGAAAAGGCCCGCGAGATGACCATCGACCTGGGCTTTGCCTGGATGACCCTCTCCACGGGTGAGACAGTCGGCATTATCGACGTGCCGGGCCACCGTGACTTCATCGAGAATATGCTGGCTGGCGTAGGCGGCATTGACTTGGCGCTGTTTGTCGTGGCCGCTGACGAGGGTGTGATGCCCCAGACTCGTGAGCATCTCGCCATTCTTGACCTGCTAGAGATACCTGGCGGCGTGGTTGCCTTGACCAAGATCGACACGATCTCCGACCCGGAGTGGATCGACCTGGTGACGCTGGATCTGGCCGAGGCGCTTAAGGGGACGGTGCTGGGCAGCGCCCCCATCCTGCCTGTTTCAGCGCGATCCGGGGTGGGGCTGGATCGTCTGAGGGCAGCCCTGGAGACGGCCTTGGCCGGGCGCTCCCCACGGCCCGACCGAGGTAAGCCACGGCTCCCGGTAGACCGCGTGTTCACGATTAGTGGGTTTGGAACGGTGGTTACAGGCACTTTAACAGATGGCGCATTTCATGTCGGTGACGAGGTGGAAGTCGTACCCGCTGGTCGACGTGCCCGCATACGAGGTTTGCAGAGTCACAAGGAGACTATCGAAGTGGCCCTGCCAGGCAGCCGTGTAGCCGTCAATCTGAGCGGCCTCACGACTGAAGATGTCCGACGCGGTGACGTGATCGCCCTCCCCGGCTTGTTGAGTCCGGCTATGCTGATCGACGTGCGGTTCAGGCACTTAGCCGATACAGGCCGTCCCCTCCGCCACAATGCAGAGGTCAAGTTCTTTAGTGGTGCAGCGGAGACCATGGCCTATGCCCGCCTGCTGGGCCATCGTGAGCTGCCCCCCGGCGCTGAAGGCTGGTTACAGCTTCGTCTGGCGGAGCCTCTGGCGTTGGACCGTGGGGACCGCTTTATCCTGCGTTATCCCTCGCCACCGCAAACCATCGGTGGCGGTGTTGTGCTTGACCCTCACCCACCGCATCGGTGGCGGCGATTCAAAGACGAGGTCCTCGATCGTTTCGAGATGCTGGCTACTGGTACGCCGGAAGAGATATTGCTGCATACTCTCGAAAGCCAAACAGCATTAACCTCGGCCCAGGCCGCCAGCCTGACTGGCCTATCTTCAGATGAGGTGATCCAGGCCGCAGCTGCTCTTCAGCAGCAGGGCGAGATCATGGTCATGGGGGATCAATGGTTGGTTGCTCGCGCGTCATGGACACGACTGATCGATCATATGGTCCGCGAGTTGAGCGAGTACCACCGGCAGTTCCCGCTCAAGGCAGGAATGCCACGTGAGGCCCTGCGCAGCCGCCTGTCGGTCGAGGCTAGGTTGTTCGGCGTGATTGTCAACCAGGCCATTGAATCAGGATTGGTAGTCAGTGAGGGAACCATCATCCGTCGGCCCGATCATGGGGTGCGCTTCACCACCGATCAGCAGACATCTGTGGATCGGCTGTTGGGTCTCTGCCAAGCCAACCCCGTCGCCACGCCCAGCGTGAAGGAGGCCACTGAGCTTATCGGCGAAGACGTACTACAGGTGCTGATCGAGCGCGGCGACCTAGTCCAGGTTGCCGAGGATGTGCTGTTCGACGCCCAGACTTACCATGACTTAGTGCAGCAGATCGAGCAGTTTATCACTGCACAGGGGGCAATCACCGTGGCGCAGGCTCGCGATCTGTTTGGGACAACCCGCAAGTACGCGCTAGCCCTGCTGGAACACCTGGATGCCATTGGATTCACCAAGCGCGTGGGCGATGAGCGTGTCCTGCGGCGGCCAGGCTTGTAGGTGCGCAGGTCTCCGGAGAGCTAACCCAGACAAGGAGCTGCGGATAACCTCCGCACCTGCTCTCTGGGTGTTAGAGGAAGACGCCTTCAAACACGATCAGGCATACAGTCATGCAGGCAAACAGAAAAGATATGGCTGCAAGGAGAACCAGCACTGCCACCATTGGTTCGTGCCGGCGATGGTTGCGCCTAGACAGAGGCGGCACCATACGATGCCACCCAAAGCCAATGTGACGCGGCTCGTGGGCATCGAACAAAACATTCCTGGATGGAATGAAGGTGCTGCGCCGTCTTGGTGAGAACTGGCAGGGCGCATGAATTTGGCCATCCATACCCCCTCCCTACCCCAAACTACCACTACAACACTTCTCTATCCTTATTGTAACTTAGCTCATAGCATCTGCTTGACCCCAGCCTGTCAAATACATAACCGACTGCGTAAGTGTAACAAAATTGATCACAGGATGTAAGATTCTGCTGCCGCGAATGCCCTCCAGGAGCTGTCTGAAGGTGAACGGAGAACCCCTCTCGTGCGAGAGGGGTTCTGTGGTCATTAGTACTCAGGCATGGGCGGGGTCGCCGGAGTCTCTTCCTTCTTGGGGATGTCAGTGATCAGCGCTTCGGTGGTCAGGATCATTGCAGCAATGCTGGCTGCGTTCTCCAGCGCACCCTTCGTGACCTTGGCCGGGTCGGTGATCCCGGCATCGACCATGTCGACGAATTCGCCTGTGATCACGTCGTACCCCATCCGGTAGTTGTCATGCTCGTGCTGCAGACGGCGCACCGTGTCAATGATCACAGCGCCATCCTGCCCGGCATTCGACGCAATCTTACGCATCGGCGCTTCAAGGGCCGTGCGAACGATATTCACGCCGGTCTGCTCATCAGGATAGGTCATCTGCAGGTCGTCCAGTGACGAGATGGCGTTGATCAAAGCCACGCCGCCGCCAGGCACTATGCCCTCCTCAACCGCCGCACGGGTTGCGCTCAGGGCATCCTCGACGCGATGCTTCTTTTCCTTCAGCTCGACCTCAGTCGCTGCACCCACGCGGATAATGGCCACGCCTCCGGCGAGCTTGGCAAGGCGCTCCTGGAGCTTCTCCTTATCGTAGTCGGACGTGCTCTGCTCGATCAGGACCTTGATTTCCTCGATGCGCCCCTTGATGGCAGCCTCATCGCCCTGGCCGCCAACGATGGTCGTGTCGTCCTTGGTGCAGACCACCTTTTCGGCGCGTCCCAGGTCTTCCAGGGTGGCGTTCTCGAGCTTGCGGCCCATCTCCTCAGAGATGACCTGGCCGCCTGTCAAGATGGCGATGTCCTGCAACATGGCCTTGCGACGATCGCCGAAGCCAGGGGCCTTCACGGCCACTACCGTCAACATGCCGCGCAGCTTGTTGACAACCAGCGTGGCCAGGGCCTCGCCATCCACGTCCTCAGCAATGACGACCAGCTCACGCTTGCCACGGGTCAGCATCTTTTCGAGGATAGGCATCAGGTCCGACGCTGCGGAAATCTTCTTGTCGTAGATCAAAATATATGGCTCTTCGATGACAGCTTCCATCGATTCGGGATGCGTGATGAAATAGGCGCTGATGTAGCCGCGGTCAAACTGCATCCCCTCGACATATTCGGTCTCAAACTGGAGACCCTTGCTCTCCTCAACGGTGATGACGCCGTCCTTGCCGACTTTCCACATCACTTCTGCGATCAGGTCGCCGATCTCGCGGTCCTGGGCCGAAATGCTGGCCACATTGCTGATCTCTTCCTGGGTGTCGATCTCGATAGCCTGCTGTTTGATCGCCTCGGCAACGCGGGTCGTAGCAGCCTCGATGCCGCGCTTGAGCAACATTGGGTTGGCGCCCGCTGCGACGTTCTTCAGACCTTCATTAACCATCATCTGAGCAAGCAGCACGCTGGTGGTCGTGCCATCACCGGCGATGTCGTTGGTTTTGGTCGCTGCTTCCTTCAGAAGCTGGGCCCCCATATTCTCGTAGGGGTCTTCAAGCTCAATCTCTTTGGCAACCGTGACGCCATCATGGGTGATGGTTGGCGCACCCCACTTCTTGTCCAGGGCCACGTTGCGCCCCTTGGGGCCGAGCGTCGTGGTCACTGCTCCTGCTACAGTGTCAATGCCGCGCTTGAGTTTCCGGCGTGCTTCTTCGGAAAAGGCTAACTGCTTGGGCATAGGTATTTATCCTCCGTAAAAGCGTGGTCTGATTTCCAACACGTGTGGTGGCCGGGGATTACGACTCCACGATTGCCAGGATGTCGCTTTCCTTGAGAATAAGCAGCTTCTTACCCTCAATCTTGACCTCAGTGCCTGCATATTTGGCGAAGAGGATGGTTTGGCCGGCTTCAACATCCATCGGGATACGCTTCCCGTTTTCGTCCTTCCGACCGGCCCCCACTGCAATCACTTCGCCCTGTTGCGGCTTTTCCTTGGCCGTTTCGGGCAGGACGAGCTGCCCACCAGCGAAGGTCTCCTCACGTTCGACTGGTTCGACAACTACGCGATCCCCCAATGGCCGCAGCTTAAGTGCCATAAGTCGATGCCTCCTTGTTTTGAACGTGGCTGGAATGTCGCTATAGTCTAAAGTCAGCCTTCTGATAGGGTCATGATTAGCACTCTGTGGGCCAGAGTGCTAATCCGAGCGTAGTATACGCTCCCCGCCGGAGTATTGTCAAGGGGTCCTGCTCGATTCTGGGCTGTTTCTTACGCGATTTTTATGTTTGAGGCAGCGATTTCGGGGCAATGCGCAGCCTGGAAGAGAGTTAAGGAAAAGGGGATGACTGCCTGGACCAAGGGGCTCGCTCGCATCATGGGTGCGCGGCCCACACTGCTGTTTCTGTCCACGTCATCCCCATTTACACTTGTTCGGCATTTTCATTATCGTACAGATCGTCTGTGTTGTAAAGACCCTCTGGCCCCGGCAGCTCCTCGGATGGCGTAAAAGGCGATTCGTTTACTGGACTCTCGCCAGGAGTGGCAGCCTCCTTGGTCGTTGTCTCCTCGATGGCTCTCTCAAGCGCCGTGACCAGGCCCTTGGCTTGATCTGTCCAGGCCGACTTGAGGTGTGTGAAGGCTTCCAATGCCTGTTCGGCGTAGGGCCAGGCTTCATCGTAGAGCTGCATCGCAAAATACAGGTCGGCTAGGTTGAGCCACAGAATGGCTTGCTCGTGCGCGTCACTCTGCTGCTCCGTGGCCTCCAGAGCTTCTAGCAGCAGCACCTCCGCCCGGTCGTAGCTGCCCTGCTGTTTGAGCAAGATGGCCTGAAGGCCCTTAATGGCAGCTAGGCCGCTCTCATCGCCCAGCACATCAAGCAGGCGGGCTGCCTGCGTGTAATCGGCTTGTGCTTGGTTCCACTCTCCCAAGTCGTCCCGAATAGCCCCACGTTGGGCCAGGCTGCGAGCCTGTAGGTGGTTATCTTTGAGTCGGCGCGCCAGCGTGAGTGCTTGCTCGATGGCAGTCAACGCTTCCTCGCGTTGGCCGAGTCTCTTGTGAGCAATGGACAGATTGTAGAGCGTCACGGCCGCATCACGTTCCGCCTCAGGTGAGGTCTCAAAAACACGCAGACTGCGACGATAGGTGCGGATTGCGGCCTGCGTATTGCCTGTCAACAGGTCCAGGCTGGCCAGATTGTTGCTCGCCCAGGCTGCGCCGACTTCATTTTTTTCACGCTCAAAGGCACTGCGGGCATCCTCGTAGGCGTGTCGGGCCTCGATCCACTTACCGCGTCCGCGCAGCCAGTGGCCGAGCGTGAGCAGACGCTCAGCCGCCACCGACGGCCTGCCCCGTTTTGCGGCAATGGCTGCCCACCGCCGGAAAGCTTCCTGCGCTGTGGTTGTGTCATCCGCAGCACGCGCAATGGCAACCTCAATGGTGGATGCCTCCTCGTAGTCAGGATCGAGAGTCAGAGCAGAGGTAGCAGCCGCCAGGGCTAGCTCATGCTGGCCTTTGGCCCAGGCTGCGCGAGCCTGAGCTACCTGGCGAAAGGCCTCAAAGTTCGCTGGGCGCGGTACGGCCTTGACACGTTCACGCAGTGCATCGTCCACGGATACGCCCAGGCGCTCAATCAGCGCTAGCGAGACGCGCTCGACAAAGCGTGTGAATCCGGCGATAGGGAACGAGACCTCCATTGGCGTGGGCATGAGGTCCGGTCCACTGACGATCAAGCGAAGCCCTATCATGCCGCCAGCTTCATCGAACACATAGCGTCCGTGAACGAGCGCCCTTAGCTTGAGATCGGCGCGCAGCGCCTCGATACTGCTCTCCTTCAGCGGCAAAGCGTGCTTTCCCTTGGCGACAGCGTGGGCTACAGTGTTGTATTCGAGAGTCGGCAGCCCAGCGCCTGCTAGATGCTCAATGAGCAGCTTGCTGAACAGCGCCCCCAGCCAGTGCGCCTCGTCGGTTTCCTGGTTGCCGATCAGCGGTACAATGGCAATGTTGGCTCCGGGGCCGGTGTGCAGAGCCATGCTTCCCCCTTATCCAGAGGTGCCTGGAGCACATCCAGGTTTCGACGCACCTGGCGTTGATTGTGCCTCAATTCCGATCTCGGTGCCAGCCAGCGATCTTCCCCCATGCGCCGGGCAGGTCCGCTCAGCAAGGAACCTCTGGCCAACCCAGCTCCATCACTGTAGACTTGCTTCGGACAGTTGGAGCTTTTCAGGTGACCTCGATCACCGATCCATTCCTGGTCTTCGTTACCTCGATACGAACTGGAAAGGCATCTCTTAACTCGTCGATGTGGGTAATGACCAGGATCAGATCGAATTCATCCTGGATCACATTGATGGCCTCCACTAGCCGTTCTCGCCCCTGGGCATCCTGCGTGCCAAAACCCTCATCGATGATCAGTGTGCGCAGCTGGGCGCCGGCGCGGCGAGCCAGCAGCCGTGAGAGCGCCAGCCGGATGGCAAAGTTCACGCGGAATGCCTCTCCACCGCTGAAAGTTTCGTAATCGCGTGTTCCTAGCTCGTCTGCAATGCGAATGTCGAGTGTTTCTTTGGTGCCGCCGGTCACTTTCTCTCGCTGAGTCTCAAAACGGACGTGCATTCGTCCATCCGTCATACGAGAGAGAATTTGGTTGGCCTCCTCCTCGATTTCCGGGATGGCTGCCTCGATGATCATGGCAGGGATGCCACCCTTGCCAAAGGCCGTCCGCAAATCGGTATAGATGCTGCACTCCGTCCCTAACTGGTCATTACGGGCAACCAGCTCTGCGCGGCGATGGCGCTGTTGCTCCAGAGCATTCACTCTCTGTTGGGCCGCACCGGCTCGATACTGCGCCTGTGCATATTCATCACGCAGTTCCTCAAGCGCCTGTTTGGCTTCAGGGAGATCGCGAAGCTGCTGATTCAGAGCTTCGATCTGGACACCCAACGAATCGGCCACTGCACAGTCTTTGTCTCGTTGCGCCTCAAGGTCCGAGAAGCGCTCACTCAACTGAGCAAGCTTTGCTTCGATCTCCGGCGTCACGTCAAGAGCGCGGTCAAGGTCGCGTTTGCGGGCCTCAAACGACTCATACTCGCCCAGCCGTGCCCGGACCTGCTGATAAGCCTGGTCGTCGTAGCCCAGTTCGGAAAGTTGCATCTGGATGTCAGCTAACTTGGCCTGTGCCTCGTGCGCGTAGTCCTGATTTGACAAGACGGCGTCCAGTTCGGCCAGCCGCGCCTCAACTTGTCCCAGTTCCTCCTGATCGGCGGCGGCCTGGGCTAGCCGCTCGTTGAGTTGTGCTGCATACTTGCGAAGAGGATCGAGGTTGCGCAGCTCACTCTTGGCTTCCTCGATCTCGTGGGCCAGCCGGTCGATCTCAATGGTCAACTCGTCAAGGCGCTCGCGGTTGGCTCGGAAGGTGTCACCTTTCTGGGTGCCTTCTTGCCTCAGACGTTCCAGCAGCTCAGCGCGGTGGTTCTCGCTTAACTCCTGCCCGCACAATGGACACATCGGCTCTGTGGCGCTCTCGATCTCCTGAATTTGCTGTTTGAGCTTTTCCATCTCTATCCTGAGCGTCTCATTGACCGATTCGAGTTTAGCGCGTTCCTCGCGAAACACGGAGAGCCGTTCGCCCCACTCTCCACACTGGCGTTCCTGCTCCTCGAATTGGACGATGCGGGCCTCGACGTCCTCCAGCGACTGCCGCTCGCCAGCCCGCTCAGCCAGTTTGCGTGCCAGCTCTGCCCGGCGATGCTCCTTCTCGCGTTGCTCAGCCTGCAGTTCGCTGCGTGCGATTTCGATCTCACGCTGCAGATCGCTCTGATGCATCCGTAGGTCGCTGTGGGCCTGCAGCCGTTCTGAGAGATCACGTGCCTCCTGACGGATGGCCTGGAGCGTGGCATACCCAGCCTCGATCTCACCCCGCGCCGCCAGGACATCCTGGAAGCCGCCTAGACGTTCCTCTGAGGCGTTGTAATCCTTTTCGATAGCTTTCAATTCGTCCTCAACCTGCTGGATGCGCTGTGTCACCCGATCCTGTTCCGCCAGCAGGCGACTATGCTCCCGACGGGCATCTTCAAGCGTGTGGACACGCGCTTCGGCTTCTCGTACTTGGTCTGAGAGACTGGCCAGCACTTGCTGTGCAGCGTTGAGATCACGAAGATATTCAACCTCGCGGCCAAGTTCCTCATCGATCTGCTTGATCTGGCTCTCATTCTGATCTCGCTCCTGCTCAATCTCGTGCAGGCGAGTTTTGACCCGTCCCTCATAGATGGTCCATACATCCAGGCCCAGAATCTCACCCAGAATGGCCTTGCGCTCACCGGCAGGCTTCTTGGTGAACTCATCAGCACGACCCTGCACTAGGAAGGCCGAGTTGATAAAAGTCGAGTAATCCAGACGCAGCAGACGGGTAATCTTGTCTTGGGTGGCACGAATGGTGTTCTCGGAGATGGAGCGCCACTCCGCACCGTCCTGAACCTCTAGCTCAAGTAGGCTGACGCCTCGCCCCTGTCGCGAGCGGTAGCGCGTGATGCGATAGCAGTTCCCTTCAAGTAGGAAGGTAAGCCTGACCTGCATCTCCTCCTCATTGCCGTGGATCAGGTCGTCATCACGGCGGGCGCGAGCCTTGCCCCACAGCGCCCATGTGATCGCGTCCAGCAGCGATGACTTACCTGCCCCATTGGCGCCTGCCAGGCAGGCCAGATGTAGCCCGCTCAGATCAAGAGGTTCGGGCTGGCAGTAGGCCAGGAAGTTGTACAGCTCGAGCTTGACTGGGATCATAGTTGCCTCTCCCTGGCAGTACGGCGAAAAAAACCGTAACGCCCCAGTATGGGGCGTCCGATTGTAACACGATGCGCTGGGCGTGAGCCATAGCCTAGCTTAAGAACATGGGCATTCCGGCCACATGGCGCACCTTGGGCTTGTACTGGTCAATGTCATAGAGCTCACCCACGTCGACCTGCTTGCGACCCTGCATGATCATGCTGATCGGAATGTCAGTATAGACGCCCCCTCGCAGCGCCACCATACGACCACTCTGCCCTTTCAGCACCATATCCATCGCCATATGTGCGTAGTTGGAGGCGACCATCAGGTCCAGCGAATCAGGTGCACCAGAGCGCATCAGGTAGGCCAATTGCTGGTAGATGATGTTCTCGCCGGTGATCTTCTTGATCAGTTCGCCTGTAACCATCCCGATGCCCCCCAGCTTCTGGTGGCCGAACGCATCTTCCTCGCCGCCCTGGATAATATCGCCGCCTTCCATGCGGGCGCCTTCTGAAATGGTCATCATGGCATAGTTGCTAGGGTTGGCCAGCTTGTCGGCAAGCAAAAACTTGCCTAGCTTCTCAGGATCAAAAGGCACCTCGGAAATGATGGCGCGATCGACACCCGACAGGTAGGCTGCAATGAGCGATGTCTCGCCTGAGTTGCGTCCGAACAATTCGATCACAGCAATGCGCTCGTGCGAACCGGTGCTGGTGCGTAGATTATTGATGAAGTTCACGCTGCGTGTGACGGCAGTGCTGAAGCCGATGCAGTAGTCGGTGCCAAAAACATCGTTGTCCATGGTCTTGGGGATGCCCATCACTCGCACACCCTCGCGATGTAGGCGCTCGGCGTAGCTCAGTGTGTCGTCGCCGCCAATAGCCACAATCACGTCAAGCTCCATGGCCTCGACCACCCTCAGGACAGCTGGCGTGTAGTCCTTGGCAGGAGCACTGGCATCCCAATCCTGGTCGCGCAGGTGCTCCGGAACATCTTTCCCCTTAACCTTGCCTGGATTGGTGCGTGAGGTGTGCAGGAATGTGCCACCTGTGCGAGCCACTGTGCGAACTGCCATCTTATCGAGCGGGATGGCACATTTTTGGTTAACTGGATCGTCGAAAGGCAGAGCAGGATTGTAATAGAACAAACCTGCCCACCCGCGCCGAATGCCAATGGCCTGGTGGCCTTCATCCACAGCCCGATCGACCAGCGCCTTGATGCAGGGGTTCAGACCAGGGACATCACCACCGCCTGTCAAAATACCGATTCTCATGGTTACTCTCCTCACGATTGTCAGGATTGGCCCGCGTTTGACCTTGCAAAAAGACCCGCCTGATGACGGGCTTTGAGTCCAGCAGGTTATTGGGCCTATTCTACCGCGTTTTTGTGTGCCCAGTGAAGGGGAACTTCCATCGAGTTCCCCTTGAGAGAGGGCATACTGGCCGCTGGGAAGTTGGTAAGATAGAGAAACTCTTAGCGGGTCAGGATCTGTGCCAGTTCGAAGAAGTGCGGATTAATGGGACGCTGCTTGCCGATGACCTCTTCGAGCGGGCGGGCAACTATCGTGGGACCCTCTAGCCCCATCATAACGCCAGTCTTATCCTCAAGTAATGCCTGAACAGCGGCGACTCCCAGCCGCGTGGCAAGCAGGCGGTCGAACGTCGTCGGGCGTCCACCCCGCACCACATGCCCCAGAATGGTCACGCGCACCTCAAAGCCGATATCATGTTGGTTCAACTGCTCGGCGATCTGGTCCACCTTCAGATTCGCACCCTCAGCCGCGATCACCATGGCATGCGATTTGCCCTTCATGTAGGCATCTTCGACTGACTTGACGAGCTCTTCAATAGAAACTTCCTGCTCTGGAATGAGAACTACCTCAGCGCCTGTCACCAACCCGGCCACAATGGCCAGGTGCCCGCAGCGGCGGCCCATCACCTCGACCAAGAACACACGTTCATGGGATGAGGCTGTGTCGCGCAGACGGTCAATCGCGCCCACGATAGTGTCGAGCGCAGTGTCCACCCCAATGGAGCTATCGGTGCCCCAGATATCGTTGTCAATGCTGCCGGGGACGCCAATCACCCGCACGCCCTGACGATGCAGCGCCAATGCACCAGTTAGGCTTCCATCACCGCCGATGACGATCAGCCCGTCGATGCCGTGTTCGTTCAGACGACGGATGGCCTGGCGCTGAATCTTCTCCTCTTTGAACTCCGGCAGGCGAGCCGTCTGCAGAATCGTGCCGCCGTGCTGAATGATGCCGGCCACATCACGGGTGTCCATACGCTCAATGTCACCGTTGACCAGCCCTTTGTAAGCCTGCCGGATGCCGTACACCTCAACTCCGTGATAGGTTGCAGCACGAACAACTGCACGGATGGCAGCATTCATGCCTGGTGAGTCGCCTCCACTTGTCATGACTCCAATACGCTTGACGTCGCTCATGTTGGCTTTCCCCTCAGTAAAACGTTGCTTGGTCGGCCTAATGACGGATCACCTCAATAGCATCTGGCTCCACCATCTGCGTCAGTTGGGTGTAGAGATCATCACAATAATGCGTTGTCTCCTGTGGAAAGTCAATCTCAACATGCCGGTTTTCACCCGTCACAACGAAGGAAAACGTGCATTTGCCTGGGCGGCTGATCAGAATCCCATGAATATGCTCTAGTCTGCGCTTATCGCGTTCGTTGTTGCCTGTGCGCTGAATAGTGATGCGCAGGTGCACAGGCTGGTCAACGCCCGTCTGGGCGGGCGGCTGGGCTGGCATGGGCAGCTCGTGAGCAGGCGTGTCAGTCTGCTGCATCCGCATGTTGGCGGGTGCTTCGGCTGGCGGTGGAGGCGGTTCCTTGTCCAGAACGAGTGTTTCTGCCTCCACTGGGTTGACTGCGATCAGAGATGCCGATGGCAGTGCAGACTGCGCCTGCCGCGAGCGCCCGTTGCGGCCCTCGCCGGCGATCGACGGGCTTGGCGCGTAGTTGTCTGGCTCGACCCCATGAAAGTCAGGGGGCGGCGCATAAGCTGGGTCGTCATAATCAAGCGGCGGCGGCTCTTCATAGCCACTGCTGAACGCAACGGCTGGAGCCGACCAGACGCTCGCCGGTCGCTGCACATCCTCTATAGGACTCCAGACACCGAAGTTGGTGGTAGCATCATCGCACAATAGCTTAGGTTCCCCACGCTTGGCGTCGATCTTGCCGCGTACCAGGAGAATCCGGTCAGGTACCCACAGAGGTCTGGTTTCTTCCCATGTGCTTGGCCAGATCACAACTTCAATCGTGCCATATAGGTCTTCGAGCAAAGCGAAGGCCATCGGCTTGCCCGTTTTGGTCGTGATGGTGCGGACGGAGGTAACCATGCCTGCCATGGTCACTGGGCGTCCGTGGTCGCTCTCAGTAAGCTGTCCACAAAAGGCAGTGACGATCTCGCCCACCTGATCCATCACGGCTTGCAAGGGATGCTCGGAGACATACACGCCCACCATCTCTCGTTCCCATTGCAGCATCTCGCGGCGGCTGTACTCGGTCTCCACCTGGTTAACCAGCACTCCGCTGGCATCGATGTCCAGTTCCACGCCGGTGGTCGCCCCGAACAGGCTCATCTGGCCAACATCTGCTGCACGATGTAGGCTGCTGCTGAAGTTCATCAGCCGGTCGAGCGATTCGAGCAGATGGGCGCGTGGCGCGAAGCAATCCAATGCGCCAACCTTGATCAAGCACTCCAGTGCCCGCTTGCCAACCGACCGCAAATCGGTGCGCTGGCAAAAGTCCGCTAGATCTGCAAAGGGACCGGCCTGTCGGGCTGTCAGAATAGCTTCCACTGCACCGTCACCGACATTTTTGATCGCGCCCAGGCCATAGCGGATAGCCCGGCTGCCGTCCGGCTGCGGTTCGATGGTGAAGTCGTGATCGCTGGTAGTGATATCAGGTGGCAAAACACCGATCCCCATACGGCGGCAATCGTAGATGTATTGTCCCACTTTGCTCGTGTTGCCGCGCTCGATTGTGAGCAGGGCAGTCATGTACTCGTGCGGATAGTGCGCCTTCAAGAAGGCGGTCTGCATAGTGAGCACTGCATAATCTGCTGCATGGGACTTGTTGAAGCCGTAACGGGCGAAAAACTCGATGTCGTCAAAGATCTTCTCAGCAGCCTCGGCGGGTATACCCCGTTCAGGTCCCTGGCTACGGAACTTACTGCGGTGCTTCTTGAGGTCCTTTTCCTTCTTCTTGGCCACCGCCCGACGCATCAGATCGGCCTCTCCTAGCTCATAGCCGAACAGTTCTGAAGCGATCTGCATGATCTGTTCCTGGTAGACGATGATGCCGTAGGTCTCGCTCAGGATTGGCTCAAGCAGCTTGTGGTGATAGGAAACCTCCTCCTCGCCGTGCATGCGCCGAATGTAGGCTGGGATGTACTCGATCGGCCCCGGACGGAAGAGCGAGATGGCAGCTACGATATGCTCAAAGCGCGAGGGCCTCATCTCGGTCAGCATGCGTGTCATGCCTGCCCCCTCGACCTGGAATACGCCGCTGGTCTCCCCACGCGACAGCAACTCGAAGGCTTTGTCTAGCCAGGCATTGTACTCCTGATCGCCCTCGCGGTGGCGATAAGGAATAGTGTCCAGCGTGTAGCGGATGCCGTGGTAGCGCTCGATCAGCTCACAGGCTTTGCGCATGATGGTCAACGTACGGAGGCCCAGGAAGTCCACTTTGAGCAGGCCAATGGAATCAATGATCTCCATGGGCCACTGAGACACCACACCCAGGGTCTCACCGTTGCTGTTGCTCTCGTCACCCCCCTTGGTTGGGCGATTGAGCGGTGTGTACTCCACGAGTGGCTTGTCGGCAATGATCACACCAGCCGCATGAGTGCTGGCATGCCTTGCGATCCCTTCCAGTTGCGAAGCTGTGTCAAGCAGGCGGCGGATGTATGGGCGGTTTGTATCTTCATAGGCAGTACGCAGTTCGGGCACTTCGTCCAGCACCTGGCGAATAGTCACGGCCTTGCCTGGAATAGCTGGGATCAGACGTGCAATCTGATCCACTTCGTTGAGTGGTATATCGAGCGTCCGCCCTACATCCCGTACGGCGGCCCGCGCACCGAGCGTCCCAAAAGTGATAATCTGGGCGACTCTGTCTTCGCCGTACCTGTGCACACAATAATCGATCATCTCGGCGCGGCGGTCATCGGGATAGTCGAGATCAATGTCAGGCATGCTAACGCGGCCTGGATTCAGGAAGCGCTCAAAGAGCAGGTTGTTCTCGAGGGGATCGATGTTGGTAATGCCCAACGAGTAGGCCACCACTGACCCAGCTCCTGAGCCGCGAACATTCCACCAGATGTCGCGGCTGCGGGCAAACTCACATAGGTCCCACACGATGAGAAAGTAGGCGTCGAATCCCATGTTGTGGATGATACGCAGCTCGTGCTCCAGCCGTCGCCGCACCTGGGGACTTTCCGCGCGGTCACCATAACGCCTCTGTAGCCCTTTTTCACATAAGTGGCGCAGATAGCTCCCGGCGTCGGCAAATCCCTCCGGGATCGGGAAGTGCGGCAGGTGATACTCTTTGCTATCCAGGTTGAGGTCCTGGCACATGGCTGCGACTTTGAGTGTGTTGCTGATCGCTTCGGGCGCTTCAGCGAAAATGGCGCTCATCTCTTGAGGTGTGCGCAGGTAGTAACTGTCGTCGCTGAAGCGCATCCGATTGGCCTCCGAGACGAGGCTGCCAGTGCCAATGCATAGCAGCACGTCGTGCGGGCCAGCGTCCTCGCGGCGAACGTAGTGAACGTCATTAGTCGCCAGCAAGGGAATGTGTGCGTAGGGTGAGAGTTCGACCAGCGCCCGGTTCAGATGGTGAAGCTCCGGGATGTCATGTTCCTGAAGCTCGATGTAATAATGGTCTGGCCCAAATACATCCTGATACCAACCTAGCAATTGTCGGGCTTCCTGTTCACGCCCCTCAAGGATCATCTGCGGGATCTCAGACGCCATGCACCCACTGGTGCAGATCAGCCCCTCGGCATGGGCCGCCAGAAAGTCTTTGTCAATGCGGGGCCTATAGTAGAAACCGTCCAGTTGCGAAGCGCTGGCAATCTTGAGCAGGTTATCATAGCCACGCCGGTTGGCTGCGATCAGTAGCAGGTGATAATACTCTTTGTCCAACTCCGGATCGCGGCTGCCCATGCTGCGCGGCGCCAAATATGCCTCGATGCCAATGATGGGCTTGATGCCGTACTCCTTGCAGGCGCGGTAGAACTCGATCACACCATACATCACACCATGGTCAGTGATCGCCAGCGAATCCATGCCTAACTCAGCCGTATGCTGAACCAGGTCCTTGATTCGACTCATGCCGTCCAGCAGCGAGTATTCTGTATGCACATGAAGGTGAGTGAACGACGCCATAACGCTTCCGTCACCTTTATTCTGAGTACCGTTCCGTTTGTCTCTAATGTGGCTTTTGCGCCAGGGGCTGGCCATCAGTATACCATGTTTTAGTGTGGCTGATAGGCTTCGGTGGATGGCTGGCTCGAAGTTTTAAGGTTGCCCCGGCACAAGGCCCATGAGCTGGGAAAACCCGAGGACTCAGGCACTAGGGCCAAGGTCAGGTAGCGTAGCTGGATGCCCTGCGGCATACTTGAATCGGAGATGGAAGCATGGCACGCAGGAAGCAGACGCCCGGTGATGCAGGAACCTCCGGACCTGGCGGTCGCCAGTCGCTCCCCAGGCCGCCGGAACATGAGCCGTGGACGCCATGGGGCAAATGGGCCGCCGAGCGCCGTCGGCGCAAGGAGCAACGCCAGCGGGAACGGGAAAAGCAGCGTGCCGAGCGGCAGCGGGCGCGTATGCTGCGCCGGATGCGTCGCCGTCGGCTGACGGCGCGTGGCGCTGTGTTCATCGGTCTGATGGTTCTGGCGTGTGGCATCGGGGGGGTGGTATTAGTGTTGCTGGGGCGGCCTTACCCCTGGGAAGCTCTGGGCGATGTCACCGGGGTGCTACGTCTGACTCGCTCTCTGCCAGAGCACCGGGCACGCTGGGAGAGCCTGGCTGTGCACCATTATATGGTCGAAGTCGAGTATATCGCGGGAGAGACGTGGTGTGGCCCGGCAGTTGTTGAGGTTCGCAACGGGCACATCGTGGAACTCCCTTCTCCTGCCGAAACCCATTGGTTTCCCTCTCAAGTCTGCGACAGCTTGCTCGAATCCCTGATTTTCGAAGATGTTTTTGATTGGCTCCAGGGCCATCTGGATCACTTTGTGCCTGGAGGGGGTTCCTACATCCATATCACCTTTGACGAAGATTTCGGCTATCCGACCTATGCTGAGGTGGGCGTCTATGGCGCTGAGGTTCCTGGCTGTTGCTGGAGAGCCACCTGGCGCGACATGCGCCCCCTAGTCGATAAGTAGAGAACAGTTCCATGCCTGAGTTGCCTGAGGTTGAGACAGTGGTGCGCGGTCTGCGTGGTGATGTTGTCGGACGAGCCTTCACCACGGCTACTGTCCATTGGGCGCGCGAGATCGTCTCGCTATCTCCGACCGATTTCGCGGCCCGGTTGGTAGGGCAACACATTGAGGCCTTAACGCGGCGTGGTAAGTACATCGTCTTTGCGCTGAGCCACGACTTCCTCATGATACACCTCAAAATGACTGGGCGGTTATACCTGGCGCGCCCCAGCGATCGCCATGAAGCTGACCCCTGGTTGCGGGTTGTGTTCGGCCTGGACAACGGGCAGGAGTTGCGCTTCTCTGATGCGCGCAAGTTTGGCCGCGTGTATCTGGTTGCACAACCCGAAGTAGTGCTTGGAAGGCTTGGCCTCGAACCGCTATCTGACTCGTTCACCCTGGAGGCGTTCAAGGCTTTGGCCTCTGGGCGCAGTGGGGCGCTCAAGCCGTTGCTGCTCGATCAGACCTTCCTGGCCGGGATCGGGAACATCTATGCCGACGAGGCCCTGTGGCAGGCCGGGATTGATCCGCGGCGCAAGGTGAATACACTTAGGGATGATGAACTAGAGCTTCTGTACCACGCCATCCGCGCTGTGTTGGAGGCTGGCATAGATCACGAGGGGGCCAGTGTGAGCTGGTATCGTAAGCCGGACGGCACCCCAGGGAGCCAGCAGAACTATTTCAAAGTGTATGGTCGGGAAGATCAACCCTGTCCCCGCTGCGGGACAGCCATCCACAAGATATTTCTTGGGCAACGTGGAACGCATTTTTGTCCCATGTGCCAGACCTGACAAGGAGTGGGTTTGATGCCAGGCGATTCATTGATTGTGATACTGCCCATTATGGCGATAGTCTTGGCCGGTCTTTCGATTGCCGGACTGTGGTACTGGTGGTCCTCAACAAAGGAAGAGGGTGCAGAAGAACAGCCCCCGACTGGCGAAATGTCACACACAGACACAGCAAGTCCTCCTCCAGTGGAGGAAGAGACAGTTGGGGGGTTGGTCAGCCGGCTGATGGATACTATCAGGCCAGTAGCCGCCGGGCTGACAGCTCGGCAGAGTGTGGTCGCTCCCCCTCCAACGAGCTATCCTGCCACTGCCTATCGAGTCGGTGATGAGGGGATGGTTGAGGTGATGCGAGTGCTGCGCGACCTGGCTGACGGGTCACTGGTGATCGAAATCGACGGGCGAAAGTATCGCGACCTGGCCGAGATTACTGATGGGCAGGTGGGACGCCGTTTTCTGGGTAATGCACAGGCACTGGCACGTTTCGCGCGGCTGGGTGAGATTCAGGTCCCAGACTCATGGATGGCTCCTCGGCCTGCGCCTACGGCCTTTCCTGATCAGCCCTCCGCACCAGCGACTTCTGACTCGGCTGGTTGGCAGAGTGCTACACTGCCTCCGCCGCCAGGGCCGCTGCCCAGCGTAATGCGCAGCCGGCCATCCGCCGAAGCGGAAGACATGGGCAGTACGCGGCGTGGCGGGCTGTTTGGAGTGGGCGCCAAACCCGAAAAGAAAGAAGAACCGGCGGCTCCCCTGTCCATAGCCGATCAGATCGAGGAGTTGCTTCAGTACCGCTTGACGCTCACCCCTGCCCTGTCGCAGCGTTCGATTCACATCCGCCCATCTCCTGATGGCGGCGTGCGTATTGAGGTTGATGGGGTCTTCTATGAAGGTGTGAGCAACGTGGTCGATGCCAATATCCGCGAGTTCATTCAGGCCACCATCCGTGAATGGGAAGCAAGGCAGTAACCGGTGGGGCGAACGACGCAAGGTATCCTGAGGAGCACACTGGCTGAGGCATTTCAAGGAGGGGTGACCTGTGAGTTCGACGCCTTTCGATCACATCAGACAGGTTTCCGAAGCACGTCGCCGGGTCGTGGCTGACTTTATGACGCGCCGCAACGTTGTGGCCTGCGGGGTAGGCTACAAGATCAAAAGCGATCAGCCCACCAACGTACCTAGCATTGTTGTCTCGGTGACACAGAAACAGCCGCCGGAGATGTTGTCCGCAGCGGATCTGATCCCGCAGGCAGTTGATGGTGTGCTCACCGATGTGGTTGCCACAGGCGAGATCGTCGCCTACGCCGTGGATCGGCGTTCGAGGATGCGCCCCGTTCGTCCCGGCGTCTCGATCGGGCACGTGCGTGGGAGCACAGGTACCGTGGGATGCTTTGTCAGGCGCAATGGTGAGCTGTTCATCTTGAGCAACAATCACGTGCTGGCGCTGCTGAATGACGCCAGCAAGGGTGATGCCATCTTGCAGCCCGGCCCTGGCGATGGCGGTACTCCGGCAGACCAGATTGGCGTGTTGGCAGATTTTGTCCCATTGAGTTTTCTGCCTGAGGTGGCTGAAGAACCAGAGGGTCAGGCCCAGGCGGCTCAGCCGCAGGGCTGTGCCGCGTTGATCGCCCAACTGATGGGCACGCTTGGCAGCCTGGGACAGGCGCAGACATCCATTGTTCCCCCCCTGGGCGCTCAGGATAACTATGTCGATGCCGCGTTGGCCGGGCCGCTGCCGCCTGATCTGGTGAACACACGCATTGTGGATGTAGGAGGCCCTCCATTGGGCATCACCGAGCCACAGTTGGGCATGCGGGTGATCAAGAGCGGACGGACTACTGGTCTCACACAGGCAACGGTCACTCAGATCGACGTGACAGTGGCAGTGAAGTATGGTGGTCGGATGGCTCGTTTCGTCGATCAAATTATGACCGCGCCGCTCAGTCAGCCTGGCGACTCTGGATCGTTGGTGCTGGACTATGAGCGTAACGCTGTGGGGCTGCTATTTTCAGGCTCGGAGGTAGTCACAGTCGTCAGCCCAATCCAGCCTGTGTTGACGGCTCTCAGTGCCGAGCTGGTGACTGAAGGTGGAACTTAAAAAGCTCGATTGGGTGCACGAGTCTCACATCGGGCAAATTCTCACCATACCCCATAGCGATAGCTTGTTCTTTCGGAGGCGTGTGAGTCTCGCCTGGAAAGCATGCCACAATTAGATCGGCAGGTTGCTCAGGACCTCGGAGGCCATTCGACAGCCAAACACGCCTGCATAGGCCGCCGCAAACTGCTCCTCGACCTCCTGCATGGGCGGAGTCGCTGCTCCGAGCAGCCGCTGCAACGATGTGACACCCCGGTCGGCAATGCCACACGGGACGATCCCGGCAAAGAAGCTCAGGTCCACCGTCACGTTCAAGGCTACCCCGTGCGTGCTTACCCCCTGTGCATTGACGTGCACCCCAAGAGCAGCAACCTTCTCCAATCCGGCAGGCGTGTGGACCCACACACCCGTGTAGCCTGCTTCGCGTTGTCCATTGATGCCCCATGTGGCCAGAGTCCGAATCAGGACCTCCTCCAGGCCACGCAGATAGCCGATATAGTCGGCCTGCGGCAGGCGCCCTGATGGATCGGCGCGGCCCAGAGCACGGATGGGGTAAGCCACCAGTTGACCGGGGCCATGATAGGTAATATCGCCTCCGCGATCTACCTCGATCACTGCAATGCCTAGCCGTGCGCGGTCAGCTTCAGGCATCAACAGGTGCTCGGGGCGTCCTGATCGGCCCAGCGTGTATGTGTGAGGATGCTCGAGCAACAACAATGTGTCGGCAATCCGGCCAGCAGCGCGTGCAGCGGCCAGCCTGCGCTGCAACTCCCAGGCTTCGTGGTAGCCGATCAGGCCCAGGCGCACGACATTGCATACGGGGCGTTGCCGATTCCTGACCACACTTCCCTCTTTCATCAATGACCTGCTTGGCCTGTGTCTGATGTTGCAGGTTCGACTCCGAGGGGAGCTAGACTGGTGATCAGCCAGGGGGCGTCGCCGCGCTGCGGTTCACTGAACGTGACGAGAAATGCTCCCTGCAAGTCACGCATAACCAGACGATCGGCTGCCTGACTGACCACCTGAAAGCGTCGGTCGGGAAATGACAGGCCAAAATGGATGGCTGCTGGGACGATGGTTGGCTCGCCAGTCAGGCGTGCTGCCCCTTCCTCGTCGCCCAGCTGGAGGCGTTCGACGAACTCGACCAGTGTAGCGTAGGGAGATGGCACGGCAACTTGCCACAGCCACATTTCCCGATGAGGGTAGTTCTCAACTGGCGAGGCCATTACGTAGTTGTCGCGCTCCCGCAACCACACGATACGGAATGTGCGGCGTGGCTCGCCAGGTTGCTCGTAAAAGGTTTCGGTCGTTCGTGGCGCTTCCCCAGTCAAGATGATCTGTGACAGGTCAGGAGCAACAGTCAGCGTGCCTCCCCGTGCGTTGAACCACCATTCAGGCACCTCGTCGCTAAACCAGGCAACCTGCCACGCTGATCCTTTGGTCGCCAGTGCGTAATGTGCAGTGGTCGTGCCATCTTCGCCCAGCGTGACGAAACTGATGCCTACCTCACCCTGCCCCCAAATCGTGTCCAGTCCACTTAGACCCACCGTCCAGCGGCTGATCTCGAGAGGCGGCGTGCCTGCTTCCTCTCCAAGGTCCCACAGGTACAGCCCCAAGCCCTCAGGGAGTGCTACCACGGCTAGGTTGCCTCGCCGCCGAAGGATGGCTGGCTCGGACAGGGTGAGACGTCCCGACGAGAAAGCCACTGAGGTGAAATAGATCGAGGCTACGGAATCGTCAGAGGCGCGGACCGCCTCGTCACGCAGGAAACTGTCGGTGGCGCCCAACACGTTCGCCACCCGCATGATGGGATCAGAGGTGCGAAATGCTTCACGGAGCGTCACTTCAATTGGAGGACGCGCTGTATCTGTCGGTGGAGGGGTAGTGGATGCAGAACCGGAGTCGAGGGTGAGGCTCACAGGCTGGCAGGCCACCATCACGAGCGATCCCAGCACCACCAGCAAGCAGACCATCTCTGAGCGGTAGGTCATGTTACATGCTTGCCTCGGCCTCCTCAAGAGTCTGGCGAATCAGGTCAATGATTTCCTTGATGCGGCTGGTAGCCAGCCTAATGCGTGCTACAGCTCCGTGCTGGGCTTCAGTAAGCGGGCCAAATCCTCCGGCCAGCAATGTCGCGATCTGCGACTCGATGCCCTCTACGGGGTCATAGAGCGTCTCGGCATGTAACCCAACCAGACGTGCCGCCTCCAGAGCCTCTGCGATGCGCCTCTCCTGCTCAGCAAGGGTACGCACTTTGCTCAGGGCGATAGCAGCATAGTCGGCCAGGCTGGTGAGCACGGTCTGATCAGCTGGCCCAAAGGTCTGCTCGGTGTTGTTGTAGACGGCCAGAACGCCGTGAACCTTGCGCCCAATGACGATGGGAACATTGATCAACGACCTGACTAGGAACCCGGTGGCCAGTTTAGTGGCCGTACCGCTGTCACGCAGGATGGGCTGGCCGGTTTGGAGGACATACGCAGCATCTGAGTCGTGGGCCGGACGTGCAATGGACTGCGCGCGCTGATCGTCAATGCCTTGCTGTGCACGGAGCACTAGCTCACCTGTCTGCTCGTCCACCAGAAAGACCGCACCCTGGTTCGCGTGAGTCATGAAGGTGGCTGCTTCGACAATGTAGGCCAGTATGACATCGAGATCGGACAGGCCAGTGATGGCACGACCAATCCGCGAGAGCGAATTGATCTCGTCTAGGCGGCGTCCTACCATTGCTTGAGCCTGCTCCAGTTCGCGCTGCTGTTCGGCCTGCTGCTCCTCGCGTCTCACTTGTGCCACGACTTGGGCCAACTGATCCAGCAGCACCTGATCACTTACCGGTTTCAGTAGGAACGCTCGGACTCCCAAACTGAACATCTCGGCAGCCATCTGCTCAGTAAGCCGGACAGCACACAAGACGGCAGGCGCTAAGCATCCCATACGTCGCTGAGCCTGCAACCCAGCCAGCGGCGTGCCCCGTATTTGGGTCACGTCGGCGAGCAACACGTGGCAGGGCGGTGGCACGGTGAAATCGTTCGCTACGGTAACACTGTACCCTGCCTGGGGAAGCAGTTGCCGTGCCAGGTAGTCGGATGCTTCAACTGTATCTGCCACCACCAGAACCTGTGTTTGGTCGATCATATCCTGCGCTCTCGCCCTGAGACAGAAGTAGCCTCTCAGGCCTACCTATTGCAGAGGATAAAGCCTCGCTTTCGCTGTTCAATTGTCCAGGTATAGCTTGATCTTAGAGGTCAATTCTACAATGTCGATAGGCTTCGACACATAATCGTCACAGCCTGCATCCAATGCCCGCTCGCGATCACCTACCATCGCGTGAGCTGTGAGCGCGATAATGGGGATGTGCCCGGCGGTGACGCTGGCTTTAAGCTCGCGTGTCGCCTGCCATCCATCCTTGCGAGGCAGCGACAGGTCCATCAGGATCAGTGCAGGTAGCTCTTTGAGTGCCACTTCAACGCCCTGGATACCGTCAGTCGCTTCCAGCACCTCGTAATCCAAGGCTCCCAGCAGATCGGCAATCAGGGTGCGGTTATCTAGATTGTCTTCGACGACCAGGATACGAGGTCGACCACTCATGTCCGTTTCTCCGCATCTTCCGACGATATACCAGCCCTGGTCAGCGCTTTATGGGCTTTATCATACTCATCTATAATTGCCGCACCAGTTATTCGGATTCGCACGTTCCAACAGCTACTGGCACAAGTACGTGGAATGTGCTTCCCTTGCCAGTTTCGCTTTCTACCCAGATATCTCCCTGCATCATTGTAAGCAGCTTGCGCGTTATTGCCAGTCCCAGGCCCGTGCCACCGTACTTCCGAGTCTCCGATCCGTCAGCCTGCCGAAACTCATCAAAGATGATGACCTGATCCTTCGGCGCGATGCCGATCCCCGTGTCCACAAACTCGAAATGAACAAAAGCCTTCTGTCCACGTTCATCGGTTCTGGCCCGCACTCGGATGCCGCCCGTGTCGGTGAATTTGACAGCATTGGATAGCAAGTTGGTAAAAATCTGGCGCAGCCGTTGCCCATCGGCCCATACACACGGGAGTTCTTCTGCAATTTCCTGCTGGATGGTCAGCCCTTTTTCGATGATCTGTGGCTCGATCGAGGCTATCACTGCCCCAAGCTCCTGCACAGCATCTACTGCTTGGTAGTGAAGCTCCAGTCGGCCCGCTTCGATCTTGGACAAGTCGAGCAGATCGTCGATCAACGCCAGCAATTGCTGGGCGTTGCGTTTGACTTTTTGCAGACGGTCTTCTTGCTTTTCGGTGAGCGTCCCGTACAGGCGACTCAGAAGCGCGTCAGTGAAACCCATAATGCTGTGCATGGGAGTGCGCAGTTCATGGCTGATGTTAGCCACAAACTCACTCTTGAGACGGTTGGCCCTGGCAAGTTCTTCTGCACGCTGGTTCAGCATCTCGACCATCATGGCGTTGTCAAGCGCAATTGAGAGCTGGTTGGCCAGCGCGGCCACCAGCGAAATATCGTCGGATGTGAAAATATGCCCCCGACGATCATCGAGTACTTCGAGTGCTCCCACCAGCCTTTCGCGACAGATCAAAGGAGCCAGCACAGCGCGAGTGTAGCCCATCTGCATCAGGCGGGCCTGCTCCTGTTCCACGTTGGGCACTTCTTCGGCCACATGGAGCAGTTCGCCCAGGTTGAGCGCAGCACGCATTGTGGGATACCCCTCAAGATTGATTGGCCCCAGCCACGGGGGCGGCTCCAGCACATCCGGGTCGCAGACATCTGCCTCCGGATGGAGTATGCCTTCTCGGTGCAAGTAGATGGCGCATCGGCTGGCCTGCAAGGCGCGGCGCACCTCTTGTACGGATTGTTGGAGCAGCGTGGTGCGATCAACCCACGTGTTGGCTGCTTCGGCCATTCGCCTCAGGATGATCTCACGGCGAAGCTGGCGCCGGGCGCTCTCCTGGAGACGTGTGCGCTCCAGCTCAATGGCAGCTTGGTTGACCAGCGTCTGCGCCAACCGAAGGTCGGCTTCAGTGAATCGGCGAGTCTCGCGGTCCTCCATCCAGCCCAGCAGACCTAACGGATGGTCGGCGGCAATGAGCGGCATCACAAGCGCCGTTCGCTGCCCTAGCCTGCGCAGCAGTTCGGCCTCTGGCGATTGGTCGCCGGAGGCTTCGGTGCCAATGCTAAGGGGGTAGCGCATGTGCAACGCCAGCAGAAGCGATGGATAGTCCTTGACGAACAATGTCTCAGGGAGGTCTCTGAGGGCGTCAGGTCGGGCTGCTTGGGCGCTCACGTAAGAGCTTTGCAGCGTCAGTGTGCCCTTGTCGGAGTCGTAGAACCAGAGACAGCACGCCGAGGTCTGCTGGGCATGCGCGAGCTGGTACACAATGGCCTCTGTCAGACCGCGTACATCACGGATGGACCCCAGATCGTTGCCGATCTGTAGGACTATAGATTGTTCCTGGAAGCGCTTGTAGGCCTGGTCATATAGACGTGCATTCTCCACCGCAGCGCCGATCTGAGCAGCCAGCGTCTCCAGTACTAGTAAGTCGGTCTCGTCGAATGCCCCGACGCTCCGGTTGAGCACCTGGAGTACTCCAGCAACCCGCTCGCCAGACCTAATTGGTACGGTCAGCGCCGATCGGAAGCGTTCCATCTGTTGGGGGGCAAACAGATAGTAGTCTGGATCGAGAGATAAGTCGCGCGTGATAGCCGACTGCCCTGTCCGTGCCACCCGCCCAGCGATGCCACGTGTCGTCGGAAAGCGGAAGTTGTTCTCAATGGAGTCAGCTTCGTCTGAGGCCATGGCCATCAGGGTCAGGTGGGATCCATCGTGAGTGAAGACCTGCACCATGCCGTAGCCCAGTTTCTGCCGGATACGTGCTGCCGCCCACACATACAGCCGATCTGGGTTCAGGTCGGCGGTAAGCTCGCCACCGATCTGACTGATCAGGCGTATCAGCTCTGCCTGCCGTCGCCCATGAGCGGTGAGCTGCACATAAGCCATGCCCAGCCCTATCTGCTCAGCGGTCGCTTCCACGAGAGCGCGTTCGTCGTCCGAAAAGGCGAGGGGTTGATTGCGCCCAACCAACAACACGCCACTGTGCTGCTGGTGAGATCCCAGAGGCATGATCAGCACACTGCTCACCTGCAGCAGTTCGATCAGGTTACGATCGGACAACTGATCGACAGCAGCCAAATCAGCGCTGACGAATGCCTGGCGCGTGCGATAGGCGGAGGCGATCATGTCTGGTACACCGAGAGGGTAACGGGGCAGCTCAGTGTCAGACGCTAGGCCGTGAATCGAGTGTGGGTACGGGATCAGAAGACCAGTGCTAGGGTCGAACAACCAGATGACGATCACTTGGGCGGCAAGGGCTTCGGCGATTGCTCCGGACGCAGCAGTGAGCAATTCATCAGGAGTGGACGCTGCCTCGACTAGGCGGGCCATCTGCCGCAGAAGCTCGGCTTTGTGCATGGGCACCCTCCATCCCGGCGGGCGATTGCACTGTCCTGGCAGATGCTTCGCCAAGACAGAGAGTTACAGCTTGGGTGGTTGGAAGGTCGATTGATACAGACGGATGGCGTGCTCGATCCGCTCCTTGGCAAACTTGGCGTTCTCCCATCCCACCACCTCGATGCGCACGCCCTCTAGGTCCTTGTAAACCGAGAAGAAGTGGGCTACTTCGCTGAGGAAGTGCTTAGGAACGTCAGCGAGATCGTGGTAGTCCTGGTACAGGGGGTCTTTGTCGGGGACGGCTAGGACCTTGTCGTCTGGCTGACCTCGATCCAGCATGCGGAACAGGCCAATCGGACGTACTTCGATGATGCAGCCGGGAAATGTTGGCTCATTGATCATCACAATGATGTCAAGTGGATCGCCGTCTTCATAGAAAGTTCGTGGAATCAGTCCATAGTCGCCTGGATAGTACAACGACGAGTACAGCACGCGGTCCAGTTTGATCACCCCCGCCTGCTTGTGATACTCGTATTTGTTTCGACTCCCTTTGGGGATCTCAACAATGGTGTACACCACCTCAGGGGCAGCAGGGCCAGGGGGAAGCTCATGCCACAGGTTCATAGTTTCATGTGCTCCACCGTCTGTGTACGACGGATAGCGCATTGGGTTCGCGGGTAGGACTCTGCTCTTCGTTGGCTTCGGATGGCACCGACTCAATCCCCAGCAGCATCTCCAGGTGTGTGATCATGTACTCGTCGTACATGATGTCGCCACAGACATCGCACACCCAGATGGATGCGTTGGGCATCAGGACAAGGTATCCGTTGAACCAATCGGCGTAAGTCGTTCGCCTCTCCTGCCGGGTCCCAATGTGACATATTGTGCACCGTTTGTCTGCTGTGTTCACGGACGATCTCCCCCCGACGCCACTGTGCTGTAGACGTAGTGCGGAATGACCCCCCAGTACTGGGGCGGCCAGTAAGACACCCAGGCCTTACCTACAATATACTTCTCTTCCAGCATCCCCCAACTGCGCGAGTCGCTGGAACTGTTGCGGTTGTCACCCAGAACAAAATAACTGTCCTCCGAGACAATCCATGTGCCCGTCCGATTGCGGTATGGCACAAGCATCTCTGGAGCGACATAAGGCTCCTCGAGCGGAACATCGTTGATAAACACCGTGCCGTTCTCGTCGATCCGAACTGTCTCGCCTGGCATCCCAATGATCCGTTTCACGTAATCGTCGGCAGGGTTGCCAGGAAAATCAAATACGACAATGTCACCACGCTGGATGCTCCCTAGCCGCACCAGCGAACCCACTTGCAGGTAGGCCAGTCGGTTTACGATCAAAAACTGGCCAGTATGCAGGTTAGGTTTCATGCTGTCACCCTCGACCACATAACGGGCAGTGGTCAGATTGACAGCCAGCCAGATGCCAACAGCAAGTAAAACGGTTTCAACGATCTCGTAGACTATTGACTTCAAGCCGCCGTGTGACGTTGTTTTTTCTTCCTCATGTGACAGGTCCTCCGGCGGTTGGGTGACCTGATCGCCTTCATGCACTAGCGCAGATTCGGTTGCTGCCTCGCTTCCCGACATCAGTGGTTCTGAGTAGCTCACATCCACATCCACCTGAAATGTTTTAGCAAAAGCCCTTTCGGTCAAACACCTCAGTTCTATCTGTTCCGCTTCGGATTATAGACCTGCCGACCCAGCGTGCCAACATCCGCCGGCAGTTCGCCATGATAAGGAGTCGAGGACCAGCAGAATGCTGGTCCTCGGATGCGTGGTCAGGCACTCTTGGGTGGATGATCATGAAAGCGCACTGAGCCTTTCCTCCAACGCTGCACGAGATGCACGCAGGCCCTCCAGCTTGTCACGCTCGCGCTGGACCACGGCTGTCGGTGCCTTGCTGGTGAAACTGTCATTGCTAAGCAGGTCTTCGCAACGGGCGATCTGCGCCAGGAGGGCGTCTAGCTCCTTTTGTAGGCGCTGTTGCTCCGCGGATAGGTCCACTAGATCCGCCAATGGCACAAAGGCTATCACGCCTTCCACTGTCACAGAAGCAGCCTGGACAGGTTCTTCGCTGAGAGCTGCTGCGATCTCGAGCTGGCTATCCTCGATGTTGGCAAGTCGAGAGATCAGAGAACGGTGCTCGTTGAGCATGTTGGCCCATCCACCTGCGCTGATCGCAGCGGCAACCCGTCGCGCAGGCTCCACTTTATACTCAGCCCGGATGTTGCGGATGCCCCGGATCAGCCCCATAAGCAGGTTCATGTGCTCCTCGGCCTCGTCATCGAAGAACGACTCATCCATCTCCGGCCAGCAGGCAATGATCAGCGCCTCGCCCTCATGAGGGATGTGCTGCCAGATCTCCTCTGTGACGAAGGGGATGAAAGGATGGAGCATCCGTAAGCACTGATCGAGCACATAGACGAGCACATGGCGCGTGCGGGATTTGGCGGCCTCGTCGCTGCTGTAGAGGGCAATCTTGCTGATCTCGATGTACCAGTCTGCATATTCGCCCCACAAGAATTCGTAGATCTGCCGACCTGCCTCACCGTAGAGGTACGTATCAAACAGGCGATTCACGTCCCGGATCAGGTGGTGTAGGCGGCTCAGAATCCAACGATCGGGCATGGATAGCCCTTCACGTGGCGGCTGGCCCGTTGGTTCATCGCCATCCAAATTGCTCACCAGGAAGCGAGCAGCATTCCATATCTTGTTGGCAAAGTTGCGGTTGGAGGCAATGCGCTCGACAGCTAGATTCATGTCGTTGCCGGGTGACGAGCCGGTCAGCAGAGTAAAGCGCAATGCATCTGTTCCGTATACATCCATGACCTCGATGGGGTCGATCACGTTGTTGGCCGTCTTGCTCATCTTGTTGCCGTGCTCATCTCTGACCAGGCCATGCAAGTACACCGTGTGGAATGGCACCTTGCCAGTGAATGACAGACCCATCATGACCATGCGCGCCACCCAGAAGAACAGGATGTCGTAACCAGTTTCCATCAAGGTGGTCGGGTAGTAACGTTGCAGGTCAGGGGTCTCCTCTGGCCAACCGAGTGTGCTGAAGGGCCATAGTCCTGAGCTGAACCACGTGTCCAGCACATCGGCATCCTGCTCAATGTGAGGTGAGCCGCAGGCTTCGCACTCGGTCGGGTCTTCGCGGGCTACAGTGATGTGGTCGCAGTCCTGGCAGTACCAGGCTGGAATGCGATGTCCCCACCAAAGTTGGCGGCTGATGCACCACGGCTCGATGTTCGTCAGCCAGTGTTCCCACACCTTGATAAACCGCTCCGGCACGATCCGGATGCGGCCATCGCGCACTGCTTCCAGCGCCATATGTGCCGGGCCACTCACATCCACGAACCACTGGGTGCTGATCATTGGCTCGATCAGCTCGCCGCCGCGTTGAGCCACGGGCACGCTGTGGGTGTAAGGCTCTGTCTTAAGCGTCAGCCCAGCCGCCTGCATGTCGGCCCACAGTCTGTCACGTGCCACAAAGCGATCCAGACCGGCGTAGGGGCCTGCATTCTCATTAAGCGTAGCATCCCGATTCAGAATGTTGATAACCTCCAGCCCATGCCGCTCGCCGATGGCATAGTCGTTCGGGTCATGGGCAGGGGTGATCTTCAGTGCACCAGTGCCAAACTCCACATCCACGTACTCGTCAGCGATCACTGGGATCTCACGATTGAGAATCGGCACGATGGCCGTCCTACCGACATATCGACTATAGCGTTCGTCAGAGGGGTGCACAGCCACCGCTGTGTCACCCAGGATGGTCTCTGGGCGTGTCGTCGCCACCGGGATGTACTCGTGGCTTTCCTTGAGTTTGTACTTGAAGTAGTACAGTGTACCCTGCTCCTCGACACGCTCCACTTCCAGATCGCTCACAGCAGTCTGTAGGTTGGGTGACCAATTGATCATGCGCGTACCGCGGTAGATCAGCCCCTGCTCGTACCAGGACACGAACGCCTCGCGCACGGCACGGCTGAGGCCCTCGTCGAGGGTAAAGCGCTCACGGTCCCAATCGCAACTCGCCCCCAGCCGCCGAAGTTGCTCAACGATCCGTCCTCCATACTTGTGCTTCCATTCCCAGGTACGGCGCAGAAACTCCTCACGTCCCACGGCTTCGCGGCTGGTGCCTTCATCCCGCAGCATCTTCTCCACTTGGAGTTGCGTGGCGATCCCGGCATGATCGGAGCCTGGGACCCATAGCGCCGCATAGCCCTTCATGCGGGCGTGTCGGATCATCATGTCCTCGAGAGCCACAAACAAAGCGTGACCCTGATGCAGTGCGCCGGTTACATTGGGCGGGGGGATGCTGATCACGTAAGGCTGGGCATCCGGTCCGGCTATTTCTGGCTTGAACCAACCGTTCTTCCACCACCACTGGTAAAGCCGCTGCTCAGTTGCCTTGAAGTCGTAGGTTTTGGGCATCTCTTTCGCTTGGATTGCCATTTTCGCTTCCTATCTTCTCATCTGATGTGGATCGCAGGGCACACACACAGCCGCCGTTGACCTAGACCATCAACACTGTCCTCAACTGCCGACACGTGTACCATCCCTCTCGTAATTTGCACAACACCAAAGCCCCTTTCGCCGCTAAGGGCGAAAGGGGCCATCCTTTCGTGGTACCACCTTAGTTCTGTGCCAAGACCTCGCGCTCTCTGCACAGCACTCTGCGCGCGGTAACGGGCGCGACCCGAAACACACCTACTGAGCATGCCTCGCGGCATGCTGTTCGGCATGTTGGCTCATGAGCGACCTTCGGCAGGTGCGACAGCGGAGGCTTCCAGCCTGTGGCCTGTCCTTCTCTATCTGGCGCTAGACCGATGGTTGAACCGTCGGTCTCCTGCCTACTCCTCTCACTCCTCGCCGTTGGTGTGATGTGCTTATTGTTACGCAGAAGTGTAACACAAGGTTTTGATCGATGTCAACCGTGGAACACAAAGAGTTGACAGCTTCATAGCTTCATCTTGCGGCGTCAGTTGATCGGCAAACATATTGCAAACGATATACAAAAACGATACATTCATATCGAGCAGCCTATGAGAACTGCGAGGCATCCAGATGAAACGTGTGGTGGTGATCGGTGCGGGGATGGGCGGGCTGGCGACAGCCCTGCAACTACGGCGCCGGGGTTTCGACGTGACAGTGCTCGAAAAGCAGCCGCGTCCTGGGGGGCGCAGCAACGTCATCGAGGAAGACGGCTTCCGTGTCGATATGGGGCCAACCATTCTGGTCATGAAGGACGCTTTCGACGAGGTGTATCGCTCGATTGGGCAGAACATCAACGAGCGCCTCACTTTTGTCCAGCTCGATCCCAACTACCGTATCTACTTTCACGACGACACTCACATCGATCTTTACAGCCACATGCCCCGCTTGGCTCAGGAAGTTGAGAAGATAGAGCCTGGCTCCGCCGAGCGGCTGTTCCGCTTTCTCGGTGAAAGCGCCAGAAAATATGAGCTTGGCATGGCTTTCGTTGACCGTAACTATCGTAGGGTGACTGACTTGGCGAACCCCAGGGCTATTCTGCGCCTTGTGCAGACCCGCGCTTACCAAAACCTGTATCGCCAAGTGGCCAGCTTCTTCCACCAGCATGACAAGCTGACTAAGGCCTTTTCGTTCCATTCGATGTTTCTGGGGCTTTCACCGTTTGAAGCTCTTGCTATGTACAGCCTGATCACCTATGCCGATCTGGTGCTCGGCATGTGGTTCCCCATGGGTGGCATTTACAGCGTCGTCGAAGATATGGTGGCGCTGGCCACTGAAATGGGGGTTGAAGTTCGAACCAGCGCCCCGGTCGAGCACATCTGCATCGAAAATGAGCGTGTGCGGGGCGTACGCCTCGAGTCAGGCGAGCAGTTCCGCGCCGACATCGTGGTTTCCAATGCCGATCTCCCCTATACCTATCGCCGATTAATCGATGGCCTGCACCGCAGACATTATTCCGATCGTCGCCTGGATCATCTGAAGTATGCCTGCTCCGGCTATATTCTGTACCTGGGGATCGACAGAACGTATCCGCATCTGCGACACCAGGCGCTTTACTTCTCACAGGACTATCAAGCCAACCTTGATGCGATCTTCAAGACCAAGACGCTTCCAGAAGAGCCTTCCTTTCACCTAAGTGCTCCTACCGTCACCGATCCGAGCCTGGCCCCAGCAAACCACACCCTGCTCTATGTGCTGGCCCCTATGCCAAACCTGGAAGCCGATATTGATTGGGATGAGGCAGCACCTGCCGTGCGCCGCAAACTGCTCGACCAGCTTGAGCGCATCGTAGATCCTGAGATTAGACAGCACATCGTGTGGGAGCGCGACTACAGGCCAACTGACTGGCTGAACGACATCAATGCCACACAGGGCACAGCCTTCGGTTCGCTCTCACAGGGCTTTTTTCAATCGTCCTACTTCCGCCCACACAACAAGGCTTATGACATCGAGGGTCTCTACTTTGTAGGGCAGAGCACATATCCTGGTATTGGAATGCCAATGGTCATGATCTCCTCTCAATTGGTCACTGAAAGGATCGTGCAGGAATGGTTGTAAACGATCGGCAAGCGGTGCTTACTACCCTCCCCCCAATGGAGTCTCGGACTGGCATCGCCTCCTGCCAAGACTATGCAGCCTGCCGACAGATTATGCGTGCTGCCAGCCATAACTACTCGTTTGCCAGCGCATTCCTGCCTGCCAGCAGACGACACCATGTCGAGGCGCTCTATGCGCTGATGCGCGTGGGCGATGACCGCGTTGACGTATCTCACAACGGCTTTGAGTCGCCTCTGGCAGCCATTGAGGACTGGGAGCAGACCTATTGGCGGGCCTTTGAAATCGGTGACAGCCCTGACCCTGTGATGCGGGCCTACCTGAACACGGCCATTGAGTGTGGCATTCCACGTGAAACCATGGCGGCCTACTTCCGGGCGATGAAAGAAGACCTGGTGGTGACTCGCTTCCCGACTTTTGACGACCTGTTGCATTACATGGATGGCAGCGCCATCCCGGTCGGGCGTGCCATGACCTACATCTTAGGAGTGCGCTCACCGTACACGATCTCCGATGCATTGCCAGGAGCGGACAGCCTCTCGATTGCCATGCAGCTCAGCAATTTCTGGCGAGACGTTGGCTATGACTGGAGGATCGGTCGAGTCTATATCCCGCAAGAGGACCTCGATCGTTTTGACTACAGTGAAGCCGATCTGTCAGCAGGGTGGATCACCCCACAGCTTGTTGATCTGCTTGAGTTCGAGTTCGAACGCACTGAGCGTTACTACGCCCAGGCGCGGCAGAGCATCGGTCTACTGCACATAGGACGTTTAGGGGTGATGAGCGGCTTGGAGATCTACCGTGCCATCCTGACCGATATTCGGCGCAGCGGCTACAACGTGTTCACTCGCCGCGCGGGTTCGACTCGCCTCCAGAAGCTTGGCCTGGTAGCTAAATCTGCCTGGAAGGTGTTCTGGTCGTGAAGTGAGTGGTTCCACTCGGAATGATAGGCCACAGTAGGCCAGAGATAAACTCTATGGAGGAGCGGTCGTACAAGGACGCAGAGAGTCTGGCTGCAAGACCTGTGCTGCCAAAGGTCAGGGGGGGCTGGTTTCGTCTCACCCCTGGCTGGACGTGGGCGTTTCATGTCCGTTCCGCAACGGCATGGGCGGTTTCGTTGGCGCTATGGATGGGCGCGATGTTCGCCACCCCGCTGGTTGTGTGGTTGGTTGGCGAGAATGTCTTCCCGCTGATGGCCACGCTGGGGGTATTGGCGCACGTGACCACGACGCTGGCGGCGCAGACTGGAGGATGGCCTGCTAGGCGAATGGCAGCCACTTTGGGCGTCATTCTCGTCGGTACGTGGGCCGTTGAGGCGATCGGCTTGGCCACCGGCTTTCCCTTCGGGCACTATGAGTACACAGATGCACTTCAGCCACAGTTGGGCGGCGTCCCTCTGCTGATACCCCTTGCATGGACCATGATGCTCATTCCAGCCTGGGCCGTCGCTGAGGCAATCTTGATCAGGCAACGCGACAGGCTGGGGCAGTGGTATTTTGGCGTTTTGGCCGTCCTGGCCGGACTCGTGTTTGCTGCCTGGGACCTGTACCTCGATCCTCAGATGGTAGCACACGGCCTGTGGGTCTGGGATAGCCCCAAAGGATACTTTGGCATTCCCTGGGTTAATTTTGCGGGCTGGTGGTTGTCGGCTGCCGTGATCACCTTGGTTGTCCGCCCCACCAATCTCCAGCGTCCCAGGCTTATGGCGATCTACAGTGTGACATGGCTGATGCAAGCCATTGCACTGGGTGTGTTCTGGGGTCAGCCTGGCCCTGCGTTGGTGGGTTTTGTGGGGATGGGTGCCTTTGCCATATGGGGCTGGGCAGATGAGTTGAGGCAATGAATGTCGTTCTCTGGACTTTAGTAGCATTTCTGTGTGGCTCAATCCCATTTTCGGTTCTCATCGGCTACCTGGCGATTGGCGTTGACATACGCGAGTACGGCGATCATAACCCCGGGGCAACCAATGTCATGAGGGCGGCCAGCTGGCGCTGGTTCATTCCGGCCTTGCTTCTGGATTACTTCAAGGGTGCAGTTCCTGTCGGCCTGGCTTATTTCTTCGCCCGGTTGGAAGGTTGGGAAATCGTCCCTGTGGCACTGGCTCCTATCATCGGGCATGCCTACTCCCCTTGGTTAAGTTTCCGGGGCGGCAAGGCCGTTGCGGTGACCTTTGGCGTGTGGACAGGACTAACAGGGTTCGTTGGGCCGCTGATTTTGGGGTTACTGCTGCCTCTGCTGTTCAGCGTGTTTGTGGTCAGCGGTTGGTCGGCTTTCATTACAATGCTCAGTTTCGGCGGTTTCGTGCTGCTATATTACAGTAGCCAATCTCCGGCATTCGTGGCAGTGTGGTTGGCCAATCTGGCGTTGATCGTCTGGAAGCACCGCCACGACCTCCAGCAGCCTCCAGGCATTCGGCCATGGTTGCTGCGGATAGTAAGCAGAACACGATGATCGCCGTGTGGACGATAGCACTGGGTGTGCTGATCCTCATCACGCTGATCAGTGTGATGAATACCCTAAGCTTCCCACGCCTGGGTCGTCTTCCTACAAGACGTATATCCCCGCGTGTCTCAGTGCTGATCCCGGCCCGCAACGAGGCTGACAAGATCAGCGAGACAGTGGCACACCTGCTCAGACAGGATTACCCCAACTACGAGGTTATCGTCTTGGACGATGGCTCAACCGATGGGACAGCAGATCGAGCGCTTGAGGCAGCAGCAGGCAATACCTGCCTGAGGGTCGTGTCGGGCGAACCACTGCCTGAGGGATGGTTGGGCAAGAACTGGGCCTGTCACCAGCTTTCGCAGTTGGCAGACGGCGAGGTGTTGGTCTTTACTGACGCAGACGTGCGTTGGGAGCCGGGGGCACTTATGGCTGTCGTGGCGCTGGCAGATCGAACCCGTGCCGATCTGCTGGCCGTCTGGCCGACTCAAGCTACACACACGTGGACCGAGCGGCTGGTCGTGCCGATGATGACATTTGTTGTCATGGCCTACCTGCCTGAGCTAGCCGTGCGATACATCCCTTGGCCAGTCTTCGCTGCCGCCAATGGACAGTGCCTTGTCTTCCGTCGTCCCGCTTATGACCAGATCGGCGGCCATGTTGTCGTGCGGGCCAACATCATAGAAGATGTCGGGCTGGCATGGGAGACCAAACGCAAGCATCTGCGGCTAGTGATGGCTGATGGTCATCGGCTGATCGGCGGGCGAATGTACAGGAGCTGGCGAGAGGTCCGTGCGGGGTTTGCCAAAAACATTCTGGCTGGACATGCAAACCAACCAGCCTGGCTGCTCCTGTCGGCAGCGTTCCACTGGATGCTGTTCCTGATGCCCTGGCTGTGGTTAGCGGCGGGCTGGGCTGTGAACATGGGGCCTGGCTGGCCGTGGTTTCCTCTGGCCATGATTGCGCTGGGAGTAGGAGTGCGGGCACTCACCGCAGTGACAACACACCAGCGAGCCATTGATGCGCTGCTGTTGCCTGTCTCAGTTGTTCTCCTGACAGTCATTGCTGCACAATCGTTGTGGTGGCACTTCTGCGATGGTGGCCCTCAGTGGAAAGGCCGAAAAGTCACTCACAGAGCGTAAGTAAGCGGCACTCGTTCCACGGGGTAGAAAGGTTCATTTTCACGCTGTCAATGCCCCCGGCAGGATTCGAACCTGCAACCTCTGGCTTCGAAGGCCATCGCTCTGTCCGTTGAGCCACGGGGGCTTGGATCGATCATAGCAACATCTACACTGTTGGACAAGGATCAATCGGCGACGAGATGATTACTCCATATCCATCTCCCGGCGTCCCTCTAGCGCCCCAGACAACGTCACGCTGTCCGCATACTCCAAATCGCCCCCGACAGGCAGACCGCGTGCCAGCCGCGTCAGACGGACCTTGCCGCGCAGTCGCTGGTGAATGTACATCGCCGTCGCATCGCCCTCCAACCCAACGTTGGTCGCCAAAATGACTTCACGGATGGCAGTCCGTTCGACGCGCTCGAGCAATTCTCTGATGCGCAACTGATCCGGCCCGATGCCCTCCATCGGGTTAATCACCCCGTGGAGCACATGGTAACGGCCTCTATAGTTGGTCGCTCGTTCAACGGCGATCACATCCAGCGGCTCCTCAACCACACAGATCAAGCCCGCATCTCGCCCTGCATCCGAACAGACCTCACACGGGTCCTGCTCTGTGATGTTGAAGCACACCGAGCAGTAGCGCGTCGACTCTTTCAGGCTGCGCAGGGCCTCGGCCAGGCTGAGGCTCTGTTCGTCCGGCGCACGCAGCAGGTAGTAGGTGAGGCGAGCGGCTGTCTTAGGGCCGATCCCTGGCAGGCGCGAAAACTCGTCGATCAGGCGTGTGACTGATGCAGGAACAGCTTTGCTCATGGTTAATCACATCCCCGGCAGTCCTGGAATGTTGAGACCGCCGGTCACCCTTTCCAGTCGCTCGGCAGCCATAGCCTGTGACTGTTCGATGGCCTGATTGAGTGCGGCCAGCAGCAGGTCCTGGAGCATTTCCACGTCTTCTGAGTCCACCACCTCCGGTTTGAGGGCGATGGATCGGATGCGCTGGTGGCCATCGATCACCACTGTGACCATGCCGCCACCTGCTGTAACCTCGAGGGTCTCATCGGCCAGTGCCTCGCGTGCCTTGACCATCTCCTCCTGCATGGCTTGGATCTGACGGGCCAGGTTGGCCATACCTCCGCCACCTGCCGATGAGCGCATCGCGCGGGGATGAGGACCTCTCTTCTTGCTCAAAGTGTCTTACTCCTCACTGTCTTCCACTGACTTGACGCTGCCGCCCAATTCATTGACGGCAAACGAGATCAGGCTGTCGCTGGCTAACAGATCTTCCACGTCGCGTGAAGGTGAACTGCCCGGCGCTGTCTGAATTTTGCACCGGAAGCGAAGCGGCTGGTCAAACACTTGCTGCAGAATGCGCTCAATTAGCTCCAGGTTCTGTGGATCTCCGATCTTGCGCAGTAGAAGGTCGCTGGGCATCTGGTAGAGGACTGTATCGCCCTCTACACTGACTAGTTTCCCCGACTTGAGCAGCGCTTCGACTGCCAAGTCAGACTGACGAGCCAGCCGAAGCACTTCTGGCCAACGCTTGTGTACCTCTGCCGGAACGACCAAGTCCTTGGCCGGCGCTGTGCTGGGTGTGGGGCCAGGCTGTTGCACAGGTTCCGGCTGACTGGACGGCACAGATAGGGCGGGCGGCCTGGCGGGCGCAGCCGCCGGGGCAGCGTCGGAGCGCACCTCGTGATCTGGGGCGTACAGGGATTCGATGCTCTGCACGAAAGCCATCTCAAGAGGCAACTGCGGTTGCCACCCACTGTGCTGATCGGAGGCTGCCTTGGTAAAGGCGTCCAGTGCATCGAGCAATGCCCGCTTGGGAATCTGTCCAGCCTGCTCGGCGACAGCCGCTAGTTCGTCGGGCATAAGTTCTAGGGCAACTAGATCGTGGCCGCCCATCTGGACCAGCATCAACCGCCTTAGGTGATCGACCATCTGATTGGCCAACTGACGCGCGTCGATTCCCTGCTCGATGGCCTGGTTGATGAGCGCTATCCCGCTGGCCGTGTCTCCGGCGATCAGTGCCGCTCCCAAGTCACGCACTGTCTGGCTGCTTGCCGTGCCGAGGATGGCCTGGGCCAGATCGAGGGTCAACATCTCCCCTGGCTCAGCGATCAATTGGTCCAACAGACTGATAGCATCCCTTAGCGAGCCGGTCGCCTGTCGGGAGATCAACTCCAGAGCAGCTGGCTCGGCCTGGATGCCTTCGCTGTCCAGGATCATCTGAAGCCGTCCCACAATCTGATTGAGTGGAATGCGTCGAAAGTCGAAGCGCTGGCAGCGCGACTTGATCGTCTGCGGTACTTTGTGGATCTCCGTAGTGGCCAGAATAAAGACAGCATGGGCAGGAGGTTCCTCAAGGGTCTTGAGCAGCGCGTCGAAAGCCGCACCGGAGAAACGGTGGACCTCGTCGATGATGTAGACTTTGTACTGGCCCTCATTGGGCGCAAATGCGATTCGGTCGCGCAGCTCCCGCACGTCATCCACCCCAGTGTGGGAGGCTGCATCGATCTCGATCAGGTCAAGAAAGCGCCCCTCATTCACAGCTACACAATAAGCACAGGTGTTGCACGGGCGCGTTGCTAGGTCCTCATGCAGGCAGTTCACAGCCTTAGCCAGGAGGCGGGCCATGGTCGTCTTGCCAGTGCCACGTGGGCCTGCAAACAGATAAGCATGACCGATGCGCCCACTCGTCAGCGCGTTGCGCAGAGTATATGTGACATGTTCCTGCCCGATGACCTCCTCAAAGGCCATTGGACGCCATCTACGGTAGAGGGCCTGTGAGGCCATACTCTCTTGCTCCTGGGGATGGAACACGATTTGCCGTGGACTGCTGAGGAGTCTAACATTCGGCGGACATCCCCGCAACACTCCTAGCGCAATGAAAGGCTGGCTGGATGCGTCGGCTTCTTCAGTCGGTTACTTGCCCAGCAGAAGCGTTGACAGCGAGCGAATCATCTCTTCGAGGCAGTCGATGTTCAGACTGTAGACCTTGTTCGCGCCATCCCGGCGACGCTCGCTCAGAAAGCCTGCCGCGGTGAGCTGCCGCAAGTGCCGCGAGGCGCTAGACTGGCTCAGGTCGAGGGAGAGGATGATATCCTGGGCAAACATCTCTCCTCGCTCACCTACCAGCTCCAGAATGTGCAGGCGAGTGTCGTCGGCCAGGGCGTTGAGCTGGTTCATCAACTGCGCCCGGCTGAGGGCCGCAGACGCGATCGGTGTCCCTTCCGGTGTTCGCACCCCAAACACGATGTAGGCCACGCCATCGCTGTAGAAGAAGACCAGGTAAGGGCCGATGTGCGCCGATGGCAAGAAGATCAGCCGCTGGACGGTCTGCATGTAGGTTGGGCTTGGAATAGCTGTAAGCTCACGGCCCGTGACCGCTCGGATCGCCTCCAAAACAGTCATGTCAAGGTAGTTGAAACGCTGGGAGGCATCCACAACCTCGTGGAGTAGCGGCAGTTGACGATCCCACTCCACTGCCAGATGATCCTGCCATAGCGCACGAAGATGGGTGACGACCAGATCCATCATGGTAGGAGGATCGTTGAGCAGGCCATGCGCCTCGGCGTGGAGGTCGATGTCTATCTGTTGACCAGGCATGGCTCTCTGGATCAGATCCAGGTAAGCGACCCTGTCAGCGAGCAACAGGGCGGGGGCAGGCGCTTCGGTGTTTGAAACTGGCAAGCCACGATTGTCGCATGGAATGGTGCGGCAAATCAGCCGGATGAGCGCCCGATCCCGCAATCGGACGGGATCGCTGGATGCCAGGCGCTCCACATACTCCGAGAATTGCGCCCAGCGTGTGCCAGGCTCGAAGATGACCACCACGTCGTACAGACCCTCGAAGATCAGTCGGTTGGTGTGCGCCTGAACTGGCGTCAATGAGCTGGCTGTCTGGATCACCCACTCGCCTAAACCTGAAAACTCCCTGGCCTTATCCAACATCCACAGGCTGGCGAGGGCGTTATAGGCAGGTTCCAACGCCACAGTACAGGTGATCGTCTGGGGGGGCAGGATCACGTCCGGGCCGGGAGTCATGCTGCTCTCCTCGATGGTTATGCAATTATGGGCTTTAATCGGTTAACCTATTGTAGCTTTCGATGCGAGAGCTATGCAAGAGATCGCTGCCGCGAGGCTGAGGAAGCAACCTCGTGAAGCGCCAACATCAGCGCCGATCCGGCCAGCAGGAATGGCCCGATGGCTTCCAGGCTAGTGTGCTCGGCCAGCACGCCAGCCAGCCCTGGCAGAGCTGCCGCTCCCAGGCCAGCCGCTCCAACCTGAAAACCTATGGCGTTGGCTGCGTGATCGGCTCCCAGCCAAGAGGGCGTCATCGAAACCAGGGTGGGAAAGATCGGCGCCAGCGAAAAACCCATCAGGGCTAGCCCAGCATAACTGACTTCGTTCGCCATGTTCCACCAGATCAGGGCAGCGCCCAGCGCTGCTCCCAGCATCCCCACCCGGATCAGCCATAGTGGGTTGATCTGGTCCACTGCAAAACCAAACAGCACCCGTCCCACAGTAAAACTGCCCCAGTAAATGCCGACCCACAACCCGGCGATGTTTTCACTGACCGATCGAGACTCGGTGAGGAGAGTGTATGTCCATTGCCCTGCCGCAACTTCTGTGCCCGTGTAGACCATGAAAAGGCCAATGCCTACCCAGGCTGCTGGCAGAGCCAGGGTATCACGGGCCCTTGTCCGGGCAGGCTGACCGGAGCTGACCTGGGCCGTGCCGGGTCTGGCTTGCCAACGGCTCAGCGTGAGGGCAAAGACCAACGCGAGTGCGCCGTGCAACACGGCCACCAGACTATAACCCCAGCGCCACGACAAACCCATGCCGAGGATGGCTGTGATCAGCAGGGGACCGAGTGTGATGCCAATGCCAAAGCTGGCGTGAAGCCAGTTCAGGCGGCTGAGGCTGTGGTGAGTTGCGATGTAGGTGTTCAACCCTGCGTCGATGCTCCCTCCACCCAAGCCCACCAGCAGCACCGATAGGACCACGCCCCACCAGGCGGGTGAGAGCGCGAAGCCCACCATTCCGACAACCCTCAGCAGAGTGCCTATCAGCAGCAGTGGCCCGGTTCCTACATCGGACGACAACCGCCCGCTGCTCAAGCCCGAAAGAATGTAGCCTGTTGTCCCTGCTGCCAGGATCAGTCCTACTGAGTCGAGCGATACGTGGAAAGTCTGCCGGATCGACGGCCACGCCACACCCAGCAGCCCATCGTAAAGGCCGAGGCCAATGAAGGCAATGTAGGCCATGATCAACATGAACGTCCTGGATGCATTGCGCATGGCTGCTCCGATGATGCTTCATTATGAGAAGACGTTCAGGCGGTTGGCCGAGGCATCTTCAGGCAAACCCCAGGCTTCACTGAAGAGGGGACCAGGGGCTTCTGCCGGCGAAAGATTTAAAAGAGGCGATGAACCCACACTCCGCCGACCATCGTGCCCAACACAGCCGTGCCGCCAATGTCCATTGGATCGCAGGTGTAGATGTCCCGCTCCAGGACTACCAAATCCGCCAAGAAGCCGGGCGCCAATCTGCCAAGCCGGTCTTCTGTGCCGCTGGCATAAGCAGGTCCGAGGGTAAAGCCACCCACCGCCTCGTCCACGCTTAGCCGCCTCCGCCCATCGGGGCCGGAACGCCAGCCTGCCGGGCCAGGGAATCCATCGGCGCGGCGGCGCGTCACTGCCGCCTGAATGTTAGGCAGCGGTTCAATTGGCTCGACGGGAGCATCACTGCCCAGGGCAAGCGCAGCCCCTGCCTCGACCTGTCCCCGCCAATCATAGGCATGCTCCGCACGATCGCCCCAGTACCGGTCGGCCATGGCAAGGTCAGAGATGGCATGGTTGGGCTGCATTGAAGCGATCACCCTCAGTTGTCCCAGGCGACCCGTGTCATTGGGGTGGACGATCTGGACGTGCTCAATGCGATGACGGATCTGGTCGGGTGCCACGCCGCGTGCAGCTTCTTCGGCTCGGACATCCTCGAAGACATTCAACACCTCGTGCACTGCCCGGTCACCTATGGCATGTACTGCCGATGGCCACCCTGCTGCGCTTGCTCGGCTAACCTGCTCATGAATGTCCTCTGGATCGGTAGTGCTCATGCCATAATTGTCCGGCTCACCTTCGTATGGCTGGAACATCCATGCCGTCCGGGGGCCAAGTGCGCCATCCGCAAAAATCTTGACCCCACCCAGACACAAGAAGTCGTCGCCAAACCCGCTTCGCAACCCCATAGCTATTGCACGATCGAGCATCTCCACAGGAATGCTTTTCACAATGCGTAGCGACAGACGGCCCTGCTGTCGGAGAAGCTGGTAAGCTTGGAATGCCAGCGGCCCATCGAAATCGTGTACGCCCGTCAACCCTCCACGGTGGGCGCGTCGAATGGCCTCCTCGATCTGCCCAGCCAGCTCCTCAGGAGTAGGCTCCGGGATGATGCGGCTGACCAGCTCCATAGCCGACTCGAACAGTACTCCGGTGGGGTTGCCCGACTCGTCGCGAGCAAGCCTGCCGCCAGGGGGGGCGTCGGTTCGAGCCGACACGCCGGCTAGGCTCAGTGCCTGCGAATTGACCCACGCCGCGTGCCCAGACTGGGCCTCCAGGTAAACAGGATGATCAGGAATCAGAGCATCAAGCTGGGAGACGGTCGGAAAGGCGCGATCGGCCCACCGGTCCTGCGCCCAACCGTGTCCTCGAATCCATGTGCCGGGCGGAACATGGCGCGCCCCCTCGGCGACAAGCTCAGCAGCATGCTGCGCCGAACGGGCCTGTGTCAGATCGACCTGGTGCAGGAAGCGGGCATACCACGAGAGATGCACATGGGCATCCACTAGGCCGGGAATGACCGAACGACCTTCCAGATCGATGGCCTCACCACCGGGCGCAAGCAGCGCCCGCATTTCGGCATCGCTGCCCACAGCCATAATGGTGTTACCACGAACTGCTACGGCAGGCACGACCGGCTGTGCCTCGACCTGAGTGTGGATGACACCATGGTAGAGGACGGTGTCGGCCATCATAGATGGGTGTGTGGCTTGGAAGCCTCGTTGCTTCCCTCTCGTCGCTCGGGGCTGCTGACGATCTTAACCTTGAAATTCAGCTTGCCAAAGGCGATGGTATCTCCGTCTCTCACTCCCTGAGGCGCCCCCAGCACAACCCTCACAGCGTTGCAGAAGGTGCCATTTCTGCTGCCCAGGTCGAACAAGAGCAATCGATCCTTTTCAGGCCGCAACAGTGCGTGCCGCCTTGAGACACCGTAATCCATGGCGCTGTAATCGTTCAGGTCCAGATCAGGGATAGCATCCCCAACTTTGCGCCCAAGGGTGATATCTTCACCAAACTCCAGCCCAATGGGCCGATGATTGGGGTTTGAGCTGATCAGGATAATACGCCAAGTTGTCTCTTCCACTTCGAGAGGTTTTTTGGTCGGCATCAACGGCAGCCGAACGAACTTCTCAACCTCGGTAGCCATGACTTCCCGGAACGAAACCGGAACGTCGGCCCTGCTGACCTGCGCTGTGTCCTTCATGGTCCGGACTTTCAACTCACCTGCCAGGGCCAGGATAATGTCGATCAGTTCTTCGTTTGACTTGTTCCTCAATTGCGCCGGATCGAGGTCGAGCGATCTGGAACGTGTCAGGCCAGGGGGGACAAGAGGGACCTGGGTAGTGCTTCCCTGTCTCTCGTGAGCCTCGTTGTGCTGCTGATTCACTTCTGGTTCCTTCGAGGTCATAGGTAAGGTGCCTCCTCGCCATCTCGACAGCAGGATGTGACCCCGTCGAGAGGTGTTGCCTGCAATGATACCCCACGCCGAAACCGATCTTCACCTTTGGGTTGCTCCGTGCATCATACAGACTGACGGGGACGGGGCAATTCCTCTCTCAGAGCAACCACGGGTCGGTTTGCGGATCCGAAAGCCATTGTGCTCCATTGTCGGTCACAACGACATTTTCTTCAAGTCCGATGTAACCATATGCCTCAACCTCGACACCTAGCTCAATGGCAAAGACGTTGCCTGCCTCAACCACGCCGTAAGGCGTGTCGCCATAGCGCTCCCAACGTGGGCCGAGGATCGTAGCCCCATCATGCCCCCTGCGTCCCACGTGATGGCCAAAAGCGTGGGGGTACTCAGGGTAACCCGATTCAACTAGCGTACAACGGGCCACTTCGTCGACCTGCCAGCCCTGCATGCCTGGCCTGAGCGCATCAAAGCCGGCGATGAGCGCACGATGGGCAGCCGCCCATGCCCGGCTGACAGGCTCCGGCAGCGGATCGCTTTTGCTGCGCCGGACGTACCACACGCGCTGGAGATCGGCGCAGTAGTCATTTTCCTTCACACCAAAGTCCATGTGAAGCAAAGCGCCGGGCCGAATAGTATACTGTGGCTGCGGCCTGCTGTGCCCGACAGGTGAGTCAGGCCCACATGAGACAATGGGACAGTACTGCCAATCCCACGCCGTGCCCAGGCCGTGCCTGGTGAGATAGCTGTGGACGAAATCTGCGATCTCGACCTCACTCATGCCGGGCTTGGCAAAACGGCCCACTTGTTGGAAGATGCGCTGAGTGGTAGCGATGGCCACCTTGATGCGTTCGACCTCAGTGGGCGACTTGCGGCCACGCAGTGCGCTGACGATGCGCTCAGCGGAGACGAACCGCTCAATCAGGTCGGTGCCGTTCAGGGTGCGCTGCAAAAGGAGCATCAGACCATGTCCCAGTCCATCTGCTGCCATATCGCTCTCGGAGTAGTTGAGGGCAATTTGGCGGGGGTTGATCTCCTGCAACACCCTCACCAGATCGCTGCGGATGCCCTCTACGTAGGGGATGACCTCGGTGTAACCTCCAATGCTGCGGACCATCTCAGCGTCGTGATAGCCGACGATGGCAATTCGTCGGTTGTCGCGGGTGAGGATGAAGGCAGACAGCCACACTACATCTGCATTGAGGATCAGGTCTAGGCTAGGATCGGGCGCAAGAGCAGTCTCTTGGACGAACGTCATCCAGGCATCCACTTGTTGCTCGTTGAGGATGGCGACAGCCTGGTCAAGCTTTTCTCGGACCAGAGCAGCGTGTTCAGACATCAGGTCCTCCCGTTTCCGTGCATGTTCCAAAGCCTGCCAGGATAGCCGCCGCCGTGGGTGCTGAAGGGATGCTATCCTGCCCGGAGCGCGTCACCGAGTCGCTAGCCAGTAAGGTGGCAAATCTGGCCGCGGCCACAGGATCGCTGGTTGCCCTTAGGTGGGCAAAGAACGCTGCCGCGAAGATGTCCCCTGCGCCAGTCGGGTCTACCTCGTTCACCTGAGGGGCTGGGAGATGGTACATCTGTCCCCGCACAAACAATGTACATCCTTGTGCGCCGCGTGTCACCACCAGAATGGCAGCCTGGCGGGCATACTCCTGAACCAGCGTCTCGTCACCCTGCACGTCTTCGATGCTCAGCACAGTGGCGCTGGCATGGCGAAGCACAGAGGTGGCGTCTGGCCAGCGACAGTAGGACACGCGGCCTGCGCTGTCCCACTGGCGCATCCAGCCCTGGGGTGTCACACCGATCAGGGCGCCGGGAAAACTCCAGGCCAACGACGGAGCGACCTCGTCGGCGACCGGCGCCAGGTGGACTATCGACGCTCTGCGCCACTTCGCCGGGATATGGTCGAGAGTCAGTGGTGTTGCCCGGCTGGAGATAGACTGCAAACGGCCCGCCCGCGTATAGACGTTCTCGAAGGTGGTAGGGTGATCGGAGGGAACACATTCCATGTTAACAACCCGAAGCGGCGCGAGCAGCGATTGCATGCTGTCTGGTGCGCTGGTCACGACCCCCACTCGCAGGCCCAGCACATTGGCCGTCAATGCGCCGAAGGTCACTGTGCCACCCAGACGTGGACCGCCGGGAGTCAGGTCCTTACAGACGTGGCCGACAATCAGGTAGTCGATGTCTGACATGCACAGCCCTGTACCCGGCAAAAAAGGGGCGCACGGCGCACCCCTCTTCTAGACCTGTCAGAGCTTACCGGCTTGACCCTCGGACAGGGATGATGGTTACTTTGCGCTGATCTCCCGTCCCAACACTCTCGGTGGTTACCGTGTTGTCGTCGCGCAGGGCGATGTGAATGATGCGCCGCTCGTTAGGTGGCATAGGCTCAAGTGCCACAGTGCGCCCTAGCCTTTTGGCTTGAGCTGCCATGCGATGTGCCAGGTTACGTAGCGAGTCCTCACGGCGAGACTTGTATCCTTCCACGTCGATCACGATGTTGGCGCGACGCTGGATTTCGCGGCTGACGATCAGGCGGGTAATGTACTGCAAGGCGTTAAGTGTCTCTCCTCGGCGCCCGATCAGGACTCCCAGATCGGCTCCGTGGATGTTAAGCACCCAGGGAGCGTCCTCCTCAGGTGCTTCAGACTGAGCACGCTCGACCTGCACGGTGACCTTGATCCGCATGTGGGCCAACAGTTCAGACAGGACTGCGCTTGCAACGGCGGCCTCTTCCTCCGTACTCTCCCCGCCCTTTCCAACGGCCTGGGCAACAGGCATGCTCTGAGGTGGAGGCGTGGGCGCACGCAGCGGCGTCAGACGCACAACTGCGTCGCGCACTCCCATACCCAGCACTCCTCGACTACCTTCCTCTACGATCTCGATAATGACTTCGTTGCGGGCCAGCCCTAACTGGTTCAAGCCACGCTCAATAGCTTCCTCTAAGGTGGGGGCGGTTACATCAACTGGCCTTAAAGCATCGTTGTCACCATTCATAATCGACCTCACTTGGTCAACTTGCTTCGCAAGTCGATCTCTGCGATGCAGGTTTGTTCGGTTTGGCTATTTGGATTTGCGCCTGGTCTTGCTCCTGACTGTCTCTGGCTCTGGCACCGCGGGCATACCCAACAGACCGCGCCAACTGAAGCTGCCGTCCTCGGTGCCAAACAGATTCTTGAGGCTGGCTTTACCCATCAACATGTATTGGCCCAGGCGAAGAAGTCCCGATACGACCCAGTAGATCGACAGGCCGGATGGCAGCGTCAGTGAAAAGAAGCCCAGCATCAACGGCATTGTGAGTTGCATCGATCGGCTCATAGCCTGCGACTGCGGATCGGTGCTAGGGGGGGTCATGACCTTCTGGGTGAACCAGGTTGACACAACGACCAGGATTGGCAGAATGGGGGTCGGATCGGGGCTTGCCAGGTTGAGGTACCAGAAGTGGTTGTTCAGCGGGATCATGGAGGTGGCGCTGGGCAACCAGCTCAGCAAGGCGGGCAGCGGATGGTAGATGTGCTGAGAAAGCTCGATCAGCTGCAATGGAGAGGCTGCCAGCGAGCGAGTCAGGGCCTGATATAGACCAATCAGGATCGGGAGCTGGATCAGCGTGGGCAGGCATCCCCCGAACGGGTTGACCTTCTCCTCGCGATACAGTTCCATGGTCTTTTGCTGAAGTACTTCAGGCTCGTTTTTATACTTCTCTTGGAGTTTCTTGAGCTTCGGCTGTAACTCTTGCATGGCTGCTGCCGATTTCTGCTGTTGCCAGGTCAGCGGCCAAGTAATCAGGTTGATGAGGATGGTCAACAACAGTAGAGCAAGCACGTAGCTGTTGCCCAGCAGCCCATAAAGCCAGATCAAGAGGTTGACCATCGGGTCGAGGATAAGCGTATTCCACATGCGTGGTTCTATCTCCCCGTGGGGGGGGTAAAGCCCCCGCGTTCCAACAGCGTCTCACGGTCCAGTGCAATCAGCAGGCGGCCCCCCTGGTTGGCAGGGATCAGGATCAGATCATCATACAGAACGGGAGGGGCATAGATTGGAATGGGCCGCTCAACTGTGCCTGTGGATACAAAGAGAAAACGAGTCGTGAACTCTGTCTGGATGCTGACCGGCGTATCGGCCTTTGTACCATCCTCGACCTTCAGGATGTACAGGTAGGTGTCGACAGAAGTCACATAGGCCACACGTGTTCCGTTTGCCAGGTCGCCTAGTACAGGAGCGCCGACTACTGGACCCTCCGCCTCGAAAGTCCATATCGGATCGCCTGTAGTCGAATCCAGGGCAAAGACATGGCCGTCCAGGTCCCCACCGATCAGCCGCCCGCTGGCCTCGTCAAAGGTGGGGGCGCTCCACACCCAGTTGGCGGTCGGGTAAGTCCACAGGACCTGGCGAGTCTCAGTGTCCAGCGCATACAAGATATTGTTCAGGCTGCCAAAGTACAATACGCCGTCGTGCAGGGTTGGTGTACAGACGATCGCTCCCATCGGCGGATCACTGCTCTCGCCCTCGGCTGGATACTGCCATAGCAGCTCTCCACTCTCAGCGTCGAGTGCATACAGGTGGCGATCCAGTGACGTAACGTAAAGCCTCTGGCTGGCTTCATCGAGCAGCGGTGTTGCCCAGATGCCCCGATCTGCTTTGAAAGTCCATGCGGCAGCGCCATTTTCGCGATCGAGGGCATATAATATCCCATCGGCAGCGCCGGCATAGACGTACTTCTGGCTGATTACAGCCCCACCAATGAAGCGACCATTGGCTTTGAAAGTCCAACGCTCAGCGCCAGTGACTCGATCCAGACCATATATGGTGTTGTTGTAGTCCAGGACAACGACCAGATCGTCGCGTACAGCGGGTGCCGCGTAGAATGTGACAGGAGATCCAAAGAACGAGCCAGTACTCTGGGCTTCTGTGGGGAATACCCAGATGGCGTCATTGGTTTGGGGATCGACGGCGTATACGTGGGCGGAAAAGGCGATGTAAATGGTGTCGTCGTCAACAGTGACGCCAGGCCAGCTCGCCCCAGTCATCATGGCCTGCGAGCTTGAACTACCGCAGCCTGTCAGTAGCACGATAACGGTCAGCAGCACAGCAGTGACTAGCCAGTAGGGTAGTCGTTGGGTCGTCAAAAATGAAACTCCTCAGGAACGGGATCGTAGCCCCCAGGATCAAGGGGATGACAGCGCGCAATGCGCTTGAGAGTCAGCCAGCTCCCTTTCAGGAAACCAAACCGTTTGAGGGCTTCGTAACCGTAGTGGGAACAGGAAGGCGTGAAACGGCATGCAGGGGGCAGCAGCGGTGACAACGTGATCTGGTATAGACGGATCAACCCCATTGCAACGTACTTCATAGTTGTGTACTACCTGTTAACACCCCTGCCTGCCTCAGCAGCTCAACCAGCACAGCTTCCAGCACATGATAGGAGGCCGTGGAGGCCGGAGAGTGAGCGATGATTACCACATCGTAGCCGGCAGTCAGGACTGGCAACCTGTGCCGTATGGCCGCGCGCAGGCGTCGCTTGATGCGATTGCGTATGGCGGCCTTGCCAATGCGGCGGCTGACAACCAACCCGAACCGGACGTGAGGCAGGTGGTTGGGCAAAACGCCCAAGCTCAATATCTCTCCCCGCCAGTGCTTCCCCATGCGGCGGACTGCCTCAAAATCCTCTGAATGCTGGAGACGTACCGCACGGGGAAACACTGTTTCCACCTTGGCTGAGTGGGTGTTGAAACTACTTATGCGAGAAGTAATTCAATTACTTTCCGCAAGACGCTTAACCCTTCCAGTTGACTCGCTTGACATGCCTGGCTTTGACCGTCAACTGGTGGCGGCCTCTGGCTCGACGTGCTTGAAGCACAGCTCGCCCGCCGCGAGTCTTCATTCTAGCTCGAAAGCCATGAGTGCGAAGGCGCTTACGCTTCTTCGGCTGCCATGTGCGTTTTGGCATAATGACATCAACCTCGCATTTACAAATTATCCGCCCCGAGGTAGTGGGGCGGTCGTCATGCAACAGATTGCCAACACACTCCGAAACGTGTAGTGGCAGATTATATCGCACGCACACGGGGTGGTCAAAACGACAGCACGTGTTTATGATTGTTTTTGAGAAAGGAGAAAGTTGGATGTCTGATATCATGCGGCTATCCCCTGATTGATGGAGAACAGTGACCAGATGGACCACATACTACAGGAATTTCGGACGCGAGAGTTCTCACGGTTGGATGCCAGCCAACATGTCTACCTAGACTATACCGGAGGCGGGCTGTACGCCGAGTCGCAGATCAGGACACATGCTGAGATGCTCCGCCGGGGAATCTACGGCAACCCTCACTCACACAATCCTGCTTCCCTGGCCAGCACAGAGCACATCGAAAAGACCCGTCAACGTATCCTCCAGTTCTTCGATGCTGACCCTCAGGAGTACTTGGTTGTCTTTACGCTTAATGCCAGTGGGGCGCTGAAGCTGATCGGCGAGAGCTACCCATTTCGGCCTGGGTCGCGCTATGTCCTGATCGCCGACAATCACAACTCGGTTAACGGCATCCGGGAATTCGCAGTGGCTAAAGGGGCATCCGTGAGCTATGTGCCGCTCGACGCCGAGCTGCGTGTGCCCCGGTCCGTAGTGGAGAGCTACCTTTCTGGGGCGGATCGCAGCCAACCCAATCTGTTTGCCTACCCGGCGCAGTCCAACTTTTCCGGCGTCAAGCACCCCCTGGACTGGGTGGAATTGGCTCACAGTATGGGCTACGACGTGCTGCTGGATGCAGCCGCTTATGCGCCAACCAACCGCCTGAGTCTACGCACAGTCCAGCCCGACTTCGTCAGCCTATCGTTTTACAAAATGTTTGGCTATCCCACTGGTGTTGGTGCGCTGATCGCTCGGCGCGAAGCTTTGTCGCGCCTGCAACGGCCCTGGTTTGGCGGCGGGACGGTGCGCTTCGTTTCGGCCCAAAACCGACTGCACCTGCTCCAGACAACCGGGGAAGCATTCGAGGATGGCACACTCGACTACCTCAACATCCCCGCCGTGATCATCGGCCTGGACCTCCTGGAAAGCGTTGGGATGGAGCGTATCGGCGCTCATGTGCTATCCCTCACCAGTCTGCTCCTGAGTGAACTGCGGACGCTCAAGCACAGCAACGGCGCACCGCTGGTCACGATCTATGGTCCGCTTATCGTGGAAGCGAGAGGCGGCACGGTGTCGTTTAATGTGCTCACCCCCTCAGGGCACGAAATCGACAGCAAGCTTGTCGAACGTCATGCCAATGAGTCTAATATCTCGATACGGTCCGGGTGTTTCTGTAACCCCGGCGCTGCCGAAGCTGCCTTTAAGTACGTGGCGGTCGAGGCATACCAGTGTTTCAACCTGATCTCTCCCCAGGCTTTCACCCTCCAGCAGTTCTCCACTTGCATGAACGAGAAACCGGTAGGCGCTGTGCGTGCCTCGTTTGGAATCGCTAGCAGTGAAGACGATGTGAGCCGGCTGATCGACTTGCTCAGGACCTTTGTGGACTTCTCACCGGCGCGTAATGGTGGGCGCATTGTGCCTGATTTTGTGGGGACATGAGCGGCAGCTGTCATACCAACGGTGAAGCAAGCGAGGGGCGCTCACTGAAGCGCCCCTTGCTTGCCGTTCCTGAATGTCTGACGAAGAGTGCTCTTGACCAAGCCCTTAAGCTGCTTCGAGGCTCTCGAATCGCCAGTGTGGGGCATGCGGGCCGCCGTACTCACGGGCCACCAGCAGATCGATCAGCGCTTCGCGGGCATATGCCTCCGGAATGAGCTTGAAGGCCGTCGCCAGATGCTTACACAGCGCTTGCCGCTGGGAGGCAAAGGCGAAGAACTGACAATCGCACGCTAGGACCCGGCTGCGCATGTCGATCAGCACATCGTGCCCGCGCATGGTGAACAACCAATGTCTCGTGTTCCCCTCGACCAGCCTGGCATCTTCGGGCGCAATGTCATCCAGGCGTGGTCTGCCCGACTGCCCTTGCAATGGCTGGCCAATCTGGAGTGCCCTATCCAGCAAGTCTTGCACTGACATCCCACCGTAGTGGGCAGCGATCAGGCTGTCTCTTAGATGTACCAGATCGGTGTCTGAGAGGTGGCGCAAAAGCCGCGCGATCAGGTCGGAGCGGCGCAGGCCAGGCACACGTCGCAGTCCATACTGCTCAGAGATGTAGATCAAGATTGGCGCACTGGTGTCACGCAGCAGGTTGATCAGGATGGGCGAGACATTTCGCATGCCCGTCTGGGCGCCGGAATCTTCCTTTCTGGCCAGGGCAACTGTATTGACATTCCACATAGCTCTACCCTCTACCAATAACCCTTTAACCTCACTTTTAGGATATCTCATCGGTGTGACATCTAGTGTCACAAAAATGAAGGCCAGCCGTGATCTGGCTGGCCCTTGGAGATATGCCACGGGACGCCTGTTTCAGCTCAGGCGTAGTTTGAACGCGCTGGAGGCGCCTATCTCTAGCATCAGTCGCCCTGTCTGCTCATCCCACTCTTGGCTGTCCACCTGTCCTCCTTCGAACACGACCTCCGACGGGCGGGTGTCCAGGCCAACCACCTGCAGCCGGACGCGGGTATAAAGCGGGCTGAACTCGCCTTGCTCAATGGTGCGTTTCAGGGTGCCACCACGACCGTCTGCCGCCACCCTCAGGTCAAAACGCGATAGTCGGTGCGCGGTAGGTCTGATGTAGTCTGGGCAGATGCCGTCATCTTCGTAAAGATAGCTGATGTGCTCGCCTGACGCCCAGTACATGCATAACTCTAGCTCGCTGCCGGACTTTTCTCCGATGTGCTGCTGCACCGGCCAGAAGGGAATCGCCGCCCCACCCCGCACATACAATGGCAGAGTGTCGAGCGGGGCGCTCGCCTTAATTGTCTGGCTGCCGAGATGGCGCTCGCCTGTCCAGAAGTCGAACCACTCACCTTGCGGCAGGTAGACAGTACGCTGTGTGGTCCCCGCCTCGAAGATCGGGGCGACCAGCAGCGCATCACCACACAGATACTGGTCATCCATGCTGTAGGTTGTGGCGTCGTGGGGATAGGCGAAGGACATGGCCCTCAGGATCGGTGCGCCGCGCTGGGTAGCCTGCCACACTGCCGTGTAGAGGTAGGGCAGCAGGCGGTAGCGCAGCTCCAGATATTTGCGGCTGATGGCTTCGACTTCCGGCCCAAAAGCCCATGGCTCCTGATCGGGCGAGCCAATCATCGAGTGGATGCGGAGGAGGGGCATGAAGGTGCTCACCTGCATCCAGCGGGCAAACAACTCCGGTGAAGGCCCGCCCGTGAATCCGCCCGTATCTGGCCCGGTCATGGCTACGCCGGATAGCCCCAAGTTCAGCACCATCTGCACCGCAAGCCTGAGGTGATCCCAGGTGCTCTGGTTGTCGCCGGTCCAGTGCATGGCGTAACGCTGAACGCCGGCCCAACCAGACCGGGTCAGGATCAGCGGGCGGCGATCTGGACGCAGGCGTTGCAGACCCTCGCAACTAGCGCGGGCCATCAATAACCCATAAACGTTGTGAATCTCGGCATGATCAGCGCCGTGTCCCTCTTTGCTGTGCTGTACTATGTCTGGCACCCAGGGATACTTGGTGCCCCCCACAATGAGCGCGATCTCGTTCATGTCGTTCCAGAAGGCATCCACCCCATCCTCGATCAAGTCCTGATACAGTCCGCCCCACCACTCGCGAACTGCCGGATCGGTAAAGTCGGGAAAGTGGCAGTCGCCCGGCCACACTGGCCCGGTGAACGGCACACCGTCGGGATAGGTGATAAATCGCCTCCAAGCAATGCCTTCGTCATAGACCCGATAGCCGCGCTTTACCTGGATGCCAGGATCAACCATCAAGAGCGCCTTGAAGCCCTGCGCATGCAGTGCAGCCAGCATCTGGCGCGGCTCCGGGAAGCGCCGTGGGTGCCAGGTAAAGCAGCGATAATCGTCCATGGTGTGGATATCGAGGTGTATCACGTCGCAGGGCAGGCCCCGCTTGCGAAACTCCTGAGCAATCTCCAACACCCGTGTCTGGGGATAGTAGCTCCAGCGTGATTGGTGTAGCCCCAGCGCCCACAAAGGGGGCAATTTCATGCGCCCCGTCAGCTCTGTGTAGCGTTCGAGAACAGTCTGCGGTGACCCGACCATCACGTATAGACGAAGTTCGCCGCCCAGTGCACGGTACTTCAGCTCGCCTGGCGTCGCGGTGCCCAGGTCCACCCAGGCCCGGTAGGTGTTGTCGAAAAAGAGGCCCACAGCCTGACCATCAGACAGCGCCATGACAAATGGGATCCCCATGTAGATCGGATCTGTGCCGCGCGAGTAACCACTGGGGTCTGAGTTCCAAAGCTCAAACTGCTTCCCGGCGTGATTCAGCGCGTCGGCTTTTTCTCCCAACCCGTAGAAAGCAGCCTGAGAGTCAAGGATAGCCTGCCAGGCGACCTGACTGGTGCTGACATGGCGGCCTGCCCTCAGCCCCCTCAGCAGTTCCCGCCCCTCCACATCCCGGATAGAGAGGGCGCATGGCTTTCTGGCAACCACGACCACCAGTGACTCAGTCGAAATCTCGATGTCCTCACCTCGCTGCGAGATGGTTACTGGGACTGGGGACCAGTCCTTTTCTGACTTCTCAACACCATAGGACAATGGCTCCGGGAACGTGTCGTCAGGTTGCGTCCAAATCTGGAAGAGGTCGGCGGCCAGCGCGCTGATGCGCGTTACGCCATGTTCGGCGCGGACGATCACACGCTGCCGTTCGTCTACTTCCACGCCAACAACAGTCCCCAGGAATTCGAAGTTGCTAAGGGGGGGCAGATCAGGAGTACGGGGTTGCTGCATCGTCTGGAAGACGGCCCGCCAGAAGGCCAGACCCCGCAAATCAGGCCGGCTGGAACGCACCACACGAATCGCCGTGCGCAGGGGATAGATAGCTGCGCGTGCGATCATCCGTGGCTCGAGGACATTGATGAATTGTAACAGGTTAAAGCTCGCCATGGTGTTGCTCCCAAACATGAGAGAAGGTTAAGCGCTGGACTAAGAGCACTCGGATTTGCTTGAGCTAATACAACACATGTTGTATACTTACAGCAATAGTCTAACGCATTTTGTCTCTATTTACAGGAGCGAGAGATACCATGGGAATGCGGGTTTCCTGCCTCCAGGACAACCTGGCGCGAGGATTGAATATCGTCAGCCGGGCAGTCGGCTCGCGCACCACATTGTCTGTGCTCTCCAATGTATTGCTAGCCACTGACAATGGCCGGCTACGTTTGGCTGCCACCAATCTCGAAATGGGTATCACTGCCTGGATCGGCGCGTCGGTGGAGGAGGATGGCGCTATCACGGTACCCGCGCGCACGTTCAATGACCTGGTGAATATGCTTTCTCCAGAGCGTGTGGACCTGGAGGTTGCCGTCAGGACAAATTCGCTACACCTGGCTTGCGGGGCGACAACAGCTACCATCAAGGGCATCGATGCCTATGAATTTCCTCCCATTCCCGAGGCCTCCAAGGATGATGAGGCGCTACCCATTCCCGCCGATGCCTTCAAACAGGCGATCAACATGGTAGCCTTCGCGGCGGCCCGCGACGACAGTCGCCCGATCCTGACTGGCGTCTCCCTCAGCTACCAGGACGGCTTATTGACCTTGGCGGCTGCTGATGGCTTCCGCCTCTCGGTACGCGAAATCCCTCTGGAAACCGAGTTCTACGAGAACTTCTCGCTGGTCATCCCCGCCAGAACCCTGAACGAGCTGGCGCGTGTGTGCGGCGACAGCGAGGAAGTCGTTCGCCTGATCCTGCCTCACGATCGGTCGCAGGTACTTTTCCACATGGAGAACGTCGATGTCATTTCGCAGTTGATCGACGGTGTGTTCCCAGATTATCGCCAGATCATCCCACGCGAGGCAACGACCCGCACCGTGCTCTACACTGCTGACATGCTGCGTGCTTGCAAACGCGCTGACATCTTTGCCCGTGAAGCCAACCACACGGTCAGGCTGAGCATTGAGCCGCAGGAGGGCATGGCAGGCGTCACTCGTGTGCGAGCTCAGGCTTCTGAGACAGGTGAGAATGAGGTTGTGCTCGATGCCACCATCGAAGGCGATGGTTTGGAGATGGCCTTTAACGTGCGGTATCTGATCGAGGTGCTGAGTGTGATTCCCCAAGATCAGGTGATGCTGAAGACCACACGTCCTGACAAGCCGGGCGTCATCCAGCCGCTGGGTGATGAGAGCTTTACACATGTCATCATGCCAATGCACATCGGGCGTTAGAACCAACCCGAAAGAAGCACTTGCCCCAGATGTCATCCGGGCCTCTGGGGTTTTTGTTTAGCGTGGTCTAACATATATATACGAAATGTTGACGAGGTTCTATCATAAATCTGATATTCCCCTGTTATCCTCATGAGGCAGGTTACAAAATGGCTGCTTGACAAGGTGAAAATATGGGCCGAACTTACGACTCGCCGATTATTGCCAATGATCACAGCCTGGATCGGCTGTTGGCCATACAGGTGCCAGTGATGATCGTGTTCTGGAGTGGACGCGATCTCTCCAGCGAGATGAACCAGATCATGCTCACGCTGGCAAGCCGTGAGGCGGGCCGTCTGATCATCGCCAAAATCGACGTTCGAGAAAACCCAAACGCTGCCCAGCGTTTTAACGTCAGGGAGACACCCCTAATAGTCGGCCTGCGTCAGGGAGAGGAGATCACCCGGCTGGCCTTACCGACAGTGGCTGACATCCACAACCACATCCAGTACCTCCTAGGCCGCGCAGCCCGCCCTGTGGACAGGGTCACCCCGGAGCCGCAGGCCCCAGCAGACGTAGACCACCCTGTGACGGTAACAGACGCTGTCTTCGAACAGCGCGTTTTGCAATCGACTCTGCCAGTGCTGGTTGACTTCTGGGCACCGTGGTGTGGACCGTGCCATATGATCGCGCCGTCGATCGAGAGAATGGCATCCCGGTTCGCCGGGCGTCTATTTGTCGCCAAAGTCAATGTCGATGAAAATCCACACTACGCCGGGATCTATGGTATCCAGGGTATTCCTACCCTGTTGATCTTCCGCAACGGCAAGGTGATCAACCGACTGGTCGGCGTGATGCCAGAGGCCCATCTCCAGGCAGAGATCGAGAGGATTCTGCTGCGGCGTTGAATGGAACCTAGTTGCAATTGCGAATGAGGGACGTCTGGCGGATTGCTCTTTGCATGAACCCAGGCGTCTTGGCTTGCCTGGACAGTTTGCCGCTTTGCCGGGGGCACGCTACACTTCTGCTCGTGAGGCAATCTCCGTCATTTCATTAGAGTAAGGGAACCATATGCCGGGGCTGCAGGTAGCCCTAAAAAAGTTGCGCGACGCTGGTTACAAGCTGACCCATGCCCGGCTGACTGTGCTGACTGTGCTGGAGGAGAACGGCGGCCATCTGACCTCTGCCGAGATTCTGAAGCAGGTCGATGCCCGCGATCCATCCATTGGGCGGGCCAGCGTATTCCGCACGCTCGATCTGTTGACGGCCTTGTCGATCATCCGCCCCACTTTCCTGGCGCCCCGCACACCGACCTACGTCCTGATGTCCCAGGAAGGATACCACTCTCACATTGTGTGCATAGGCTGCAGTCATGTGATCGAGCTGGAGGACAGCTACGTGCGTGACCTCGCCGGTGACCTAGCGACCAGGTATAACGTCCGCCTGACGGGACATCTGTTGGAGTTTTATGGCTTTTGTGAAGATTGCTGCGCCATTCGGGAGCAGGAGGTCTGAATAAGAGCGTTGGCCGAGAAGCAACCCGTAGATCGCGAGTATGGCCCATCGCCCTCTCTCATTGCTGCGGTGGGTTTCCTGTTGATCAGCCTGATCCTCGCTGGGCTTATCCTCATGGGTGTGTTTAATCGTCCACCGGACCTGGCTCAGCCAGGCGCCACTTCCTCAATTACTGCTGGACTCAGCACTTCCTCACCGACTCCACAGCCTCCCACCCCCACCTTAACGGTCGCTCCCCTCCAGGCACAGCCGTCAGCGACGCCGGAGCCAACCGCTACGCCGGTAGGACCCGATACGGTGATCGTCAGCGTGACTGCCATGGGCAGCGGTGGCGATCCATCGATCACAGAGGCTCTGGCAGCCGCTGTAAAGGCAGCTTTCGATGCGCCAGTACCGCCTCAGCCGGTTGAAGTACGCATGACCTCCCCAGAAGATGCTCCGGAAAGTGACCTCTTGATTCGGTGGGAGAATGGAGCCGGTGGGTTGATCCAAGTCTTTCTCCTGGCCCCACCCCATCCACCAGAGCTGGTACGCCTGGAGGTTCCACCTACCCCCTGGGACACCACGTTCCCCGGCAACTTCCCGCTCTACCTCGATCCCGATCGAGACCTGAACTTTGCGGGCCAGGTCGCGGCTGCACTGATCGAGGCTGCCATTGGCGCCAGTGAGCAGGCCGGGCAGCGGATCGTGTCTGTTCAAGAGGACCTTCCCAATGTCACTGGCAGCGCAGCTGCAATCAACCAGGCCATTCTCTCCTTTGCGCTTGCCCGGATACGGGTTGGACAGGGCGACCCGATCGGTGCGCTGGCGAGGTACAGCGAGGCGATACGTATCCGCGATGACTTTGCCGCCGCCTATGTGGGTCGAGGCAGCATCTATCTGAGGTCAGGTGACACCCAGGCTGCCCTGGATGCCTACGACACGGCGATCAACTTGGCCCCAGAGGAGTTCGCAGCACGCTATGACCGCGTGCTGGCCTATCTGGCCAGCAACAACACGACAGGGGCGCTTGCCGATGCCGAGTTCCTTGTCGCAAGAGCTCCCCAGGCATGGAGTACTAACCTGCGCGGGATAGTCTATTACCAGCTGGCGGATTACGAGAGTGCGCTGGCTGACTTTGAGCTGGCTGGCCGGTACGCTCCTGAGGACCCGATCCCGTTCTTCAACCAGTCCCTGGCGCTGAACAGGCTGGGCGAATACGGGCAAGCTCTTGTTGTGCTGGATGCACTGATTGAGGTGCAACCAGATAGCCCTCTCTTTCACCTGTACCTGGGCGATGCCTTCCAAGCCACTGGCGACATTGAGCAGGCTGAACATGCCTTCAGCCAGGCGATTGCCCTCGACTCGGCTTATATCGAAGCCTATCTGCGGCGGGGTCGCCTGCGCGTCAGCAGCGGCGACTACGCAGGTGCAGCCGAGGATGCCCGGCAGGCGTTGGGTCTCGCTCCCCAGTCCGGGCTGGCCTTCTGGGTGCTGGCAGATGCATTGCTCGGTCAGGAAGACTTTGCAGGAGCCAGGGATGCCTACACCACAGCCCTCAACCTGGGTTTGGAACGTGGTGAAGTGTACGCTGGACGAGCCTGGGCTTTGCACCGACTCAACTTCCGCGCCGGCGCCCTTGAAGATTATCAGCGGGCGTTGACACTGGGTTTTTCGGATCCGCTGATGCTGAACCGAATGGGCTTTGCGCTGTACGACACAGGTCGCTACGAGGATGCGCTCGATGCCATGTTAGCTGCCGTTAATGCTGGGCTGGACACTGCTGAGGCCCACGCCGGACTGTCGCTGGCGCTCGATGCCAACATCCGGCGCGACGAGGCCGAGCAACAGTATCAGCGTGCCCTGGAGCTGGATGACGGCTTCGGGAAAGTTGACTTTCTGGCCGAGCAACCGCTATGGTCTCAGGCGGCGATCACGCGCGCAGTGACGATCCTGCGGCGGTTGGGAATCGACCCATACAGCCAGGACGGCTGATCGCTACCGGCTGGCGTCTCACCGATGGTTCTCATATAGTCGTGCGATCTCGTCACGTGCCGGGCGGGGCAGCCGGCGTGGCTCCGCCTGAATATCAATGACCTCGGCGCGTCCTTCCTCTACATGGCCAATGGCAAAGGCTGCGATCCCTTCGCCCTCCAAGGCCGCAACCACCGCCTGGGCATCGTCTGGATGAACAGCCATCAGCAATGCACCGCTGGCGATAGCACCCAGCGGGTCCAGGCCGACGGCTTGGCACAACTGGCGACCATCTTCCAGAATGGCAGGATAGGGATCGACCACCAACCGCTTTGACGACGCTTCCGCCATCTCCCATAGTCCGGTAGCCAGTCCGCCCTCAGTCGGATCGTGCATGGCGTGGACTCGGCCTGTGCGCAGGGCGATAGCCGCATCGGTCACTACGCTGATGCCGGGATCGTGCAGGTAGTTGGCGCATCGCCCCATAAACTGGGGGTCAAAGCGCCCTTGAAGTGTGCTAACCTTTTCACGGGCAATGATCGCGGTGGCTTCGACTGGCACTCCTTTGGTCACGATCACCACATCTCCTGACCGTGCGCCACTGGTGCTGATGTGCTGCCCTCTATGGACTAGCCCCAGCATCGTGCCAACCACGATTGGACGGTCGATGCCATAGGTGATCTCGGTGTGGCCACCCACCAGTGTGGCTCCCAAGGCATCGCAGGCAGCAACGATCTGGTCGAAGATGGCTGTGACAAGCTCACGGGTCGCCCGATCTTCGGGCAGGAGTAGTGCGGCCATGAACCATGAAGGAGCGCCGCCCACTGTGGCAATGTCGTTGGCGTTGACGTGGACGGCATACCACCCGATCTCGTCGCTGGCGAAGGTGATCGGATCGGTCTTGGCGATCAGACAGTGCTCAGCGCCGAGATCGATCACTGCCGCATCCTCGCCAGGGCGCGGTCCCACGACCACACGCGGATCGCGGGATGGAAGGCGGCTCAGCAGATCGGCCAGAACGTCAGGCGGCAGCTTGCCCAACGGATATGGGCGCGACATAGTCCTCTCGTCAGAGTTGATAGGGGCGCAAGGTAACGCGCCTCGATTATGCTACACGTGAAGCAGTCATAGCAAATACATCCGAGGTCTGTTTGCACAGGGTGGATTCTCATATAACATGATGTTCAGATCGGGTTTGATGATCATGGATCGGACGACTCAGAGCTTTTGAGAGAGAGGAAAGCATGGAGGCCTTTATCATTTTGTGTATTGGCGCGATCATCGTGACTGCCCTGGCCCTTATGGCCAGTTCGGTGCGTGTGATCAAGGAGTACGAACGGCTGGTTGTCTTCAGGTTGGGACGGCTGTCCGGAACCCGTGGCCCTGGTTTGGTCTTCGTCCTGCCGGTGGTTGAGCAGGCCACCAAAGTGGACCTCCGCGAGACAGTTCTGGAGATCCCTCGCCAGACTTCGATCACCAAGGACAATGCGCCGATCAACATTGACTTCCTCATTTACTGGCGTGTGGTGGAACCTGAGCTTTCCGTAGTGCAGGTCAGTGACTTTGCGCGAGCCTCACTTGGCATTGCCACTACCACGCTACGCGCGGTCATCGGCGACATCCCGCTCGATGACGTATTGGCCAAGCGCGAGCAGATCAACAACGTGCTACGTCTCAAGTTGGACGAAGTCACCGAGCGCTGGGGAGTCAAGATCACCGGTGTGGAAATTCGCGAGATCGAGCCTCCGCGCGAGGTGCAAGAGGCGATGAACCGCCAGATGTCAGCGGAACGCAACCGTCGCGCCACTGTCACCGAGGCGGAAGGCGCACGCCAGGCTTCCATCCTGCGGGCCGAGGGTGAGAAACAGGCCACCATTCTCTCGGCGGAAGGTCGCAAAGAGGCCGCCATTCTGGCAGCCCAGGGCGAACAGGAATCGCAACAGTTGCGTGCCATCGGCTTCGCCCAGGCGCTGGAATCCATTTACAACGTGGCGCAGAATGTCGATGAGAATACGATGGCTCTCCAGTACTTCGCCACCCTACGCGACCTGGGCGCCAGTGCCAGCACCAAATTTATCCTTCCCCTGGAGTTTACGACGCTGGTGCAGCGCTTTGTGGATGTCAATGGCAAGCGTACTGATGAAGGCCCCAGCGCAGGCTAAGCACTTCAGCGAAAGAGTCCTGAGAGGCTCTTTCGGTGAAAGCTCAGGTTTTGACTGGGAGCATTTTCAGTAGACGCTTAGCCGTGCGGAGCGATGTGGGCAGTGCAATGACATGCACTGCCCACTGTCTTGTGAGCCACCCTCAGAGGCGTTCGATCACACCCAGGTAGGTTCCTGGTAGATGCCGAACACCCGTCGCAGCACGTCGGTGATCTCGCCGAGCGTAGCATAAGCCTTGACGGCATCGACCAGGTGCGGCATCAGGTTGTCACCGTCCTTCCGAGCGGCCTCCTCTACCGCCTTCAGCGCTACGCCAACCGCCTCGTTGTCGCGCGTGCGCCGTAGCTCTTCCAGACGGGCCATCTGCCGCTCATAGCCCTGCGGATCCATCTCCAGGAGCGGAATACGGATCGGTTGATCCTCGGCATGCTCATTGACCCCGACGATAACGCGCTTCTTGTCATCGATCTCGCGCTGGTAACGGTAGGCGGCGTCGGCGATTTCTCGCTGGAAGAACCCCGCTTCAATGGCAGGCAACACGCCGCCCAAATCTTTGATCTGCTGGAAGTAGGCGTAGGCTTCCGCCTCCATGCGGCGCGTTTGCGCCTCGACGAAGTATGAGCCGCCCAGTGGATCGACAGTGTTGGCTACACCCGACTCGTGCGCAATGATCTGCTGGGTGCGGAGAGCTACCTGCACTGCCTCGGCTGATGGCAGCGCCAGCGCCTCGTCCATGCTGTTGGTGTGCAGCGATTGTGTCCCGCCTAACACCGCAGCCAGAGCCTGAATGGCCACACGCACCACATTGTTCTCCGGTTGCTGGGCGGTTAACGTGACGCCTGCCGTCTGGGTATGGAACCGCAGCAACAGCGATCGCTCAGAGCGTGCGCCGAATGTGTTGCGCATCTCCCTGGCCCAGATGCGCCGCGCTGCACGGTACTTGGCAATCTCCTCAAAGAAATCGTTATGGGCGTTGAAGAAGAAACTCAGGCGTGGGGCAAACTCATCCACATCCAGGCCGCGGGCGATGGCCCACCGCACATATTCAAACCCGTCGGCTAGGGTGAAGGCCAGCTCCTGCGCTGCCGTCGAGCCTGCCTCACGGATGTGATAGCCGCTGATGCTGATGGTGTTCCACTGTGGAAGTTCGTGCACGCCAAACTCAATGGTATCCGTCACTAGACGCATCGATGGTTCAGGAGGGAAGATATATTCTTTCTGAGCGATATATTCCTTCAAAATGTCATTTTGGATCGTGCCACGCAGACTGCGCCGGTCGTAGCCCTGTTTCTCAGCTGCGGCAATGTACATAGCCCAGATGATGGCTGCTGGCGAGTTGATCGTCATGCTGGTCGAGACCTCGCCCATCGGGATGCCATCAAACAGGATTTCCATATCCTTCAGCGACGAGACGGCCACACCACACTTGCCGAACTCGCCCAGCGCCTGCGGTGCGTCGGAGTCGTAGCCCATCAGCGTCGGCAGGTCAAATGCGACCGACAGACCGGTCTGCCCCTTTTCGAGCAGGTACTTGAATCGCGCATTGGTCTCTTCGGCGGTGCCGAAGCCAGCAAACATGCGCATGGTCCACAGCCGACCCCGGTGCATGGTGGCGTGGATGCCTCGCGTGTAGGGATACTCACCGGGGAAGCCGAGTTCTTGTATGTAGTCAAAGTCAGGCAAGTCAAGTGGGGTATACAGGCGGTTGACAGGGGAGCTTGAGGCAGTGATAAACTCTTCAGCACGCTCGGGCCTCTGTTCCAGGGCCTGGCGCAATGTTGTATCCTCCCATCGATCCATTTCCGCTGCAAGTCCGTCCAGGCTGTCCACCCTGGATTGAATGCTTTGCTTGTCTCCCATCCTGGCAGTCTCCTCAGTGGCGGTGTGCGGCAAACTCACGATATCTCTTATTGTAATGACCCATTCGGGGTATCACAACTCTCGTTTGACAGTCGGGCTGGTTCGGAATACCGTAGAGGTGTGAGTAGTGCACCACATTTCCCCCGCTGGGGGAGTTCCGTGGAATGAGACTGTGACCTCAAATCAGCAGATCGAGCAGATGCTGACGCAGAAGCACGTGCGCGGGCTGTGCCGCGCCTTGCGCCATCGCAATACTGTCACCCGGCGGCGTGCAGCCCAGGCCCTGGGCGAGTTGCGCGATCCACAAGGCGTGCCGTGCTTGGCACGCGCCGTCCGTGAGGACGTTGACCAGTACGTGCGGCGCTGGGCTATCCTGTCGCTTCAAAAGATCGGCGACGAGACGGCTATTGATGCGCTGACCGAGGCCATGTTCGGCACACGCCTGCCTACCGCCCGCCTGGCTGCTCAAGCGCTGGCTGGAATTCCTTCGGCGCAGGCCAGAGCAACCTTGCAACTGCGTGACATCCTGCTGCGCAACGATTGGGACGCCCTGGAAGGGTTAGGCGCAGAGATACAACGTCCACTTGGCGTTTTTCTGCGCAGTGAGCAGTTCGCCGCGTGGCCATCCACTCGGCGCAAGCAGTTGTTTGCCGTCGCAGTCAAGATCGGCGTGTCCCTCCCCTCTGAACACGCTGGCGAGCTTGCTCAGATGGGAATCTATCTCAGCGGCGTGCACACCATTGGCGACCTGCTCAATGGCCTTCGCCACTCGAATCCAGAGGTGCGAATCGCTGCGGCGGAGCGGCTGGCCGATACCGGGCAGGGCTGGGTGGCCATGCTGCTCTACCGCCGTTTTCGCCGCGAGATCGGGCCAGGTGGGGATCTCAAGGTGGCGGCAGCGCTGGCCCGCGCTCTGGATCGCCTGGGCGAGCCGGGCGCAATAAACTACTATCAGGAACGCCTGTATACCGCTGAGGGTCGTTTTGCAGCTGAGGCTGCCCGAATGCTGGCCGACATTGGCACGCCGCGATCCCTGGAGGCGCTGTTCTGGTTTGCTGCTACTCCTCCGCCGCCTCCGGCCTACCGCAACGTGCCGTTAGCGCTGAACGCCTTGGCCACCGCTGGGCCGATAGCCGTGGACACGTTGCGCCCGCTCCTTGTACACGAGTCAGTAGCCGTGCGTCGACGCATGGTCGATGTGGTTGCTGGCAGCAAGCATCCAGAGACAGTGTCGCTTCTGACTGCTTTATGTTATGACGTTGACGAGGATATCCGGCGCTCGGCGTTGGATGCATTAGCTGCCACCAACTCGGCAGAAGCCGCCGGGGCGATCTTCGAACTGGCCCGCGACCTGCCTCAGGCATGGATTGCCCGTGCGCTAGCCGTCATCACCGATCCAATGGGGCCATATTATCTGCGCCAGCTTGTGCCAGACGCGACCGTCTTGACTGGCACCCTGCGCCACGACAACCGCCTGCCAGTAGCCCATGCCTCTGTGCAGATCGTCCAAATGCGTTTCTTCGGCGAACAGGCCGGTTGGGGGTGGCAGGCAGTCAGTGCTCGCGCCCAGACCGATGACACGGGTGCATTCATGCTATCGCTGGTGGGTAACCGCGAGGAAGGGCAGTTGCGGCTGAAGGTGGTGCTTCCCTCCCACCAGCACGGCCAGCAGTCAGAGTCTTATACTGCAGACATCGCGCCCGCATTTGGACGGATGAACTATGTACAAGCCCGTCTGGATCACTTTTTTAATCGGTTGATCGTGCAGGTCTCACAGGAAGCCGGCGAGGACGAGGCATAGAGCAGGAAACGATTTCATCGTTTCCGCTCAGAACAGGCGATAGGCTTCTCACTGCTTCGTCTCGATCCACATCCGCTGTCCATCCGTGATTACTTCAATCGTCCCATGCTGATCGGTACGGTACACGTCTGCCCCGGCAGCCCTCAGGCGGGCCAGCGCCTCGGCGTGCGGCAGCCCGTGACGGTTGCCTGTCCCAACCGAAATTACCGCTACCTGTGGATCGACGACAGCCAGGAAAGCCTCGCTGCTGCTGTCGCGATGGCCGCCGCGCGACACTGCCAGCACTGTGGCGTCAATTGACCTGTGGCTGTTGAGCAGCATTTCCTCTCCCTCGGCGCTAAGGTCACCGGGGAGCAAGATGCGGGCATTGCCGTAGACCACCAGCAGCACGATTGGCTCCCCAGATTCCTCGGTATCGGCAGGCATCGTGGATGGCACGTGAAGCACTGTCAGCGTGACGCCATCGCCAACGACGACATGCATCCCGGGCTGCGCGACAACCTGAGGCGCTCCTTGTTCGTTGAGAATGCTCCAGACCACCTCGGTGGTCTGGGGAGTGCTTCCCTCCCCAACTGTCATTACCGCGTCGAAGCGGTAGCGTCCTAGCAGCGTTAGTAGCCCGCTGACATGGGCTGAGGTCGGCTGGCTGAGAACTAGCACATCGATGCGCCGATCCCAGAAGGGTAGCCCGTCGCCCAGCCCTGCTGCGAGCTTCCGCCCGCTGCCTCCGGCGTCAACGAGGATCTGCCGCCCGCTGGGTGTCTCGATCAACGTAGCAGTTCCGTCGCCCACATCGATGAACGTCACGTGCAGCCGACCATCAGGCAGTGCGGTCATCCCCACGATCAGTAACGCGGCCATGATCAGTCCGACAGCACCCAGTAGTTTCACGCTGAGTGCCTGCCGGAGCCACGCACGCTGGCGGATGCGGTCGGATTCTGGTTGGACAGCATAAAGTGTCACACCAAACACCATCGCGTAGATTCCCCCTAAGGCCCAGGGTGAGAGGACACGCACCTCGACTGAGGCAGCCGGCAACTGGGCGAACACCTGCACCACCTCGATGGTCCAGGTCAGGAATAGCCAGCTTGCCCAGGCTAGCCCCTGGCCTACTGGCCATATGGCCAGTGCAGCCAGGACCCCCAGACCACCCAGAACCATCAGCGGCGGTTGGGCGGGGACGATCAGAAAGTTGACTGGAAGCGAGAGCAAAGGGAGACGGCCAAAAGTGTAGGCAATCAACGGCGTGGTGGTGATCTGTGCTGCCAGGGTCACAACGAAGGCATCGGAGATTCCGCCGACGATGCCCTGGGCTGTCTCCCCGGCCAACAGCTTCGACAGCCCTCTGGCAAGAAGCCTCTGCAACGGCTCGACGTATAGAATCAGCCCCAGCGTGGCCAGGAGGCTCAACTGGAAGCCAACATCCCACAGCCACAGTGGATTGATGAGCGTCATCAGCAGCGCAGCGAATGAGAGCGAGGCCAGGCCATACGTCTCGCGGCCCACTTCGGCAGCCACCAATGCCAGTGTGGTCATGATAGCTGCCCGGATCACGGCAGCGTCGCCTCCGACAAATATGGCGTAAGCTACGATTCCCGCAATGGTCGTTGCTACTACCCAGACCGACTTCTTCACAATCCGCCGCGCCAAGCTCTGGAACAGCCCGGCCAGGATCACGAGGTTCGTGCCGGAGATGACAATCACGTGTGTGGCCCCCACGGCATTGAAAGCAGCTTTCACATCTGGGCTGATGTCGCTTTCGATGCCCAACAGGATGCCTGACAACAGCGATGCCTGCGGGTTGGGCAGCAACCGCACAATGGTCTGGTGGGTGTGCTCTCGGAAATCCAGCAGGGCCGCCCGGATCGGGTTGCCACGCCGAGGACCGGCGATCTCGACCTGGGCGTATTGAAGAATACTGTACACCCCTTCCCGGGCCAGGAAGTCACGGTAAGAGAAAGTGTCGAGTTCCGGCGGGGTATGCAGCTCGCCACGCGCACGCACCGGATCGCCATAGCGATAGGCAGCAGTCCGTGGAGTTTGTATCAGAACCCACCCTTCCACAGGCTGCGCTGGGCCGCCGTCGCGCTGGATCGTCTCGGCGCGAACACGCAGGTTGATGTGTGTGTCGCGCACGTCGGGTGCATCGATTACCAGTCCCTCGATAGTCACAACGCCCTGATCGTTGTAAGTGGCTAGGTCGTTCTCGTCGAAATGAGGGACAGCGGCGCTCAGCCTGGCCGCGCCCAACATGCACGCCAGCCCGCAGCCAAACCCCATCCGCCACCTGGCGTGATGGCGTGCCGTAACCAGCCCAATCAGCGAGAGCAGGGCTGGGATCAGCCACAGCCACCACGTGGTCCTGGCAGCCTGCCCCACGGCAATCCCGGCCAGCCATGCCGCCGCAAGGTAGACCAGCGTCACAATGAGTCCCTTAGGGAAAGACAGGAGCGCACAACCGTGCGCCCCTGTCTTTTGGATCGGTTATCTGCTGTCCAGGTACTCGATAGCGGCGTCCAGGAGCACATCCCTGTCACCTACCAGGGCCTCCTCGGTGATCGGAACCCGGATGGTAGGGGCGATCCCCCGGCCTTCGATGTGAATCTCGCCATTGGAGTCGACTGCCCGGGCTATGGTAAAGCGGATGAATTCCTCGCCGGGCATTTTGAACTCTTCCACGCCGCCACCCAGCCCTGCTGTTGGGTAGTGCCCGATGATCGCTGCCCGGTTCTGGAGTGTCATGTCATAGGCAAAGAACTCGCATGCGCTGGCACAGTCTGGACCGATCAACACCGCAATGTCACCGTTATATCGCAGGTTGACAGGCGGCAGGATGAAGGTCTCCTCAGTGTTTGGGTCAAAGAAGAAATCATCCAGGCTTTCGTTATACTGCCCTGAGTTGCCCAGGTCCAGAGCCTCGTTGAAGAAGTAGGCCGCCATCTGATCGGCCAGGAAACCCCGCCCACCCCCGTTCTCGCGCAGGTCGATGATCAGGCCCGGAGTCGATCCCTCGTTGAGCGCTCCCATCAGACGCTCCCACAGCTGGATCGTCATCAGGTCGTTGTCAAAGAAGCTGTAGATTTTGACATAGGCATAGCCGTTGTCTAACAGACGATATTCCAGCGGCAGCTCGAAGCCGGTCTGGTTCGCGCCGGGCAGTGCAGCCAGCAGGCTGTCGAACTCGTAAATCGTCTCGAGAGTTGCCGTTTTAGAGCCTCCGTCGCCGGGGTTGCGATAGGTGATAGTTACCTCCTCACCTAGCGGGAAGCGTACAGCGAACAGCATCTTGTCACGACGCAGGTTGTGTTCCGTGCTGAAAGGTCCCAGCCACGGCGTAGCCTGGTCGATGGCCTGCGCAATTGGCTGGCCATTGATCTTGCTGATCTCAGCCCCGCGCTGAATCCCGGCCTGATCTGCCGGGCCATCAGGCAGCACGTAGGTGACGAGCACTCGCCCATCATCCAGCTCGCCGATGGCCAGGCCCAAGCCGCCTCCGGCAGACTCCTGGAAGTCTTCCTGCACAAACGGCGGGCCAACGTGCCCATCCGGGATGCGCCATAGGAAATCGCGCAAGGCACGTCGGTAGCCCAGCTCATCGCTGTTGCGTTGAGCTTCCTCGAAACGCGGCAGGAACTCGGCCCGCATTGCCTCCCAGTCGATGCCTTTGTACTCCGTGAAGGCATACTCTTTGCTCATCTTATCAACCATTGCGTTGAAGGCATCGACGTAGCTCATACCGGAGAAATCGTCGAGCGCTGCCCCTGAAGGCTCATATAGCTCGATTGTGGGCTGACGTGAGCGGTCGAAGACGAAGGGGCGGACGCCTATATCCACCACGGTATATCCTGCTGGCAGGCGGACAATGGGATCATCCGCTGTGAAGAGCTTGTTGTCAGCCCCAAAATCAGAGGGGAAGCCCTGCTGATCGTCAGGCGCGTAGACCACCAGCTTGCCGCCCGTATACTCGTAGAGCGTGGCAGCCTCCTCGCTGACGATGGTCGAGGCGTATGCCGTCGACCAGCCGCCACCCCCCAGGTCGCGCTCCTCGAGGTACGGGTCGCCCCAGATGTTGTTCCAGTAGGCCACGGCGAAGATCATGACGCCCGTGTCTGCCTGGCCGTTGTTGTCTACATCGCGCAAAGTGCCCTTCGGCGCGACGGGAAGCGCCAGACTGTAGGTGAAGGGTGACGTGAAAAAGTCCGAGGTAATCTGTCCCAGAGTCTGTGACGCAACGGGCATGATGTAGCCCCGATCGCGGTCGACAAAGCCGGCCTGATCTTCCAGGATCACCAGCGGCTGAGCCACCCCAGTGGTGAAAAAGACGTTGGTGTAACTCACTGACCCCTGGATGACCGCCGGACCTCCTTCGTCGTTCGCGATGACTGCTGCCGGAAGTTCGGCATTGCTGCCAGGCGAGACAACGCCTTGCGATGCTCCCGTCGGGGATGGCAGAGTAGCCGTAGGAGACGTCTCCCCCAGACCCAGATTGGGCACAAAGCCGCAGGCTATCGAAGCGAAGATTCCTGCCAGTAGCAGGACGAGCGGGCCATATCTCTTCATAATCCTTCCTCTTTTACTCTCTATATGCGTTTACACATTGTCCCCAGTGAAACAATGCCTCGTAACTATATAACAATTGGGAACAATCTGAAAACCACAAGGGAACCCGCTGGTGAAAATCAGGGGGTGCGCTCCTACCTTTTGCCTATCAGAAGGTAAGCCATGATCTCCCCTTTCCCTTTGACGGGGATCATGCCACGCTCCCGGAACTCATATTTGTCGTGCAGGCGCTCATAGGTATCCACCGTCACCTGAATCTGGCCGGGGATGCCGTGCGACTCCATCCGGCTGGCGATGTTGACGGCATCTCCCCACAGATCGTAGATGAACTTTTTGGTGCCGATTACTCCTGCTACCACCGGTCCGGTGTTGATTCCGATCCGCATCTGGAACGGGCTGCCAGTGTGCGTCTTAAATTGCTTGATGGCCTGTTGCATGTCGAGCGCCATGTCAGCGATGGCTTCGGCGTGATCCGGACGCGGCATGGGCAACCCGCCTACCACCATGTAGGCGTCACCTACCGTCTTGATCTTCTCCAGCCCGTGTTTTTCGGCCAGCATGTCGAAGGTTGAGAAGATGCCGTTCAACACGTCCACCAGTTCAGTGGGGGTCACGCCAGCCGAATAGCTGGCGAAGTCAACAATGTCTGCAAACAGGACGGTCACCTCGTGGAAGTTATCAGCAATAGTGGACTGTTGCCGCTTGAGACGGTTAGCGATGGGGCGGGGTAGGATATTCAGCAGCAGGTGCTCCGACCTTTCCCGCTCGATCTCAAGCATTCTAAGGTAGGTTTGTTCCTGGTCGCGCAGTTTCTTCTTCTCAAGCGAGGCATTGATGCGTGCCTGGAGCAGCACGGCATCAAAGGGCTTAAAGAGGTAATCCTCCGCGCCTAACTCAATGCATCGCACAATGCTCTGAATGTCGCTTAAGGCCGAGATCACCACTACCGGAATATGCCTCAAGTCGGGATCGTCTCGCATATGCTGGAGCACCTGGTAGCCATCCATGATGGGCATCATGATATCAAGCAGGATCAGGTCATAGTGCGCCGACTGCATCATGAGCAGCGCCTGCTGGCCGTTCTCCGCAGTGGTCACTGTGTGCCCTTCCCATTCCAGGTGATCCCGGAGCAGCTCACGGTTGTTCGTGTTGTCGTCAACTACCAGGATGGTGCCTTTGATTTTGGTGCCTGCTAGAGGCATTGTCTCCTCAGAGTCAGTACCACGCAGCAGATCATAGTCAGACTGCCCCGGTGGGAAAAGCAGCAGCTTATACTCGAATGGGAGGTCCTGTCCGGCTTGCAGGAGTTCAATGATGGTTTGAATGTGATGCTCCGCTAGTCTGGACATGAGTAGATCCTTTGGGTCAGAGTGCTACTGCATTATAACGCGATTCTCTTCTCCGTGAGGGAGTGAGCCGTCGGGCTATGAGAGGATGCAGGTTCCTGTCTGCATCCCAGCAATTTCGGACCGCCCTGTTGGAGGCAAGCTACCGCGAGCGTAACCACACGCGCATCGGGCCAGGCTCGCGGTTGGCCCAAGCGTAGTAAGGGATAGCTGTCAACCGGATCGTTGGCTGTAGCTGAGAGGGTGCGGGGTCAACCCTCCGGTATAGTCGGTCACCCCACGGCTCGTCCGGTGGCGCGATCCCAGCATACCCTTGCACTATTACGACTCCGCCCAGTAGATCAGGCTGAAACACATGGGCAAACCCAGCTTCGGGAAGCAAAACCAGGCTGTCGAGGTCAGCGCCTGGGTGATCGACTCCTTCCACGCAATAGACCAACGGCCCACGCATCAGGGCTACACGACCCACGTTGTCCGCCACGTGTGGGATGCACTCCATGCAGCGGACCGGCATTGGCAAAGCCAGGTGCACAGTGTCGCCTGGCTGCCAGGCACGTCGGATCTCGGCGTAGGCGCCGGGGATCAGGTCGCCCTCGATTGGCTGTCCGTTCACGGTCAGCATTGCCCCATCCTCACACCACGCCGGGATGCGCATCAACACGCTGAATGTCCCTTCTCCGGTTACCTCAAGCGTCACGTCACCCTCCCACGGGTACTGTGTGTGTTGCATCAACTCGATAGTGCGCCCGTCTGGCAGCCTGAGGTCAGCCCGTCCTGCTACATACAGATGGACCCAGACCTCCGCCTCGGACACGCTATAAAGGTAGGCGGGCAGTGTGGAAAGGATACGGACGATGTTGGTCGGGCAGCACGCGCACTCGTACCACGGCTGGCGGCGATGTAGGCCACCATCAGCTAGGGGGTTGACGTAGAAGTAGCTCATCCCATCGAGCGAGATCCCTGCCAGCACGCCGTTATACAGCGTGATCTCCATAAGGTCGGCGTAACAGGCATCCCCGCTCACCTGTAACATGCGCCAGTTCCACATCACGCTGGCGATGGCCGCACAGGTTTCGGCGTAGGCCTTCTCGTTGGGAAGCTCATAGTCGTTTCCAAATGACTCGCCGCTATGCCGCGCACCGATCCCGCCTGTGATGTACAGGCGGCGGGTGGTCATGTTGTGCCACAAGGCATTGAGCGCCTCGCCCAGCGCTGTTTCACCTGTCTCGATATACAGATCGGTGGCCCCGGCATTCAGGTAGACGGCTCGCACAGCATGTCCAGCCATGGCCCGCAGCTTGCGGAAGGGTCTATGATCCTGGCAATAGTCAGCTTTGCCAAGTAGCCCCTGACCGCGCACATCGATGAAGTACTGCGCCTGTTCACGGTACCGAGCTTCGCCGGTCTCGCGTGCCAGCTCGATCAGAGCCATCTCGATCTCAGGATGGCCGCACGTCCCTGGCTGCTTGCCCAACTCTGGCGGACCGAAGGTATCGCAGATCAGGTCGGCAAACCGCCGGGCGATCTCCAGTAGGCGGTTACTGCCAGTGACACGGTGGTGGGCCACGGCAGCCTGGATCAGGTGCCCGGCGCAATATAGCTCGTGCATGGCGAACAGGTTGGTCCAGCGCTCAGCCGCTTTGTCGAGCACGAAAAAGGTGTTTAGATAGCCATCAGGCTGTTGAGCTGCCGCCACCTCGTCGATCACAGCCTCCATGAGGCGCGTAAGCGCCGGATCGTCCTCTCTAGCTAGAGACCACGCGACAGCTTCCAGCCACTTGTAGACATCCGAGTCGTTGAAAAAGAATCCCTGGAATTCGATGGCCTTCTTCCCAGACGCCCGCCGAAAGTTGTCGATGCGCCCCGTTTCTTCAAGGATACGGTGCTGTGCTGGGAGCGTCACCTCGCGGTTGAGGCGCAGGCGCGGGGCCCAGAAGCCATCGCTGAGGGTCACCTCAGTGAGCGAGACGGGACGCAGCCGGGCATGAGGGCTGCGCGACGTGTTGACAACGTAGGTAGATGGTTGGGCCATGGGTTGATCCTTCGAATAGAACGATGAGCAGTGACCCGCAAAGCGGCCACTGCTGCCGCCACAACTTTGTCGGCATGTGATCCGCAAGTTGCCTGCCAGACAACCCCATCGTCGTGGGATTCTGCCAGACTGTCAAGGGTGAGTTCCAACTCTCGATTGTGACGTTTGACACTGGTCAGCTCAGACCATGTGTGCCAGACTCGGAACGGGATTGCGTGTCAGCGGCCACAAGCCAGAGCATTCCTTATCTCTCTACCAGCCAGGCCATGTCATGCGCTGTATCTCGGAGGGAGCACCTATGCACTATCCTTGGTGGCATGTTCCGTTTATCACTGCGCCGATGCTCATCGCGGCTGTAGCCGTGATCCACGTCTACGTTGCGATGTATGCCGTCGGCGGTGGTATGTACCTGGCAGTTGAGACCAGCTTCGCTTACCGTACCCGCAACCACGACTACCTAGCTTACCTGAAAAAGCATACCTGGTTCTTCATCCTCCTGACAGTCGTCTTCGGGGCTATTACCGGCGTGGGCATCTGGTGGACTATCGGGTTGGCCTCGCCGTTGGCTACCGAGACATTGATCCACACGTTTGTGTTTGGCTGGGCGATGGAGTATGTCTTTTTCGTGATCGAGATCGCCTCGGCCTTCATCTTCTTCTACTACTGGGATAGACTGCCACCCAAAACCCACGAGACTATCGGCTGGATTTACGCCGTCTCGGCTTGGTTTAGTCTGCTCATCATTACGGCCATCACCTCTTTCATGCTTCACCCTGGGGGTTGGCTGGACAATCAGACTTTCTGGGTGGCCTTCTGGAACCCACAGACCTTGCCGCAGACCCTGGCCCGTACAGGGGGGTCACTCCTGCTGGCTACTCTGTATGTCTTCCTGCATGCTTCCACGCAGTCCAAAGACAATCCCGACCTGTTGCACCTGATCGAGTCGCGTTCGGCCCGGCCTGGCCTGATCGGGGCAGTGATGGTCACCGCCGGTGGCGTGTGGTGGTTCCTGGCCCTGCCCGAGTCGGCCAGAGCAGCACTGGCCGCCGCTAGTGCGCTCAACATCATGATGGCCATCATCTTTGCCGCCACCATCGTTGTGTTTGCCATGCTGTACTTTGGGCCATATCGCAATCCCGGTTGGGTGACATATGGATTTGCCCTGCTGCTTTTCAGCTTTGGCCTGGTGGCTGTCGGCGCGGGTGAGTTTGTGCGTGAGGCTGTCCGTAAGCCATTCATCATCTACAACGTCACACTGGGCAACCAGATTTTCCCCGACGAAATTGCCACGACGCGCCAGAACGGCTACCTGGAGAGCGGCGTGTGGACCAGTGCCTACATTGCCACACATTACCCCCAGGTGGTAGATGCCCAAGGCCATATCGACGAGGCGGCGTTGCTCGACCTGCCAGAAGCCGACCGTGTGCAGGTCGGCGAAGTGCTGTTTCAGTATCACTGCAACGATTGTCACACTGGCGCTGTGGGTTACTCGGCAATGGGCCAGCTTCTTCAAGGATGGTCCAAACCCATGATCCGTGACCTGGTCGAGCAACCGGAAAAGGTGCGCTTCTTCATGCCCCCCTTCGCCGGGACGCCCGAAGAAGCTGACCTGCTGACCGATTATCTGTACGCGGTTGCCCGGCCCTTCCCCGGCGGCATGGTCACTGGTAGTGAACGGTAGGAGGGCTAAACAATGGATACAACCTTTTTCGGACCTGACAGCCCGCTAGGTTATCCAGCGCCATACTGGTTCCTGGTGTTGTTCAAAGTGTTGGGTTTCACGCTGCACATGGTCCCCATGCATTTGTGGTACGCCGGGCTGATCACCCTGCTGCTCATGCGATGGTTGGGCGGAACCCATGCCAGGCGCATGAGTGACCGGGTCTTGAACGCCATGCCGGTGGTGGTGGCCTACGGTGTAAACTTCGGGATTGTGCCGCTGTTGTTTGCGCAAGTGGCCTACTACAAGGTGTTTTATCCCGCCACCATTCTCATGGGCTGGTTCTGGTTTAGCATCATCGGCCTGATGATGGTGGCTTACTATGGCGTCTACATCTACGTGATCGGCCTGCGCAAAGATCACATGACTCCCCTTCGCCGTGCAGCAGGTTGGATTGCTTCGCTTCTGTTCGTGGCAATGGGATTCATCTTTGCCAACAGCATGAGCCTAATGACCAACGTTGCTGGTTGGGCCGACCTGTGGCAGTCCACTAGCGTGGCCGGCGCCCCGCTCGGTATTGCGCTGAACGTGGCCAGTGTCACCTTGTGGCCGCGTTGGCTGATGATGTTCGGATTGGCGCTCACGACCACAGCCGCCTACGTAGCTGTCGATACGGGATTTTTTGCCGGAAGCGAGAGCGATGAGTATCGCCAATGGGCGCTCGGCTTTGCGCTGAGACTGGGCGCATCTGGCATCGTGTGGACTGCCGCCACAGGCTCGTGGTACATCTTTGGAGCGTTGCCCTCTGAGATCCGGGCGCAGTTGCTGAGCTGGCCGGTGCTGATCCTGACCCTGCTGACCGCGGGCGGGATCGGATTGCCCTGGCTGCTCATGCTGATCGGGCGTCGCCGGTTCAACCGGGGCCTGGCGCTGCTGATCGGGCTGGCGCAGTTTGGCGCGCTGGCGTTGCATGCCATCTCGCGCCAGGTCGTGCAGAACCTGGAGCTGGCTCCTTATCTCGATGTCACTGCAGAGACGGTCAACCTCCAGTGGAGTCCGTTGATCCTGTTCCTGGCGCTGTTCGCTGCTGGACTGGGTGTGATTGTGTGGATGATCTCCCAGGTGGCTAAGGCGCACCGTCAGCCGGCTGCCGGTTGATCTCTCCTACTCGTTGCCCTCCTCAACTTGCGCTCTGCTACAGCTTTGCTATAGAGCATAACAATTGAATCAGGGGTGGGTCATCTCGCAACGGGGCCCGCCCCGATGTGTTTCTTTCATTGCGAGTCTTGTCATTGTCGGTAGTGTTCAGCGACAGACTGTGTAAAATAAACACAGTGCATACCGGTTCCTGAGGGGAGGACCGCACAAAACACCATGCGAGTGGCTGTGCTTGCTAATCTGAAGAAGAACGCTCCCACCTGGGAGGGAATGCCCGACGACCAGTGGGATGACCTTGACAGCGAAAAGACCCCGAACAGCATCGTCAGCGCCCTTCAAAGCGGTGGTCACGAGGCGGCTTTCTTTGAGGCCAGCATTCTGTCGCCGCACGATCTGGTTGGGCAGCTTCAGAAATACCGTCCTGACCTGTGCTTCAACATCGCCGAAGGGCACTTTGGAGATAGTCGCGAGTCGCAGATTCCAGCCATCCTCGAGATGCTGCGCATCCCCTACACCGGCAGCAAGTTGCTCACTCTGGCCCTAGCCCTGGACAAGCCGATGACCAAACGCATCCTCACTTACCACGGTCTGCCCACGCCGGAGTTCATGGTCTTTGAGCGCCCAGATGATCCCATCGACGATGACCTGCTGAATGAAGACGGCGAGCTGCGCTACACTATGTTCGTCAAACCCAGCCGCGAGGGGACGAGCGTTGGTGTCTCTGCTGATAGCATCGTCCATACCGTCGATCAGTTGCGTGCTCGGATCGAGTATCTCCAGAAGCGCTACAACCAGCCTGTCCTGTGTGAGCATTTCGTCGAAGGTCGTGATGTGACCATCGGCATGGTGGGCAACCTGGGTCCGCGCGAAGCCCGTCGCGTCAACGAGCGTACAGCCTCCCGTGACCTGCCCCGGACAATTCATTTCTTCCCGCCGCTTGAGGTAGACCTGGCTGCCTATGATCCTGCTGAGGGCGGTATTTATTCCAGCCGGCTCAAGGTCGATCTGGCTGACACATTCTATTATAAATGCCCGGCTCCCTTATCCCCCGCCTTCCTCGATGAGCTGAATCTGCTCGCGGCGGCCGTGTTTCGTGTGACTGGCTGCCTGGACCTCTCTCGTGTCGATCTCCGGTTGGATGCCGACAACAACGACAAGCCATACATCCTGGAGATCAACCCGCTGCCTGGTCTGAATCCGGGCTACAGCGATCTGTGCATCGAGGCTGAGACAGAAGGATGGAGCTATGAGCGGTTGATCAACACCATTGTTGAGGTGGCGGCCATCCGTTGCCATTTGAAGTCTGGAGACTACGAGTCGGTGCTGCGAGGATAGACCACCCGGGATATTGCCTCATCAGAGAGATTTCCTCTCTAAGAGAAGGACCAGCATGATGGTAAAAAAGATCCTGTACGGCATGCTCATTTTGGGGGTTGTGGCGTTTATCCTCGACCAGATAGGGGCCAACCCACTGCTGATCTTCGTTTTTGCTGCACTTGGTTTGATCCCGTTGGCCGATTTGATCGGCGAGGCCACTGAAGAGCTGGCGCTCTACGTCGGCCCACGTCTAGGCGGCCTGCTGAATGCCACACTGGGCAACGCTGCCGAGCTGATCATCACTGTGTTTGCCATCAGAGCCGGGCTGCTCGATTTAGTCAAGGCATCGATCACTGGCTCGATTATTGGCAATCTGCTGTTGGTGTTGGGCCTCAGCGTGGTGCTGGGCGGATTGCGCCATGGCATCCAGACCTTCGACCGGCGGCAGGCGGCACTCAACGGCACCATGTTGATCTTGGCCGTGATCTCGCTGCTGATTCCATCGCTCTTCAGCGCTGCCATTGAGCCAAACTTCGCTGCCGAAAAAGCCTTCAGTGAGAGCGTGGCCGTCGTGATGATCGTGATCTATGCCCTAAGCCTAGTCTACTCGCTCACCACCCAGCGCGGCCCGCTGGTGCGGGAGGCCGTAGCCCATGAGGCCCGCTGGAGCCTCCCACGGGCGCTAATTGTGCTGCTGGCGGCTACGGTCGGTACAGCAGTGGTGAGTGAGGTGCTGATTGGCGCGGTGGAACACGTGACTGAGGCCCTGGGGCTGACAGAGGTGTTCCTGGGCATCGTCTTGATCCCGCTGGTGGGCAACGTCGCCGAGCATCTGGTCGCAGTTGAGGTAGCAATAAAAAATGACATGGAGTTGAGCCTGTCAGTCTCTCTCGGCTCCAGTTTGCAGGTGGCATTGTTCGTAGCGCCGCTGTTGGTGTTTATCAGCCTCCTGTTCGACCACACCCTGTTGCTGATCTTCAGCACCTTCGAGCTGATCGCGCTGTTTGCAGCAGCTTTGGTGGCCGCATTGATTGCGCTAGACGGCGAGTCGAACTGGCTAGAAGGCGCTCAACTGCTTGCCGTCTATTTGATCGTCGGGCTGGCCTTTTTCTTCCTGCCCGGCTGAGAGAAGAGATGGACGAACCTCGGTGTCTGTAGGGAGCACTGATGTGCTCGGTTACAGAGCGAGGCGATACTGACGATATCGGCGGTACACTCGAGCGCCAAAGCGGGCTGCGAGCTTGTTAGTCTGAGGGTTGGTCTCGGCAGTCAGCGATGCATCGACCCAGGTGTAGCCCTTCTCAATTATGGTACGCCCCATTTCACGGAACATCAGCGCTTCCAGGCCGTAGCCCCAGTAGTCAGGATCGATGGCCAGGATTTTGAAACTCACCCCGGTGATTTCTCGCTGTGCACGCATAAACCGCACGTAATCCCAGGGGTAGCGCAGACCGTGGGCGTGCTGGAGCGCCTCCATGAAGTTGGGGAGCCCTAGGGCAAATCCCACCGTCTTGCCGTCGATCTCGGCAATTAGCACTAGGTCAACGTCCAGGATTGGCTTCAGATCCTGCGCCTGGGCGCGGAACTCGGCGGCCTCCATCGGCGTGAACTCCGGTAGCACTGCCAGTGACCTGTTGTACACCAGCCGCAGCCGCTCCGCCTCTTCCTCCCAATGGTCCATGTCAGGCTTGCGGATCACGTGGGGACCGTGGCGCTCTAACACGCGATCGGCGATCCGGTGCATAACGGGCGGAATGTTGGCAATGTCGAACCCATAGTCGGCTGCCTCGATCCGATAGGCTAGGCTGTCAAGCAGCTTCTCGAACCCATACCGTTCGGCAAAGGTTGCGTAATACGGCGGTGTGTGTCCCATCATGACACACGGGGCATATTCGAAGCCCTCTATCAGAAAACCGTAGTCCTCGTTGGCATTGAAGCTCTGGGGACCAATCAGTTCTTCCATGTCGTGTGCATGTGCCCACGCACAGGCATGATCCCACAAGGCCGCCGCAGCGTCGTAGTCATGCGGCAGCACCTCGAAAAAGCCAAAGAAGGCAGTTCGGCGACCCCGATGGCGATTGTGCGAGTGATCGATGGCCGTGCCAATCGTGCCCACAACCTCGCTGCCACGTCGTGCTAGCCAGAATTCGCCCTCGCCATAGGTAAAAAAGGCCGTCTGGCGGGTCAGGTACGCCTTGCGCTGCGGCCACAGGTGCGGCACCCACTGAGGATCGTCGCGATAGACGCGCCAAGCCAAGTTGTAGAAAGCGCGACGGTCACGGGAGGTTCGTACAGGTGAGATGCTCAGGGTCATTCGAGTTGTCCTGTGGTACGGAAGATGTTCACCTTACAAGCGTATATCATTGTGGGCAGTTGTCAAAACTGGGCCTGAATAAGGCTATAATGGAGGTATAGCCCGTGCAGCCAAGAATGGCTGTCGCGTTTTCTAACCCTTCGACCCACTATTCTCTCAGGAGGAGGTTTTTGTGATGGCCGTCTCTGCTGCGCAGTTACGGATCAGTGATGACGAGCACCGCCAGCGATGCGACCGACTGCTGGAACATGTCGAAGCGGCTGGCCTCCGTGGCGTGGTGTTGTTCGACCGCAGCTACATCCTGTACTATACCGGCTTTGCCTTTATCCCTACCGAGCGCCCCATGGCGCTCGTCATAAACAGCCGAGGTGAGCGTGGCCTGTTCGTGCCTCGCTTGGAGGTCGAACATGCGCGTGCCAGTGCGCTCGTCGATCGTGTCGATCACTATCTGGAGTATCCGGGTGATCTGCACCCCATGCAGGTGCTGGCCCGTATGTTAGGCGAGATGGGCATCAGGGGAGAGATTGGCGCAGACGATGATGGCTATCCGTGGGTTCTGGGCTATCAGGGACCAACCCTGTCTCAGCTGACCGGCGCGGTGATCCATACCGTCCGACCATTTGTCGAGGCCCAGATGATGATCAAGTCCTCTGCAGAGTTGGCCCTGATCCGCGAGAGCATCCGGTGGGGGAATCTAGCCCACACTTTGCTTCAGCGTTACACCGTCGTCGGCGCGACGGAGACCGAGGTCAGCCAGCGGGCCAGCAACGAAGCCACCCGCGCCATGCTGGATGCCATCGGCCCGGTCTACCGCGCCCAGGCCTTGTATGGAGAAGGTGGAGCGGGCGCGGGCTATCGAGGGCAGATCGGGCGCAACTCTGCCATCCCGCACGCCCTGGCCAACAACATTGCCTTTCAGCCCGGTGACGTGCTCGTGACAGGGGCTGGAGCCACCGTGTGGGGCTACGAGTCGGAATTAGAGCGTACCATGTTTGTTGGCACCCCTAGCGATGAGCATCGACGCTTCTTTGACCATATGCTGGCGCTGCAAGAGGCTGCCTTTGGGGCCATGAGGCCCGGTGCGCGTTGTTCAGATGTAGATCGGACGGTCAGGGCTTACTTTGAACAGCATGATCTGACGCCCTACTGGAAGCACCACAGTGGACATGCCATTGGGTTGCGTTACCATGAAGGCCCATTCCTCGACAGCGGCGACCACACTGAGCTTAAGCCGGGGATGGTGTTTACCGTCGAACCGGGGTTGTACGTTCCTAACCTGGGCGGCTTCCGTCACTCAGACACAGTACGGATCACCGAGGATGGGATCGAGGTTATGACTTACTATCCCCGCGACATCGCGAGCCTGACGATCCCAATATAGAACGGTCTCTATGGGGCATTTGACCCATTTATGACACTTATCAATCTGTAAGGTGCGGTATGTCACTATGGGTACTTGACCCATCGTGTCAGAATGCTAGAGAGACTGTATCTTGACCCCTTGGTCTATAGTGACGCTCAGAGGTAAACTGGATGAGGATCTTGCGCCCCATACGAATGCTCTCCACTGCTGCTGTTCTGGCTTGCGCCGTAGCCGGAGGTCTCGTCGGGCTGGCTCTAGCTGGCGGCGGCGAGGAAGTCTCGCCCGCGCCCAGTGGAAATCCTCCGGCGCAGCGAGGCGCTCCCACCAGCATCCAACGCTGCGGGGAATGCCACGCTGACATCGTGGCTGATTGGTCAGCAGGTCCCCACGCTTTGGCGTTCTCAGATCCGATCTTCCAGAGCGCTTGGGAGTCTCAAATCTTTTCTGGGATCTGTCTAGAGTGTCACACGACGGGCTACAGTCCGGCCACCGGGTTGTACAAGGAAGAGGGTGTCACCTGCGAAGCCTGCCACGGGGCTGTGCCCTCCCTTCACCCCACCGAACCGGCTAGCATCGATGAGGCTAATACCACCTGCTTCCGATGCCACACTGTCACACACGCCGAATTCCGTGCCAGTTTGCATGAACAGTCCGGCCTGAAGTGCACCAGTTGCCACTACTCACACACCAATGGGCTGCGCCTGAGGACCGAGATCGATCAGTGCTTGAATTGTCACGGCTACCAACTAAATGACTTCGCACATGCCTCCCACATCGAAATTGGCCTCACCTGTCGCCAGTGCCACGGCTATGTCAGGCCCGGGTCCTATGTCAGTCGTGCCGATGGTCAGGCTCCCACCGGGCACGACTTCAGAGAGAACGTGTCAGCTTGCTTGGACTGCCACGACGACATCCGGCTCTCGCCGGTGAACGGTGAAATCTCCGAAGAGAGCTTCTCAAGTGAGGAGACCAGCGCAGCCATTTTGGCCGGTCAACAGGCTGCCCTGCGCGTCACTGAGCTGGAAGCCGAGGTGCAGACGCTGGAGGCTGAACGGCGCAACCAGGTCACAATGAATATCATCCAGGGATCGGCGGGCGGGTTGCTCGTGGGTGGGATCGCAGTTTGGCTGCTGGCGCGTCGCAAGGGAATCAACGGCAACAACCAGACCAATGGTAAAAAGGTCGACGAGGCAGAAGATGGAAGATAATAGCACTGCCATCAGCCGCCGTAAATTTATTGGCCTGTTGGGAGCAGCCGGCTTCACGGCGGCGGTCGCCGGAGCGGTGCTGGAGCCTCTGGCAGGTCGCTCCACAGCCAGCGCCAGCAGTGGAGAGGGTACGGAAAGCGAACATCGCTGGGTGATGGTCATTGACCTCTCTAAGTGCATTGGCTGTCGATACTGTGTCTATGCTTGCCAGGCGATCAACGACACTGCCGATGACATGCTGTGGAACGTCTACCTGCCCGACAGGACTCAGACCGGCCAGTTGTTTCACATGACTCGCCCCTGTCTGCACTGTCAGAATGCGCCCTGCGCGGCTGTTTGCCCGGTGAGCGCCACCTATCAGCGAGGGGATGGTCTGGTTGTAATGGACTATGATCGCTGCATTGGCTGCCGATACTGCATGGTGGCCTGCCCCTATGACGTGCGGCGTTTCAACTGGTCGGCGCGCACCGATCAAAATCTGCGCGTACCTGAGTGGGGTGAGGCGGAGGTCGAACGTCGCCCGCGCGGCGTGGTTGAGAAGTGTACCTTCTGCATCCATCGTCTTGACCGAGGGCTGGAGGCCGGGCTGACCCCCGGCGTGAACCGGGCGGCCACCCCCGCCTGTGTGAATATCTGTCCGGTCGGCGCTCGCAAGTTCGGCGACCTGAAGAACCCCGACTCTGAGGTTGCTCGTATTATCGCGACTACACCCACCTTCCGTCTGCGAGAAGAGTTGGGCACCGAGCCGAACGTCTATTACATTCCTTCCGAGGGGATGATAGCCACATGACTGCCACAGCCACAACTCTTAGACCATCCGGCGACCGCGCTCCGTTGCGCCTCGGTATGAAGATTTGGTTGGGCATACTCGCCGTGTTGATGGCATGGGGAGTCGTGTCTGGGGTCATCGTCTTTGCCAGAGGGCTGGGGATGACGGGCTTGACCAATACCATCCCCTGGGGCCTGTGGATCGCGCTCGACCTGTCCGCGATCAGCCTAGGGGCGGGCGCTTTCATCATGTCTGCTGTGGTCTACCTGCTGAACCTCAAGCGGTTTGTAGGCGTGGCCCGTATCTCGGTGTTGGGCGGCTTCTTGGGCTACACTTCGGCCATGCTGGCGCTGGCGCTCGACATTGGCCGCCCCGATCGCTTCTGGCACCCCCTGATTTTCTGGAATGTCCACTCGGTGCTGTGGGAGATCACCATGTGTGTGGTCTTCTACTTTGCTGTGCTGGCCCTGGAGATGGCTATTCCTCTGTTCGAGAGTCGCCTGTTTGCCTGGTGGCCTGCTGCACCAAAGGTGGGGCGCTTCTTCCATAAACTGACGCCGATCTTCGCTGTCATAGGGCTTGGCCTGTCGCTTCTCCACCAGTCCTCTCTGGGCGCCACCTACGGCATCGTCGCGGCCCGCCCCTTGTGGTACAACCCAGCCATGCCCGTGCTGTTCATCCTCTCAGCAGCGGGAGGAGGGCTCTCGGCCACCTTGCTCGTCACGCTTGTAGTCAGCCACCTGAGAGGGAGGTATGTTGTCAAACGAGAAGTGCTGCGCGACGTGGCCATCATCGCCGGGGCAGCGCTGACCTTCTACGTGTATCTCAAGTTGTGGAACTGGGCTTCCACGTCCTACTATAGCAGCCTACCTGCACGCGAGGCAGGCCTGGGCCTGCTTCACCAGACCTCTCCCTACGGTGCAACGTTCTGGTGGGTCGAGGTGCTGCTGGGGGCTGTTGTGCCGATAATCATCTTTTTTGTCCCCCGCTTCCATAAGAATGACTTTTTGGTCATGCTGGCCTGTGCGTTGACCATCGCCGGGGTGGTGATGCTGCGCTGGAACACGACCATTTCTGGCCTCGTGGTGCCGTTAGACTGGTCGCCGGGGACTGCTTTCGTGTTTGCGCGCCAGATCTACTTCCCAACTTTTGTTGAGTTTGGAGCCTTCTTTGGCATCATCGGTTATGCGCTGATGGGACTGACGCTCGGCGTGCGTTTTCTGCCCATCTATCCCACCGAGGAAGAGATGGAAGCCCACCACTAGCCCCCTACCCCCTACCGATCAGACGCGCCAGATGCAAAGTCGCTGACGTTTTTGTCAGCGGCTTTGTTCCTTATTCCCTCATTCGTCGGCAGCGTAGCCTAAGCTCCTTCCGGAGCGAAGACCCAGCCTGGAGTGATGCCAGCCATGAATTGGTTGGCGAGCATCTGGCGGGCGCGGAATAGCCGCGACTTGACAGTCCCTTCCCGCGTCCCCAGCATGGCAGCAATCTCCGTGCACGACAGGCCATGCCAGTAGTGCAACACAATGACAATCCGATGGGCTGGCGATAGGTTGTCGAGCATGTTCTGGAGTGTTGCACTGCGCTCATTTCTGGCCGCGGCTTCTTCCGGGTTGGGCTCCCTACTGGTCAGCGCCGGATGGGCAGGGAAGAGGCTCTCGATGGAGAGGGTGATTGCCCGCCGGCGGCGGATGCGGTCGATGCAATGATTGGATGCGATCGACAGCACCCAGGTCTTGAAGGGTCGCTCTGGATCGTAACGGTGCAGATGGCAGTAAACCCTCAGAAACACTTCCTGTGTGGCATCTTCAGCTTCAAAGCCATCCCCCAACATGCGATAAGCCAGATTGTAGACCACGCTCTCGTAACGTTCAACCAACTCGGTGAAAGACTGGTGATCCCCTTTCAGCACCCGGTTGATCAGTTCACGATCCTCAGCCACATCATGCCTGCCTTCTGCCCTCTGGCGCAGAGTCGCGATCTTGAAGTGTCGCCCATGTTGTCGTCAGCCTGAAGCATAGAACAAAACCTCCCCAGATGCGCCCGGCATCTGGGGAGATCGAAGGCTGGACAAGTGTCGGGGCTTGGTCCTGGTCACTCGACTAGGTGGCTTTGCAGAGCCAGCGCCACTGCTTCGGTGCGGCTGGACACACCAAGCTTGGCCAGGATGCTGCTGACGTGGAACTTTACCGTCGAGCGACTGACCACTAGTTGATTGGCAATCTCGGGGTTGCTCAGCCCTTCCACCATGAGCTTGAGGACCTCTACTTCGCGGGAGGTGAGATCGTAACCGGGAGGCAGCGGTCGGGTGGCAGCGTGAATGAGCGCCTGAGCTGCCTCTGGGGCCAGTGTCGACCGACCAGCGTGTGCAGCCCGGATGGCGTCGGCCAGCTCGTCTGCCGAGATGTTCTTGAGCAGGTAACTGATCGCCCCAGCCTGAAGCGCCGATTGGACCAGGTCTTCTTCCGGGAAGCTGGTTAGGGCTACCACCTGGATGTGTGGATGCTTCTCACGAATCCTGTGGGTGGCAGTCGCCCCATCCATTTCCGGCATAACCAGATCCATGAGCACCACATCCGGCCTGAGTTCGTCACATAGACGCAGGGCCTCAAGACCGCTGGCTGCCTGGCCCACTAGCTCAAGATCGTCGACCGTCATCAGGAACGCCCCTAACCCACTCCGGACTACGGCGTGGTCGTCTACAATAACAACGCGAATGCGGTCGGATGTGTCAGGCATGACGCTGTCCTCTCCTAGGCTGTCGCCTCCTTGTTGACGGAGGGGTCCATCACGATATAATAAGGACGGCTTACAATCCACCCTCAATGGCCCGCTAGCTCAATTGGTAGAGCAGTTGACTCTTAATCAATTGGTTCGAGGTTCGAGTCCTCGGCGGGTCACCTGAGCAGCCACATCCCGAACCGCATGGTGTAGCGGTCGAACAGTTTCTCGCCATGTTGCGCTTTGAGCAGCTCAGCAGGCTGGCAGAACTGGGCACCGACCTACAGAAAGGCGGTTGGGGATGAATGCTTTTTATCTTCAGGATACTGATGCCATAGGTGCAGCATCAGAGGAAGTTTCATGCTCAATGTTTCTCGTTTAGAATAGACTGCTCCAGCACACATCCGTTAGCTCACCGCTCTGCATTCTTCTCAGAAATATTGATTTTGTCCCTGACAATGTAGAGTGGGCGTCGGCGGGATTCGTCCAGGGTCCGCCATATGTACTCTCCTATCATGCCAGAGACAAGCAGTTGTATCCCACTCAGGAACAGGATAGTGGCCATCAACGTGGGCCAACCAGATACCGTCACGCCGGAAATCAGTGACTTTACAACAACAAACAGCCCGTATAAGAAGCTCAATCCGGCAATGGCCAACCCGAACATCGAAACCAGTTGGATTGGCGCATAGGAAAACGATACGAACGAGTCGATGGCCAGCTTGATCTTCTTCGCCAGCGTCCAGCGCGAGCGGCCAGACAGGCGTTGCCCCTGCTCATAGACGACATATCCTTGTCTAAAGCCCACCCATGTCAGCAAGCCGATGATCGTTCGATTGCGTTCCGGGATAGTCCGGATGACGTCCAGCACCCGGCGGTCGATCAGCACGAAGCCGCCGCCAACATCCTCACGCGCATACTCAGCCAAGCCAAACTGCCTGAATAGCAAATGAAAAACCTTCGAGGCTAGGCGACTAGGCAGCGACTCCCGGCGGTGGCGGCGTATTCCCCATACAATCTCATACCCCTCAGCCCACCTATCTACGAAAGCTGGCACCATTTCGGGAGGCTCTTCCAGATCAGCCGTGATCACCAGGGCCGCATCGCCGTTGGCGTGTTCCAAGCCAGCGGTGATCGCCACGTGGCTGCCAAAATTGCGCGAGAAACAGAGCACCTTGACACGCGGGTCGGAGCTGGCCAGCGCCGCCACACGCTGAAAGGTGCCATCGGAGCTGCCATCGTCCACCACGATGATTTCCCACACGCAGCCCAACCCATCCAAGACCTCCTGCACCCCCGCCACGGCCGCCCCGATGTTGGCCTCTTCATTGAAGGCGGGGATGACGATGGAGAGAAACCTCTGGTTGTCCTTCACGACGAGACCTCACCACCTTCTCCACGATAATGCAGCAAACGGGCCGGCACACCTGCCACGACGCTATAGGGTGGTGTGGACCTGCTGACCACCGCTCCCGCCCCGACTTGAGTGCCACGCCCCACCACAACCCCAGGGAGGATAATGGCTCCAACCCCAATGTCGCAGTCATCTTCGATCACCACCTTTTCAAAGATGATGTCGGTCTTGATGATTGGGATGCGGATGTCGTCGCCCCGATGATATGAGGTCAGAATCCGCACGCTGGGGCCGATTCCTACGCAGCGTCCAATTTCGATACCTCCACCACTGTGCAGGAAGCACATCTGCCCGATCCAGGTACCATCGCCGATGATCATGCGGTTGCGATGATAACCTTTGAGGATTGTGTAGTGTCCGATGTACACATGGTCGCCGATCTCAATATTTTCAGGGTGGATTACCATGACGCCTGGCTCAAACACGACTCCCTCACCGAGCCGGGCAAAGTCCTCTCTTTTGAACTCGCCTGAACCGTGGCTCGTATATCCCCCCCTGTCGGTCATAGCTGAACCTCGCAAGATAGTGGAACCAGTCAAGGAAAACAGGCCCTCGCCCCACGTGGGCGAATAGCCACACGGTCAGGCCCCGGCGGAGACTCCCAGTATGACGCCGGTCAGACCTCACCGCCTTCCTGCTGTCGATACCACGTCACGGTTTCAACCAATCCCTCAGCCAATGAGACACGCGGCTTGAACTCGATCATCTGTCGGGCCAATTCAATGTCACCGCAATGTCGGCGCACATCGCCGGGTCGCGGATCGGAATGGATAATTGGCACATCTACCCCTAACACATCGAGAATGGCATCCACTAGGCGATTGATCGAGGTCTCTTGCCCGCTGGCGATGTTGATCACCTGTCCACGTGTGGCGGTCTCTTCGTAGATGCGTACCGCCGCATCAACGGTGTCATGTACAGAGATAAAATCGCGCGTCTGCTCCCCATCGCCGTAGATGATAGCAGGCTCGCCACGCAATGCTCGCCGCACGACAATCGGAATGACCCCTGCGTAGGTTTTATCGTTCTGCCGAGGGCCGAAGTTGTTAAAAGGCCGGATAATCGCTGCATCGACGCCAAACGTTTTGCAGTACGAGAGCACCACATGATCGCCTGCGGCCTTGCTGGCGGCATAGGGTGTGGCAGGGTCGATCGGGTGACGCTCATCCATTGGCACGTACCGCGCCGATCCATAGGCTTCTGATGAGGAGAAGTGTATCAACGTCTGGTAGAGACCTTCACGCAGTAGCTCGGCGGCAACGGCGGCGATGGCAACGTTCACCTCAACCGTCCAGCGTGGGCGCTCCAGCGACGTTGGAAGCGGGATTACCGCTAGATTGAAGATTACATTCACCGCTTCAGCCGCGACAATCTGCTTCATTGCATCGTAGTCAGCAGCATCCTGCCTGTAGAATTTCAACGTCTGACAGTCGCGGCGAGCCTGTTGCAGATTAGCCTCCTGACCGAGGAACAGGTTATCTACCACGACGACACTGGCCGGATCGTCCCGTATGATGCGGTCTACCAAGTGGCTGCCGATGAAACCGGCTCCACCGGTGACCAGTATGTTTTTCCCCTTCAGCTTCAGCATGATGGTCACCACTCTGGCTTGATGGCGACGGGTTGGTGGGTGCTCCCTGCCTCAACAAGCTTCTGGGCCAGCCTCAGGGCGACCAGGCCATCATGGCCGCTGACAGGCGGCTCACTGCCCGTTCTCACTGCCTCTACGAACGCCTCCAGTTCGGCACGCAATGGCTCCTTCTTGTTGATCAGCACCTTAACCATGTCGCCTTCCCATACGCCGCGCAGCACGGTCAGCGTGTCCCATGTTCCCCGCAGGTCACCGTTCTTATACCAGTACAGGTCCTGAGTCAGGTAGTCCACCAGGTACATGCCGCCTTCGCCAATCACCTGCAACTGGCGCACTTTGGTGGGTGTCAGCCAGTTGATGTCCAGCACGCCAATGGTGCCATTGTCAAAGCGGATCAGCCCAGACAGCATATCCTCATGGTCCCGATGCACTTTGCGCTCAGTTTCGGCATACAGACGCTCAGCTTCCGCTCCCAGGAGATAGCGCATGATGTCGATGTCGTGTGGCGCAAGATCGAGGATCACGCCGACATCCTGTATTCGCGCCGGGAAAGGGCTAAGACGGCGTGCATGAACCTGAAACACGCGACCCAGCTCACGCTGGTCGAGTCGACGCTTGACTTCGGCAACGGCGGGATTGAATCGCTCAATGTGTCCCACCATAAGCACAACACTGTGCTGGCGGGCTGCCTCGATGATAGCCCACCCTTCCTCGAATGTCATGGCGATGGGCTTTTCCACCAGGACGTTCACGCCCCGTTGGATGGCTGCCAACGCAGCCTCATGGTGGAGCTGTGTCGGCAAGGCAATGGAGACAAGGTCGGGCTTCTCTCTGTCGAGAAGCTCTAGGTAGTCAGTGTAGACCGATGTTGAGTAGCCGCGGGTGACGTTGGCCAGCACGTCCGGATTGATGTCAGCGACAGCCACGAGGTCAACAGCGTCAATTTCACGGTAGTTGCGAACGTGGTGACGGCCAATCCCGCCTGCACCGACTACAGCAGCGCGTAGCTTGCTCATAGTCTGTTCACTTCCCTGGCAATCATTTCGAGGTCAGCCTGAGAGAGTTGGGGGTGAACTGGCAACGAGATGACCTCACTGGCCAGCTTCTCTGTGATAGGCAGCTGCACATTGCCTACGATGTCGCGCACATATCCGTGGTGATGCGCCGGGATTGGATAAAAGACGCCGGTGCCAATCCCGGCGTCCTTCAGCTGTTCAACAGCTCTATCACGGTCACGTCCACCGTCTACACGGATCGTGTACTGGTGCCATACATGCCCATATCCCTCCCTTACAAAAGGAGTGAGGACGGCAGCAATGTGCTCGTTGAAGTAGCGTGCATTCTCGCGGCGTTTCTCTGTGAACGCCTCCAAGCGATTCATCTGGGCAAGCCCTATGGCTGCATGCAGGTCGCTCATGCGGTAATTGTAACCGATCATCTCGTGGTGGTAGCGCACGCGCATCCCGTGGTTGCGAATCAGCCTGCACTGCTCGGCGACGGCATCATCATCGGTGGTAATCATGCCACCCTCACCGGTCATGATGTTCTTAGTGGCATACAGGCTAAAACACCCGGTCCCGAAGGAGCCAACCACTCTCTCCTTATAGGTTGCCCCGACAGCCTGTGCTGCATCCTCGATAATGATCAACCCGTGGCGTCGAGCAATCGCCAGGAGCATGTCCATATCACAGGGATAGCCGTACAGGTGAACCGGCAGGATGGCCCTGGTTCGCGGCGTGATCGCCTGTTCAATCAACGCAGGATCGATATTAAAAGTCTCTTCTTCGACGTCTACGAAGACAGGGCGCGCCCCCACAAACAGGATGCTGTTGACAGTAGCAATAAAGGTGAAGGCCGTTGTGATCACCTCGTCGCCAGGGCCAATGCCGTGCGCCAGCAGCGCCACCTGTAGCGCTGTTGTTCCTGAGGAAGTCGCAATTGCGTGCTTAACGCCGCAGAGTGAAGCAAACCGCTGCTCCAGTTCAGCAGTGCGCGGTCCTTGGGCCAGCATCCCAGATTCCAGCACGGCCATTACGGCCTGTTTTTCTTCCTCACCAATGTAGGGTTTGGAGATGGGGATCATAGTCTGTTATTTTGCCTCATGCATGATTTCTAGCTGAGTACCGCAGGCAGGACAAATATACTTCGGCGGGGACCCTGCTGTCAGGGTCTGGCCGCAAGGGCATACAAAGCCAACCAGGCGAGCTGGATTTCCCCTCACCAGCCCATAATCGGGAACATCGTGGGTAACCACTGATCCCGCGCCAACCATTGCCCAGCGGCCAACAGTGATGCCACAGACAATGGTCGAGTTTGCTCCCAGCGAGGCCCCCTGTTGGATGAGCGTCTTGCTCAGCACCCAGTCCTCCGCTCGTTTGAGCGCCCCATCAGGGTTAACGGCGCGTGGTCGCAGGTCATTGGTAAAACACACATGGGGGCCGATAAAGACACCATCCTCTATCGTAACGCCATGATACACAGAAACATAGTTCTGGACCTTGACATTGTTTCCAATCAACACACCTGCATCGATGTATACGCCTTTAGAAAGCACGCAGCCGCGTCCAATAATTGCGCCTTCACGAACCTGGCAGTGATGCCATATGCGCGTGTCCTCGCCGATAGCTGCATCAGGGGAAACGGTCGCACTGGGGTGAATATATGGGTCAGACATCTGTTGCTTTTGCTTCCCTATGTCATGCGCTAGGGCCTGTCGATCATCCAACTGCAGCGCCCACAAAGTCCACAAATGGATATGTATGGAGCCAGAAGAGGCGGGGCCATTATAACAAGGCTGACATGGTTTCGCACCTGTTCGAGTAGCTCGAGGCGCTCCCCCCAGCAGGGTGCATTTCAGTTTTGGGGGAAGGCAGCATCCCAGAGGGCATCGAAGGAACGGTCAAGGACTGCGCCGCGAATGACAAGCATCTGTTCGGCGGCGGGGCGAGACCAGCGCATGCCTGGGCCGGTGAGGC
>DAOTXR010000045.1:0-1654 GCA_034435375.1 Anaerolineae bacterium
ATTAGCGTCTCACGATGTGGTGTAGATTCCCGTGTGCTTCCATCAAAACAAGTAAGTGATCTTCTTGGATTGCTAACCTTGCTTACCGATTTCGCTGCCCGAACACCGCTATCATGCTCAGCGCCTGGCTGGAGGATAGAGCGCCGGTGGAGACCGACTCGAGCGCCACGTCAGGCGGGAACTGCGCCGGGCAGGCGGAATCGTCCTGCCCGGCGGGATGCCCTCGAAGCAGTTCCCTGGAAAGCGTTAAACTCATGGCTCGCGTCCCGGCGAGACGTCGCTTTGCTGGCGGTGTGCTGTCCGCTGCCCTCGGCGCTAATGGATGGGCGCCAGGCGCAGGGGACTGGCTTCCATTTGCAGCAGCGCACCCGGCTCCGGCGCCGTCAGTTTGCGCATGGATTCCAGGCTGAACGGCCGGCGTTCGACCTCCCACTCGTCCGCGCGTTCCATCAGCACGGCGCCGACCAAGCGCACGACCGCCGCCTCATCCGGGAAGACCCCCACGACATCGGTGCGGCGCTTGATTTCGCGATTCAGCCGCTCCAGCGGGTTGGTCGAATAGATTCGGCTCCAGTGCTCGGGCGGGAAGGCCATGTAGGCCAACACGTCGTCCTCGGCGGCCGCCAGCAGCTCGGCGGCTTTGGGCCACCGTCTTTCCATCAGCTTAACTGTTTCGGCCAGTTGCTGGCCGGCAACCTGGCGATTCGGTTGGGCGAAGATCATGCGTACCAGGGCCGCAACCATCGACTTGTCGCGCTGCGGCACGTGTGCCAGCAGATTACGCATGCAATGCACGCGGCACCTTTGCCAGGTGGCCCCGCTCAGGACCTTACCAATGGCGCTCTTCAGCCCCTCGTGGCTGTCCGAGATCACCAGTTGCACGCCTTTGAGACCCCGGCCGACCAAGCTGCGCAAAAATTCGCTCCAGAAGGGCTCGCTCTCGCTGGCCCCCGTGGCCAACCCCAACACGCGGCGCTCACCGCTCTCGCTCACCCCGATGGCGATGACCACAGCCAGACTGACGATCCGATTGTGTTGCCGCACCTTGAGATAGATGGCGTCAAACCAGACATACGGATAGCTGTCGTCCAGTGGCCGGTGGCGAAACTCCTCCACCAGCCCGTCCAACTCTTTACAGGTGCGCGACACCTGGCTCTTGTCCATCCCGGCCAGGCCCAGCGACTGCAACAGGTCATCGACCTTGCGCGTGCTCACCCCGTCGATGTACGCCTGTTGCACCACCGCCAGCAGCGCCTTCTCGGCCCGCCGGCGCGGCTCGATGAAACTCGGAAAGTAGCTGCCTTCCCGCAGCTTCGGTATCGCCAAATCGATCGTGCCCACCCGCGTGTCCCACGCCCGCGGCTCGCGGTAACCGTTGCGTTGCGTCTTGCGTTCCGGCGTCCGCTGGTACCTCCCGGCGCCAATCTGTTCCGTAACCTCGCCTTCCATGATCAGTTGCGCCAACAACCGCACGCCTTCGCGCAAGAAATCGCCATCCAAATCAACGCTGATCTTGCGCAGATACTCGCCCAGTGTCATACTCGCCTCAGTCATCGTGTCGCCTCCTTAGGTAGAATGGGTTCTAACCTTCTAGAAGCACACGATGACTGCTTTTGTCAGTCGGCTAATTTACACCACGTCCTGAGACATTATC
>DAOTXR010000046.1:0-16785 GCA_034435375.1 Anaerolineae bacterium
TACCGCTTCTGCATCAGGTATTTGTACCTCTCGTCGATGGTCATACGCTCGTCGTCGGACATGGCTCACTCCAGTAACATTATCTTTTGAGTGAACCATACCCCCTCGGTAACATTTTACGTGAATGAATACGGCCTCTACCGCCTGAGGTACTTTCTGTGTACAATCATCAGCCAGACCCACCTCACCCCATGTCGCAGGAGGCTACTTCTCATGTCCACCCGCACCCAGGCTGAAGCCGTGCGCCGCCGACGCTCTTTCAGGCGACGTGTCTCCGCGACGGTGCGCGACACGTGGGTCCTCGTCCGCGAGTTCCGGGACGGGGTGCTGTTGTTCACGGTGTTCCTGATCAGCGGGGCGCTGACCTTCCAGCTGCTGTGGAACGCCTCGCAGTTGGAGCGAATGCGTTTTATCGAATCGTTGTTTCACATGCTGGCAATGACGTTCTTCCAGCCAACGCTGGAGTTTCCGCGTCAGTGGTACCTGGATATGTACTTTTTCACGATGCCGCTGCTGGGCATTATCGCACTGGCACGCGGCGTTGCTGACTTCGTCGTGTTGCTGTTTAACCGGCGTGCGCGCCAGGCCCAGTGGGAGGAAGCCGTGGCATCAACTTACAAGAATCACATCATCGTCGCCGGGCTGGGCCACCTGGGCATCCGCGTGGTGCGCGAGCTGGTGGCGCTGGACGAGGAAGTCGTGGTGATTGAGGAAAAGGCGGATACTCCACGCACGGACGAGGTCCGCGCTTACGATATCCCGATTATCATCGGCGATGCCCGCAGCCTGGAGGTCTTGAGGCGGGCCGGGTTGGAGCAGGCCAGCGCGTTGATCATCTGCACCAACAACGATTTGGTGAACCTGCAAATTGCCAGCCGTGTGCGGGAGATCAGCAAAAACATCCGGTTGGTGATGCGCATGTTCGACGATGAATTTGCCCGCAGCCTGGCCGACCGTTTCGACATCTCTGCTGTGATGAGCGCCTCGATGATGGCCGCGCCGGCTTTCGCGGGGGCGGCTACCCGCGCCGAGATCATCCAGACGTTCAAAGTCGCCGACCGGATTCTCAACATGGGTCGCATCGAGGTGCATCCGGGAGCGCGGCTCGACGGCTGCCGGGTGAGCGAGGTTGAGGCGCAATTGGACCTGTCGATTGTGCTGCTCCAGTCGAAAGGCGCAGTGGATGTGCATCCAAACCCAGAGGCCCAGCTCCAAGCGGGGGACGTGATCGCCGTGGTGGGCACGCTGCCGCGCATCAGAGAGCTGGCCCACCAGTGGAACCGCCCCAAAACATGAGCGAACATGAGCGAGGATGGCCCACGTCGCCTGACCGTCGCCGTAGTCGGCCCGTGTGCAGCAGGCAAATCGACGCTCGTCCCGGTGCTGCGCCGGGCAGGGTACAATGCGCGGCATGTAGCCCAGGAACACTCCTACGTCAAGGACATGTGGCAGCGTTTCGCCCGACCCGACGTGCTGATCTACCTGGATGTGAGCTACGAGGTGGCCTGCCAGCGGCGGGCGCTCCATTGGAGGCCGGAAGACCTGGCTAAGCAGGTGGAGCGCCTGAGCCACGCCCGCCAACACTGCGACCTGTATGTGCACACCGACGACCTGGACATCGAGCAGGTGTTGGCCCAGGTCGTCGCGTTTCTGGAGGAATGGCAAAAGCAAAACGGATAAGACTTACGACGATCCACGTCCTACGCCGTGACCTCGTTGCCTCGTCCCTGCTGCGCCGGTCGGCCTGCGGCGCGTGTCCCCCGCCGTCCGTCGGTTTCATTAGCGCTCGCGCGTTGAAGCGCCGTTGCCCATGAACCTCCTCACGGCATGAAGGTCGTGTTCGACGGGCGCAGCGTATTGCGTTCCCAGTAGCTCACGACCACGTCCAGCAGATCGTTGCTGACCTCCGCGCGGCTGTCCGGGTCTGGCCCCCACAGGAGGTTAAAATCCTGTGGTTTCTCGAACATGGCCGGGCAGCCGGTGGCGTCCCACACCCACAGTGCGTAGTTCAGCCCCAGGGCCTCAAAGAGGCCCATCTCGTCGTCCATGAACTCCGCTGCGCCCGGCTCGTAGCGCTGCACGCCAAACTCGTTGATCGCCACCGGCACGCCATGTTCGTCCCTGAAGGCCACGACCGTGGCCTCCAAGAGGCCCTCCAGCCAGGCGCGGTCGAAGGCGTCAGCCTCGCCATCCCAATCGAGGTCCATCTCACCAGGATAGGTGAACGTGAGCGCGCCAGCCTCCTGGTGGGTGTAGTCGTGCGGGGCATACTGGTGGGCCGTGTAGACCACGCGCGGGTCGTCCACCGGCGCCAGATACGGCAGCCAGCGGGCGTTGCTGAAGCTCATCGCGCCGATCAGGATCGGCATCTGCGTGTCTACCTCCCGGATGGCCTCCACGATGCGCGGGTAAAACTGGTTCCAGTCATAGGTGGTGCCTCCGTAGTCAGCGTAGAACTCATCCGGCTCCCAGAGGTCAAAGAACACCCCATTGGAGTTCGGCTCCACCATCAGGTCATAGCCGACGACGATAGGATGATTCCGGTAACGCTCCGCCGTGGTACGCCACATCTCCGCCCAGGCATCCTGCGCGGCAGGGTCTTCCCAGACCGTGTCATTGAGGTAGCTCGCGTCGAACCAGTCTCCCGGCGGCCCAAAGAACGTGAATTCGCTGCGGCCCGGCCCGGTGCGGAAGCTAATCACGGCGAACATGTCGGCGCGGGCGATCATCTCCAACAGTTGGTCGAGGTTCTGCTGGATGGCGGGGTCCAGCGCGAAGGGCGGTTTCTCGGTGAACAGGCCGGGGTGCGAGATATTGACGTAGTTAGCCCCCAGGCTTGCCAGCCGGTTGAAGTCTTCCTGCGTGTAGGGCGGCCCGACCGGGCCGGGACCGTTGTAGTCCCCCTCCAGCTCCGGGTAGTTGCGGCGCTGGTAGATGTTCGCGCCGCGCAGGGTGGTGCCCTCCGACCACAGATCCCAGCGGGTCATGGCGGCGGCTTCCGAGGGCTGCGCAGGGATGGGCGTGTTCTCGGCGGCAGTGGGCGGCGCTTCGGCTTCCTCCGCCGCCGGAGAAGGAGCGGGGGTCTGTGCAGCGGGTGAGCTGCATGCCAGCAAGGCAGTCAGCAGCAGGGCTATCAGGCACAGGACACGTATTCGCATGGGGTCTCCTCCTTTGCAAGTTCAGAGAGCAGGCAGGGTAGAAGTGGACTTCGAGGAACCGAATGCTGCCGTAAGCGCCTCACCCCCCGCCCGACCTGCGGTCGGCCCGACAGGGGGTGAGGCTTCAGCGCCAGGATTCACGAACCAGCAGCACGAAATCGCCGCCTCGTCTTGATCGCTCACACGCCCGCCGCTGCCTTGAGCACGGCATCCTCAGCAGCGTAGTCGAAGCGGGCTGCGTCGAAAGTGGAAGGTGGAGTGTTGCGCTCCCACTCGACGGTCAGGCGCAGCGCCTCGTCTGGATCAACCAACTCGTAGTAGCCCAGCTCGCGGCGGATCTTGCTGGTATCGAACAGGATGTGTTGTTGGTAGGAGTACGGCGTGCGCAGATGGTCGGGCAGGTGGTGCTCCGGGACAATCACAATCTCGCCGCTCCAGCCCAGCACGTGGCCGATATGTCGTACCCACGCGGCCTCGGTCAGCGTGGTGAGGCTGCCGACGTTGTAGACCTGGCCCACACTGGCCTGACGCTCGGCAGCCAGGACGATGGCGAAGGCTACGTCATCCACGTAGCCGCGATGCCACAACCAGGCAGCATGACAGCTCCCCAACAGAATGGCGGGCCGACGGTCGATCATGCGCTTGACGTATTCCCAGGTGCGGTGTTGGTGGTCGCCGGGGCCGTAGACCATCGGGAGGCGAATGATGACGCCGGGGTAGCCGCGCTCATAGTGGGCTTGCAGGATGACGCGCTCGGCCAGCACCTTGTCGTAGTGTTCCATGCCGGGGCGGGTGCCCGCGTAGGGGTAGAGGTCGCTGCGCAGGGGGGCTTGCTCATCGAGGGGGACTGGTTCGCCATAGGTGCCGTGCAGGAAGTTGCCCCAGGCGCGGTATACATCGCCGCTGGAGAGGTGCACCACGCGCCCAGTGCGCCCGTTCAGCGCATCGACCACGCGGCGGGTGTCGGTGTCGTTCCAGGGCAGGAAGTCAATCGTCGCGTCGGGACGCGCCCGGACAATGCTCTCGATATGACGGTCAATTTCCAACCGGTTGCCGGTGATGCGTTCAGCATCCACCTCGGCAAGAAGGCCGGTCTGTCCGCGATGGAAGATGATCACGTGATGGCCGCGCTGCTGGAGACAGGCAACCACTCTCCGGCCAATGAAACCAGAGCCGCCGATCAGCAAGATGCGCACACTGGTTTGCTCCTGTTGATAAGGTGGCTAAGAACAAACACGGGTCGCCCTGTGGCCTGGCAGAGGAGCAAGGCGAGGATCGGAGATAATTTGACCGAAAGTGTCTTCGGCCAAACGTGCGAAGCGCCATAGCAGAGACCCTGTCTCTATTTTAGTACGAGGTGGGGATTGGAGGCAATGCACAAGGGATGCGGGGGTGTGTTTCAGTGGGGGAGGGCCGCCTCACCCCCTGCCCGACCTACGGTCGGTCTGCCCCCTCAGCCACGGCGTGGCTGAGGAAAAAGGAGAGCCGCCAGGGGCGGCTCGACAGGGGGTGAGGCGGCCCGCCGAGGCCAGTCCGGGGTCCCCTCCTTACGAGTCACGCTCAGACCGTCTCCCTCCTAAGGTGGCACAATGAGCACAGCCTCCTTATAATGGCCTCAGGCAGATGCCCCCTCGCCACGGACCTGGCCGAAAATGTTTCCGCTTGAGCGCCTCGAGGAGGGTCAGAGGCCATTTTCCCTCTCTCCAGCGCAGCAAGGGGGAGAGGGACCGGGGCACAAGAGACGACAGCAGCCCTGTCTCCCAGGGGCTTTCTCACCCCACCATCGGCCCCGGCTTTACTGGGTGCTGCTGATCCATCGATAAGGGCACATCCTATGCTCTCTCCTAAGAACCTGATCGTTCTTTCATTGGCGGTGTTGCTGGTCGCCTGCACCGTCCCTCGCTCCCCTCTAGATGAACTGCCTCAATGGACCCCACTGCCCGGCGTCCTGTACATCGATGCAGGGGTTAGCCTGGGCGCTATCAGCCCATACAGCTACGGTTCGAACCACGGCCCCTGGGCAACCATCCGGGTCGAGTTGCAAGAAGAAGCCCTCGACTCAGGGATCACCTATCTGCGCTTCCCCGCTGGCAACTGGGGCGACCAGAATGACCTGCCTGAGATCCAAATCGATTGGTACATTCAGCTATGCCGGGAGATGGGCGCAGAACCCTCGATCAGCGTGCGGCTGCCCGGCAGCACGCCTGAGAAGGCTGCCGAAGTGGTGCGATACACCAACATCGAGAAGGGCTACAACGTGCGCTATTGGAGCATTGGCAACGAGCCGAGCCTGTACGATGAGGAGTGGGACACCGTTTACTACAATGAGACCTGGCGCACCTTTGCCGAGGCCATGCAGGCCGTCGACCCGGACATCCTGTTGGTCGGGCCGGACATTCATCAGTACACCGGCAATGAGGCGACCGATCCGCGCGACTCCCAGGGCCGCCTGTGGATGGATGAGTTCCTGAAGGCCAACGGCGACATGGTCGATATTGTCTCCATCCACCGTTACCCCTTCCCACGGAGCTGGAACTCTGGGGCAGCCACGATTGAGGACCTGCGAGCCAACAGCCGCGAGTGGGATGCCATCATCCCCAACCTGCGCGAGGACATCCGGCAAACTGTCGGGCATGATCTGCCGATTGCGGTGACGGAAGCCAATTCTCACTGGTCTCGGATCGGCAACGGCGAGGCCACCCCTGACTCGTTCTACAACGCCATCTGGTGGGGCGACGTGCTGGCCCGCCTGATCCGGCAGAAGGTAGACATTGTGGCGTATTGGACGCTGGCCAGCACGTCCCCTAGCGGATACTTCGGCCTGCTGGCCGCCTATGAGGTCCGCCCGACCTACTACGTGTATCAGCTTTACCAGCGCTTTGGCGCTGAACTGGTGTACGCCTCGTCAGATCATCCTGACCTGACGATCCTGGCCGCTCGCCGCGAGGACGGCGCACTGACTGTGATCGTCGTCAACCTTAATCCTGAGGAGGCGGAAACCCGCACCTTGCGACTGGATCACTTCACGCCCGGCGGAGAGGCGGAGGTCTGGCGGCTCGACCCGGAGCACCATGCCGAAAGGATCGGGACGGAGTCCATCGTGGACGGAGGTGAGCTGACGCTGCCGCCCCAGTCGATCACGCTGTACATCATCCCGCCGGAGTGAGCGCCGCTTCTCTGCCCAGAGCGCAGTTTCGGTCTCGTCCGGCAGGAGCGAGATTTTAGCGTCCGCCCCTGGCTGCTTGCCGACGGGCGAGCCACGCCCCGGCCCCGCCGAGGATCAGCACGCCCAGGCCCACCCATCTTCCCACTGCCGCGCCAACCGGCCTGCCGCCCGTCTCTGGAAGCTCAAACGGGAAGACAGTCAGGCAGGCCGTGGCTGACACATCGGCCACGTAGCCCGTCATACACACCTGGTCGCCTGCTGACTGCACGGCGCGGGCCTTCGCGCCGGCCTTGCGGCTCGTTCCGAGCAGGCGGGCATGGATGGTGAGCGGCCACCGGGCCTGGCCGCCAGTGAGCGTGGTGTTGATCGTCACCGTCGCGCTCTGGCCGGGGCCAAGCGAGCCGATCTCCGCCGTCACTCCCTGCCCACTGAAGACAGCCGCGCCCGCCGAAGCAGTCACTCCATCGAGGGTCAGCACATCCGGCACCTGGGCGGTGAACGTCAACGGGCCGCTCCCCACCGTTCCCACGTTGCTGATCGTCCAGGTCCACACGACGCGGTCGCCGGGCGCTGCCACCGAGGGAGAAGCGACGCCGGTCAAGACGATCCGCGGCCCGCCTGTATCCAGCGGCGGCGTGGCAGGCGTAGGCGGAACGACCACCGTCAGCGTGTCGCTGGCCGTGTTGCCTGTCACCGGCACGCCGCCGATCACGCCGGTGACGGCGCTGGTGGTGTTGAGGTAATTGCCCGGCGCAAACCCTGCCGGGATCGGCGCCTGCACGTCAAAGCTGCACGACGCGCCCGCGGCAAGCTGCCCCCCGGCGAGGTTCAGCGTGGTGTCGCCGCCGCTCAGCGTGAGCACGCTGCCTGCGCCGCACGGCGCAGCAGGCAGGCTGCCAGGGTCATAGGTCAGCCCACCCGGCAGCGTGTCGCTGAAGGCGATGTTTGTCGCTGCGTTGAGGGTATCGGGGTTGATGATGGTAAAGCGCAGCGTAGCCGTCCCGCCCGGCATGAGAGGATCGTTGGTGAACTGCTTGCCGATGGCCAGGAGGTCGGACACGATCAGGCTGGTGGGCGGGGTGCTGATGCCTGCATAGGTCACGCTGCCGAAGGAAGCCGCCACGTCTGTGATCTGGTTTAGCTTCACGCCGGGCGTGGTTCCCCGCACGGTGACCGTCACCGTACACGATCCGCCCGCTGGGACCGCGCCGCCGCTGAAGACGATCAGGGCCGGATTGGAGATGTTCACTGTGCCGCCACACTGCGGGCTGGCTGCCGCTATGGCCTCCAGGCCGGTCGGCAGGGCATCGGTAAAACTGACGCCAGTGGCCGGAACAGTGTTGGGATTGGTGATCGTCACACGCAGCGTCGTCGTGGCGTTCAGGGCAATTACTGCATCGTCGAAGGACTTGCCAGCCGTGGGCGTGTTGACGACAATCAGCGTGTCGCTGGCCGTGTTGCCCGTCACCGGCACGCCGCCGATCACGCCGGTGACGGCTCCCGACGTGTTGACGTAATCGCCCGCCGCCAGCCCCAGCGGTACGCTCACCTGCACAGCGAAGGTGCAACTGGCGCCCGCCGCCAGGCTGCCGTTGCCGAGCGTCAGGGTCGTGTCGCCGCCGCTCAAGGTGAGCGTGCTGCCCGCGCCGCACGGCGCGATGGGCAGGCTGCCCGGCACGTAGGTCGCCCCTCCCGGCAAGGTATCGCTGAAAGTGATGGCCGTGGCGCTGACTGTCTCCGAGTTGCGGATGGTAAACTCCAGCGTAGCCGTCCCACCGTCTGCCACCGGGTCATCGGTGAACTGCTTGGCGATCTGCAAGCTCTCCAACACCGTGATGCTGACCGGGGCGGTCGAGGTTGAAGGGATAGCGCCATCGGCGCGGCCCACGGCAAAAGAGGGATTGGTCTGGACGCCCAACGCGACGCCGCGCACTGTGACGGTGACGGTACACACCCCCCCTGCCGCGATCACGCCGCCGCTGAAGACGATCTGGGATGGATTGGAGATGTCAACCGTGCCGCCGCACTGCGGGCTGGCCGCGGCTGTCGCCTGCAGGCCAGCAGGCAGGGGGTCGGTGAAGGCCACATTGCTGATGGAGATGGGGTTGGGGTTCCCAATTGTCACCGTCAGCGTCGTTGTGCTGTTGAGCGGGATGCTGGCTGCGCCAAACGCCTTGCTGGCAGACAGGGCTGCGCGTCCCACCGATCCACAGCCGGCAGGGAGAGTCCCCTGCCAGGGAGCATAGACAATGTCGCTGCTGATCGGATCCCCCACGCCGGGTCCCACTGGCCCAGGACCGCTGGCGCTGCCCCACCAGTTATTGGCGGCGGTGGTGGAAACCCCACTGGTGTTATCCATCCCCGAGGCGTTGCCGGTGATACAGTTGGCAGTATTGGTCGCAATGACGCCGCCGCCTAGCCAGATGCCGCGCCGAACATTGTTCTCGATGCGGTTGCCCTGGATGACCGTGCCTGCTATGCCCACCTCCTGGTAGATGCCATCCAGGGTGTTATAGGCGATCAGGTTCCCGCTGATGGTCGTCAGGCTGGATAAGTTCAGCAAGGTGACGCCAAAGCTGCTGTTGGCCAGTGGGGCAGTCCCGCTGGCGTCTGCCCCGATGATGTTGTCCTGGATCACGTTGTTGACGGCGGTTGCATCCCGAACCATGACGCCGTAGGTGTTGCCGGAGATCACATTCCCTGCGCCTGCCCCCCCGACGACGTTGCCCGGCCCGCCCGCGATGTATACGCCGCTCGTTCCATTGCCCAGAGCAACGCTGCCGGTCACGTCGGCGCCGATGGTGTTGCCCTGCACCACATTGTTGCTCGCGCCGGCCCCCCACAGCCCGATCCCCTCAAGCCCGTTGCCGGAGATGAGATTGCCGTCGCCCGCCGCCACGCCGCCAATGGTGTTGTTGGGGATGTCGTCGACGCGCACGCCGCTCACGGCGTTGCCCAGGTCGACGGTGCCGGTCACGTCGGTGCCGATAAAGCTGCACGTCAGGGTGTTGTTGCCTGCGCCGCTCAAGTAAACCCCATGGCTGCTAAAGCGGTGGATGACCAGTCCGCGCACACTGCTGCTTCCAGCGGCAATGGCCAGGCCGTTGGAGCCGATCCCCGCCGCCGCGCCGTCCAGCACGATCTGAAGCTGGCGAGCCGCGCAGTTAGCGCCTGGCTGAGTGGAGCCATCGATGATGATGGGATCGACGATTATCGGCAAGGCGGCGGTCAGAGCGATGGTGTGCGGCCCTGGGCCAGGAATGTTGAAGGCAATCGTGTCAGGGGCAGGAGCGGTGCCTGCCGGGCAGTCGGTGCTGCCGCTCTGGTCGTTGTTGTTGGCATTTATGATGGCCTCGCGCAGAGTGCAAGCGCCATCGTTGGCAGGCGCTCCGTCGGCAGCGCTGTTGACGGTGAGAGTCGAAGCGGCCCGGGCCGCCAGCGGCGGCTGTCCGGCGAGGGCCAGGATCGCCAACAGGGCAATGATCCGCCACGCTGTGCGAAGCCTGAGATGGCGGAACAGTAGCGCCATCAAACCTCCTCCGTGAGGCGACAGCATGGAGTCGGAGAAGACACCCACCTCTCCTCTATTGTAGCGTTATTCGCAAGACGGTCAATGAGACGGGTGCGTTTCAGTTGAGGGAGACTGAGCCGCCTGGGCGCTTCATGAAGGCCGCTCAGAGCCTCACCCCCCAACCCCCTCAGCCATTTCAATGGAGAGGGGGAGGGAGAGCCGCCAGGGACGGCTCGACAGGGGGTGAGGCCGCTCCGCCCGACTGAACCAGACTTATTCCCCTGATGGCTTGACATCCCCCTCAACATGACATATGCTGTGAACAGAGGACCAGGAAGCCAACTCCCTGCTGAGCCTGCGTCTCTTTTCTCCTCTCCAAATCTTCCTCGCCACAGAGCGCCTTCTCGACTACAACCTCTCTTTCTCCAACCTGACCTGTGCTTCCAGCCCAAGTCCGCTGATCCTGTACAAATTGCGCCTGCCCTTGCTTGTGTTCTGATTGTCGGTACGGTGATGTTATGTTGGTCATGCTGGTTCTGGTGAATGTGTCATGGAGGGAGGGTAGACATGAATCGTTCGACGAGGTCAGGCCCGCCGGCTGGCCCAGACAGCCACGAGCGGAAGAGAGCGTTTCAAAAGTACGATCCAGCGGTGTCTGGCATTCTGGATGACCTGAAGTCTGCGTTGTTTCCCGACACCTACTACGTTCACAAGGTTGAAACTGGCAAGTGGTACGTCTCGCCTCCGCGCCAAGCCATGCGCATCCATCCTGTGGAAGTCGAGCTGTGCTTTGACCTCCACGATCGCCCGGTGGGCTTTCAGATCACTAACTATACCTCCTGGATGCCCGCGCAGAATTGTGAGTTGTCCGTGGCGGCCCTACGCCAGACTCTTGAGAAGCTGTTCCCGGCCTTTGCGAACCGCTCGCTCGATCGCCGCTCTCCGCAGAAGCCCGACGACTGGATGCCAGGGCAGGTAGGATAGCCATGCACTGCGAATGAGGATGGGGCAGGCCCCCAACCTGCCCCATCGTCGTGGACCCGCCCTGGCCATGCTCACGGCAGGTTTTGATAATCCCAGCCGAAGTTGACGCCCGACGCCGTTGCGCCGCTGTTCAAGATCACCACCGTGCTGGCCGCACCGTTCGGGAAGGTCCATGTTAGCGCGCGCTGCGGGGCTAAGGGCCACCACCACGCCGGTGAAGGCAACGGGGCGCCCTCAGGGGCGAAATTCATAGGCCCCCACGTCCGGCGGTTCGACGCGAGGATTGCCCTCCAGGTCGTCCGACGGGGCGAAATCGGCCAGCGCGGCGTCGATGGCGGGACTGCCCGACCGCAGGTGCAGGTCCACCTCTGGCCAGCCTGCCACAAACAGCGGATCGGCCACAAAGTCCCCCAGGCTGCCGCTGACTGCCGCCCAGGCTCCACCCGCGATGTCGGCCTGCGTGAACCACGGGTCGCGTTCGGTGACGAACTCGGCCTGGATCTCGCCATCCTCGCGGCTGAAGAACAGGTTGCCGCCCGAATCGACCAGCGTGACACCTGCCCCCAGGTAAATGCCGGTTGGTCCTCCGACATCAGCGCTGCCGTTGTAGGCAAAGATGTTGTTCACCAGTTGCAGCCTGATCGGGGCCGACTCGCCCACCTCAGGATAGGCAGCCACAAACGAATAGTCGCGGGCGCTGAAGGCGGGGTCCCACAGGTTGTAGGCAATCGTGTTATGGGCCACCACGTACTCGCCGGGATAGACCCCAACCGTCACCGGGTTGATACCCTGGCCCCACACGACGTTGTTCTCCATGCGGCCCCCGGCCCACAGCTTGATGGCTTGCAGGTGGTTGCGGTAGACCTGATTGCGCCATACCACCACGTCCGTCACGCCACCATCCCAATCGCGCGAGTTCAGATCGATGCCGTCGCCGCCGTTGTCGTGGATGACGCAGTCCTCTACGCGGATCGGTTGCCCGCGCTCGACGGCCAGGCCGTCGGCGGCAAACGACGATCCGCCGCTCAGCCCCGCCCCGTAGATCTCCAGACCGCTGAACCGCATATCGTTGCAGGGACCGGGCGTGCAATCGACGGCGGTGTACGTCACGTTGTGGATCACGCTGTCCTCGACTGTGATATGCTCGACCGGGCCATACCAGGGGTCCTGGCCCGATTCGCCCACCGTGAAGTGAATCCCGGCTTCACCGCCGCCCACATCCAGATGGCGCAACGTGATAGTGTGGTTGTCGCCCTCCAGCGAAACGCCCCACACCGTATAGCCGGTCATCACAAAACCGTCGATGCCAAGATACGATGCGCCTGGCTGGAGGGTGAGGATGCCCCCGACCTGCCCTTGCCCATCGAGGATAGGCTGCTCGCCGGGGTAGGCGACGAAAAGGATAGGTTGCGTCTCCTGGCCAGACACAGCGATGAAGGTCTCCTCACCGGCATAGACGCCGCCCCGGAAGCAGATCACATCCCCCGGCGCGGCCATGTCGGCGGCGTGCTGGAAGGTTCTCCACGGCGCATTGGCCGTGCCAGCGGCTGAGTCGTCGCCGTCAGGCGCAACGACGCGGGTACAGCCCGCCGCATCGGGCTGCGGCCTCGGCGACTGGCCGGCTGTGGGAAGGGGCGTGTCGGCGGGCTGGGGGAGGGGGAGGGTGGTGGAGATGGCCGTAGCAGGAACCTCGTCCGGTGCAAGAGGCGATCCGGCTTCACAGGCGGCAGCCAGGATCGCCGCCCCTACCAGCATCACACAGATGATAAGGCGTTTCATGGCTACTCCTTTCGGCGCAAGCTACACTATGTCATTTTCTACAACAGGGCTTCAAGGATAGACCCCTCGAAGTGAAACTTAAGCCTGATCTTGAGCCAGCCTCACCCCTCGACCTCGCTGATGCTCGGTCTGCCCCCTCTCCACTCGTGAAGAGGGGGAGGGAGAGCCGCCGGGGGCGGCTCGCCAGGGGTGAGGCTCTGGGCCCTTACATCGCAACCGGCAGCGTGAAAGTGAACGTCGATCCCTGGCCCGGCGTGCTCTCCACCCAGATCACGCCGCCGTGCGCTTCGACGATCTTCTTGCAGATCGCCAAACCCAGCCCTAGGCCGGCGGCGCGTCGGCGCGTCGTCCCGTCCACCTGATAAAAGCGATCAAAGATTTTGCCCTGCACTTCCTGAGCGATGCCGATCCCCGTGTCGGCCACCGAGACATAGATCCGGCGGCGCTCCAGCCAGGCCCGCACGGCAATGTCGCCGCCTGCCGGCGTGAACTTGACCGCGTTGACGAGCAGGTTGTCCATCACCTGGCGGATTCCAGCCGGGTCAATCATCGCCGGGGGCAGCCCTGGCTCGATCTCCAGCGACAACACCAACCGGGCTTCCTCGGCCATGGCTCGCGCGTCGGCTACCACCTCCTCAAGCAGCTTATCGATGGCCGTCCGTTCGCGTTCTAGCCGCCGTTCGCCGACTTGGTGGAAGGTCACGAAGTTGTCGATCAGCTTTTGCAGACGTTGAGCCTGCTGCGAGACCGTCTGCAAGCTGCCGCGCTGGGTCTCGCTTAGCGTGCCCATCGTCCCGGCAGGATCGAGCAGCAGATCGACGTAGCTGAGGATGTAGGTCAACGGCGTGCGGAACTCGTGCGAGATGTTCTGAATCATCTCGCTGCGCAGCGCGTCGATCTCCTGGAGCGACTCGTAGGCTGCTTGCAATGCCTCTTCAGTCTGGCGTCGATCGGTCACATCGCGGGCGATGCCCCGGAACCCGGCGGGATCGCCCTTGGCATCGCGGATGAGCGTCACCGAGGCCTCGATGTTGCAGCGGGTCCCATTTTTCCGCACGATCCACATGTCGAAGATGCGGGCGGGCTTGCCGGTCTTGAACACCGTGTGGAAGGTGTTGAACAGACTGTCGGCTGTGTTGGGGTCTGTGTACTGGCGGTAGTGAAGCCCTTTCAGCTCGTCAGGAGGATACCCTGAGATGCGGCACAGCGCCTCATTGAAGAAAGTCAGGTGACCAGCCAGATCGGTCTCAAAGTAGCCGTCTTCGATCCCCTCAATGATGGTGCGGTAGCGCTCCTCGCTCTCGCGCAGCGCCTGAGTGACCTTGTGCAGGATGGTGACATCGGACAGGACGGCCAGCGCGCCGACCACCTGGCCCTTTTCATACACGGGGCTGCTGCTGATCAGCGCTGGCACAAGCGAGCCGTCACGGCGCTTCAACTCCAGCCTGTAGCGGCTCGACTGGCCGCGCCGATGCTGTTCTTCTGCTGTGCGCACCTGCGCGTGATAGTTGGGCGGGATGATGAGCGTCCAATGCTTGCCCAGCAGTTCCTGGGGGGTATAGTCAAGCATCATCGCCGCTGCCGGGTTGACAAAAGTAAAGCGACCAGCGTCGTCCTGCATGACGATGCCCTCGGAGGCGTTCTGCACGATGTTCTCATTCAGTTCTTTCAGCCGCAGGACTTCCTCTTCAGCCTGCTTACGCTGGGTAATGTCGCGGATCACCACCTGGCTGGCTGGCCGGCCCTGGTAGGTGACGGGGATCGTCATGGCCTCCGCATCAAAGGGGACGCCGTCCAGGCGAAGCATTCGCACGACTATCGGCCCGACAGGCTCACCAGACCCGTCGGTGTGCCGCAACTGGGCGGCTGCCTTCTGGCGGTCTTCAGGGGCAACAAAGCTGATCACTGACCTGCCGACCAGGTCCTCTGGGCGGGTCGCTCGGAACATGGCCAGGGCTGTGCGGTTGATGTACACCACCGCCCCCTGGCTGTAGATGCCGATGGCGTCGGGGGAGTGCTCGACGAGTAGGCGGTAGCGCTCTTCGCTGTCAGCCAGCTCCTGGGCGTGCTGCTCGATCTGGCGCAGGTCGCGCTGCCGGACGACAGCCATGATCACGACGAAGGTGGACAGGACGAGCAGGAAGCTGAGAGGCCGGACAACCGCCACGTAGTCGATGTCTGGCGCAACCAGCGGCAGCGCCACGGCCATGGCCACCTGGTACAGCGCGGTCGCCACCAAGCCCCGCAGGTTGAATGTCAGGCTGGCGAGCACAATGGGCAGCGCCAACCACATCAGCGCCGCCGACAGCCGCATCGTGCTGTGGTCGCGATCGAGGACCACTGCCAGCACCGATGGGATAGAGGGCAGCAGCATGACGATGGCCGTCGCCGCGCCGTACAGCCGCGTCCGGCTAAGCACGTAAAGCGGCGCGATGACCGCCGCGACGCTCAGCGCCAGGGGCGGCAACCAGCCCGCCAGGACAGCGAGCGCGTCGGCCAGGAGGAGGGCCAGCAGCAGGGCAGCCAGCATCCGCGCCCGGTGGCGGCGCTCAAAACCGGCGAGCTTCGCCTCCGGCGCGGTGAGCACGTCCCAGGCCAGGCGGGCAGGCGAGGGATGCGCAACATTGGGACTCATGAGGTGTACATCCTGTCAGTTACGGGTTCCATGCGATCCAGTTTAGAACAAAAGCGTGGGGGCGCAAAATCTACCCCCGGTGAGGATCGCCAGCGGCGCTGAAGCCCTACCCCTGTCGAACCGCCGTACAGCTTTACCCTTGCCTCGCGTTTTAGCGCATTGTGCTAGAATGAGAGCAGGGCAAGCCTGGTTCGCCCACTGACCGGGAGCATCGCGGCATCGACAGGAGGGATCACCATGCCGGTCAAGAAGCAATACCTCTCTGGGAACAAAGTCTGCAAGGTCACGTTTACCCTGCCCCAGGGGATCGAGGCCGAGACGGCGGCTGTCGTCGGTGATTTCAACGGCTGGGATCAGCAGGCCACACTGCTGTCCCGGCTCAAGAGCGGTGTGTGGAAGGTGGATGTCAAGCTGGAGCCAGGGAAGGAGTACCAGTTCCGCTATCTGGTGAATGGCGCGGAATGGCACAGCGACCCCGAAGCCGACGGGTCCGCGCCTAATCCATTTGGCTCGGACAACTCGATGATTCGCACCTAGAACTGGAACGCTGACCTGCACGGCTCGCCGCTCTCGCGGTGTGTGAGAGCGGCGAGCGGCCCAGACCCGGCAGCTCCTCTCCCTCCGAGAGATCGCCTCTACTCCCCGATGATCTTGACCAGGACACGCTTGCGCCGCCCACCGTCGAACTCGCCGTAGAAGATTTGCTCCCACGGCCCAAAATCCAGCCTTCCTTCGGTGATGGCCACCACCACCTCGCGCCCCATCACCTGGCGCTTGAGGTGTGCATCGGCGTTGTCCTCGCCGGTGCGATTATGGCGGTAGTGATCGACCGGTTCGTGCGGGGCAAGCTGTTCCAGCCAGTCATCGTAGTCCTGGTGCAGACCGCGCTCGTCGTCATTGATGAACACCGAGGCCGTGATATGCATGGCATTGACCAGCACCAGCCCCTCGCGGATGCCGCTCTCGCGCAGGCACTGTTCGACCTGCGGCGTGATGTTGATGAAGGCCCGGCGTGTGGGCACATTGAACCACAGCTCCTTGCGATAGGATTTCACGGTTGACCTGCCTCCTGGAACAGGGATGAACCCTCCGATGCGCTCACCTCTCTACCTCTGCGTTCGCCTCTCTACCTCCTCCCGATTCAGAGACGCGACAAGTGCAAGACAGGGTTGCCAGGCGGGGGCGCACTGGGGGGCTGTGTTTCCTCAATGTACCGCACCCGCCAGTGCCGCGCCTGCCGCTGCCGGAGGCTGAAGCCTCCGGCTACGGCGCTATGCGCCTGCTGAAGCAGGCCCTCTCGGCGCTGGGGCGCGCTTCAGCGCGCCTATGATCCTTGTCGCCGGGCGGTTTACTGCTGCTGCCGGAGGCTCCGGCTACGGCGCTATGCGCCTGCTGAAGCAGGCCCTCTCGGCGCTGGGGCGCGCTTCAGCGCGCCTATGATCTCTGTCGCCGGACGGTTTACTGCTGCTGCCGGAGCCTCCGGCTACGGCGCTATGCGCCTGCTGAAGCAGGCCCTCTCGGCGCTGGGGCGCGCTTCAGCGCGCCTATGATC
>DAOTXR010000047.1:0-87376 GCA_034435375.1 Anaerolineae bacterium
AGGGTGTCCATCTGCACGACCTGGCGCGGCGCCTGACCCCGCCGGGCGGGCTGTCCTCTCGCTGTGCGCGTGTGCTTGCGCAGCTGCCTGTTTTGCCTGAGCAGGCGGTAGACTGTACTCAGGCTCAGCCTGATCCCTTCCTGACCCAGCAGATACACGATCTTCTGCCCGCAGCAGTCCCGATACTCTCGACGGATACTCAGCACGCGCTGGACGACATAGCCATGCACCTTGCGCCGCCTGCGGCCTTTCTTCGCCGCCCGATAGCGCCTGATATACCCCTCTATCCCCCACTGCCTGATACCTTTCAGCCACCGATACACTGTCGCTCGATGCCGCCCCACCTCCTGCCCGATCTCCTCGACTGGGACCCCCCTCCGACGCAACGCCCACGCTACCCGAATCTGTGCTACACTGTCCATACTGCGACTCCTGTGATCTGGTTGTTTGTTTGTCACTCACAACTTTATCACGGAGTCGCATTTTTATTGAGAATACTGCGCTGCTACTCATATGTACCTACCCGCCGCGATCTGTCTGTGATGGCACTGCTTGACCTCCGCTCCAAGACCGCTTACTATCAAACGCAGCGCAGTGAGATGAGAGACCACTATGCGGGATGATGATCTTAAAATCTTCGATCGCATCACCCTGAGCGAGTTGGAGATCACACTCGACCTGCACACACGTGAGTTAGTCCGGCTTGACTCATATACAGCCTTCAGTTGGTCAAACAGCCGCCACCAGTCATTTACACGCTGCAAACGACAGTACTATCTGAATTATTATGGCACGCGCCGTGTCATCGAAGCCAGGCAGAAAATCGTCAGCGCGGTATGGTGGCTCAAGCAGGTCGCGCCACTTCGTTCCTGGGTTGGGCAGGTGATTCACCACTTGGCCAGCATTGCCGTGCAGGCTTGCCATGACGATCAGCCCATCGCTCAGGACAGGCTGGTCGATCTGGCCATCGACTATTACCGTCAGGGAGTGATGGCCTCTCAGCGTGGCGCTAAGCACGAGGGTCGTTGGCGAGTGCTACTGGAACATGTCTACCCCAATGGACCTCACTCGGTAGACCGTGACAAGGCCGAGGTTCTGGTCATCGATCTAGCCCACACACTCCTTGAAAGCGAAGCCTTCGAGTTTATCCGTGCTCAGCCCCGCGAGTTCATCCGCGAGATCGACCCGCCATTCCAATCATTCCTGTTGAGCCATGTGCCACTTCTGGGTGATGTACGTGTGTTTGCCATTCCAGATGTATTGGTGTACGACGGCCAGCAGATCACCATTGTGGATTGGAAGACCGGTGATATCGAGCATGAGGCAATCCGAGACCAGGCAGGTATCTACCGTCTGTATGCTCACCAGGTCTATAAGGTACCGGAGGAGGCCATCCATGTCCAGATCGCCGATCTCAACAACAATGGCGAGAGCGTTGAGCCGCCAGGAGGGACGCCATCCGTTGCCGAGGCGGAAGCTTTTGCGCGGAACAGCATTCAGAGCATGATAAATCTGATGGAGAACATCAAGTATAACACAGCGGCGATCAGGGATTTCCCTATGACTGATGACTGGTCGAACTGTCGTTGGTGTGGCTTCAAACGAGCTTGCTGGCGTCACGAGGACAGCCATCATGCCTGAGCATGGAACCTACACCGGCGAAGCCAACCCGCGCACGATGCTGGTCGAGGGGCCGTTTGGCGCTGGTAAGACGACCTTTGCTATTGAGACGCTGCTCACCTGGCTGGAAGCCGGCATCCCTGCCGAGCAAATCCTGGTGATGGTCCCGCAGCGCACGCTGGCTCAGCGCTATCTGTTGGCTCTGCGTGACAGACAACGCGGTCCCTCCGGCAATGTTGAGGTTCGGACCCTGGGAGGGTTGGCGAAAGACATGGTGACGCTTTATTGGCCGCTTGTGGCCGAGGAGGCAGGCTTTCGCCACCCTGACATCCCGCCGCGCCTCTTGACTATCGAGACGGCGCAGTATGTCATGTCCGACTTTGTCGACCAGGCAGTGCAGCGCGGCGAGTTCGACGCCATCAATGTCTCGCCACCGCAGATTGCTCGCCAGATTATCGACAACCTGGGCAAGGCCGCTCTGATGCAGATAGACTATCGCCAGATTCCACACCTGCTCACTGCTGCCTGGGGACCAGAGCGACCCACAAAGCAAGTTTTGGCTTATCAGGCTGCCGGACGTGTGGCGCACGCCTTCCGGGAATACTGCTTGCAGCATCGCCTGCTTGACTATTCCCTCCAGATTGAACTGTTCACACGGCTGCTCTCGATGCGCCGCTTCCGCGACCGCTTCTTTCGCAGCTATAGCCACCTGATCGTTGAGCACCTTGAGGAAGAGACGCCACTCACCCACAGCCTGATCCGCGATTGGCTGCCGCACCTGGCCGGCGCCCTGCTGACCTACGAGTGGGATGGTGGATACCGGGTCTTTCTGGGAGCTGACCCTGAGGGAGGATATAGGCTAGCCCGTCAGTGCGAGGGCATCCTAACGTTAGAGAAGTCCTATGTAACCCCGCCCGGCCTTGAAGCGCTGCTCAGAGAGATCGCCGTCAGCCTCCGCCGCCCTGCGGCCCGCGCGATCCCGGAAAGCACGCAACCCATCTTCGAGTTTGCCTATCACAGCTATTACCCCCAGATGCTCGATTGGGTGGCTGCCAAGATCAACCATCTCGTCCATCAAGAGGGACTCCCTCCTGGCGATATTGTCGTGCTAGCCCCCTTCCTGAGTGACGCGCTGCGCTTCTCGCTCGGCCAGAAGCTCGATAACTATGGTATTCCACACGTCTCACACCGACCTTCACGTGCGCTGCGGGATGAACCTGCTGCCCGTTGTGTGTTGACTCTGGCTGCGCTGGTTCACCCGCAGTGGGGCTATACGCCACCTCACGCCGATGTCGCTCAGGCACTTCAAATCGCTATTGGCGGCCTCGATCCGGTACGCGCTCGCCTGCTGGCGAAGGTCGTCTACCGCCCTGGCGGCAGCGAGGTCCTGACCTCGTTTGAGCGCATCAAGCCAGAAATGCAGGCTCGTATTACCTACACGGTCGGGCAGCGCTATGACTACCTGCGTGAGTGGCTGCTTAATTACGCCGCCAGGGGCGCTGCGCCGCTTGACCACCTGTTCAGCCGTCTGTTTGGCGAGGTGCTGTCCCAGCCAGGCTATGGTTTTCATGGCGATCCAGAAGCGGGACGCATCACTGCCGAATTAGTCGAGTCGGCCCGCAAATTTCGCCAGTCAATGTTTCCCGACGAAACTGTGGACCAGTCCGAAGTCGGGCGGCGTTACTTCACTATCGTCAACCAGGGATTGCTGGCTGCACTCTACGTCGCAAGCTGGCGCGATGAGTTGGCAGACGCAGTGTTCATGAGCCCGGCTTATACCTTTTTGCTGCGCAACCGCGTAGCACAGGTCCAGTTCTGGCTGGATGTGGGATCGACAGGCTGGTGGGAGCGCCTCGACCAGCCACTCACACACCCTTACGTGCTATCGCCTGCCTGGCCGCCTGGCCAGCTGTGGACCGACGCGCATGAGTTTGAACGGCAGCAAGACATGCTGTACCGCATCCTCAGTGGGTTGATCCGCCGATGCAGTGGCAGCATCTACTTGGGCATCAGCGACCTGGGCGAGCAAGGTTACGAGCAACGCGGCCCACTGCTGAACGTTCTACAACAGGTCCTGCGTCGCTATCCCCGCCCACGCGAGGTGCCGAATGAGTGACGCCAGCCTCCGGCCCGACCAGCAAGTCGTTGTCAGCTACACGGGCGGCAAGATGGGAGTGGCTGCTGTACCGGGCAGCGGCAAGACCTTCACGCTGTCGCACCTGGCCGCCGCGTTGGTTGAACGCCTGGCTACAGAAGGACGCATCGACGATCAGGAGGTTCTGGTCGTCACCTTCACGAACCCGGCAGTGAACTCGTTTCGCAGCCGAATTGCGCAGCTGGTGCAGCAAGAGCGTGGGCTGCTGCCCTATGTCGGATACCGTGTACGGACGCTTCACGGCCTGGCCCACGACATTGTGCGAATGCGCCCAGCCTTGGTTGGTCTTGCCGAAAACTTCGAGATTCTCGACGAACGTGTTACCTCAGACATCATCCGTGACCTTGCCGAGCGGTGGGTCCGTACCCGCGGCGATGAACTGCTCCCTTACTTCGACGCATCGCTGGTCGAGGAAGTGGACCAGCTTCGCTACCGCATCCGGCAGGATGGACCTCAGCTGATCGAAGACCTGGCCTCCGAGGTCATCAAGCTTGGTAAAGACAATCGTTGGGACCCGGCTCAGCTCCGCGCGCAGCTGGATCGCGCCCCGTTCGATCTGCCGCTGGCCCGCATTGGCATCGATCTTTTCGAAGACTACCAGCGTGCACTAGCTTTTCGTGGAGCAGTTGACTTCGATGACTTGGTGCGATACGCCATGCAGGCCCTGGAAGCCGATCCCGATTTCCTGGCTCGCCTGCAAAGGCGCTGGCCCTACATCCTGGAAGACGAGGCGCAGGACAGCAGCAAGCTACAAAACGACATGCTCCGTTTGCTGTCTGGCAACCGCAACTGGGTACGTGTTGGAGACCCCAATCAGGCCATTTACACCACTTTCACCACCGCCGACTCCAACCTGCTACGGAATTTCCTGCGTGAGCAGGACGTGAAGGAGTGTCCGCTGCCCGTCTCCGGGCGATCCTCCCCCGCAATTATTGAGCTGGCCAACTACCTGGTTCGTTGGACGCGGGAGAGCAGCCTTGTCTCCCACCTGCGGGAGACTTTCTACCCCCAGGAGATCGAGCCGACGCCGCCAGGAGATCCGCAGCCCAATCCGCCAGACGGAAGCATTTACCTAGACTACGATCCGGACAGGAATGTTACGCCGGAAAAGGAGATCGAGCGCGTTGTTGGATCGCTGGAGCGCTGGCTACCCGATCACACCGACTGGACAGTGGCAGTGCTGGTGCCTGAAAATAGCCGAGGCTTCAAAGTCGCTGAGGCGCTCAAAGAGCGTGGCATCCACTACGAGGAATTGCTGCGCAGCACCTCTGCCACACGCAATGCTGCCAAGCGCCTCCAGTTGGCGATCGACCTGCTAGCCGATCCTACTCAGAGCCGAGCGCTGGCCCGATTATATGCAGAGGTATGGTGGCCGCTCGTGACGTTGGATGTAGAGGAACAAGAAGCGCAGCTTTGCCGCGATCAGGCAGTGCGCGCTCTGCATCAGCTCATAACCACCGAGAGTTTCCTGTGGCCCGGACCAGAAGGGGACTGGCTTGACACGCTGGGCGACACCCTCGACGAGACAGCCAGAAGCGACCTCGAACGTTTTCGCGCCCAGACGCAGATATGGCTGCAAGCCAGCTCACTGCCCATCGATCAACTGGTGTTGACCATCGCTCAGACTCTGTTCAGCGAACAGGTGGATTTGGCGTTGGCCCACAAGATTGCAGTTGTGTTGAGGAGCATCGCAGCCAACAACCCAGATTATCGTCTTCCACAGCTTGCCCACGAGCTGCAACTGATCGCCCAGAACGAACGCCGCTTCCTGGGTTTTGACGACACCGCTGAAGGTTACGAACCCAGAAAGGGCATTGTGACTGTTGCTACCATACATGCGGCTAAGGGCCTTGAATGGGACCGGGTGTACTTGATGTCTGTCAACAACTACAGTTTTCCCGCTGCGCTGCCCGGCGATTCGTACCTGCCCGAAAAATGGTTTCTCCGCGACGGGCTTAATCTGCAGGCTGAGGTTCACCGTCAGGTTGAGATGCTGATGAGCGACCGGGCAGCAGACTACATCGAGGGGGATGCTTCGCGGGATGCACGCATTGAATACGCGATGGAGCGGTTGCGCCTGCTGTATGTAGGCATTACCCGCGCCCGACGCGACTTGGTGATCACCTGGAACATGGGGCGCTACTGGGATCAGGGTCGCCGCAATGAGCCATCTGCCGCCTTGATCGCTCTGACCGATTTCTGGAAGGAGAGAAAGCAACGGTGATGCCTGAAGGTCCTTTTGCTCACTGGCGGCGGGCCATCCAGCCGCATCCCCCAGAATCTCATATGCCATCTCCTGACGCTCTGCCGCCTGCCTTCCAGTTCAGCCAGAACAGCTTGCAGGACTACATCGAGTGTGCGCGGCGTTTCCAGCTGCGCTATGTCGAAGGAACCCGCTGGCCAGCCATTCAAAGTGAGCCAGTGGAAGAGCACGAGAAATTCGTCGAGCAAGGAGTTGAGTTTCACCTGCTGGTGCAGCGTCATTTGCTCGGAATCCCAGCGGAAAAGCTGACCCCGTTGGATCGCCCGCTTGCCGAATGGTGGGAGGCTTACCTGCGCTTCCCGCCTCCTGACCTGCCTGCGGAAACACGTGAACCGGAGGTGCAGCTTTCAGTGCCGCTGGGCAACCACCGGCTGCTGGCCAAGTTTGACCTGCTGGCCACCAAGCCCGGCAAGCGGGCGGTGATCGTAGATTGGAAAACGACTCGGCAGCGCCCACCCCGGAGCGTTTTGGCAGCTCGGCTGCAGACACGCGTGTATCCGTTTGTGCTCGTGGAGGGAGGAGCACATCACTTCGGTGGCCCATTTGCGCCTGAGCAGGTGACTCTGGTGTATTGGTTTGCAGGAGCGCCCACCGATCCTGAAATCTTCCCCTATAGCAGCTCTCTGCACGAGGAGAACCGAACCTATCTCAATGGTTTGGTGAGCGAGATTCTGGCTTACGATCATGGGGCGTGGCCGCTGACTGCCAACGAGTTCCATTGCAAATACTGTGTGTACCGGTCGCTGTGCAACCGGGGCGTGCAGGCGGGCCAGGTTGACGCCGCTGGCTTCGGAACAGATGAGGTGGACTTCGACTTTGACCTGGACCTGGAGCACATCGATGAGATCGCGTTCTGATTCCGTCCTTGTCTCTCCTGTCCAGAGTTGCTATCATCCCGGCAGGGTGAATCATGGACGACGCCGGGCAAACTTCAACTGCGGAGGGAATGGTCCGCTGGCCTCATTGGTTGATCGCCATAGGGGCAACCCTGGTCGTGCTGTCCGTAAGCGGATTAGTGCTGATTCAGGGACTGCCTGAACCAAAGACGCAGGCTGCACAGCCTCCTGGTGTCACAGAGCCTGCTCGCCAGACTGCCTCACCACCCTCTATTCCTGCCCCCACTCTGCAAGAAATGACGCCTACACCGCTCGGGCAGGCGCTGATCGAGCGGCGGGTGGTCGCGCCCTCCACCCGTACCCCTACGCCCGGCCCGACGGAGACATCCACGCCAAAGCCGCCACCGCTGATCGAGTGGACAGCAGAGGAGAAGAATGCGCTGTCTTGGCTATGCTATGGCGAGATCGGTGGAATGGCGGAAGCCAAGATTGATGCCTGTCTATCAGTGATCTCGACTGTGCGGGCGCGCTATGCCTATGCTGTGGGTGGCTTCCCGGAAACCGATGTGATCAGCACGCTGCTCCGTCCAGGACAGTTCCACGTTGCCATTCACACCGATCGGCCTGCGGCTGATCCCGACCTGTATTGGGCGGTCGAACAATACCAGTACGGGATGCGAGGCAGCTGCAATGGCTACCTGTACTTCAACTCGATCCCCGGTGGGCCATCGGAGTGTGTGATCCGGTCCAGCAATGGGCAATTTATGCAGTTCCACAACAGCTGGTAAACCCTCCAAGCGCCTCTGCTTCTAGCAGCAGCCAAATTGGTCCTATTTGGACCTATACATGGCCCTATGGCTAAGGTACACTAGAATCAGCGCTCGATCCAAGGCAGGGGTGATACCTGTGCTACAGATTACGCTGGACCGCGACAGTGAGGAACCCATCTACCTACAGCTCAAACAACATCTGATTCGTCAGATTGATGGCGGATTGCTGTCTCCAGGTGAGCGGCTGCCTGCCACCCGCGATCTGGCCGAGGAATTAGGTGTAGCGCGCATCAGCGTGGTGGCTGCCTACGAAGAGCTTAAGGCTGAGGGGTACATCAGCGCGCGTGTCGGGCGAGGGACATTCGTGGCTGCACGCAGCGACGATCTGTCTGGAGCAGCCAGTGGCACGCTGGCTGGCACTGGGCGTCCTCTGAATGCCACGCTGCGCGATCTGCTGTCGCTGGCCGGGCGATCCGGTGTGATTGACTTCAGCATTGGGACGCCGGCAGAGAGTTTCTTGCCAGTCCAGTTGATCCGTCGGGCAATCAATGCCGTGCTGGAGCGCGATGGGGCACAGGCCATCGCCTATGAAGAGACCGAGGGCTACCCGCCGCTGCGTGAGGCCATAGCACACATGGTGGGCAGGCGGGGAATTCGCACCGACGCCAGCGAGGTGCTGATCACTGGCGGCTGCCAGCAGGCGCTCGATCTGGCTGTACAGGCGCTCCTTAACCCCGGAGATGTACTGCTGACCACCAACCCCACCTATCCAGGCATGCTCGATATTGCCCAGGCGCGAGGTGTGACGCCTGTCGGCGTGCCGGTAGACGCCGAGGGGATGCAAACTGACCCGTTGGAGAGCCTGATTGTTGAACATCGCCCACGCCTGCTCTACATTGCCCCGACTTACCACAACCCGACCGGCACAGTCATGTCACTGCACCGCCGCCGTCACTTGCTAGAGCTTGCCGAGCGCTATCGCCTGCCAATACTCGAAGACGGCGTCTATGAAGACCTGACCTACGAGGGAAGCCCGCCTGCGCCGCTCAAGGCGCTGGATGAGAATGACATCGTGCTATATGCCAGCAGCTTCAGCAAGGTACTGCTGCCCGGAATGCGGATCGGCTATTTGCTGGCTGGTGGGAGGTTGTATCGACGGCTGGCCCGCGTCAAGGGGGCCGCGGATATCTGTACACCCTCACTTAACCAACGGGCGATTCACCTGGCGCTGGTGAGCGGTCAGATCGCCGAGCACCTGACCTATGTTCACGCTCTGTGCCGGACCCGGCGGGCAGCGATGCTTGAGGCAGTATCGACGCTTCTGCCTGCCGCACGCTGGGTCGAACCGCCTGGTGGTTTGTATCTCTGGTTGGAGCTTCCGCACGACGGGCCAACAGCGACTGAACTGTTCCTACACGCTGTGCAGACAGGCGTGGCATTCGCCCCCGGTTCACTGTTCTATACAGACGGTGGAGGGGCATCTCACCTGCGCCTGAACATGGTGGCCAACCCGCCTGAGGAGATCGCAGAGGGTATCCGTCGCCTTGTGGCTGCATGGGAGAGCCTGTCAGCGGGTTACCAACAACCTGAACGCCAGCGGTCGAGGCCGTTTGTATAGGAGGCATTACGATGAGATTCGATCTAAAGAACCCACGTGTGCTAGCCATGACTGCCGTGATGACGGCTCTTGTACTGGCGCTGACGCGCATCCAGGTGGCTTCAACGCCAGTCGGGGGGTACATCCACCTGGGCGACATCGCCATCTTCTTCACCGCGCTAGCCTTCGGCCCCTGGGCTGGCCTGATTGCAGGAGGGCTTGGGGCAGCGCTGGCCGACATCACCGCCGGTTATGCTATCTTCGCTCCTCTTACGCTGGTTGTGCATGCTGCCCAGGGTTTTGTCGTCGGCTGGGTCTTCCATGGCGCACTCTTGCAGGGCGTGCCTGCCGTGGCACGCGCCGCCATAGGCGTTGTGGCGGGAGCGTTGATCTTGGTCGGCGGGTATTTTGCAGGTGAGAGCATCATCCCGATCTTCGGCGGCCCAGGCAAAGCCGTTGCTGAGGTGCCCTGGAACTTCGTCCAGGAGGCAGTAGGAGCAGCCGGAGCAGCATTATATTTTGCCGTCGCACGTGCCTACCCGCGCCTGAGCCAGCTCGGCGGACAGGTCTAGCGCCGATGTGACAGACGCAACGAAACGAATGGATTCGGACGAGTCATGATCCAGGTCGAGGGCCTACATTACGCCTATCCTCCTATCCTTCCCAACGGGCCATGGCAAGTGGTCCTGGAGGACCTCTCCTTCGAGGTCACGCCGGGCACCTGCCTGGCCATCACTGGAGCCAACAACAGTGGTAAGACTACACTGTGCCTAGCGGTAGCCGGGCTGGCCCCTCGTCTGACTGGCGGGCGGCTGAATGGTCGCATCAGCGTGGCCGGGCGTGACGTACAGGCGGAACCGCTAGGCAGCATGGCAGATGTGATTGGGTTGGTGATGCAGGACCCGACAGGGCAGCTATTCAACGAAACGATCCAAGAAGAGGTCGCTTGGGGGCTTGAAAACCTGGGGGTCGCGCCGGACGTAATGAGAACGCGCATCGAGTGGGCGCTAAATGTTGTCGGATTGGGCAGTATCCCCCGCGACCAGGCGCCACTTGCGCTCTCGGGCGGGCAGCAGAAGCGGTTAGCCCTGGCAGCAGCGCTGGCATTGCGCCCTCAGGTGTTGATCCTTGACGAACCGGCAGGGGGTCTCGCCCCGCTCGCCCGCGCGGAGATGATCGCCACGTTGCGAGACCTGCGCCAGTCGTTGACCATCCTGCTCGCTGAGAACGACCCTGGCGTGATTGCGTCCCTGGCTGACGAAGTCTTGATTTTGGACGGAGGGCGAATCGCGGCCAGAGGCGCGCCCCACGAACTATACGGCATGCTGGAAGGCCAGTTTCCCCCCGGCATTCTGGCACCCCCAGCCAGCCAGTTTGCGGCTGTCGTCAACCGGCTGCGCGGCCTCAATCTGACCTGCCTGACAGTTGAGCAGGCCATTGAGCAAGCGCGCCTTTACCCATTGAATGGCCACAGCCCTGCCATAGCACGGTCCGTTGCCAAAGACCCGCCTGCCGGATCGACGCCTGCGGTCGAGATCGAGAACCTGACGTTTGCCTACGATCCTGCCTACCCAGTATTGCGTGGACTGAACGTCACCGTGCCTGCTGGGCAATTTGTCGCTCTCACTGGTGATAATGGTGCGGGCAAGACGACGCTCGCCAAGCATCTGGTCGGGTTGCTGCGCCCAACTGGGGGTCGAATCCGCCTGTTTGGACATGACACCACCGGACAATCCATCGGCCAGATGGCTCGGCAAGTTGGTTTCGCTTTCCAGAATCCAGAGATCCAGATTTTTAGCCCAACAGTGCATGAAGAGATCGCCTTCGGGCCTCGTAATCTGGGCATAGCTGGCGCGGCGCTGGAGACGGCTGTTCAGAGCGCACTACACGCATTTGGGCTGGAAGATGTCGCAGGAATGCCACCGGCTGTGCTGAGCTTCAGCACGAGACGCATGGTGGCATTAGCTTCCATCGCAGCGATGAACACGCCGATCATCGTGCTCGATGAGCCAACCGTTGGCCTGGACTCTGAAGGGCAATGGCGCGTATTGGACTGGCTCGTCACACGGCACCGCGAGGGCGCAACGGTGATTCTGATCACACACGACATGGAGATCGCTGCACGGTTTGCAGAGCGCGTGCTTGTGCTCGACCATGGGCAGATTCTGGCGGATGGGGCGCCTCTGGAAGTTTTCTCTCAAACTGGCGCTATGAAACAAGCTGGGCTTCACCCTCCCTTCGCCATGCAGTTTGCTCTAGCGTTGGGCAGGCCCTTCCTGGCCGCTGACCTGACGCCTCAGGGCGCGGCGCGTGCCTGGCTGGAGTGTCTGCCATGATGGCCACTACTGGTCTGTGCTCCTCTGGCGGATCGTGGCTGCACCGACTCGACCCACGCGTCAAGCTGCTCTTTGCCCTGCTGAGCATCGCTGCGTGCCTGATTGTGCCACGCCTGGAGGTGATCGCCAGCGTCCTGATCCTCACTCAGGTTGTGCTGTTGTCGGGCGGATTGTCAGTGCGCCGTGTGGGACAGTTGTGGTTGGGATTAGCCCCACTGATTGGGATCATCCTTGTCTTCCAGCCGCTGTTGTCGCCGGGCAGTGGCCCAGTACTATGGCAGGTGGGACCAGTACATGTCACCTTATCCGGGATCATGGCTGGTGGGCGCTATAGCCTGCAGGTTGCAGCAGCGGCGTTTGCTGCTTCAGTGCCGATCATGACCACCCCCATTCCCCTGTTGGTGCGCGGCCTGGAAAAGACTGGGCTGCCGTATCGCTGGGGGATGATGATCGGGTTGGCATTGCACTACCTGGTGACGCTGCACGATCTCTACAACACGATCTCGGAGGCCCAGCAAGCACGCGGCTGGGATCTCTCGCGAAGAGGGCTGGTCAAACGGGTCAAGGCGCTAGTACCAACGCTAGTTGCGTTGATTGTCGCCTCGCTGCGGCTTGGCGACTCGCTGGCGCTGGGGCTGGCATCCCGTGGGTTCGGGGCATCCGCTGAGACCAGCCATAGGCGTACCGTCCTGAACGATGTGTCATTCCGCCCCGTCGATTGGATGGCCCTAGCCACGCTAGTGGCAGCCTTTGTCGCCTTGGCCTTGGTACTTTACGCTTAGAATGGATAGATCAGCGGAGTCAGGACAAAGACGCCGATACCCACGATCAGCACCAACGGGAATCCCAGCCGGGCGTAGTCGCTAAAATGGTATCCACCCGGCCCCATGACCAGCAGATTCGCGGGATGGCTGACAGGGGACAGGAAACCGGTCGAAGCGCCCAACCCCACTGCCAGCATGAGCGCCTGCGGACCAATGCCGAACTCCAGGCCGCTGGTTAGCGCCAGCGGCGCAGTGATCAGCGCAGCGGCCTGGCCTGACGTGAACTGCGCTAGCGCTGTCGTCATCAGAAAGAAAGTCAGCAGCAGGCCACGCGGTCCCAGGCTCCCCACCAGTTCGTTGAGCGCCTGAACTATAACATCGGTAGCACCGGTCTGATCGAGGGCTTTCGCCATAGGGAGCATCCCACTAACCAGGAACAGCACTTGCCACTGGATGCTGGTACGAGCCTGTTCGATGGTCTGGCAACGGGTCAGTATAGTGGCAACTCCCGCCAGCAGCGCTGCCAGTGCCACGGGTAACCAGTTGAAGGCAATCGTGACCAAGAACAGTACCAGGATCACTACAGCTGCGATCACCCGCTCGGTGTTCTTGGGGACCTCAGGGAGCCGCGTCAGGACCAAAAAATTAGGATCGCGGCTGAGCAGCTCCAAGCGTTCAGGTTGGCCTTGCACCAATAGCGCATCACCCCGGCTGAACCGGTGCTCCGAGAGGTGAGAACGTATCGGCCTGGCCACGTGCCAGATCGCCAACACATTCAGGCCATACTTTTCTCGGAAGCCAATGTCGCTGAGTGTGTGGCCTATCAGAGCAGTGCGTGGCGAGAGAGCAACCTCAGCCAACTCGCTGTTGGTGCTAAACAGAAGGGCCTGCGAGCTTTCCTCGTAGTCGAACAACTGGAGGCCAAGCTCCTGAGCAGCAGTCTCGGTCTCCCCTGGCCTGCCCTGGAGCAGCAACCAGTCTCCGGCTTGTAGCCGTGTATCTGAGCGGGGCGGAGCGAAGGTTCTGCGCCCGCGCACTACCGCCGACACCGTCACACCAAAGCGGCGCCCTAAGTCGCTTTCGGCCAAAGTCTTGCCCGCCAGCTCTGAGTCGGGCTTGACGTAGGCCTCGTGCAGACGTAGCGCCAGCCGGTAGGTTTTCGTCAATTCGTGGCGGGCTTGCTGGAGACCCGTCCATTGGTCGCTTGGGGAACGCTCCGGCAGTAGCCATGGACTGACGAGCGCCAGGTAGGCCAGCCCCACCAATGCAATAGGTCCACCGACAGGCAGAAAGCCAAATAGCCCAAACGTCGGCAAGTTGCGCTCAGCCAGCAAGCTGGCAACCAGCAAGTTGCTGGTGGTCAGGAGGGTGGCCATGCCGCCCAGCAAAGCCCCAAATGAAAGCGGCATCAGCACCCGTGAAGGGCTAATGTTACGATTGAGGGCCACACGGCGGCCCACCGGGAGGAGCAGCGCCACCGAGGCAACCGTATTCATGGTAAACGAAGCCAGCGCTGCAAAGAGCGACAGCAACCCCACGAGCGATCGCTCGCCGAGACCTTGTGTCAGCCTCAAGGTCAGTTGGCTCAGGTAGGCAGTCACGCCGGTGTTGTGAAGTGCTGCCGTCAGCATAAAGATGCCCACCAGGGCAACGACCACCGGGCTGCCAAACCCGCTGAGCAGCGTCGGTAGGTCAAGAATGCCTCTGATCCCCAGGCTGATCAGCACCATCAGCGCGACCACATCGGCGGGTATCCACTCAGTGACAAACAGGAGCAGAGCGATCCCGGCGACAATCAGAACATAGATGACTTCGGCGCTCATGCTACCCCTGCCCAAAAGTGATATTCAGAGCCTCGTCAAGAGAACGGACGGGAATAGCCACAATATCGCTGGGGAGAGGGTCGCCGCCCCGGCGGACGGTCTTCGGCACCAATGCCCGGCGGAATCCCAGTTTAGCGGCCTCACTCAGCCGGGCAGGCAGTTGGCTGACAGCTCGCAGCTCCCCGCTCAGCCCAATCTCGCCCACCACTACCAAGTCTGCAGGCAGAGGCTGGTCCCGAACACTGGACGCAATGGCCAACGCAATAGCAAGATCGGCTGCTGGTTCGTCGATCTTCAACCCACCGATGACATTGACAAACACGTCCTGTTCGGAGAGGCGAATGCCTGCCCGGCGGGTCAGCACAGCAGTGGTCAACAACAGGCGATTGAAGTCCACGCCATTGGCAGTGCGACGCGGATTGGCGAAGCTGGTGAGAGTAGCCAGCGCTTGGACCTCAGCCAGCAGTGGACGTGTCCCCTCCATCGTCACGACAATGGCCGAGCCGGGCGCATTGACCATGCGCTCAGCCAGGAACGCTTCAGAGGGGTTGAGCACCTCGACCATGCCACTTTCCTGCATCTCGAAGACTCCCACCTCTGAGGTCGCACCGAAACGGTTCTTGACGCTGCGCAGCAGCCGGAATGCCTGGAAAGCATCTCCTTCAAGATAGAGGACCGTGTCAACAATATGTTCGAGCACACGCGGCCCGGCAATGCTGCCCTCCTTGGTCACATGGCCGACCAGAAAGATCGCAATTCCACTGGCCTTGGCGAGCTGCTGGAAGGCCGCTGCACACTGCCTGACCTGGCCAACATTGCCTGGGGCAGAATTTAGGTCTTCACTATAGGTGGTCTGGATCGAGTCGACAACCAGCACACGAGGCTGGATGGCTTGAACGTGGCCTAAGATGACGCCCAGCACTGTCTCAGTGACGAGATACAGATTGTCGGTGGAGACGCCCAGCCGATCAGCACGCATCTTGATCTGGCGGGTTGACTCTTCGCCGGAGACATACAGCGCAGGCCCGGCATAATCGGCCATTGCAGCAGCAACCTGAAGTATAAGTGTGCTCTTACCAATTCCCGGCTCCCCACCGATCAAGATCAGGCTGCCAGGCACAATGCCACCACCGAGCACACGCGCGAATTCTTCCATCGGCAGCGGCAGACGCTCCCACGAGTCTCCCTCGATCTCAGACAGACGACGCGGCTGTGAGCGGCTCCCCGAAATCTGGGTAGCCGCTGACGGCCCTGCCTCGACGATCTCTTCGACCATCGTGTTCCACTCGCCACAGCCTGGACAGCGCCCCATCTCGCGAGGACTGGAGCGTCCACAATTCTGGCAGATATACACTGTGCGGGTTTTGGCCATCAAGACCTCACCTGAACTAGGGCAGTCGGCTGACATAACGGGCTGTCACACATTCTATAACCGCCTGGTGTATAAGGCTACATCAACACTGGTATTCTTGTGCAGCGGAATCTAGAATCAACGACAACTTGGGATCAGCCATCGGAGAAACTCTATGAACGCCTCTCCACTCTATGCGGCGGTGGCTCGCGCTGCAACAACCCCTCCTCTGGGCATGTATCTGATCGGCTATGCCGACCGGACCGGCGGAGCACAATCTGTACGCGACGAACTGACAGCGACGGCGCTTGTGCTGGACGACGGGCACAGCCGCGTTGTTCTCATTGCACTTGACATTCTAGGCTTGAACTGGGAAGTCGTCGGGCGAGTGAAAGCCGCCATCGAGCGTTCCACCGCTATCCCCGGCGATCACGTCCTGATCAACTGCTCCCATACTCACTCAGGCCCGGTGGGCTATGCCTACCCAGATCGCAGGGTGGCTTACACCCTCCGTGAGCTGGGCAACCGGCTGCTGCTGATACCAACTGGTGCACAGCCGGGCGGCTGGCGCTTCAACCAGCGCTACATCGACGGGCTGGTTGAGAAACTTGTGAGCATCACGCAGCAGGCAGTGGGCGACCTGGCCCCAGCAGAGCTGGCCTGGGGTCAGGGTGAAGCGCATATTGGCCACAACCGCCGCGAGCGTAAACCCAACGGCACCATCGAGATCGGACACAATCCAGATGGCCCCATTGATCGTTCCGTGACGGTGCTGCGTGCTATGCGCGGCAAAGAACCGATTGCTACCTTAGTCAACTTTGCCTGCCACGGCACCATCCTTGGCCCGACCAGCTACGCAATCTCTGCCGACTGGATTGGAGCCATGCGCCGACATGTTGAGGCACAGATAGGCGGGCTGTGTCTGTTCTTTCAGGGTGCAGCAGGCGACATCAACCCCCAGATGGAATGGACTGCCGACGACTATCCGGAGGTAGTTAAAAGGGGCACGGAAGTCGGGGCAGAAGTCGTGCGCATCGCAGCGAACCTCCAACCTGTGAGCAGCACGCCAATTCGCGCCCGAAAAGCCACTGTGTGGTTGCGTCTCGTTTTGCCGGAGACTTCGGAAGGAAAATCCACACCGACCTACCGACAGCGGCTCCACGAGCTGACCGGAGCCATTCCTGAGATCCTGGTGGACCCGCTGCTTGAGACGCGCTACCCATGGAAAACAGTCTGCGAATGGCGCGAGGGCGTACCCTATACACCGGTGGAAGTCAGCGCAGTGCGGCTGGGTGATGTGGTACTGGGAGCTGTATCGATGGAGCCATTCACCGAGATTGGGCTGGCCGTCAAGCACGCCTCGCCTGCGCCCGTGACATTGTTTGGCGGATATACCAATGGCCTGACAGGCTATCTTCCCACAGCCAGCGAGCACGCCCTGGGCGGCTACGAAGTCGAGATGGCGCCATACTTCTACCGCCTGCCGGGCATCCTGGCCAGCGACAGCGGCACGCGCGTTGTCGAGGCGCTCAATGGTTTGATGAAGGATCTGTATACCTGAAGCGAAGGGGCGCATCGCAGTGATGCGCCCCTTCTTCATTCACTCCTGGGCTGGGCCGTCCAGTCCCATATTGCGGCGCGTCTCTTCCGGCGTGTCGCCCAGCCGGTAGCCGATAAAGATCAGCGCCCCAATCAGGGCAATGACACCCATCACCAGCCAGGCCAGCCGGACTCCAAAGGGGTTCGCAGACGTATAGCCGAAAGTATCGAGAATCCACGGCAGGACCAATCCAGCAATGGCCGGTCCAATGCCCACTGCCAGCGAGAACGTACCGTAGTAGATTGCCTCGCGGCGGCGGTGTGTGAACATCTCATCGTAGTCAACCACACTGCCCATCATGGCATATGCCAGGACAAAGTACCCACCCAGGGTGGGGCCAATCAGCCCCATCGTGATCAGGGCATGAGTCATCAGCGGCACGCCGGGAATCATGCCCACGGTGAAGTTTAAGGCTACAGCTATAGCTAGGCTGACCATCGCAACCATCAGCAGCTTACGGTTGGAGTAGCGATGTCCCAGCCAGTTCCACAGCGGTGCAAACACCATCATGAGGACGACCACAGCCCCCAGAAAGATGCTCACATCCGCCTCACTCTGGCCCACCACCAGCGTGACAAAGTACGGCAGGTTAGCTGTAATCATTCCATAGGCCACATGCACGATCAAAGTAGACGCAAACATGATCAAGAACTGCTGATTCTTCAGCGTCTCTCGCATCCCTTCGACTACGCCAATAGGCTCGCCAATGGGCCTATCGGTTTCACGCAGCCCGGCCAGGGTGAGCCACACTGTGACCAAACCAACCGCAGCGACCACGATCCCCATCGCCAGCGGCCCGGCAGACTCGATGAGGAAGCCGGTGGCCAACGCGCCGATCAGCACGCCTGCCAGCCCAAAGATGTTCTTCCACATGCTCAACGTGACCAGTTTGTCAGGTGTGGGGGCCATCTCAGGCATAGTCCCATCGTAAGGGATCCCTACCAAGCTGTAGGCGGTGGAGTAGATCACAAGGGTCACAAGCAAGTAGATCGCGGTAACGGGAGTTCCGCCACCCTGAGGAGGAATCCAGATCAGAAAGAGCGCAATCGCCGCCACTGGAGCGGCAAACATCAGGAATGGCCGCCGCCGCCCCCACCGGCTCCGAGTGGCGTCACTCCAGTGGCCGATAAAGGGATCGATCAGGGCATCCCACAGACCTGTGACCAACAGCAGTGTGCCAACCAATGTCACAGGCAGATATTGAACACGCCCTGAGTCGGGAGGTGGCGAGTAGAAGTAGAGCAGCCATGTGCTGAGGGTAATGGCCATGATGTTCAGCCCTGCCGAGGCGCTGCTGTAGAGCAGGATTCGTCCAAGAGATAGGGTCCTTTTCTGCATGGTTGACTCTCCGGTACAGGGGGGATAATGTGTGTCTGTTGTGTATTATTGCCGATCCCAGACGAAACTCAAACCCTGCTACTCTTGAGCCAAAAGGTTCAGACGATGTCCACACAGGGCACCTGTGACCTCCAAATGCACACCTACTACTCAGATGCACGCCCGTCGCCTGAAGAGTGCGAGTGCGCTATGCCACATTGACTTTCTGAGCGATTCTACTTTATACTGATGTAAGCGCTTACAGTAAGCGCTTACATTGCCTTCTGTGTTGCTGTCAACAGACGGTTTAGCCTGACATGACCAGACAACAGACACGGGTCACCATTGCCGATGTTGCCCGACAGGCTGGTGTTTCTATTGCCACGGTCAGCCGGGTGATCAACCGCACCGCCCCCGTCGCGGAAGAAACCGAGGCTAGGGTGCGGGCAGCCATCCACAGCCTGAACTTCGTCCCACACACCGCTGCCAGGTCTCTTGCCAGCCACAGAACCAACACGCTGGGACTACTGCTGCCCAGCATCAGCGGCGAGTTCTTCGTCCCCATGCTGCGCGGCATCGAGCACGCAGCCCAGGAAGCCGGGTACGATTTGTTGGTGTACTCCACACAGGGCTCTGGCAGTCGATCTCGCCGCCCGCTAGGTGAGCACAACACCGACGGCCTGCTGGTCTTCGCAGACAGCCTGGATGAAGCGGATCTGGTCCGTTTCTACGAGGTCGGCCTGCCCATGGTGCTTCTGCATCAATCTCCTCCCAATTCGCTTGATATCCCCTGTGTCACGTTCGAAAACAAGAGCGGCGCCCGTAAGCTCGTCGATCATCTGATCGAAGTGCATGACTGCCGCCGGATTGTCTACCTGGCTGGGCCACCGGAGCATGAGGACTCTTACTGGCGTGAGAGTGGCTACCGCGAATCGCTGTCTGAACATGGTCTCCCTTTTGACCCAGACCTGGTGTTGATGGGAGGATTCAGCGAACTGGAAGCTATGGCTGCAACCAAGCAGCTCCTAGCACGCGGCGCTGATTTTGACGCCATCTTCGCTGGCGATGATGATTCAGCCATTGGCGCGATCACCGCCTTGCAGGAGGCAGGCAAACAGGTCCCCGGCGACATTGCCGTGGCTGGGTTCGATGATATATCGGTCGCGAGGCGCTTTACACCCCCTCTCACGACAGTGCACGCCCCCATCGAGACAGCTGGTTATGAAGCCGTCCAGCAACTGCTACAGTTGATCAACATCGGCCATGCTACCCCCCTCACGCTGCTTCCCACCGAGTTGGTGATCCGCCAGTCATGCGGATGCGGCCAGGCAGAAAGGAGGCAGCCATAGGAACAACTAAGCCTGCATAGCGGATAGCAGTCCCTATGAGCAATCACCGAGAGTTGTCATGAGGAGGCAAGAGAAAATGGTGCACAAAATGGCCCGATTGATCGTCGCTGGTTTGTTACTGCTGGCGAGCGTCACGCTTGTGGCCTGCGGTGGCCCGGAGGCCGCTGAAATTTCCGCAGAGCAACCCGCCGGCGGCGTAGCCAAGGTCGTGATCTTCGTCGGCATGGGTACCGGCACAGACCCCGACCAGATCGATGCCCAGGAAGCCCTAGCTGAGGAGTTCAACTCGACGCATGATGACATTGAGATCGAGTTTCTCATCGTCCCCCACGAGGAAGCCAGGGAACGCTACCTCGCGATGCTGTCCGGTGGTGACGCGCCGGAACTTGTCGGCCCGAATGGCGTTGAGACGATTGCCGAGTTCCTCGATACCTGGGTCGATATCCGCCCGTTCATTGAGGCCGAGAACTTCGACATGAGCGACTTCTATGGGGCAACCATCGACCTAAACACCTACCCAGACAAGCTGGTCGGGCTGCCGCTGGGTGTCTATCCTTCCATGATTTTTTACAATCAGGACCTGTTTGACGCGGCAGGGCTCCCCTACCCAACGCACGACTTCCAGGACAAGTCCTGGACGATGGATGTGCTGCGCGATTACGCTATGCAACTGACGCTGGACGCCAACGGCAATAATGCCACATCGCCCGATTTTGATCCCACCCAAATCGTGCAATGGGGTTGGGATGACTCGTGGGAGGGGGCCCGTGGTGCGCTCGCTATGTGGGGGGCCGAGAACGTAGCTCGCCCCACCAGCTCCGACTATCGCACGGCCACAGCTAACAATCCAGAGTGGATCTATGGCTTGCAGTGGATCAGCGATGGCATCTGGGTTGACCACTTCATCCCTGATCTAGCCGGCCAGGAAGTCTATGGAGCAGTTGGCGCGGGCGATCCGTTTGGCAGCGGCATGGTGGCCATGTTCTACAGCTACACCTGGTTCTTTGCCGAAGGGCTGGTCGATCTGCCCTTTGAATACAACATTGCCCCGCTGCCTTACAACCACAAGGGCACACGCATCGAGCGCATCGACGCCGATCTGTTTACCATGCCTGAAGGGGCTGAGAACAAGGAGGCTGCTTGGGAAGTGATGAAATGGCTGACCTCTGCCGAGCACATCAACGATGTATGTTCTATCTATGGCTGCATTCCCGCTCGTGTCTCTGTGCAAGATTCATTCCGTGCCGATGTGCTTGAGAAGCGCTGGCCAGGGCTTGATTATAGCGTCGTCTTTGAGGCCATTAACTGGCTGGACAACCCCAACCACGAGTCCTGGGTGCCAGAATGGGGACGTGTTGAAGATGTGATGAACAACGCCCTATCGCTGGTCTACTCCGGGGAGGAAAAAGACGCCCAGGTGATACTGGATCAAGCCAACGCCGAGATCCAGGCCATTTTGGATGAATACTGGGCCAGCCAACCCTAGATTTTAATCACATAAGCAAGTCATCAGGTGGGCAGTGTGCCACGCCACTGCCCACCTCTGAAGGAGATGCGATGAACCTGCTACGCCCACGCACGTGGAGCATTGGGTACCGCGAGGCTGCCAGCGGCTATGGCTTCATCTCCATCTGGATCGTTGGCTTTCTGATCTTCACCCTAGGGCCGATGGTGGCCTCTCTGTTCTTTTCGCTTACCGAGTACAATATCGTCGATACGCCAGTCTGGGTTGGGCTGAAGAACTACTTTAACTTATTCACCGATCCGCTCTTCTGGCACTCGATCAAGGTGACGATCTACTATGCCGCGCTGGCCTTGCCACTGCAGCTGGTGTTCGGCTTCTTCATAGCCGTGTTGCTGAATCAAAAAATACCTGGAGTCAATCTCTGGCGTACCATCTATTTCCTCCCTTCGGTGATCTCCGGTGTCGCTGTGGCGCTGTTGTGGGTGCGCCTGTTTAACCCTCACATCGGACTGATCAACGGTATGCTTAGGTTGATTGGCATCCAGGGGCCTGGCTGGACAGCCGACCCTCAGTGGGCGATCCCGGCCCTGGTGATGATGGGCCTATGGGGAGTGGGGGGTGGCATGATCATCTATCTGGCTGGTTTGCAGGGGATTCCCACTGACCTGTATGACGCCGCCAAAGTGGATGGGGCCAACACCTGGCAGCGCTTCTGGAATGTGACCATCCCCATGATGACCCCTGTTATCTTCTACAACCTAGTGCTGGGCCTGATCGGCACCTTCCAATACTTCACAGAAGTATATGTGATCACCGACGGCACCGGCGGCCCAGTGCGCTCGACGCTGGTCTACAATCTATACCTCTTTCAGAATGCCTTCAGATACTTTGACATGGGCTATGCCTCAGCCATGGCCTGGGTACTATTCCTGATCGTCCTCGGGTTGACCGTGCTCGTCTTCCGCTCATCTGAGTTCTGGGTCTACTACGAGGGTCAGCTCAGGGGGAGAAGCTGAGATGGCAGAAGCTGCCCGACTTCAGAAAGTGGTTGCCAGGAGAGGAATCCTGTCGCGCATTCAAGAGAGCATGTCTCTGACAGACCTGCTCCTCAAAGGGCTGGCTACCCTGGTGTTGGCAGCCGGTTCGGCGCTCATCCTGACGCCATTGCTCTACATGATCGGCACATCGCTCAAGGACGGAAACCAGGTGCGTCAGAATCCGCTCTCGCTCCTGCCCGTCAAGCATCAACTCGTCGAGATCGACGGGGAGCGCGAACCGCTCTACTACGTCACTATCGATGGATTGACCCGCCAGATGGCGCTGATCCGCAACCAGCCTGGCGGCGTGGGCATTTTTGTCGACCCTGCCAGCCCGACAGAGCAATACACGCTTACCGTTGCTGAGCAAAAGCCCGTCATGCGGCTGGAATTTCACTGGGAGAACTATCCCAAAGCCCTGACCGATGTCCCATTTGACAGGTACTTTGTCAACACTATGATCGTGGTCTTTGCCACCATGGTAGGTATGCTCTTTTCCTGCACCCTGGTGGCCTATGGCTTCTCGCGCTTCCGCGCTCGCTGGCTGAACGTCCTATTCCTGATTCTGCTTTCCACCATCATGTTGCCCAATCAGGTACGCCTGATCCCACTGTACATCTTGTTCCAGAAGCTGGGCTGGATCGACACATTGCTCCCCTTGATCGTGCCGGCTTTCTTCGCTAATGCCTACGATGTGTTCCTGCTGCGCCAGTTCTTCATGAGCATACCTCTCGAGATGGACGACGCTGCCAAGATCGACGGAGCCACACCGCTCCAAGTGCTGTGGTATGTCATTCTACCTCAGGCACGGCCAGCGATTGTCACTGTCGCCATATTCCACTTCTTATGGGCATGGAATGACTTCTACGAGCCGCTGATCTACCTGCACCACCGTGAGAACTGGACTATGGCAGTTGGCCTGCAAACCTTCAATGCGCTGTACAGCATTAACACACATCTGATCATGGCAGCCTCACTTGTGATGATTCTGCCTCCCATCATCCTGTTCTTCCTCAGCCAACGCATCTTCACACAAGGTGTTGTTATCAGCGGCGTAAAGGGGTAGAAGATCGCTGGGACTGCCTCAGCCCTCTGATTGAGCAGCGTCTACTTTGCTTATCCTTGCGGGGAAGGAAGTCATGACAATCAGACTTGCTTTTGCAGGCTCAGGTTACATTGCGAAGATACACGCCAGAGCAGCACACAAGATGCCCGGCGTGGAATTGGCGGCGGTTGTCGATCCCCATCAGAAGGCAGCAGCCAAGTTCAGTGCGATGTTCGGCATTAGACGGCAATACAGCGCCATCGACGAGCTGCTCAACGATGGCAACATAGATGCCATTAGCATCAACACACCCAACTACCTCCATGCGCCGCTGGCCATCGCGGCGCTGGAGGCGGGCCTGCACGTCTTGCTTGAAAAGCCAATGGCAATGCACGCCGCCGAAGCCCAGAGCATCCTGTCGGCCAGCCAGAGGTCAGGCAAAGTGTTGCTGGTCGCCCACTGCTGGCGCTTTGACGAAGAAGTATTGTGGCTGAAGAAGCACGTTGAGGTGGGCAAGCTGGGCCGCATCATCCGCACCAAGAGTTACGGAGTCCACTCCAACTGGGGGCCAAGCGGCTGGTTCACTGAGAAGAAGTTTGCTGGAGGCGGAGCGCTGGCCGACATGGGCATTCATGCGCTCGACACGACCCGTTTCCTGCTCGGCGACCCACAGCCAGTGAGCGTTTATGCCCGCATTGGCACATACTACGGGGGTTTCGACGTGGACGACACTGGGATCATTATTGTCAACTGGGACAACGGGGTAACCTCCTACGTCGAATCGGGCTGGTGGCAGCCACACATGGATGGCCCTGAGGCGGCTACTCAGCTTTATGGCACACAGGGTTTTGGCTCAGTGTTCCCCACCTTGCTTAAGTTGCCCAACGTCGCCAAACAGCGCGTTGACGAAGTGGATGGCGGGTTCGAGCACCCACGTGAGGAGCACTGCGCCCAGAAGATGTATGATGCTCAGATGGCCTACTTCATTGACTGTATCCACACTGGGCGGACACCGGTTCCGGGCGGGTTGGAAGGGCTGATCAACATGAGGATCGTTGATGCAGCCTACGAAAGCGCCAGGACCGGTGATGTAGTTCGGATCGTATAACGGTCGCACTCACTGAGGATGGGATAATGTCCCACCTAGATCTCTGGAGATATCCAATCGATGAAAGTCACCGTCATGGGTGGTGGATCCACCTACACACCTGAGCTTGTCAGCGGTTTTCTGGATCGCATCAGCACTTTTCCGCTATCCGAGCTATGGCTGATGGACATCGACCATGAGCGGCTAAGCATCGTGGGCGGCTTTGCACAGCGCATGGTTGCGGCCAAAGGTAGCCCATTCAAGGTCATGCTTACCACCGACCAGCGCGAAGCGGTGCAGGGCGCGTCCTACGTGATCACGCAGCTGCGGGTTGGACAGATGCCTGCCCGATGTGCTGATGAGTATCTCGGACAGCGCCACGGGCTGATCGGGCAAGAGACGACCGGCATCGGCGGAATGGCTAAAGCTCTGCGCACCATCCCAGTTATCCTCCAGATCGCCTCTGATATGCGCGAACTCGCGCCAGGAGCATTGTTGGTGAACTTCACCAATCCGTCAGGGCTAGTCACCGAGGCGCTGACGCGCTACGCGCCAGACGTGCCAGCCGTCGGTGTATGCAATGCACCAATCACTACGCAGATGGGCATCATTAAGGAACTGGAGAAGGTGCTTGGCACACCCATCGAACTGCAGCGCACCCAGTTGAACACGTTGGGTCTGAATCACCTGTCGTGGCACAGGGGGTTCACGCTGGACGGTGAAGAAATGTGGCCGCAAATCCTATCGGGGTACCTCGCCTCACTCAAGACCGAGAGTGACCCTGAATGGGATCCACGGATGGTTGAGTCGCTGGGCATGATCCCCAACTACTACCTGCAATACTATTATCACACCGACCGCAAGCTCGCTGCCCAGCAGAAGTGGCCACCCTCGCGAGGCGAGGAGGTCATGGAGATCGAGAAAGGGCTGCTGCGTGACTACGCCAACCCAACCTTGACCGAACCTCCCGCCGATCTGATGAAGCGCGGCGGTGCATACTATTCGACGCTCGCCACACAGCTTTTGAACGCACATCACAACAACCTGGGCGAGGTCCATGTGGTCAATGTGCGGCATAAGGGGGCCGTGCCTAACTGGCCTGCTGACTGGGTGTTGGAGATGCCCTGCCAAATAGATGCCGCCGGAGTCCATCCCCTTCCAGCAGAGCCTTTGCCGCCCGTGTGTTTTGGTCTGCTGGCGCAGGTTAAGCAATATGAGCTTCTGACCGTAGAGGCTGCTGTACACGGTGACCGCGACGCAGCTTACCAGGCTCTGCTAGCTCACCCGCTTGGCCCGCATGCAGACAGGGTCCAGGCTGTGCTCGACGACATGTTGACGACGCATCGGCGTCACCTGCCGCAATTCTGGCCCAAAGACAGGGAAGGATGAACAATGCCCCAATACTTCTTGGGTGTTGACATCGGCGGTACCAAGAGTCATGCCCTGATCAGCGATGAACATGGCCATGCGCTCGGCTTTGGCGAGGCCGGGGCAGGCAACCACGAGGTCGTGGGGTGGAAGGGCTTGGCCCGCGTGCTGGCCAACATCACCGGGCAAGCCCTCACACAGGCTGGGTTGGGCATCGAGCAGATCGCGGGAGCGGGGTTTGGCGTCGCTGGATATGACTGGCCTTCCGAGTACGAGCCAACGCGACGCGCCGTCGAGCCGCTCGGGTTGAACGCGCCGTTTGAAATCGTCAACGATACAATTGTCGGTCTGCTGGCGGGAGCCAGAGGTGGTTGGGGGGTAGCCGTCGTGGCAGGCACAAGCAACAACTGCCGAGGATGGGACCAGAACCGGCGCGAGGGCCGAGTAACAGGCCATGGCCCGCGGTTCGGCGAATATGGCGGCAGCAGTGAAATGGTCACAAAGGCCGTCCACAACGTGGTCGCCGAGTGGACCTGTCGCGGTCCAGCCACGCAGTTGACCCAGGCATTCATCGAGTGGGTGGGGGCCAAGGACCGGGAAGACCTGATCGAGGGCTTGTGCAACGGGCGCTACTTCATCGACGCTGACGCAGCAGCCCTTGTTTTTGAAGTAGCCGAGAAAGGAGATCAGGTCGCCAGAGAGACCATCGCCTGGGCAGGGCGTGAGCTGGGCAGCCTGGCGAACGGTGTCATACGCCAAATTGGCATCGAGGCCCTAGACTTCGATGTAGTGTTGGTTGGCAGCCTTTACAAGGGTGGCAGTCTGCTCATTGAGCCGATGCGTGAGACGATCCAGGCCCTGGCACCGCATGCACGTCTGGTGCCGTTGTCCGCACCGCCAGTGGTGGGCGGCGTGCTGCTCGGCATGGAGCAGGCAGGAATGGCGCCTTTCAGCATCCGCGAAGCTCTGATTGCGTCAACCAATGCCTTGCTCAGTGGCCGCTCATGAAGTCAGCCATGGCGCAATATGTTGCAACGAACCGCCAGGATGTGTGGCGCATTCGCCTATATTTCCTGATGTGGATCGGCGGCAATGCCTTTCTGATGCCTTTCGTGAGCCTGTTTTTCGTTCGGGAAGGACTGAGTGGCACCGAGATTGGGCTAGTCTCTACCGTCACTTCGGCAGTTGCCCTGCTGGCAGCCCCCTTGTGGGGCCGTCTGAGTGACATCACGACTCATCCTGTCCTCCTGTTGCAGATCGAGCTAGCCGGGTCGGCGTTGTGCATGTTGTGGCTCAGTCAGCAGCACCTGTTTGTTTGGATAGCCCTCGTCGTGGCTATCGAGGCGCTGCTCAGCGCTGGAACGACACCACTGTCTGATGCACTTGCGCTGGGCGTCTCCTATGAGGCCGGCTATGGCAGTGTGCGCCTGTGGGGATCGCTGGGTTGGGCCATCCTGGTTCTGGCAGCGGGTTGGTTGATCGAGCGGATGGGTCTCTGGGTGGCATTTGTCGGATATGCAGCTTCGCTGGCGCTGGGGATACTGATCCTGTTTGGTAGTGCTGCGAGTATGCCCCCCGCCTCCCAACCGAAAACCGCGCCCCGTATCAGCCCGCGCACTGCTGCCGCTGGATTGCTACGCAATCGAGCCGCGTTGGGCCTGGCCGGCATGTTAGTGGTGTCTGGCCTGTGCAGCAGTGGTTTGGATCGTTTTGAGCCAATCTACCTTGACAAGTTGGGAGCAGGTGAGACCATCATCGGACTGGCAAACACTGTCGCTGCATTGGTCGAGCTACCGGGGATGCTGTGGGCCGATCGTTGGATCGCACGGTTTGGCCCCTGGCGCGTGCTGCTCATTGCGCTTGTGCTCAAAGCAGGCATGATGGCTGCCGTACTAGTTGCACCCAGCATTCCCACCATTGTCGCCATCCGGGCGGTGGGTGGACTGGCGTTCAGCTTCTCCAGTGTGGCGTTGATTGTCTTTGTCAGCAGGCACATTGCGCCACAGCATGCCACCGCGCTAGCCCTGTACACGGTCACCTTGCACAATCTGGTCGGCATCCTCGGCGGACCACTGGCCGGGATAGTATACGATGCCTTCGGCGCCTACTGGCTGTACGCCCTTGCACTAGGCGGCTATGGGCTGGGCTGGCTAATTCTTCGCCTTACGATCGCCGAGCCGAGCAGTGAGGCCGCGATTACTTAGGGAATACACTACAAGCCGACATCGACCGTTTTGGCGGGAGAGTTTCTCGAAGTTGTTCCGATGAAACCTCAAGCTGACCCGAAAGCATGTTGACTAAACGCTTAATTACATCGCAGACAAAAGTGATGCTTCATCAACACACAAAGGAGGCTCTGAATGACCGAAAAGCTGGCTGCCTTGGGCGGTAAACCTGTACGCACTGACCCTTATCCCGCGTGGCCTGTATTCGATGAGCGTGACATCGAGGCAGTGACCAACGTGATCAGATCCGGGCGATGGGGTGGATACCCGTACCCAGGCCCACAGACGGCTGAGTTCACCCGCCGTTTTGCGGAGATGCAGGGTGGGGGCTATGCTGTGGCGATGGCCAATGGCACTGTCACCATGGAAGTCGCGCTGCGTGCCATGGATATCGGGTGGGGCGATGAGGTGATCGTACCTGCCTATACTTTTCAGGCCACTGCTGCTGCTCCGATGGCCGCTGGCGCTGTCCCCGTCATCGTCGACATTGATCCGAATAACTACTGCATTGATCCTCAGGCCGTCGAGAAGGCCATCACTGAGCGCACCCGGGCAATCATTCCCGTCCATCTGGGTGCACAGATGGCCGACATGGATGCCATTATGGACATCGCCGGGCGGCACAACCTAGTTGTGATCGAGGACTGCGCACATGCACATGGCGCAAAGTGGAACGGGCGTGGCGCGGGGACTATCGGGCACTTTGGCTCCTTCAGCTTGCAGTCGTCTAAGATCCTGACCACTGGCGAGGGCGGCGTGTTGCTGTGCCGTACTCCGGAACTCGCTGCGAAAGTCACCAGCATCATCGACTGTGGCCGCCCCCATGACCTGTCAGGCACGCTGTACACGATGGGCGCCAATTATCGCATGACAGAAATCCAAGCTGCACTAGGCAACATTGCCCTTGAGCGATTCCCAGAACAGGCGCGGCAGCGCGAGGAAATGCTCCTCTATCTTGAGGAGAGCCTGAGCGAAGTACCAGGCGTTCGTCTGCTGAAACGCGACATGCGCCACACAACTCGCTCATTCTATCGCTATATTTTCGCCATCCAGCCTGAGGTCTTCGGCGCAGAACATGATGAAGTATGCTACGCCCTGGACGCCGAAGGTATCCCATGCTGGAACGGCTACGCAGCCATGCACCACTACGACCTATTCCAGCCGCACCTCTCCAGGCTGCCAGTGCCGAGCGCCTTCCCAGAGCGGTTCAATTTTGGCGCGATGTCCCTCCCGGAGGCCGAGCGAGCCTGCGAACATGAGGCTGTATGGCTGGATGAATGTGTATTCCGCGCCGGGCGCAAAGGCATTGACGATGCCGTGGCAGCGATGCGCAAGATTCAGGCCAATGCCGAAGAGCTTGTCGCTGCCAAGCAAAGGCTCCTGGCAGCCGGGAGAGGATAACGACATGCCATCTCATTCTTTCCAGGTTGTCGTCCAACCATGCAATTGCCGGGTGCGCAACACCTTGATCGGTTCGCCATGCGAGAAGGGTTTGCCCTGAGCAGTCTCCCGCTCTTTGTGATCGAGAAATTGAAGCAGGAGGGCCATGTCGTTTGGGTCGAACTGCGACCGATATTTCTGGACAGCGCGATGTTTCTTCTCATAGGTGCGGGTGATGTCGAAAACCGTGTTCGGATGTGCGGTGCCGTAAAAGACGATGCCCTCAAGTTCATACGGCTCAAACCCGGCATCGACCTCAGGGGCAGTTGTGAGGCGCGAGAAGTTGTAGAGAATAGCCGCCTCGGCCACTGCCAGCCCGGTGCGGATATGATCTAGATGAGCTTCATAGGGTAACCACGGGTCGCAGGTAAAAATGAAGTCAGGGCGCAACAGCCGGATGTATCGGATCACGTCTCGGCGCACATCGAAATGGTCAAACGGACCAGCATCGGGATAGCCGAGCCAGTAATGTTCGCTGACGCCGATCTCTGCCCCGGCCTGTCTTTGCTCCTCATGGAGCGTAGCCACCATCACATCCACCGGCTGCGACTGATCGATGAACCCTACGAGGTCATCGGTGACAGTCAGGTAGATGACTTTTGCTCCATTCTCTGCCAGAGCGGCCAGAGTGCCGCCTGCTGGGATATCATTGTCATCGTAATGGGGCTGTACCGCCAGAACCTTTCTGGCTTTCAGCAGATCAGGGATTGGAAACAGGCTCATGTTTTCCCCTTCCTGTTGTAAGTGACTTACGCTGGCTGTTCAGACTCGACAGAGGATGATCCGTGTTGCACACCATGCCGGGCAGCCATTGCCTGTTTGACTTCCTGGAGTCGTTTGCCATGCAACGGATAGAACAGCAGACAGAGGATTGCCAGCAGCGACCCGCCGATGACAGGGGCAGCCATAAAGACTCGGAAGCCCAGTCCCACTGTAGGGGCCTGCTCGGCCACAGTCAGGGCCTCATTGTAGCCATAGGTAGCGATAACCCATCTGAGGATGAACGCCACAATCGTCCCGCTCAAGGTCATGATGAACTTGCTCATCCCGAAGTACATGCCCTCACGGCGCTGACCGGTCTTCATCTCATCCTCATCGATCACATCTGCCACAATAACATCTCCCATTAGGATTAGGCCGGCTAGACCAAGCCCAACTCCCGCTGCGCCACCCACCGCAGCGGCAGTGGTCTTGGCCAGGGCTAATGGGATCACGCCAACGATCATCACAGCATTGGCAAGCATCAGCGTGGTGCGCGGATCGAGGCGTTTGGCAACGAACTGCCGCCAGAACCACAGAGTCGCAGCGGCAGTGACAAAGGCTACCCCCAAGATCGCCGAGGTCACACTCTCATCGACCTGGAGGCTGTATTTGGTATAGAAGGCAGTGCCGGCTGTCAGGGCGTTCGTGCCGACAAAGCGGAATGTCTGGGCCAGCACAACCGTGACGAAGCTCCGGTTCCAGAAGGTCGCTTTGAGCGCCTGACCCAGGGGGACCGACGGTGCCTGAACCGACTCTGGGCGCTCGAACATGCCCTGTAAGCCAACGTAGTACACCACGATGGCCACGATCCCGAAGCTAACAGCCATCAGCGGCCAACTGAGGTTCCCTAGAGCCTCATTGCCGTAAATCAGAGGGGGAACGGCAAAGGCAATCAGCAAGCCGACCACCTGCACTACGTTCATAGTGACAGCCACGGCGGTGCGCTCAGAGTAAGTCGAGAACATCTCAGGCAGCAGAGAATAGTATCCCGTACCGACGGCAGTGCTGACCCCTTCCCAGAGAAAGCTGAAGATCAAAAAGTAAATTAGCAGGGCTATCGGCTGCTCAAGCCCGTTAAAAGGCGCCGAGAACAGCAACATGAAGAGAATGGCGTAAGGCGCAGCGCCAAACAGCATGTACGGAATACGCCGTCCCCAGCGGGATTTGGTGCGGTCAGAGATATAGCCCAACACTGGGTTGTTGGCGGCGTCGTAGATCGAGTAAAAGAGCAGCGCTGTCGCATACCACTCAGCGGGCAGCTTTTTATAATCAACATAGTAGTACAGCATGAAGGCGCCAACCGTGTGTCCGATCATGGCATTGGCCAAGTTGGCAATGCTGTACAGCCACTTCTGCCGAGCCGTCGTCCCAGAGGGGGGTGCAGAAGCGAGGGTGGTAGTAGCCATGTTGACTCCCTTCTAGTATTGGGTTGGTTGCAGTCAGAGTCGAAAGAGCGAAATTGACGCTGCCCAGGCTGGCACGAGGTAAGCAGACAGAGGCTTGAGTGTCTGCTCAATGAAACCAGCGCTCGCGCCTATTGACGGAACAATCCACCCATCATTGTAGCACGAATTGGCAAGCTATCAGCAGCAAGCAGCAGGCGAAAGGTAGGTTCCTCGTTCGGGGCAAGACTCCCGGCGGAATCGCAATGACGGCGTTGAGCCTCCCTTTGCTCCGTTGAATGTATTGCACCCTATTGGCACAGGACAGCGGACAAGGGTCAGTAGTGGCACTCTACACATACCAACACAGCCCCCGATGCCAAGAGCATAGTATAGGGACTATGTATCACTCCCTTGATGTCGTCAAGCAGCACTAATCGCGCCTGATCTCGTCACGGTGCATCCTGCGCCGAATGAATCCCTTCCTCAACTCAATCCCAATCAGCACGAACGCACTCAGCGCCAGGGTGATGCCCAGCTGTCCCAGAGCGAGCGGGGCAGTGCCAAACCAGCGGTTGAAGATGGGCATGTAGATCAGCGCCGCCTGGAGCGCCAGGGTAGCCGCCACTGCGGCTAACAGCAGCTTGTTTGTGAGCAACCCTTTCTTCAGGATTCCCTGGTGGTCCGATCTCACGGCAAGGGCATGCCCCATCTGCGATACGGTCAGTGTGGTGAAGACCATTGTGCCCCATACTTCGGGCGAATAGGCAGCATACCCCAGCACTGACAGCGTAAACGAGGTGGCAAAAATCAGCGCACCGGCATATATCAAGTGCTGCCACATCCCTCGTGCAAAGATGCTTTCATTGGGACTGTGCGGTGGCCGACGCATAGTGTTGTCCTCGGCAGGCTCGAGCGCTAATGCAAGGGCAGGCAGGCCGTCGGTTACAAGGTTCATATACAAGATTTGCAGCGTGTTCAACGGGAGCGGCAGGCCGAGGGCTTGCGTCCCCAGCAGGACGAACACCTCACCAGTATTGCTGGCCAGGATATATTTCACGAACTTGCGCACATTCTCATAGATCGTTCGTCCTTCTTCGACGGCGCTCACGATGGTGGCGAAGTTATCATCCAGGATCACCATGTCAGATGCCTCCTTCGCCACCGCGGTGCCTGTGATACCCATGGCGACACCGATATCACCTTTGCGCAGGGCCGGTGCGTCATTCACGCCGTCACCCGTCATAGCGACGATATGGCCGCGCCTCTGTAGCGCTTCGACGATGTCCAGCTTGTGCTCCGGTGAGACACGGGCATATACATCCACCTGTTCAACCAGTTCCTCAAGTTCTGTGGGAGCTAGACGCCCGATCTCCTGCCCAGTCAAGACGCGGTCGCTGCGTGCAATGCCCAGGTCGCGTGCTATGTACCGGGCTGTCAAGGGGTGATCGCCCGTGATCATCACCGGGCGGATTCCAGCGGTCTTACATGTGGCCACCGCTCCCTTAACCTCTGGACGAGGTGGGTCGATCATGCCCACCATGCCAACGAAGATCAGACCCTGCTCCACCTGAGGCATTTCATCGGCGAGGGGAAGATCATCCAACAGACGGAAAGCGACCCCCAGCACACGCAGGCCATCCCGAGCCTGACGATCGTCGGCCTCTTCAATGCGCCGATGCCATTCGTCAGTGAGCAGCTCTATTTTGCCGTCCACCCACACTGAGTTGCTCACGCTGAGCAGGCTGTCGACTGCCCCCTTGGTGAAGGCAATATGGCGGCCCTCAGCGCCAATCATGCCGCGAAAGGTTAGGCTATCCTGGGAGGACGTGTCGGCCTGGAGTTGACCACCCAGAGCGTGAACCGTGGTCATGCGCTTGCGGTCAGAATCGAACGGCACTTCGGCCACACGTGGATAGGCTTCATCGAGATGGTGCTTCCACAGCCCAAAGTGGGCCGCCGCGACAACCAAAGCCGCCTCGGTGGAGTCGCCGATCGCGACGTAAGACCCAGCTACCTCCTCATCTTCTTCCAGTAAGGCATCGTTGCATAGCGCACTACCTGCCAGCAGAATAGCTTGGGCATAGCTGTCTGGCCTGCGTTGGGCGCCCTCCCTGTTGATCGTCAGGTGGCCAGCGCGGACTATCTCGATCACGTCCCAGCTGTGCCCAGCAACGTCCAACACTTTGACCGTCATCCGGTTTTCAGTCAGTGTCCCTGTCTTGTCTGAGCAGATCACCGTCACCGAGCCTAGTGTCTCGACCGCGGGCAACTTGCGGATCAGCGCCTGTCGTCTAAGCATACGCTGAGCGCCCAATGCCAGCGCAATAGTCACCACAGCGGGCAAACCCTCCGGCACAACAGCTACGGCAATCGCCACCGCGGCCACGAACAGATCAGTGAGACTGGTTCCTGGCTTGAGAAGGCCCAGTCCAAAGGTGAGGGCAATGATCACCACAGCGAGCACAAGTAGCGCCCTGCCAAGCTCACTCATACGCCGCTGTAGAGGTGTCTTCTCGCCCTCTATGCCCTGGATCAGGTCAGCAATGCGGCCCAGCTCGGTGTTCATGCCAGTGGCAACGACCAGCGCCGTGCCGCGCCCATAGGTCACTGAGGTACCCATATAAAGCATGTTATGGCGATCCCCCAGGGGCAGATTCTCATCAAACAAGGCGGCCGTGCTCTTCTCGACAGGGAACGATTCGCCGGTGAGCGCTGCCTCTTGCACACGCAGATTGGCCGACTCGATCAGCCGCGCGTCTGCGGGGACAATGCTGCCAGCTTCCAGCAAAATCACATCACCTGGCACGATCTCATTGGACTTGACATCGCGCAGACGGCCAGCACGTCGCACTCGCACCGCTGGAGCCGACATCCGCTTGAGGGCCGCCATGGCCTGCTCAGCACGATACTCCTGCACGAAGCCAAGGGTGGCATTTAGAATAACGATGGCCATGATGGCAATGACACTGTCCCACTTGTTCAGAAAACCCGAAGTGACCGCCGCGGCAACCAGGATCATGACCAAAGGATTGGTCAATTGCTCCCATAGGATCAGCAGAGGGTTCTTCAGGCCACGCTCGACAAGCTCATTCGGCCCATGCTCCATGAGACGCGATTTCGCTTCGCTCTCACTCAGCCCATGGTCCAGGGCAACGCCGAAGCGTGTCAATATCTGAGTTGTATCAAGAAGGTGCCAGGCTTGCAGTTCTGGCTGTTCTGCGGGTGCGAGGGTGGCAGATGAAGCCCGCTTGATAACTGGAGTCTCCTGTCGTCGTGCCACTAACTTTCCCTTCATACGACCCGGCCCTGAAAAAGCATACTGACCGGCGTCTCTCTGCTATGATCAGGAACAACGTCGGTCTGCCTCACGGTTCACTGCGTGACAGATTCTATCAGTTTGGCCAAGTTGCTTTCAAAGGGTTGTATTAAAAATGCCAAAGGCCGGCTCAGCTACAGGGGTGCGTCTTCAGCCCGTCAGGGCCTGGACCATTTCACGGAAGGCAGACTTGTAATCCTGGGTGAAGTCGAAGCGAGGACGGCTGCGCAATTCATCGGGCACTTCGCACAACGCGACAAGGGCCACGATTACTGGCTTACGGCGATCCCGGAAAAAGCGCCAACCTTCCCTGACTTTCTCCGACTCCAACGCTGCCTGCGAGAGCACAACGACCATGTGGCTACATTCTTCGAGGGCAGGATGAACCCCGCTAGCCCAGCTCACCTGCTCAGAAGCTGTCGGGTCAGGTTCGAACCACGTGGCCATGCCAATCCTTCCGAGGTCCTCGGCGAGTTGAGCCGCCACCTGGATGTCCGAATGGCTGTGGTTGATATAAGCCACGGGACGCACTCTGGGCGCAGGGCGGCGCACAGGCTCACCCCGACGGCCACGCCTGCGCGGCGGCTGGCTGATCTCAAGTAGGTGACTGACATCTGGCGGCGACAGTTCCCGATGCGCCTCAGTCCGCCCCATTCGAAACACCGTAGTCCCGCAGATAGCGCATTCCCCCCGCGTGCCTGGCGCCCCGCGCCGGGTCCACACTGGTGTAGGGTTGTGCATCTCCACGGTTTGCTTACACCGGACACAGTAGGCTTCCATCTCCTCCAATACAAACTCATCATCCTGCGGGTCATCGGGGTTTGACATCGCCTGTCCTTGTCGCTCAATGTCATCCATCTGCTTTCATAAATAATCAGTTTATTCGAACTGGCAGCGGCGAGCAAACAGGTGGCGTGTACTTTTCTTGCTTGGATCCATTCCGCTTTACGTAGACTTTCAGACAGCCTCGTGGTACACTGCCCCTTATGGACGAGATCAAGTTACTCAGAGGCGCTGAACCGTTCTTCTACCCCGGCAATGACGTTGGCTGCTTGCTCATTCACGGTTTGACGGGCACGCCCTTCGAGATGCGCTGGCTGGGACAGCATCTGAACCAGCAAGGGTACACTGTCCATGGACCCCGGCTAGCTGGGCATGGAACCACGCCAGATGATCTGGCTTATGTGACTTGGCGGGAGTGGTATGCCTGCGTCCTAGCCGGCTACACGATGCTTCGATCACAATGCCGCAAGATATTCGTGATCGGCCTGTCGATGGGCGCTGTACTGACGCTGTTGTTCTCATCTCGTGAGCCAGTGGATGGCCTGGTGTCAATGTCTGCGCCTTACAATGTTGACGATTGGCGCCGACCGTTGATGCCTCTGCTTCGTCACTTCATCAAGACGATTCCCAAAGGCGATCCTCCGCCCGAAGAAGATCCTTTTCAGCAGCATGTCTTAGCCGAGCAACTCCGACGTGGGGAAGACCCCACAGGGCATCCTAACTACCCATACTGGGTAGTCCCAGCCATAGGACAGCTGTTCAAGCTGCTCGAACAGATGCGTGCGGGCCTGCCGTATATCACGGCCCCAGCTTTGTTGATTCACTCTCGCGCCGACACAGTGGTGCCGTTCGAAAACCTGCAACCCATCTACGATGCCATCAGCAGCCAGGACAAGCAAAAACTGGTGCTAGAGAAGAGCGACCACTGTGTAGCCGAGCACCTGGAATACCCGCTAGTCTTTGATACCATTACCAAGTTCATCGACGCACATCTGTGATGTTTAAACATCTGGAGCGCAACCATCGGTTAGTGATGGCTGCCCTACTTATCTGGGCGCTGGGCGAGGGTCTGTGGTATAGCAACCTTCGCCAGTTATATCTGGCTGACCTGGGAGCCAGCGATCGGCAGGTGGGGATGGTGCTTGCCGCCGAAGCCATTGCTCGCGCCCTGCTGCCGATCCCGGCGGGGTACCTGTGCGATCGCATTGGGGCGCGACGTGTGATGGTAGTTTCCTGGCTGATAGGGGTAGGGGGGCCGCTGCTCATGGCGCTGGCTCCTACCTGGCAGGCTGCAATTCCAGGGCTGGTGCTCTATGCACTGTCGGCCTTTGCTTCACCGTCGATCAGCGCCTTCCTGTTGCAAAGCACTCCCCACCGGAATGCTCCTGGCACTGCCGAGCGGGTTCTGACAACGGTGACCGCTGCCTACTTTGCCGGTCTGATCGTCTCACCTGCCGTAGGCGGGGTGCTTGCCGATCGCTTCAGCATCCGCGCTTGTCTGTGGGTCTCGACGGCGCTGTTCGTGGTATCCACGCTGGCTGTGCTCACGACACAGTCCGCCGCAACCGAGTCGCCGTCTCAAAAGCCAGACTTCAGTCGGCTGTTTCACAACGCTTACTTCCTGCGTCTCGCCGCCTATGCCACGCTGCTCTTCCTGGCACTGTTTGTTGGCTACCAGTTCATTCCCAATTTCTTGCGGGATGTGCGCGGCTTTACATTCTCAAACATTGGCCTACTGTTCTCGTTAGCCTCCGCTGGGACAGCGATCATCAACCTCTTGGCGGGCCACCTTAGCTCACGTTGGAGTCTTGCAGCAGTCATGGGAGTCTATTGGCTGGCGTTGCTCGGAGTCTGGCGTGTGTCAGCGTTTGTTGGCGTGATGCCAGTCTTTATGGCTGTCGGGAGCGCGTTCTCTGCAAGAGCGCTGATCACCGCCACCGCAGCACGGATCGTCAGCGATCATGACCAGGGACTGGCCTTCGGTATGGTGGAGACTCTGATGTCGGTGGCCGTCGCTATAGCGGCCTGGATCGCAGGTCACCTGTACCCTCTATCTCCCGCCCACGATTTACCCCTGATAGTGTCGCTGGCGGCCATCCCGATGATGGTGATGTTGTGGTTTATACTACGAGTGCAGGCACAAGTCACAGTTGAACCGGCAGAGACGCCTGTCGCGGCTGCACCTGGCCACTGAGAGAGACCTTTTCGCGCCTGGAAAGGAGCAGAACGATGACGGCAGTAGAACTAGGCTGGGGGCTGGACATCATCCTATGGTTCCAGTCGTGGCGAACCCCACTTATCGAGGTTATCGGCAGATTGTTTCACTATGCAGGCTCAGAGGAGTTCTACCTCACCATCCTGCCGCTGATCTATTGGTGCGCCGATGCATCATTTGGACGGCGGTTCGGTCCACTGTTTTTGATCTCCCTGTGGAGCAACGCCTGGCTCAAAGCCTGGTGGCAACGTCCTCGCCCCTTCATGATGTCATCCCAGGTCAGAGTACCTTCCGGCGTCGAAGAGACGAGCTACGGCTTGCCCAGTGGCCACGCGCAGGGATCGACGGTGTTGTGGGGAGGGATTGCTCTTGAGGTGAAGCGTAGGTGGGCGCTCATAGTCGTCGTGGTCTACATCCTCCTGATGGCAATCTCCCGCATGGTGGTTGGAGTGCACTACCCACAGGACGTGCTCGGCGGGCTGCTGATCGGGCTGATAGTGCTGGGGTTGTACATCTGGCTGGAACCTAAAATAAGCAGATGGGTCAAGGGCCAGAGCCTCTGGACACAGATCGGCCTCGTTGTGGCAGCTGCTGCCCTGATGCTGGTCATCCACCCTGGCCTGTTCCCAGCCAGCTCTCCTCCGTGGTTGGCTCAGCCCGTTCCATACGATGAGCAGGTGGGTGGGTCAGTCACGCCTGCAGCCAGCTTGCTGGGGCTGGGGATTGGATTTGCGCTAGAAGTGCGGTACAGCCGCTTTGATGCGCGAGGTGTGTGGTGGAAACGTGTCCTTCGATTCCTGCTCGGCCTTGTCGGTATATTGGCGCTGCGCTTTGGTCTCAAGGAACTTTTCGATGGCTGGGAGCCGGTGCTGGTTTTTCGCCTGATTCGTTACAGCCTGATCGGTCTGTGGGCCGGTTTTGCCGCTCCCTGGCTCTTCGTCACGACCAAGCTGGCTGACCAACTTGCAGAGAAAGCCTATGCTGGATGACAGAGTCACCTACAGCCTGCTCGCGCTGATCGTCGTCGCCTTCCTCGCCATCGGCACGCTGTATGCCGTCAACACACCGCCGTGGCAAGCCCCCGACGAGCCAGCACATTACAACTATGTCGCTCAGGTCGCTCGCAGCGGTTGCTGTCCGAGGATTACTCCGGGTGACTGGAACGCAGCCTATCTTGAAGAACTCAAGGCCAGCCAGTTCCCGGAGAGCGCCGACCTGTCGTCCATTGAGTACGAAGATCACCAGCCGCCGCTCTACTACCTGGCGGCAGCACTGGTCTACCGCCTCAGCGGCGGCTCACTCACCGCGCTGCGGCTGCTCTCCCTGGCCCTGGGTGCCGGCGCAGTGATCGCCGCGTACTTCGTCATCGCGCGGCTCTTCCCGCGAGCCAAGCCACTCGCGCTGGCTGCCGCTGCATTTTGCGCCTTTACGCCGCAGCATATCGCCATCATGGCCAGTGTCAACAATGACAGCCTGGCGGAGTTGGTGATGGGCATTTTGCTCGTGATCGCAGTCACGTACTTGGGCAACCCGATCTTAGCCAGAACAGGAGAGGCAAGGGAGCCGCTTAGCGAGTCGAGCAGACCCCATGCAGCAGCTTTGGGCGGATTGGTGGGTGCGGCCTTCCTAACCAAATTGACCCTCTATGGGCCTGCAATGGCAGCTGTGGCTGTGGCGATCCTCTGGCGCTGGCGCAGTGAGCGTCACAGTCGCCGCTGGCTGGTCGAGCAGGTCATCTGGGCGGCGGGCATGGCGTTGATCTTTGGCGCGCCATGGTGGTTCCGCAATGTCGCTGTGTATGGCTGGCCCGACTTACTCGGGCAGATCGCACACAGCGCCGTCGTTGTAGGCCAATTGCGCACCATCGACCTGATCGCGGCGATAGGTTTCGGCCCATACCTGAGCCAGCTCTTGAGCACCACTTATCACAGCTTTTGGGGGCAGTTCGGCTGGATGGGCGTTCCGATGCCGCCTCGCGTCTATTTACTGATCGGGCTGTTCCTGGCAGGCGACCTTGCCGGTCTGGTGGTCCTGCTGACCGCCTTCCGAGATCGTCTGAGGCTAGATGCGCAGCAAAAGGCAGGAGTATGGGTGCTGGCGGGGGTGTTAGCCGCGGTCATCGCCGAATATATCTACTACAATTTGACTTTCGTCCAGTTCCAGGGGCGTTACCTTTTCCCGGCCTTGATCCCGCTTGGTCTGCTGACTGTCGCCGGGCTGTGGGGCTGGGTCCTGTTGATCAGGCAACGGTTGCGCGGTGATCGCTGGGCATGGGTTCTGGCCTGGATCCCATTGGTGGCATTGGGCTGGATGCCGCTGTTGGCGATCTATGCCCTGTACCGCTACATCGTTCCGAACCTGGGGTGAGAGACAGTCACGTGTTCCCCATGATGCCGATGCCCGTTGCAGGCGTTACGCGGTGGCCAACCTGAGCTATGAGGCTGAAGTCCTGCCCGGCTTGAAACCTTTCGCACTCGAAGAGCTGCGAAGATGCTTCCAGCGGGCAATAACCTTCTATGCCGGGGACGATCCCGACTGTATCCGCTTCCACTTCACCGGTCCTCCGCGCGATCTGCTGGCCCTGCGTACTGTGGTCGCCGTTTACGCTGCTGAGCATTTCGCCATTCCACGCCCGCGAGCGTTGCTGGGGCATGCGCACCTCAGTCGTCTGCTGGATGCCATCGAGCGGTTGCGCTCGCTGCACCCACCGGACGCTTTCCACACGTTCCGCATCAGCGCAGCAGGCAGTGGATCGACGACGTTCTCCCGCCTGATCGGCGAGTTGGCCAATCGGACCGGCTTGGTCCACCAGCCCGACGAAGCTGACTTGTTGCTGCGCGTGCGCCCCTCTGCCTTCAAGCGAGAGGGCTGGGAGGTATTGATTCGCCTCTCACCGCGTCCCCTCTCAGCCCGAAGCTGGAGAGTATGCGACATGCCAGGCGCACTCAACGCTACCATTGCTGCGGCTATGGTCGAACTCACCCGGCCTAGTCCTGCGGACTGCTTCCTCAACTTGATGTGCGGTTCCGGCACCTTGCTTATCGAGCGCCTACTGAGACGGCCTGCAGCACGCACCGTTGGCTGTGACATCGACATCAACGCACTCCGGTGCGCCCGTGAGAACATTGCAGCAAGTGGCCTGAGCGCAATGGTGGAACTGATCAACATGGATGCAACTCGACTCGAGTACCCGGATGGCACGTTCAACGTCCTTTGTGTTGACCTGCCCTGGGGACAGCTCAGCGGCACACACATCGAGAATGTATCTCTTTACTCAGCGGTGCTGACCGAGGCAGCGCGTGTCAGCACCGCTGGCGCCTGGCTGGCAGCTATTACCCACGAGGTGAAGCTTTTTGAGAGCCTGCTGCCCGAAGTGGCCTTTCTATGGGAGGTACAAGACGTGATCAAAGTGCTCCAAGGTGGGCTGCATCCCCGGATTTATGCCCTGCGGCGAAAGTGAGCAGCAACAATGGACCCCCGGATTCTAGATAACCCTCTGATCCTGTCGATCCTGTTCTATCCCCAGCCCGCCAATCCCGGTGGAAATCGGCGCCCAGGTGTCCACGACGGCACCGTTCCAGTTGAGGCCGATGTGGTGCTTGGCTATCGGCTGTACGTCCATACACCCACAGCCCCACTGATTCTTTACTTCCACGGCAATGGTGAGATAATCCCCGACTACGACGGGATCGCCCCGATGATCCATCGTTGCGGCGCGTCACTGCTGGTAATCGACTATCGGGGGTATGGCTGGAGTACTGGAAGACCGCTTGTCAGCACCCTCCTCTCGGATACTGAGGCCGTTTATCGAGCCATGCCAGAGGTGCTCAGACAGGCCGGGCTGTCCAGCGTACCTCTGATCGTCATGGGACGCTCGTTGGGCAGTGCGTGCGCCATTCACTTGACGCACAGCCATCCTGATGCTTTCAAGGGTCTAATCATCGAGAGTGGTTTTGCACTCACAGCTCCGCTACTTGCCCGGCTTGGTCTGCCAGTCGACGTACTCTCTGGCATCCCCGACCCGATCGGCAATGTGCAGAAGATGGAGGAGATCAGGCTGCCGCTGCTCGTGATTCATGGCGAACGCGACACATTGATCCCCATCTCCAATGGTGAAGCGCTCTACAGAGCCTCACCTGCCGAGCACAAGCGTATAGTGTCCATCAAAGGAGCTGGTCACAACGATCTGCTGTTCTATGGCATCGATCAGTACTTTGCCGCCATAACGGAGTTTCTGGGGGATCTGGCGAAAGCCGCGACCTGACAACCTTATAGTATAGTGCAGGACGGGCCTCGTGAGAGGCCCGTCCTGTGCTTCCGGATACATTTGTGATCAGGGCGTGTTTTCTCACACGCTCTTCTTCGGACGTGCAGTCCACGGACCGGTGACTTCCTCGTCTTCCAGGACTTCGTGCTCCTCCTCTTCGCGCTCAATGAACTGCCGCCAGAACAGCGCGCGGTCGCCCATCGCCGCGACCAGGACGGCAGCAGACACCATACTCAGCGCGAGTGCCCGGATCAGGATGCTGATCGGCGCGGCTTGCCCCAAGGTGTAGTAGCTGACTGCCATCAGCAAGCCTGCCCCCACCGTAAAGATCAGACGGCGCAACTTGTGGTTCAGGCTGCCAAGCAGTGAAAGACCCATCAGTCGTTCGACGACCAGCACGCCGGCCAGTGTCGTAATCACCTGGACGATCACTGCCAACGGATTGATACCCGTTGATACCGTGATCAGGAGCACGTGGCTAGCGACAGCCAGCAGGGCAGCAGGGACCTGCGCTTCCAACGCGCCCAAAGCTAATGGGCCAAGTGGCAGAATGCCAGCGGCGGCCATGCCCGGCGCACCGATGATCAGGCCCGCACCCAGTGGATTCCAGTGGCGAGGACGTCGTCTATCGAACAGCGAGCTTACGACCAGATAGATAAACAGCAATCCGCCCATGACCGCAGACTGCACAGGTTTAATGGGAGCCAGGGCAGCAACCAGCGAGGCAAAAACGATAGGCGGCCCAACCTGTGCGTTGGTAATCATGACCAGCGTGCCGAACACACCACCCATCCAGAACACCGGGTAGAGCGGGGATACAGCGTCTCTCGTCAGGTATTCGGTAAAAAACGAGACACCCAGGGCCATAAAGAGCACACCAAGTGTCTGGCGCAGCATCCTCAGCGTGGTGCCGATTTTGTTGCCCTTGATCGGGTTGGCCTGGATGGGCCACTGGCTGAACAGAAAGGCCAGCACTGCACTGATCACTACCAGCACAAGAGCCTGCGTCGAAACGCCGCCTAACCCGGCGGGTCGGAATAGTAAGTGGGCAACCATCAACAATGCAAAGCCCATGGCCAGACCCAGCGCCCGCAAGTATGGTGAGTCGACACGCTGGTTAGAGACGCTGAGAGTCGATGCAGTAGCCCAGGCAGCAGCTACCATCAGCGGTGATGCACTCGTATAGGCCAGAGCGCTGCCGATCATGACAAAGGTAGCTTGGATGGCCTCCCACAGCCTCTGCGGATCCGTCCATGGAGACCACAGGCCAGTGTTCTCGAATAGTCCCAGGAAGGTCGTGTCAAAGGGACTGAACTGCATGTTGTAGTAGGCTTCGTCTGAGATCCCTGGCACGGGCAGGAGGCCCCCTGCCGTAGGCCAGCGGAGCGTGAAGGCAAACAACATGGCCAGCGTGACGCCGAGCGCCACCGGTAGCACTGTCCGGCGGACGCGCAGCCACCACGGGGCCAACAGGGGGATGATCCATCCCAGTGGATGCCCTGCAACAAGCATGGTCACCAACGTCAGCATGATCTCGCGCGAGTTCAGCCGCGCCCCGGCAATGATCGTAACTAACAGCCAGATCAGGGCCAGCCCTGGGGTATGGGCCAGAAGCGGCGCAAGGATGAGGATGAAGCTGACCAGCGCCCCCACGGTCGGAGCACGCAGCAGGCCATACAACACGACCCCAGGGATCAGCGCGAGCAGCGCCGTCTCAAGAGTCGCACCTGATGTCAACCGCACCAAGATCAGCCAAGTCACCAGGCTCAGGCCGATGGCCTGCATCCATGTGCCGACAACCTCGTGCGCGTCCAGCCAAGCTGAGACCTTGTTGAGTTCGATGGTAATCTCGCCCATCGCCATGAGGGCAGAGACTTCACCAGGACGGCCCGGCACCGCGATAGCTGCGTCCGCAGACGGTATCGCCACGCCGGCCTGTCCTGGCACGGCAGTCGCAGGCTGCGGCCTCCCAGGGATGGGAGCCGGCAGCGTGGCTGCCTGCGGACTGGCGCCGGCTTGGCCGGGGACAGTCGCCACGGGCAGCCTTCCGGCGCGTGTGCGCTGACCGCTGGCAGCAAGAATCGCCTGCTCCAGTGCGTCGGCCATCTCTTTGGCCGTCTGGTAGCGATCAGCAGGGTTCTTGGACAGAGAGCGCAGCACCACCGCCGAGACCTCTGTGGGAATGCTGGGCTTGATCTCAGAAGGATGGGGGGGCAACTCATTGATGTGTTTGAGCATCACGGCCATAGGATTGTCGGCAGTGAAAGGCACCTGACCTGTCAGCATTTCAAACAGCATCACGCCCAGCGCATAGATGTCACTCCGCGCGTCGATCTTCTCACCCAGCCCCTGCTCTGGCGACATATAGGTGGGTGTGCCGACCACGCCGCCAGTGCCCGTCAGGTTGCTCTGCTCCTCCAGGCTCTTGGCGATGCCAAAATCGCTCAGGAAGGCGTTGTTCTGCGCATCGATCAAGATATTGGCGGGTTTCAGGTCACGGTGAATGACTCCCCGGCTGTGGGCATAATCCAACGCGCTAGCTATCTGATTGAAGATGTGCACCGCCTCCCGGATGGGCATCCCGTCTCGCGTGATCCGATCCTCAAGCGTGCCCGTTGGCAGATAGCGCATGACGATGTAGAGCATCCCCTCCTGCTGGCCAAAATCGTAGACAGGCAGGATGTGTGCATGCTCCAACTGGGCAATGAGACGCGCCTCGTTCTCGAACCGTTGGACGAAAGCCTCTTCGCCCGTATATTGTTGGGCCATGATCTTGATGGCGACATTGCGGTTCATAGAGGGCTGATAGCCCTTGTAGACCGCCGCCATGCCACCCTTGCCGATCAGTTCGATAATTTTGTAGTTGCCTATCTGTCTGCCGACATATTGATCCATAGTCCGCATTCTCCCTGTGCTCTGGTGAGGAGCGGTGCTGAGAAATTAGTGTACATGCGATAGTGTACGGAGGCGAATCGAACTGAATCTAGGCTAGTCACTGGGTGCCAAGCGCCTGAGGCAGGAGAAGAATCGCTATTCACTGAACTGCTCCTCCACGACCTGCAGGTTGTCGAAAGCCGCCTCGAACCCTCCATAGGGACCACTCTCGCCGACCAGGCCCACCAACCCGCTCGAATAGGTTAGTCCTCTCATCTGGCCAACGAGTGTTCCATTGACCAGCATCTTCAGCTGACCATCCTGTAGCTCGATGCGCAGGTGATTGGTCTGGTTGCCGGTCAGGATAGCATAGGCCAGCGTGAACCCTCCAATCAAAGATTGCTGTGTCTGACAGTTGTCCTCACAGTAGCCGATGTCATAGCGGCCATCACCAGTGATAACGCAGTAGAAAAACGAACTCAGGTCGCTCGATCCCAACAGTAGCAAGCCGAAAGCGCTGGCCTCTGCCCCACTGACCAGGGTCACATCGACCTCGTAAACGCCATCGCCAAAAGCCCGTTGCTGGTTCGTCCAGGCCAGATAGCGAGACTCGCGGACAGTCAGCAGGTAGCGCCCATCTTCTACACGGCCTTGACTGGAGTCACTCTCGCCAACCAGCCAGTCGCCGGGATCATCAAAACTTGTTGAGTAGGGGCCATTGGCTGTGATGACGATCACCGTTGGCCGTGGCGGAGTCGACTCTCCCTGAGCACAAGCGCTCAATCCCCACACAGCACACACGAACAGCACTGGCAGAAACCAGCCTTTGGAAGGCCATCCTACTTGCAAACCACGACTCACTCAAGCGCCTCAGCGACGATCACTGCAATATCCTTGATACCGACTTGCCCACCGACCCCTGTGCTCTGCGCGGCAGAGGTCAGCATGATGGTGCAGAACGGGCAAGCTGCCGCGACAGTTGCGGCCCCAGTCGCCATCGCCTCTTGCAGGCGTATCTGGTTGACGGGCCTCTCCTGATGTGTTTCGAACCACACCTGGGCGCCGCCGCCACCGCAGCAGAGTCCTTTCTCTCGGCTGCGAGGCATCTCAACCAGCTGCACCCCGTTGATGGCGGTCAGGCTGTCACGCGGATCGTCATATACGCCATTGTAACGCCCCAGATAGCACGAATCGTGGTAGGTGATCGCCCGATTGGCCGATTTCTGGAGCCTCAAGTGACCATCTTTGATCAGCCGCGTGACGTAGGTGCTGTGATGGACAACATCGTACTCGCCGCCAAACTGCGGATATTCATTCTTAAACGTGTTGAAGCAGTGCGGGCAGTGGGTGACAATGACGTTGAACTCATACTGATCGAACACTGCAATGTTAGAGTGTGCCGCTTCTTGGTACAGGTACTCGTTTCCGGCGCGGCGTGCCCACTCGCAGTTACAGCGCTCTTCCTCCCCTAGCACAGCATAATCGATGTGGGCTGCCTCAAAAATTTTGACCATAGCACGGGCCGTGCGCTGGCTTTCGGGATCATAGGCCCCGGCGCATCCTACCCAATAGAGCACGTCGGCCTTTTTCTTATCGCGCATCACGGGCACGGCCAGGCCCTCAGCCCAGCCCATACGGCTCCCACGTGGAGCGCCCCACGGATTGCCCGCCCGTTCAGCCTGTGTCATCGCGGTGGCCAACAGGTCAGGTACGTTGCCCTCCGTCAGCACCAGATAACGCCGCATGTCGACAATCGAGTCGACGTGCTCGATCAGCACCGGGCACTCGTACACACACGCCCGGCAAGTCGTGCAGGCCCATAGCGCCTCTTCGCTCACAAACTGTCGTATAACAGGCATTTCGGGCCGCTGATTGGGACTCGAAATCGCCTGCAGCACCGGCGTATAATGATTCAGCGCCTCACGGATGTCGATAATGACTTGTTTGGGATTGAGCGCAGTCCCCGCCATATAGGCCGGGCAGGCTGCCTGACAGCGACCGCACTCCGTACAGGCATCACCGTCCATCAGCTGCATAGGCGAAAGATCGGTAACCTGACCGACGCCAAAACTCTCTTTAGTCTCATCTTCTAGGTTGATTGGGGCCAGGGAACCGGCCTCGCGAAAGGAAGAGAAGAAGACATTCACTGGCGAATAGAGGATATGCTTGAGCGGAAGATCGAGGAGCACAATGTAAATCAGCGAGGTGAGTGACATGTGGAAGAGCCAGGTTACCAAATGCGCTGTCCGGAGTGCAGGTTCATCCATGCCAAGCGCCAGCCAGCCCCGGCTGACTGCGTAACCGGCAAATGACCACGTTTGCCAAGGCGGGCGCACAGCGCTCAGGCGAAACGACTCGATCAGAAGCCCGCTCAACAGATCAATCAGCAAAAGCCACAACATAGCCGCAAAGCCGAAGTTGTACGTCAGTTTGTCGGGTCGCGGCGTCACACGGCGGATCAGCGCCAGGGCCAGGCCAAAGATGCCCGCTACTGTGAAAAAGTCAAGCACCAACTCATAGAGCAGGTAAAAGTCGCCTCTCAATAGCTTGACATCGAAAATCAACACGGCGATGTCATAATCGATCGTGGCCAACACAGTGCCGATAAACAGGAAAATAAAGGCAAAGAAGATTGACAGGTGAAAAATGCCTGCATACCGCTCACGGGCAATCCGCACCTGGGCTACAGCGAACTCCAGCACACGCCCCACTCGCTCCCAGAAGTGATCAAAATCGAGCCTGCCCTGTCCTTCCAGCCAGAGTTTCACGCGAAGGTAAAGTCTACCAACCAGGATAGCGACACCCATTCCCTGGACGATGTAAAGCAGCAACTGTGCCCAGTGGGGAACGTTCCAGTAAGTATCACGGAATGGCATGCTGAAGACTCCACTGAGGGATTGACCTAGGCTGTCGAGGTCCCATGCTCTGCGGAAACGCGATCCTACGGCGGACGCACAACGTGTGCAGTTTAGCACGAGTGCTACCAGATGACAAAAGTCCCGCTCTGTAGCCCTGCACTCTGCGCCTGCCCCGCTGTACGCTTCACTTCTGCCGACAGGAGGGCTGCCCACATTTCGACATTGATGGCTGATGTGTTATATTCTTGGGTACATCTCCATCTCATGAGACCAACCCATTTGCCCAGCACGGATCCACGCCTCGATTTCCCCTGCCAGCAACTTCAATGCCGGTTCAGGGTTGGATTAGGTGGGGACATTCGTCTGACTGCCCAGATGAGGCAACCCTATGCACATTGACTCAGTTGCACCACCGCTTGCTGTCGAGAATCTCTCATGCCGCTACTTGACACGCCGGGATGCCGCTCTGCAGGACATCTCGTTCAGCGTGCAGCAGGGGCAGATTGCTCTCATCTCAGGCACCAGCGGCTGCGGCAAAACCACGCTGTTGCGCTGCATCAACGGCCTGATCCCGCGCAGCTATAAGGCAGAACTGAGCGGTCGAATATTGCTGCACGGCAAGGATCACAGCACAGACACGCTATCGACCATTTCCCAGACAGTAGGCACCGTCCTCCAGGACCCGGAGCGCCAGATCGTGGGAGCCTATGTGAACCACGAAGTTGCCTTCGGGCTGGAGAATCTCGGACTTCCACGGGACGAAATCATTCGTCGCGTCGATGAGACACTGGAATATCTGGGCATTGCTGACCTGAAACACCGCGAGACCTACACCCTCTCAGGTGGCGAAAAACAAAAAGTAGCCCTGGCAGGCGTGCTGGCCATGCGCCCCGATATCCTGGCCCTCGACGAACCGCTAGCCAACCTAGACCCCGCCAGCGCACAGGGAGCTTTGGCGCTGATCCGGCGGCTGGCCGACGAGGGCAAAACCATTCTGCTGATCGAGCACCGGGTTGAGGATGTACTGGCCGTCAAACCTGACCTGGCTATCCACATGGAGAACGGCAAGATCAGCTATCTCGGATCGGTAGAAGGGTTGCTGCAATCCGTCGACTATCACGCTGTGAAGCTTCCTGCCTCCGTTGTGATAGCACGTTCAGCAGGCAGGCCCATGGTTGCTGTGCCCGCTGTCTTACCGGCTCGCCCCGATGCTCCGGAATTGATCAATTTTGAGAACGTTTCGTTCAGCTACGGAACTGGGGACCCGGTGCTCAGGGACATCAGTCTGACTGTTCGGCAGGGCGATGTGATTGCCCTGCTGGGGCCTAACGGCGCAGGCAAGACGACGCTGGTCAAGCACGCGATCGGTCTGCTGCGGCCCGTCAGTGGGCGTGTGCTTCTGCGTGGCCAGGACACGCGCGAGATGACCGTTGCTCAGATGGCCCAAACGATTGGCTATGTGTTCCAGAGTCCACGCCATATGCTCTTTGCACCCACCGTTCGCGAGGAACTGGCCTTCGGTCCGCACAATCTGGGCTACAGCCCAGAGGACATCCGCGAGGCCACCAGACAAGCCTTGGCGGTGGTCAACCTGGGCGACGAGATCGATCGCCCGCCGCTGGCGCTGAGCTTTGGGCAGCAGAAACGTGTCAGTATCGCAGCTATCCTGGCCATGCACAGCGCTATCCTGGTGATGGACGAGCCTACCGCCGGGCAGGACTATGCCAACTACATGAACTTCATGGACTCGGTCGTCGGATTGGGCGCTGCTGATGACAGGGCTTACCACTTTTCGGCCATCATCTTCATCACGCACGAAGTCGATCTGGCGGTATGTTATGCCAACCGGGTTTTGCTAATGAGCGACGGTAGAATCGTGGGCGATGGGCCGCCCCAGCAGGTGCTGGCCGACTTCGGTTTGCTGGAAAGCTGCCGTGTGATTCCCTCCTCGTTGCTGAAGGTTAACCTTGAGCACCTGGCGCACAGCGGGCACTTTATGCGCGCCGAGGCGTTAGCTCATATCCTGAGCGGCCCGGCGATGGGCTAATGGGTGAGGTATCTTTGCAGGGTTAGCCCTGCGTAGATCGCTGGATTTACGACTGTCTCGCTCACTGAAGGGAGGTTACGATGAGTAACAAATACGTGAGGGGTTTGGTGCTTGCCGTGGGTGGTATGGTTCTCTTGGTTGCCCTGCTTTATCTGGGCGATGTGATCGCCAGCGCCACCAGCGGCGGCGAGTCATTCGGCGTGACAGCGCAGTCCCTGCTTGGCGATGGAAACATCTTGCAGGGCTGGCTGTTCTGGATTGTCATCGGCGCTGTGGTCCTGTATCTCATCTACATCCTCTTCGCCGAGGCCGAGATGTTCAAGATCGGCACGCGCGAGGTGGTGATGATGGCGTTGGGGGCAGCCCTCTACGGCTTGCTGGCCTGGGTATTTAACGTCGTCCCAGTGCCCTCCGTTAGCCTGGTGGCGCTCAGACCAGTGGTTGTCATCCCCATCTTCTTCGGCTTCGCCTTTGGCCCGGCGGTCGGCTTTTTCACTGGCGCATTTGGCAACATCTTGGGCGATGCATTGACTGGCTGGGGCGTGTTCCCCATCTGGGACATTGGCAACGGCCTGATGGGCCTAGTGCCCGGTCTGGCGGGGATGTACCTGTCTGGCAACGTGCGTGGTCGGATCAATATCCTCCAGTGGATCGCTGCTGCTGTGCTGGCATTGGGGGTCATCTTCCCGCTCATATTCCCGGAGATCGTCAGTCCCTGGACTGGTGAGATGACCGGCGAATATGCAAGCTGGTGGTACGTGATGCTGGTGGTCCTGGTGGTAATGCTGGGCATGTCGCTAGCCCCACGCTACTGGCCTATCTTGTTGATCCTTCTGACACTGGCCTTCGTTGCCTTTGGTGTGGTCGACCTGATCAACAACGGCTTCTCATGGGGAGTCGTGGTGGTGTGGGCCGTGGCCGTGCTGTGCGCCATCGCGGCCTGGTACGTGGGCAGCAGAGCCAAAGCCATCACAGCCTGGATGGAGGACACCGACACGCGGGCTTTGGTGGTGTGGGGCACGCTGGGCGTGATCGTCGGGATAGGCTTCGCTGCTATGGCCGACATCTTCTACAACGGCTACAGCTTTATGACAGCCTTCATTGGCGAGTTCATCCCGGCAGCAGGCCCTAACACTCTGTTCGCCGTTATCTTGACGCCACTTCTGTTCGCAGCCTGGAAGCAGGCCCGCACGCAGATGGGGCGTTAGGACACGTCTCCCGCAGGGGCAGGCGCGGCCCGCCCCTGCGGCGATCGCGACCTATATAGAGGGGCTGAACGTGCATGCTGGCTAACTGGGCCTACGCCGAACGAGACACCTTCTTTCACCGCCTGGATCCCCGTGCTCGGATCGTCTTCATGCTGTGCGCCTTGATCGCCGTGGGTTTCATTCCCGGCAGAGGAACGGGCTTCTGGGACATGCGGATCGTGCTGCTGTTCCTGGGGCTGGCCTTCCTGCAGATCATCCTGGCCCGGCTTACCTGGCGGCAGATGCGACGTTTCTGGATCGTGATCAGCATCGTGGCTGTGATGCTATCGCTGATCACGTTCCTGACAGGCCGGGGATCGGTGGGGGTCTATCAATCCGAGCATGTGATCTGGTCCTCCCGACTGGAGGTGCTCGGTCTGGACCTGCATCTACAAATGAGCGCCGAGCGGCTGTCGTACCTGGTGACGCAGCTCATGCGCATTATGACCTTCGCCGCGCTATCGGTGATCATCCCCTACACAATTGACCCGGCACTCTACGGCATCGCCTTCAAAGGGCTAGGATTGGGCGATAAAGTGGCCTTCGCCATGGATATGGCCTTCCGCTTCATCCCCACTCTGGGCCGGGACCTGGAGACGATCATGGATGCCCAACGTGCCCGCGGCTTCGAACTGGAGGCTCGCCGGACGAACATCGTCCAGCGCATACGGAACTTCGCCCCGCTCCTGGTCCCCCTCATCGTGGGCGCTGTCATCCAGGGGGAGGAGATCGTCGACGCCATGGACCTGCGCGCCTTTGGCATAGGCCCTCGTACATGGTTGCCCCAGCTCAGATATCGTACTGTGGACTGGATATACATGGGAGTAGGGGCGCTGCTCGTGGCAGCGGCCATCGTGGCCAAGCGAGCCGGAATCGGCGGGCTGTGGGTTCCCCCCTGGCTGTATGGCTGAGAGGGAAGAGCACGATACTCGTCCCATTGGGTGATGGACAGCCTGCTTCAGGATGAAATTTGCGTTCGAAGTCTGTGCAGATAACGTCTGCCGACCTATTTCCCGGCAGTCCGGCGGGCGTGTACGGGCAGCCCCATAATAATCAGAGCGCTGAGCAAGAAAAAGGCAGTGGCAATGCCGTACACTGTCAGATAGCCGAAGGATGTGGTGGCCGTCCGAAGATTGATCTGGTCGATGAGAAGGCCACCCAGCAGTCGAGCCAGAAAACTGCCCCCTGCAGTCGCAATGTTGGCGATCCCCAGGTAGCGTGCGGCCTCTTCACGAGGCACAATGTCGGTGACAAGCGCCCAGTTAGCGCTCATCCAGGTGCCGACGGCCACGCCGACGACCACCCCAGCCACGGTGACTAGGGGGATGGTCCGCACCACGAGCAGCATCCCCGCCCCGACTGCCGCCAGGACTCCTGCAGCAGCCACGACTGGCTTGCGTCCCACATGGTCAGCTAGAAAACCAGATGGCAGCGTGACGACTACTAGCGCAACACCCAAGAAGATCGTCAGGTTGGCGACAAAAGACTGTGCCTGTGCTTGCGGCAGTTCTACTACATTGACCACAAACAGCAGCAGGAATGCCTGCAAGGCAATAAATCCGGCCCAGAACAACAGACGATTGGCAAACCACCAGCCAAAAGCTGGATATGACCTGAAGTCCACATAGAAGGTGCGTACCAACGCCTCTCCCACAGTGCGCTGCGGCGCGTGGTCAGCGGCGTCAGGCTCTTCCCGCCCTCCAATCATTGTGACAGCCAGGGCCATCAGATAAACAGCCACAGGTACGCTGACAGCTGCATAGATCGCAATCGGACCCCAGTTTTCGTACTGGGCCACAAGCTTACCGGCAGCGAAACCTCCGACGACGAATGCCAGGATGTCCAACATGGCCTTGAGGCCGGAGGCCTGTCCACGCTGTTCCTCAGGCACCTGATCGGGGATCAATGCCTGCCACGGACCCTGGACTGTATTGGATGAGAGCTGAATCAGCAGCACTCCGACTACTACCAGCGCAAACACCGGCGCAGCCGCGATCATGTACAGACACAGGATGACCATGATTGTCCCGGCAATGAAATAAGGAATACGCCGTCCCAGCCGTGTGCGGGTTCGGTCGGAGAACACGCCGATGATTGGCTGCCACAGGATCGCCACGATCAACCCAGCCGCTGTGGTGAAGCCGAGGGCCGTCGCCGCGCGCTCAGGCATCAGTTGCAGGACCTTGTGTCCCAACACAGACGGCTCAAGTGTGTTGGAGACAAGCGTCAGCGCGAAGCCAAAGGTCGTGATGGAAAGCAAGCGGGGGAAAGAGAGGCGTCTCTTGGTCATCGTAACCACCTTATTTTGGCCCCAGGGGCATAAACTCCGGGCGCAAGGAGCGGATCACGTCCAACGAGGCTAGCGCCTCAGGGCCGGTTAGCTCAAAGATGACTGGCCCATTCCAATCGGCCTGCGCTAGCCGATCGAGAAAACGACCCACGTCAAGGTTGCCTTTGCCCAGCGCCTGGTGATCCTGACCATAACCCAACGGTTTGTCCGGGTCATAGCGGGGAGCATCGTGGAGATGCACCTCGCGCAGACGTGGCAGGCTGCGCTCGAGTGCGTCGAACACATCCACTGGCCCAGAAAATCCGACCAGGACATGGCCAGTGTCGAAGCAGATCGACAGGTCCATCTGCTCAGCGAGTTGCAGGGTCAGATCAAACGGGAACTCGACAGTCTCAATGGCCAGCAAGTAGCTGGGGATTCCGGTCTCTGAAAGAATGATCTTCACACTCTCGCGTGCATAGTCCCGGAATTGCTGAAGAATCAACGAGCGGGCAAGCTCAGGTAAACGCATCCGGTAGAACTCGGCGGCGAGTGCGCCTGTGGCGTGCAGGACATAGGTTTCGGGTTCCAATGGCAGCGTAGACTTGATACAGCTAATCACCGCCTGAGCCGAACCGTGGCGGACGGGTGTGAGGGGAGTCGATGGCTCGACTGACCACAGAGGCAGATGAACGGTGTAGCTCAGCCCCAGTTCCTCCTTGAGCGCTGCCAGTCGTTCGATCTGGGCAGGTGAATAGGTCTGGGGGAAAAACAGCACCAAGTCGCCTCCCAACTCGACCAACTTGAAGCCGGGTGCAGCCACTTCGCGCACCAGAGCAGCGTGATCCAACCCCATGACCCGTGCCACGATTTGATCTGGCGTGGCTCCGGGCGGAATAAGCGCACTCAACTGCATGGCCATAATACCAAAGCGCATGGGACCCTTCCTGATAGCGATGTCTACCTCGCCTCCACGGCTCTCAACAAAAGGCGACCTACTGTCCCCAGCGCAGCTCGCGCACACCAGAGGCGCTTTCGATCACGAACACCTGCTCGCTCTTTGTGTCCACCAGCGCCAGCCGGCCAGTTGTCACGCCAGCTTCATCAGTGCGGGTCTGTATTAGCCCGGCAATAAATCCTGCCCCTGGAGACAGCACTGCCTGCTCCATCACAAATGACCCTGTCTCTGCCCGCAGGTCCGTTCCGTTAGGCTTTAGGCTGTAGACTTGCACACTCGTGGGACCACCGGTGCCGGGCAGCGGCACACGCAGCAGCGCCAGCCGCCCGTCATCGCGCTGAGCCACGTCGATCACAGGCAAGTCAACCAACCGGGCAATGGTCGGAGGATCGCCAGGCTGTACTCGGTTGAGGAAAGGGGCGCCATGAGTTCCACCTGCGTAGTAAAGGAAGGCTTCCAGTTCGTCCGCCCATTCCGCACGTGAGTTGAACATGTTCAGCATCAGCGGCGCTGTCTGGGTGCCATCCGCCCGAATCAAGGCGTAGTCATAGCCTTCATAGAAAGTGACCCGGACAAGCAACCAGGCACCATCTGACGACCAACGCGGCTGATCATAGACCTGGATCAGTCTCTCGTTCCCGGCCCTCGGCAGGCGATCTGCCACCAAACGGCGCGGCTGGCCTGTAGCGCGATCGTAGACCCAGATGCCGCCATCGGCATAAGCGATCTGCTGTCCGTCCGGTGAGAAAGCAGGGGAGCCGGTCTTGGTTGGATCGGACAGGGCCACCACCTGAGTCGCCTCAAAAGAGCCTGCCAGCGCTGTATAGATGACACCCGCGCTGGTGTAAACCACCTGCACCCCATCCCCAGAGATGTCGAAAGCCACAACGTCGGTAGGGGTGGTGGTGATGGCCTCAGGCGGATCGCCGCCTGCAGGCAACCGCCACACTTGGGTGATCCCAGCCTGAGGTGAAAGGTAATACAAGTTGGCGGGCAAGTTCAAACCCATAACGCCGTGGGGAGGCAAGTCGCCCCAGTCGAAGGCGAGAACCGGTCCAGCCGTCTGGAAGCTTCCACGCGCACCAGTGAGAGGATCAAGCACGATGGCTGCCGAAGGCAACTGTGGATCGCGGCCTACCAACCGCATCCCTTCGGGATCCCAGACCAGCCCGGCAGTGTAGACCGCCACAGAGCTTTCCACGCCAAAGCTCAGGTCGGCAGGGTCGGCCACATACAGAAACCCCGGTTCCGACACATTTCCACTGTGACCAAAGAAGGCCAGCAAGCCATCAGGGCGCTGCACAGGGAGCGTCACCTGGCGGTCTTGAGGAACAATGAACACACGCGACTGAACATCGCCAGGCGTCAACAGCGCCAGGCCGCCTTCTTGGGGGGCAAAGGCCAGGCGACCGTCGGCTAGCCACGTGTAGTCGTTAATACGCCCCAGATCAACCCATTTGACGAGTGGAGCGGTGTTGTAGAGAGCTGAGGAGCCATCGGCTCGCCAGGCAAGTAACCATTGCGAGTCAGCGGACCAGCTCAGGCTGGTCAACAGTTGCTCAGGAACGGCATAGATGAGTGGCTCAAAGCTCTGGCCAGCACCGGGGATCAACACCTGAAACCCGTCGGCAGTGATGTAGGCCAGCTTAGTCGCGTCCGGTGACCAGGCCACCGTCTTTCTATAGGCCGTTTCGACCGGTAGGCTAACCCCCTGAGCAACAATCTGGCCCTGTCTCCCATCCAGTGAAATGACCCCAACATGCTCGTCGGCACGGTAAATCAGCCAATCGCCCCCAGGCGCGACCGCGAAATCCTGCACCGATAGGTCGGGGCGAGTGACTGCTCCTGCCAGGGTATCATCCCCCAGCATAGGCTGCCGCCATATCTGCCCGGAGTCAGTGAGGTAGAAAAGATCGGCAGCCAGAGGCCAGACCTGCATCGGCGGAGGTTCTGTGGGAGTAGGGGGAGGCAGGGTTTCCCGCGGAGATGGTTGCAACGTGCTGTCCCCCTCAGGTGAAGGGGTGACGCCTTCGCTCTGGGGCATGGGGGATTGCAACGCCTGAGATTGCTCGGTGGGTGCAGCAGTTTCACTTGAGGCGATACTCTGCAGCATCCCACATGCCGAAAGCATTGTCAGCACTACAAGACTGGATAGGATAACGGTCGATCTACGCATCAGCGCATCCCATCTCGTCTGAGAACAAGGCACAGTGTGGTTTTCAGGCTGGCGGCTTGCATGCGCCCGCCCGCTTTTAGTGCTTAGGGGTGTTCCCGAATGTAACGGCGGATCAACTGCGGTACCTCACCCGCTTCGACATGACGTCCGGTCTGGAGTTTGCTGTAGATCAACACACCATTGACCTCCACTTCAAACCGTCCACCGTCACTTGGTATAAGGGTCAAGTGTTCAACGTCCGGTTCAAAGTCTTTCAAGACCTCTTCCGTCACACTGACGGCGCGGGGCAGATATTTTCACACCGCGCAATAGGTGATTGTGATTTTCAGCATGGCAAAGTTCCTCTTGTGAGCCTGCAAAGGTTTGGCGAGAGAACAAGCCTGAGTATACCACGAGACCACTTGAAGAACAGAATGCGTGCTCAGGAGATTAGCACAAATGTGCTATCTGCGTTATCATCGAGATCAAGAGCACTGCGAACCCTGCTCGCAGCGTTCAGATAAGATATAATCGCCAGCGCAAACCAGAAGGATTGCCCACATGGAGCTGGCCTGAGATGGATCGCCGATCAAACCCTACACCACCGCCATTCAGGCGTGTTGCCGTCTTGCACCACCCCAAGATCGAGGCGACCCGCGCCGTCGCGGAGGATATCCAAAGCTGGCTTATGTCCCATGGGATCGAGGCCTGGCGAGCGTTGACATGGGACGAGCAGACCGTCCGCGCTCATGTTCCTGAGGTTGATATGATTGTCGTCCTGGGAGGCGATGGCTCCATGCTGCGCGCGGCCCGTATGGCTGCCGGGCATAATGTGCCTATCCTGGGCGTGAACATGGGACGGCTGGGCTTTCTTTCTGAGATGGATCCTGACACTTGGCGCGAGTGCCTACCGCGCGTGATTGCGGGTGAATACTGGATCGAACAGAGGATGATGCTTCAGGCCGAAACCTGGCGCAGCGGAGAACTCATTGGCCAGCACTTGGCGCTGAACGACGTGGTGATCAGCCGGGGTTCGCTGGCTCGCGTGGTGCGGCTGCGAACCGAGATCGACGGTGACGAGCTGACCACCTACGTAGCCGATGGACTGATCGTCAGCACACCGACCGGATCGACAGCATACGCACTGGCAGTGGGGGGGCCAATTTTGCCCCCTACGCTACGCAACATCCTGGTGATTCCTATTGCATCGCACCTAACACTCGACCGGGCCATTGTGCTCTCGGAGGGATCGTCCATTCGAATCCGGGTGTGGACTGACCATCAGGCTATCCTGACAGTGGATGGTCAGTACGAGTTCGACATGCAGCACGGCGACCACATTGACGTGCGCGCCAGTGAGCATGTCAGCCAGTTCATCCGACTGGGGAAACACACCTACTTCTACCACACCCTGCTTGCCCGTCTGGAGCCTAAGCAGGTCGACAACAACGGCTGATACTAGCCTGGTCAAGTTGAGATTTGCAAGATGGAGCAACAACAGACAACCGTTGAGAGCAGCACCATGTACTGCGAAGTTCATCCGAATGTAGAGACCTCGCTGCGCTGCAACAAATGCGGTCGCCCGATGTGCATGCGCTGCGCCGTGCGAACACCTGTGGGGTACCGCTGTAAGGAGTGCGTGCGTGGCCAGCAGCGAGTGTACTACAATGCCCAGCCCCTGGATCCTCTGATCCAGGGAGCAATCGGCCTGGTGCTGGGTGGGCTTGCTTTCCTCCTGGCAGCGTTAGTTGGGGTGGAACTAGGTTTTATTGGCTGGCTGATCGCGTTTTGGGTTGGATCGGCAGTAGGAGCAGGGATCGCGGATGTGGCCCACCGTGCGGTAGGCCGACGCCGTAATAGATATTCATGGTTAGTTGTGGCTGGCGCTATCGCAGCCAGTGGACTAGTGGTGATTGTGATCTCCGGGATTTCGATCACCAAGTTGATTTTTCTGGTGATGGCTGTCGTCGGTGCAGGGGGCAGACTGAGATTGTAGGTCCGGCACTCCTCTCCGACGCCGGCGAAGCCTAGCCATCGCACTATACACAGAGAGTCTATGTGAGGATATCACATCTATGCTGAGTGAGATCACGATCAAAGACTTCGCAATCATCGATCAATTGACGCTACAGCTTGCTCCCGGCTTTAATGTGCTGACTGGTGAGACTGGCGCAGGTAAATCGATCATTCTAGATGCCGTGTCGCTGCTGCTTGGTGGGCGGGCCGACGTGGATGACGTGCGCACCGGGGCGCAGGTAGCCATCGTCGAGGGCATTTTCCTGCTGGGCGAGGGACCAGTTCGTTCACACATTGACCAGGTCATTGTACGCGAAGCACTGGAAGGAGAACGACCCGACGTGCTGGTCCTGACCCGCGAGGTGCGGCGGGGAGGTCGCAACATCTGTCGGGTGAATGGCCATACGGTGACGCTGAATGTGCTTCAGGAGATCGGTGAAGGGCTGGTCGACATTCACGGCCAGAGTGAGCATCTGTCGCTGCTCAAGCCCAGTTCGCACCTGGAACTGCTAGACCGGTATGCTGGTCTCCTTGAACAACGGAAGGTGTTTGCCCAGCTTGTGACTCAGGTGGACGATGTGCGGGCCGAGCTTCGAGATTTGACGGCCAACGAGGCAGCGCTAAAACGTCGAAGCGAGATGCTGGCTTACCAGGTGGAGGAGATCACAGCAGCCAAACTGAGGTCCGGCGAGGAAGAAGAGCTACGCGACGAGGCCCGCCGGCTGGCTAATGCCGAACAACTGGCCGAGCTGACCCGCGAAGCCTACCAGGCGATCCACAAGGCAGATGAGGGCGGCCTATCGGCCAGCGACCGACTGAGCCAGGCCGCCAACGCATTGACCCGACTCGCCAAGATCGATACAGCGGCTAAGGAAATGGCAGACCTGGCTGAGACAGTCTCGATCCAGGCCGAGGAACTGGCTCGGAGTCTGGCCGACTATGAGGAGAACATTGAGTTCGACCCGGCACGTCTCCAGCAGATTGAGCTTCGTCTGGACCTGATCAGGGCGCTTAAACGCAAGTACGCCTGCGATAGCATCGAAGACTTGCTTCATGCCGCCGAGCGGGCGCAGCAAGAGATGGAATCCATCGAGCACAGCAGCGAGCGGATTGAGGAACTGCTGGCAGAGGAGTCTCAGCTGCTGACCCAGATCGGCGAACAGGGTACGGCTCTCACCCAGGCGCGGGCCGCTGCCGCCGAGGAGCTTTCCAGGGCTATTGAGGCTGAGCTGGCCAACCTGCGCATGGAAGGGGCACGTTTTGGCGTGGCTATCGAGCAGATCGACGATCCGCATGGCGCACCGTTCCAGGACTATCGTGTGGCGTTCGATAGGACGGGTTTTGATCGCGTGCAGTTCATGATCTCGGCCAACATCGGGGAGCCGCTCAAACCGATCGCCCGCATTGCGTCGGGGGGCGAGACATCACGGATCATGCTGGCCCTCAAGACAGTACTGTCACGAGCCGACGAGACACCCACATTGATCTTCGACGAAATTGATGCGGGGATTGGGGGCAGGATTGGCGCGGTGGTAGGGCAGAAGCTTTGGTCGCTGGCCCACAACCACCAAGTTCTGGTTGTGACTCATCTGCCGCAGCTCGCCGGTTTTGCTGACATGCACTTCAAGGTAGAGAAGCACGTCAGGGGGAACCGCGCCGTGGCTCAGGTCAAGGCTCTGAAGTATGAGAAACGAATTGAAGAGTTGACTTTCATGTTGGGGCCAGAGGCCGAATCCGCACGGCAAAGCGCCCAGGAAATCCTGGAATATGTGGCGCAGGTCAAACAGCAGGCCCCACCATCCGTGACCGACAAGACAGCAAAGCCAGCACAGCCCAAAATCAGCAATGAGGATTAACGTCAGTCTGCCCGTGACTCCGAGATAGACTTGCCAAAGCTTAGAATGCAGACTGTCTATCTCCAGTCTTCGTCTTCTTCATCGTCTTCAAACTCACCGTCTTCCCAGTCTTTGTCCAAAAAGTCGAGCGTCAAGGGGCGTAAGTTGACCACCTCCAACGCCGTGTGACACTCGGGACAGGTGACAGGGTCCCACATCTCGACGGTATCTTTGAGCCAGATAGGAGCAAGACACTCCGGGCATCTGGCTTTTTGCCGACCAACCTGTCCTCGGCCCACTCTCATACTCCTGTAAGAAGGGCGAATCTAAAGCTGATCGCGAAAAGAATATATCTGCTGACGATCAGAGTCAAATAAGACCGCCGGTCTCTAGACATCTCCTTCTGAGACAGGGGACGGGGCGTCCATCACAAGGTCTCGCAGGAAATGGTAAGCCTGCGACATGCTCTCCGACCATGAGGGATGCGCTATATAACGTTCATGGGCAGCCTTGCTCATCGCCAGCAGGCGACTACGATCGGCCATGAGTGCGTCGAGGTACCCCGCAAGGCTCTCGGCATCACCAGGTGCGATCAGAAAGCCGTTCTGCCCGTGGGTAATGATCTCGCTTGCTGCTCCAGCCGTCGAGGCAATAGCTGGGAGGCCAAACGCCATGCCCTCCAAGTAGACGATGCCAAACCCTTCATAGGACGACGGCACCGCCAGCAGGCTAGACCGACTGAGGCAGCGGGCGAGATCGGCGTCGGGAAGCAGGCCCGCAAACGTGACAGCCCTCGCCAGGCCATGCTTGTCGATCTGACGGCGAACAGCACGCACATAGCCCGGATCAACCGACAAACTGCCGACGATTGTCAGATGCCAGCCGCGCTTGGGGAGACGCCCAAGAGCGGCCAGCAGGATATGAAGCCCTTTGCGGGGGATCAGATTGCCGACAAACACAATTTCAAGCGATTCAGACCGGTGTACACGGTGCTCGATCTCCGGTGAGGACATTCCGACCCCCAGCCGATCACCTGCCGGGTAGGCCACAACACTTGGATAAGTTTTCCTGGTCAGTTCTCCAACCGCTCGGCGGGTGGTCTGGCTGTTGAAGATAAAGCCATCGACCGAGGTCAAATACCACCGCTCTACACAGCGATACAGCACATTCTGCCCAGCCGAGCGCTCTTCGGAACTGCGCAAGTGATGGACAATCGACACCACTGGATAGGAGACACGGTGACGCAGCCGCCTGTTCAGCCAGAAAAGCGACGGGTGGTTGAGTTCATCTTGCAACAGCACATCGAAGCGGGCGCTGAGGAGTCGCCGCAGCAGGACCGGGCGAAAATTGTCAAGCAGGTGGATGGCATAATTGCGCCAGGGCAAAGAGACCACCTCAACCTGGTGGCCTGTCTGATGCAGATGGGCGACCAGCTTACGATCGTAGAGATAGCCCCCCGAGATCGCGTCGAGGTTGCCATAGATGATCAGACCAACCCGCACGGTGCAACCTCTGAACAAGCTGGGCTGTCTGTCGCTAACGCACCTGTCGATAGGACGCCCAGGCGATGTCGTTCTCCCAAAGCACGACGGTTACAGCAGCGATATTAGGAGCCTCGATCTGCTCCGACAGCGCCCGGCACAGGATGCGGGCGAAGTGCTCGAGACTGGGGTTGAGATCAGCGAACTCTGGCAGATCGTTCAACGTCCGATCCCGATAATACGCAACCAACCGGTCCAAGTTGGCCTCAACATCTACAATATCGACCAAGTAGCCGTGCCGGTCCAGAGTTTCTCCCTCCAGGCGCAGCTCAACCTGATAATGATGCGAATGTCTCTGATTCTCAGGTCCCCAGTCACCACCCACCAGGTAATGCTGGGCCACGAAGTCGCGCCTCACACCTAAAGTGTACACGTCGCTATTCCTCAAATGACTCAAGAAGCTGGATGGTTTGATCGACGAGAGACTGCCAGCTAAACCGCTCCAGCCCCTGGGAGGCATTGGCAGCCAGATGGTCGCGTTGGCCTGGAGAGAACGCTTGGGCAACGACATCTGCCAGTGCGCCAACGTTCGAGCAGGGGACCAGCAGGCCATTCACACCATGCCGGACGACCTCGGGGTTGCCCCCTTTGTCACTGGCGATGACAGGCGTTCCAACGGTCAGCGATTCCAGCAAGACGTGAGATAGACCTTCATAGCCAGAATAGAGCAAGGTGAAATCGGCGGCGCGGTAGTAGAGGGGCATCTTCTCTCTCGCTACATGGCCCAGAAACGTGACACGCTCCACTAACCCCAACTTGACTGACAGAACCTCGAGGTCTCCTCGCATGGGGCCGTCCCCTGCGATGACCAGCCGGACGGTCGGAAGGCGCACCAGCGCATGCAGCGTCTCAGCGATCCCTTTCCAGGCAGTAAGCCGGGCAACAGTCAATAACAACGGACCTGCTGGTATGCCCAGGGCGAGGCGAGCAGCAGCTTGATCCTCTGGTGGGGGCGCGATCTGCTCCGCCAGTGCATTGTAGATCACCCAGATTCGGGAAGGATCGACGCCCCAGCCAACAACCAACTGCTTCAGATACTCACTTGGCACAATGATGCGGTCAAAACGGCGTGCCAGAGCACTGCGCTGCATTCGGTTGATCTCAACGGGGAGACGGTAGCGCCCCGACTGGAAACGATCTATGTCGGTATGCGGAGGGATCCAGCCCCGATTCACAGCGCGTTCCCATGCCGGATCGCCGACAATCTTCGCCACACAGGGTCGAATGGCGCGGGGCAGCGGAATGTTCAGGCTATGGATAAATGCTACATCATGCGTCGGCCACAGACGAGCAGCTGTCCTGTAATAGTCCCACTGTCGACGCCAGTAACTCGATCTCCGCGAGACACGGAATACGGGATAGGGATCCTCCTGAAAGTATGAACGAGCCACGTCTCCGAAGGTAAGCACGGTAATAGCATGGCCACGCTTCTGAAGTTCGGGCAACATGTGGTACAGATAAGTGGCCGGGCCACCGGCTTCAGGATGAAAGATGCCTGTAGCGACAAAGATGCGCATAACCTGAGCCACCCTGACTGGCAATCGCAGTCGATTATACGGAGCTGCCAGCGCAGTTACAACGCCTAGTCCCCAGAATCAGGGAAGTCATACAGCCTCAACGTCTTGAAACATTCTGACGTAAACCAGATTCTAGCAAACCAGGAAGCAATGCAATTGCCCGGTCCCAGAATACCAAAGGTCCTTGCATCTTGTTTTATACTGTTTATAATTCGTGCAGTTCGCGCCTGCCATATGCTTGTCATCCACAGGGAGCTAGGGTACACTTTCGGCCCTGTGGCTCATATACTGAACTACCAAGCGCGATCGATCGGCCTTCCTGCCTGGATTGCCATTACAAGGGGCCAATCGTTCTTAACTTATACTTTGACAGGGGGCAAACCCATGAACACCTGGTTCTTTTTCGAAGAGACAATCGTTGACACGCTGGGACCAGATGACCAAGAAGATGAATGGCTCGACGATGAGGAACTCGAAGAAGAAGATGAAGACTGGGATTATCTTGAAGACGAAGAGGAACTTGACGACTGGGAAGAATGGGAAGATGACGAGGACCTAGACGAGGAAGACTGGGAAGACGATGACTGGGAAGACGATGAGGATTACTAGATCTTCTTAGATCTAGCTTCGCCAGGCGTTCAGTTCTTGCGGAAGTGTTTAGGACCTCCTGCGAGCGGCTTGAATTAAGCGTTCGGCCAAAATCTGGTCAAGTCTGAGGTCCCACCGAAAGAGTCGCTTGGAACTCTTTCGATAAAACACTTAATCTTCTGTCACCAAGCAAGGGGATTGGGATACTGACCGATCCCCTTGCTTGTGGAGGAGGACATGAAGCGATCCAGAGCCATCTGGTTACTCGATCTCAGCATCCTTTGGAATCAGACCAAGCTCGATAGCTTCATCGAGCGACAATGCCTCATCGCTCACCCGGGTGGCTGACGACGCCGCCTCCTCCCAAAAGCTATCCAGATTGCTAGTTCCTGCGTCGAGAGCAGCATCAAGAGCTTCCAGGTCCAGGTCTATCTGTCCGATTGGCTCACCTCCCCCCCTAAGCGGCATGGTTGAGAAATCGCCCAGACCGACGAGTGCAGGCTCTTCGTATGCTCCCCCCCTAGCTTCCTGATCCGCAACCATTTCCGGTTCATGCTCCGCAGACACAACGCCTGGCGCAGGCATTCTGGCTACAGCAGCTTGTTCCTCCGAGCTAATGGCCTCAAGGATGTTCTTAACTGCGGGCTTGCCGTAGCGTAGCACCGGCCCCATCTGCTTCTGGCTACCCCCAGGGAACAGGATCACGATGAAGAAATGAGTGCTCACTGAAAGCGCGTAGATGTCATACCAGCTACCATCATAATAAAAGACCGCAGTAGTCTCCTGCTCCCCCAGATAACTGGCGATCTCCGTGGTGGTTGCAAAGTTATGTGCCAACAAGACAGCCAACTCACCAAAGCGGGGCAGGTCATCCACCGCGCCATCTTTAAGCAGCACCTGGCCTGCCCGGCTGATAAAGCTCACCCCGCGGGCGCCCAAGTCAACGCGCAACGAGGACAGCTGGCGGGCAATGGCACCCTCGTCAAACTGAGGGATCGCGCCCGCCTGACCTTCGGCAGCCGCCACAATTTCGACTTGTGTCTCACCGAAAACAGCCGCCCGCACGGCCTCGGCAAAAGCCTGGGTATCGATGGGTTTTTCAAAGATGCGGACAACTTCGACATTCCTGGTGGCCAACTCGCCCTTAACTTCATTCACGGGATTGCCCGTGATGAGCATAGCCTTGATCTCAGGTCTGCGCCTGCGTATCCGTTCGATGAGTTCAGGGCCAGACATCCCCGGCAGGCGATAGTCAGATACGATCAAGTCAAATTCAACCCGGCCCAGTTCGAGCAATGCCTCCTCCCCGGAGGGCACATCGATCACAAAATACCCTCGGTCGGACAACTCGAGGGCCGTCCGCAACACCCGTGCGATCTCACGTTGATCATCCACGATCAAGATGCGCGCTTCACGTTCGAGGCTCATGGCTGCCCACACTCCAGTCACCGGGATACTGACGCATGGTTAGGGATCATTATACTCGATCTGGCACAAGAGATAGAAATTCGCCCCGATTCGTTAGTGGACTGTAATGAGCACGCTCTAGCCAGGGTAGAAGATGACACGCTATACTGATCTGTGAAGAGATATTTGTTGATTAGACCGATATTTAATCGATAATTGAGCATACCGAAAGGACTCAACCATTGTCAGAACGGCACCCTAGCCGTGGGCTAGGTCTTTACATGGCAAAGATACGCCACTTCACCCGAAATGCCACCCTGGTGCTGCTCTACAGCGCGTTGAGTGGCCTCACCTTTGGCATCTTCCGATTGCTGTTCAACTTTTACGTGATCAGCCTGGGTGGGTACGATGAGCGTTTCCTCGGCTTGCTGACCAGCGTATCGTCGGCAGCTTCTATAGCCATTGCCCTTCCGGCAGCTTACATTGCCGAGCGTTACTCGCACAAGCAGATCATGGTCATCACCGGCATCGTAAGCACGCTGGCCTACTTAGGGCTGGTGGTGCTGCCGCAACGGGGCTTCCTGATCTTCTTTAACATTGTCTCTGGCCTGGCGATGAGTCTGCGGCAGATCGCCATTATGCCCTTTCTCATGGACAACACTTCAGACGATGAGCGGCAGTATGTGTTTAGCTTCAACTTTGGACTCAACACCATCGCTGGCTTTGCCGGGAACATGGTCGGAGGTCTGCTGCCCGCCTGGTTGGGAGGGTTAGTTAATGCTAGCTCGACTGCCACGCTGTCCTATCAACTGGCGTTAGGTAGCACAGTTCTCATCTCACTGCTGGCGACAGGCCCGCTGCTAGCAATCAGCCAACCGCCCCATGATCGAGACCGGATTGTCGAGCTGCCCTGGGTTTTGTTGCGGCCATACGGTATAAAACTTTTTAAGTTGATTCTGCCCAACTGGATCATTGGGCTGGGGGCAGGCATGATGATGCCCTTCATGAACCTGTACTACCGCAATGTCTTTGGCCAGGACGATGCAGTGATCGGGTATCTGTTTGCATCCGGCATGCTGGGCATGGCGATTGCCCAATTCGCCGCGCCACCTCTCTCGGAACGCTGGGGTAAGGTGAACACAGTCGTGCTGACCCAGGCGATCTCAGTTCCCTTCTTGCTGACTCTGGGCATTGCAGCGTGGGCTGTCCCCCATGGAGGCAGCGTGCTGCCGTGGTTCGTGGCGGCCTGGATCGCTTACCTGGCCCGACTGGCACTGATGAACCTGAGCGGCCCGGTGTGGCAGACCTTTATCCTGGAACAAGTTCCACATCATGTACAGGCTCTTGCCAGCAGTCTGAACAGCATCGCATTTCAGTTTGGGTGGGTGCTGAGTCCCCAGCTCAGCGGCTGGTTCCAGGCCAGGTATGGTTTTGTCCCCGTCTTCGCCACGACTTCCGTGCTGTACATCTTTGGGATTGTGGTCACATGGGCCTTCTTTCGGCATAGTGAGAAGTCGGCTTTCGATGTTGAGCCACTTGACACTCTGCCTGTGGCCACCCAGTGAGCCGCACAGGGCGAGGGAGAAAAACAGGAGCGAGTTGTACACTCGCTTCCCCAGATTCTGCCCTGGAAGTTTAGATCCGGGCGCGGCGGATCAGGAAGAAGTAACCGGCGGCACCAACCGCGCTAAGGAAGAACACCACACCCAGCGCTCCGACCAGCGCCGTTGCCCAGGTAGGCATACCGCCACCAGTCTGGGTCGGAGGCTTTGAGGCTTCCTCCGCCCCGGCAGCCGACTTGACACCAAACTCCCGTATGAGTATCGACCCTGACATTAACTCGACGGACCAGGTCTGTTCGTTAGTCGGTACATAGCTATCAGCCGTCCATGACACGACATATTGACCCGGCGCAAGTTCCGTGAAACAGTAAGGCTCGCTAGTACCATCGGTGGTGTAAAGTCCTACCATCTGTGAGCCATCATTCAGAGCGAAAGTGATCCCAGCCAGCAATGTTTCCTGTGAGTCTCGCAGGCCGTTGCTGTTCTTGTCGTCATAGCTCATTACGCAGATCGAGCCTGGCGTCTCCGGGGCCGGGGCTTCGGCAGGAACCGAGGTGGCCTCGGCAGGCGACTCCGTTACTTCAGCAGAGGGAGTTCCCTGCTCTTCAGACAGGGTGGCAGTTGGAGCGCTCCCCTCCTTAATCACCAGACGAGTCCCCAGGACAATGACATTGGAGTTGAGATTGTTGAGCCGCTTGATGTCGTCGATGGTGACGCCGTACAGCCACGCCAGGTAGCTGATGGAATCGCCCACCTGAACTGTGTGCACGATGCGGCCTGTGGGATCAGGCGTCGCTCTGGTCGACTGAGCCGGCACAGGGGTCGGCTGAGCCGGCGGCGACGTAGGCTGTGGGTTAGTGGAGGGGGACCCTGCCACTGTCAAGCTAGCATCGTCCCAGAAGGCGCTGTTGCGCTTGACGCACCAGTCTGGACGGCTGCGAACATAGACCGTGATCTGCGCAGCCTGAGCCGTGGCTTGGACCGAAAATTGCTGGTAGGTATCCATGGCAGCAACCGCTGTTGACCATACCACCGAAGATGCAAACGGATTGTCGCCTCCTTGCGGATCAATGCCAATCATCAGCTTCGCATTGGCGGTCGAACTGGCCTTGGCGAGATCATCGGTTGACCAAGCATGTCCCCAGATGGTGAAGCGGTAGGTCGTACCGGGGGTGACGCTGACCTGCTGATAGATGCCTGCGTTGTGGCTTGAGAAGTCCGTGAAGTACTGGAGAGCATACGTTCCGCCGTGGACACGCCCAGCCATGGCCGTCGAGACAACTTGATAAAAGGGTCTAAAATTGTAGCACCCACTCACCGGAGTTTCCCACCAGGGTTTCCAACCATTGGGCACAGTGCTGCCATCGCCAATGGGATCATAAGCTCCGCTCTCAAAGCCAGGGTTGGCGAGTAGATTATCCTGCGTGCGGGGTGCTCCCCAGACTGGTGCTGCGAAGACCGCTGTGAGGACGATCACGGCTGCAACCACGAGCGCCTGTGCACGACGGAGTGTTCTCATGCTAATCCCTCTCAGCTACGCGTTGTGGCAGAGGTCTGTCAGCGGACACACAGGGTTCATCCAGCAGCAATTCCATCTCGGCAACGGGGCCAGAGGATAAACCCTAAAGCTGATCGCCGCATGGCCTGTGATCAACATCGGGAAGCAGGCGCAGCTCGCATCAAACTCTGATCCGTGGGCAGACCAGTTGAATGATACCGCTGAATAGCCAAGCTGACAAAAGACGCATATTTCCTACTGTGGCTCCTCCACATGCTCTTCAACTCCACTGCTCTTTACAATGATAGGACAAATGTGCTATTCTGTTCTTCAGCGTCTGGTCTTTGATCCAGGTTTGTGCTAAGATGAAACATGAAGATAGTGAGACTCGTATCATTGGATGCACACCTATTCGAACTAAAGGTCAGAGACCCGCATAGGGTGGGGAGACAACATGGGAAGGCGCAGAGACGAGCCTGAGCGCGGTGGTAGTTCGCGTCTCCCCGGCGGGATCCGCCGGTCAGAGGATGAAGAGGAAGAGCAACAGACACCGCTCTCGCGGTTGAATCCGTTCGGCAAGAGACGAGAAAGTGACGACAGCGAGCAGCGGCCTCCGCGCGGTGGCCCGTCGAGAGGGGATCGCACCGCAGATGAGGATAACCAGGGGGGAGGGCTGCTAGGCGGCATTCGCTCGCGACTGCCATTCGGTGGCAGTCGCGAGGAGGCACCTCCCTCCCGCGGAGGATCGCGTCCAGGCCCAGGGGCGTCTGGTGGACAGGGATCACGCGGTAGTGGACCTCCACGTAGCCCCGGAGGCCGCGGCGGTCAGCCCAGCGATCAGGGCGGGGGACTGCTAGGCGGCATCCGATCGCGCCTCCCCTTCGGAGGCGGGCGGGAAGAGGAAGAGGAAGATAGCAGTGACCTCGACTCCCACCTGGGTGGTCCGCGTCCAGGCAGCCCCCCTGGCGGACGATCCGGTTCGCCTCGCCGTCCTGGTGGTCTGCCTGGCAGAGAAGAAGAGCCGTCACGCCCAGGTGGCCGACCAGGCTCGCCACCCCGGCCTGGCGGACGACCTGAATCCCCCTTGCCGCCCGCTGGACGCCCTGGATCGCCATCACGCCCCGGTGGCCTGCCTGGATCGGGTCCAGGTGGCCAACCGCGCACGGGTGGTGGGCTTCCTGGCGCAGGGCTAGGTGGTCAGCCCCGTCCCGGCGGCCTGCCTGGAACTGCCCCCGGCGGGCCAGGACGCACTGGACCTCTCCCTGGCTCTGGGCCGGGTGGCCCGCGCCCGGGCGGCCTCCCGGGAGGGCGTCCAGGTATACCGCCGGAGGATGAGGACGAAGACCTAGGCGGCAGCCCCCTGAGGCCGGGCGGTTTGCCGGGGTCGGGGCCAAGTGGTCAGCCACGGCCCGGCGGTCTCCCCGGTGGACGCCCCGGCTCACCATCACGTCCCGGCGGCTTGCCAGGAGGACGTCCTGGCTCGCCATCACGGCCAGGCGGAGGTCTACCTGGATCGGGGCCAGGCAGTCAGGGACGCACCGGACCTTTGCCCGGCGCAGGCCCTGGTGGGCCACGTCCCGGCGGCTTGCCAGGAGGACGTCCTGGCTCGCCATCACGGCCAGGCGGAGGTCTACCTGGATCGGGGCCAGGCAGTCAGGGACACACCGGGCCTTTGCCCGGCGCAGGCCCCGGTGGGCCACGTCCAGGGGGACCGCCAGGCAGTCAGCCCGGCTCACCGTCACGTCCGGGCGGCGGCCCGCCAGGAGGCATCCAGGCTGGTGGACCACGCCCAGGCGGCGAATCGCCCCTAGGTCGTGGAGGGCTGCCAGGTAGTACTCAGCCCGGTGGCCAGCGACCTGGTGGACCACCTGGCGCTGGCGGCGTATCGCCTTCTCGCCCAGGAGGTGGTCCTCCTGGTACACCACCCACAGCCCCACCACGCCCAGGAGCCTCTCCAGCCGCCAGCATGCCTGGCGGAATCAGCCCTTCGCGTCCAGCTGGTGGCAAGTCGCCAACGCGGGCCGCAGGAAGACCCACCACCGGGCGAGGCAGGGCCAAAGCGCCAGAAGCCGAGCCGCTGCTCTCGCTAGACACGAAACTGGATCTGCTGGGGGGCGCTCTGATCATCTTTGCTCTGATCACCGTCCTGAGCTTCCTCTCCAGGGAGCCAGGCGCGCTGACCCGCATCTGGCTGCGTTTTATCTACCAGACCTTCGGGTGGGGTGCCTACGTTGTGCCATTCGGGATCGGCGCGATTGGTGTGTGGCTGATCTGGCGGCATTTTGGCGAGCAGTTGCCACCCGTAGACCCGGTGCGCATCACCGGCGCACTGATTCTGTTTGTTGGCCTGCTCACTTTCCTGCATGCCAGCGTGTCGGCCTTTCAACCAGTGGGGCAGGTGTGGATCGATCCGACATTGGCTGACCCAGCCACGCCGGGCTACACCCCAACGCTGATCTGGGAGAAAGCCAGAGCTTGCCCGAATGACCCCCAGCCGCTGGTTAACCAAGGCTGGATCCTGCAACAGGCCCACCTCGGCAGCTATGACATTGCCCAGTGCGGATATGGCGGCGGCTACATCGGCGCATTTATTCAGGTGACAGTGCAAAACCTGATCGGCGGTGTGGCTGTTTTCGTCATCGGGTTGGCTGCCATGATCGTCGGTCTGATGATGGCCACCCGAACAACGCTGCCCGAGGCTCTTCAGTATGCCATCGACGCGTTTAATCGGTTGCGTGGCCAACCGTCTGCCAAGCCCACAGCCTACAGACGCGACGAAAAGGGCAGACTCGTCCCTTATCAGGCCAAAGAAGAAGCAGGGAAGGAAGAAGACAAGGAACCAAAGCCGGCAGTCCAGCCCAGAGGTAGAGTGCCCGGCGCAGAGGGTGCCAAGCCCGGGGAAGGCGAAGAAGAGAAGAAACCTGCTCCATCTCCGGCGGCTGTTCCTCAGGGACGACCCTCGATTGTCACCGGTTTGGGGCCAGCTGGTACACCACCTACAGAGGCGCCAACACCAGTAAGTGCGGCTGCGCCTGTCGCAACAGCCCCAGCGGAGATGACCGCAACTGCGCCACCGTCGCCAGCGCCTGCTGGCCAAGCAGCGCCGCCATCAGGCGGGCCGCCCCCACCAGCCAGCGGAGCTGGCCCGCAGCCTGCGAGACCGCTTCCGGGGGCTGGGGGACCGCCAAGCGGAGGCCCGCCTAGTGGGCCACCCAAACCGCCTGGTGCGCCATCGGGCCTGCCGGGGCCACAGCCTGGCGGCAGGCTACCGGGGCTGCCCGGATCGCAAACTGGTGGTAGACCACCGGGCCTGCCTGGGGCTCAGCCAGGGGGAACGCCACCGGCGGCACCCGAGTCAAAACCCAGCACGCCTTTGCCTGGGTCTGGCCCTGTCGGCCATCCTGGCTCACCGTCACCCCCGCTGTCACGTCCGGTTGACAAGCCCAAAGCAGATACTGAAGACGAGGACACCGACAGCGATAATACTTCCCCCGGCGCTGGTTCGGGAGGGCCTTCCCCCCTGCCGCGATCAAGCGTGCCGCCGCAGCGTAGCAGTCTAGCGCCGGGGTCTGGAGCATCAGCGGCGGTCGGGCCACGCCCTCAAACACCTCTACCACGTCCAGGTGGGCCACCGCCTGCCGGGGCTTCGCCTGGAGCGAGCCAGATCCGGCCAGGGGCAGGCCGTACCTTCGGCCCACCGCCGCCGGAATCGCTAGGGGGAGGGCGGCCAGCTCCCAAACCCAGCTCTCCTGAGAAGACGGAGGACGGGGGGGCCGGCAAAGACGACATCGTATTCGACGATCTGGCAGGCGAGCTTGACGACCTGAGGCGGGCCACCGATTTGGACCGAAACACCCCCCAGGCCGACATGGGCGATAAAAAACCTGCGACCAACGAGACGCCGATTTCGGACAAACCTGCTCTCAGGCCGGTAGCTGCCATGCCGCCTGCCCCCGCCACCAAAGAGCCTGGCGGCACGCCGGCCGGGGCCAGCCCGACTCCGAGCAGCAGCTCAGGCCAGGCTGCGGCAGTCAGGTCTGACGAGGGAACGAGGCTCTCGCCCGAAGCAGCTTCCAGGCCAGCATCCTCAACTGCAACCGTAGCAGCGCCTCCAGCGCCGGCGCCCAAATCCTCCCCTTCTGTGGGGGCAACTCCTGCGCCAAAACCCTCCCAGCCACCCAGGATTGAGGCCGAGACCAAGAAACCTGAGGAGAAGCCCGCCTGGGAACTGCCCACCATCGAGAGGATGCTGGACGTTACTGTAGAAAAGACCATCACCGACGAGGAGATGCGACGGCGGGCAGAGATCATCGAGCAGACGTTGGCCAGCTTCGGCGCACCGGGCAGGGTTGTCGAAGTCAACCATGGGCCGGTCATCACCCAATTCGGCGTTGAACCCGATTACATCGACGGTCGGGCCGGGAAACGTGTCAAAGTCAAGGTTGGCAAGATTGGTGCGCTGGCCGACGACCTGGCCCTGTCACTAGCCGCGCCTTCGATCCGCATCGAGGCTCCAGTGCCGGGCAAGGGATATGTAGGCATCGAGGTTCCTAACGCCGAGCCAAGCATTGTCGGGCTACGTGACGTGATGGGCACGCCTGAGTTCCGCAATCTCAGGTCGCCACTCAAGCTGGCTCTGGGTCAGGACGTGTCTGGGCAGCCTGTCGTTGCCGATCTGACATCGATGCCCCACTTGCTGATCGCTGGGACCACGGGGTCTGGCAAGTCAGTGTGTGTCAACGGCATCATCTGCACCATGCTGATGACCTGCACACCCGACGAGCTTAAGATGATCATGGTCGACCCAAAGCGGGTCGAGTTGACTAACTATAACGGCGTTCCACACCTGATGGCTCCTGTAGTGACCGAGTTGGAGCGCATCGTCGGCGTCCTAAAGTGGGTTCAACGTGAGATGGACGACCGCTATCGCAAGTTTGCGATGGCCGGCGCACGCAACATCACCGACTACAATAGCCGCATCGAGAAGGAGCAGATCGACGGGGAACGGTTAGCCTATATCATTGTGATCGTGGACGAGTTAGCTGACCTGATGATGCTGGCGCCTGATGAGACGGAACGTGTGATCACCCGTCTGGCCCAGATGGCCCGTGCTACAGGCATCCACATTATCATCAGCACACAGCGACCTAGCGTGGATGTGGTAACCGGCCTGATCAAAGCCAACTTCCCGGCGCGTATAGCCTTCGCGGTTGCCACCGGCGTTGACTCGCGCGTCATCCTGGACATGCCAGGGGCAGAGAAACTGTTGGGTCGCGGCGACATGTTGTTCCAGGCTCCTGATGCACCGATGCCCCTCCGCCTGCAAGGTGTCTACGTCTCCGACGAGGAGATTGAGCGGATTGTCGAGCATTGGCGTAAGCAGGCTGCCAAGGCGCCCACTCGTCCAGGCACAGGGCCGCTGCCCCCTACACCCGGCGGCAGCCCTGGAGGCCGCGCCCCAGCCAGTTCAGCTCCTGCCAGCGAGATGTTCACGCCGCGCATGCTCCAGGTACCTGGCGCTGGAGATGACGACGAGGGTGACATCGACGACCTGTTTGATGAAGCAGTCGAGTTGGTGCGTGGGATGGAAAAGGCATCGATCTCGCTGCTCCAGCGACACTTGCGCATCGGTTACACCCGCGCAGCCCGGCTGATCGATCTGATGGAGGAGCGCGGTGTGATTGGCCCACACGAGGGCGGCAGTAAACCTCGTGTAGTCCTCGACGAGAACGGAAATCCACTTGGAGATGGCGAGGACGATGGCACCGATGCGGAAGAGGATGAAACGGACGCACAGGATAGTGACACCTGATCAGAGGATAGCCTGGCTCCGTCAACGTCTCAATCTCCAGACAGGACCGAGCTCATTATTCCTGTAGGGCCAGGTCTGGCCCCATTGATGGGCCTTTTCCAGACGGCTTGATATTTGGAACCCTTGACCTCTTCTGCTATCATTGGGCTGCAAGAGGAATTTGCTCAGGATCAAGCTAATAACTCATTTCACATATCTGGCGACAGTGAGACATTCCCTCGTTGTGTTCTTGACCGGCGCATGCTTCAGGCTCTGCCCTCCAGGCAGAAAGGTATTATTTGCACCTCAGGGAGAAGGAGGAGTCACGTACGGATTGTTTCAAGTCCACCCAGTAGGCTAGAGTAAAAGGGCACATTATTGATGTGTCCCGTATTTTCTTCCACAAAGTTATGAGGAGAAAAAGACAATGAACAAGCGTTCGCTTTTAGTCCTGCCTCTCTTGGTCATTTTGTCCCTGCTGCTCGCGTCCTGCACCGGCGGCGGAGCCGCGACCGAAGAACCATTCAAGGCCGGCATGGTCACCGATGTGGGCGGCATCGACGACAAGTCCTTCAACGCCACGTCTTGGCACGGGATGGAGCTGGCCCAGGAGCAGCTGGGAGTCGAGGTGGCTTATCTCGAGTCGCAGCAGCAGACCGACTACGCGGCCAACATCACCCAGTTTATCGACCAGGGATACGACATGATCGTAACCGTCGGCTTTCTGCTTGGCGAGGACACCAAGACCTTTGCTGAGCAGAATCCCGATGTGAAGTTCGCCATCGTGGACTACTCCTACGATCCGACGATCAACAACGTATTGGGGCTGACCTTCGCAACGGATCAAGCGGCCTTTCTGGCCGGGTACGTCGCGGCCGGTATGACTCAGACCGGCAAGGTCGGCACCTTTGGCGGCATTGCTATCCCGCCAGTCACCATCTTCATGGTCGGCTTCGAGAGCGGCGTGAAGTATTACAACGAGGTCCACGGGACGAACGTCGAGGTCCTGGGGTGGAACACCGAGACCGGCGAGGGCCTGTTTGTTGGCAACTTCGAGTCGACTGATGATGGCCGTCGCGCTGGTGAGGACCTCATCGCCGAAGGTGCAGACATTGTCATGCCTGTGGCCGGCCCGGTCGGACTGGGCACGGCAGCGGCAGTCCAGGAGAACCCCGGCACAATGCTCATCGGTGTTGACACCGACTGGTGCGTCAGCGCGGCGGAATACTGCCCCGTGACTCTGACCAGCGTCCTGAAGAACATGGACGTGGCTGTGCTCGAGGCGGTGCGTCAGGGCAAGGAAGGTACCTTCGCAGGAGGCGTCTACCTCGGCACGCTGGAGAATGGTGGCGTGGGACTGGCTGACTTCCACGAGTTTGACAGCGCGGTGCCCCAAGAGCTGAAGGATGAGCTTGAAGGGCTCACGCAGGACATTATCGATGGCCAGATCGATACCGGCTGGGCAGACTATCTCGCCTCGCTTGGGTCGTAAATCCTGCTAAGACACTGGCTTTCTGGGCGGTGCTGGACATTCCGGCACCGCCCCACGCCTGCCGGTGAATGTTCCAGAAACATCAACACAGATAGATCTGAAGTTTTTGCAGATATACCGGTCAAAACACTTCCGATAAAGTACCTGACCCTGTCCTGTCGTCATTTATTCCCCCCTCTATAGTGCTCTATATGGCCCTTGAGGATTGAAGAGGTGGGGTCCCTTGGTTGAGGAGGACAGATGCCCCCCATCTTGGAGTTGCGTGGCATCACCAAGGCCTTCCCCGGTGTGCTGGCCAACGACCACATCGACCTTGCTCTGCAGGAAGGCGAGGTCCTAGCCCTGCTAGGAGAGAACGGAGCAGGCAAGACCACGCTGATGAACATTCTCTACGGCCTGTATAGCCCTGACGCGGGCGAGATTCTCATCAGGGGCCGCAAGGCCGAGATCGCCTCTCCCAATGATGCCATTGCTCAGGGCATTGGTATGGTCCACCAGCACTTTATGCTGGTGCCCGTATTCACTGTGACCGAAAACGTGATGCTGGGAGTCGAACCCATCAAGAACGGCCTGTTCTTAGACCGTGCCGTTGTGGCTGAGCGTGTCCGCGCCATCTCGAAACAATATGGGCTTGACGTTGACCCTGATGCCTACGTCAAGTCGCTTCCTGTAGGCGTCCAGCAACGTGTGGAGATCGTCAAGCTCCTCTATCGCGAGGCTGACATCCTGATCCTGGACGAACCGACAGCGGTTCTGACCCCTCAAGAAGTCGAGGACCTTTTCAAGATCATTCGGTCGCTGCTTGCACAGGGTAAGTCAATCATCTTCATCACCCACAAGCTCAAGGAAGTGCTCAGCATTGCTGACCAGATCACAGTCCTGCGGAATGGTCGCGTGGTTGGGACTACTCTCCCTTCTCAAGTCACCGAGAGCCAGCTGGCGTCCATGATGGTAGGCCGCGAGGTGCTTCTGGAGGTCGAGAAGGGACCTGCCACTGCCGGGGAAAATGTGCTGGAGGTTCAGGACCTTATTGTGTTGGACGACCGAGGCAATCTTGCTGTACGAGGCGTCACTTTCCAGGTGCGTGAAGGGGAGGTCTTGGGAGTAGCTGGCGTCCAGGGCAACGGCCAGACGGAGCTGGTTCAGGCGCTGACAGGTCTGCGCCCGATACTGTCAGGCAGTGTGCGGATTGCCAGTGTAGACATCACCAATAGGGATCCACGCGAGGTGCTGGAACGAGGCGTGGCCCATGTTCCCGAAGACCGACAGAGAGATGGCCTAGTACTCAGCTTTCCCGTAGTCGACAACATGGTTCTCAACACCTACTACGTGCCGCCTTATGCGCGGCTGGGGATACTTCAACAAGAGACGATCATGCAAGCTGCGGAAAAGCGTGTGCGCGAGTTCGATGTGCGCACACCAAGCCTAGCAACGCCTGTCTCCAGCCTGTCAGGGGGCAACCAACAGAAAGTGATTGTGGCAAGGGAGTTCTCACGGCCTATCAAGCTCTTGATCGCCTCCCAGCCAACCCGGGGGTTGGATGTGGGATCGATAGAGTACATCCACCGACGCATCATAGAGAAACGGGATGAGGGCTGCGCTGTCCTGCTTGTCTCGCCGGAGCTGGACGAGGTTATGAGCCTCTCGGACCGGATAGCTGTGATGTATGAAGGCGAGATCGTTGATATCGTGCCCGCGAATGAGGCGACTAAGGAAGAGATTGGTCTGCTGATGGCAGGAATGCGACGAAAGGAGACCACCGGTGCAAGCGTCGCCTGATCCGCTACGTATTGGCCTTGTCACCGACGTTGGCCGTATTGACGATGGCACCTTCAACCAGTACGCATACGAAGGACTTGTGCGGGCTGCCCAGGAACACAGCCTAGAGGTCGAGGTCTTCCAAACCGAATCTCCTGATCAGTATGAGGCCAACCTCCGACAGGCGATCGACCGTGGCTGCCAGATCGTTGTCACCATCGGCTCCAGGGCTGGCTCGGACGTAGAACGGCTGGCGACACGGTTCCAGTCGGTCCATTTCATCATCGTTGACTACGAACCCTTTTCAGAAGCCCGCAATGTCACAGGGCTGGTTTTCGCTGAAGACCAGGCTGGTTTTCTGGCAGGGGCACTGGCCGGGCTGGTTACCATACAGCGAACGGTCGGTTTTGTGGGCGGCGGCGATGTCGTGCCAGTGCGCAAGTTTCAGATGGGCTTCGAGAATGGGGTAGCTTACACCAATCGCCGGGCCAAGGTCATCCAAGTATACACCAACTCCTTTAACGATCAGGAGGCGGGTGAGCAAGCTGGCCTGGATATGGTAAGCCAGGGAGCCGACGTTGTGTTCGCGGCAGGCGGGCGGAGCGGTAGCGCGGCCATCCAGGCCGCTGCCAAGCGAGGCGTCTGGGTCATCGGCGTAGACCAGGACGAATGGGAGACGACCTTTCAGAACGGCAAGATCCAGGGGGCTGACCGCCTGCTGACTAGCGCCGTCAAACGGGTTGACCTGGCGGTATACAATGCTCTGTCCCAAGCGGTACAGCACAAGCTACACGGCGGGGTCATACGCTTCGACCTGTCCAATCATGGCGTAGGACTGGCGCCCTACCATGTGGCCGATGTGTCCATCCCCTCCGAAGTCCGAGGGCAGATTCTGGAGGTCGCAGAAGGGCTGCAAACAGGCCGCATCCGGACCCGGGTGGGACCGTCAGGCGAGAACTTGGCGAGAGGTCTTATAGCCCGTATCACAGCCTGGAACTGGCAGTCGGCGCTGATCCCGTTTCTGGCAATCTTCAGCGCCCTGGTCATTGGAGCGATCTTCATTGCGGCCTTTGATCCCCAGGTGTGGCAGGCGTTCAATGCTGGCCTGCTAAACGGCCTGGGAGCCGCCTGGCGATCCGTTGCGCAGGCCTACTCAGGGCTATTCCAAGGGGCCTTCGGAAGCCCAGCCCGCATTGTGCGGGGAGCGGGCATCCTCCTTCAGACCGGTGAGGCCGGGCAATTCCAGAGCGCCATTCGTCCACTGACCGAAAGTCTGCGCATTGCAACTCCTTACATCTTCGCCGGGCTGGCAGTAGCATTGGGCTTTCGCTGCGGCCTGTTTAACATTGGCGCCGAAGGACAATACTTCATTGGCGGGCTGGCTGCCGTGTTTGTCGGGTATAGTCTCGTAGGTCTTCCGTGGATTGTTCACCTGCCACTGGCCATTCTAGCCGGCATGTTGGGGGGCGCCCTGTGGGCATCGATTGCAGGCTTCCTGAAGGCCAAAACAGGGGCCCATGAGGTGATCAACACCATCATGCTCAACTACATTGCCTTCCGCCTGGCGGACTACATGCTACAGGTGGGAGGCCCCATGTCCCGTCCTGGGGACTTTCGACCTGTAAGCCCTGAGATTCTGCCCTCCGCTTACCTGCCCCAGTTCTTTCCAAACGACCCCTCCATTCGGTTCAATGCTGGCTTCTTGCTGGCGCTGATCGCCGTCGCTGCGGTCTATTGGCTGTTGTTCAAGACCACGATCGGCTTTGAGATTCGCGCAGTAGGCGCCAACCCGCGCGCAGCACGCACGGCAGGGATAAATGTCCAGCGCAACTTTGTTTTAGCGATGGCGTTGAGCGGTGCACTGGCAGGGACAGCAGGCGCCCACGACATTCTTGGCGTGATTCACTTCATGCCGAATGCATTCTTCTCAGGCTATGGCTTCGATGCCATCGCGCTGGCCCTCCTGGGCAAAAGTCACCCTGTCGGAGTCCTGCTGTCGGCGCTGCTCTTTGGCTTTTTGAGAGCCGGCGCCCAGCGGATGCAGGCGCCTCCCGCTCTGGTCCCAATTGACATCATTGGGATCGTCCAGGCGACCATGATCATCTTCATCGCGGCACCCGAACTAGTCCGCCTGATCTACCGCGTCCGCGCCCAGCGAGAGACTGCCGAGGCTGTCTTCACGCGCGGCTGGGGACAAACGTAAGGAGGCTGCCTGTGAGCACAACTACCTGGGAACGCATCGGGGATCGGGGTGGGGTTCCACTCCGGCGGGCGCGCGCCTATGGGCTCATCTTTCTCGCCACCGGGGTCCTGATCTTCTTTCTCTTTGCCCGTGTGTCTACTGCAGCGCAAACCACCACCTTTGTTCTGAATCCCAGTGGACAAGCTGAAGCACTGCCCATACCGGATCTGACCTTTCCAAGCCTGTGGGGTCTGTATGCTTTTGCACTGCTGTGTGCGTTTATGGGAGGCTGGCAACTGGCCCGCGGTTTCAAGCGGCTCAACTTGGCGCTGTTTGTCGTTGCAATTGTGTTCGTACTGTCCTTTCTTACCTGGGCTGCTCGCGACAACTCTCTGAACCTCACTGGCCTGTTTAGCAGCGCTCTCCTGCGAGCTGTTCCAATTGCCCTGGCTGCACTGTCGGGCCTGCTGTGCGAAAGGGCCGCTGTGATCAACATTGCCATTGAGGGCATGATGCTCACTGGAGCATTCACCGCAACGCTGACGGCTAGTCTGGCCGCCAACATCTGGCACTGGCCATCTATCGCCGCCCAGCTTCTGGGGCTGGGCTGTGCGCTCCTGTCGGGAGCTTTGCTAGGGCTACTGCTGGCTGTTCTGGCTGTCCGCTTCAAAGTGGACCAGATTATTGCTGGGACGGCCATCAACATCTTGGCAACTGGCGTCACCAGCTTCCTGAGCGCTCGCATTCTGGCCGAGTTCCAGGAACTGAACAATGCGGGAACCTTCCGTCCCCTGGCCATACCCGGCCTGTCGCGTATCCCGATCATTGGGCCTGTATTCTTCAACCAGAATGCGCTAGTCTACGTCCTGTTCGTATTGCTCGCCGTCATTCACATCATGCTCTTCTACACCCGTTGGGGTCTTCGCACACGGGCAGTGGGTGAGCACCCCCGCGCGGCTGACACACTTGGCGTGAACGTGTTCAAGGTGCGGTATGTCAACGTTACATTGGGTGGCGTTGTCGCAGCTCTGAGCGGCGCTTTCCTGATCCTCGGATCGGTGGGGCGCTTCGACGAATTGATGACCGGGGGCAAGGGGTTTATCGGGCTTGCCGCCATGATCTTCGGCAAGTGGATGCCCTTCGGTGCCTTTGGCGCAGCCCTTATCTTTGGCTTCGCCGATGCGCTTCAGACGAAGCTGGCCATTCTGTCGGTTCCGATCCCCTCGCAGTTCCTGCTCATGGCACCATACTTGGTGACGATGATCGTACTGGCAGGCGTGATTGGAGAGGCTGTTCCACCTGCAGCTGACGGCAAGCCATACGAGAAACAGTAGCAGCGCATCACGCCGCGATCAGAGAACAGAGCAGGGATCCCTGTGTGATTTGAGGAGGGGATTCCTGCTCTGCGTCTCAAATGCAGTTAACAAAAGGCAGCGCTTCCCCCGTTGTCGGTGGCCAACTCTCAGGGTCCATCCTCAAGCACCTGACGAAGGTAGGAAGTGTCTCCGGGCAAGTCCTAAGAGTGCTCATCCTGCCGCTCACCCAGATAGGCAGGAGCTAGAATGGCGAATTTGCGGCAAAGACGCTGATCGCGCATCCGGGTGACCAGCCGTGGATCAAGCTCCTCCAGTTCATGGGCAGTGGTAATCACGGTGGGCAGCTTAGCATTGTAACGATAGTTAAATAGCTGGTAGAGTTTTTCACGCGCCCAGGGTGTGGCCGACTCAGTCCCCAAATCGTCCAGCACAAGCAGAGGCGTCATTTTGACCTCGGCAAAGCGTTTGTCGTAGGAAATGTGGCTGTCTGGCGCAAAGGTTGCTCGCAGGTGATCCAGCAGATCGGGTGCAGTGACGAAGATCACTCCTTCGCCCCTCATGTGGTTCGTGTTGGCAATCGCCGCAGCCAGGTGGGTCTTGCCACAGCCGTAGGGTCCCATCAGGATCAGCCACCCCTGCGGGTCAGCGGCATATTTTCTGGCCGTCTCTAGAGCGCGGCGCAGGTTATCGCGCTGGTCCTTAGGCAGATCGCGGCGCAGACTAAAGGTATCGAAAGTCATATGATGATACAGGCTCAACCCGTCCAGACTGCTGCCCGCACCGATGTTCGTCCGATTTCGGTAGTCAGGAGCCATGATGCCTAGCACTTCGCCAACATCCGGGTCTGCCAGCCGCGATCGCAGTCGCTGCTCTAGGTCTCCCAGGTCGTGGTTGGTGGTGATCACGGTGGGCAGCCGGGCCATATAGCGGTGGTTCAGAATCTGATAAAGCTTCTCAACGGCCCAGGGAGTGGGGCTTTCAATGCCCAGGTCATCGAGGATGAGCAGGGGCGCATTGCGTACCTCATCGAAACGCCGATCGTAGCCCTCCTCGTCGCTCTCGGCAGGGCTAAACGCCGATCGCAGGTGATCAAGCAAATCGGGCGCAGTGATAAATAAAGCCCGGTTGCCCCTCGCAATCTGGGCGTTGGCAATTGCCGCAGCCAGATGAGTCTTGCCGCTGCCATACCCTCCAGTGAGCACAAGCCAGCCTTCAGGTTTCTGAGCATACCGGACGACACGGTCATATACCCAGCGCAGATTCTCACGCTGTCTCTGCGGTAGGCCGACCCCTTCTGGATTAAAGTTCTCCAGCGTTTTGTCGGCCAGGTGGTCCAACCCACCTAGACGGCGCAAGAACGACACTCTCTCAGCCTCCGTTCGTGCCCGGCGGCAGTCACAAGGGAAGGCCCTGCCGAAGTCCGCATGATCCTCTGGCACATCGTAACGCACATATCCGATCCCATGACAAACTGGGCAGTCTGGCTCACCCGTGCCGTAGTTGCGATTTGAGTAGGTCATTTCAATACTCGATCTCGTCGCGGAACCTGCCACTGATAAAACGCTGTCCATCCGCCGCAGGCGCCTGCTGATCCTTGGCGCGTCCTTCTTTGTGCCAGCGATCCAAGATGGCCTGGATGTAGGTCAGCTTGCGCACATTGCGTGCTACAGCTAATTGAATTGCTTCCTCGATCCACGCCGAGGGGTAGTTCTGCTCCAGATCGCGCAGGCTCTCAGCGATGAGCGGTGTCAGAGGCCCAATGTTCTGCTCGTACAGCGTGAATGTATTGGGCCGCTCGACCAGCAGGACCAGCGGCGCATCGGGATCGGCGCCGGGTTTCCACTTACCCTGCTCGATCCCCTCAACGGCAGCACGCCCACGTGCGGTATTGACAAAGTACAGGTCGTCCTCCCAACCCTCAGCCCGCACATGTACATGCAACAGCGTCCCTCGTGCAACAGCGCGTTCCAAGCCATCCTGCAATGCACTGCGGCGCTCGTCGTCACGCGCCCCCAACCCGCTCAGAAACACGTCGTCTGACAGCATTTCGCGCCGCCGGAGATAGACTACATGACCCTCTTTCTGTTGCAAGCGCCAGAAACAGTACAATGTGACTTTAAGCTCGGCCAGGCTGTCGATCTGGGGAAGAAGATCGCTTAAAAACAGCGACGGTATTTTTGTCAAACGCCCCTTTTGCGGGAAGCCATGAAAGCCTTTCATCGTCTACCTGCCAGCCAGTCACGCCGACTTATAGGTGATCCAGGTCAACGTTCACCTGGGCGGCATTCTTAAACTGCGTGATCTCCGGGATGAAGACAAGGTTCACGACACCCGTCGGCCCATTGCGATGTTTGGAAACGTGTATCTCGGCAAGGTTGCCGTCTGGAGTGTCGGGATTGTAATAGGCATCGCGATAGATGAACATCACCACATCCGCATCCTGTTCAATGCTGCCACTCTCCCTGAGATCTGAGAGCTGCGGACGTTTATCGATGCGTTGCTCAACTGCACGGGAGAGCTGTGCAGCTGCGATGACCGGCACATTCAGCTCGCGGGCCAGCTGCTTCAGCGAGCGTGAGATAAAGGAAATCTCCTGAACCCGATTTTCAGAACGATAGGGGGTAGTCATGAGCTGTAGGTAGTCGATCACGATCAGATCAAGGCTGTACTCCAGATACAGACGGCGAGCCTTGGTGCGCAGTTCCTGCGTGCTCAATGCAGGCGTGTCATCCATAAAAACCGGCAGGTCCCCGATATTCTGAGTGGCAGCGACAAATTGCGACCAGTCGCGCTCGTCAAGACGCCCCTCACGCAGCTTGTGTGATGGAATGTTGGTCTCAGCACTGATGAACCGCTGCACCAGCTGTTCGTTGCTCATCTCCAGGCTAAAGACCGCGACCCGTTGGTGACGGCGAGCTGCATTCATGACCACGCTGTTCAGCCAGCTTGACTTGCCCATGCCAGGGCGCGCCGCAATGATCAACAGGTCAGAACGTTGCATTCCGCCCAGCAACCGATCCAGGTCGATGAAGCCAGTGGGGATGCCCATCACCTCTTCCTGGTGGCGGGCCAGCAGGCTGACATGATCGAAGTAGCTGCTCACTACATCCTTGATCGGGGTAAGCTCGCGGGCCAGGCGACGCTCAGTAACCTCAAAAACGGCCTGCTCAGCCTTGCTGATCACCTCGTCGATGTCGGTTTCCTCGGAATGAGCCACACGTGCGATCTGGCTGGCGGCATCCAACAGACGACGACGTACAGCCATCCGCTCGACGATGCGCCCGTAGCCCTGCACGTTCAGCGCCGAGGGCGTCTTGTTGATCAGGCTGAGAATATAAGCCGCACCGCCCACCTCCTCGAGCCGGCCCGCCTGTTCAAGCTCGGTAACGACTGTCAGGTAATCAATGGGGTCGCGCCGCTCATGCAGTTTGAGAATGGCTTCCCAGATCCAAGCATGGCGGATGATGAAAAAGTCGTCAGCGCGCAGGAACGACAGCACCTCGAACAACGCCTCCGGGTCGATTAGGATCGACCCCAGCACGGCCTCTTCCGCTTCGACGCTGTGCGGTGCGAGTTGGTCCGTCCGTAGATCAGACAATGACTGCGACATGGTCTCTAGTTTCACTATCGGGCCAGCCCTACACGCTGGGCCAGGACCGATTAAAGATGAGTCAGCGGGGCTACCACGCCCCGCTTTTGAGGACAGTATAAGTATTTGCCGGTCATGTGCAAGCATGCGGGAGCGGGGGCAGCTGGGTCGGCAGGGGGGCCGTTAGGAACTAGTTCTCCTCTCCCAGATCATCTAGGTCGAGCGAGTCCAGGAAGTCCTTGAAGGCGCTCAGGTCCGTATCGCTGGCCCGCGGCTCTTCCGGCCTTTTGCTTCGACGAGGAGGCCCCTCCACTGGCGGTTCGCTCAGCTCGGCCTCCCCCGTGATCTCCTGCTCAGGCTGGATAGCAGCTCTCTGCATCACCGACTCGGCCACGAAAATAGGCACCTTCGCCCGCACCGCCAGCGCGATGGCGTCGCTAGGCCGCGAGTCGATGTCCACTGTGCGATCGTTGAGGCTGACCCTGACCCTGGCGTAGAACACGTCATTGCGCAGGTCATTGACCACGATGTGCTCGACCTGGCCGCCCAACTCGAGGATCACAGTTTTGATGAGGTCATGTGTCAGGGGACGAGTAATGGGCACACCCTGAAGCTCTACGCGAATAGCCTCTGCCTCCGGAGCCCCGATCCAGATAGGGAGGTAGCGATCTGACTCCTGGTCCTTAAGAACGATGACCCGATCCTGGGACATCAGACTCACACGAATACTATCGATCTCAACCCTGACCATATCCATCACATGGCCCTCGATAAGCGATGTTTATGCCCGACTGTAAGCCAGATAGGGTTTTGCCCAGCGGGGGCAAACCATAACGGAATTATACCACAAGCGGCGCGTGAAGTCCCTATTTGCCCACCGGCTCCAAGTCGCTTGTCCACGGTCAGCTACGGGTTCCCTTCACCCGACTCCGGTGGCCCAAATACGAGCCGGTAGGTTGGCAGAACCGTCTGGCCCGAGGCGGTAAGGCATGCTGTGCTGTCAATGCCGACGACCGGCTCGCCAATCCCAACGAGCGTCACAACGTAAACTGTATCGGGCGCCATGTCAAAGTCGGCATATCCGAGATCGACGTCGGGCTTCAAGCCGGTGAAGAACGTCTCCTGCCCTCCTGTCCACTCAACCCGCACCCTCACGGCGGGGATGCCGAGGCCAGCCTCGTCGAAAACATACACCTCAATACGGCCTGATGGATAGCCGTCCTCGCAGATAGGGGTCAATTCGAGCAGGCTAAGGCCAGCTTCAGGAAGCAAATCGGGGGTAGAGGTGGGTCTTTGGGGTACGGGTGTCACGGTCGGCAGTTCAAGAGTCGGCGCAGGAACAGGGCTAGGCATGCCCTGGAACGTCGGGGTGGCAGTAGCCTCCACAGGCGGCGCGGAGGTGGGCACGGCGGAGCCAGAAAATACTTCTGCTGCCATAGGGCGTGCTCCCAGTGCTTCGGCTAGGGTTGAGAGGGCACGCACCTCCTCCGAGGCAGCTCCGCGCAACAGCGCTGCATCGGCCTGGACGGCAACCAGGTTGGCCATGTCCCGAACGCCCAGCGCACTTAGCCGCGCACGCGCCCGGTCGAGGTCGCGGTCCTGCATGTACGTCTCGCTGACCAGCAGGACATAGGTCTGCTGATCCTCAGCACTGAGCCGGTCCGGGCCAATGTTCACGAACCTCACCGGGTTTAGGAACCAGGCATAGGCCAGCCCTCCGATGGCACCCAACAGTAAGCCCACGATCAGGGCCGCCCATGGGAAACGCTGCTTGCGATGGTACATGGTCAGGACCCCGAATCGGAAGGGGGAATGTAGGGAAGCATGGGAGGTGTCGTGTAGCCGAACCGGGCGGCAAGGCGCACCAGGTGGCGAATATCATCAGGATTGCGCCCCTCGGCAATATACTGCTCTGCCAGCAGCACAATGTAACCTGCCGGGTCAGGTTCGGCGAGGCGGCCCAGACGGGCCTGGGCGAGGTCCCAGTCGTTGTCAAGGGCATAGGAGGCCCCGACCATGACGACATAGTCAGCCTTGTAATCCAGGCTCAACTTATCAAAACCAGTAGAGATGTCCTGGATAGGCACCAACCAGCCAAAGATTGAACCACCCAGCGCGCCCAATCCCAGCCCGACCAGAAGCACAAGAAGCGTTCGCAACACAGCCATTATCCTTGGACAGCCATCCACAGGCTGGTATGGAGGGCGAAGTGAGGCATATCCTTCGATGTATTTTACTTCACAGGCCCTGCAACGGGTAAAAATACAGGCCCGGCAGGAGTTCAACCTGGCCTGGGCCTGCCCAGTGCCGGAGGTGGGATTTGAACCCACACGCCCGAAGGCACGCGATTTTGAGTCGCGGGTGTCTGCCGTTCCACCACTCCGGCCAATACACCTAAAAGTATACGGCAGTCAGCCTTCACCGTCAAAGGGGCGTATTCATTGGGTAGCAGGACAATTTATGGGAAATCAAGAATCCCAGAACGCCTGCCAGCGTTGAGAGCCGTTGAGGCGAAAGGCACGGAGGTTACAAATGCCATTAGCTGTGCTGCGATACCAGGTCATGCTGCGCAGTTCACAGCGGCGATTGATGACGAGGTCAGCCGCTTTCTCAATCGGTCCTGAGCCAATATGAATGCCCTGTTCATACAGGTCAGCATAACCCATGCCATCGCGATTATTGAGCACATAGCGCTTGAAG
>DAOTXR010000048.1:0-409428 GCA_034435375.1 Anaerolineae bacterium
GACGGGGCCACACCCGGTCCCTTCCCGAACCCGGTCGTTAAGCCCGTCAGCGCCTCTGGTACTGCCCTGGCAACGGGGTGGGAGAGCCGGCCATCGCCAGAAGACCTTTCTTTTGCACTCCCCATTCAACAACTAACTAAAGTGTGTTATGAACTTCTTCTCTCGACCTTATTCAATCAATCGAGCCTTGCGAGAGAAGAATTTTAATTCTTCCGGCTTTTGCTTCTAATTTTTCGAAAGTGCATAACACGCTCTGGCTGCCTCCAAGAACTGCTTCTCTTGCCGAGAGGCTTTGGTGGTGTAACCAGGCCATTTTGCCATCTCTGCTGGCCGATCATATCATACCTTCTCAAATACGTTGACCCTGCTACTCCTGGTTCTGAAAGGCAGACTCCATGACTGCTCTCGAAGCTACCGCTGCTACTGGACCAATCGTTGACGAACGCGAATACAGACGCCGTTCGCGGGCCTGGGCTATGTACGATTGGGCCAACTCAGCCTTTGCCACGACGATCCTGGCTGCCGTGCTCCCCATCTACTATAGCCAGGTGGCTGGCGCCAACCTGCCCAGTGAGGCTATTGCTACCGGCTACTGGAGCCTGGGGCTGAGCATTTCGTTGCTGATCACGGCCATCATGTCACCCATTCTAGGCACCATCTCCGACGTGATGCGCGGCAAAAAGGTCTTTCTCTCGATCTTCGCTGGCTTGGGCATCATCGCGACCGGACTGCTGGTGCTCGTCACTACTGGTGATTTCCTCCTGGCGTCAGTCCTGGCGGTGCTGGGCCGCATTGGTTTCAATGGCTCGCTGACGTTCTACGATGCATTGTTGCCACACGTTGCCCAAGAGAAGGACCGGGATCGCGTCTCGGCATTGGGATATGCCTTGGGATACCTGGGGGGTGGCCTGTTGTTGGCTATCAATGTAGCAATGATCTGGATCCTGCCAGGGACATGGGGCCCACGACTCTCGTTCCTGAGTGTGGCTATCTGGTGGGCTGTGTTCAGCATCCCCTTGCTCATCCGTGTTCCGGAACCGCCTTCTGCACCGGTGTCCTTGCGAGGGGCTGGCAACGTCGTGTCGATCAGTTTCAAGCGGCTGGGCGAGACTCTTCGCAACATTCGCCAGTACAAAGAGTTGTTCAAGATGCTGATCGCTTTCATCATCTACAACGACGGCATCGGAACAATCATCGGTTTGGCGGCGATCTATGGTGCAGAGTTGGGCTTCGGTACGCTTGAACTGATCCTGGCGTTGCTGCTGGTGCAATTTGTAGGTATCCCTTTCAGTCTGATCTTTGGGCGGTTGCCAGATAGCTCAGCAAAGCATCGCCCCTATTTTTTGGCCTTCATCCTGTTCAATCTTGTAATGCTGCCTACGATGGGCTGGGCGGGCCTGAAGTTCCTGCCCAGTGACATCTCAGGTGCGCCGCTGCCGCTCTATGAGAACACTGATACGCACGTCGGAGACGGCACCTGGACGATTGACAGTGGTCATCTAGTACTGTCGGGCGACTGGTCACGCATGGTGATCCCAGGCGAAGACCTCGCTGCAGGTGGGATCGTCGGATTCTTGCAGACCCCTTTTGGGGGCGTACCCGAAGACATCATCTATGCTCAGACCAGCGAGCCGGGTGCCCAGATGAATTTTAACTTTAACGGACAGAGAGTCACATTGGCGTACAACACCGGGCCTGATCACGGCGTCTGGGCTGTGGAGATCGACAAGCAGCCGGCGATTGATGAGGAAACAGACGGCCCACTTCTGATCGATGCTTACAATGTGGCTCCTCGTTATGGCGTGACGGAGACATTCACTGCCGACTCGCCGGGCGAGCACGTCTTAACGCTGATCAACACTGGTGAGGCAAACGAAGCCAGCCAGGACAACGTGATGGCTGTCGCGTCGGTGACTGTGTTGCCCCCGATCCGCCAGAACAACTTGGGGCTGATCATTGGCATAGTGCTGGCAACCCAGGCAGCAGGTACACTGTTTGCGTTGGTGGCAGGCAAGTTATTTGTCGGCTTGGTCGAGAGGCTGGATACAAAACGCAGTATCATCCTGGCGCTGGCCATCTACGCCGCGATCTCAGTATGGGGATTCTTTCTCAACTCAACAGTGGAGTTCTGGTTCCTGGCCTGGATGGTGGCCATGGTACAAGGGGGCAGCCAAGCACTCAGCCGCAGTTTGTACGCCAGCATGTCCCCGGCAGCCAAGAGCGGTGAGTTCTTTGGGCTGTTTGGCGTGATGGAGAAGTTTGCATCGCTGTTGGGGCCGTTGTTGTTTGCAGGCGCAGCATTTGCCTTCAACAGCAGCCGCCCTGCTATCCTGAGCCTGATCGCGTTCTTCCTCATTGGCATCTTCCTGCTGACGCGCGTGAATGTCGAAGAGGGTCAGCAGGTAGCGCGAGAAGAGGATGCACGTTTGCTGGCCACGGCGGAGGGATAGATAGGCACAGACAAAGGCTTTGGGCATGCAGCCCTGCCAAAGAGGGCACAATGCCGAGGAACTACCCAGAGGCAGACCTACTATAGAGGTCTGCCTCTGGCTTATGGAGTCAAAAGCTCATCCACCACCAAGGACGACATTCACCGTGAAACTGCCATCAGGGCGGCTGACATCCAGATTGATCACGTCGCCAGGTGAGTAGCGATTGAGCACCTGTCCAAGCGTGTTAGTCTGTGTGACTGGCTCATCATTGACTGCCGTGATGATGTCACCGGGCTGCAAGCCAGCCAGCTCGGCGGGAGTACCCGACCCGAAAAGGGTCACAATCAAGGCCCCCTCAGAGACAGCAAAGCGATCAGTAGGTTCAAGCATGCGGTAGTAAACGCCGAGATGTGCTTCCTCGTAGGTTCCATAGGGTGTGGGCAATGGGAGCGGAGTCGGCGATGGGATCACAGTTGTTGGGCCGAAGGGGACGAACATACCCAGAGTCACGGCATACTGTTCAAAGCTGTGGTTGCGCTCAATGGTGACAAGTACCCTATCGCCAGGGCTGTGGCCCAGCAAAATACTGTTTGCTATCTCGGCAGTGTTGGTGAGGTTACCATCGATGGATACCAGCCGATCGCTCTCCGCCAGACCGGCGTTGGCCGCCGGGCCACCGGGGTACAGCGCTTGCAAGTACACGCCACCCTCGCCGTCTATCAGCAGTGCACCGATCAGCCAGTAGGTATCTTGCCAAACAGCAGGTTCGGGATGCCTGGATCGTTCATAAATGCGGCCACCCAAGAAGCCTGCCAGTGCGCCAGCAGCAAATGCCACCAGAACGATGATCCCTACCAGCACCCAAAGCCAAACTAGCGACGGGCGCTGATCTTCGGCTGATTCCTCGTGGGGAGACTGGCCCTGAGCCACTAGGCTGGCTTGTCGGTCCTTTTCCTGCGGAGTGAGGTTCCTGCCCATGCGTTTCTTCTCCTTGTCGCGGCAAGCATACCACCTCGACCACTTTGCTGCTCATTCGTAAGACGAAAATAGTCGCAGGTAGGTTCCATACCGTCTGTTGTGGGGCCGGATCGCTCGAGCTTCCCCAGGTAGCCTACTGTGATACTCAACCATGACATTGGCGGACAGAGATCGGGATACTTGTCATCTAGGCGTGCTGACTTGTGACACTCATATCCCCTTCTCGATCACACGTATGATGAGGATGATTTGAAGAGACAGACAACCGTGCGGCGCAGCTCTTTTGTTGTCCCTCCAAGCAAGACATTGATCCTCTGGTCCTGCATCCTCTTTGGTTCTTATTAAAGAAGGAGCGCTATGTCGACAGAAACAATTACCCATGATGTAGTCATCGTCGGAGCCGGACTGGCTGGGACTTGGGCCGCCATGGTCGCCCGCCGGGAGGGTGTCAAGGACGTTGCTGTGCTCTCGAAGATTCATCCGCTGCGCTCGCACAGCAGCGCTGCGCAGGGTGGGATTGCCGCTGCATTGAGCAATGTCCGCCCGGTGCCCGACTCTGGTCCAGAAGGACCCCTGGAGCAGATCCCATCTGGCGCTGAGCCTATCGACAACTGGGAACTGCACATGTTCGACACCATCAAGGGGTCAGACTGGCTGGGTGATCAGGACGCCATCGAGATCATGTGCAAAGATGCTATTGAGATCGTGTACGAATATGAGCACATGGGCTGTGTCTTCAGCCGCACACCCGACGGGCGCATTGCTCAGCGTCGCTTCGGGGGCCACAGCACACCGCGTGCCTGCTACTCTGCCGACTGGACCGGCCACGTGCTTCTGCATACCATTCATGAGCAGGCGCTCAGGCATGGGGTTAAGTTCTACAGCGAATGGTATGCTATGGACCTTATTATCGAGGACAACGTCTGCCGGGGCATCGTAGCGATGGAGATCCTCACCGGCAAGATCTACACCATACGTGCTAAGGCAGTGATGTTTGCCACAGGTGGATACGGACGCGCCTACAAGATCACGTCGAACGCGCACGCCAATACCGGGGATGGCGTAGCTATTGCCTATAATGCTGGGGTCCCTTTGATGGACATGGAGTTCGTCCAGTATCATCCGACTGGCGTGTATGGGCACGGCATCCTGCTCAGCGAAGCTGCCCGCGGTGAAGGTGGATACTTGCTTAACAAAGACGGCGAGCGCTTCATGGAGAGGTATGCGCCCGGCAAGATGGAGCTAGCTCCACGTGACTTGGTGAGCCGCTCTGAGCAGACCGAGATCGACGAGGGGCGCGGCATTGGCCCGGACGGGCAGGGCATTTACCTGGACCTGCGCCACCTGGGCCGCGAGAAAATCATGGAACGGCTGCCACAGGTGCGTGAGATCTCGCTCAACTTCTCCGGTGTAGACATCATTGAAGCTCCCACGCCGATTCAGCCAACGGCGCACTACAGTATGGGGGGCATTGCCTGCAATGCTGACGGCCAGGTGATAGCTGATACAGAAGGTACTCCCATTGTCGGTCTTTACGCTGCCGGTGAATGTGCCTGCATCTCGGTGCATGGCGCAAACCGTCTGGGCACTAACAGCCTGCTCGATGCTTCAGTGTTTGGACGACGTGCGGGCTATGCCATGGCTGAGTTTGTTAAGAGCGGCGCTGTGCTCCAGCCGATCAGTGGCGACCCGGCAGAGCGAAGCCGGCAGCGGGTTCGGCGTCTGATGGAGAATATCACCGGCGAGCGGGTTGAACCGATTGCCCAAGCCCTCAAGGCAACTATGACGAGCAACTGTGGCATCTACCGCGACGAGGCTGGCCTCAAGGCTGCGCTCAGCACAATCAAAACATTGCAGCAGCGCTTCGAGAACGCCAGAGTCATGGATACCAGCAGTCGCTTTAACACTGATCTCCTGGCGGCGCTGGAGACGGGCCACCTGCTGGCATTCAGCGAAGTGATAGTTGCGGCGGCGCTGGATCGCACCGAGAGCCGGGGCGCGCACTATCGCAGGGACTACCCCAAGCGCGACGATGAGCGCTGGCTGAAGCACACAGTGGCGCTTAAAGGTCCGGATGGGCTGCCAATGCTGAGTTACAAGTCGGTCAACATCAACTGGGAGAAATATCCCCCTCAGGAGCGGAAGTATTAGGATGCGGAGGCGACGACTCCTATGACAACAAACGGACATAAGCAGATCGCAACCGTGCGCGTCCAGCGTTTCAACCCGGATACAGATCGCAAGCCCTACCTCCAGGAATTCCAGATCGAAGTCACTCAGGGCATGACCATCCTGGATGCTCTGCACAAGATCAAACACGAGCAAGATGGCAGCCTTACCTTCCGGCGAAGCTGCCGCCATGCCATCTGCGGCAGTTGTGCCATGTGCGTGAATGGTCAGAACATGCTGGTATGCGAGAAGCCACTCAAGGATCATCTGGATCACAGGGGACGCATCACGATCCGCCCATTGCCGTACCTGCCTATCATCAAAGATCTGGTGGTGGACCGCACGCTTTTCTGGGAGCAGTATCTGCGCGTCAAACCATGGCTGATCCCCCCAGAGGACGTCCCGGAGAAAGAGTTCCGTGTCAGCCCTGCGGAGGTCGCGGCGCTGCGTGATGCCGAGAAGTGCATCATGTGTGGAGCGTGTTATTCATCGTGTCAGGTCGTGGCGCTGACCAAAAAGTACATCGGCCCGCATGCGCTCCTGAAGGCCTTCCTGCGTGTGATGGACCCGCGCGACAGCATACCTGGCGAACGCCTGGCTGACGTGGCCGGAGACGATGGCGTTTATCGCTGCCACACGATCTTCAATTGCATCGATGCCTGCCCGAAGAATCTCAATCCTACGGCAGCTATTGAGACGCTGCGCAAGCTCGCCCAGAAGCGGCAGGCATTTGAGGAAGATCGCCGCGAGCGCCAGAAGAGGCTGAATCAGCCGATAGGGATCGGGTCCTGATAAGGGAGGATGCGAATGTATAAATCAACCGGGTTTATCAGCTTCCTGTTCCGTCGTATCGCAGGGGTAGCGCTGGTGCTGTATCTGTTCCTCCACATGTGGGTGATTGGCTCGATCACCCAGGGGCCAGAGGCTTTTAATCAGAGACTGGCCATGGTACAGACCCCCTTCTTTAAGTTGGCAGAGATCGCGCTGCTCGCAGCGGTGGTGTACCATGGCTTTGACGGCATTCGCTTGTTGATCGTTCACTACTTCAACATGACAGAATATCGCAAGAGCATGTTCTACGCGATGTTCATCACGTTTGCGTTAGTGACCATCGCAGGTGGCGTCCCGATCTTGTTGTTCATGTTGCAGGGCTAGGAGGAAACCATGCGCGTCTGGCAACTACAGCGAATCAGTGCTATTGGACTGCTGGTGTTTCTGACTATTCACATGGTGTTCCTACACTACGTGCCCGGCCCGAACCAATTTGGGATGCCATTTCATGTGGATTTTGAGAGCGTCATCTGGCGTATGGGCCAGCCGATCTGGAAGGCCATTGATATCGCGTTCCTGTTCTGTGTGCTGATACATGCCCTCACAGGCGCCTATGCCGTCCTGATAGACATTGAACAGGTGTCAAGAATCAAGAAGGCGCTGGCAGGAATCGCGATTGTGGTCTTCGTGGCAGCTTTCGTCTACGGGACGATCACCGTACTTTCTTTCACCCCGGAGGCAGTAGCCGGGATAATGACCCGTTAGCCACGGAGATTGGGGAAGGAAGCCTATGTCCAAACTGAGTGAGCTTGACCTGACCGACGCTTTTGTCGAGCTGGTGCGTCGTACCTCCACGGAACTGGCCCCTGATATGGAAGAGGTTCTCCATGAGGCCAAACAGCGCGAGGAGCCGGGGTCTGCGGCGGCAGGAGCGCTGGATACGATCATCAAGAATGTAGAAATTGCTCGCGCATCCTCCCGCCCGATCTGTCAGGACACCGGCACACCTATCTTCGAGGTGCACTATCCGGTAGGCATGTCAACCATCGCGTTGAGGGAACAGATCATCAGATCGATGATCGTCGCCACGGAAAGGGCCTACCTGCGTCCGAATGCGGTCGATAGCTTGACGGGCAAGAACAGCGGCAATAACACTGGTGAAGATTTCCCAACTATTCACTTTTACGAATGGAACGAGGATCACCTGCACGTCGATCTGATCCTGAAGGGTGGCGGCTGTGAGAACTCATCAGCGCAGTACAGCCTGCCCGACAACCGCCTGAACGCTGGACGCGATCTGGATGGCGTGCGCAAGGTGGTGCTCGATGCCGTGTACCAGGCTCAGGGTGAGGGCTGTGCGCCAGGCGTGCTGGGCGTGGCCATCGGTGGTGACCGAGGTACAAGCTATGTCAAGGCCAAACAGCAGTTGCTGCGCCCGCTCGGAGACGTGAATCCCAACCCAGAGCTGGCAGCGCTCGAGAAGCAAATCTTCGAACAGGCCAACGAGTTGGGCATTGGCCCGATGGGCTTTGGCGGCAGGACAACGGTACTGGGGGTCAAGATTGGCGTGCAGCATCGCCTGCCGGCGTGCTTCTTTGTGTCTATTGCCTACATGTGCTGGGCCAACCGTCGCGGCAGCATGGAAGTCAAGCCCAATGGGGAGGTGGTGTATGCATCATAGACTAACCATCCCGATCTCGGACGAGCAGATCCGCGCACTCCACATCGGCGATACGGTAGACCTGTGCGGCATTGTTGTTCTAGGACGTGATGCAGCCCACAAGTTCATGGTCGAGCACTTCGTCCGTAGTAAGATGGTAGCGCCGGAGGATGTAGAGCTTCACGAGGAGCTGAAGCGGCTGCTCAATGGCGGTGTGATCTATCACTGTGGGCCAGTTGTCTCCAAAAAACCGGATGGTTCCTATGAATTTGTGGCCGCTGGGCCGACGACCAGCATTCGCGAAGAGCCTTACCAGGCTGACGTGATCAAACACTTTAACCTGAAGGGCGTAATCGGCAAGGGCGGCATGGGTGCGAGCACACTCAGGGCCTGCCAGGAGCAGCCTGCCGTGTACTTCCATGCCATTGGCGGGGCTGCGCCTCTGATTGCCCAGTCGGTGAAGCGAGTGGTCACCGTCCACAAGTTGGAATTTGGTGTGCCAGAAGCTATGTGGGTGATCGACGTAGAAGACTTCCCGGTGGTCGTCACAATGGACAGCCACGGGCAGAGCATTCATGACAATGTGCGAAAGCACTCGCAGGAGAAATTTGCAGCGCTGGTAGGCCTGTGAGTTAACGCCATGTTTGAGAGAACAGGGGCATCCTAACGAGGATGCCCCTGCGATTTAGCGCCATCGACAGCACTGTCACGGAGTTGGAGTCGGCTGGCAGTGCGGATTGTGCGCCCCTGCCGGGCCGTTGCAGGCGTTCGACTGAGTAGGCAACGGCCCGCAGCTGTTGCCAGGGCAAGAGTCCGTCGGTTCCGTCGGTGGGGGCGAAGTTGGAACAGGGGCGTCCGTTGGCGGGGCAGGCGTGTCAGTCGGCAGCACAGGTATGGGAGTGGGGACCTGCGTAGGTGGAACTGTTGGGGCCTGAGTGGGTGCCCCGCTGGTCAGGACTGGGCTTGGCGGTCGATTTTGGGTGGGCGGGTTCGACGGGGACTGATTCTGAGATCGAGGCGTACCACTATCCGTGGTCGCTGTGGATGAGCTGAATGGTGATGCCACGGGAGTTCTTGCGCCCGGTACTGTCGAGGTCGGGGGACTTGTGGTCGTTGTCACACTGGCCGGTTCGGCGCTGCCTGGCGCGCTAGGGATCACTTGGGTGCTGCTGTCTCCGCGCGGAGATGGCTCAGGCGGTGTGGGCGTCGGCGCACTGCCTGATGACTGCGGCGCAACCAGCAATGGCTGTCCTAAAACTGCCGTTACTTCCTCCCCGGAGCGTATCTCAACTTCTTGGCCACCTACGGTAACAGCAACCATCCCCTCATCACACGAAATATAGCTGGTCACCTGGTCGATCACCAGAACTGTGAAAATCGTCCCGCGGACCGAGGCCGTTGAGGAGGGTGTAGCGATCTCAAAGCCGTCGTTCGCGCCCAACAAGTGGATCACCCGAGCCACAACACCGCCAGCTACCAGATCAAGCCGGATCCAGTAGGTCGGCGACTCCTCTAATCGAGAAACCTGCAAGCGAGACCCCGGCAACAGGTCGACCCTGCTGCCATCGAATAGATGCAACTGAGCGGCAGAGTCAGCGCTAACCTGAATGACATCACCAGCCTGGATGGTGATGGCGCTGCCTGCTGGTATGGTAGCCGTCGACTCGGTCCTGAATACGAGCAGTGCAGTTGTGTTCTGTATGACGGTTGCTTGCCCCTGAGCTACCACTAGCGTCGCCTCAACGCGATCAGGTTGAGCAAGGGCAAGAGCGCCGATAGCGACAGCAGCTATCGCAACGATTCCGGGAATCCAGGCAAGTCGTGCATTCATACCACTACATCTTTCCCAATCACCCAATTAACGATGCAGAATTCAATCCCAAAGCCAGACCTTAAGCATATTCTATCATATTCTGGTTCAACCAGCTCTATGCTCCAAAACCGGGACCAGAGTTCGATGACCATCTCAACCCATGGTCTATCTGTCTGGGCGGGATTGAAACTCGCTATGGCAGTGTATTGCGAGGGTCGAAACCTGAGAAGTATACTTTGCGCTATATACTCTTCAGACCTTGATCGATCTACGCGCTAAGGGAGATGTTTCAATGAGACAAGCTTGGGCCCTGATGGTTGCCATGCTGACGCTGTTTGTCCTGACTGCCTGTGGAGAAAGTCCCAGCAGCGACGAATCGGCATCTACCTCGCTTGGAAATCCAGCCAGGGGCCGTGATCTGTTCGAAACCGGTGGTGCGAGCCAAATTCCCTGCGCAAGCTGCCACACCCTGGATGGTACAGACCTGGTAGGACCATCGTTGCAGGGTATTGGTGAGCGGGCTGCAACTCGCACCGAGCTTTCGGCGGAGGAGTACCTACGCCAGTCGATCACGCAGCCGTCGGCTTATGTGGTCGATGGATTTGAGGATCTGATGAACAAAAACTACGCCAGCTTGCTCAGCACACAAGACATTGAAGACCTGATTGCCTTCATGCTCACACAGTAGACGGCCACAGGCCACGTGATGCACGATGCCGTCTCTTAGAGTAGACCTGCCCTTTAGCCTGCCGCAGCCGATTTGTGTCCTGAGGTCAGTCGGAACATAATCTAGGCCATAGAGAGATCGGAGATGATCTGAGCCTGTGGCCCATTGAACTTTGCGGCTGCGAGGAGGGATATGGTGGCGAAGTATGACCTGTGTGCCAGAGATGTGATGCAGGTTGAGATCGCGACTATCCTGGGAGACGCAACAGTGTCCAGCGCCGCAGCGACGATGCGGCTCGAAGGAGTGCGGAGCCTCATCATTGTGCCGCGCCATGACTCAGACCCATACGCCATCATCACCTATTCCGACATCGTACACAAAGTCCTGTCCGAAGGACGCGATCCCGATCAGGTTCTGGTTCACGAGATCATGACCAAACCTGTGGTCACTGTGCCACCCGACATGAAGGTCGAGTATATTGCACGCCTGTTTCGGCAAATGGGGATTGGGCACGTGCCGGTGATGGACTGCGGCAACTTGGTGGGCATTGTGTCAATGACGGATCTGATCACCGAGGTGATTACCGAGGCGGTGTGATGCGTCTGGCTGCATGAGAAGGATGGTGTTCTTGTGGACCTATCGACTATCGAAAGTGTGCGTCTGGGCGATGCACTGATTGTACTGGCGATCTGCATGGCTACAGCGCTGATCGCCGCTATAGCCTTGCTCGTCGTTGCTGCGCGCCAGATCGCGCGGATCGAAATACCCGAAGAGGCTGATTTTTTTGAGACCTTGCAACATATCCCGATCACAGTACCGCTGGCGCTCGATCTGCTCGATCTGGTTTTCGACTTCTTCTCAGCCCCGATTTCGTGGGTCATCTTGGAGCTGCTCGGCCTCCAGTCATTGCAGATGGTTACTATCTTTGAGAGTCTAATTCCCGGCACGCAGGTCATTCCCACCATGACCATCGCCTGGTTCATCGCACGAATGATGAAGCGTAAGAAACGCACAGAGTTGCGCTCGGCGCTGCATGATTATCAATTGGGGCAACGGCGGCTGCGCTACAGTCAACTGCACAGTGGCAGTTCGCCTATTGCCGATCAGTACCGCAGGCGTGCACTTCCAGCTCCCTATGACGATCCGATCGATGGAGAGTACTTCGAAGAGGACCTTGATGAGCCTCCACCTGGCCACTTTGCAGGGGAAGAAGAGGAAGATTGGTGAAAATTAGGGAAGAGGTCTCTCTTCCCTTGAAGTCATCGAGTGCAACTCCTACACTCGCCGCCCTTGGGCCAGCAGCACCCGCACACGGCTCGTGAGGGTATTAGGCAAGTAAGGCTTGGTCAGGTATCCGTCAGCGCCTAGCTCAAGCCCCTTGGTGATGGCCTCAGGGTCTGCTCTGGCAGATAGGATGAGTATCGGCATATGTTCAAACTGTGCTGACTCACGAATCTGTGAGAGTATCTCATACCCGTCCAGGTCAGGCAGCATCAAGTCGAGGATCAGCAGGTCAAAATGTTCGTTCTTGAGCAGGTCGAGGCCCTCCGCACCTGTAGCAGCAGTCTTGGTCGTAGCGCCAATGCGCGCTAGCATCTTGCTCAGCAATAACAGCAGATCGAGGTCGTCGTCGATCACCAGGATGCGAGTAGTGGGAGGCAACATCTCGGCCATAACCGCGCCCCTTTCCGTCGCGCGTCAAGTTCTGCGTAGGAATGGTCCGAAATAGTTCACATACCGAAGGCGCTGGATCGGGTTATTCCGGTGCTGATGGAGTAACATCGTCCTTGGGCGGTGGGACAGGCAGTTTATCGACAGGGATGTCTTTGTATTTTTCTCCTACCTCGACCAACATTACCGGGATGTCATCGATGATGGGATATTTATAACCCGAATCGGCGCACACCAGCCAACAGCCGTGGACTAGCTCTAGCCGTCCTGGATCATCTCCCCTGTCAGTGTAATGCACTGCAACTGGACAGCGCAGGATATCGAGCAATTCCTGGCTCACCATAACCTAGTCGACTCCTGTAGATTGGTTTTTGGTTAGTCACCTGGTAAGTATAGTAGGCCGAGAGATGTCCGTCAACCATTCTTCGAGAAAGTCTGCCATCTTCTGATGGTGATGGGACTTGCTTCCGTCGGATTGGAAGGGTCCATGAGGGTTCTTTGACACGGGTTGGCGCTTCACCCTCATGGCCTGCTGCTTTCCTTGCAGCACCTCTTTTCTACCTGTCTGCCTGGGCTTACAATGCAGAGGGAACTACTCTCTGGCAAGACACCGGAGGTGACCTGTGAAGCTGGTATCTTATGTTGAACGTCCAGTCGATCCCCAGACGGCGATCATTAAATTGGGTGCTCTGCTCAACGATCACTGCGTGATCGATCTACATGTGGCTCAAACATGGGCACAGGGCGCACGCGGTTTCCGGGCACGAGATTTGCCCTCCACCATGCATAGCTTGTTGCGAGCTTGGTCAGATACCTATGAGCATCTCAGAACGCTGCTGGACCTGCTAGCCAGCGAGGACTGTCTGCAACTACGGGGGGCGGGTCGGCGGCCTGTCGCCCGTCAGCGCTCTGAGGTGTTTCTGCTCTCGCCACTGCGCGAGGTGCGCACTCTGCGCAACTTCTGCGCCTTCGAGTTACACGTGCGCAACACCTTTCGGCTACAGGGCAAGCCGATCCCGCAGGCATGGTATGAAGTGCCTGTGTTTTACTACTGCAATCCACTCACTATCTCTGGGCCGGATGAGCCGCTCCCTATGCCACGTCAGGGTACAGCTCTCGACTACGAGCTGGGGGTTGCGTGCTTCATCGGCAAACAGGGCTTTGATATTTCGCCAGAGGAAGCTGCGGACCACATTGCAGGCTACACCATCATGAACAACTGGAGCCTGCGTGACGTGCAGCAGCAAGAAATGAGCATGGGGTTGGGCCCCACGAAAAGCAAGGATTTTGCCACAACCCTCGGTCCAGCCCTGGTCACACCCGATGAGCTCGAAGACCGCCAGATAGGAGAAGGCGCAGAGCTTCGCTACGACCTCGTTATGACAGGCCAAGTTAATGGCGTCGAACAGTCCCACGGCAATCTGCGTGACATCCACTGGACCTTTGCCCAGATGATCGCGCATGCATCCCAAGATGTGACGTTGTTTCCGGGTGAGGTGATCGGATCGGGGGCTGTGGGCACTGGTAGTCTGTCTGAAGCTGAAGCCGAGGGGGGTAATGAGTGGCTAAAGCCCGGGGACATCGTGACTCTGGAGGTCGAGCAGCTGGGTAGACTGGAAACCCAGATCATTGTCTTGGAGTAGGCAAATCGCCCAGGCTGCTGGTTGCCACTGCCATCACCACATCGTACAATCCCTGTAGTCTGTGGACAACCCCTGCGCAATCAAGGAGGTTGCGACTCTCATGCAAGGTGTGTACGTCTCTTCACACCCTCTTGTTCAACACAAGCTGACCCGTCTTCGGGACAAGAAAACCGATCCAACCAAGTTTCGTCAGCTGGTCCGTGAGCTTGCCATGCTGCTGTGCTACGAAGCTACACAAGACCTGGCTCTGCTCCCTCGACCGGTTGAGACGCCCATGGGTCATGCTGAAGGTGTGGAACTACGTGAGCGCATTGGCCTGGTCCCAATTCTGAGAGCCGGGTTGGGAATGGTTGATGGGGTGTGGGAGATGATGCCCTCAGCGGAGGTGTGGCATATCGGTCTCTACCGCGATGAGCGTACGCTGCGTCCGGTCGAGTATTACAATAAACTCCCGGTCGAGCCCCGGGTGCAGGTCTGCCTGATCCTTGATCCTATGCTGGCCACTGGCGGGACAGCAGTCGCCGCGGCCAGTCTGCTTAAGGAGTGGGGCGCGACCCGGATCAAGTTTGTAGGGCTGATCGCGGCTCCAGAGGGCATCGGCATAATGCGCCGGACACACCCTGATGTCCCAATCCACGTGGCGGCGATTGATGAGCGTCTAAACGATATTGGCTTTATTGTGCCCGGTCTGGGCGACGCGGGGGATCGGCAGTTTGGAACCGGTTAACCCTTCACCGCTGCCTCTGGGTGCCTTCGGCATGACATTTGCTCTGGCGTTTGTTGTGTCCCTGGTGTTGACGCCGATCATGCGTCACCTGGGGGAGCGTTGGGGAGTCGTCGCCGAGCCAGGAGGGCGGCGCAGACACTCGGGCCGGATCGCACGCACAGGGGGCGTGCCGATCTACGTTGCGTTCGTGGCAGCAGTGTTGGCCTCACAATTGCTGATCGTCGATCCTGGTCAAGCGCCGAGTGAGCTGCCGCCCGGTCTGACCGTGGTTCGCTTTGATCCCAAGGAAATCATCCGCCTGACAGGGCTGCTTGTCAGTGCGACCCTCGTCTTCTTGGTAGGGCTGTATGACGATTGGCGGGAGCTGAAACCGCTGCCGCAATACATCGCCCAGTTGATCGCAGCAGCTATTGCTGTTGCCTTCTTGATCATCATCGAGTATATCAACGACCCTTTCTCCGGGCGGCAGACGCCCGACTTTCCCTACATTGTCACAGTGACAATCAGCCTGCTGTGGCTGGGGCTAATGACCAACACTGTCAATCTGCTTGATGGACTGGATGGGCTGGCCGCAGGTGTGGTAGCGATTGCCTGCATTGTGTTGTTCATCAACGGTGTCTTTCGACTCAATCCGCCGCAGCACAGCGTAGCGCTGCTGCCCATGGCGCTGCTGGGTGCCACGTTGGGATTCCTACCGTTTAACTTCTCTCCTGCGAAGATTTTCCTGGGATCAGGGGCCAGCTTCCTGGGCTTCACATTGGGAGCATTGAGTATCATCGGCGGAGCCAAGATGGCTGCAATCCTGCTGGTGATGGGCCTGCCGCTGCTCGATGTGATGTGGCAAATTGTCCATCGACTGGTGCGCGGTCAGAACCCGGTACATGGTGACCGCGGCCATTTGCACTTTCGTCTGCTCGACCTGGGGCTGTCCCAACGGCAGATCGTGATCGGTTATTATCTGTTCTGCGCGGTGTTCGGTGGGCTGGCCCTGCTAATTCCCTCTAGGCTATACAAGCTCATTGCTCTGATAGCGATGGCCTTGATCGCTGTGGTAGGGTTCATATGGCTGTCAAGGCGTAACCCTTCGGTCACTCAAAACGAACCATTAGGAACACCGGAAGCCCCAGACGACGCCGCTTCTGAACCACGCGACACTCGTTTGGTTTAGCGGTATTCCAGCTCGCGGTTCAGCAGGCGGCTGAAGATGACCTCAGCCAGGGCAATCAGAGCCATCATAAAGAGGTCAATCGTCAGCGCCATGATCAGCGCGAAACTGACCCAGTTGGCGAGTTTTGTCATTGGGCCTTCCAGCCAGGCTACAAGCAGGATGTTCAGGTCCAGCACCAACAGGAAGATCGCAGCCCCGCCTGCCGTGCCAAACAGCAACCACCAGTTGATCCGATCATGCTCTTCGGGTAGCATGGCGTTGGCGATGGCAAATAACACGTAAACCCATAGCCAGAAGTCTGGCACTGACATGAAGGTATCAAGCTCAGCAAATATCGTTGGTACATCGCCGGTAGCCAACGCTGCGATCAATGCCTCAGTGTCGAAGCGTGCTCCGCCGATCAGCGCAATGGCCGCAATGCCTGTCACCAGGGGAATCATGCCCACTAGAGTAGATCGGATGCTATCGGTCTTGGGGTCGATCTCAACCAGACCCAGCCGGATCACGTTACCGCGCTGCTTTTCGGGCCAGATTTGAAAGCGCTTGATCTTCACACGCAGCAACTTGGCCAACAGCCATTGGCTGGCCTCATGCAAGAATACACCCGGCAGGAGTGTCATGTAGTAGATCAGCACGGCAGCCTGTGGGTTGTTGGTGAGCAGTAGGCCCAAGCCCTGGATGTGCTTGTGAATCCAGCGTTCCACTTGCACCAGTGGCCAGATAGCCACGGCAGCCAATATCCAGGGGATAAGCCAGGGAGGCATAGCAACCTTCTCTACAAAGTTACCTGGGCTATACCAATCGTGCGGCACAACCGGCGAGGCTTCCGTTGATCGGCGGCATCCCGCCCGTTCCATCCTATCCAGTACTTAGGTCGAACTTTTCGAGTCCGCCGTCACACGCACTAGCGTGACAAAATCCTCAGCCTTCAATGACGCCCCTCCCACCAACCCTCCATCGATCTCAGGTTGCTCCATCAGTTCGCGGACATTCTTAGTATTCACGCTGCCACCATATTGGATGCATATGGCCTGGCTGACAGCGCTGCCGTACAGGCTGGTAAGTGTAGCCCTCACCACCGAGCCAATGATGTGGTTGGCATCCTGAGCGGTGGCGGCCAACCCGGTACCGATAGCCCAGATCGGCTCGTAGGCAACGACGATGCCGCGTGCCTGTTCAGCGCTAATGCCGTCAAAGGCCGCCCGCACTTGCCTGCTGACGAATGTCTCGGTCTCCCCGCTACGGTTCTGCTCCAAGCTCTCGCCCACACACACGATGGGTGTGAGTCCGTGCGCCAGGGCAGCCTTGATCTTCTTATTGACGGTCTCGTCGGTCTCGCCGAAATACTGGCGACGCTCCGAATGGCCGATGATGACAAAGTCGCACAGACCCTTGAGCATCACAGGTGACACCTCACCAGTGAAGGCTCCTTGATCCTCCCAGTGCATGTCCTGTGCGCCGACACGGATGCCGGTACCCTTCAATGCCTCGGCCACTGGCGCCAATGCGACAAACGATGGACAGACTGCTGTTACAACGCCCGACACGGAGGCCAACGAGTCCTTCACCGCATCCACGAGTTCCAGCGCCTCAGGGATGGTCTTATACATCTTCCAGTTGCCCGCCAAGATGGGGATTCGCATGGGATAAGTCTCCTTGTCATGTGACTTTGTGGTGCGGCATATTCTGGATACCCACGTACTTGCACGATTGTACCACACTAACGAAACGGCGCAGGTGAATGTGGCCTGCGCCGTCGTAATGCTTGTACAGCTATCTATTTGTCATTCAGTGCAGCCAGACCCGGCAGCACTTTGCCCTCCAACATCTCCAAGCTGGCGCCCCCGCCGGTGCTGACGTGCGTGACCTTGTCGGCCAGGCCGGCCTGGTTGATAGCCGAGACCGAGTCGCCGCCGCCGATGATGGTGACCGCACCCTGGGCGGTGCGGGCTGCCACAGCGCGGGCGATAGCGAAGGTACCCTGGGCAAACGGTTCCATCTCAAACACACCCATAGGACCATTCCACACGACAGTCATTGTGTCGGCGAGTTGGCCTTCGAACAGCTCGATAGTCTTCGGACCAATGTCCAGGATGCGCCAACCTGTAGGGACGCCATCTGTCACGGCGATGACCTTTGTCTTGGCGTCAGCATCAAAGGCATCGGCGATGACAGCATCCACCGGTAACACCAGTTTGTCGCCAGCCTTGGCGAGCAGGCCCCTGGCCGTGTCCAACGCCTCGGCTTCGACGAGTGAGTCGCCCATGGCAATGCCTCTGGCGGCCAGAAAGGTATTGGCCATGCCTCCGCCAATCACGATCTTGTCTGCCTTGCCCAGTAGATTCTCGATCACACCGATCTTGTCGGAGATCTTGGCGCCGCCTAGGATGGCCATAAACGGCCTGCGCGGGTTCTCCAGCGCAGTGCCCAGGAACTCGATCTCCTTCTCCATGAGAAGACCGGCCACGGCAGGCAGGAAGCGGGCCACGCCCTCGGTGCTGGAGTGGGCGCGGTGCGCTGAGCCAAATGCATCATTGACATACACATCGCCCAACCTGGCCATCTGACTGGCAAGTTCCAGATCGTTTTTGGTCTCGCTGGGGTGGAAGCGTGTGTTCTCAAGCAGCAACACACCGCCTTCGGGCAGCCCTGCTACTGCTTTCTCGGCTATCTCTCCAACGCAGTCGTCGGCAAAGACGACCTCAGTTCCTAACAGTCTGGACAGCACCGGCGCCACTGGCCGGATCGAATACTTAGGATCGGGGCCCTCTTTGGGACGGCCAAAATGGGACATGAGGATCACGGCACGCGGCTTCTGGTCCAGGATAGCCTTAATGGTAGGAACGGCGGCTACGATGCGGGTGTCATCGATAACTTTGCCGTCCTCGACAGGCACATTAAAGTCCACACGGACCAACACCCGCTTGCCCTTCAGGTCAATGTCACGGATCGTCTTTTTACTCATGAGTATCCTCTGCGACCTCTACCCAGGGAGTATGCTTGGCGCCCCTGCTAGAGCTTCTCTCCGACCAAACGCATCAGGTCCACAGTGCGCAGCGAGTATCCCCATTCGTTGTCGTACCAGGCGACGACCTTAGCCATGTTGCCGCCCATCACAAACGTGAACTGGGCGTCGACAATGCTGGAGTGAGTATCGCCCTTGAAATCGACACTGACCAGAGGTTCCTCGCAAAATTCCAAGATGCCGGCCATTGGGCCTTGAGCTGCAGCGCGGAACGCGTCGTGCAGTTCCTCGGTCGTAGCCGATCGTTCCAGCTCGGCTACAAAGTCCACCACGGATACGGTCGGTGTAGGAACGCGCATGGCGAACCCGTCGAACTTCCCCTTCAATTCAGGGATGACCAGCGCCACAGCTTTGGCTGCCCCGGTCGTGGTCGGAATGATGCTGAGAGCGGCCGCGCGGGCGCGTCGCAGGTCTTTGTGTGGAAAGTCGAGAATATTCTGGTCATTGGTATAGGCGTGAACGGTGGTCATCAATGCCTTCACAATGCCAAACCGCTCCTGCACAACCTTGGCTGCTGGGGCCAGGCAGTTGGTGGTGCAACTGGCGTTGGAAAGGATATGATGATTGGCCGGGTCGTACCTTTGATCGTTGACACCCATCACGATGGTGATATCTTCACCCTTGGCAGGGGCGCTGATGATGACCTTCTTGGCTCCGCCGGCCAGATGCTTGGCCGCGCCATCGCGATCGGTGAACTTGCCAGTTGACTCAAGCACAATATCCACGCCCAGGTCGCCCCAGGGCAGAGCGGCGGGGTCCTTCTCGGAGAAGGCCCTGATGAAGTCGCCATTGATGACAAACCCATCTTGTCGGACTTCCACTGTTCCGCTGAACCTGCCGTAAGTTGAATCGTAGCGGAACAGATGAGCCATCGTGGGCAGGTTGCCCAGATCGTTGAAGGCCACCACGTCGAACACGTCTGGGTACTGTTCCTTCAGAATCCGCAGAACCTGGCGGCCGATACGTCCAAGGCCATTGATGCCAACTCTGATAGCCATAGTGACTTCTCCTTAAGAAATTTAGATGCAGGTTTTCTGACGAATTGTCGATAGACGGCATATCCAGAGCCTGTCCTATGTAGGCATAGGTCTCGATTCTGCCAGCAGGCTGATCACTGCATGGGCCAGCCGTTCAGAGTCATGCCGCCATGGATGCCGCTCATCAACTAGCGATGTGGCCCGGATCGTGTAGTTCAGCCCAGCGCTTCCGTTCTTGTGTTCCAGTCGGACATAAGAGAAGTTGGAGTCAGCAGCCAGGGCAGGGAAAGCATCATTGACAAGCACCACATCGAACAGTCTCTCACCTACGTGTCGCTCGATAGCCTGAACATGGTCTGCGACTGTAAAGCCCTCTGTCTCACCGCGCTGAGTAGCAACGTTACACACATAAACTTTGAGAGCCTGGCTGCTGCGGATAGCTTGGGTGATGCCATGCACCAGCAGATTGGGCAGAATGCTGGTAAACAGGCTTCCAGGCCCTAGCACGAGCAGATCGGCAGACAAAATAGCTTTCACGGCATCAGGATAGGCCGGAACGTCGTCTGGCTGAAGGAAGACCCGCTCGATAGATCCAACTGTGTCAGGGATAACCGACTCGCCTGCTACGCGCCGGGCATTGTTCGTTTCAGACTCGCGCAGGTCGGCAACCAGAGTCACGTCAGCCAATGTTGAGGGCATCACTTGGCCACGCACAGCCAGCACACGGCTGCTCTCGATCAGCGCCTGCTCAAAGCTGCCGGTCACGCCCACCAGCGCCGTGATAAACAGGTTGCCAAAGCTGTGACCCTCCAATCCCCCCTCGCCAAAGCGGTACTGGAAAAGCTGGGTCATGAGACCCTCGTCACGGGCCATTGCTGCGATATTGTTGCGAAAGTCGCCTGGCGGGGGAACGCCCAAGTCTCGCCGTAGCTTGCCAGAGCTTCCGCCATCGTCAGCCATCGTCACGATAGCAGTCAGGTTGGCAGTGTAGGCTTTGAGGCCACGCAGCAGGATCGGTAGCCCAGTGCCTCCTCCAATGGCCACAATCTTTGGCCCTCGTTGAAGCTGCCGATGCTCCATCAGCGTGTCGATCAGCTGGCCTCCCTCGACCTCAAGCGGTGCCAGAATGGTCTGGGTGATGCGGGTCATAGCCAGGATGACCAGCACTGCGCCAAGTACGACAAACAACCCGGCGCGTGCCCACAGCGAGGCACCTCCAAGTGTGAGGGCGAATTCAAAAGGCGGGATCGGATAGGCTCTAAAGAAGGCCAGCAGCAGGAGGGCGAAGGCCAATCCCAGGAAGGTCACGCCGAGAAACAGAACCCCCAGCCAACGCTTGATGCCGATTCCAGGCGTCAGCCACTTGCGCAGGGTATGAAAGGAGGGGATGTGACGCGCCAACATTGTTTATCCAGTCGCGGTCATGACGCAGGAAACGAGCCGCCCTATACAGGAACGGCTTGACATGCGCCACGAACCGGTATCGGCTTGCCACTAGGTCATGATACCCGGTATCAGATGAACTGTCAAAAATACCCAGAAGATGCAAGATCATGGGGGAGAGATGGCTGAAAGTGTGAGGCTTCAGTGCGTGAGATATTGCTCAACCCAGCCCAGCGACAGCGCCCCAGCATAAGCAATGAACAGCCCCTGAATGGTCTTGCCAATCCATGCGGCGATCAAGAACTGCCACCACCTGATACGCAGCGATCCGGCGACCAGTCCAGCCATGTCAAAAGCTGGGTTGGGGAAAGCAGCCAGCAACGTAATGACGATCAGGCCATAACGCTCCATCCATGCCTTGATGCGATGATAGAGGCTAAAGTTGTCGATCACAGCGCTGCCGCCGTAGCCAGCCAGGTATCCTGAAAGTTCGCCTAGAGCTGCCCCTGGCCCGGCGACCAACCCTACCACCAGGGGATGAAGTGTACCACCCAACGCAAAAACGAAAATCAAGCCGGGGACGGGCAGCAACACCGTTGCGTTGCCAATCAGCATCGCCAAGAAGGCTCCCAGATAACCCAAGCTCTCAAGCTGGCGGAGCTGGTCGCGGAAGAGGAAGATGGCGAGCGTTACCCCGATTGCAAATAGAAGCGCCAGGGCGTGTTTCAAGCCGAACGATTGACCCTGAGACTGCTCACGGGGCGAAGAAATGCGCTCTTCGGTGTCGCTGTCTGACTGGCTCATAGCTGACCTCGCAAAGTCTGGATACGGGCCACGATCATCTCAATGGCAACCTCGTTCAGCCCGCCCTCAGGGATGATGACGTGAGCATAGCGTTTGCTCGGCTCGACAAACTCCAGATGCATGGGGCGCACTGTTTGCATCCATTGGTTGATCACTGAGTCGATGGTCCGTCCACGCTCGTGGATATCACGTTGCAAGCGGCGGATGAAGCGCACGTCGTCGTCGGTCTCGACGAAGATACGCACGTCGAACAGGTCGCGCAGGCGTGCTTCGGCAAAGATTAAGATGCCTTCCACCAAAATGACGTGCTGCGGCCTGATGATTCGCACCTCTGAAGTGCGAGAATGGGTCGAGAAATCATAGACCGGCATCTCGATGGGCTGGCCGTTCTGCAGGGCGTGGATGTGCCTAACGAAAAGGTCAGTGTCCAGCGAGTCAGGGTGGTCAAAGTTAATCAGCGCTCGCTGTTCACGGGGAAGCTCACTCAAGTCACGGTAATAAGAATCATGGGGAATATAGGTAATGTTTTCCGCGCCAATGCGTTCCAGGATCACCCGTGCGACAGTGCTTTTCCCTGCTCCGCTGCCCCCAGCAACGCCGATGGTGATCGGGCGGGACCTGTCTTCTGGCATGGATGTTCCCTCTCCCTGTGGGCGGCTACAAAAAAACGCCCCAGAGCGGAGGCCAGGGCGTAAAGCCACCCGTGGGAATTGAACCCACAACCTGGCGCTTACGAAGCGTCTGCTCTGCCGATTGAGCTAGGGTGGCGCTGGGTTGGAATTATACCAACCGTGGAAGGGGGCAGCAACATAAGAGTTGCTTCTGCTGTCTACATCCACTTTGGCGCTGTGCCTGCTGTCGCTGTTGTGCTCGGTTTGACCTGTTTGTGCCTGCATGCTACGATTGGCCTGCCTATCCCCATTCTCTGGAGATGTAGACGTGCTGGCCAAAGTCAACAGTTGCGCGTTGATCGGGCTGGACGCCATACTGGTCGAAGTCGAGGTAGATGCCGCCCATGGTATGCCCGGCATCACACTGGTTGGGCTGCCGGACACTGCTGTGAAGGAGTCAAAAGATCGTGTGTGGGCGGCCATCCGCAACAGCGGCCTGACCTTTCCTAGCAGTAAGCGGCTGACGATCAACCTGGCCCCTGCCGATCTGCGCAAAGAAGGCCCCGCCTACGATCTGAGCATTGCATTGGGGCTGCTGGTAGCGAGTGGCCAGATTCCTGCCGACACGTTGGATAGTTCGCTGGTGATGGGCGAGCTGTCACTGGATGGTAGTGTGAGGCATGTACGGGGCATCCTCTCAGCCACGTATCTGGCACGCGAGCAGGGCTTCGAGCGTGTTTTCGTTCCAGCAGCAGATGCTGCCGAGGCATCGCTGATCCCCGATGTGGAAGTCATCCCCGTTGATCACCTCATCTCGTTGGTTGAGCATCTGTTGGGGCTGGACACGATTCCGCCCTTCGACCGGGACAAACTGCATATCCCAGACACACCGCCCGGCTATCTGACCGACTTTGCAGATGTGAAAGGGCAGGAACACGTCAAACGTGCGCTGGAGGTCGCAGCGGCGGGGGGGCACAATGTAATGATGATCGGCCCACCCGGGGTGGGTAAGACATTGCTGGCGCGGGCTGTGCCAGGCATCCTGCCGCGCATGACGCTCGAAGAGTCGCTTGAGGTTACGCGCATCTATTCTGTAGCCGACATGCTGCCCGAAGGTATTCCACTTGTGCGCCACCGACCATTCCGTGCGCCACATCATACCATCAGTCACGCTGGGCTGGTGGGCGGCGGATCGTGGCCCCACCCCGGTGAGATCAGCCTAGCGCACCGGGGCGTGCTGTTCCTAGATGAGCTTCCCGAATTTGGGCACAGTTTGGAAACACTTCGCCAACCGTTGGAGGATCGGCACGTAACGGTCAGCCGCGCTTCCGGCTCTATGACGTTCCCGGCCAATTTCATGCTGATTGCAGCCTCAAACCCCTGTCCATGCGGTTACTATGGCGACCCAGTCAGGCCATGCACGTGCAGTCACGCTATGATCACCCGTTATCACCAGCGTGTCTCTGGCCCGCTTCTGGATCGTATCGACATCCACATTGAGGTGCCGCGGGTGGACTACGACAAACTGACCGATGCTCGTCGCGGCGAGTCATCGGAGACAATCCGGGAGCGAGTGCAGGCTGCCCGTGATCGGCAGGCAACCCGGTTTGGGCAGTCAGAGGAAGGCGGGAAAAAGCTGCTGTGCAACGCCGACATGGGCGCCCGAGAGATTACGCACTTTGCACGGTTGGACTCTGACAGCGAGGCCCTGATCCGCATGGCAGTCCAGCAAATGCACCTGAGTGCGCGGACTTACCACCGGGTGCTGAAGCTGAGCCGCACCATAGCAGACCTGGAAGACAGTGAGATGATCCGCTCTCACCACTTGGCAGAGGCTCTACAGTATCGGGCGCGGCAGCCACAAATCTCTTGAACAGGAGCGGCAGCGCCGCCTTCTCAGCACGTTTCCTCCGCAATAGATTACTGAGACGTGCGGGGTAGGCTGACGCCTGTGTACATGGTCGGGAGCCAATTCAGTTCGCGGGCCTTGGCTTCCAATTCATCGCGGAATCGGGGGTGGGCAATGTTGATCAACGCCCGCACCCGTTCACGGATCGTTTTGCCGTGGAGATAAGCCACCCCGAACTCAGTTACGACGTAATGTACGTCGTTACGTGTAGTCACGACGCCTGATCCTGGTTTGAGCTGCCACACGATCCGGCTGATAGTGTCATTTTTGGCGGTTGCAGGCAGGGCGATGATCGGCTTACCACCCTTGGAGCGAGCTGCACCGCGCACAAAGTCCACCTGCCCACCGACACCACTATAGAACCTCGGCCCAATGCTGTCGGCGCATACCTGTCCTGTTAGGTCAATTTCCAGGGCCGAATTGATCGAAATCATCTTGTCATTCTGAGCAATCCGAAATGGGTCATTCACGTACTCGGTGGGATGTAGTTCAACAATGGGGTTATCGTGCACAAAGTCATACAGGCGCTGTGTGCCAAGCATGAACCCGGCAATGATTTTGCCCGGGTGCAATGTCTTGGCCTCGTTGTTGATGATGCCGCGATCCACCAAATCGATGATGCCATCCGAGAATAGCTCGGTGTGAATGCCCAAATTCTTTTTATCGCCGAGGTATTGGAGCACGGCATCGGGGATGCCCCCAATGCCCGTCTGGAGTGTGCTGCCATCCTCGATCATGTCGGCAATGTGCCTTCCGATCTCCTGCTGTATGGGCGATGGTTCGCCCATCCTGAACTCTGGCAGGCGGTAGTCTACCTCGACAATGTAGTCAATCTTGCTGACGTGGATAAAACTGTCCCCCAGGGTGCGTGGCATGCGCGGGTTGATCTCTGCGATCACGATTTTGGCGACCTCCGCCGCGGTCTTGGTGACCCCCACCTCAACGCCGTAGGAGCAGAAGCCGTGCTCATCGGGCGGTGAGACGTGGATCAGGGCGACATCGAGAGGCAACTCGGTGCTGTACAAGCGAGGAATCTCGGAGAGAAAGATGGGCGTAAAATCCGCACGTCCATCTTGTACAGCCTCACGCACATCCGCACTGATGAACATGGTATTCACCCGGATGTGTCCTGTCATCTCGGGATTGACGTAGTCTGCCGCGCCAACGGTGAGGACTTGGGCGATCTCCACGTCGTGTAGATTCCGGGCGTGTTCGACCAGGGCCTTGAGTACAACCTGGGGCACTGAACAGTTGCCGGTCAGGAAAACACGCTGGCCAGATTGAATAACCTGTACTGCCTGCTCCGCCGTACAGCGTCGGTTGCGATAAATCTCCGCCCAGTGTGCCATCCCTAGACCTCCTCCAACAGCACTGCCAGGTTCTGATTGAGAACCTGCCCATTGTGGACAGCTACGCCGCGCCGCAGCGCCTGGTCTTTGTCAATAGCCGCCTGTGTACCTTCGTTAGCTAACGCCTGGATGAAAGGCCAGGCTGCATTCAGATAGGCATGGGTCGCGGTGCGAGCGACCACGCTGGTCATGTTGGGCACGCAGTAGTGGATCACATCTTCCTCGATGAAGACCGGATCGGCGTGGGTGGTTGGGCGGCTAGTCTCGACACATCCCCCCTGGTCAATCGAGATATCCAGGATCACACTGCGTGGGCGCATCGAGCGTACCATCTCACGGGTAATGAGAATCGGGGTCTTGGCGCCGGGGATCAGGACTGCGCCCACCAACACACGGGCATGCCTGACGACACGGGCCAGATTAAAATCATATGCCATCATGGTCACAACCAAACCACCGAAGCGCTCCTCGACCATGCGTAGCCGGTCCAGATCCCTGTCGAGCAGATGGACCCGCGCCCCCAGGCTGAGGAATGTGCGGGCAGCGTTCACACCTACGACACCTGCACCTAGGATGCACACGTCAACAGGCGGAATGCCTGCTGCGCCACTGATCAACACGCCGCTCCCGCCACTATCATTTTGCAGCCAACGGGCGGCAATGGTAGGCGTCATACGGCCCGCGATCTCACTCAGTGGGTATAATACTGGCAGCACCCCGTCATCGCGCTGGATGGTCTCATATGCGACAGTCGTGATCTTCCGCTCGATCAATCCCCGCACCAACTCCCGCGGACGGGCCATCAAGTGCCAAAAGGCGCAGATCGTCTGACCCTCGCGCAGCATATCCATCTCATCGGCCCGCACGCTGCTGACCCGCAGCACCAGGTCTGCACGTTCGTAAACGCCACGTGCGCCGTAGACAATCCGACCTCCGGCACGTTCGTAATCTGCGTCCGAAAAGCCAGCGCCCTCGCCTGCTCCGGCCTGAACATAGCAGCGGTGGCCGTCTTGTGTGGCTAGACGCACACCTTGCGGCGACAGACCCACCCGGTATTCACCGGACTGGGTTTCGACAGGAATTCCGATATCCATGAGTCCATAACTCCTGCCCACAAGGGATTATTGAGCCTGCTCAATCTCAAGGTGATCATCGACCCGGTAGACTCCCACTGTCGCGGACGCCAACCTCACAGCGGTGGTTTTCTCGTCTGGGTTGGTTACTGTGCCATGCAACGTCACGATCCCACCGTAGCTGGTAACGGTGATGGCCGGCGCTATCCCTTTAAGGGCAGGGTCGGCGGCCAAAGCGCGCGCCACAGCACGCTCGATGTCGGCGTCGCTGTATAGGCGGTCGATGACTTTTTCAACGCCTGGCACAGTGGCAGCGGCGTACAATACTCTCCGCCGTACCATCTCATTGAGCACGACCCCCTTCACCGTTACCGCTCCCTTCTCAACGCTGACGGTGAACGGGACACGCGACTCGCGCACAACATTGTCACCTTCGATGGCCTCGATGACACTTTCGTAAATTTCCAGATCTGCTTCAGGCTGCTGTAACTCGATTGTTTGCATGGTGGTCTTCCTTGCAGGTTACTCCCTGGCAATCAATCATGCCACAAGCTCATGAGAAGTGTCAATGAAAAACACCAGATCTGCATGTGACAATTGTCACCAATGCCGGCTCAGAGGTCAAAGAAGGTTTGCAGGTTGGCTCGGCGGAAATATTGACGATAAGCTGACGATTCCTCCAACAAGGCATGGATCGCATCTTGCAGCGGGTCGGGGTCCTGCAAATCGGGGATGCCGCCGACAGTCAGGTGGGCTCGGTCGCCATCGATCCATTGTAGACTGATCTGCCCCTTGGCCACCAGCCAGTCCAATCCATAGCGAATCGCGATCTCACGCTGGGCAATTGCCGCAGCCAATCTGAGCACCGAGACCTCGCCACCGTAAACGCGCAGAGCATACTTGACTAGCCCAGCCAGCCGTCTCAGAAAAGCGCGTGGCGTATCTGCGGGAATGTGATGAGCAATGACATAGAACTTGCGTGCGCCCGTCAGTTCCAACATCTGCCCCAGTTCCTGTGGTCCTGGGGGTGCAGTCCAGATCGCCAGAACTTGGCAACGCTGTGCCGTAAAGCGGCTGATGACACGTTCAGGCTCGAACGGCAATTCATCCGGCTTGATGGCCTCAGCCCACACGCAATACCTATCGGCAGGGAGCTTGGACAGAGGAGCTGGCTCGGCTCGCAGATCGACGATCTCGTAACGTGGCTCGACTTCGATCGCCACGCCTGGCGTTGGGCGGCTGCTGACCCACTCGATCTGCAACGAGCGATGGCCCTTGTAATCATTGATGCGTGGAATGTACAGCAGGTCAAAAACCGTGCTCGGCAGTGCATGTTCAGCGCCACGCCACCATGTGACAGTTTGGCTAACTCCACGATCATCCTCGATCGTCACGCGACGATGCTTACGGTCCATCCCAAACAGCGTGTCGGCGACGATTCGCAGGCGCTTCGTCATCAGATGGACAGGCGGATTGCCTTCGCCGAATGGCGCAAGCCGATTCAGTTCATCCGCGAGGCTCATCGAGAGATCATCCAGCCTGACCTCGGCGTCAACGTGCAAACCGGTGGTCACGCTGCGATCCCAAATCTCACGTACTGTGTTTGACAGCCGACGCCGAAACTGGGGGACAAGATCGGCGGACAGAGCTAGCCCTGCTGCGCCGGGGTGCCCACCGTGCGTAATGAGCAGGTCGGCATTCATAGCAATCGCTGCGCCAATGTCTACACCTGGCACCGAGCGGGCTGACCCACGAACGATCTCGCCAGGCGGACCGGCCAGCAGTACAACTGGTCGGCGATACTGCTCAACCAACCGGGCAGCAACAATGCCGATCACGCCAGGATGCCAGCGCTCCCCGACTAGCACCAGCGCCTCGAAATTCAGCAGCGACGAGTCACGCGCAATCTGCTGCTGGGCAGCGGCGTAAATCTGGTCTTCGATCTGCTTTCGTTTGTCATTCAGCATCTCAAGCTGAGCTGCGATCTGCGCGGCCAACGTGCGGTCGTGTGTCGTCAGCATCTCGACAGCCAAACGCGCCTCGTCCAGACGGCCCAACGCATTGAGGCGCGGTCCTACTTGATAGCCAATCGTATCAGCCGACAGATTGGAAGGATCCACCTGAGCAGCTCGCATCAATTCCTGCAGGCCCACGCGATTGGGATAACGCAATACGTCAATGCCAAGCTGAAGCAGGTGACGTGTGTCGCGGCGCTGTGTGGCTACATCTGCCACAATGCCCAGGGCTACCAGATCAAGCAGCCGACGCTCATCGCCAGCATGCCCAGCCAGCTCGTATAGTCGCTGGACGAGCTTGAATGCCACCCCTACCCCCGGAAGATCGTGCAGAGGATGGTCGAGGGGCAACCGTTGTGGGTTGACAACAGCCAAAGCCTCGGGCAGTATGGGCGGCAGGGCATGATGGTCGGTGATCAACACCGCGACTCCCGCAGTGTGCGCCAGTTCAACCGCGTCGTGTGCAGTGATGCCTGTGTCACATGTCAGAACCACCCGGACTCCCTGGTCGATGTAGCTGCGCAGCACCTCAGAGTGTACGCCATGCCCATGCTTCAGACGATGGGGGATATGATAGTCCACATCCGCGCCCAGGACGCGCAGCGCATCTACCAGCAGCGAGGTGGAGGTCTGGCCGTCTACATCAAAGTCACCCCATACCAGAATGCGTTCACCGAGTTGGATGGCCTCGATCAGTCGTCTAGCGGCAACATCAACATCCGGGATGGCGGTGGAGGGGGCAGGAACATAGCGCCGTGGATCGAGGAAAGCCAGCGCCTCGTCAGCGTCAGTGATGCCACGTCGCGCCAGGATTTCGGCCACCAGGGGGTGGCCTCCCACAGCATCACGCAGCTCCTGACTGACGATCACATCTTGGGGAAACAGCCACTCCACAGATCCGCTCCACTGCTCCACTAGAGAAATGCGATAGATTAGCTATACTTATTAAGGTGTTGAAGAGGTTGCACTGTAGTCCATCAAGTATACCCACCACACGAATCTCACCAAATCCCACAAAGGACTCGCGTTGGGGATGCTTGTGGACGGGCGCACTGCACTTAAAATCGGGTCGCTAACCATACGCTCCGATCGTATCCTTGTATCTTCACCAGAAAGTTAAGTATACGAGGGAAAATGAGCATAAACCACCATCCTGATGATCCCTTTGGCTCCCGCGCGGTGATCGAGACTTCAGGGGGGCCAGTGGTCCTATACCGGCTGGACCGCCTTGAGATGCAAGGTGTGGGGCAGGTTTCGCGCCTGCCTTACTCAATCAAGATTTTGTTGGAGGCCGCCCTCCGTCAGCTTGACGATTTCGAGATCACACACGACGATGTGGTCCACTTGGCGCAGTGGCCTGGTCCTGCCCAGCAAGAAATACCCTTTAAGCCTGCGCGTGTCATCTTGCAGGACTTCACGGGTGTGCCTGCCTTAGTTGACCTGGCCGCCCTGCGCTCAGCACTGGGGCGATTGGGCGGTGACCCAGTTCGTATCAACCCAACCGTGCCGGTGGACTTGGTGATCGATCACTCGGTGCAGGTAGATCAGTATGGATCGGCCATTGCTCTAATGTACAACGCCGAACGTGAGTTTGAACGCAACCGGGAGCGCTACGAATTCTTGAGGTGGGGTAAAGACGCCTTTGATAACTTCCGCGTCGTACCGCCGGCCACCGGTATTGTCCACCAAGTTAACCTAGAGTATCTGGCGAGCGTCGTTCAGACCAGATCGACCGAAGGTAAGGTCTTGGCCTACCCTGATACGCTAGTCGGTACCGACTCGCATACCACGATGATCAACGGATTAGGCGTTGTCGGCTGGGGCGTCGGGGGCATCGAGGCGGAGGCCGTGATGCTCGGCCAACCCATTGCCATGCTGATGCCAGAGGTAATCGGCTTCAGGCTGACGGGTCAGCTCTGCGAGGGTGCGACGGCCACCGATCTAGTACTGACCGTAACCCAGATGCTGCGCCAGAAGGGCGTCGTGGATAAGTTCGTCGAGTTCTATGGCCCTGGCCTGAGCTGCCTGACCCTGCCCGACCGGGCGACTATTGCCAACATGTCACCGGAGTACGGGGCGACAATGGGCTTCTTCCCGGTTGATGCCGAGACGCTAAGCTACTTGCGCAGCACAGGCCGCAGCCCGGAACTAGTCGACTTAGTCGAGCGCTACTGCAAAGAGCAGGGTCTCTTCCGTACTGACGAGACGCCTGCTCCCCTGTTCACCGATACGCTGGAGCTAGACCTGAGCACCATTGAGCCGAGCGTGGCTGGACCGAAACGCCCTCAGGATCGCATCCCGCTGCGCGATGCCAAGCAGGCTTACCACGTCGCGCTGTCTGGCATTCCTGACCGCAACCGGAGTGGGCGTCGCATGGAGATCGAGGTTGATGGCAGACCAGTCGAGATTGGTGATGGCGCGGTGGTGATCGCGGCCATCACAAGCTGCACCAACACCTCGAATCCATCGGTGATGGTCGGCGCTGGACTACTTGCCCGCAAGGCGGTTGAGAAAGGGTTGAGCGTACCGCCTTACGTCAAGACCAGCTTGGCCCCTGGTTCGAAGGTCGTGACTCGCTACCTGGCTGGCGCTGGATTGCTGCCTTATTTGGAGGCGCTCCGCTACCATGTCGTCGGCTATGGCTGCACAACATGTATTGGCAACAGTGGCCCGCTTCCACCAGAGGTGGAGGGAGCTGTTAAGGCCAATAACTTGGCGGTGGCGGCTGTGCTGAGCGGCAACCGCAACTTTGAAGGGCGCATCCACCCGCTAGTCCGCCTGAACTACCTGGCCTCGCCACCACTGGTGATCGCCTATGCACTGGCTGGGACGGTTGACATCGACTTCGAGCATGAACCGCTCGGTTACACGGCAGGCGGTGAGCCGATCTACCTGCGAGATATCTGGCCTACCCAGGGTGAGATCACAGAGACCATGAAGAACTCGCTTAAGCCAGAACTCTTCCAGGCTGAGTATGCCAACGTGTTCGATGGCGACGCGACCTGGAAAGCTATTGCCGCGCCGCGGGGTGAGTTGTATGCCTGGGATCCGGCCTCGACTTACATTCAGGAGCCGCCATTTTTTGTCAACCTGACGCCGGAGGCGCCACCACTCCATGCGATTCGAAACGCGCGAGTGCTGGCCCTGCTGGGTGATTCCGTCACCACGGACCACATCTCGCCTGCCGGCTCGATCCCGGCAGACAGCCCTGCTGGTCGCTATCTGATTGCACACGGCGTGGAACGGCGCGACTTCAATTCATACGGCTCACGGCGCGGCAATCACGAAGTCATGATGCGCGGCACTTTTGCCAACATCCGGCTGCGCAACCAGCTTGTGCCCGGTACCGAAGGTGGCATGACGGTCTACCTGCCTGCGGGCGCGTCGGCGTACGCAGATGGCCAGGTGATGAGCATCTATGATGCTGCTATGCGCTACAAGGATGAGGGCACACCGCTCATCATCATTGCGGGAAAGGAGTATGGGACCGGCAGCTCACGTGACTGGGCTGCCAAGGGCACGAGCCTGTTGGGTGTTCGGGCAGTGCTGGCCGAGAGCTACGAGCGCATTCACCGCAGCAACCTGATTGGCATGGGGGTGCTACCCCTGCAATTCAAGGCGGGCCAGAGTGCTCTGACACTCGGCCTGACAGGGTTTGAGCTTTTCGACATTGAGGGCCTGAACGATGATCTCCAGCCCCGGCAGGAAGTTGTGGTGCAGGTACGGCACGCCGACGGATCTAAGACCGCCTTCCCGGTGATCGCCCGCCTCGATTCGCCCGTAGAAGTGAAGTACTATCGCAATGGTGGCATTCTTCACACTGTGCTGCGTGACATGTTGCAGGGATCGTAGGGCTTGCAAGGAAGCCTCTCCACAACCACTCTGGGGAAGGCATCAACGCACATCGTCTCGCTGCCTCGATTGCACATGTGGCGGCATTGGCCCATAATGCTGAGAAAAGAGGCAGGTATGCAACGGCCTACGCGACTCACAACTCTGCCGGCAGCGACGATCACAATAGCCCTTATGTTAGCGGCCCTGGCATGCAATGCTGGGGCCAACAGGCCTGATGTGGCAGCTACTGTGCAGGCCGTCTATCTGACCATCACTGCCCAGGCAGCTACAGCAGGCGTGCCAGTCACAGATACACCTGTTGGCAGCCCATCACAGGCCACAACGACATCCACCCCGATCCAGACCTACACTCCTACTGCCTCGCCTACACCGCCTGATAGTCGCTCCAGCAATGGGCCAGATATCGCCATCGTGCGCTGCACGGGTGGCATTACCGTGGACGGCGACAGCGCTGACTGGGCTATGCTGTCCGATGTATGGCCCTTCGTATTGACGACGAGCACCTATGGCGCTGAGCAGTGGTCAGGTACAAGCGATCTCTCCGGGCAGGCACGCCTGTGCTGGACTGACAACGCGCTCTACCTATTTGTCGAAGTGACCGATGACGCACACGTCCAGACGCAAACCGGCAGCAATGCCTGGAAAGGTGACGAGGTTGAGTTGGTCTTCGATGGCGACCTGCGTGGAGACTTCTACGAGAAGCGCTGGAACAACGACGATACGCAGCTTGGCCTCTCTCCGGGCGATTTCAGCGATTTGCCTCCGGCAGCGGTGCGGTACTTCCCCTCGATCCAGGGCATGGATGATGTGCAGCTAGCCGCACGGAGGCCCATTGCCGTAGGGGGAAACTACACCCTGGAAGCAGCAATCGCGTGGGACGTGCTGGGCGTCATGCCGCAATCGGAGGGACATTACGGTTTGTGTCTGGCTCTCAGTGATAATGACCAGGTGGGTCAAGCCAGCCAGGATACCATGGTGAGCCACTGCACGCGGCTGCTTGTCTCGGATCCTACGACATGGGCCACAGTGCAGTTGATGCCATAGCCTACTTGAATACCAGCAGGTAACGCCCGCGTGTCAGCCAGGGCGTGCCAGTATACATGTATGTCAACCCGTCTACGATCAGCAGGTCAGCGTGGCCAATCCCCCAGTTGTCGACCACATTGCTCAGCACCGGGTTGCCAGCGAACTTCTCCCACGGGGCGTCGATTTCTTGGCTGCGGGCAAACGCTAGTGCGAACTGGTTATCACGCCCGACGGCATGTGAGTTAGGCCCGCGAATGCCCTCGTAGGTCATGTAATAATAACCATTGTCAAACACCACATCCGCTGAGGTCACGAAACGGAAATCGTAGTAGGGGTTGGCATCCATGCCCTGCGCGTCGATCGGCCCATATTCGGCTGCCCCGCTGAGGATGGGATTGGATTGGCACGCCGTGAAGGTCTTCAAATCGTTCAGATCGGACCAGAAGCACCCCATGTGGCCAGGGTTCTGCCCCAGCCCGACGAATACGTACAGCCTCCCCTCGGAGATGAATAGACCTGGTGGTCCACCTGCCATGCAGTCCTGATCGGGTGTCCAGAAGGGATGTGCTCCCACTAGGCGTGTGTCATCGCAGCCACGATCCCAGCCAAACCACATGCCAGTACCTGGCACCTGCCAGGGCTGCGCCCACACGATGCCATCCATTGACCAAGTGAGCCAGGCTGCAGCCCCGTGTTCGTAGACCATGAGAAAGCTACGGTCCGGTGCACGGATCACACGTGGGTATTGCTGCTGCCAGGTCTGGTCGTCGTTGTCACAGGGACAGCTATTACAGGGAAACAGGCACTGCGGCCTGTCGAGCGTGAAGTGTTGGCCACCGTCCGTGCTGACCCATAACGTCACGCAGCCGGGGTATTGGACTTCGCCGCCGCACGAGTCGTGGATGCCGGCTGAGTGTGTGCTGGCGTGTAGATACGACCAGTACACGTTGCCGCCCATGTGGAGCGTATCTGATTCGCCCATCGGCAACCCAGTATCGGCGATGTTCAATATCCACTGCGCCTTGCCTGACCAGAGGTCCGACAAGGTGGCAGGATCGCCTGGTGCAGGGGTCGGAGTCAGCGTGTTGGTCGGTGTGAAGGTGGGAGTTGGCGTGAAGGTGGGCAAAGGGGTATCGGTGGGTGTTGAGGTTAACGTTGGCGTCGAGGTCAATGTGGCGGTCTCAGTGAGTGTAGCTGATGGGGTGATGGTTGGCTCGACTGCCCTGGTAGGTAGCTGTGTGGCCGTGAGTGGGATGTGAGTTGGGAGAGGTGGCGGGAGCGGGCTGGGGGTAAGTGAGATCGACGCCACAGATATAGGATTAACACCGCATGCGATGGCAAACCATGCAACAATGAGTAGGCTGATGGCAGAGCGACGTAGGCAGTGACGCAAAGGTGGTTCTCCTGGGAAGAGGGGATGTAGCGCTGGTGCCTACTTGAACGTCAGGACATACCGCCCACGAGTGAAGCCTGGCGTACCGGTATACATGTATGTCACTCCATCAACAACCAGGATGTCAGCATGGCCTATGCCCCAGTTATCAACCACATCGCTCAGCACCGGATTGCCGGGATACTTTTCCCATTTGCCGTCCACGACCGAGCTGCGGGCAAAAGCCAGTGCAAACTGATCGTCACGACCTGTCGCCGGCGAACTTGGCCCACGGATGCCCTCATAGGCCATATAGTAATAACCGTCTATGCGTACCACATCGGCGGAAGTCGCGTAGCGAAAGTCAAAATAGGGGTTGGCTGACGCGCCTCGCGCCTCAAGCGGTCCATACTCCCGCGCACCGTCGAAAAGAGGATTCGCGCTGCATGGCGTAAACCTATATTCATTGAGCGATGCCGAAAAGCAGCCCATTGAGCCAGGGTTTTGACCCAACCCAACAAAAACATATATCCGTCCACCAACAACCAGAAGTCCCGGAGGGCCACCAGCCATGCAATCCTTCTCATGCTCGAAAAATGGGCTGGGACCGATCCGCATCCAGGGTTGACAAGCACCTACGTCAAGTGTCCACACGCCGGTGCCAGGGATGGACCTAGGACGTGTCCATGTCACGCCATCGGATGAGTAGCTGATCCAGGCTGCAGCGCCATGCTCGTAGACCATAATATACCCCCTGCCAGGCGCCCATGTCACGCGCGGGTATTGTTGTTGCCAAGTCTGGTCGTCGTCGTCGCAGGGGCAGCTGTTGCACTTGAAGATGCAGCGCGGCTCAGCCAGCGAGAAGTGTCGCCCGCCGTCAGTGCTAACCCATCGAGTCACGCAGCCAGGAAAATCTACCGTGTTGCCGCACGAGTCGCGTATCCCGGCAGAGCGGGTGCTGGCGTGCAGATAAGCCCAGTAGACATTGTTGCCCATGTAGAGCGTGTCCGACTCGCCGACCGGCAGTCCTGTGTCAGGTACTTGGAGCACCCAGTCTGCCCGGCCGCTCCAGAAGTCGGCCAGCGAGGCATAGACGCTCGAAGCCGGATCGGGGGCCGGAGGCGAGGGAACAGCTGCCACGCTTGGAGCCTGGCTATAACTGCTGACCACGGGAACGTCGTTTAGATTGCCATTGATCTGGCATAACCAAGCAGCAACCCAGACCTGTGCTCCGCCGCGCTCCACGAGGACCCACGATTCACTTGGATCACGGCCCAGAACAGACATGGTGACACCGCTGCCAACCAGGCCAATCTGGGGATACCCCGTGCCGGGGCCGGATCGCAGGCGCAGCTCTGTGGCTGTTGTGGCAGTGACGCTCCCAGGTACAGAGGAGGAAGACTCAGCAACCGCCGTTCCAGCAGCGCTGCCCGCCACCGAGTCAGTGACCGGGACTCCTGCCAAGTCGCCTGCAAAGGTGCATAGCCAGCCCGCGATCCAGCCGCGCATGCCATGAAACTCGATCACGATCCAGCTCCCATCGGCATTGCGACCCAACACAGGCAGAGTCGTGTCGGCAGGCACCAACCCCATCTGACTGTAGCCTGTGCCAGGGCCGGATCGGATGCGTAGGGTGTCGGTCGTCGTTGCTAGGGCGGCAATTTGTAGAGGAGCGGGTTGCTGCGGCGCACGCTCGATGGCGGTAGGAACGACCTGGATCGGAGATGAGACAGCTTCTACATGTCTCTCAGGAGGTTCAGCGTCCTCAGGGGCGGGTTTCTGCCCCTGTGAAGTGACTAGCGTCACGGTGAGTGCTAGCATCACCACAGCGGCAGAAACCTGCCACAGAAGATATTTTCGCCTGGTGAGATTCTCAAAAGCGGTCTTCATGCTGCTTCCTCACCCATCAGCCCATACCCCGTCTAGTATATGCTAAAGCCGTCATCTGTGCTGAACTCTTGGTTCTCAGATAAGCCCTTGATGGAGGCAAAACAGCAACTGCATGTGCCACAGGCTTTTGGCCCGTCAGCAAGTGCCTAACGGTTGCACAATCGGAAATAGTTAGACGAGCGTCTCATTAAATGGTATAGTAGTGTGATCACCATAGGTGAGATGTGGCTTATGTCTGTCGAGTTTACGGCGCGTCTGTTTGAAAGGACCGATCGTCGCAGTGCGATGCGATTTATCTGGTCACACGTCCGCCGCCATCCTCTGGTCGGCGCGGGGATCATCTTCGGCGCGTTCAGCAACGCAGCCCTGGCCTCCGCCATTCCGTATTTCACCGGTGAAGCCTTCAATGCCATTATTCATGGTCCGGATCTCAGACGTGTGGGACTGCTGGCCCTGGCGATTGTCCTGAGCCAACTCGCACGCGGCGCACTCCAGTTGGTACGCAACTTCTCAGCGGAGACATTTGCCCAGCGTATTGAGCGCGATGTTCGCGACGAACTCTATGCCAGCCTGCTCGGCAAGAGCATGACATACCATGACAGTACACCGGTTGGGGAAATCATGGCGCGGGTGACCAACGACGTACGTGAGATGAACCTGATGATGAGCCCCGGCCTGAATCTGGTGTTAGGCTCAGCCATGTTCGTCGCAGTTCCTTTGTTTGCTGCCCCCATCATTTGCCCTCAGTTGATCCTCGTCCCAGCGTTGTTCGTCATCTTGTATATCCTCATCCAGATTCGCTACGTTAGGTCTGTGCACACGGTGGCCCAGCAGGTACGGGCGAGCTTTGGCCGCATGAATGCCCGTCTGGCGGAGACCCTGGATGGCATCGAGATCGTCAAAGGTTCAGCGCAAGAAGACCAGGAGGCTCTGCACTTCAGTACGCTGGTCGATGAGGTACGTGACCGCTTTGTCGAGCAGGGCAAGATCGAGGCGCGGTACTTTGCAGCATTGCTGCTGGCGATGGCCTTGGTGGCCGGGTTCTTACACGCTGCTCTCCTGTACCGAGCCGGCCTGATCAATGCGGGAGACATCGTGGCCTTTATGGGGCAGCTTGGGTTGTTCGGGTTTCCGGTCTTCAGTTCGCTTTTTTCGCTGTCGCGCATGGCGTCGGGCTATGCCAGCGCCCAGCGCATTCTCAACGTGATCACCACCACCACTGTTCTTGACCAGAATGAGCAGGGCCATGACGCGCCCTTGCGGGGTGCCATCACCTTTGAGCACGTGGATTTCGGATATGCGCCAGGCAAACAGGTGCTGCATGACCTATCGTTCACCCTTCAGCCAGGGCAGACAGTAGCCCTTGTTGGCCAGACAGGGTCGGGCAAAAGTACAGTGGCCAAGCTCATCAATCGCACCTATGACGTGAGTGCTGGCCGGGTGTTGATCGACGGTGTAGACGTGCGTGACTGGAAGTTGGAGGCATTGCGTTCACAGATCAGCATCGTCGAACAGGAAATCTTCCTGTTCAGCCGTAGCATCGCCGATAACATCCGCTTTGGCAGGACAAATGCCACAGACGAAGAGGTCGAGGAGGCAGCCTACAAGGCCCAAGCCCACGAGTTTATCTCAGGTTTTCCAGAAGGCTATGATACGGTGATCGGTCAGCGGGGCGTGACACTGAGCGGTGGTCAGCGCCAGCGGCTGGCGATTGCACGCGCCTTCCTGACCAATCCGCGCATCCTGATCCTGGATGACAGCACCAGCGCGATTGACAGCGCCACAGAGGATCACATCCAGCGGGCTATCTGGGCTGCTGCCAGAGGGCGGACGACGATCATCATCACCCATCGGCTGTCGCAGATCCGATGGGCCGATCACATTATTGTGCTGCGCCGAGGGCGGGTGGTGGCTCAGGGCAGGCACGAGGACCTGATCCAGACGTCTGAGGTATACCGCCGCATCTTCGCACGCTATGAAGGAACCGTGCCCTAGCATACAGAGGTTGAGGAGTAAGCCAGGAAACCAGAGATGGGAATGTTCATCGGGCTTGATGCAGAAAAGTACGATCGTCAGTACCCTGACTCCTACCTCTTTCGGCGGTTGTGGGATTACCTCCGGCCACAGCGGCGTCGGCTACTAGCCGTGATAGGGATGAGCCTGATCGCCTCATTGGTCCAGGCCCTGATCCCAATCCTGATCGCCGCTGGGGTGGGCGTATTGGAAAATCAGGCGGCGGGTAGCTGGCTGGCTCTGTTGATTGGCGCGCTGCTGATTGCCGAGCTGACCGACTATCTAGCCAACTGGCTGCGACGCCGATTGATGAATTGGATGGTGGCTGACCTGGTGAGCCAGTGGCGCAAAGATGCTCTGACCGCAGCAGCCCACCGCGATATGGCGTTCTACGATCAGAACAAGTCAGGCAAGATCCTTAGCCGTATTACTCACGACACCGATGAGCTGGGCCAGAGTCTCATCCTCACGTCCGATATCATCACTCAGGTCGTGCAGGCCATGCTGCTGATCGGCGTCCTGTTCAGCCGCAACGTGCAGCTGACACTGATGATGCTTATCTTTACGCCCATTATCGTCAGTGTAGCCATGCTGTTCCGCAAGCTGGCCCGCCAGGTCACGCGGCAGGGGTCGCGCGCTATGGCTGCCGTCAACGATGCCATCCAGGAAACCGTCTCAGGCATCATTGTGGCCAAGAACTTCCGCCAAGAAGCGATGATCTACGACCAGTTTGTCCAGGTCAACACCCAGTCGTACCGGATCAACATGCAACGCGGTTTCGTGTTGTCTACTGTGTTTCCAGCGTTGAACGCGCTGGCGGGGTTTGCGATAGCAGCTATCGTCTACTTTGGCGCGCGGGCGGTCGTGGGCGGTGCGATCGATGTCAGCGTGTGGTATCTGTACATCCAGTCGGTGGATCGCTTCTGGTTTCCCTTCATCAACATTGCCACCTTCTGGAGCCAATTTCAGCAGGCAATGAGCGACCTGGAGCGCGTCTTTGCACTGATTGATGCCGAGAACACAGTCAAGCAGATCGACAACCTACCCGCTGGGCGGTTGCGGGGACATATCCTGTTTGACCATGTACACTTCTCCTATCAATCGGAATTGCCTGTGCTTGAGGACTTCTGTCTGACTATCGAAGCTGGGGAAAACGTGGCATTCGTTGGGCACACGGGGGCAGGTAAAAGCACGATCGCTAAGTTGATCACGCGCTTTTACGAGTTCCAGGGTGGGCGCATTCTGATCGATGGACGTGACATCCGATCGTTTGACCTGCAATCGTACCGAAGCCAGTTGGGGCTGGTCCCTCAAGCCCCGTTTCTGTTCAGCGGTACCATCGCTGACAACATCCGCTATGGCAGGCCGAGTGCGACGGACGCTGAGATCGAGAAGATTGCTTATAGCATTGGAAATGGGGAATGGTTGGAGACAATCCCTCAAGGTCTCCAGACCGATGTGGGGGAACGTGGATCGCGGCTGAGCATGGGCCAGCGCCAGCTCATCAGCCTACTGCGTGTGCTGGCCCAGCGGCCTGCCATCTTCATCTTGGATGAAGCCACAGCCAGCGTTGACCCCTTTACCGAGATGCAAATCCAGGAAGCGCTGCAGATGATCTTGGCGCGGTCGACCTCGATCCTGATCGCCCATCGATTAAGCACAGTGCGCACAGCAGACCGCATCATTGTGCTACGGGAAGGGAGTATCATTGAGGAAGGCAATCATGACTCGTTGCTGAAGCAGGGTGGGCACTACGCAGATCTGTACAACACCTATTTTCGCCACCAGTCGCTCAGCTATGTGGAGGGGTCGCGTGCTATGTTTGGATCTGAAGCCGCCGACTGAGCACAGCGGGCATCTAAAGAGGAGAGGATGTCTTGCAGGTTGCCCAGGAGGATGTGAGAGGTGTCTATACATTCCCCTTCCTCCAAACCAGAGCATTCTGTTCAACGGCGTGAGACCCTTAGTGAGCTTGCTCGTTGGGGGGGAGCGCTAAAAGAGACGGCGGAGTAAGCCCACGACCAGTGTCAACATCCCCATTGCGGCCAGCGAAATAATCACCGCAGCAGGAGCAATACCGCCTTGTTCGAGCTGGGCCGTCTGCGGTTCGGGCAGTACATCGGGTTGAATGTAGGGCTGCGGCGGAGTGAAGGTTGGCAGCGGCCCTGCAGCCGCCTGTCCCTCAAGGGCTGGTGGCTGGGTGAAAACGCCCGTTGGGATGAACAAAGCCGTGGTGGTGGCTGTCTCCGCTGCTCCAGGCGTTTGTAGCAGGAGCGTGGCAGTGGCCTGGATCGCTGCCTGGGTGGGATCGACGGTAGGGGGGGCAGGTGGCGTGACTGCCGGGACGGTGGTGATGTCGCCCCGCACGATCACCAGCGGTGCATACACCCATGCCTTGCCATCGGGTCCGTCCGCCCATGCTACTAAGTACCAGTCATAGCCCAGCCAACGCCCAATGATGGGCAGCATCAGCCCTGGCTGAAGTTCAGCCAGCACATCAAAGTCCATACCTGGACCTGTGCGCAAGTTGGTCGGGTTGCCGAAGATCTCAGCCAGGACTGGCACGGGGGTCGGAGTGCGGCTTGGCGTAGCTGTCGGCCCCCCGATCATCGTGGGCGTTGCGGTCGGGAAGAGAAAGCCGCTGACCGGGGTGTTGGATGGCTGCTGCTCGACAGGCAGGTCGCCGGCGGCAGTTGCCGCGCTGGCAGAGACGCCGAGCGTGAGAAGTGCCAGTAAACCCAGCACAAATGTGAGTCTGATGCTTTTAGGGAAAGTCAACCAGCAGTTCATGGCGGGCGTGATCGTACCGCTGCACAGAGAAGTTGGCAACCTGCATTTGTCAGATGGCTCCCAGGCATGCGGTCTGTGCGCTTTGGCGCGGTGTGAGGGTCAAAGTGTGCGTCTCTTCGATTGCGCTGTTCGCGCCGTTATAATCACGCACTGAATCTACTGTACTACATGTGCTATAATCGGCTTGATGGACCTGTTCAACGAGTTTGTACGAACGCTGTCTGCCTTTAACGTCTTGGGGCCCAACGATCCGGTAGTGATAGGTGTGTCCGGCGGACCGGACTCGCTGGCGCTGCTGCACCTGTTCGTGCGCGCCCGCGGCACACTGGGAGTGGCGCCGCATGTCGTCCACCTGAACCACCGGATTCGGGGTCAAGAGGCTGATATTGACGCCGAGTTCGTCGCAGCCATGGCAGCGGAGTGGCAAGTGCCGTGCCGTGTGGAGCAGATGGACGTACCCGCGCTGGCCAACGAACGGCGATTGTCGCTGGAAGAGGCGGCTAGACAGGCCCGTTACACTGCGCTGGGACGGGCCGCAGCTCAGATAGGCGCTCGGGTAGTTGCCGTCGCGCACAATGCCGATGACCAGGCCGAGACAGTGCTGATGCACCTCTTGCGCGGCGCAGGGCTGGTCGGCCTGCGTGGCATGTTGCCCATCACGCGACTGAACGACTACCATCTGCTGGTCCCCCTCGATGCCACCGTGCTGTTGATTCGCCCCCTGCTCGAAGTGCCGCGTTCAGACATCGAAGCTTACTGCATCGCTCATAATCTTTCCCCCCGCTTCGACCGTTCCAATCTGGATACGACCTATTTCCGCAATCGGCTGCGGCATGAGATCATCCCACACCTGGAAGAGATCAACCCAAATGTGCGTGTGATTCTGACTCGCACAGCCTCAGTGATCTCAGCCTACTACGATGTTCTGCGGCCTCAGATTGACGCTGTTTGGAAGGCTACAGTACGTGAGGCTAACGCTGAGCGAATTAGCTTTGACCTGGCGGGTTGGCGGGCTTTGCCTCTGGCTCTACAGCGTGCTCTGATTCGGCGCGCCACGCGGCGCCTGCGCTTGACACTGCGCGATGTAACCTACCAGCATGTCGAGGATGCAGTGAGCATAGCGCAACGTGGTGAGACCGGCGCCCAGGCAACTTTGCCCGGTGGACTGGTGCTGCGTGTCACCTATGATGAGATCGTCATTGCCCCGGTGGACCACCGACCTACTGCTCCAGACTGGCCGCTGATTGCGCCGGGTAGCTCCATCGAGATCAGCGGACCGGGCGAGCACGTACTGCCAGGGTCTGCGTGGGACTTTAGCCTGCAAGTTTATGATGGCCCTCGGTCCGGCTCGGCCTGGCAAGCTTTGCTGTCTGGTCCATGGACCAGTCCTATCAACGCCGATGTGATCAAGCAGCCCCTCGTGCTGCGGACGCGGCGATCTGGCGATCGTTTCTTTCCGTTAGGGCTGGGAGGCACTCAGAAGGTCAGCGCTTTCATGATCAACCAGAAGATTCCGCTGGAATGGCGCGACCAAGTACCGCTGTTAGTGGCTGGCGATCAGGTGGCGTGGGTATGTGGTTGGCGGATCGATGAGCGGTTTGCTGTTCGTGACGACACACAGACGGTATGGGTGGCCAGCTTCGAACAGATCAAGAGTGGGTGAGAGTCACAATGCTCGGCCTACCCATCCAAGCAAAACGTCTGCCGCACGGCAGACGATTGCAAGCCCCTCATTCTCCTGATGAAACCAGGCAAGGCTCTTACTCTTTCGGCGCGTCCTTCTCTTCGACAGGTGTGAAACTGCCTGCCATGCGGTCGAGCGCCTCGCTCGCGCTACGGAGCGCAGTCACTACCCCTCGACGCACTTCCTCAGCGACCTTGCCGCTGCGGACTTCTTCAGCTACCTGCTGAACGCCCGTCTCGACCTTCTTGCCAGCCTCCGTCTCGCGTAGCTCGCGGACAGCTCGATCGACCTCGGTGACGAAGCGATTCAGTCCTTCGCGGATTTCACCCTGAATCTTGTGACGCTCCTCACTATTCCAGGCCGTGTCCATAGCCGCAACCAGCTTCCTGCCCAGCGCGGCGAACTCAGCAGCGATATCGACCCCTTCTTCCTGTGGCCGCTCGTTCTCAGGTATTTCTGGGTGTTCTTTTCCAGTACTCATTGCATAGCTCCTTGCCTAAATGTCTGAAATCCTGCCAAGTGCTACCTATGTATACGTATATTCAGACAGCAAGTTGCAGACCTCTCTGATAGGCCAGGACATCTTGCTCCTATCGCCCTTGTCTGCCAATCTCACTTTTCACCTCGGCGATTAGGCGCGTGACAGGGATATCGCGCGGGCAGGCCGAGGTGCAATTGAAGATCGTGCGGCAGCGCCACACGCCGCTCTCATCGCTCAGGAGCGCCAGACGCCGAGCGGCGGCCCTATCACGGCTGTCGAAGATAAAACGGTGAGCCTGGACAATGGCCGCTGGGCCTATGTATGACCCGTTAGCCCAGAAAGACGGGCAAGATGTTGTGCAGGCAGCACACAGGATGCATTTGGTCCCTTCCTCATAGATAGCCTGTTGTTCTGGCGTCTGCAGCCGTTCGCGTTCCGGAGCCGGGCTGTCGTTGACAAAGTAAGGCATCACCGAGCGGTAGTGCTCCATAAAGGGTTCCATGTCAACCACCAGATCTTTGATCACTGGAAGACCCAAGATCGGTTCGATCTGGATTGTGCCTCTCTCGCGCCGGATCAGGTGCTTGACTAGCGCTTTACAGGCTAGCATGTTCACGCCGTTGATGCGCATAGCGTCTGAGCCACACACGCCATGAGCGCACGAGCGTCGCAGCGCTAGCGTGCCATCGATCTCCCATCTGACACGATGGAGCAGGTCCAGCACACGATCCACTGGCTCGACGTTAGCCAGGGTGTATTCTTTCCAGCTAGGTTTGCGGTCCTTTTCCGGGTTAAAACGCCGGATGCGCAATGTGGCTTCCATTCAGTAAACTCGCTCCTTTGGCTGATGTCGGGTGATGACTACAGGTTTGTAGGTCAGCTCGAGCGTACCGTCAGGCTGGCGGGTGGCCAGTGTATGCTTGAGCCAATGCTCGTCGTCGCGGGCAGGGTAATCTTCGCGCGAGTGCGCCCCTCGGCTTTCGGTGCGAGCCAACGCCGACACGGCAGTCACCTCGGCCAGGTCGAGCATAGCCCCCAGCTCCCATGCTTCAAGCATATCGTAGTTAAAGACCTTGCCTCGATCATCAATGTGGAGGTCAGTCTGATAGCGATGCTTGAGCAAGCGTAGGGTCTCGATGGCTTGTTGCATTCCGGCAGCCTCGCGGAAGACCCCCACGTACTTTGACATGGTCTGCTGCATCTGGCTGCGTAGGACGGCCACACGGCTTGTCCCCGCTGCAAACCGGATGCGTTCCAGCTCAGCCCTGGCAGCGGCAGTGGGATCAGCTGGCAGAGGCACAAATTCTGTCTGCTGGCAGAACTTGGCCATGGCCCTACCCCCACGGCGGCCAAACACTACCAAGTCCACGAGGGAGTTGGTGCCCAGACGATTCGCGCCGTGGACCGACACACAGGCACACTCACCTGCGGCATACAGACCCGGCAGTATCGTACCCTGGTGATCGATCACAACCTCAGCATCGAGATTAGTTGGAATGCCGCCCATAGCATAGTGAGCGGTTGGTTGGACCGGTATTGGCTTGGTGACGGGATCGATGCCCAAGTAGGTCCGGCAGAAGTCAAGGATGTCGGGCAGCTTGCTCTCGATATAAGCCCGGTCAACGCGGCGGGTCTCACCCCCCTCAGCCAGCACCCGGTTGACCGTCTCGGGCCGCACGTCGAGGTACACATAATCCTTGCTATCGACGCCACGCCCAGCCTGGGTCTCCAGGTAGATGGCCCGTGACACCACATCGCGACTGGCCAGGTCCTTGATGGTTGGGGCGTAGCGCTCCATGAAGCGCTCGCCCAACCCATTCACCAGGATGCCTCCCTCACCACGTACCCCCTCGGTGATCAGGATACCCAGACGATAAATGCCAGTCGGATGGAACTGGTAAAATTCCATGTCCTCCAGTGGAATGCCGCGCCGGTAAAGGATGGCGCTGCCATCACCTGTGAGCGTGTGAGCGTTGCTGGTGATGTGCCACAGCTTGCCCCAGCCTCCAGTGGCAAACAGGACTGCTTTGGCGTGGAAGACGTGGAACTCGCCAGTGGCAATCTCAACCGCGACCACCCCCGTTGCGCGGCCATCGCTGATGATCACATCGATGGTGTGGTACTCGTCAAAGAACGTTACATCGTTCTTAATGCACTGCTGGTAGAGTGTCTGCAAAATCATGTGCCCGGTGCGGTCAGCAGCGTGGCAGGCACGGCGCACTGGCTGTTTTGTTTCGTTATTGGTGTGTCCACCAAACCGACGTTGGGCAATCTTGCCTTCTGGAGTCCGGTCGAATGGCAAGCCCATGTGCTCCAACTCGATCACCACCTCGATTGCTTCACGGCACAACACGTCTACGGCATCCTGATCTGCCAGGTAGTCGGAGCCTTTGACGGTATCGAAGGCATGCCACTCCCAGCGGTCCACCTCATGGTTGCCCAGGGCAGCGCCGATGCCGCCCTGGGCTGCGCCAGTATGCGAGCGGGTGGGATAAAGCTTGCTGATGACGGCAGTCTTGACCTCGCGCGAAGCATACAGTGCAGCCATCAGTCCAGCTCCGCCTGCGCCGACGACGATCGCATCAAACTGGTGGAGTTTCATCGCGAATACCCTTTTCACCGCTCCGGCAGGAGAAATGGAGTACCGATCAGGGCGATGCTGCCCAGGGTTAGAATGGTTAACATGATGATCAGCATTCCCACACGCAAAGCCTGGTTGATCAGCCGACCGTGTACGTAGTCATTAACGACGTAGACGAATCCCCGATAGCCATGCAGACCAGCAAACCACAGCATAAAAGCGTCGTAGATACGCCAGCCCAGGTATGACCAACGGGCGGTGACAACCCAGTGGTAATCGATGACTGCCACACTGTTGATCAGATGGACAATCAGCAAATGGCCTAAGACCAGTGGAATAAGCAGCAGGCCCGACCACCTCATATACCTCCACCACCATAACTCGGCGCGGTGGATCTGGGCGGGCTTAGCCCGCCCTCCTGTCTGGGTGTGGATTGGCTCATAAGTGACCATGCTCTTCCCTACCTATTTCCCCGTGATGAGATCGCGCATGTGTCCGACCATAAGAATAAAGGCCGGGGCGTAGAGCATCGCCACCAACCCAAATGTCCCCAGGGTCATCTGTCGCTGGTATCTCCAGAGTTGCGGCCTGAAGTCCATCAGTGCAACCCGCAGGCCATTGACCCCGTGGTAAATGACAGCCAGCACCAGTACCAGCTCGCCGATCAAGAATGGCACTGACTTATAAAGCGCAATGGCATGCCCATAACCTTCCGGCCAGAAGTACACCCACGAGGTATCGACAACGTGGATCATAAAGAAAAGCAGTGTGCCCAGCCCGGCCAGGCGATGGCTCATCCAGGCAAACTGCCCTTCCTTTCCCCGGTAACGCAGGGCTTCACGGATGGTCGTGACTAATGGTGCCATGAGATACCTCCCTGAACCAGCAAGAAGCTGATCGTGAAAAGGGCGGGGTCGGGGACGCAATTGGTGATAACAGCTATCTTTTATATCAGATTTTGAGGCGGAATACAATGAGCGTCTGGGCTTACCAGCCGTGGGCGATTATGAGGTGCAGGCCGGCGTCTTCCTCTGAGTGGATGCGAGGGTTACTCCCGGAACCGATCTGGCAGGCCAACGTGGATGTCAGCTCGTCCAGGTGCGCCGCAGAACAGCAAAAGTCCAACCGTCTTCGCGGCGGGCGACCTTGTAAATCCAGCCGCGGCCAAAGAATGGTTCAAAGCGACAGTCAAAGCTGACAAGCCCTTCGCAATTGACGGGAAGTGTCTCTGGGTAGCTGATCACAATGGTCGCTGCCGAGTCGCCGGGACGTTTGAACTGAGAGAATCGACCGGGCGGTGGTCCGCTGCGCTGTTGAAGCTGTGGTCCCTGCGATACATACTCCCACACGCCGACGATCTCAGCATCGTTGGCGCGGGGATCGGGCGGTGTGTCACCTCCATAGCGGCGCACGGTGATGGTGCACCGATCTGGGATGCGTCCGTCACTCAGAAATGTATCCAGGATCAGATGTTCGATGGCAACCCGCACGATCAGGAACTGGAGCAGATCGTCATCACTGGCTTCGATCTGGCGGTGCATCCAATAAATGGGGTGCAGGCGGTCCGGGGGAGGTTCTGGGATTTCGGAGGGTGGGTTCAGGAACTGTTCAGCTCGCTCGTCCATGAGGCCCAGCGCCCACTGGGCAGCATCACGCACCCGGGGATCCTCATCCTCAATCAGGTCCTCCAGGCGGGGCCGTTCGGTCTCCGAGCCAATAGCTCCTAAAGCCCGGGTTGCGACGATCCGCAGGCTTTGGTCCTCCAACATCTCCAGAATGTCGGGCAGAACGAGCAGCCGGCCACTGTGCGCCAGTGCCATGATAGCCTGAACCAGAGTACGCTCAGCCAGGACGCGTGTGGGCGAAAAGCGCTTGCCCTGTTCAGCGTAGACCTTCTCCCTGGCCTCCTGGATCAGGTCGCGAATTGGTTCAATTGCCAGCTCATTGGGATAAGTCTCCAGCAATCGGGTGGCGATCAAGCGCTGTTCCCAGTCGTCTACGGCCAGGAACGGGATCAAGGCCTCGGCCAAGCCGTAGCGGTCGAGGGGCATGTATTTGTTGGCCAGCACTCGCAGGGCCTCCAACCCAGCACGTCCGGCCTCTGGCGGCTGATCGCGCAGATGCTCAACCACGGCGTCCAGGGCCTCTGCCTCACCCACGGCAGCCAGTCGCTCTAGAGCCTCTTCCTGTTCACTGGGGGACCCGTGGCGCAAATCGTGTAGCAGCTCGGCTTGCGTGCGGTAGTCAGAGCTTGGTTGAGCAGACATAAGTCTTACCTCTCCCTGGCCAGGGAAGCTAAAACATTGTACGTGGCAGTTGGCCTAAGGGTTTCCCCGAAGGTTTTTTTCGAGACTTTCAGGGAAACCTCAAGTTTTGCGAAAAGTAATCGAGTTATTTTTCGCAAAACACTTAAAGGTTGCGCATATTCTCGATCACAGCTGACGCAAACTCTGAAGTCTTGACCTCCCGCGCGCCCTCCATCTGGCGGGCAAAGTCGTAGGTCACGATCTTTTGCTTGATGGTAGCCTCATATGACTGTGTAATGAGGTGGGCAGCTTCCCACCACTGCATATATTCTAACATCATCACGCCAGAAAACAGCAAGGAACCAGGATTCACCTTGTCTAGGTTGGCATACTTGGGAGCCGTGCCATGGGTTGCCTCGAACAGCGCCACGGTGTCGCCAATGTTTGCACCCGGCGCGATGCCGACACCGCCTACCTGAGCGGCCACTGCATCTGAGAGGTAATCACCGTTCAGGTTAGGCGTGGCCAACACGTCGAACTCAGTGGGACGCAGCAGCATCTGTTGGAACATGATGTCGGCAATCCTGTCCTTGATCACAACTTTGCCTTCGGGCTGTTTGCCATCATACTTTGACCACAACTCTTCTTCGGTGATAGTGTAGTCGCCAAACTCTTCGGCTGCTACTTCATAACCCCACTTGCGGAAAGCGCCTTCTGTGAATTTCTGAATGTTGCCTTTGTGTACCAATGTGACACTCTTACGGCCTCGTTGGAGAGCGTACTGGATCGCCATGCGAACCAATCGCTTGGTGCCAAAGGCGCTGATCGGCTTGATGCCAATCCCTGCACCCTCAAAGAATTTGGCCCCCATCTCCTCGCGCAGGAAACGAGCTACCCGCTCATTTTCACGTGTTCCAGCCTCATACTCGATGCCGGCGTATACGTCTTCGGTGTTTTCGCGGAAGATGACCACATTAGTGTTCCACGGTTCACGCAAGGGACTGGGCACACCCTGATACCAGCGCACCGGACGGACGCAGGCGTACAGGTCCAGCTCCTGGCGCAATGTGACGTTCAGACTACGGAAGCCCTCCCCCACCGGCGTGGTCAGCGGACCTTTAATGCCAATCACAAATTGGCGCAGCGCCTCAAAGGTCTCTTCCGGCATATAATGGCCACCATAGATTGAGGCAGCCTTCTCACCCGCATAGACCTCCATCCAGACTATGCGGCGCTGGCTGCCGTAAGCCTGCTCAATCGCAGCATCCCAGATGCGGCGTGACGCCCGCATAATGTCAGGTCCAATGCCGTCACCCTCAATGAAGGCGATGATTGGCTGATCGGGGATGTGCAGCTTGCCGTCGGTGATCGTCACCGGTTCGCCGCGATTGGGCACAACGATGTGTTCAAAACTCATTCTGATGCTCTCCCCTATGACAATTCCGAGATGCTGATGTGGAAGGCCAAAACTGAAACGGATTTGTATAGAACGTAGCCAGAGATTTCATTGGCGAATTATACCATACGGCGTGAGGGGGCTATCAACGGGAGGTCTGTACTAGGGGAGTCATCCCAGGCGTGGTATACTTCCGCTGGCCCCAGCCTATCTTGACACGGGAGACATAGCATGCACACCATCATCGGTGTCGATGTCGGCGGGACGCTTGTCCGCGCTGCGCTTTTTGACCACAACTTCACTTTGTTAGAGCGAATTGAGCAGCCTGTTCTGGCTGAGCGGGGCGAGGAAGCAGTGATTGCTCGACTGATCGAGACCATCGAGCAGGTCTTGCCCGAGTCGGCTGAAGATCTGGCTGGGATTGGCATAGCGCTGCCCGGGCCGCTCGACCCAGAACATGGGATCGTGATTGCCACGCCCAACCTGCCCTTCAGGAATGTGCCTATCGCTAGATTGGTGGAGGATGCCATCGGCGGGCCGGTGTTCATCGGCAACGATGCTGATCTCGCGGGCCTGGCCGAGCATCGCTTTGGCGCCGGGCGTGGCACACGTAACATGGTTTACATGACGATCAGCACTGGGATCGGCGGTGGGCTGATTCTCAACAACCGACTGCACACTGGGCTTGGGCAGGGTGGGGAGATCGGTCATATGGTTGTTGATCCCGCCGGACCGGTGTGTGGCTGTGGCCAGCGTGGCCATCTGGAAGCTGTCGCCTCAGGGACAGCCATTGCGCGCATCGCTCGCGAGCGGCTCGCAGCCGGCAGTGCATCCGCTATCCATGACATGGTCGGCGGCGATCTGACCCTGATCACGGCCCAAGCTGTCGGGCAGGCCGCTCAGAATGGCGATCCATTGGCGCGGGAGATCATCGCTCAGGCCGGATGGTACATTGGCGTTGGCATCAGTTCACTGATGATGCTGCTCAATCCCGACCTGTTTGTGCTGGGCGGTGGTGTCACCCGGCTGGGGGAGCTGCTATTCGAGCCAATGCATAAGGCCGCCCGTGAGTTTGCCATGCACCCGATTTTCTGGGAAAACACGCCGATTGTTACTGCGGAGTTGGGAGGGGATGTAGGTCTGTTTGGTGCGGCGGCGTTGGTGCAGATGCGGCTGGAAGAAAGTCAGTGAGGGCGGGTTATAATCGAATAGCTTCAGCGCTGTCTAGCGTGCCGATCTTCCGAACTGCGGCGAAAGCTCAACAGGATAGGTGTACCGGTGAAGGGGTAAGCAGCCCGAATCTGATTCTCCAGATACCGCTCGTAGGAGAAGTGCACCAGTTCTGGATTGTTCACATGGAACAGGAACTTGGGCGGATCGACCGCCACCTGGCTGGCATAGCGAATCTTGAGGCGCTTCCCAGATTGGGTCGGCGGGGCCTGGCGGGCAACTGCATCCTGCACAATGCGATTAACCTCAGACGTGGCCAGGCGGTGGAAGCGCTCTTCCCACACCTGCTTAGCCAGTGGGATCAGCTTGCTGGCACGTTGACCCGTCAGCGCCGAGATGAACATCAGTGGCGCATAAGGCAGAAATTTAAACGCCTCACGCACCAGATCGGTAAAAGTATAGATGGTGTAGCTGTCCTTCTCAACGGCATCCCATTTGTTGACAACGATAATAACGCTCTTCATCTCTTCCAGTACGTAACTGGCGACGTGTGTGTCTTGTGAGGTGACGCCCTCGGTTGCGTCGATCATCAGCAACACAACATTGGCACGCTTGATGGCCTTGAGCGCTCTGAGCACACTCCACCGCTCGACAGTCGGATCAATCTTGCCGCGGCGGCGGATGCCTGCCGTATCGATCAACGTGATCGGCTCACCGTGCCAAGTAAGCTGTGTGTCGATCGCGTCGCGGGTAGTACCCGGCACCGGGCTAACGATCACGCGCGGTTCACCTAACAGGCGATTCAACAGCGATGACTTGCCCACGTTAGGCCGTCCGACAATGGCAATCTTGAGGGAGGTATCTTCTTCATCAGATTCCGGTGGCGCGTGCGGCAGATGCTCGACCACAGCGTCCAGCAGATCGCCCACCCCCGTTCCATGCAGGGCTGAAATGGGGAACACCTCCCCCAGGCCCAGTGCGTAAAAGTCAGTTGCGTCGAAACGCAGGCTAGGGTTATCGCCCTTGTTGGCCGCGATCAACACTGGCTTGCCCGACTGGCGCAAGATGTGGGCCACCTCTTCGTCAGCAGATGTCAGGCCGGCCATCACGTCCACCACCAGGATGACCACATCGGCCACTGAGATGGCAGCCTCAGCCTGCTCACGAATCTCCTGCAAAAAGCGAGCCGAGTCCTCGGCTAGCGGTTCCGACTCGCCCCTGAGCACCTCTTCCAACGCCTCGATCCCGCCGGTGTCAACCAGCGTGAAAACGACGCCCCGCCACTCGGCCTCAGCCTGCTGACGGTCGCGTGTCGTGCCTGGGCGATTGTGGACGACGGCCAATCGTTCGCCGACGACACGATTAAACAGAGTCGATTTGCCCACGTTGGGTCGCCCTACCAGAGCGACCATCGGATAACTGCTCATAAGTTCCTACGGAGTTCCACTGGGTGAACCTGTCCCGATCTGGACCTGGATCAAGGTCGGCAGCACTGACTCGATCAACACTTTCTGCAGTTCGGTGGCTGGGATCTCCCCGCTGACGATCTGAACTTCTGGCTCAATCTGGTAACTCCCTGGTTCCAGGCTGGACAGATCAAGGGTGACGATCACCTCTTCTTGGGGATCAAGGTTTTCAAGGATCGGCAACGGGCCGGACAGGAACACGACCGCTGTGTCGGGCAGCAAGGTTGCCGCCAGATTCTCGCCCAACCCTACGGTCTGGATCGGGATTTCCAGCACACGAAAGTCAGGCTGCGCCTGGACGACAATGTTGACCTGTACCGTGGTAATGCCTTCTAGCGTTACGCCCTCCGGCGGGACCAACTGGGCATTGATGGTGGTGCTTTCTTTCAATCCCGGCAGGTTGATAGGCTGTGTCTCGACGAATAGCAAACTCTTAATGACATTCGGATCGCCACGCACTGGCACGAGAGGCGGATCCGCCGTGACGCGCGAAATGTAGTATCCTGGGGCAGGCAGGACGTTAGCCGCATTGACCCGCACGGCTACCTCGCGAAAGTCCTCTTCCTGGTAAATGGGAATGGTGACGTTGGCAGTAGGTGGTGTGATCGTCACATGGGTGACCACATTGCCATCGCTATCGTAAGCTTGCAGAGTCAGCGATCCCTGGAACGTGTCACGCAGCCCGGCGAGCGAGGTTGAGGCACGGACTTCGCTGACAAGCGAAACACGTGAGCGAGGGCCGTCGATGATGGCCATGGTGGGAACGATCTCAGCGACCTGGGCGCGGAAACCAACGGGCAACTCGCCCTGCGTTGTCACGTGAATTGGCATCTCGCGTTGCTGGGTTTCCTCAAGTTCCACCCGGATCTGGGCCGGACGGGAAGCCACCACTATAGCCCGGGCTGCAATCTCAACCTGGAGAGGGACCAGGTGCACACCCGGCCCCAGTCCGGTTAGATCGGCAGTGATGGCGAAATCTTCCTGCGAGAGCGAGCGCAGAGTCGAGCGCGGCGCACGCAGCTCAACAATCGCTGAGTCGGGCGGTTCGTTGATGATGATCAGGTCGGAGTCCATCCCCACAATCTCGATAGGGATCGGGCGCTCAAAGTCGGTTTGTTCGACCGGGTTTTCTTCCTGTGTGGCAGCGATCCACACCGTCAGAGCCAGTAGGATGGCGAGCAGCATCGAGATCAGATTGGACTCAAGCCACCGGAGCCATCGATTCCACATAGACCACAATTCTATCTGACGCCGCGACGCTGGGACAGCCACAACGAGAATGGTGGGCGCTCGTGACGCTGCCGAATATACTCAGCCAGGATCATTGCCAGACGCTCGGTGTCAAGGCCGCGAATGAAGCGCCCGCCAACCGCGACCGAGATACGCCCTGTCTCTTCAGACACGACAATCGTTACCGCGTCGCTGACTTCCGAGATGCCTAGCGCCGATCGGTGGCGCAGCCCCATCTGTGGATCGGGCATGTGCCGAGTGGTCGAGATTGGCAGCGTGCAGGCGGCAGCCACAACCCGGTTGTGACGAACAATGGCCGCGCCATCGTGGAGGGCTGTGTTCGGGAAAAAGATCGTCAGGAGCAGTTCGCTAGTGACCTCGGCATCCAAACGGACTCCCGACTCGATGTACTCCTGCAAGCCGGTGTCCCGTTCGATGACAATTAGCCCGCCCTGCCGCCGCCGCGACAGATGGGCAACAGCATCACATACCTCGTCGATCAGATGCTGGCGCTCATCGCGGCCCACTCTCTCTTCGCCAAAGAATGGCAGGAAACGCCCCAGACGGTCGAGCCAGCGGCGCAGTTCCTCCTGGAAGATCACCGGCAAGGCAATCGATAAGGTGGTCAGGGTACGGCTGAGCAGCCATGAAAAGGCGCGCAGGTTGAGCAAGAACGACAAAGTCCACAGTAGGATGAGCACCACAGCGATCCCGCGCAGAAGCGTCGCGGCACGAGTGCCACGCACGAGTTGCAGGATCAGGAAAAAGATAGTAGCAACTAGCAGAATGTCAAGCACATTCTGCCAACTGCTTAGCAGATTCTCAATTGCCCACAGGATCTCTGTCAGGCCCACGCGAGGTCTCTCAAACCGGCATCAGCGAGCACCGCTCTCCAGTTGTTCAAGGAGATGGCGGTATCCCTCTACATCCGGCGGATTCATGCCGATGATCTTCTTGATAGTTGCTATGGCTTCGTCTATGCGGCCTGCGTCGAGCAGCAGCTCGCCTAGCGCATCCATCTGCGCGATGGACTCCTGGATGCGTCCATTCTGGCGATAGACCTCGGCCAACCTCTGGCGCAGGGGGATCACGTCTGGGCGCTGCCGGACCTGATCCTCTAGGATGGGGAGGATGTGAGCGCCCTGGCCAGTGGTAATGCACTGCCGAATGCAGTTGTCCAACGCAGCCACAGCCTTGGCTGCTTCGCCAACCTGGAAATACAGGTCCACTGCCGCCAGTGCCGAGGTTCTGTCACTGGGGTCCAGCTCGATCACGCGGTCGTAGTAGCGTAGTGCTTCGCGCCAGTTGAGTCGCTGACTTTCAATGTCGGCCAGGGCCTTCAGAATTGGCACGATAGCCGAGGCCTCGGCATTTTTGCGTTTGGCATAGTCGAGCGCCTCGCTGTACACCCGTGTAGCCTGGTCTGGATCGGCCATCAGGCGGTAGTACAGATTGGCCAATTCGGCATAGTGATGCAGTGCCTCAGAGACACGTTCCTGGCTGATCATCATGTCGATCACCCGTCGGCGAGCCTCAGTGTCTGCAGGCCACAAGTCGATCACCTCGGCGAACAGATCAGCAGCCTTGTCCATGTTGCCCCGCATCAGGTAGGCGTTGGCGATCAGGTTAATCTTGACCACAGCCTCCTGGGTGCGTGCCTCTCGAATGAAGATGTCTGCCAGACGCCGATGGGCAGGCAGGTAGTCTGGCGCCCGCCCGATGGCATAGTGAACCTCCTCAATGGCCATGGCTAGCTGATTACGCTCCATGTACATGTTGATGCGCTGCATTACATCAGCGATCTCGGGCCGTCCACCCTCAATAATCAGCTCGAGCAGGTCCTGCACATAGCTGACTTTGCCCTGGGCGGTGTAACTCGTCACCGATGTGTGGAGCTTCTCACGCCACTTGGCATCTTGAAGGTAAAAGGTCAGCGCTTTTACCAGCTCATTCAGGTACTCGACAGGCTGCTCGGTCAAGCCAGACAGCGCCCGCTCGTAGCCGCGCACGTCGACCTGGCCCGTATTGACCAACTCATCGACCATGCGCAGAGCCTGAAGCAGATGCGTGGCCGAGGCGCGCAGATCATCCTGGGCGAAAAAGGCCTGTCCCAGCACTAGATGGCTAGCCAGCGAATAGTCGGGATTATCAGCGATGCGGGCCAATATTGTAACAGCTTCTTGAAACCGACGGGCGTGATTGTACAATGCTCCCAGGCAGAAGCGCAGCGCTGGGTGATCCAGACCTGCCTTAAGCACTTGAGAGTATGCTTCAATCGCTCCTTCTAGGTCCCCGACCTGGTGGGCATCAATCCCTTCGAGCAGGGGAGCCTGTGCCGCAGGGGGCACTTCTCCTGTCCAGATGATGTCGGCAAGAACACCCATTGCGTAGCGAGCTGTCTCGTCGATGGGTGTACGCCCCACCTCGCCCTCTTCTAGGGCCTTAATCAGTTCGTCTTCCTGCTCCTCCTCAGCAACCTGCGGTGCAGGCTGGCCCAGGGGACCGGTCGATCTGGGCTGGGGGGCGGGCGTAAGCTGCTCGCCAACCTGGATCGGCTTGCCTCGCTTAAGATCATCCACCGCGTTGCGGACGTCTGAGTTAATGGAATCGAGATTCAGCGCTCGCTGCAGGGCTTGCTCAGCACGTTGAACCTGTCCATACTGCTGGAGCAGGCGAGCAAGCTGCAGGTATTCATAGATGGCCTGCTGGTGTGTAGCCGGGTTTTGCTCATAAACAAGGGCCAGCCGCATGTGGGCCTGGGCTACATCTGGGTCCAGACGAACAGCATTCTCCCAGTTGGGAACGGCCCGTTGTATATCTTTGCGGGCCCAGTAGACCTCACCAGCAGTCAGGTATTTCTGAGCTGCCTCTCTAGGTTTGCCGATAATCTCGAAGATCTCGGCCAGTTTCTCTTGAGGGAGCGGATCGCTGGGCACCAGCTTGCTGACACGTTCGTAGGTGCCGATAGCCTGATTGTACTGACCAGCCCCCATCTGACACGACGCCAACCCGACCAGTGCCTGTGAGTCGTCAGGAGCAGCCTGGAGGGCACGTTGATACGCCTGGATGGCACGTGCCCAGTCCTGATCCCAAGCTGCACTGGCTGCCTCTTTCATTGCCGCCTGATATACATTCGTCTGCGACATACCCTTATGCCCACTCTGAGCCGTGCCCGCCGCACGTTGCGCTGGGGAATATCACGAACGAGGTCAGTATACATGATCCACACGGCTGTCGCAATCGACTTCCACCCGATAGGCTTTGCGCCATGCCTCTGCACAAACTGCGATTCCAAACGGACAGATCGCGTGCTGCAACCGCAAGAGTCGTTGCTGCTCGTTCGATGGCCTATGGTCTTGTTAGTAGACCTCTTCCGAATTAAAGTTCGTGGAGGTTAGCTCAGGACCTTGTGCCCAGCCTGCTGAGCAACCGTATCTGCTCTAGCCCCGCTGCAGTGTAGACAGCCAATGAGCTGAGGAATGTAACCTGGTGCTCTGAAAGCGGTTCGGCCAGTGTAGTGATGACTAGTGCGCCAACCGTCCCGCCGACATACATGGGAACGGCCAGCGGTACTGTGAACTCCTGGACTGTGTCATCGTACTCGGCCCCACCCACACGCGGCTCATTAGCCTGGATGACCTCCCAGGCTAAGCTGTCATCCAGTGGCGTGCCAAGTACCTCCACGCCTCCGCCAACCCCAGTGCGGGCCAGGCAGATCAGCGACTGCTCATCCTCGGCCACCAGCAGCAGGCGTGCCGATTGAGGCCTCACAACCTGCATCACGGCCTCCAGTGCACGTACAGCCAGGGCTGAGGTAGTGGATGTAGTAACAAGCGCCCTGCCGACCTCGGCCAGTATCTTGAGGTCTTGCACCTGCTGAGCCAGGTTGTCATTAGCTGCCATCAGTTGGGCTGTCAGGTTGTCACGTTCCTCACGAAGCCGCCGCTCTGTCAGGGCCTGCTCAATAGCTTCCAGCAACTCATCCTCGGAAAACGGCTTGATGATGTAGTTCCGCACCCCCAGCCGGAAGACCTCGATGGCAATTTCCTCTGAGCCATACATTGTCATCAGGACAACTGGGACGGCAATGTTGTACTCGCGCAACTTGTGGAGGAACCCGACTCCATCTAGGCGTGGCATCTGGAGGTCCAGCAAGATCAGATCAGGTGTCACCTTCTTCAGAAGCTCGATCGCCTCCAGACCATCTTTGGCCTCCAGGTAGTCGTAGGCGTTAGGCTTCAGGATGTACTTGGTGATCGTCTCGCGGATATCGGCACCATCGTCTACCACCAGAATGCGCTCACCAGTCATAGGGATACCCCTGTCACACTAACACGGACCGGATTGGTCCTGGCAGAGTCAATGGGGAAAGACTTACTGCCAGTATAGCATTGCTGGATGTGGGAAGCCAAAGAGAATGGCATAGAGGGCATCAAAATACAGGAGGCGCAAAATATCTTGCGCCTCCTGTGAAGTCTGCAAGTATCTAACACTCACGCCCGCAGGCGAGCGCCCAGTTTTGACTCCAGCGTCTTGACGATCTTCTCGCGAATCCGGTCGACGTCCTTATCGCGCAAAGTCTTGTCGTCGGCCTGGAAGGTCAGCGCGTAGGCCAGGCTCTTTTTACCAGCGCCAATCTGGCCACCCCGATACACGTCGAACAGCCGCACACTGCGCAATAGCCATCCCCCGGCCTCGCGGATCACGGTCTCCACCTCAGCCGCGGGGATTGACTCGTCTACCACGATGGCAATGTCCTGGTAGACTGCCGGATAGCTCGACACGGGTCGGATGCAGTGCGGGCCTGGCACAGCCTCGATCAGGGCGCTCAGGTCCAATTCGGCAATCAATACCGGCTGGTCAGGCAGATCGAAGGCTTCGCGCACCAGAGGGTGTAGTTCCCCCATCGTGCCGATCTCAGCGCCGTTCACTTTCACGCAGGCCGTCCGCCCCGGAAAGAACGTGTTATGTTCGGCGGCTTCGTAACTCACATTGTCGATGTGCAGTCCAGCCACCAGCATTTCGACCACGCCCTTAAGATCGAAGTAGTCCATTAGTGCAGGCCCAGCATCGCGCGGGTCTTGCCATGTAGGAAGCACTCGTTCGCCAGTCATGGCCAGGCACAGGTGGCCGATTTCAGCAGGCAGCTTTTCATCCTTGACTGGCCAGTAGACCTGTCCGATCTCAAACAAAGCCAGCCGTGTAGTCAGCCGAATGTTGGTTGCGAGGACGGCAAGCATACGTGCCAGCAATGTATGCCGCAGCACGGTCTGATCCTGGTTGATGGGATTGGCGATCTGGACATAAGGTAGCTGAGGCCAGCTTGACTGAGCTTCTGGCGGCGTCAGTTTCGCCTCAAGCATCGGTGTGGTCATGCTGTGCGTGACGACTTCCTGGAACCCGGCTTTAACCAGCAGATCGCGAATCATCTCCTCGCGCTCAAGTGACATGTTAGCCCGCTGGGGAGGAAGCTCGTCTTTGAGCAGGGTGGCTGGGATGCGATCGTAGCCGTAGATCCGTGCGATCTCCTCCAGCAGATCAGCTCGGGCAATCACATCCTGGATGTCTTGTTCCGCCGGGCTGTTCGTGAACCCGATGTCTAGTCTGTGGTCAGGCGCGATGACACGCAGCATGTCTGCGCCGATCCGCTCTACTTTGAACTCAAGCGATTCAAGGATCGCAGTGACCTCATCGCAACTGACAGCAATGCCGAGGATGCGATCCACTTCTTCCATGGGTAGGTCTACTGCGATCTCTGGCGCGGTTCGCGGGTACTCATCCAGAATGCCCTGTGCGATCTCACCTCCAGCGATCTGGCGCATCAGCTCGATGGCACGCCGCAGACCAACCTCGGCCAGGGCAGGGTGAACCCCTCGGCTGAAGCGATCGGCTGCCTCGGAGCTGATCTCCTGGCCGCGTTTGCGCTGTGCGCTGAGCGTCTGCCGGATGTTGATGAAGTTCCAACTCGCTGCCTCGAGCAGCACATTGGTTGTGCTGTGGGGGCGGATGTCGGCCTTGCCGTGCTTAGGCTTCTCGTCTTCCGGAAGCGATACCCCCTGCCCATCGAGTACGTACTGGGAGGCATCGTAAACCTCTGACTCAAGCCCGCCCATGATCCCAGCGATGCTCAGGGCGCCCGCCGTATCTGTCACAAGCTCGGTGAATGAGTCCAATGTGCGGTCAATGCCGTCAAGCGTGGTCAGCTTCTCGCCCGGTTCTGCCCGCCGCGTGATGATCGTCGGTGTAGTGCCCTCAGCTCGCTCGACCAACACGTCGTAGTCAAAGGCATGCAAAGGCTCGCCAAACTCCATCATCACATAATTGGTAATATCGACAATGTTGTTGATCGGACGCATGCCGACCAATCTCAATCGTCGCTGCATCCATTCCGGCGAAGGGGCGAGAGTGACTCCTCTGATCAGTGCCAACATGAAGCGCGGATTCAGCTCAGGTTCGCGGATCTCAATGTGGGCCTGTCCCTGGATCGGCGCGCCAGTGGCGACAACCTCCAGTGATGGGTAGCGGACCTGCTGACCGGTGAGGGCTGCCACTTCCCGCGCGATGCCCACTATCGATTGGCAACGGGCCATGTTGGGTGTGATAGCAATGTCGAAGATCACGTCGCCAAGTACGTCTTGCAGAGGCGTGCCGGGTGGAGCATCGCTTGTCAACAGCAGGATGCCCTCGTGATCATCAGAGAGGCCCAACTCTTTCTCGGAGCATACCATGCTCTTGTTGTCGATCCCCCGCAGTTTGCGCGGCTTGATGATCAGGCGAGAGCCATCGTCCTTGTGCCCATCTATCAGTTCTGCCCCCTCGCGAGCATAGGGCGCGACCAGCGGTGGGTTGAGCGGCCCTTGACTCTTGTATGGGTACAAGTTGGGGGCGCCAGTGACAACCGTCTCGACCTCTCCGATTCCCGATTCGACTATCGCCAGCACCAGCCGATCGGCGTCGGGATGGGGTTTCACTTCGAGGATGTGGCCGATCACAACCTTCTCGCGATCCCACACTAAGTGGTTTGTCTGAACACCCTGACCTGCTGGAACGCCAATATACTTAATGTTCTCGACTTCCAGACCGGCCATTGTCAGGCGATGTGCCAGTTCCTCAACTGGCATCTTGATATCTACATAGTCTTTAAGCCATGAAAGCGGCACCAGCATAATCTTTTACTCCAGCCTGTCCTTTTGAGATACGCGCGGGGTCTGGATTCAGAACTGTTCCAGGAAACGCAGATCGTTGCCCCAGAAATAGCGGATGTCCTCGATACCGTGTTTAATCATCGTGATGCGTTCCGGCCCGATCCCAAATGCAAAACCGGAGTACAGCCGCGGATCGTAGCCGCCGTTTTTCAGCACAACCGGGTGTACCATCCCCGCGCCGCCGATCTCCAGCCAGCCACCTTCCCATTCCACGTCAACCTCAACGCTTGGCTCGGTGAAAGGGAAGTGTGAGCAGCGGAAACGCACCTGCCTCCCTTCGCCGTACACCCGATGGGCATAAGCTATCATCGTTCCTTTCAGGTCGGACATACGCACATGCTTCCCAACGGCCAGCCCTTCGACCTGATTAAACTGCGTCTCATGGGTGGCGTCGATCTGCTCGTACCGGTAGCACATACCCGGCAGAATCACGCGGATCGGCTCTGGCGCGTACTCGCGCATCACACGTATCTGGCCTGGTGAAGTGTGGGTCCGCAGCAGCACACCCTCTGTGGTGGTGTAAAGGGTATCCCACATGTCGCGAGCCGGATGGTGCGGCGGCATGTTAAGCAGGGTGAAATTGTAGTCATCGTACTCCACATCCCGGCTGCGATATACTTGGAAGCCCATCTCTGCCCAGATGTGACGAATCTCGCGCAGCGTTAGCGTCGAGGGATGCAGCCGGCCAACTGGCATTGGCCGTCCCGGCAGTGTGACATCGATGGAGCCTTCTTCCATGCTGCGGGCTAATTCGTGAGTCTTGAGCAGCTCCTCGCGCGCAGCGAAGGCTGCCTCAAGTTCCTGCCGCACTTCATTGGCCAGTTTGCCCACTGCCGGGCGCTCTTCGGGTGAGAGCTGGCCAAGCGAGCGCAGGATCGCAGTCAGCTCTCCCTTTTTGCCCAATATGGCATTGTACCGCTGTCTGAGAGCATCTGTTGTGGGGATCGTCTCGATCTCCTTAAGGGTCAGTTCCCTGAGCATCTTTAACTTTTCCAGCATAGCTCCTCCTGGATCGGCAGCCTATTCGACATTAGACGCTCTCCGCCGCGAGCCACTGTGCCTGTAGCCCAAACAAAAACTCCCATCCCCTCTCAGGGACGGGAGCGACAAATCTGGATCTCGCTCACGTGGTACCACCCTGCTTGGCCGATGCATAGATAGCATTAGCCCTCTCCTCACCAACGGCGCTCTGGCGCATTATGCCCCTCGGCGCGATTGGCTACCCGTGTAACGGCGGGCTACCCGGAGTGGACTACTAGGCGCGTCCCGCTCAGTGCCGTTGGCCCATCGGCTCCGGAGAGAATGTCTGCAACCGGCGTTCGAATCGGGCTTCCAGTCTCAGGCCCGATCTCCCTGGCGATGCCTCACGCCACAAACCCGTCTCCCTCACAGCCGTTCAGGTATGCAATTGGGCGGGATTATGCCACCCGCCTGGGGAATTGTCAAATGCGGCTTCAGAAGACCTGCAACCTATGGAATAAGCCTGCATCTAATCGGTTAGAACAGACGAAGAACTGCGCCTAGCGCATAGCTGAAAGATGAGGGCTTAATCATGGAGATGGAAGTCGTTTTTCCAGGTGACCTGCGCGTTGATGCCGTGATGGGGGACATGGTCATCCCAACCGACCAGAATGGCTCGGCTCCGGCGCCCTTTGGGCTATTTCTGGCTTCGATTGGTACGTGTGCGGGGATCTATGTGTTGAGTTTCTGTAAGCAGCGCAACCTACCCACCGACCACATCCGCATCGTTCAGCGGATGCGAACTAATCCTTTTACGCGCATGGTCGAGGAAATTGAACTGGATATCCAGCTTCCCCCTGACTTTCCGGAGAAGTATATAGAGGCTGTGATCCGCGCTGCCGACCAGTGTGCGGTCAAGAAGCACCTCGAAAATCCCCCTGTGTTCAACGTTCATACTTCAGTGGTCGAGTCCGTTTGATCGGGCTTTGAGGGGTTGGCCAGGAGGCGCTTCGGGGCTGATCTCACATGATCGGGTCACCCCTTAGGCGCTTTGAAGGTTTAGATGATGTACAGCGGCCATGCCCTCCTCAGTTTCTGTAGTGGGGCAGGCCGCTCTGTCATACACCATCGTCAGCAGTGCCGACATGAGCGCGATAAGCCTTGACCCATTCCTGGTCGTAGCGGGCAATGTACTCCTCCACCCGCTCGACCAGCTCTTTGTTGCCGGCGTAGAAGGGGGTCCGCTGGTGCAGGCTATGTGGCTGGATGTTCAGGATACGGTGGACGCCGTCCGAGGCGCTGCCTCCTGCCTGTTCGGCGATCAAGGCCAGCGGAGCACACTCATAGCACAGGCGCAGCTTGCCGAAGGGTTTGGTCGGCTCGATGGTATCAGGAGGGTACAAGAAGATGCCCCCTGACAACAGATTGCGGTGAAAATCGGCTACCATGGAGCCAACGTACCGCAACGATAGCCCCTTGTAAGGCTGCTCTTCATCCTGCCCGGTGATCCACTTCACATATCGACGTATCCCTTCAGACCAGTACTTGTCGTGTCCCTGGTTTATGCTGTAGTACTTGGGTCTTTCAGGGATGTGGATGTTCTCGTGTGAGAGCAGGAACTCACCCACGCTGGGATCGAGCGTGAAGCCATGCACCCCTTGCCCGGCAGTGTAGACTAGCATGGTGCTAGAACCAAAGATCACGTAGCCGGCGGCCACCTGCCGATATCCCGGCTGGAGCAGGTCCTTTAGCCCACACTCCTCTTCAGGGGGTGTGATGCGACGGTGAATGGAGAAAATGGTGCCGATGCTGATGTTGTAATCAATGTTTGAGGAGCCATCGAGTGGATCAAACAACAGAACGTAGTTGCCGCGTGGAAAGCGGTCGGGGATGGCGATAGGGTCGGGGTCCTCTTCGGAAGCCATGATGCACAGTCGACCAGTGTGATCCATCATGTGGATCATGGTCTGGTTGGCAAACACATCGAGCTTTTGCTGTTCTTCCCCCTGGATATTGCTCGTCCCGGCGCGCCCCAAGATGTTGACCAGTCCAGCACGGGTCGTCTCGCGGGCGATGATCTTGGCCGCCAGCGCGATGTCGTACATCAACCCAGTGAAGACCCCGGTAGCGTGTGGGAATTGTCTCTGCTGGTCGAGAATGTGGCGCTCAATCGTGACCAGTGTCGAGGTCATGCCGCCTCCTCGTCGATCCCGCTGCCGATTTCTCAGAGCTCAGTTCTCATGACTTACTTGAAGAGCTTCAGAGCACAACGAACGTCAGGTAGTAGTAGCCCAACAGCACACCAATGATGAGCGCATCGATTCGATCCAGAAAGCCACCATGTCCGGGGATGAGCTGGCTGGAATCTTTGGCTTTGACGTGACGCTTGAGGATACTAATGCCTAGGTCGCCCACGGGGCCAATGGCCGAGATCAGCAGGCCAATCACAAGGCCATGAAGAGGAGATACTGCTACACTTGCGCCAAGCTCTCGCCAGGCCAACGTCGCGGCAGTTGAAATGGCGCCACCGATAACTATCCCCCCCAGGTAGCCTTCCAGGGTTTTGCCAGGGCTGATGTCGTGGATGAGGGGAGTGTGTCCAACAGTCCGCCCAACCAGGTAGGCGCCGGTATCGGCGGCCCATGTAGCGAACACCACGGTCAGTGTCCAGAACAGACCATCGTTTAGCGCCCGTAGGCTGATAAAGTGTGCTGCCGACCAGCCGATATAGAGGCTCCCGGCCAACGTCATCGCAAAGCCTGTAAAAGCGTTAGCAGTTCCCTGGCGATAGCGAACCAGCGCCCAGGCCATACTTAGCACCAGCAGCAAAGCCGTGCCTGGAGCAAGCAGCTGCGCCTGAGGCAAGACACGGTCGATGACAAACAGCAGCATCCACAGCAGCATCAATCCACTAGAGGCCCGGTGTCCTTGACGGGCAACCAGATGGACGAACTCCAATAGGGCAATGGAGCCGATGATCAGCACCAGCAGAGCCGTCCAGATGCCTCCAGCGGCGAGCAACACCAGGACAGGCACGCCAAGCAGAATGCCACTGACAAAACGATCACGAAACACAGCTATTTGACGCGGCCAAACCGCCGGTCACGTTGAGCAAAGTGAATGAGTGCCTTGAGTAGTTCTTCTCTGTCGAAATCGGGCCAGTACACTGGTGCAAAGTAACACTCAGCGTAGGCTCCCTGCCAGAGCAGGAAATTGCTCAGACGCAACTCCCCGCTGGTACGGATGATAAGGTCTGGGTCAGGCAGGTCGCCGGTGTACAGGTAGCGGCTCACCAGCTCTTCGGTGATCTCTTCTGGCCTGTAACCCTGCCTGACGATCTCCTGAATGGCATGAACGATCTCGGCGCGTCCTCCGTAGTTAAAGGCCACGTTAAGGATCAAGCGGTTGTTGTCCTTGGTCAACTCAATGGCCTGATACACCTTCTGCTGAAGGTCCTGATCGATACGAGACAGATCGCCCAGATGGCGAAGCTGTACTCCCTCGGCATGCAATTCGCCTAACTCGCGGTCGATCACATCGCGCAGAATTGACAATAGCCCCTTGACCTCGGCCTCAGGACGTCCCCAGTTCTCAGTGGAGAAGGCATAGATTGTCAGAATCTTGACGCCAAACTCTACACAGGCACGCAGCACGCGCCGCAGATTCTCCGTTCCGGCACGATGTCCTGCCAGGCGAGGCAGCCCACGTTGCTTAGCCCAACGCCCATTCCCATCCATGATGATGGCAATGTGGATGGGCACGCGGTCGGGTGCCAGCCCAACCTCTTGATCGGGCGTTGTTCGTACTAAGTCCATAAAATCACACTTCCCTGATCTCCTGCTCCTTGCGCTGCCCTACCTTGTCGGCCTCCTCGATATAGTAGTCGGTCAACTTTTGTAGGTCTTCCTTGCCGCGAAAGAGTTCATCTTCAGAGATCAACTTCTCTTTTTCGAGCTCACGCAGATCGTCAAGCGTGTCACGGCGGACGTTGCGGACGGCCACCTTTGCTTCTTCGACCCGTCTGTGCACCACCTTAACCAGATCCTGCCGCCGCTCTTCAGTCAGTGGCGGGATGGTCAGCCGGATCAGCTTGCCATCATTGCTGGGGGTCAGCCCCAGGTCCGAGGACTGGATGGCTTTTTCGATGGTGGCGATCGACTTAGGATCAAATGGCCGGATGGTAATCAGTTGCGGCTCAGGTGCGCTAATGGTAGCTAACTGCTGGAGCGGGGTCGGTGTGCCGTAGTAAGGAACCATCAGCCGTTCTACCAGTGCTGGCGAAGCACGACCTGTCCGGATGGCGGCCATATCATCTTCCAGAGCTTTGATAGCGCTTTTCATGCGGACTTCTGCATCGTGTAAGGTGTCTTTGATCATTGTACACAGACTCCGGTGTAAGTACGCAGTTCAAGCACATCTCAGAGGCTGCAGTCGAAGGTCTCCGCACACTCGACGACCAGCGCGTTCTCATTGTGTCGCATCTAGGAATGGTTGTCAACCAATCCCTTCAGACCTGAGAGGTCCTGAAAGCTTCGAGTGGACCTTGCCCACCTTACTTTTCGTCATGCGTTGAGAACCAATCTTGAGAATCGGCCCCATTTGATGCACGTCGCCTGAGGCTGCGCCAGTATAGCCAGCTCACCACTGCCGCGACGAGTGCAGCCCCAACTAGCCCTGCCGGCACCACTGGGCTTTGCCGAAGACGCTCGACAAGAATCGGCGGCGCTGGTGGAATCGTGTCAGCAAAATCGGCAGAGGCAGTAGTGAAAGTCCACAGCGGGCCGCGTATAGTATCACCCTGTGCATCAGCAGCCTCAACTTGCCAATGGTAGGTGCGCAGCGGATCCAGCTCACTCATTTGAAGTGCAGGCTCGCTGATTCCCTCGCCCAGGAGAGGTGGATCATCTACCACACCCAGATAGACGCGGTAGGACAGTGGGTTACAGCGGTCAGGCGGCGGTCCCCAGGTCAACAGCGGGGTCAGCGAGACGCCATCTCGCAGGTTAGCCGGATCTGGAAACTGCGGCTGAGGGGGGAATACTGCTGGGAGGTCTGGCTCGTAGCGCAGCGTGAGGAGATGGTTAGCTTCAGCCAGATAGATCAGGTCATGGCTGTTCTGTGGCCTCACTGCGACATCACTGGCGTAGCTGCCAAGCCAGTACCCTTGCTCCTGCGGATTGGCGTTGTCAGTCAGGTCGATCACACGCAGGCCGCATGTGCCATCGGCCACGTATAGCTGGTCGCTGCCAGCTATCCCGCCAAACGCCACGCTTTGTGCTTCACCCGGCGTATCGACCAGACTCGCCAGGTGGAGTGTACCCTCATCGGTCAGCTCGAGCAGCAAGACGCCCTCTGTGCCTAGCGCCAGCGCCGCACGGCGGCCATCGGCGGCCAGCGCCAGGCCAAGCGCCTGGGAGTAACCTGAGTCGAAGACCGACAACAAGTGCGGGGCGGACGTGACAGCGCTCACGTCCAGCACGTCAATGCCACCCTCCCAGCTCACCAACAGGTTATTGCCATCCAACGGCAGCAAGTCGCGGACAAACTGGCCTGAAGCGGAGGTATAGAGAAATAAGCTTTGCGGATGAGCTGGTTCAGATACTCCAACCACGAGCAGCCCTCCTCGGTGCAGAGCTAGATAGGCTCGCTGCCCAACCTGCACCGCCTGATCCACGGCATCAATGGTCGTGAGCTGGCCCAGGAGCGAGAGAGCTGTGCCATCCCAGGCGACAGTCGCGAGGCCCCCGTCCAGGCTCAACAGCAACCCTCCACTGCCGGACATTGGCGCGATGTGGCGTCCAGGCGTTGCCAGCGGCAACGAGGCGATCAAGTGCGGGGATGTTGGATGGGAGACATCCCAGGCGGTCAGCGCTGTGCCGAGTGCAAATAACACACTGCCCTCCCGATACAGGGCGTGGACTGGTTCGTTGTAAAAGGTGCTGCTCGCACCTGATGCAGTCAGGTCGATTAGCCCCAGACCGTCTGCACCGTAAGCTGCGTAAATCGTCGTGCCATAGACCAAGAATGTCTCGCCGGCTGCCGCGATCCTGCCGACCTGAGTGGCAGCGCCTGAGGCGAGTGCGCTCACGTCATATAGCCGGATGGCGTCACCGGGGTCAACGGCCCACAACAGTGCATCGACGAAAAAACCATGTGTGGCCACGGCAGTGAGCTTGCCTGCCGCCAGCACTGCTAGGCGATCGGGGTTGCTCACCAGAAGCCGAATCAGTGTATCGTCGGCTAGACCGTAGACCGTTCGCCCATCCGGGGCGGTAATCAGGGCATTGGGACGCCGGGCGCTGGTTGTGCTGCGCACGCGGATGCCGCCGGTTGGGTCAGCCAGGTCGACGATCGCCACTTGTCCATCTGCCAGCGGCAGGTAGGCTCGTCCCATGCTGAGGTTCAGACCCATGGCTGGCGCGGGCGTGCTGATGTGTGACACGGGTAGCAGGTAACGGCGGTCGTAGATGGACAGCCCGGCAGCATCGGCGACATAAACAAAACGACTGTCCAACACAACGCCGGTGGCCGGGCCATAGGCGCTATGCTGGGCGAACAGATGTGGTTCGTCTCCCGCCGCCAGGGTATAGAGCCTTACCCCCTGGTCGCCTGCCGCCACAGCGATGGTATCCCCGTCGAGCGACAGGTCACGCACGGCCAGACCATCAAACGACTGGCTTGATAGATGGGGTAGGACATTATCAGCCAGCTCCAGCAATGACCAGCCACCACGGCCCCCCACCAACAAATAGTTACCCTGGACTGAGACCCGATGGGCCTCAGGGACGGTGGCGTAGATTCCGGCTGGGATTAGCGCTCCACCCTCGGTCAGGGTATAACGGCGCAGCCCGCCAGTACCAAGTGCCAGGATCACCTCACTGCCTGATGACCATGCCCGGTAAGATGAGCCAACCGAAGGAGTGGCATCTGTCTCGATGGGATAGTCAGGAGCAGAGAGGTCCAGCACTTGCAGCTCAGGTCCATCTCCTGCGCTGCTCACCAACAGGCGATTTCCGACAGCCGAGAGACTACTCACGTGCCCCAAGCCGGTGTACACCCGCACCAGGACTAGGTTGGCCACAGCCTGGGCATCGAGCATCGCGATGTGGTCACCATCGACCGCATACAGGCGCGAGCCGCTGGCTGCTATGTGCACAGCAGGCACATCAAGGCGAGCCAGGCGGTTCATCTGGGTGGGTGAGCCTACGTCGGCCACGATGAGGCTCTCTTCTTCGCACAGGTAAGCCTGCCTGTCATTGAGTGTCACGCAGGACACACTGTGGCCATCCTCAAGCGGCAGTACGCCAACCAGCGTTGGCAATGCAGATTGGCTGACGTCGACAGCGACCAGTCCGGCAACGCCGCCAGCGACAAACAATGTTGAGTCGCGGCGCACGATGTCAAGCGCAGGGCCGGGTAGCTGAAAGGTACCCAACAATGTCTCGTTGCGTGGGCCAGCCGGATCGACGACCGCCAATCCACTCTCGCCAGTCGCGACATAGAGTGTTTTGCCATCAAAGGCGACCTCGCGGGCTGCTCCTTGCAGTGGAATGCGACGAACCAGACGTGGGCTGCTCAGATTGGAAACATCGACAATGCCGACACCCTCTTCGCCCAGAGCGACAAACGCCCGGCCCGGCGTCACTTCGATCCCCTGAGGCAACCCAGGGAGGGCCAGTTGTGATACCTGCAGAGGGCGGTAACGGTTGCCAATGTTCAGGATGCGCAATCCTTGAGCGCCCACCAGATAGAGTGTGTCGCCTTCGATCCACAGATCGTAGGCTGAGCGCCCGGTCTCGCCGTATATCTGCACCAGCCGATCCGGTGTGACCACCCAAAACACTTTTAGACCGTCATCGGTGTCGGCCACGAACAGAAAATCCCCCTGGGCAGCGATACGCCGTCCGTCGTGTAGCGGCTCATATGTGCCTACCAGCCGCTCTGCGCCAGGGGTGGGATCCGCGATCAGTATCCGTTCGTGGCTGCCGATCGCCAGCAGTGCTCCGACCAGTTCAACCGACTCAGCAGAGGGTATGTGGGGGAGTGTGTTAATCAAGTGAGGCGCGGCAGGGTTGCCTGTGTCGACCATGTGAACTCCGGCTTCCATCCCGGCCACATAGGCGCGAGTCCCATCGGGTGACAGGACCACGTCAAGCGACGTCCCTGCGAGCCACACTGTAGCGACCGAATCGATAGACCCTTGTGAGGTGACGTGCAATACTCGCAGGCCCGCCTGCCTTGCGGCGATGGCTACCAACGTCCCCTGGTCGCCCGGCAAGGGCTGCACTGAAAATGTCTGCCCACCGCCTGGTGCGAAATCGACCTCCTGTGGCACAGTGTCGTTGCTGGCCACTAAGGTGGCTAGCCCCTCCTCGGTGAGTGCATAGAAGAGACCCCCTGCCTGCACCAGGTCAAGGATCAAGCCGTGGCCGAGGTCGTGCTGAGCCAGCACGGTGGGCAATTCCCCTGACAGTTCGATACGTGCCAGCGCCGAGCCTTCGGCGACCAGCAGTGTTCCGTCGATCAGCGGAGCAGCTGCCATGACTATCCCACCTGCCTGGCCTAGTAGCTCGACACGTTGTGCATCGATGTAAGTTGGGTTGACGGGCTGTTGCAGCCTGTGACTCCAGACGGCAGACGTCGGTTCAATCAGTGCTGCCAGAACGGTGAGCATTAGCACACGTGGAACAAGTCGCAGAAGAAGGCAGTGCAAAGCATTCATGCTCTAGGTGAGATATATTCTGTGATAGGTCCACAGAGAGCGCGAGACGCCAAATCTACAGGTGTCGATACGATGATGATGAAACCCTCCTTGTATCATAGTGGGTCTTTTTCCGGCTGCGCAATCATTCATGCTATCGGGACAGCCGGTATATAGCCCTGGCGGATCTGGCTCACACCAACTGAACTGTAACTGAAATCTGACTTTCTGCAAGAATCGCATATAATAGACGACAGAAGCTCATCATCGAGGAGGTTCCCACGTGGCAGATGACAGCCTGGAGAAAATCGCCGCCGAGGTTTCGGCCTGTACGCGGTGTCCACTCCATAAAGGCCGCACCAGAGCTGTGCCAGGCGAAGGCCCAGCTACCGCCGAGATCATGTGCATTGGCGAGGGGCCAGGCTTCCATGAAGACCAGTCAGGCCGGCCCTTTGTGGGCGCTGCCGGGAACTTCCTGAACGAGCTGCTGGCGAGTGTCGGCCTGAAGCGTGAAGATGTTTTCATCGCCAACGTCGTCAAGTGCCGGCCTCCGGGCAACCGTGATCCGGAACCAGGGGAGATCGCTGCATGCCAGCAGTATCTGGACCGGCAGATCGAGCTGATCAATCCCAAGGTGATCGTCACGTTGGGGCGTTACAGCATGGCGCGTTGGTTTCCCTCAGCACGCATCTCACACATTCATGGGCAAGCGCGGCAGTTCGGCAAACGGCTGGTTGTTCCGATGTATCATCCTGCGGCTGCTTTGCATCAGCCCAGCCTACATCAGGCAGTGGTTGAGGATTTCAAGAAGCTGCCGGACATCTTGGCCAAGGTTCGCGCTGGCTGGCAGGCCGATCAGGCTGAAGAAGAACCTTCCGATGATGGGTTCCAGCAGTTGAGTCTGTTTTAAGGGTGTAAACGGCAGACAATCTGTCTGCTCCCTAAATTGTCGGTTTGTAGCTGTGCACGAACATGCAGAGTTGTGAGGAGCATCGTGATGCCAAACAAGCCCGCTGGAGATGTTCACGCCCCGATTGAGGATACCGAGGTATCACTCGGCCTCAAGGTCCTGGTTGTCATCATGTTTCTGATCCTGACGGGGATGACAGTTACTGTTGCCCTGACGCTGAGCCAGTCAGGGCTGCTTCGACTGGTCTAGAGATCTCCGAGGACATGACCAGCTAATCTGGAATGTCTGTAGGCGCGTCTTGTGCTTATGGGGGGTGTGAGATCACCTGACTGGCGTCATTGGCTCTCACCGATGACGCGGCAGGTGATGAGCTGTTTCATCTGTCGGGCGCGGCAGGGGCAGCCACACGAGAAACGTCGCTCCTTGCCCTTCAACGCTCTCTGCATAGATGCGCCCTCCGTGCGCCACAACGAGTTCCTTGCAGATCGTCAGCCCCAGACCGGTCCCCTTGCGGTCGCCGCGCATCCGTGATTTGTCAACCTGGTAAAATCGCTCAAACACGCGCTTTAGGTCTCCTTCTGGGATGCCAGGCCCTGTATCTGTCACAGTGACAAGCACGCCCTCATCCTTCTGTCTTGCCCTCACTGTCACCTGGCCTCCTGCAGGGGTGTGGGTGATGGCGTTATCTAGCAGGTTGGTGAAGACCTGCGCCAGCCTATCGCCGTCTCCAACCACTTGGGGCAGCGGTTCTACCTCGCGGATCAGAGCCACATTCCGCTCGCTAGCAGCCAGGGACAGATTGGACAAAACTACGTCGAGCAGCCCGCCCAGGTCTACCCTGGTGCGCCGCAACCTGGTTTGCCCACTCTCGATGCGGGCCAGATCGAGCAGGTCCTCGACCAGTCGACGCATCCTGCCAGCTTCGTCGTAGATCACAATGGCGGCATGGGTGGGATCGGAGGCTGCGCCATCCAGGATAGCCTGGGAATACCCCTGGATCGAGGTCAGCGGCGTTTTGAGTTCGTGTGAGATGTTGGCCAGAAAGTCGCGCTGGGTCTGTTGAGTGCGTTGTACTCGCTCAGCCATGTCATTGAAGGCATGAACCAGCTCGCGCACTTCGCGCGGCCCTTCCTCCGGCGCACGCTGGCTGTAGTCTCCAGCGGCAATAGCCTGTGCGGCCTGGGCCGCCCGCCGCAGTGGGCGCGCCACCGACACGCTGATCGCGATAGCCAGAATGACCGAGACGATCAAACCAATGAGTCCTGCCCGGAGCAGTGGCCCCAGGGCATTGTCGCCAAACAACTCAACCAGTCGCGGACGTGTTCGTGGCCTGGCAAAGATGATCTGGCCTATGTTGCGACGCAGCCGTGGCACGTTCAGGCTGACAAAGAGCCACAGCCGACCTTCTGGATCGCGATAGCTGCCGAATTGCTCAAAGGACTGCTCAGTGCGCCGGACGCTCCGAAGGTCGATGGTACTGCCGGAAGCGATTTGCCCTGCGCTGTCGAACAGAACCTGGCCACCCTCGCCCACGCGCAGAATGCGGACGTTGTTAGTCGCTGCAACGGCGGTCAGGTGGCTGTCGATGGAGTCTGAACGGAGATCGATCTGAAGCAGGGTTTCGTGGGCAATGGCGCGCAGTGCCTCGAAGGCGGGAAGGTTTATCAGAGGGCTACGGGCCAGCAACACAATTAAGGTTATGCTGAAAATGCACAGCATCAGCCCAATGACGAAAAGGTAGGAGATCAGCAGTCGTGTCCGCAGACTAGCAAACATGGCTTCATCCTGGCAGCCATCAGTGCGGTTTGCGCCACCCTTTACTCGTCTACCACCTTGGCCTGGCCCTCAATCACATCTGCCTCGTCGTGCGATATGCGCTTGCTGCCAAGCTCTCGAAGATACTCGCGCACCACATCGGGCGGCGCGGCCTGAACGAACAGATTCAGTGCTAGCAGCATGATGCCAACATCGTCCAGTGTCCCCAACGGTGCGAGTGGCCCCAGCGCCACTGCTGGAACCAAGTCGATTGGCGATACCAGGTAGACCACTGCCAGCAGCGGGATCAACTTGGGCAAAAAGCCCACCCGTCGGTCCCACAGCAGCTTCCAGGTAAGAAGGGAGCGCTCGTACAAAGCACGGATCAAACCGACCCGCTCAGCGGCTTGGGCGGGATCATGGTGGTCAAGTGGGTACTGGCTGCCTTGTTGCTCTGACATTGAATACCTCTCCTCTCTCTGTCTTGGCTAACACAAGGTACGTGCTCCTACTGTCCAATTGCTCTCAGCAGATTTGTGCCAACCGTCAAGGCCCAGACTGCCCGCTCGTCCCAGCGCAGCACGTATCCAGTGAAGTCCACCAGCAGCACCAATACCAGCAAGGCCATGCCGATCAGCCAATTGGAGCGGCGACGTTTGTATCCGCCGCTCAACGCCACACGGATCATGTGGAGTGTCACTGTCACGACCATCGCTTGTCCGGCCCAGAAATGCAAATTACGGATCAGCCAGCCGTAAGGCACCACATAGGCAACCAGCTTCACGCTGTCGTTAGCTGCTTCCGGTGTAGGTAGGTAGTAGAATGTCTCCAGGATTCCCGTCACCGCCAGTATTACAAACAGAGCAATGCTGATTGTGCCCAGGTGAAAGGTGTAGGTGAATCGCGCGGCCGGCTGGGGCGTGCTCGGCATCCGCAGGTGCTCGTAGAAGGTAGGGCGACGCGCCATCGCTACTCTCTCACAGGCCATCATACCACGGGCAGCCGGAATGTCCCATCCACCAGCTTCGAGCGATCGATGATGAGTTGTCCATCTTCATTCCAGTACATTTGCACAAAGTGCAACGGCTGCGATGCCGGCCCGGCCACTACTGCGCCATTCAGTGCAAAGCGGCTTCCGTGGCATCCACAGTCAAAGCCCTGGCCTGCTTCCAGTCGCACGGTGCAACCGAGGTGTGTGCAGGTCGCATCGACTGCATAGTAGCCCTCTACATCGCGGAATAGCCATACTCGCCCCTCTTCTATGTATGCTGGGAGGTCGGGCAACGACTCTGGCGCTCCCACGTTGATCTGTGTGGCAGCGCGTGCAGGAGGCTCAAAGCCCAAGAAGCGGATTAGCTGGCCGATCCCTACCCCCAACGGGAGAATCCAGGCCAGATTCGCCACCCCAACCAGAATGTCCCTACGGCAGGCTGGCTTCTCACGCACAGCGATATTTTCCTCCTTTGGCTCCTATCGCAAGGCGGCGCGCACCGTCAGCGCCAGGATAGCCACGAACAGGACAATGACCACGATCTGCACGGCCCTTCCCTGCCGGTTGAACCACACTGCCACTCCCTCGTTTGACCAGTCGAAGTACGGCAGCAGGGCCAGCACCAGTAGCACGGCCAGCGGAACCAACACTCCAGCGATGGCAGGCGGCCATACCCGCAGCAGCTCTTGGATCCATAAGAAGATCCAGGGCGCCTGTGTATGCTCGACCAGCGCGCCCGGCTTGGCGGGCGGCCCCACCGGCGCATCAACCACTGTCGAGAGGACAATGAGCGACGCCAAGGTTAGGAAGAAGATCAGGACCTCACGCTGGATGAGGACCGCACGAGATACACGCGGCAGCGGCGGTTCACCAACGCCACGCTCTGGGCTGGAGACCCCGCCATCGCGCCGGACACGGAAGCCATGCCATACGATCAACAGGAACAGAGGGACAGCGAGACCCATCATGTGCCAGGCGTAAAAGCGCAACAACGTCGTCTCGTTGATGGTTGGCCCACCAACCACCAGCCGGTACAAAGCCTCACCGAACGGCATGGTTTCAAGGGGTGTATTGGCAACGCAGGCCGTCATCAGCAGGCTGACGGCTGCCACTACAGCAATGGTGATACCCTGTCTGGGGTGTAGCACGTGAAGCCTCTCACGGCCAATTCCAGGTGCTTGTATGGGCGCATCCCAAGAGACCTGAATAGGTACATGGCTGTACGGGCACAGATCGATGTCACTCCTCCCAACAACTCGAGCGAGCGGGCCGTGGGCCAGTATGACATACCTGCCCAACCCTTAGCAACATTTTACCAGCGTCACTTCCGCAAAAAGGAAGTTGCCCGGTTCAACACCGGGCAACCGCGGCTCGTTAGGGCCTGCTTCCTATGTCGTCGTTAGTCAACTACGACCGGGTAGTTACATGACATTCGTCACAGCCCGTTTGTGACACCCGGCACTATTGACGGTGGGCAGACAGTATAGACTCATTGACGTAAGATATATGCATATACGCATATATGCAAGCTCGGTGCACTGAGGGCCTGACATGGACACTAACCTCCGCGAAGAGGTCTCCCGGCTGCATGCCCAGGTGTGTGGCGGGTTAGCCGATCCCAACCGTATTCTGATTCTCTATGCCCTAAGCGAGAAGCCACATAGTGTTACAGACCTGGCAATTGGGTTAGGACTTTCACAGCCCACTGTCTCACGTCACCTCAAGACGTTACGTGAGCGCGGCATGGTGAACGCAACCCGTGAAGGTCAGTCGGTGATCTATGCCTTGTCTGACCACCGTATTATTCAGGCGCTGGACCTGCTGCGTGCTTTTCTAGCTGAAAGCCTGGAGAGTCAGAGCGCGTTGGCCAGAACCGCCAGTGAAGAGACGCGCAGCTGAGGTTCTGAGGAGGACCCCGGAGCCTGTTGACTATAGCCTGTTACGACTCAGGAGGCGCTTATGCCCATCAACCGCATACGATATATGTTGATCGTCGCCCTGTTGGGCCTGATGGCCGCTGTCCTGCTGTGGCCCAGCCCGGTCGATGCTCAGTGCGGTACCCAGGCTTCGTCGTGCAAGAACTGCCACGAAGTTCAGGGCCAGGATCCTGTCAACGCCGACGGAGCCTGGCACGTCGATCATGCCTTTGGCGACTTCTGCGAGTGGTGTCATGCTGGCAACGTGACTGCCACCGATAAAGACGCCGCCCATCAGGGAATGATCTACCCCCTGGATGACGTGAAAACCAACTGCTCGACCTGTCATCCCGATGACTACGAGGCCCTGGCCGCCGGTTATGCCAGTGTGCTAGGCGTCACGCTGACGACAGGCGAGTCGGCGAGTAGCAGTGATGCCGAAGCCCTAACGCAACTGCCAGATGAAGCAGCTTCTTCAGCGGAGCAGCCAGCTGGGCCGGACCAGACCGAGACTGTCGTCTCATCATCTGCTGGAGCCTCGGATGCTGGTGTTGAGCTGATTGACCTCAATGACCGCTATGAAGAGGCAGTCGCCAGGCGCACACCAGGTCAGGTGAATGTGGGCAACGTGATCCTTGGTGTGATGCTAGTGGGGCTGGTTGGCGTTTCGGGTGTACTGATCTGGCGCTTTGAAGGGCTGGGGGACCGCTGGGCCGAGTTGCGTGGAAGACTGCCCAAACCCGCCCCCCCGATGGGCACTGCCGCCGTGGCTTCTGAAGCCTACCAGACACTCTTGCCACTGCTTGAAAAGGCCAGCCCAGCAACGCTGGCATCCATTGCCCGACTGCTGGAGGAGGACCCACAGCGCGGTGGGCAGATGATCGAGGCGCTGGCCCGCATCGACCCCCGCCTGGTCGAGATAGTGCGTCGCTTGGATGAGCGCGACCTCGATCTGCTAATGGTATTGGTCCGTGAGTTGAAGGACCGCAGCCAGTAAGGACGCCCTGGGGCGCTCCGGGTGGTTATAGGAGTTGTTCTAACAGTGCACTTGCTGCCCTTGAACGCAGAACTGTCCTATTTAAGGAGATCGCGAAATGCAAAATCCACTGAAGCAAGAGGAATGGTCGCCCTACGTAGCTGGCGCAGGGCTGGGACTGGTAGCGGTCCTGGCGCTGCTGTTAACCGAACAACTCCCCGGTTCGTCGGGCGCCTTCCAGAACCTAGCGGCATTTGTTGCCAAACCGCTTTTCCCTGACAACTTCTTTTTCCAATATATGATGCCCCCTGCCATTACCTGGCAGGTGTGGTTGTTGGTTGGCATCTTCTTCGGCGCGATGGCCTCTGCCCTTCTGGCTGGAGTGTGGAAGCTCGATCCCAACCCCGACCAGCAGTGGAAGAAAATCTTCGGTCCTCAACCCTGGAAGCGCTGGGTGATGGCCTTCGTGGGAGGCATTGTTCTGGAATTTGCCGCCGGGATCGCGGGGGGTTGTACCAGTGGCCTGGCGATCAGTGGGTCGGTGCAGCTGGCCCCTGCTGCCTTTCTGTTCATCCCTGGGATGTTCATTGGCGGCATTCCCGTTGCGCTTGTGATCTACGGCAAGCGGTACTGATCGAGGAGGCTTTGCCATGACTGTTGGATCTGTAATCATGACGATTGCACTTGGCTTCGTATTCGGTTGGACGCTGGATAAGGCCGGGCTGACCAAGTACAGCAAGATCGTGAATGTCTTTCGCTTCACCGACCTGACCGTGCTCAAATATATGCTCAGTGCAGTGGTCGTAGGCATGATTGGCATCTGGACGTTCAAGGGACTAGGTTGGCTGGACCTGACCGGCACGGTCAATACCTATATCGTCGGCAACCTGCTGGGCGGGGTCTTGTTCGGCGTCGGCATGGCCGCCGCTGGTTTTTGTCCGGGCACCTGTGTCGCCGGTGGCGGCAGAGGACATTTGGACTATCTCGTCCCTGGTCTGTTGGGTTTTCTGACCGGCGCGGTAATCTTTGGTCTGACCTATCGGAGCTTTATGCCTCAGCTCAAGGACATGTTGGATTTCGGCGCGTTGCCGCTTCCTCAGCTGCTCAATGTCAGCGCTGGGTTGATGGTAGCTGTTTTTGCCCTGATGTTTCTCCTGGTGCTGTACATCCTGGATCGCACCGGAGCAGCCCGCAAAGACAGGCTGGCCGAGACGCTCAACGATACTAGCGGGGACTAGGCTGTGCAAGAGCAAGTAGCCATTCCGCCCCCTTGCTTCTTGTGAGGAGTTAACCATGACCTATAAGCCGACGTCATTCCCCAGCCAGCCCCGTTTGACGCGCCGAGATTTCCTACGACTGGCAGCTATGGCCGGGACGGGTGCGGCCTACATGGCTATGACGAGCGATGCTAGGGCAGCGTCCACTAACGGGCCTCACCTGCCCGGCCCACGTGTGGATGCCGTCGTGCCGACCATGTGCGAGATGTGTGTCTGGCGTTGCGGTGTTCTGGCCAAGGTGCGAGAAGGCAAGATTGTCAAGCTGGAGGGCAACCCTGAGCACTTGCACTCGCAGGGTCACCTGTGTGCACGCGGCCAGAGCGGCTTGATGATGACCTATGACCCCGATCGCCTGCCGTTCCCGCTCAAGCGGGTGGGGGAGCGCGGCAGTGGCCGCTTCCAGCGTATCAGTTGGGAGCAAGCCCTTGACGAGATTGCTGAGAAGATGCTCCAGATCAAAGAGCAGTACGGCCCGGAGGCCATGATCTTCTCTAGCACCCACAACCTCAGCCAGCCGTTGTTTGAGAACCTTCTCAGTGCCTACGGCTCGCCTAATTACGGCACGCAGCGCAGCCTGTGTTTTAACGCCATGATCGCTGCTCACCTGACCACCTTTGGCATTGAGGAGCCAAACCGCAACTATGACGGCGTTCGGTACATCATCCTCACCGGACGCAACCTGATGGAAGCCATCTCGACCAACGAGACCAAGGCGTTGATGCAGGCCATCGCCGACGGGGCGCATGTGGTCTATCTCGACCCACGTTTCACCAAGACGGCTTCCAAGTCAACTGAGTGGCTGCCAGTCAAGCCGGGTACCGACTTGGCATTTCACCTGGCATTGATCCACGTGATCGTCACCGAGAACCTCTATGATGCCGAGTTTGTCCAGCGGTACACGGTTGGGTTCGAGGAGCTGGAGCAGGCCATCCGGCCTTATACGCCGGAATGGGCTGCGCCCATCACCCAAATCCCAGCGGAGACCATTGCACGCATCGCCCGCGAATTTGCCGCCGCTAAGCCAGACAGTTTCGCTCATCCCGGCTGGCGTACTTCGAACTTCGTCAACAGCTTCCAGACCGAGCGCGCCATCACTATCCTGAATGCCCTGGTTGGAGTGTGTCACCAGCCGGGCATCTGCCGCCTGTTCTCCGAAGAGCCGCCAGTCGGGCTGGGTGCGCCGCCCCGACCCGCCTTCCCGCGCATCACAGCGCCGCGTTTGGACGGCGTGCCGTGGAAATATCCACTCGTCCCACTCAAACTGGGTGTGTTCCAGGAGCTGCGCGATAACGTCTTGATCGGCCAGCCCTACCAGGCGCATGGTTGGTTCATCAGTCGCCAGAACCCAGCCATGAGCATCCCAGAGCGGGCCAAGACGGTGGCAGCCTTCAATAAGCTTGACCTGATGGTTGTGGTGGACATTTTTGTCAACGATACGGCCTGGTACGCCGATTATGTTCTCCCGGAAGCTACCTACTTAGAGCGTTACGATCCGCTCCATGTCGTTGCCGACCGGGTATTCATCCGCCAGCCGGTGGTTGAACCGCTGGGCGAGTCGCGGTCGGCGCTATGGATCTACAAGCAACTTGGCGAGCGGTTGGGTCTGGGTGATTACTTCCAGTATGAAGACGATGAGGACTACATCCGCCAGCAACTTGCGCCGCTGGGCGTTAGCCTGGAGGAGATACGCCAGGTAGGCTACATTGAGGTGCACAACCCAGAACTTGAACCCCGATTCGTCTGGAACACCCCCAGCGGCAAGATCGAGATCGCCAGCGAGACGCTGCGCAATGCCGGTTTCTCTGCCGTGCCCACCTGGGAAGCTCCGCCTGAGCCTCCTGTTGGTCAGTTCTACTTGCTGACTGGCAAGGTGGGACAGCACACGCAGTTTGCTACTCAGAACAATCTGTACCTGCATGAGGTCTTCCCACGCAATGCGCTGTGGATCCACCCCACTCCAGCCGCCGAACGTGGTATCCAGAGCGGTGATGAGGTGATTGTGCGCAGTGAGGTGGGCGAGGTGCGCATCGAAGCGTTGGTGACCGAAGGCATTCGTCCCGACTGCGTGTACATGACGCCCGGCTTTGGCCATCTCAGCAAGGGGTTGACAACTGCCTTCGGCGAAGGGGCAAGCAGCAGCGATGTGCACGTCACCTACACCGATCCGGTCAGCGGCAGCCAGGCGCTTACGCAGACCTTCGTCACCGTCGAGAAGGCTCCGGTCATCAGCCTACTCTCGGTACCGGAGGTGAGCCATGGTTAACTACACCCCGCGCTACGTCTTCGTCATCGATGCCAAGCGCTGCATTGACTGCCGTGCCTGCTTAGTGGCATGCCGCGCTGAATGGGAGACTCCACTTGGGCAGACACGCATCTGGGTACGCACGAGCGGCATTCAGGGCAAGTTCCCTGACCTGGCTCAGGAGTTCATTCCCTTCAACTGTCAGCACTGTGCCGATCCGTGGTGCGTCCAGGCTTGCCCCACCGGCGCAACTTACCAACGCGAAGATGGCCTGGTCCTGATCGACCCTGGTGCATGCATTGGCTGTGGCTACTGTGTTGAGGCTTGCCCATACCACGTGCGTTTTATCAATAAGGAGACTGGCAAGGCCGACAAATGCTCAGCCTGCCAGCCGCGCATCGATATGGGCGAGCAGCCTGCCTGTGTGGCAACCTGCATCGGTGGGGCCCGCCTGTTTGGCGATATCAACGACCCAGAGAGCGAGGTCAGTCGAGCGATTCGGGGCCGCAAAGTCTCTCGCCTGATCACCCCGCTGGTCAACACCGAACCGATGGTCTACTACTTGGGCGACCTCGACAATCCGGTGTCAGTTAGCCCAGTACCCGTCGAAAAACCATCGTCGGAGAAGTTCTGGGCCAACTTCGCGATCCCCTTCGCCAAGGTGGCCATCGCTGCGGCGTTCGTCGGACAGGCGGCTGCCTTTGTGATGCAGCTTGTCAAGGGCGAGCGCGAGTTCGACGAGATGTAAAGACATCCATTGTTCTGGAGGGGTGCAACACGCTGCGCCCCTCCGGTGAGGGAATGTGCCATGTCGCATGGATACGATCTGACGCTGGCCGAGCGTAAGCGGCTGAAAAACAAAAAGATCACCAAGCACTACGTCGCCAACATCCTGACCCACTGGTTCAATGCCCTGAGTTGGGCCTTCCTGTTCCCGACTGGTCTGGGAATACTAGCCGCCAAGCGGATGCCCTTCGTGCCGCTGGAATGGAACCACCTGATGCGCAACATCTTCGGTGGGCTGGCTCCCCTGATCCAGGCCCACGAGATTTGGGGGCAAATCTGGGGGTTTGTGCTGATCTTCAATGTCTTCTTCGGCTTCCGCAAGTTTTTCATTCCATTCGCCGCAACACGCATGTGGCTGGACAAAGACGACATCATCTGGCTGACGCGCAAACCGTTGGCCATGCTTGGTTTTGAGGTGGAACTTCCCCCACAGGATGCTTACAACGGTGGGCAGAAGCTCTACAGCTACGTCGTCATCTTGGGGACTGCTGCTATCGGCATTACTGGCCTGATCATGACCTACTCTGAGATCTTCCCCGACTCGTTGCGCTGGATGGTGCAGTGGTCAATGCCGATCCATTTCATCAGCGTTGCGACGGTCTTCGCCGGGGTGATCATCCATGTCTATATGGGAGCCATCATGCCGGAGGAGCGACAGGCTTTCTTCTCCATGTTCAACGGCAAGGTCAGTGCGCTCTATGCCTACCTACACCACCGCAAGTGGTACGATCAGAAAGTAGCCGAGGAGCGTGAAGCCGAGGCTGAATATGTCGCCCGGCGGTTGCTGAACAGCCAGGCCGATCTCGAGATGGAGGAGATACTCAGCGACCTAAGCCCTCAAGCCACTTCTGGTGACTAGGCATGGTTGAAGGAAGAGGGCAATCTACAGCGCCTTTCGCACAGATATTCTGCTGAGATGAGATGGCTGATCGGGCGCTCTCCAAGGATAAGCCGCTGCTGCCTCTTAACCACGCCGTGGCGCTTGGCAGTGTGGCGCTGACCCTGGCGCTGGCTGGAGCTGCGATCCGGCAGGCACACCCAACCTGGGTGCGCTACACTGGCAGCGCCGAAGTGCGCGTCCAGATTCCCACCCTTACCGGAGAGCCGGAACTGTGCCTAACCTGTCATTACGGGATCGAGGAGATCAGCGCTGCACATCCCATCGAGACGTTTGGCTGTGTGGTGTGCCACGGCGGCGATCGCCTCTCACTGGACGAAGATGCTGCTCATGCAGGCATGTTCGGCGGGCGCAACCCGGCTGATCTGGCCGTGGTGAGCCAGAGCTGCGGCGGTACAGACTGCCACAGCGGCGATCCGGCCCAGTCCCGCGATCACATTGCACGTGTTCAGCGCAGCGTACAGGCCACCTACGCCGGGGCAATCAATCAAGTGCTGTTCAGCTTCAATCAGGTGGAGGCTGAAGGACCATACTATGGCGTCGTGGAGGTCCGTGATGATGCCCCGCAGCTCCCTGGCACAGCCTCGCAACTATTGCCCTTCGACCCAGCACAGTTCGAGAATCCCTTCGTCTCTTCCTTCGGATCTACTTGCCTGACGTGCCACCTCAACGCCGCACCCATTCAGGGGCCATATACCTATCGCGGCACGGGTTGTGCCGCCTGCCATGTGATCTACACTGCGGACGGCCTGTACACGGGCGGCGATCCGACCCTCCCGCGCGACGAGCCTGGGCACCCAGCCCGTCACCAACTAACCGTCCAGATGCCATTCTCGCAGTGCAATCACTGCCACAACCGAGGCAACTACTCGCTTGCCCAGATGCGCTTTATTCCACGTGACGACCTTGATGCCCTGGCCCCATACCTTACAGCCACTGAACGTCGTCTGGCCGAGTACTACCAACCCATTGGGCAGTTCACGCTGTGCGAATGGGAGCTGGACTGCATCGACTGCCACACCAGCCGGGAGGCTATGGGTGATGGCGACATCCATCTGAACCAAGCCAGTGCGCAGGTGGTCCAGTGCCGAACATGCCATGGCACGCTTGACGAGCCGCCCAGCTTTGTCACCATCACTGACCCTAACCATCCGGCCATCCGGCGAGCCAACCTGAACCCTCTGTACACTGTGCAGGTCGGAGATCAAGTGCTCTTGGCGCCAGATGGCGACACGATAGGGTCTGTACAACGGGTCGGCGGACAAGTGGTGCAGATCGGCAAGGTGACGGGGATTCAATACACCGTGCCGCTGGTCATGGGCACCGCCTGCGAGCAAAAGGCTGACCAGCAAGAGTCGCGCTACTGTCATGAGTGCCACGCCTACAATGCATCACAGCCATGACAGCGCCGAGTCCTGCGAAGCTGAGAGAAGGATGACTATGTCTGCTACTGACAATCTCAAGCCCGGCTTCGTCCTCGATCCGGTCCTCCTGACCGAATGTGCTGCCCAGCATCACCGCCTGTGTCCCCGCCAGGTGCTTGGCCTGCGGATGGGACTGTTCGGCGCTAAAACCCTCGGGCTGGAGGTGCCCAGGCTAGACAAGCGCCTGCTTGTCATCGCCGAGACCGACGGTTGTATGTTGGATGGCATCATTGTGGCGACGGGCTGTTCAGTAGGACGGCGGACTTTGCGTGTCGTCGACTATGGCAAGGTAGCTGCCACCTTCGTCGATGTCGAGACCGAAGCCGCTGTGCGAGTCTCGCCTCGCAGCAAGGCACGCCAACGTGCGCTTGATTATGCGCCTCAGGCTGAGAGCCGCTGGCATGCCCAGCTTCAGGGTTACCAGATAATGCCTGATGATGAGCTATTGCACCTCCAAGAAGTGAAGCTGACCTTTTCGCTCCGGGCGCTTATTGGCCAGGACGGCACACGCGTGACATGTGACGCCTGCGGCGAGGAAATCATCAACCAGCGTGAGATTGTCGCGGGCGACCGTGTGTTGTGTCGCTCGTGTGCCGGTCAGAGCTACTATGCCATCCTAATTCGCGACCAGAGTGCGTGGCGGTCGGCGCGGGACCGCCAGTGGCCTTCGTCGCGATCCACGGAGATGCCTTGATACGAGTGTCCTCTTTGATAGCCACAACGTGATGTAAGGCCGTGATACGCGGCCATGCTTACCTCCCTATCCCAGCAGGCCCGGTTCAAGCGTGCAAACCTGACCGTGTTGCTCTCATTGTCGCTGACCCTGACCAGGTCAGCGCGGCACAGCTTGTCACTTGGTGCTATAATCGCGATCAGCAACCGGTTTTGGGGAGAAAAGCGCTTTGTTTGACCAGATTCTGGACCTTGTGGGGCAGCCACCGGGTAGCCTGGTCTACCACTTCATCATCCTGTTCGCAGTCGAGGCGGCCTTCGCTATCTGCATTGGCCAGTGGATGCGTGACCGTGACACCAGCACATTGCGCCTGACGATTGCGATCTTTGCTATTTTCCTGGCGCGGGTGGCAGTCCTAATTGCCTCGCTGGCTGCGTGGCAGGGTTACCTACCGCGCAATGTGCTTCTGCCCCCCATAGAGCGTGCTGTTGACACGATCTCGGTGTTAGGGCTGGCTTGGTCCTTCATCACCATGGACGATCCCCACATCCTGCGGCGAAACTTTGTGCCCGACGTGGCAGCGGTGGTTGTGCTGGGCATCACCATCATTGGCTTTGGCGGTACATACTACTACTGGATATTTGCGGCATCCAGCGGTGGGCTGTTCAATGGTCTGTGGCTGGACACAGCCTGGGGTGTCGCGCAGATCCTCATCGCGCTGATTGGGCTGATCTGGATGACCACACGCGTGCGCTACGTTTACGACCCCTTCTTGAAAGGGATCATGCTGATCATCGTGGCGACCGCTGCTGCGATCCACTTGGTGCGACCAGTCTTAGGTGATGTGGCCGCAGCAATGCGTGTTGGGCAGTTGATCGTGCTGCCGATGGTGGCGGCCATTGCCTACCGACACGTGGTCGAGCAGCTCCTGCACTGGGACGAATTTGAACCGAGCCGTCTCATGCCCCAACAGCCTGCAGCTGCCCCGCGTGAGATTGCCACTACGCCAGGTCTTGCTGAAGCGCCCAGGGCAATGCCCTTGGAGCCTCCACCGGGCAGCCGAGATGAGACGGTCCGCTCTGTTGCAGAACCATCTGCCCAGCCCAAACCATCTCAGCCAACGTTGCCGCCCACACTAGATATTGTAGACGCGCTGGGCGGGCTACTGAGTACGCTGGAGCCTAGCGACCTCGTGGTCGAGGCTCCCAAAGTGGTTGCCACTGTGCTGAGGGCTGATGTCTGTGTCTTGGCGCTGGTCGATGAATCCATCGTTCAAGCTCAGATCGTCGGAGGTTACGACAACATCTCGCAGGTAGCGCTTCACCGCGCCACCCTGGACCTGGCCGACCATCCTAGCATTGTCAACGCGCTGGGCAGGCTGCGCCAGATGCGTCTGTCTGTGCAGCGCGAGGGCCGCGAGCTGCGCGACCTTTATTCCAAACTGTCGATCAGCCACGAGGGTCCGGCTTACATCCAACCACTTGTACATGGTGAGGAGCGCATTGGCGTGCTCATTGTGGCCTCACCCTACTCGGAGCGACTGTTGAGCAACGACGAGCGCAACTTGCTTGACCGTCTGAGTCCCCTGGTGACAGCGGCGCTTCTCAATGCCGAGTCGTATCGCGACGCCATTGAGGAGAGCGATGAAGCCACTGCTCAGGAAGCGGCCCGTGCGGCTGCCCTCTCAGATGAGCTGACAGCCAAGTCTGCTGAGTTGAACACGGCCCAGCGCCAGATCAGCGAGATGAAGGCTTACATCCGTGACATGCATCGCCAGCTTGAGCAAGTTCCACGTCAACAGGAAGTCGCTCGTGAGCAGATTGAGAGTCTGGTAGCTGAGATCGACCGGCTGCGCAGTGAGGTTGAGGCGGTCGAGAGCCTGCGCGAGGAGAATGAAAAGCTCAAAGAGGCCTCTACTGAGGTGGAGCGACTGCGAGAGGCCGCTGCACGCGCCAGCGACCTAGCCCGTGAGGTCGAGCAGCTTCGCGAGCAACTCAAAGCCAGAGAGTTGACACTGGCGACGCCCAGCGCCGATCAGATCATGCTTCAGCGCCAGCTTGAAGAGGCACGACTAGCTGCTCAGAACGAAATCGTGGCCCTTCGGACGCGCCTGACGCAAGCCTCGATCAGCCAGCAAGAGGTCTCGTTTTTGCAGGAGCAATTGGCAGCCAAAGCCCGCGAGGCGATCCAACTTCAGACCCGCCTGACGGAGGCTCAGGCAGTGGTCGAGGCGCTGCGCGAGCAGATCGGGGGTGGCGTGGGAGGCATGCGCGAGCTGGAAGTCCTTCAGATGCGCGTGGCCGCCCAGGCTACCGAGATTTCTGAACTGCGCAGACAGTTGGCTGACGCCGAGGCTGCTGCCAACCTGGATGCTGAGGCTCTCCAGGCTCAGCAGGAGATGGACCAATTCGACCGCGAGGCGATGGCCCAGCTCGAAGCCCAGCTCGCTGAACGTGCCGCGTTGGTTGAGGCGCTAGAGGCGCAATTGGCTGAGAAGACGCGGGCTGTGGTTGAGTTGCGCTCGCATATGGCTGAGGTCAATGCTTCCCTGCGCAACCTGGAGGAGCAGCTTGGTCACAAGACGGAGGAGATTGTTGCCTTGCAAGAGAGCCTGGCCCGCACGCGCGCCGAGGCGCAAGAGCGCATCACGGCGCTGCAGACGGCGCTAGAGAGCGGTGCAGGGAGTGCCGCCGAAGTTGACAGGGCGCGGGTTGAAGCGCTGGAAGCTGAATTGAATGAGAAGACGGCAGCCCTCAAGGCTCTGGAGAGCCAGCTCCAACGGACCACCCAGGCTGTGGCCGGTCTGGAGGATCAGCTCACTGCTACTAACCAGGCTGTCGATGCCGCCATCTCGGAGTCTGCCCAAGTCGATGCGCATGATGAGGTGATCGCCTCAATTGCGCAAGAACTCCGTACCCCCATGAGTTCGATCATGGGCTATACCGAGCTACTGTTGCGTGAGTCGGTGGGTATCCTCGGCCCCTTGCAGCGCAAGTTTCTCCAGCGCGTCAAAGCCAACACCGAGCGGATGGGAGCGCTGCTCGATGATCTGATCCGTATCACAGCGCTCGACACAGGTCGCATGTTGCTGGAGCCTGAGAAGATTGACGTGTTCTACGCGGTTGAAGAGATCGTCATGAACGTCGCCAACCAGTACAATGAGAAGGGGCTGACGTTGCGCATGGCGCTGCCGGAGGAGCTTCCACCCATTACCGCTGATCGGGATGCACTGCTGGAGATCATAGAGCACCTGCTATCTAACGCGGCGTTGGCCTCCCCTGTTGAGGGCGAGGTGCATCTGTTCGTCGATACGCGCCAGGACACCATTCCTGGCCAGGATGGCAGTTCCACCTCTGCCTATTGTCTGCATGTGGCTGTGGAGGACTCCGGAGCGGGTGTCAGCCCGGATGATTATGAGCGTGTCTTCATGCGCAAGTACCGCGCCGACAACCCCTTGATCGAGGGTCTGGGCGATACCGGCGTCGGGCTGTCGCTTGCCAAGGCGCTGGTCGATGCCCATGGGGGGCGCATCTGGCTGGAGAGTCAGAAGAGCGCCGGGACGACCTTTCACGTCCTGCTGCCACTTGAGCCGATCGTGCGAGGAGAGTCGTCGTGAAGCCCAGTTGGGCGCAACAGGCCCTGGCTGGATTGGCCGTCCTGTTCGTGGTTGGAGTGACGGTCGTGGGGGGCGTGATTCTGGCTCTAAGTGACAATCCGGAGGTCGCAGACCAGTCTCCCTCGGCTACTGTGTATCGGATTCCCACTCTGGTGGCGACCACACCAGTTCCCACGGTAATCCCAACAGCTTACATCTTTCCCACAGCGACAAATCCCTTGCCAACTACCGCACCACCCGCGGTCACGCCTGTCGTCCCACAGCCGACCTTGTCGTCACCTACGCAGGCAACGTGTCGGGTGGCGGTAGGCTGGGTGCCTTATACCGTCCAGCCGGGCGACACCCTATTCCAGATCGGGCTGCGCTACAATCTCACCGTAGATCAGATCAGGTACGGCAACTGTCTGACCTCGGATGCGCTCGATGCCGGACAGGTCATCTTCGTTCCACCGGTAACGCCATCTCTCTCACCCACCCCATTCCGGATGACTCCGGTGGTCACTGGGGCAGCGACCATGGCCGTTCCTCAGGCGTCAGCTGCACCTACAGCCACGGAAACTCCCATCAGCACAGCCACGCCACCAGGCCCCATTGGTTTTGACGGCATCTGCTCAGACACAGGTTCGACGATTACCAGCCCAACCGTCGGCGCGATCTTGAGCGGCATCGTGCCATTCTATGGGACGGCCACACATCCGAACTTCCAGTTCTACAAGCTGGAGATCCGGCAGGAAGGCTACTCGACTTCTGCCGATTTCCTCACCTTCCTCACCAGTGAGGAACAGGTAATCAACGGGCGGCTGGGTGAGCTAGACACCACCGCGTTTAGGAACGGCGAATACTGGATTCGCCTGGTCGTTGTGGATAACACTGGCAACTACCCAGAGCGTTGCTCGATTCTGTATACGATCCAGAATTGATTGCGTTCTGCCTCACGTGACGAACTCACGGCTCTGGGCATGCTGTTGCCATGAACCGTCCCGGAGTATCTCTGCGATGGCATCCATAGCTAGGCGCACTTCCTCATCACTGTTGTAGAAGTGTGGCGAGATACGTATCCCCGCGCCGGGGCGGTAGTCGACCAGGATGTTGCGGGCGATCAGTTCCCGTGAGACTTCATAGGCATGTGGTGGATCGACTGTTACAGTGCCGCCGCGCTTGGCGGGGTCGCGTGGTGTGTGTACAGGATAACCCGCTGCATCCGCTTGTTCGATCATCAGCGCCGTTTGGCGCATTGACTTCCGCCGGATGTCTTCCACACCAACCTTAGCAATCACGTCTATGCCAGGCTGGACTGCATAAAGATTAGGGATGCCGGGCGTGCCATTCAGGAAGCGGAAGGCGTCTTCGCGGAAATCGATGTCGCCCACATCGAAGTCAAAAGGCCGCCGGTGAGCCATCCAGCCGGTCAGCTTGGGGCGTGCTGTCTTCAGATGATCCTCACGTGCGTAGAGATACACTCCGCCTGGGCCGCCACACATCCACTTGAGCACGCCGCCCAAATAGTAGTCGGCGCCGATCTGTTGCACATCCAACGGGATAATACCCCCAGCATGGTACCCATCGACGATTACCGTTGCACCAAAGTGGTGAGCTCTGGCCGTGATAGCCTGCACGTCTACAATGTAGGCGCTGCGAAATAGTACATGGCTAGGAATCACCAGGAGGGTATGCTCGTCAATGGCATCAATGATGCGCTCATCAGGTACAGTGATGCCGCCGTCTTCGCTCTGGACCATATACAACTTGATGTGAGAGGGCAACATTCCACGCAGCACGTAATATACCGAGGGGAAAATGCCTCCTTCGATCACTACCTTGTTGCGAGGCCCTTCGAAGTCGAAGCATGTCAGCAGGATGCCAATCGCCAACGAGATGTTCATATGCATCGAGACAGTGTTAGGCGGCGCACCGATAATGGCTCCCACCTTATCACCCACCTTGATGTTCAAATCCCACCAGCCCTCGGCCCAGGCTCGAATGCCCCGTGTGGCCCACATGTCGGCATAGTCACGCAGGCTGTCATATACACCGCGCGGCATGGCCCCCAGCGAGTTGCTAATCAGGTAGGTCGTCTGGCTGAGGATGGGGAATTCGTCGCGCCACTTCAACAACGGGTCGGTCATGACATTCTTCTGATCGTAGACTGGGATGTCCATGTGCTCTCCTGTCGTCTCAGCGTTGCCCCGAAAAGGCTTGTCTTGGAGAATAGGCGTTAGTCAACCCCAAAGTCACGGGTGACCAACCTCCGAATCCAAAGGTGGCACAAAAGGTAGCTCTTTGAGCTTCTCAAGCAAACGATCCCGTGACAAACTTGCTGAGCGGAACAGCCAGGGCATTGTCGGTGGGGCAGCAAAATCAGTCTGCACCGCCTCCACTCGCTCGTCGATGGTCTCGGTATGCAGTGAATGCGCATTGCCAGCCAACACGTACCAGAACTGCGGCACCAGATACGGTGAGTAACCCATGCAGCGGGTTCCTACACCGTCACACGCAACGGGATCAGTGCTGGCTACCAAAACCCCGGCCTGTCTCACTTTGCCATCCAGGGGGCCATTACCTTCCACACCTATGATGCCATCGATAATGCACAGATCAGGTGGCAAGGTAGACACCAAATCGGCGATCACACGTGGAATGCTTGCCCAATGCAACGTGTTTTTAGGATAACCATACACTGCGCCAGGCAGAACGCCGAACAAGTTCTTCATGCACAGTGTCACACCAGCCCAGTGGTGGGCTTTGAGCTTGGCGAGTGACACAAACACGTCTACCTCATCCAGAAGGCGTGGCACGGCCACAGCTTCGAATGTCCATCCGTTGCGGACTGGCTTCACGACTGTGTCTTCTATGTTCAGGTCGATGAAGCGGCAGAACGGCATCTGGTCCAGCACCTCTTGCAACCCAGACACGCACAGCAGGCGTTCGCTGTCGCGCTCATTGCCCGACCCATCCGCCAGGATGATCTCGGATCGCGGCCACAGAGTGCGAAGAGCCTTGATCAGGGCGCACAGGAAGGCCGGTGTCGGTGTGATATGTCGATCTGGAGGGCAGGCCTGGATCAACCCCACCTTGATCAGCACTCGCTCAACACTACCGAAATGGCTACGAAGGCCCAACGGTTCAAGCAACTTGTGAAGGGATCGATCCAGAGCAGCGGGCGTGTAGTCGGAGCTGGTGGTCAGGCTGACGGGCGCAGCCGCATGGTCGATAGGTGGTGCGCTGTCCAGCAATGCAGCGACCCGGTCACGCCCGAAGTCGAAGCCACGCAGGTAAAGGTCGGCTACGTTGGGCGCTAACTGTGTCAGCCGGTCAAAGGAGCGCCACCGGGAGAAGGGAATACGGCTCGGCAGCAGCTCGTCAGAGTGATGATTGCGTGTGCTGTCCATAGGAGATTATCTTTCCACAGGCCGTCGCGCCCCTGACTGTCTAGGAGCATTCGGACCAGCGTGTGTTGCACATCAGGGGCGGTTTGCCAGGCAGTGAGAGCATGCAGCGCCATGGCCGCTGTATAAGGCGGGCAATTCTCGGTCGTTGGGCTGGCCCATGCATGGCGGCAGTAGTCTGTCAGATAGCTTAAACCCTGCCTGGCGAAGATGGTGTCAGATGAGATGCCCATCGCCTTCAGCGCGATCAGCACCCAGGCAGTAACATCCGGGGTTGCGTCCTGGGGGATATCGAGCATAATTGGCGCATGGCTATTCCATCCCCCACTCTCGCATTGCATGTCCAAGAAGAAACCCTCGATGTTGTCTCTCACCGAGGTCGGCAGACGCTCAGCAGCACTCAGGGCGATGGCTGCTAACGCAGTTGGCTCGGAGAAGGGCCACGATGTCGTGTTCCAACTCCACCCCCCGGTGGGATGCTGATTCTTGAACAGCCACACCAGGGCATTCTCAGGACATGCCAGACCAGCGGCAGACAGAGCAATCGCGGCATTGGCGGTACGGATGTCGCTGGGAAAGTCCAGGCTGTGCGACCAGCCGCCATCGGAGTTCTGCCGTGCGAGCAGCCAACCAACGGCATCCTCAGCAACTCTGGCGAAATAGTCGGCGCCGCTCAGGGCAACAATGGCCCAGCAGGTAGTCTCGATAGAAGCCTGCTGGCTGTGTGTGGTGGAACCCCACGCACCTGAGAGGCGATGATCTGTTAATGCCTGTCTTGCTGTTTCGGTGACCGTAATGCACTCGTCAAGCGGAAAAGACAATCCTGCCCCCTGCAGTTCCTCAAGCAGCGCCAGAATCGCCAACAGGCACACAGCCCTGTGCCAATCTATCACAGGGCTGTGCACTAAGACTCTGGCTGCCGCCAGCTGCCTGTGTGCCTACATGACCCTTTCCAAGTTCTCATCGGAACAGGGGTCGCGGGCAGAGTCGTAAAAACCTAACAAGCAGTTAGGGCTTTCTACGGTTGAATTGTTGAACTCAATCCAACTGTGCCCGATCATTCCCACCCCTGGACCTGTGATGTTGTTGAAGAAAGGAGTTCTATGGAGATCAGACACCCTGGATCAGACAGGTTCTCAGAGCCTTCTCCCTTAGCTGCTTGTCCAGCCACCCCAACCGCCAAACCCTAAGCCGCCGGTCAGGCGGGAGATACGCTGCTCCAGGTCGCTGGACAGGCTGTCAAAGTCAGCGTCTGAGATGCCTTTGAGCAGCTCAATCTCCTCTTTGGTGAGGTTGTATTCGGCCAGAGCTGTCTCGGGATCTGTGGCCAACGTCTCACGAAACTGCTTGTCGATGACAGCTCGACCAATGATCTTCTGTATGTTCTCCATATTATCTCTCCCTGAAAAGCTGCCCGTCCGATTCGCCTGTGCCGAGGCGTAGTTCGGCCAGCACATTCAGCTAATACGGAATTGTAGAAAATGGGAGCAACTGCCGCCTGTTCCACAGTCTCTATCCTGCGGATTCGGTTGACGCTAACTGCTTGTGTTGCCGCTCCAACCGCCAAAACCTATACCCAGACGAGAAATACGTCCCTCCAAGTCCCCGGCCAGGTTGTCAAATCCGGCGTCGGACAGACTCCTGAGCAAGGTATTTTCCTCTTCAGAGAGGTCGTACTCTGCCACAGCTTTTTCAAAGTCGCTGGCTAACTGTTTACGAAACTGCTCATCTGCGATGGCGCGACCAATGATCTTCTGAATCTTCTCACTCACCATGTCTGGGTTGCTCCTTTGGCTGCTCAGCTTCCGTGATGACGTTGTGCTGGGAACTTTTCTGTTTACCCCCCTCCCTTCTGGACAGTTGGCCAGCCAAATCCCGCGCCAGCTCTTCAAACGCAGCACGGTTGAAACTCCTCAAGAGTCTCAGCTCTCCCCTGGTCAGCGTGTACCCCTCAAGTGCTCTGTTGGGATCGGTGAACAGCAGATCACGGAATCCCTTATCCATCACAGCACGACCAATGAGAGCATGGATCGTCTCACTATTAACCTGGGGTGCCCGATCCATGGACGATGCTGCAACCTCCTGTCTCGCCATCTCACGCTGGAGACCTGCTCTGATGGCAGGTCTATCCTAAAGGATACAGAAAAAGGGAGTTCTTGCCAATGATCTAAAACTTCAGGCAAACTGGTTGCCCCCGGTCTCAACATGGATAGCCTCACGCGGAGTATTGTGATCACAGTACTGGCCGCGACAGCCCTCGCACTTCTGCTCAGAGATGGCTCATGATTTTATCTCCAGCCTCCGACCCCAGCGGAAGAATAGTCTCCTGAGGTGAGACCCCACCCCGGTCCGGTGTAGACCTGCCTTAACGCAACAGGGCCGCTTCATGAGAGCGGCCCTGCCACCGATGCATCTGATCGCCTACTTTACCAGTTATCTTGACCACGGCGAGAGCCGCCGCGGTCACCGCGCTCGTCGCGTGGGCGGGCTAGGTCAACTTTGAGCGTGCGACCGCCAAATGCCGCGCCGTTCATGCCGCTCAAAGCTTTGTTTGCCTCTTCGTCCGTGCTCATCTCGACGAAACCGAAGCCCCGCGAGCGGCCTGTCTCGCGGTCGGTGATGATGCGAGAGCTGACCACGGTGCCGAATGGCTCGAAAGCCTCGCGCAGCTCGTCTTCAGTGGTGGTATAGGGCAGGTTGCCTATATAAAGCCTGTTAGACACAGCCAAAGGTTCCTTTCGAAAGACTTACCATTGCTCGTTGAGCGGGCGAGCGCCGCCGGGTAACAATCACTGCCGGGACGTAAGCCCTCGGTCGCTGCCTGTGGCCCTCGTGGTGTCAGGCTACCCATGCTGTCCACGAGTGGTATCTGTCTGACCTATCTGTCTCCTGCCCTTCTCCTCTAACTCGTGCAAAACTATTACTCGCAGAATCCTAGCCGACTCCGCCTTTCGTGTCAATTCGGCCTAAGCCGGATGATAGGGCATTATCCTTCTCGCACTTGTCGCCAGGCAAGAGAGCCTATATGATGGGGGGTGCACCACACCATGCAGTGTGAGTGTGGCTTTCTTGCTAGCGATATTTCACTATAATCTTAGTCAGGATGAGACTCTTTCGTCTATGGTCACAAGCGTGCTCACGGAGGGACCTGTGAAAGATTCAATCGTTGCAAACAGGGACCGTTGGCTGGGGATAACGTTAGCAGTGGTTTTGCTGTTCTCCCTGTTCGCGCCGATGGCCCTTCGTCCAGTAGCTGCCCAGACGACTACTGCCACTGCGATAGTCACCGCACCCAAGCTGAACGTCCGTTCAGGTCCCGGCGCGGGCTACGATGTCGTAGGTGTGGTATCGAACGGTGAAGTGCTGACCCTGTTGGGCCGTGATAGCACTGGGGGGTGGGTGAAAGTGACCACTGCCGCTGGTCTGTCTGGCTGGGTAACCACCCTGTACATTTCCAGCAGCACACCGATCTCCAGCCTGCCCACCTTAGCTAGCACCGAGCCACAAGCACAAGTGACCGCGCCGGCGCTCAACATGCGGGTTGGCCCTGGCACCTCCTTTCCGGTTGTGACGGTGCTTCAGCAAGGCGACTACGTGAACTTGCTAGGCCGTAATGAGAATGGAGCTTGGCTATATGCTCGTGCTTCGGGTGGCTACACAGGTTGGGTCGCATCGGGTGAAGTGGCGAGCACTGTCCTGATCAGCAGCCTGCCGGTGACAGGCGTTACCGGCCAGCAAGGGGGGACTGTGCCATCGGGGCCGGTCGTCGCGCCGACGCTGATTGTGCCCACGCCACAGGTACCGCTCGTGCCAGGAGCGCCGGGCGCTACTGCGGCGGCTCCTCGTGGCACGCCAGTCGCGCCGGGGATGCTGGTAACGCCAGTAGCGCCAGTGCCTACACCAGCAGCGCCTGTTTCGCCTGTCGTCCCCAGTGGTGCGGTGGCCGTGGTGAATGCTGGGACGCTCAATGTACGCTCTGGCCCTGGGCCGGGCTTCAGTGTGGTCCTCCAGCTCAAGCAAGGCGACTTCCTGACGATGGTGGGGCGCGATAGTCTAAGCTCGTGGATCGAGGTGATACTCCCCAACGGAGCCAGGGGATGGGTGAGTTACTTTTACATCACCCCTATGATCTCGGTGCTCAACCTCCCGGTGACGGCTCGTTATCAGCCAGTCGCGCAAGTGAGAACCAGTGTGCTGAATGTGCGCTCCGGCCCCGGCGTATGGTTCCCTGTGATGACAACGGCAACAGAGAATCAGTACCTTACACTGCTGGGACGCATTCCGGACAGCACATGGTTTAAGGTGTTGGTTGACGGCAAGGAAGGCTGGGTTGATGCGAGCTTCGTGATCACGGCCTATCCGCTCAAGGACTTGCCTGTGATCAGGATGTCTGAGGAAGTGTTCGGCTAAGCGTCCGACTGAGAAGCGTTCTTGGCCACAAGCTGCGAGCCTCCAAAACTGCGTGATCCTAACAGGGGCAAGGTGGACCTTGCCCCTGTTAGGTTTAATCTAGCACGCCATCGAATGTTAGGTCTTCGGGACGGCCTGCAACAAAATCGATCCACGCTGAGGGATGACCGGGGCTAAACCTATTCGCTATGGACGAGTCGCGCAACATGTCGAGCGCTTGCTTAAGCGTTTCCTCGTCGGAAGGTGAATGTGTGTGGACCTGGATGCGCCACCCACTGTTTTCCTCCTTGACTCGGATCGTGCGGTAGACACACGGGTATCCACTGAGTGAAGCTGTATTGACATGTAGACGGCTGCCGCGCCTTTGGATCTGGTTGGCATGATGATGCCCGGCCATGACCAGCTTCACATTAGGGTAGGCATCCAGCAGCGCCTCGATTTGCATCCCGTTGCGGCAGATAAATTTGGACCACAGCGGCTCGATGTTGCGGTGGGTGAGGTGATGTAGCGGATGGTGGATGGCGATCAGCACCAGATCATGGCGATGATCGTCTAGTTCATTCAATAACCATGCCATCTGCTCAGTGTTTATTTCCCCAGACCAGTCGTCAGGAACCCGCGAGTCCAGCCCTATCAGCTGTATGCCGTCGCCAACAGTCCGACTCCAATAGGCGTGTTGAGTTTCTGGGAAGGGCGTTGCCATGCGTGGGTCGATACGTGGAATGGCCTCGTGGGGTTTGAAGGCTTCAGGGTGCTCAGGGTCGATGAAGCCATCGTGGTTGCCAGGAACGAAATGCCATGGCTTTTTAAGCTCCCCTAGAAGGTGCAGGAATCGATCCAGTTCCACCACGGTTGCGTGGTCCAACACATCCCCTGTGATCAGCACAAAATCAAGGTCGTCTTGGGTGTTGAAGCGGTCAATGGCCTTGGCAAACAGCCGTTCGGCCAGAGGCCCTATTGTGCTCCAGGAACAGTCGTTTTCACTGATGTGAATATCGGTGAGGTGGGCAAAGTGGATGGATGTAGCCATAGTTGCTCTCGTCGATGTCAGATCCTCCTGATCATACTCTATGAGCGCCAGGTGTCCAGTCCCAGGTAGGTCAGATAGGATGCGCCAGGTTATTGTAAGGGGGTAGTAAGCCAATGGGTGAGATCCAACATGGCTGAAAAGAGGTGAAGTGTTATAATCGCTCCCTCAAGAGGTTGCGCTGGAGTCCGCGCTCAGAACGCCGACTCTCTTGCAGACAAATTCTCGTGGCCAGTGGATGTCTGGGACAGAAGCCGCGAATGTGGGCTACTATCCAAATCCAAAGTGTTGCCGAGAGCCACCTGGAGTAGAACCTGTGCCAGCACGCGTGCAACGCATATCTCGCAAACGTCCTTCCGATCGCCTGCCAATCCTGCTGGCGGCAATCGGCGTGGGGGCGATCCTGATCGCCAGCGGTGTCGCTGCCTACAGCGGGCAGGAACGCGACATCCAGGCGGCCATAGCCGCCACCAGAACGGCCAGTGTGCCTGACACTCCCACGCCAACGGACACCGTCACGCCAACCGCCACCAACACGCCGACGGTCACGCTGACGCCCAGCCACACTCCCACCGGCACGCTGACGCCCAGCAGTACACCCACTGCCACTTTCACGCCGACCATCACTAACACCCCGGCGCCCACGCCAGTACCGACCCGTGAGGTATCCCTTAACACGGGCAGCTATGCTACGCCATCTACGCCGCCAGCTACCGAGGTGCTGCCACCTGCCCCGCTGATTCCCGTTCCAGAGGGGGTTGAGAACATTTTGCTGCTGGGCAGCGATAAGCGCCCTGGTGATGGCGGTTTTCGCACTGATACGATTGTCGTCGTTTCGATCAATAAGAACGAGGGCACGGTCAACATGCTCTCTCTACCGCGCGACATGGAGGTGTTTGTCCCCGGCTGGACGCTGACCAAGATCAACACTGTTTTTTCGCACGGTCAGGCCTCGGGTTGGCCCGGCGGTGGTTTCGGGTTGTTGCAGGAGACTCTGCTCTACAATTTCGGCATCCAGGTTGGGCACTACGCCCTGGTCGATCTGAGCGGCTTCCAAGACATTGTCGACATTCTGGGAGGTGTTGAGGTCCCCGTGGACTGTGCTCTGCAGGGTTATGTGCTTCGTGAGCCACGCCAGCGGCGTGAGGACTTTGCCACCTATGAGGAGTGGGTGGATTACACTGCCAATATGGCCAACTGGATGGACTACACACTGCCCGTGGGCGTTCACAGGTTGGATGGCTACATGGCGCTGTGGTATGCGCGCTTCCGCTATGGCACCTCGGACACAGACCGTGCCTATCGTCAGCAGCAGGTGCTGCGCGCGATAGCCCGCCAGGCCCGTGACAATGGCTTCCTGAATATTGCCCGCGTCCCCGAACTGTGGCGAGAGTACAAGGATCTCGTTGAGACCAGCATGGACATCGGCAACATGCTCCAGTTTGCTCCCATTGCCGCCGATCTGGAGGGCATCGAGATCGCCAGCTATGTGTTGTCGCTAGACCAGCTTGAGGGATGGCCGGACCCTTACCTGAACCAGACCGGATACCTGATCACTGATGAAGCCCGCGAGTTCGTCACGCTGGCTATGCAGACACAATCGCAAAATTATCTGATCAACAACACGGTCAGGGTCGAAGTGCGCAATGGCACATCGGTGGATCGACTGGACGAAGTTGCCGCCGATCGGCTGACCTGGAATGGGATCGCTGCCACTCCAACAGGATTCGCTGACCCACCCAGCGATGGACAAACCATGATCTATGACTTGACGGGACGCAGCAAGACCAGCCAGCTGGTTGCCATGCAGCGCTTCCTGCGAGTGCGTGACGATCATGTCATTGTCCAACCTGATCCCAACCGGGTATTTGATTACGTAGTGGTGTTGGGGTCTAACTACCAGAGCTGTACTCGTGCGCCGCAGGTGGCGCAGCCCACACTAGGACCGCCACCCACGGCTACGCCGGAGGCATCAGCAACGCCATGACACATGCATGATTGTCAGTGTGACGTAGCCTTGCTACAATCCGCCGCATGGATCACCTTGGTCCCATCACCCTGACGATTCGCTCGGCAATGCCCAGTGACTATGAGATTTGCATGGCGCTTGACCACACTGTCAGCACTGAGCACGTGTGGCAGATGGTGTTAGACGAAAGCGAAGGGGCAATCCAGGTCACGTTCCGGCCGGCACGTCTGCCGCGCTCAATTAAGGTAATGTATCCGCGTGGCGGTGAGGCGCTCTTACAGTCGTGGCGGCTACATGCGGCTTTCCTGGTCGCTGAGTGGGAAAAGATGGTGGTAGGCTATGTGAATATCCGCGAAGAGACTTCACAGGAGACCGCCTGGGTAGCCGATCTGGCCGTTGAACGCGCTTACCGCCTCAGGGGTGTGGGCACTGCGCTGCTCAATGCCTCGCGTAAGTGGGCCATTGAACACAATCTGCGCCGCCTGATCGTCGAAACGCAGACCAAAAATTATCCGGCCATTCGTTTCTTGCTAAAGCGTGGATTGTCTTTCTGCGGTTACAATGACCTGTACTATCCAAATCAAGATATTGCCATCTTTTTGGGTGAGACAATACGTTAGAGCGCATCGTTATGTTTAGAGATCTGCTAGTATCCGCAGGCCCGCTGATCAATCAGAGCCTCAGTGCGGCCATTGCGATCATTACCGCGTCATTTTTCCTGTATACGCTGGTCAAAGACATTGGTATTCAGGTAGCGCGTGTCTTTAGCGTGCTGCTGTTCTTTGTGCTGGTCACTTATGTTGGCGATCTGGGGATGAGCTTCAGCGACAGCCTGGATGTATCGGAGGTCTGGTTACGCTTCCAGTGGCTGGGCATTGCCTTTGTCCCGGCAGCTTACGTCCAACTTTCGCATGCCATTCTGACCATGACCGGGCTGCCCTCGCGTGGACGACGGCGGTGGGTAGTGCGTGTGTTGTATGCCGTAGCTACGATCTTTCTGGCATTGGTGTTGTTCAGTGATGCGGTGGTCCGCGATGTCGTGCTGGAGCCTGCACCGCACTCTCGGCCCGGTCCAGTGTTTCCGGTGTTTGTGGTGTACTTCCTCGGGTCGATGGTGCTCAGCCTGTGGTTCGTGATCAGGGCGCGCAACCGCACGCTGATCGAGGCTACCCGTCATCGACTGACGTACTTGCTGATCTCCTACCCAGCTCCCGCGCTGGCCGTGTTTCCCTTCCTGCTGGTTTCGGGCCGCACATTAGCTTCGCCAGCGGTTTTTTATGGCGTTCTGATCGTAGTCGACGCGGCATTAGCAGTGCTGCTTTCTCTGATGTCGTATGCGATGGCTTTCATGGGCACGTTGCTGCCTGACCGGTTCATCAAGGCCCAAATGCTTCAGTTTTTCTTGCGTGGGCCGGTAGTTGCCATTGCGGCGCTGGCAGTGATCATCTGGGTACCACGCGCCGGCGCCGTGCTCGGCTTACCGGGCGACGAGTCGATGCCATTTTTCGCTGTCACGGTGATCCTATCCTTGCAGTGGGCCATCACCCTGGTGCGCCCCACCCTGGAGCGCCTGCTCATCTATAGCGGTGACCAGGCCGAGATACAACGTATCCAAGAGCTGGAGCAGCGGCTTATCACTGGCGCTGACTTCCGCCAGCTTCTAGACACGATCCTGATGGCTGTATGTGACTATGTGCGCGTCGAAACGGCATTCGTCGCCTCTGTCACCAGCAATGGACCGCGCCTAGAGCGAGCCATTGGTCTGCAGGATGCCGTGTTTGCCGAGATGGAGGCCACCAAGGTACTGTCTGGGGGCATCCCCAATGGGGAAGTACCACAATGGGGTGATGTGGCGTCCGTTGGGGGCATCTTTATCTGGCGCTCGTTCTGGTTGATTCCACTGCACGCACAGACCGACGATGAGATGCCTCCACGTCTGATAGGTGTGCTAGGGATAGCCGCTCCAGCAGCCTCACCGGAGGCACTTCAAGACGATCTATGGCGTGTGCTGATGGCGCTCGCCACGCGTGCAGCAGAGGTGCTGGAAGACCGGCGCGTCCAGTCGCAGGTATTCGCTTCGTTGAAAGGGTTGCTGCCGGAGATGACAACCCTGGAGCGGATGCGTGAGGCAGAGCGGCGCGGCGGTGTCACGGCGCTGATGCTGCCCACTGAGAGCCTGATCAGCGCCCCTGACTTCGTGCAGAAAATCAAGGACGCGCTGGGACACTACTGGGGTGGTCCTAGCCTGACTGACTCCTCGCTGATGAACTTGGCCATCGTGCAGCAAGCGCTGGCCGAGAACAACGGCAACGCCCAGCGGGCGATGCGGGCTGTGCTGGCGCGCGCCATTGAAAGCCTGCGCCCTGAGGGGCAGCGCAGCATGACAACTGCCGAATGGATCCTCTACAACATCCTTGAGATGCGCTTTATTCAGGGGCGCAAGGTGCGCGATGTGGCCCTTCGGCTGGCGATGAGCGAGTCGGACCTGTACCGCAAGCAGCGTGTAGCCATTGAGGCAGTGGCGCAGATCGTGGCCGACATGGAGCGCGCTGCAGTGAATGGATACGACCGGTCAGGCTGACTACCGATTCTATCGCTCTCGCATACGTCGCAGCAGTATCAAGGTCAGGATCCCCAACGGTAGAAACACCCCCACGAAGCACAACCCTAGCCCACAGGTACCCAGCAACAAACTCGACATCAGCAGGGCCACATCATTCTGACCTGCTGCCTCCATCTCAGTTGACGATCGTGCAGCGTCGGGCGGCGTGGCAGGAATAGCGGTCGGCAGCACCTGCGGTTGGTCTCCTTCCGTGGTGGATGCTGCAGCAATCAGCCCCTGCACCAGAGTCACCACTGCCTGCTCGTCATGGTCGCTGTCCACGACAATGAAGAGTCCTCGCAGGATCAGCGTAGCACTGAACCAGGGGTCGCCTTCCTCAGACAAATCCTCAACCAGCACCTCAACCCCATCGATCATGCGGAGGCTGCCCGCAGCTTCGTAATTGGTGTCGTCCAGCCATTCCTGGAGTATGTCATAAGGGCTGGGGCTTTCGGTGATGCTCAGCCAGTTGCCTTCAGCATCCAGGTAGTCAAAGTTGGCCGTGTCGCCGCCGCCAGGTACATAGTATGGCGCACTCGAACCGAACTCGGACTCTGTCATGATGTAAGCATAGTCGAACTGATAACCGGCTGGCAGCACCTGCGGAATAAGAGTCTCAAACGACATCTGCAGGTCGACGGGGGATGTGGCATACCCTCCATTCCCGCCGGCGTAAGGCTCGTCAGGAGGACGGTAAGGAGCCGAGCCTCCGCCTGTAGCAGAGATGCCACTGCCCAACGGTGATACGAACCTGTCTGCTGGCCATATCGCTGTGACAGGTGTCGGCGCGGTGTCAGCCTGGGCGACCGTCAAGGTGTAGCTGGCGAAAACACATTCGTCTTCGCTGGCGATCCGTTCGTTGTTGTGGACGATCAAGTAGGCTTCGCTGTAGGCGTTCAGGTCGATGATCAACGTATTGCTGGCGGGAGAAACCAGGTCTGCTTCGTTACCCCGAATGCCGACTGCATGGATGCCCAGAGGTCCCTCGGCAGCCGCCAGCGTCACTGAGATCAGCCCGGAGCCAGCGAAATGCAGGTAGTCTACGCCGAGACTCTGCACGCCGTTCACAGGTGTGTAGGTTCCCACATCGATCTCGCCCTCGATGCGCACGGTGGGGTACAGGCTGCCTTCGGTGTAGGCGCGCAGCAGGTTGGCCACCGCAAAACTTTGGGTCTCGGCTTCGAGAGTGCTGCCAAAGGAGGCCAGCGCTGCATCAATAGCGCGGAACCCATTGAGCTGGCGCATTTGCTCCCAAACAACGCGCACCACATCCTGACCATAGCGCTCAGTCATGTGGCGTAACAGCAGCCAGGTACCATACCAGTGCAAGTCGTCACCACGCGCCACTTCGGCCACCAGGCAGATATCTGGATTCTTAAACACCGAGTCGAGGTAGTATACGCCGTCGTTCACCTCGGTGTAGATCTCATCCTCCATCCAGGTGGCTGTCGCCTCGTAGAGCCAGAAGTGAATGTCCCGGTCGTCAATCCCGGCCTGGAGGATGTGGTTGAACTCGTGCGCCACGGTCGCCCTCATTAGCCCTATTGGCGTTTCGCCCTCTTCGGTTTCGGCATAATCGTTATCTAACACCAGGTAGGCATAGGCAGCGCGATGCTCTTGCTCAGGAGTATTGGGGTTGTCTCCAAGGAAGCCGTCATTCGTGTCAACGTACCCGGCATAACCCTCGCTCAGGATGTCTTCGAGGTAGACATCGATACGCTCGTCACCCCCTTCGCCAGCATCGCCAGGAGGCATGGGCCAGCCCATGAGGTTAATCTGGGTGGTCCAAGAATGCTCCATAGTCTCGCCGATCAATTCAACATAGTCGGGCACACCATCTCCATCGCTGTCGGTGGGATCGATGGTTTCGACGCCGGTCGTCGTGTAGTGAACTAAAAAGTGTGGGGTGCCAAAGGTCTGCTCATTTGGCAGCTCAGGTCGATTATCTTGCTCAGGCGGGTGGGCAGACGCCTGTGTTGTTGTCAAGGCTGTCGCGGAGGCGACAATGATCATTGCACACCAAGCTAGCCACAGATGTCGCATCGCTCAGAATCTCTCCAACCGAAAACATTGCACGCTTGCCCCCATTATGAATCCATTACGCCAAAAAGCCCAGAGGCTACAGACCACAGACCACGCTTTGGGGAGTGGTGGTCCAAGATCGTGATGTTTCTCCATGCGGGGTGGCGCAAAGCACACTTGCAGACCAGAAAGGGGTATGCAACAATGCGGGTGGGTTATCGGGTAGGTAACCAACGTTCGTTTTGACCCATTAATATATTCTGGAGGTGCTTAGTGTCTGATCTCCATCTGATGATCCCCGGCCCGGTGGAAGCAGATGAAGAGGTGTTGTCGGCCATCAGCGAGCCAACATTGCCTCACTACGGCTCGCGGTGGATGCCGATCTTCGTTGAGACAACCAATCTACTGAAACAACTCTTCGAGACCCAGGGCGACGTCCTGATGATTCCCGGCCCCGGCAGTGCCGCCCTCGACGGAGCCATCGGCAGCCTGGTGCCACATGGTGAGGGCGCCTGTGTGCTGAACAATGGCTTCTTCGGCATGCGGACGGCCCAGATCGTCGAGGCCAACGGAATCCGGCCCTGGGTATTCATGACCCCTGAAGGTAAACCTGTCGATCCTGATGACCTCCGTACACAGCTCACGCAATGGATCCCACAGGCCAGAGCGGAGGGCCAGCCCATCCGTGCCCTAGTCGTGACGCACCATGAGACGAGCACTGGTGTGCTGAACCCGCTTGAAGCGATTGTCAGTGTAGGTAAGGAGTTTGGCCTAGCTGTCATCGTCGATGCGGTGGCTTCATTCGGTGGAGTGCACATCCCAGTAGATGCATGGGGCATCGATATATGTGTAAGTGTGCCTAACAAATGCTTAGGGGCGCCACCCGGTGTCGCGTTGATGTCTGTCAGCCAGCAAGCATGGCAGATGGCTGAGGAGAATCCGTCTAAGCACGGTTGGTACCTCGACCTGCGCACCTGGGCGTGGTATATTGAGAATTGGAGTAGCTGGCATCCATATCCCACCACGCTGCCGACCAACAACATCGTAGCCATCCATCAGGCCCTGAAGGGCATTCTCGCCGTAGGCATCGAAGAGCACTTTGCCAGCTTTCAGCGGGCTGCCGAACGTGTCCGGCAAGGCATGGCCGAGATGGGCTTCGCCCTGTTCCCTGAGGCGAAGTACGCAGCACCCATGATCAGCGCGTTGACGGGTCGGCCAGACGTGAACCTCAGTGATCTGCAACATTATCTGCTGGACCAGCACAACCTGATGGTCTCCGGTGGGCTGGGATCTCTGGCAGGTAGGATCCTCCGTGTGGGACACATGGGCCGAGCCAAGGAACCTCAGGTGATCGAGGCGTTGCTAGACGCGACGCAGGTGTACCTCAAAGAGAAGACATTGGCGTAGCAAACTGGCTAGCAAACCTCATATTGGAATCGTAGCAGGGGCAGGTTCATAAAGACCTACCCCTGAGGTTTGGGATAGCACCAATTGTCTTCCTGGCGTCCCCCAAAGTGCGATCTGAGGATTGGCCTGACCACGTTGTGGAAGAACAGCTCACACAACTCCAGGCCAGGAATGAAGTCGGGTTTGGTGTACGAAGCCACGAACTACCACCCACTGGCTTCGAAGATCGTTTGCAGGAAGGCAGCCCGATCTTCGGCCGTCATGGGTTGAGGTTGGGCGTAGTCCTCCATCAGCCCAGTGAACAACACTGTCGAAATGTGCCGCCCCTCGTAGAACACATGCTTGTCAGCGAACATCTGCCGATTCTCCAGGTAATCCATTTGATCGAAGAACAGATTGCCCACCCCATAGTGGATCAATCGCCCGTTCACGAAGGCGAATCCCTGGGGTTGATGAGCCTGGCTGCCGCTCACGATGTCCGCCCCGGCGGCGATCAGTCTTTCAAAATCGGTCACCTGCTGCTCACTCGGTGCATATTGGGGCAGTTCCCAGTATTGGAGCGTAGCGATCACCACGTCAGCCTGTCCATTAGCCTTGATCGTCTGGATGCTGGAGGTAATAGTCGACCAGTCGTCGCAGGGAGCTGCGCCGGGCGTCTCGGCAGTGGCGAAGGCTTTCCACGGACCGGGGACGTTGCAGCCCACGAACGCGAAGCGCGTCCCATCAGGGGCAGTGAGGATGCGGGGCGAGATGGCGTCTTCGAGGTTGCGCCCACCGCCGTAATAGGCGATGCCGTTGCCGTCGTAGACATCCAACGTATAACTGAGAGCAGCCGTTCCCCAATCGTTGATGTGGTTGCCAGTTAACTCGACGATGTCCAGGCCGATCAGTTGGAGCAGTTGCAGGTAGTTCCTATTCGAGCAGAACACTGGTTCGCCAACCCAGGCAGGGGGTGGGCAGTCGATGGCAAAAGCAACCTCATTGCTTGTGTGCAGGATGTCGGCATCGGCAAAGAAGGGCAGAATAGCCCGCGCCGGAAAGTCGTAGCCGTTGATCTCCATCTCCATCGCTGTGGCGCGGGCCATGGCTGTAACGCCTGTCAATACAGCAATCGTGATGCGAGATGGGTTACGGTTGGTGGCGGGCCACAGGCCGAGCACCTCCAATCCGGCGGCGACCTGCTGCGCCCGGTCGTTGGTCGTCTCCAGGCCAACCTGCATCACGAGCGGATAGGCAGACACGTCTAATGTCCTGTCAAGCACAGACTGGCCATCAAGCGCCAGGACCTTCCAGCGTGGGTCAAGCTGATCGAACGGGAGGATGCTGATCGCAGGCCGCAGGCTCCAGGCCAGGCTGACCAGCTCGTCAGGGCTGGCGACCTGCAACGGTAGACCTTCGGCTGGTGGGCCGATCAGCGTTGTGAGCAGGTCGATGCTGTCAGGCGTCAGGACTAACTGGGGTGGTGTACCGAAGGTCTCCAGCCCAGTGGGGTCGCCAGAACGCCAGTAGCCTTGCAGCACATTCCATGAGAGGCCATCTGGGACAGTGGGAAAAGGCGCGACCACTGTGTACACCAACTGCATGGTAAGCAGGGCCTCTGCATCGGGGTTCAGCACTACGCGGATGATGGCGCCGTCAGGGTTGTCAAAGGGGATCAGACCCGCATTCTGAAACACAGGAGCAATCTTATCCACCAGAGACTCCGGCACACCAGGCTGGACCCAGTAACCTTCTGGCTTGGGGGTGGGAGTGGTAGGAGGAGCAATAGGCTGAAGGGTCGGCGTAGCGATACGAGCGACAGCAGTCGCGGCATCGACGGTGGCTTGGGCCGCTGGCGAGAGCGGCGGCGTGGGGACCTGGCCGCCGCACGCTGACAGCAGCAGCCCTGCCAGTACAGCCAACACAGCCTGCAACATGCATCGACGAGTCATGGTCACCATCCAGCAGCGTAGAAGCCCAAATATTCGGCCAGATTGGCCAACCAATAGTCCACCGTATGCCCGCCCAGCCTGGTGACATAAGTGTGAGGGACCTCTTGCTCGGCCAGCGCATCGTGTAGTGCGCCGACAGCCGGAGCCAGTTCGTCGTCCAATCCACAGTCGATGTAAATCCGCAGCCCACAGTGTGGGTCGAGAGCGCGGGCCAAGTGGACAGGATCGCGGTGGGCGAAGGCTTCAAGGTCGCCCAGCCCGAAGATCCACGGCGGTCCCAGGCGCTCATCAGTGAATAGCGCTGGACTGTGGATGCCTACTGCGCCGAACAGAGTTGGGTGGGTAAAGGCCAGCGCCGCTGCTCCGGCCCCGCCCATCGAGATGCCCGCGATCACCCGCGCTGCACGGTCGGTGCGAACATGGAGTTTGCGTTCGACCGTCGGGATCACATCTTCGAGCAGATAATCGCCATAATCGCCATAGCCTTCGAGCGCCCCCTCGAAAAAGCCGGGATCGAGACGCAACACAGGGCTGAAGTCGCCGCCGGGATCCTTAGCGTTGATGAAGAAGCTCTTATCACCCTGCGGCATGGCTGCCACAAAGGGCGGCAACGCCCCGGCGCTGATGAGCCGATCTGCAATCCTGTGCAGGCCGAGTACAGAGGTCCAGTAGCGTTCGTCCATGCCCCACGGATGCAGCAGGTACACGACCGGATAGTGCCCACGACCAGTCGCGTAGCCCGGTGGCAAGTAAGCATGTAGATGCATTGACCTGCACAGCGCCCGGCTGTGCAGGGTCAAGTCGATCAGATGGCCAGTTTCGGCATCCATTGGGGCACAGCACCTTTCTTATGGCTGCTGTATCGGCGGGAAAGTGTACCACAGGGAGAGGTGTCTGTCAGCCAGACACAAAGAGGTAAGTTAAAGATCGCCCCCTGCATCTGATGAATCGGAAGCCAGGAGACAGCTGCCTACAGGAACAGAATAGCCGTCCCTGCTACCGCCACCAGCGTCCCAGCGATGGCCCTCGCACCGATGCGCTCTCTGTACATTACCCGGCTGATGGGTAGCAGGATGATGGGCGACAGACTCATCAACGTCGAGGCAATCCCCAGAGGTGCTCTTTGCACTGCAACAAGGGACAGCCATACCCCCAGGGATGGACCTATCGCCGCGCCGCCAGCGATCGCCAGCAGGGCACGTGGGTTCGCCCTGAGCTTGCCAAAGTTGCTGGCAGCCTCCCGACGGAACACCGCCAGCAACCAGATGGCCAGAGTGGCAGCCAAAAGTCGCATCAGTGTGCCAGACAGGGCAGGAAAGTCTCCGCGCAGCCCCAGCTTGGAGGCTACCAAGCCACTAGCCTGCCCCAGCGCAGCGCCTAGCCCGAACAAGATGCCCAGCAGGTAGTGTCTGGTAAAGACAGGGGCATCATTGTCGTGCCCCGGCTGCCGCTCTAAGATGACTAGCGCAACACCGCCGACTGCAAGTAGGATGCCCAGCAACTCGTGGGCGCCGGGCGATTCGTGCAGCAAGGTCCAACCCATCACCGTACTGAACACTGGAGCCAATGCCATCAGCAACATCGTCAGCCGGGGGCCAATGCGAACGAAAGCCTCAAATAAGAGTCCATCGCCAATGGCAAAGCCGACCACGCCTGAGAACGCGAGCCATCCCCACCGGAATGGCTCGACGCCCATCGGCACGATCTGCCCTTGTACGACAGTGTGCATGATTGCAACGAAAACCGCAGCAAACAGCAGGCGGGTGCGATTCACAATGGCGGTTCCGACCTGCTGGCTCGACAGTGTGAACAGAATCGAGGTAAAAGTCCACATCACCGAAGTGCCCAGTGCAGCTATCTGGCCAACATAAGCCGACATTACGACAATGCTCCTTCTCTCTGGAGCAACCACCGTTTGGTCGAGATGCCGCCCCCACCGCCATAGCCCGTCAGAGCGCCGTTGCTGCCGACCACCCGGTGGCATGGGATGACAATCGGCACAGGATTACGGGCCATGGCCTGACCCACAGCGCGGCTGGCACTGGGCCTGCCCAACTTCTCCGCCACCTGTTTGTACGTCCATACTGTCCCCAGGGGAATTTGACGGATGAGCTGCAATGCCTCGCGTTGGAACGGTGAGACCATGCTCAGGTCAACCGGCAGGTCAAAGTACGCTATTGGGTGGTCAAAATATGCTCGAATCTGCGCAACGATGTGTGCCAGTGCCTCCGGCTGGTGTTCCAGCCGGGCCAGCGGATTGAGTTTTCTCGCGAACTCGTCGTAGCTCTCACCAAAAGACACATGGACTAGTTTGCCGTCTGTCGCTGCCACATACAATGGTCCTAGCGGCGACTCCATCACATCCCATGCCACGAGTGGCGCGGTCTGCTCAAACCATGCTCGAATCTGCTGGCGAGACTTGGTCAACGTGGCCTCCGAGGGGGAGCCGAGGGCATCATGTATCTGTCGATTCAGGTGTTTGTCCATGGCGTTTTCCCAGCACATTATTCCATCTCCTCTGCTGCAAATTGCTTTCGCAGCCGTTGTATGGCCTGGTATACGCCCGCGCGGGCGCTATCCTCTGAACACTCCAGTACTTGTGCAATTTCTGCATACTCCAAGCCCTGAAGGTGTCGCATGATCAACGCAGCTCGCTGTTTTGGAGGCAGTTCGAGAATGGCCTGCCGGACGGCAGCGAGCGTCTCGTGGTGAGCTGCCTGCCGGTGCGGATTCTGTCTCTCGTCGGAGAGCAGGGGATGAGATTCGTCCAGCAAGTCAGTGAGGCGCTGCCGATCTCGCCGATGGCATGCCAGCGCAGTGTAAGTGTAGTTAGTGGCGATCTTGTACAGCCAGGCCCGCACGTTGCTGCCCGGTCGCAGCCGGTCGAAGGCACGGTAGGCACGCAGGAATATCTCCTGTGTCAGGTCGTCTACACCGAGAGCACCACGAGTTTCCTCTGGCAGCAATCGCCACAGGTATCTGTAAATCTCGTCGTGGTATTGTTCAATCAATGTCTCAAACCGCATCATGCTCCGATCCTTGTCAATCTACCTGTGGCGGTTGTAACATGCGTGACATGCTCACTAATATAACCACCTGAGCCGCCTTTTGTGAAAAACTCTGGAATATGTCGTGTGGTCGTAGGTCAAGGGTTGCCTTTGGAGAGTCGATCAGGGTGTAGGATAAAGAAAAAATCATCACCGACAGGGCGACATAGCGCCTTCCATCTGACAGTTTTTGATGGCAGCGTGGCAGGTTCTGGCGGGGATTCAGATTTTGTGAAGATTAGGCCAGGTGTACACTATGAGCCACTTTGTACAAAAATGTTGAGGAGCAAGTGATGGATACTTCTCGTCTGAGGTTTCCGTTGATTATTGGGCTGACTGGCCTGCTGCTTGGTCTGGTGAGCGATCTGCTTCTCTACGGGCAGCCGCTTGGCATCTCGGTGCCGATTGTCCTGACGCTGGTGGTTGCCTCATTGCTGATCCTGTCTGCTGTCGAGGGCGTGAAGCTGGTTTGGGCCAATTTGTGGTTGGTTCTGCCGCTCCTATTCATGGCAGCGATGTCGGCAGTGCGGGCTGCGCCCACGCTACGTTTCTTGAACATCAATGGCGCACTGCTGCTGCTTGGCCTGCTGGCGAGCGGCCTCGCCACGCGCCCACTGGTAGGAATGGGATTGGGCCACTACGTCGAGGCAGCCATCGAGAGCGCCATGCTCAGCCTGGTGGCTCCATTCCCCTTGCTCCTGCGTACCCTCCGAACCCTCCAACAGAACAGCGGCGATGTGGGACGGTGGACTCGCCGGGTCCTGATCGGTTTGGCAATTGCTGCGCCCTTCCTGTGCATTTTCACCATCCTGTTCGCCTCAGCCGACCTGGTCTTCGGGTCGTACCTTGAGGACTTCTTCGAGAGCTTCAATGTGGTCGACCTGGTGGGGCACACCTTGTTGACAGCGTTGCTGGCCTGGATCATCACAGGCGGCTTGGGCTTTGCTCTCAGCCGCACCCCGGCGTGGCGAGGATTGTTCACCGGTCTGGCCTCCAAACCATCTCTGCCCGACCTGTCTCCCGACACCAGCCCCGACGATGCCGCTCGTGCTCAAGCGGAGGCTGCGTCTTCTGCTGCTTCTGACAATGTCTCACCCAAACTGCGCGGCTGGCTGGGGATAGTCGAAGCAGCGGTGGTGTTGTTCAGCGTCGATGTTCTGTTCTTGGTGTTCGTCCTGATCCAGTTTGCGGCTTTGTTCGGCGGCGAGACGTTCCTGCGCAGCCGGGGTCTCACTTACTCCGAGTACGCCCGACGTGGCTTTTTTGAGCTGTTGGCCGTTTCTCTGATCACGTTGGGCCTGATCCTTCTCCTGGATTACGTGACACGCCGCGAGACGAAGGCTCAGCGCTTCGTTTTCTTGCTGGGCAGCACACTGATGATCGCCATGACAGTTATCATCCTAGCGTCGGCTTTCCAACGGCTCCAGCTCTACGAGCTGGCTTATGGGTTCACCTCGCTGCGCGTCTACTCTCATGTTTTCATGATCTGGCTGGCAGTGTTGATGGTCTACGTCCTGGCCTTCCTGTTTTTCAGCCGGTCACACCTGTTTGCTACCGGCGCGTTGGGCGCGGCGCTAGGGTTCATCATCACGCTTGACGTGCTCAACCCCGACGCTTTTATTGTGCGCCAGAACGTGGCCCGCTACGAACGCGGTGAGGGGCTTGACGTAGCATACCTGGGCACTCTGTCCGAAGATGCTGTGCCGTTGCTGATGCCACTCTTGTACGAGTATGGACCAGAGATCGGCGCTCAGGTGGGACCCTGGCTACGCTATCACCTCGATCAGCTCGACCGGCGGCAGGACGGGGCAGGTTGGCCCGCTTACCATGCAAGCATCAACCGGGCCTACCGAGTCCTGGATCTCAACCGTGGCTTGATCGAGCAGTTTGACCCACCACCAAGTCGGTGGCCTGGTTACGAATAGACTCTATGGGCAATCAGAGATAGGCAGACCGGAGACAGAGTTTTCCCTTACCCTACAGCCCGGACTTAGGCAGCCATGGGATGATCTGGATGCAGGTTACTGCAACCTACACCTTGTGGTTACCACTGTGCCTTTATCTGCCTGGTGGTAGGCCGCCTAGTAACCAGGAGACAGGCAGGAATCGTGCCCCTTGCCTGCGATATGCTTGTGCAGCGCAGCCAATACTTGTTCTGGGGGGTTGCCCTTGCTGATGAACGCATCGGCACCAGCCGCTATCGATTCTCCGCTGGCTTCGGGGTTGCCGCTCATGGCGATCACCGTTACCCGCGGAGCTGCACGGCGCAGCGACTGTAGTGGGTCAGATCGGTCCAGCCCTGGCAATTCCCAGTCCAGCAAAATCAGGTCGGGGGTAGTTGATTGTAGCTGAGTCATCAGGTTTGCAGCATTGGCAGCCTTGCCAACGACCATGACCTCTGGTTCGCCCTCAAGCAGGCACTCGAGCGCTTCACGGACTTCTTCGCGGTCGTCTGCCAGTAAAATTCGAATCACGATCAATCTCCAACCGATCCTTTCTATGATCACCTTAATTATTGGCCAAGCCGGGCGATAAGACGCCATGCCACTGGCGGGTTTTGCCACTGGTCATTTGACCAGGACTAAATAAGGGGGATAGGGAGGGCCTCAGGCCAATCGTCCGGAGTGGAATTAGCACAAAAGTTCGCAATTCGGCTGTCCTAAGGGTACAATCTGAGTATCTACAGAGGACGAAGGTAGGGAGGGCGCTATGTGCGGACGCTTCACATTGACCGCGGACCTGGTCGATCTGATCAAGACGTTCCCGTGGTTGACCCTGCCTAAGCAGATGCCGCCGCGCTACAACATCGCACCGACTCAGCCGGTTGCTGTAGTCCCCAACGATGGCAGGCATGTGCTCGATTTTTTTGTCTGGGGGTTGTTGCCATCGTGGTCCAAAGACCCCACGATGGGCAGCCGCCTGATCAACGCCCGTGCTGAGACACTCGCCGAAAAGCCCTCTTTCCGGGCAGCCTATCGGCGCCGACGATGCTTGGTGCTAGCCGATGGTTTTTACGAGTGGCGCAAAGAGCCGGGTCCTGGCGGCGAAGTTCGCAAGACGCCAGTGTACGTGCGGATGAAATCGGGCGAGCCATTCGCCTTCGCTGGGCTGTGGGAAACGTGGAACTCCCCTCAGGGCGACCTGGTGCTGTCGTGCGCCATCATTACCACCGCCCCCAATGATCTGATGGCCCCTATCCACAACCGGATGCCGGTTATCCTACCCCCCGATGCCTATGAGGAGTGGCTTGCCCCGGCAGAGCAAGAGCCTTCTCGGCTCAATCGTCTGCTGCGTCCCTACCCATCAGAGGCAATGGAGACCTACGCTGTGTCAACTCTGGTCAATAGCCCTGCCAATGACGTACCAGAGTGCCTCTTGCCTGCCTAGCTGCGGGGATGGCAGTTTCGTGCTAACGGACCTTTCTCTTACATAGATGCCAGATCAGGCATTGGCTCGACCAACGATGCTGCATTAGGCTAATTAGGCTATCGGCTTTGTGATCTTCTCCTGGACCCGCTGGACGAATCGCTCTATGTCAATGACAAAACGGGTGTGCGTTCCCTCTCCGATCAGCTCGATTTCATCCCAAACTTGCACGCGGAAGGCCACCGTGCGCCCCTTGACAGTGGTTACTTCGGCGCGTGCACGCACCCGCTGTCCCAGCGGTGTCGCTGCCAGATGCCGGACATCCAATGCCGTGCCAACGCTGGCCTGTCCTTCTGGCAGCAGATGGTCGATGGCAGCCACAGCAGCTGCTTCTATCAGCGCGATCATGGCAGGTGTGGCATAAACGTCGATGCCGCCGCTGCCCAGGTGGCGGGCAGTCATCTCGCGGGTCACGACAGCCGTCTTTTCTCCGAACTGCCCTGGTACGATATTTTCCATAGGGCATTCTGCTCCTTGTCGGTGATAGGTAGGTTTTCCCTGTTCCGCAAGCCCATTGTACAGAAGATGGGAAGGCGAGCCAGAGCTAAGGATGAGGGACCAGCCCAGAGCGTGGGAGGGCGCAGCACGTGCTGCTCCCTCCCAGGTGAATCTCAGGACAGACCGATCTGATTCTACCTTGCACCTTCAATCGCCTGGTGCAGCAGCGACACGGCCCATGGCGGGCGCCGGGCTACCCTCAGCCTCGTAGCGGAACTGGCTCACGTACAGATCGTAATATGCGCCTTGCTGTGCTAACAGCTCGGCGTGCGTGCCGCGCTCGACGATCTGACCGTCCTGTAACATCAGCACCAGATCGGCGTTACGGATGGTGCTCAGACGGTGAGCAATGACGAAGCTCGTTCGTCCTCTGAGTAGTTGTTCCAGCGCTTTCTGGATTAGGCGCTCCGTGCGTGTGTCAACGCTGGAGGTCGCCTCGTCCAGGATCAGAATACGCGGGTTCTTGAGCGCAGCGCGTGCGATGGCAATCAACTGGCGCTGGCCTTGACTAAGACCTGTGCCGCGCTCACCCAGAATGGTCTGGTAACCCTCCGGCAACCGCTCGATGAACGAGTCTGCTGAGACTAACTTGGCTGCCGCGATCACCTCTTCGTCTGTAGCATCCAGCCGGCCATAGCGGATGTTGCTCATGACCGTGTCTGAGAACAGAAATGTATCTTGCAGCACGATGCCAATCTGGCTGCGCAGGCTGGCAAGAGTCACGTCGCGCACATCGATGCCATCGATCGTGACTGCTCCACTGGATACGTCGTAGAAGCGTGGAATCAGGTTAATGATGGTTGTTTTGCCTGCCCCGGTCGGCCCGACGATGGCGATGGTTTGGCCAGGCTGTGCCTCGAAGCTGATCCCACGCAGGACAGGCACAGCCGACTCGTACTCCATCTTGACATTGTCAAACTGCACTCTGCCTGTGATAGGTGGTAGCTCGACGGCATCGGGCTTGTCTATGATGTCGACAGGCACGTCCAATAGGCCAAAGATGCGTTCGCCGCCAGCGATGGCGTTTTGGATGTTTGTCCATAGTACAGCAATCTGCTGGATGGGCTGATTAAAGCGCTGGACATACTGCAAGAAGGTAAACACCATGCCCAGTGAGATCACTGACGTACCCAGCAGCGGCTGGTTGCGCAGCACCGATAGCCCGCCAATGACCACCACCAGCGCCAGGGCAACATATCCCAGTGCCTCCAACGATGGATTCAAAGCACTGGTGAAGCTGGCTGCGCGGACATTTGCATCGCGGTTGGCTGCATTCGTCTCGCGGAAACGCTCGATGCTCTCGTCTTCGCGGCTGAAAGCCTGCACTTCGCGCGCCCCGGCGATACTCTCTTGCAATTCGGCATTGACGCTGCCCATTTGTTGGCGGCTCTTGCGATATGCCCTGCGGGCCATACTCGAAAAGTAGACTGTCACGGCGACCATGAAAGGCACCACAGCCATGCTGAGCAGGGCGTATGGCAGGTTGGCCTGAAGCATCTTGACGATGATCCAGCCAATGAGCAGCACGCCGCTGATCACATTGAGCAGCGCGAAGCTGAACGCCTGCTGGATGGCGTCGCTATCGGCGGTGATGCGGGTCATTAGATCGCCCGCTTCGTGTGTGGCATAGTAGCCCAGCGATAGGCGGTGAAGTTGCCGGAAGACATCCTGGCGCATCCTCCGCAATGTATGATTGCCTGTCCAGCTCATGGCATAGAAAGCCAGACCGTTCATCAGTGAGCCGGTCACAAATAGACCCAGCAATGCCAATGTGATCTGTCCCAGGCCAGCCAGCTTGACATCCACGCTGGCATTGGAGTCCACCTCAGCCCACCAGCACGTGTCGCTGTTTGGCTGCGGGAAAAGATAACAATCCACCGCCTGGCCGATCAACTCTGGGGAGGTGACCTGAGTCCAGGTCGAAACGCCGATCAGGATCAGCGCTATGGCTGCCCCAACCCAATATTTTCCAAAATACTGGCCGAAACGGGCCAGCGTTGCCCCGACCTTCTTCGGCTTAGATGCTTCCTGATCCATCATGCGGCGCGGGCCGCCAAATCCACCGTGTAGCATCGCGGTTACTGGGCCTCCTGGGCAACTTCTGCTATCGCTTCAGGCTCGGCATCACCCACAAGCTGTGAGTGGTAGATTTCTGCGTAGAGTGGGCTTTCTTCCATCAGAGTTTCGTGCCTACCCGTGGCAACGATTCGTCCCTTGTCGAGCACAATAATCTGATCCGCATTTAGTACGGTGCTGACGCGCTGTGCGATCACAAAGCTGGTGCGGCCTTTCATCAGCCTGTCAAGCGCCTTCTGGATGTGGTATTCGGTGATCAGGTCTACGCTGCTGGTCGAGTCGTCGAGGATCAATAGGCGAGGATCCGTGAGCAGTGCACGCGCGATGGCAATGCGCTGCTTCTGACCGCCAGAAAGGGTTGTGCCGCGCTCACCCACCCGCGTGTCGTAGCCATCGGGAAACTCGATGATGAAGTCATGGGCAGCAGCAGCCTGGGCCGCTGCAACTATCTCATCCATTGTGGCCTGTGGCCGCCCGAAAGCAATGTTGTCGCGAATAGTCCCCGTGAACAGATTGGTCTCTTGTAGCACGATGCCAATCTGTGAGCGTAGACTGTCAAGCCTGACGTCGCGCACGTCATGTCCGTCAATCAACACTGCCCCACTGGAAACGTCGTAGAAGCGTGGAATCAGGTTGATGATGCTGGTCTTGCCACTACCTGTCCCCCCTAGGAGGGCCACAGTCTGCCCTGGCTGAACCTCAAAGCTGACCTGATCCAGCACCGGCTCGCCAGAGTCGAAGTAGCGGAAGGTGACGCTCTTAAACTCGACGTGGCCCTGAATAGGCGGCAGGTCGATTGCACCTACCCTGTCAGTCACATCGCTTCTAGCATCCAGGATCTCGAAGATGCGGGTAGCCGAGGCGCCGGCTTGGGACATCAGCGAGATGATGAAGCCCAACTGGCCCAACGGGAAGAAGACGTAGATCACGTACAGGCTGAACTTCTGATATTGCCCCAGGTCAAGTGTGCCGCCCAGAATTTGTCGGCCAGCAAAGTATAACAGTGCTGCTTGTCCCACCTGTGCAATCAGGAAGACCACCGGGAACAGAAAAGAGAAGGTACGGGCGATCTTCAGTGCTTGCTCTAACTGATCGTCGGTCGCCTCATTGAAGCGTCTCTGCTCGTGAGGCTCACGAACGAAAGCCTTGACCACTTTGATCCCGGCCAGGTTTTCTTGAAGGACAGTGTTCAGCCTCGATAGCCTGATCTGCATCTCGGTAAACAGCGGCTGGCTGATAAATCCAAAAACCAGAAACAAGATAACGGCCAGTGGGAGAATGGGCAGGATGACCAGCATCAACTGCCAGTTGGTCAGCAGGAGTATGATCAACGCGCCGAACAACAGGATGAAAGCCTGTGTAGCCAAAACCAGGCCCTGGGCGATGAACAAGCGCACCTTTTCCACATCGTCGGTGGCGCGGATCATCAGCTGGCCAGTCTGGTTGCGGTCGTAGTAGCTGAACGAGAGCCGCTGGAGCTTAGCGAAAATCTCGTTGCGAAAATCAAAGGCTACGCCTTGCGACGTGGTCTCTGCCATGAAGGCTTGCAAGAACGAAAAAACGGCTCGCATCACAGCAAAGGCCACAATGATCAAGGCTGCATTGATGAGCAGAGACTCGGCGTTGGACTGGTCGAGTTTAATCTGGTCAAGCGTTTTGCCGATCTGCCCAGCGGCCATTGACTGGGCGAAAGTTGGCAGGGTCATGATGATCCGTGCGATGGCTCCGTTTGAGATCGCCTCGATCATGTTCTGAACAAGTTGTGGCACGGCCAGCTGTGCTGCACTTGCCAGCAATAGTGCACCGTAGGCCAGCAATGTCGAGCGAGGGTGCCTTCCCAGGTAAGCAATCGCCCGTCCCAGGCTGGCATTGGTCGGTTTTGTGGAGCCGCCTATGCGGCGGTTCCACCGCTGTGTAGCTTGTGCTTGCACTTTAGTTCCTCTTGCCTCCATCCTTCAAGTCTTTTAACTTGCTCCCTCTGTTGGACCGACTGCAGCATTTATTCCGGCGTGAGCCTCCAGTCTGACCTTCACCTCACGCAGGATGTTTTCACCATCTGGCATATGGCGCACGACTTCACGCAGCAGTTCCAGAAGCTGCCGGCTATGATCAGGCCCTAACACAGAGAGACTCTCAAGTAGGGGGTCGCTACTGTCCACGGCTGGCACATGCAAGATCACTTCGCGTCCCCGCTCGGTAAGTCCAATGGGCGCACGGCGACGGTCGGCAGGATCGCGTTGGCGTCGAGCCAGCCCTTTGCGCTCCAGCGCGTCGACTGCCGGCACAAGTGTGGAGGGCGTGAGCCTGAACTTGCGACTCAACTCGCTGATGGTCAGGTCTTCGAAGCTGAGCGCCAGCATGATGCCGAATTGCAAGTGGCTCAGGCCGCCACAGTGAGTTTCGAGGCGTTGTTCCAGCGCCTCGCCGGCCACCTTGGTGATGATGGCCGTTAGGAAGCGTATCTCAATGGCAGCGGCGTGCAGTTCATCGACGGACATAAGTACGCGAATATTTCGTATACGAAGTAACGATTGTTTGAGTATAGCTGGCAGGCAACAGGAGTTCAAACCCTGGCACAGAAAATGGGCGGTACCACCCCGATTAGACTGTCAACAGGCAGATGGTAGGGGAGCACTACGAGCAGAGCGAGCAGAGGCAAAACCACGACTTGAGGCTCATTGGCGCTCACTCCAGTGGGTTTTTGGAGTGTGCCCACCGAACCCTCCTTCGACCTCGTGCAGGCCACTTGCCATGGCGATTTGCCTCTGTAACGCAAGATGGCCTATCGCCCGCTCCCCGTGGTGAGGCCGGAGAGCGGGCTGGGTGATGTCAGGCCCGCTGCGCGGACATCTCTGCCGCGGCGAGAGCTTTAAACCCTTCTCGCAACCCGATCCAGGTTGAGGCCAACACAAGCGCCGTTAGCACCACTGCCAACGCCGCGGGTTCCGAAATCAGATAATCTAGCCAGTCATGAAGGGCGCCGAGGGCAAACAAGGCCCCATGCCGAATCATGTCCAGGAGATACAAGGCATAGCTCAGCACTGTCCCTACCACTGGCGTATTCAGCAGTGGGCGGTACAGTCCCAGCACCAAGAACAAGATTGGGGCGCTAACACTCACAGCCGCTGCTAGCGAGATCAGGATGAAACCCCCCACAGCCCAGGGATACCAGCGCCGCCGATTCTCGTAGATCTGGATGCGTGCAGCTACCTGAGCAGCCAAGTTCACCGGCGGTGTAAGCAAAACTGGGTTGGTCAGAGTCTTGTTGAGCCATGTCATGTTTCGCCAGGTATCCGCGCAGGCGCAACATGTCTGCAGATGCTGGCGAAGCTCCTGCTGCTCGTCCTCACCCAGTTCCCCGTCCAGTGACAGGCTAATCATGAGATCGTAAGGGCTGTGTGCCATGATTATGCGCCCTCCATCACAGCAATCAACTCAGGTCTATTATCGGCAAGCAACTTCTCTGCTAACATCTGGCGTGCCCGAAACAGACGGGATTTGATTGCACTTTCTGTCGTGTCCAGCGCATCGGCTATCTCCGCATATGACATATCATACCAGTAACGCAAAACTACTGCTGCCCGGTACTCTGGAGCCAATCCATCCAGCAGGAGCTGAATGGCAACACTGCGCTCGTGGTTGATCGCAGTATCTTCTGGTTCCGGCTCATTGCTGCTCAGGGCCGGGTGTGGAGGTAACGGCTCATCCAATGAGAGCCAGGTCAACCGCCGTTTACGAATACGGTCAATGCAGTAGTTGGATGCAATTGAGAGCAGCCACGTTTTGAACGGGCGGGACGGATCGTAGCGCCGCATGTGCTGATACGCTCTGAGAAATGCCTCCTGGGCGGCATCCTCTGCTTCGCGTGCATTGCCGAGCATCCGATACGTCAGGTTATAGACGGATTGCTGGTATGCCTCCACCAGCTCAGCGAAAGCCGCCTGGTTGCCGCCCAGAACTGCGGCCACCAGTTCTTGATCTGTACTCACGCTTCACCCGCTTACTCAATGTTCTCCCGCAAGCCCGGCCCTATGGCAATGGGAAATGGGACGGGTCTCTTCACTACATCTACGCAATTATAGCCTGCCAGGTTGCAGGCCAACCGCCGAAAGGGAGTCAAATGGCCCACTGTTGCCCAATTATATGACGGGTGTAACAAGCTGAGATCAGCCAGATGGCCTGTTCAGAGACTGCTCGTATCTGTTTTGGGGCGATGGTTCTACCGTAGGCTTTCCGTAGGGGAAACGTATGCACAGCGGCAAGGTCGTAGAACAGGACCCGCTTACTATGTAAATGAAGGGCGAAAATCTCTTCTTCTCCTCCTTTTAAATGAGAGCCGGGTTCGGCGTGCCCGGCTCTCTTTGTTGTTTCCTGTTGCGAGTTAGGTCCGGGCTGCTAGCCTGGCAATCAGGGTTTCTAGCGCCAACGTGGGTGTCTTGATGCCGGTCTTCATTTCCAGATCTGTGGCCAATAGCAGGCGGTAGATGCGTTCGAGCATCTCAAGCGAGTAGTGTCGGGTCTGCGTCGCGATCTTCTGCGCGACATACCCGCTCTTGAGATGCGCGACCTGGGCTGCCATTGTGACCGTCTCGCCAGCGTCAAGCTGTTCTTTCATCAGCATAAGCAGCCGGAACTGACGCACGATCATGCCAAAAATGCGGAGCGGATCATCGCCCTCGTCGAGCAATTGACGCAGCAAATGCAATGCGACTTCCCCATTGCGCTGGCCCAGTGCGTCGACCATTTCAAAGATGTTGGCTTCTGGGGTGTAGGGTGTCAGTCGATCAACATCCTGGCTACTGATAGGCCGTTGTCCGTTGGTGTAGGCTGCAAGTTTGGCCAGCTCTGCATCGGCCAGCGTCAGGTCGTCGCCTACACGTGTGATGAGCAGATGGGCCGCCGCCGGTTCTATAGTTGCCCCGTAGTGCGCCGCCCGCTCAGCAACCCAGCGTTGCTTCTGCCGGACGTTGCCCGGCACGTCGAAAGCCAGCACCTTACCGCGTGGATCACGCTCGACAATACTGACTAGTTTCCTGAGCGCCTGGCGACGTGCGGCTTTGCGTTTTTGCTCCCCTGGAGAGTCCCCGGCTCGATCGGTTTGGAGAGCAGTCTCGACGAACACCAACCGTGCCCAGTCAGGCAGTGCAGACAGTACACGCGGCAGATCGTCTATCAGTGCACGCCCATTTGCAGAGTCGGTTAGATTGTCGATCAAGACCAGGCGGGTATCGGCTAGGAAAGGCAGAGTTCCAGCAGCCGACTGGATGTCACCCAGTTGTGCTGACTCCCCATCCAGCCGGATCGTGTTGAGGTCAGCAGTGGTGGGGTCAGTGACAGTGGCGCGGAATGCGGCCAGCCGCTCACGAAGCGCCGGCTCGTCCTCGCCGTAAAAGACGTAGACGACGGGAGTAGGGCTGCTCATTTCGATCGCGCGTCTAACCGCTGCAAAACGTTGGGCAGCTCTGGCAACTCGTCAATGATGGCATCTGGAACCACACTGTCCAGTTCCGTGACAATGTACGGCGATCGTATCAGGATGCCTGCCATGCCAACATTTTGAGCGCCTGCTATGTCCACGTCAGATCGGTCACCCACATACACTGCCTGCTTTGGCGAGATAGACAGTTCGTCAAGCACCCGATGAAAGATTGAGGGGTGCGGCTTTGCGAAAGGCATATTGCATGAGTAAATGCGAAGAGGCAGAAATTCGAGCAATCCTTGCTCGGCCAGGTGACGATCGTGGAGGTCAGCTGCCCACCATGTGTTGGAAATCAACGACAGCTGGTAGCCAGCTTCACGGAGGTTTCGAAGCGTATCGACTACCCCCAGACGTGGCGTGACTGTCTCGTCTATGGTGCGGTAAAAATCTTGGCGAGCATCGCTCCACTGATCCTCGGAGAGTTGAATGCCCAGTTCGACTAGGGCGTTGCGGATGGGCGCTTCGATGGTGTCGCCGAGCATCTCTCGCACACCAGCCTGGTAAGCCTGAGCTATGTAGCTGTTGATGGTTTCGATAGCTTTGTCCGATGCGGGGAGACGAATTCCAAGCTCTGCCAGGCGTGCCAGCATTGATCGCAGCCCTTCCTGCGTAACACGCCGAAATGGGCGTTGGGGATCGTTCTCTTGGGGATCATGGTAGTGGAGTAGAGTCCCACCCAAGTCAAAGATGACTGCTCTAAGTGCCATGGAGTTGCCGCCAGTTTGGATACCAGATGTCTAGAGTTTTTAACAGATCGCTCAGCGAATCGATGATGGCGTTCGGCCTCACCGAGTCAACAGGGGTGTCAGGCTCGCGACGGACCCACACTGCACGCATCCCGGCAGACTGTGCACCCACCACATCGTCATACAGGCGGTCACCGACGAAAACGGCTTCGTCAGAAGCGACCCCCAATCTCTCCAATGCCACCTCGAACGGGCGTGGATGAGGCTTCAAATGCCCCACGTCACCGGCTGTCAGCCGTACATCTAGCAGGTCGATCAGCCCCAGAGCTTGAAGCTCCCGGTCGCGCATCCACATGGGTGATGAGGCATTGGTGATCAGACCTGTCCGCAGTCCGGCGGCACGCAGTGTGCGCAGCACAGGCACCGTATCTTTGAATAGACACACTCCAGGGAGCAGGTCCCAGGCAAAAATGCGCTGGAGGTGATCCAGGTCGATGGTTTCGACGGTCAGCTCCAAAGCGACGCACATAGCTCGCAACACATCGATCTGGCGCGGAGCGATCCAATCAGGAGGGGCAGCTGCCGCCCAGGCCCGCTGGTTGTGTTCGTTGTATACGTCAATTACGACCTCCAGGGCAGGCAGTGAGTGCCCCAACACTTGCAGATGCTCATATACTGGGCGCATGTGTGTCCGCCGCACTTCGCGCCAGTCGGGAATGTGCTTGCTCCAGTCGAGGAGTGTGTCGTCCATGTCGAATACGATGGCTCTTAACATCGTCAACAGCTCATTACTCGGAGTTGTCTGTTGGTTGCTGCACTACGTCTACGGTCCTCAGGAAAGAGGCGCACAGTAGAATCGCAAGTGCGCTCAGACCGTCGGCAATCTCACCGCGTAGGGCCATTTGCCACACCTGTGCGGCTGGCAGAACGTGCCGCTCCATGGCTTCGCTTGGCTCGCGGGCGGGCTTATCCAGTGTCACTCCCTGCGCCAGGAACACATGGGCCACTTCGGTGCCAATGCCCGGCATCACACAAAAGGTCGCCACAGGTTCGAGGTGTTCAGCATGGCCACCGACTTCTTCATTCAGTTCCTGCTGGGCTGCCTCGGCTGGCGTCTTGCCCGGCTCGATGCTGCCCGCAGGAACCTCCCACTGCCAGCGGCGCAGAGTATATCGATAGTTGCGGATCAGCACTACCGCGCGGTCGTGGGTGAGAGGGACAACAAACACCGAGTCGGGTTTCTCGATCACTACGTAGGTGCCCTGGCTACCATCTGGAAAACGCACCAGGTCCTCACGCAACGCATACCAGGGACTGCTCCACACCCTGCGTGAGCTGAGCGTTACATAAGGATCATCGGACACGGGAACAGATCACCTTTCTGGCAGGCTAAGCAGTCAGCATGAGATGGGGTGGAACCTCAGCAGATAATCGAATTGTATCACGTGTCGGCAGACCGGTGCCACCATGTCAATGGAGTCATCATTGGCCGCGCTTCGCGGCGCTCTGGCCCATCGAGTACAATAGGGCACATGAGCATCTATGGCGACAACTGGGGGCTGATTGGCCATGAATGGGCAGTTAACCTGCTGAGAACACAGGTAGCCAGAGGGCAGGTCGGCCATGCCTACCTGATCACGGGTGTGGCTCAGATCGGCAAGACAACGCTGGCAATGCGTTTTGCCCAGGCTATGAACTGCACTGCCCACCTGCCTCCTTGTGGTACCTGCCGCTCCTGTGATCTGTTCGAGCGTGGCGTGCACCCCGATATGTTGATGATCTCCCCGGAGGGTCGATCAATCCGGATCGAAGCTATCCGTGACTTGCAAAACGTGTTATCCCTCCAGCCCTATGAGGCACGTTATCGTGTCGCCCTCATTCTCAACATTCAGCAAGCTACTGACCAAGCTGCCGACTCGCTCCTTAAGACGCTCGAGGAGCCGCCCTCAGCCACCCGTTTGCTGCTCACTGCCGAGGCCGTCGAGGCAGTCCGCCCGACTATCGTCTCACGCTGTCGTGTGATCCCATTGCGGCCCGCGCCGGGAGCACCCATTGAGGAGGCTCTGCGGCGACTCGGAATGGCGCCGGAGAAAGCGCATGTCGTGGCCAGGTTGTCAGGTGGCCGGCCTGGCTGGGCTTTGACGGTTGCTCAGTCGCCTCAGGTACTTGAACAGCGTGCTCAGGTCGTCCACGAAATGCTGACCGTACTGCGCGGTGACCGCAGCGTGCGATTCAGCTACAGCGAGGAGATCGCAGGACGTGATTGGCTGCCCTTGATTCTCGACACCTGGCAAAGCTGGTGGCGTGATGTGCTACTGCTGGCCGAGGGGAGCGGCGTGAGGCTGGTGAATGAGGATTACTGGGGCGACCTGCAGTGGTTGGCCGGGCAGATCAGCCCCCAGCAAGCGCGACAAGCTCTAAGATCGGTCCGCAGCACTATCGACGCCCTGGATCAAAATGCCAACACCCGTCTGGCGTTAGATGTGATGCTGCTCGATATGCCATATGTCAGCTGACGTCAGTGGAGAACTCTGGACACAGTGTGTCCGAAGCAGCTCCGCAGGGCTGTCTACCCCATGATCAGGATGTATTAGCCTAGATAATCGCGCAGTTGGCGACTGCGTGTGGGGTGGCGCAACTTGCGCAGCGCCTTGGCCTCGATCTGGCGGATGCGCTCTCGCGTGACACCAAAGTGACGTCCCACCTCTTCAAGGGTGTGGTCTTGACCATCTTTTAGGCCAAAGCGCATCTCCAACACTTCGCGTTCGCGGTCACTGAGGATGCTCAGCACGTCGCGCACCTGCTCTTTGAGGAGTTGGCGGTCAGCCTTCTCGACCGGGCCGGGCACTTTATCATCCTCGATGAAGTCGCCCAGCAGGCTGGAATCTTCCTGTCCGACTGGCATATCCAATGACATGGGATCCTGGGAGATGCGCATAATGCGCCGCACTTTGGCTGTGGCTCGTCGCAGCTTGCGTTGAAGGTTGGGGTCAAGGCGCTCACCATGCTCCAGCGACATCCGGACCGAGATCGTGTCGGCTGGTTCCAGCATGTCCATCTCAAGGGCCAACTCCTCGGTGGTTGGCTCGCGGCCAAGCTCCTGTGTCATGCGCCGTTGGATGCGCATCAGCCGGTTGATGGTCTCGACCATGTGCACTGGAATGCGGATTGTGCGCGACTGATCGGCGATAGCCCGGCTGATGGCCTGACGAATCCACCAGGTCGCGTAGGTGCTAAACTTATATCCTTTGGTGTGGTCAAACTTCTCTACCGCTCGCAGCAACCCAATGTTGCCCTCTTGGATCAGGTCCAGAAAGCTGATACCGCGCCCCATGTACTTCTTTGCCACACTGACAACCAGCCGCAGGTTAGCTCTGGTGAGTGTGACGCCAGCCTCTTCCGCGCGATGGCGGGCGCGGTCGAACTCGTGTGCGATAACTTGCTCATCAAACTTGGCCAACCAGGTCGCAAATGTGTTTGGCGCTGGCAGCTTCTTGCGTTTTTTGACGAAGTCGACCAGTGCTGTCTGCAGGTCGTTGGGAATCAGGTACACGATCTCGAACACAGTGAACAAACGTCTTGCAAGTTCTGCCCACTGATCGTCTCGCCCCCACTCGCGCAGATCGAGGTAACTATGCAGGTAGGAAGGCTGACTCCACCAGCCCTCGCGCAGGCGCGCAACTTCCTGAACTAATGCTATAAAATCCGGCGGATCGACTCCGAAGCGCTCAGCCAGAACCAGTACATCTCTCCAGGCCAGCTCCAGAGACCGATACAGCTCTTCCAGCGTCTCACGGCTGCCGCCCACACCGCCGCCTGTTGTTGCTGTATCGGCCCAAAGAAGATGGCGGACTTCCAGCGACTCACGGCTGCTGCCCGCACCGCCGCTACGGATGAGGCGTTCACGAACCTCGTCCACTCTGCGGCTGGCCATCATCTGAACAGAGAGCCAGATTTCCTGATCGGAGCCAAGCAGCTGGACCTGCCCGATTTCTTTCAGGTACATCCTGACCGGATCATTCGCCAGCTCGGGATCGGCTACGGCAGCTGTGTCGAGGTCCAGATCTTCCTCGTCTCCTAGCTCGTCCAGGTCTTCTTCGGCAGGTTCCAGCGGCGCTAGGTCGAGCATCAGATCATCTTCGTCTTCTTCCTCGTCCTCTGTATCCTCGGCATCATCGGCGGGCACGATCTCGACATCCATCTCCTGCAACGTCTCGTAGAAACGCTGTGCAGGTTCACTGTCTGGATCGCTGAAGACAGCAAGTATCTCAACCTCACTCACTCGCTTGCGCCGCTTGGCTTCTTCAAGGAGCGTCAGCGCAGCAGCCGACCATTCGCCAGGAATATGTTGACTCATGGATTCCCGTACCACCTAACTACCTACAGCCCAAGACACAGTCACTGCCTCCGCAGACTCGTGCCCGCAGACGCTACACGTCTGGCGGATGGACTGTACCGTTCGCGCGCCCTCTCGACTCGCTGACGAGCAATGCTCAGCGCCTTGAGTGTCTCATTATAGGCCTCAAGGGTCAGTCTGTCTCCGCCCTTGTCTGCTTCCTGGACCAGAAAGACAACCTCCTGCCAGCGTTCGGAGAGACGCTCGTTTCGAAGGGTCAGTATACCTTCAATAACCTTAGTGCACACCTTCTCATAGGGCAGATCAACGCTGGGTGGCATGACGTCTCGCGACAGGGCATACAACGGCTGTTGCAGCCAAGATTCCGCCAGGCGCGAACTGGCTGGATCGAGAGACTGCAGCAGGTAAAGGATCGGCTCCATTTCTTCCTGCTCAAGCGCCGCCAGCCATGTTGAGAAGATACTTCGATGCTCTGGCCGTGTAAAGTCGTTGGCCACAACGCGCCATGCCAATCCATCTGCAAGGAGCTGTGTGCCAGGTACAGACTCGGCAGATAGGGTCGCAGATAACTGCTCAGGAGCAAGATACTCGGCTAGGACACGGTTGACCCGGTAGATCAGACGCGGATACCGGATCAAAGCTGCCAGGCAAAACGCCTCACGTGACTGGGTAGACGAAGCAGTTAATCCTGGGATGGCAGGCTTTGGAAGGTCTGGCGCGGCTGCCTGCGGTTGCGCTGCTCTGCGCTGAGTGCGTGCTGCACTGTGGCTTGTCGTTCCCTTGGGGAAGAGCACGCTCTCCGGTACCTTGAGCAGCCGAGCCAGACGTTGTCGGTAGTGGGTACGTTCGACTGGATCGGCGATGTCTTCGATCAGCGGGATGATCTGGCCTGCTATCCTCGACTTGACCTTTGGATCATCCAGATTTTGCCCCTCGGTTGTCCTGTGGATCACATACTCGGTGATGGGCAACGCCTGTCCGACCAACCTGGACCATGTCTGTGGATCGTCACGGATCAGATCGTCGGGGTCTTTGCCTGAGGGCAGAATCATCACCCGAATGTCGAACCCTAGGCGGCTCTCATAGCTGATCATGCCTTGCGCATCAAATCCGATGGTCAGTCTGGTACGGTGTTCGCGTTCGGCGGCGTCAAGACCTGCCACCCCCTCTTTGCTTGTCGGAGTCCTGCTTGCATCCCAGATGTCCTCGCTCATCACCTGCTCCGCCGCCGCCCTTGACACGCGTTCAATCACCTCGCGGCCCCGGTCAGTGGCCATTTGCCCCGCAGTATCTGGGTCGAGTGCCAGAACCAAACGGCTGGCATACCGTGCCAGCATCCGCAGCTGGGGTTCGGTCAGCGCAGTGCCCATCTGCGCCACTACGTTGGTGAATCCTGCCTGATGGGCCTGCATCACGTCCATGTAGCCTTCGACAATGATCGCTGTCTCACTTTCGCGGATGCTGCGGCGTGCGTGGGAGAGACCAAAGAGGAGATGGCTCTTGTCGAAAATTGGGCTTTGCGGCGAGTTGAGGTACTTCGGCTCGGCGTCGCTAGCCAGGGCGCGTGCACCAAACCCTACGACATTTCCCCGGGCGTCACGGATGGGGATCATCAGACGATTGCGGAATCGGTCATAGACGTCGCCGTCGTCTTTGACCACAAGCATCCCGGCCTCGGCCAATTCCTGCTGCTGATAGCCGCGCTCGAGCAGGTAACTGGTGGCTGCATCCCAACTGTGAGGTGCGTAGCCGATCTCGAATAAGGCCACGGTCCCTGCCAGCAGTCCGCGCTTCTCGACATAGGCGCGCGCGTGAGCGGCGTTGGGTGCCTGAAGCAGTTGGCGGTGAAAAAACTGGGTCGCGTCCGCGAGCAGGCCGCGCAGCCGCTCTGTCGCCTCATGGGACTTGGCTTGCTGGGGAGTGAACGGCTCAAGTTCGATGCCAGCCTTTTGAGCCAGAAACTGCAGGGCCTGAGAAAAATCCCAGCCCTCGATTTTCATCGCGAACGTGAAGATATCCCCACCCTCACCACATGCGCCAAAGCAGCGCCAGCGCTGGGACTCGGGGAAAATGACAAAGGAGGGCGTCTTCTCACTGTGGAAGGGGCACAGCGCCTTATAATTGCGTCCTGCCTTTTTCAGCTGGACGTAATTCCCAATGAAATCGACAATGTCGAGCCGGGCTTTAATTTCGTCGGTGACACTCATTGTTTACCGGCGGTGTATCAGGCTCGCGCGTTGAACAGAACTGCAAATACTGGTCGAGACTCGGGTGCGGACGCGAGCTGGCAGGATATGATTGCTCAAGGAATATGGTGATCGAGCTGGAGTGGCCAGCTTCCTAGGTTGTTGATATGCGATTATACTCGTGCCCTGACAGGGCGCGCAAACAGTCACATTGCTAGGGAGACAGAATTCGCAAAACGCTATGCTATCAACTCTTAACAGGTTGACAGGGCGCACAATTTGATCTAGGCTCAAGCGCAGACTGATGTATTGTGTGTTCGAGGAGCATTCCTATGTCCGATGATTTTATGTCACTACGAGGCAGTAGCTCGGAGGATGACGATCTGTTGGCGGCCTTTTCCGGCAGCTCTTCTGACCGCATGCCTCTACCCGACTCGGACCCCTTTGCCAGCCTAGATGTCCCAGTTTCGGACAAGGCTGATCCCTTTGCTGACCTGTCAGCCCCTACGGCAGTCCCAGATGTGTTTGGGGAAGACATATTCGCAGACACAGCCCCTGCTGCGCCAACCGCATCTGTCGGCCGGCCTGGCGCTGCTGCAGCTGGAGCAGATGAGCGCCCAGCTTGGCTGCGTGAGCTGAGTGGCTTTGAGGAAGCCCAGCCTGCCCAACCGTCGCGTGCCCGGGCGTCCCAGCCTGAGGCAGAACGTCGTCCAGCGAAGAAACGAGGTGGCCTCAACCTGACAGGGACTGGCCCTCAAGGTAGGGCTTTCGGCATGACAGCTCAGCAGCGTATGATCCTCTCGATCTTTCTCTTCCTAAACGTTACCGTGTTAGGCTTGGCGCTGCTAGTTGCGATTGGCGCAGTGAATTTCTGAGAGTTTGGTTGAGGAGTGCTTGTCCAACTGCCCCCTGGCCATCGACAACGAGTGCGCTGGACTGTACCCAGCGCGCTCGTCTGCATTTCAAGCGCGGCGCTTCTAAGCCCTGCAATGGCAATCGTGAAGGGTGGTCTGATATCCCGTTGGATGCAGCACTATGGCCACGGCACTTGTGGTGAACGGTAGAAGTTCACCCCCATGGCCTCCAAGCGAGGGCCGTGAGCCGCAAGGCGGAGCCGATACTCGTCCCAGCTTCTTCCCTCCAGCGGCGACCAGCCAATCTCGGCATAGCCAGCCATTCGAGGAAATGCCATGAACTCGATGTCTGCAATGTTTTGCAGCGTCTCTGACCACAGCGGCGCTTCGAGACCCAGCACGTCATGCTCGCCCACACCGTTCACCTGCGTTGCGGGGTCCCAGGTATACGCATCCCGTACCTCAATAAATCCTGCCCAGCTTAGCCCTAGAGGTGTCGAGGGGGTGTACTTCATATCTACATAAGCTCTCGACGCGGGTGACATGATCACTCTGGCCCCTTGCTGGACGGCTCTGCGGGCCAGGTCACTGTGCCAGTGTTGAGCGATGGTGGTCGGGAGCAGTTGGGCGCTGGAAATTTCTTCCCAGCCGATGGTTTGCTTGCCATGCGACTGCACGATTGACTGTACACGCTCGATGAACCGCACATACTCAGCCGGGCTGGTAGCAGAAGCTTCATCCCCGCCGATGTGGAAGTATGGCCCTGGCGTGAGGGCCGCAATCTCGCCGATCACGTCCTCCAAAAAGTCATAGGTGACATCTTTATCGACGCAGAGTGAGCTGAAACCTACCTCGGTGCCTGTGTACAGGGGGGGCGCTATTCCATCACAGTTAAGCTCTGGGTACGAGGCCAGAGCAGCATTGGTATGCCCTGGCATGTCGATCTCGGGCACGATCACGATGTAGCGTTGCTGAGCATAAGCGACGATCTCGGCATACTCGTCCTGGGTGAAATAGCCGCCAGGCCCTCCTCCAACTTCCAGGCTACCACCATAGGTGGCTAGGTTCGGCCAGGAGTTGATCATAAGCCGCCAGCCCTGGTCGTCAGATAGGTGAAGGTGAAAACGGTTCAGCTTGTAATAGGCCAACACGTCTATATAGCGCTTGACCTCGTCAACTGTGAAGAAGTGCCGTGCAACGTCCAGCATGGCTCCACGCCAGCCCCAGCGTGGGTAGTCTCGGATCGTCCCAGTTGTCATGACCCACGGTCCTGGCTGAACAGACGAACTTTCAATGGAGGGAGGTAGCAACTGCCGGATGGTCTGAAGACCCCTGAACAATCCGGCAGGCTCGTAAGCCACCAGCGTGACCATTTTCTCGGTGATAGTAAGCTCATATCCTTCTTGGCCCAGCGCAGGATCGCCGCCGACAGTGGTGAGGTAGATGTTGTTGCTCCCAGGAGCACCCGATGTCGCCGAGACCTGTATCGCGTAGCCTGTGGCAGAGTTCAGCTTATCGGCCAAGTACTGCCCGATGCCGATCAACTCGGCTGTCCCAGGCTCTACATAGATACCGGTGTCTGCGGATAGGCTGAAGATGCCATCACCAGCTATGGTCAAGACGGGTTGAGGAATAATGGCGCTTATTGAGGCGCTTGTCGTCGGTCTGGCTGTTGGCTCGTGAGTAGGCTCGGCAGTGGGCTGTTGGTCGGATTCGTCCATGCTTGTCCTCCTTGTCTCTTGCACCAGAGCAGGTTCTTGACAGGCTACCCATATGAAGATACCTAACAGCGATGCCAGCCACCGTACCCAGGTACCAGGTTGCCGTTGAGACACTCTCCCCTGTCCTTTCTACAGGTAGCCGGACCGAGCGGCTTTTCACTCACTCGTTTGCCGTGAGTGCAGTAACCAATGTGTTGAGCAGCGTATCCTCAGAGGATGGGCCACCTCTGAGGTCGGCAGTCAGTTCCCAGATCATCACCCCGCCCAGGTGATTCTCTCGGATGTAAGCCGCCTTGGCGTTTATGGATTGAGGATCGTCGTAGGTGACAAAGACATCACCATTGTACAACCACGGGACCTGGGCTTCTGGGTGAAAGAATCTCTCGTAGGTAGGGAGGTAATCTCGAACGATATCTGCGTAATCCACGGCAACGACAGCGCTACCTTCGGCTGGCTGGTAGAGGCCGTGGTTGGTATCGCCGACTCCTGACCAGGCCCGCCCGTAGAAAGGGACACCCACAACCAGCTTGCTCGCTGTAAGACCAGCTTCCAGGTAGTTCCGAACTGCTGCGTCCACGTTAAGATCGGATGCCTCTGCTGAAGGGTCGCTCGGCGAGGCGTACAGAGGAGCATTGAAGTTAGTGAGGTCATCCCATCCACCATGGAAGTCATAAGTCATCAGGTTGGCAAAATCCAGGTACTGCTCAATTTCTGCCACCTCAAGATCTTCGATCCGCTGCGGCGCTGCGCCCAGCGCCACGGTCAGGAGGTAGTGCTGCCCAGTCTGCTCGCCCAGGGTATCCAGTTGACGGCGGAATTCGGCTAGCAGCAAGGTAAAGTTATGGCGATCTTCTATCCGGCCTTCGTTCAGCCCACCCTGTACTGGGTACTCCCAGTCGATGTCGATGCCATCGAAGATGCCTGGGTGAGCGCCAATTGCCTCGCCAAACTCGCCTTTGATGAACAGGTCAATGCATGATTGCACAAACTGCTGCCGCGACTCCTCGGTCAGCGCTGCATCGGAGAACCCTCCCGACCATGTCCAGCCGCCCACCGAGATCAGCACGCTCAGGTGTGGGTACTGTTCCTTGAGCAGCTGTAACTGATGAAACGTCCCTCGTAAGGGCTGATCCGACGTGTCCCCTACATGGACTTTGAGTAGGTCGGTGAAGCGGTCGCCCAGGCTGCAGCGCCCATTGATGACATTGGCGAATGCATAGTTGAGATGTGTCAGCTTCCCGGCATCCAGGTTGGCCAAAGGGTAGTTACGCCAGGAGGCATAGTAACCCACAATCCGCACAGGTTCCTCAACGGCTTCGCGGCTAATGTCTGGGGCAGGGACACAGCTGCTCAGCAGACCCACCAGCGCCGCCAGCATGACGAATGTACGCCATCCGTCCGAACACCTTATCTTCATCAGATTTGCTCCTGCTGGTTCCGATCTTAGTGCGAATGCCGCGGCTCATCCTTTGCGACCAGTTGTGGCAATGCCCTCGACGAAGTAGCGTTGCAGGAACAGGAAGACGATCAGCAGCGGCAGGATAGTCAGCAGCGAGACAGCCATGATCCGTGGCCAGGGCTGGGTAGACTGCTGTGGATTGTAGAGCGCTGCGATGGCGATCGGCAAGGTCTGCAAATTGGCCTTTTGCAGGTAGATCAGGGGGACCTGCAACGAGTTCCAGTTCCCAACAAACAGGAGCACACCGACAGTTGCCAGGGCTGCCTTGCAGTGCGGCAGAATGATATACCACCAAATTTGCAGGTGGCTCGCCCCGTCAATGATGGCAGCCTCGTCAAGCTCCTTGGGCAGTGTCAGCATAAACTGCCTCAAAAGGAAGACAAGCATCGCCCCGCCGGCAAAGAAACCGGGGATGATGATCGGGTTGAAAGTTCTCAGCCAACCCACCAGATGGAACAAAACGTACTGGGGCACGAGCGTGATCTGCGGCGGAAGCATCATGGTGGACAGCATGAGGAAAAACACGATGTCGCGTCCTGGCCACTCAATCCGGCTAAAGGCGTAGGCCACAAATGCCACCGAGATCAAGGTGCCTCCCACAGCCAGCACTGTGACAAACACAGAGTTTGAGAAAAACAGCAACCAGTCTTCATCGGCCAGAACCTGTGCGTAAGCATCAAACTGGGGGTTAGACGGCAACCATACCACGCGGGGGGCGTTAGCTTCTTCCATTGTTTTAAGCGAGGTGGAAACCACCCAGAACAATGGAAAGAGAAACAGCGCGCTGGTGGAAATTAAGAGGAAGTATGAAACCGTCTTTACCAGGAGGTCTTTGGCGCGGCGGATAGCTTTGTCCCTCTGCCAGGCCACCTGTTCGTGGGCATAAATCCGTTGAGTCATTCTTGGATGGCCTCCCCTACTCGCCCTCGTAGTAGACCCATCTATTGGACAATCTGAACTGGATCAACGTTAGCACGAGGATGATCACCATGAGAATCCAGGACATGGCCGCACCATATCCGACTCTGTTATATCGAAAGGTAGAACGCCACAGGTAATAAGCTACAAAATATGTCGATTCGGCTGGGCCGCCATCCCGGGTCAGCACATAGGATTGGTCGAAAATCTGCAAGGTTGCGATCACACCCACCACCAAGTTGTAAAACGTCGCCGGCGTAACCAGGGGAAATGTGATGCGGAAAAACTTCTGCCATGAACTTGCTCCATCCACCGCCGCGGCATCGTGGATTTCCTGAGGGATTCCCTTCAATGCCGCTAGGTAGATCAGCATCATGGTCCCTGTGCTCCACAGGCTGAGTAGCACGATCGAGGGCTTTGACCAGAGCTGGTTGGTGTGCCACAACGGCATACGATCTGCGGCGGGGAAGCCGGCCTCTAAAACGTTGGTCACAGGAGTCCAGGTGCCGCGCTGAAGAGCCATAAAGAGGGCATTGCTCAGTTCAGTGACGTAGATAAAGAGTTGGTTAAACCAGCCAAGTGGCGGCACAGCATCAATTGCTACGCGGATGATGCCGTTGATCAGACCATTGTTGGGATTCAACATCAGCCTCCAGGCGATCAGGACGGCGGCGCTGCCAGCCAGGACTATCGGTAGATAGTAGATCATCCTGAAGATCTTCTCGCCGCGTAGCCCCTGGCTGACGAGAAGCGCTAGGCCAAACGCAGTCGCCAGTTGCAGTGGAAGCCCAATCACGGTCATATAAAGCGAGTTAGAAAGCGAGATGCCAAACTTGTCATCATCGGTCAGAAGTCGAATGTAGTTTCCCCAGCCCTCCCAGGGCGGTGTCCAGATCGGTGTCTCGCCCAGCCGAAGGTCGGTGAAGCTCCAGTACAAGGAGAGTATCGCAGGCCCGACCACGAATAAGATGAAACCAACGATCCAGGGGGAGGCAAAGAAATAGCCGGCAAATGTCCGCCTTTGGTAAATCTTGCCCTTGCCTGCGGCTCTCGCAATCCCACTTGCCAGGACACCAACTGCGTAGCTGGAGGCTACGATAAAAACACAGGTGAGACCAACCCAGATAAGCGTGTACAACTTTGGGTTGGAATCGGCCAGACTGTCCATACTGTCCTCCGCCGTCTGAGAGGAGATGGGGGGAAGCCTTTCCCCCCATCTATACCTGAGCGTGCCTATTGGTGTGTTTTACGGCAGGTACCCGGCGTCTTCCAGAATGGTGGTGTACTGATCCTGGATGTTGGCAAGCGTAGTGTCCAGGTCCTGCTGATCGGTGTAGTACAGGTCGATCTGGGTCCTCAGCATTTCACGGAACGGCGCGCTGGCGCGAACATCAGCGAAGCCGACACCGGAGGTCCTCATCACTTCACCCATTGCCTGCATGACAGGGTCTTCGACAAAGCCGAACCAGGCGTCATCACGTGGCGGGAAGGAGCCAAACCCTGCATTGTAAGTGTTGAGATTTTCGGCGCTGCCCAGGAACTTCAAGAACTCGGCTGCCTCTGCCACATGCTGGCTGTAGGCTGGCACCGCCAGCCAGTCGTTGAAGACTAGCGTCTTTGGCTCGGCATTCGGGAAAGCTGGATCGATGGGCAGGGGAGCCAGCTGGATCTGTTCCCAGATTGCATCGCTGGTGGGCGGAGCACCCCACAGGTTGGCGTACAGGCAGGCCGACTCGCCCGATGCAATGCGCGAGCCTGTCGGCTCAGGTAGCGGCGTGATGCCCTCGTTGGGCCGAATAGCTTTGTAGCGGTTGTATAGGAACTCCAGAGCGGCCCTAGCTTCTGGTGAGTCAAAGTTCGGCGTGCCGTCATCTTTGTACAGCGAGCCGCCCAGCGCCCAGATCAGGCCAATGTATTCCTGTACATCGTCATTGGACTCGTAGCCCTGGCGGACCAGTGCGTTTTCCTCAATGACTGTTGTGCCCGCTGTCACAGCAAGCACTTCTTCGTAGGTGGTTGGCATCGCGTCGAAGCCGGCTTCTGCCAGGATGTCCATGCGGCACATCAGGGCGCGGGGAGCTGTCAGCCACGGGATACCACGTGGCTTGCCCTCCCAGGTGACGGTGTCCATTGTGCCAGCCACAAAGTGAGGGAGGCCATCCCAGTCAGCGAAGTATTCGGACAGGTCAGCCATGCGGCTGCCATACTCAGCGATGTACTCCGAGCCGAGGTTGAGGATGTCGGCCCCATCGCCTGCTGCAAAGTACCCCTGGATAGTCTCGTCCAGCGTGCCCCAGTTCACATAGACGAACTGAACATCAATGTCGGGGTGCTCTGCCTCGAAGGCCGGAGCAATTTCCTCCTCAAGCCATGTGTCGGTCACATCTGGGATGTAGTCTACGATCATGACCTCAAGGATCACCGGCTCTGGGGCAGGCTCCTCGGCAGGGGCCTCGACGGGTTCCTCGGCAGGGGCCTCAGCAGGTTCTTCCTCAGCTGGAGCTACTGTCGTGGCTGCGCCGCCGCAGGCAGTCAGGGCAAATAACCCAATGCCGATCAACAGCACAGCGATAAACAACTTGTTGGAACGCATTCTGAGCCTCCTTAAAGGACCAGGAGAAGCTTCCCCTGGCTTTTTGTTTAGTCTGTGAACTTGCCTTTCCAGCGACTTTGGTGCTAACTTCTATTTGTGTGGCGTGGGAAGTCTTCCTGTCTTTGCAGACTGGCGGTCGGTGAGACAGAGAATCTTTCTCACGCCCTCCTCTACTCTACTTTTGTTAAAGTGAATGTGTTGTCTCCTTTCCTCCTCCTGCCTCCTTTTCCCGTTCGTGGACATCTGTCACTGGGTGTCAGACTCCCGTCACTTCACTGACCATAGGGCAGCATATCATTCTGCCTGAGCCAGCAGCCTGCTGACGTCCTGTGAGAACCGCTCGATGAATCCCAGGACATAGGCCGCGATGTCCCTGGTGGGGTCCTGGATCAAAGGGGTCAGATCCATGCCAAACACCAGCCCCGTAGCCATGTCTACACCGTGCGAAGCAAAATACGTTGCATTCGCTTTGCGGCGACCCATCGTCGCCAAGTCATAGCGTTTCCCTCCGCAGATCTGCGAATCGAAGACGCCCAACAACGCCATTTGCAGGTTTTCGTGCGCTGAGCAATCGAAGACAACCTTGTCCTCGTCGAGCATCCAGCCCAGATCGCGCCATACTTCGCAACCATACAATCGACGGGGGCGTTGCGTCTCTGGCATAGCCCGGATGGCCTTGATTACCCGCAGCGCTGTCGCTACGTGGGTTGGATGCTTGTCAGCCAGATTGTGGGTGTACACCACCTCGGGACGGGCAACCTCCAGGACCTGGCGCAGGTCCATTGCTGGACTGTCGTTCGCGCCGTCTTTCACAGCAGCGCTGGAATAGTTCAACGAAACCAATGCGGCGTACTCGCCGACGACTGCTGCTCTTTTCTGCTCTCTAGCACGAACTTGGCGCATCTCGTCGTCAGTGTAGTTCCGGTAAAGACCATCGCGAGGCGAACCGCTGCCATCGGTGGTTATCACGCCGGTGAACCACTTATCCGCTTGCTGGAAGCAAGCCAGAATGCCGTCAATGGCCATAATTTCTAGGTCGTCCTGGTGCGCACTGATGCCCAGATGGGTGGTACGAGCCAGCGCTTCGTGGGCAGGAAGACCATCCGGGATCCATACCTCAGCGGCTTCGGAGTTGAATTTCATACGGCTCCCTCTCCCGATCTCACCGATCCAATCGCGGGTAGGCTGGCCGCTGCAATAGACTGCCCGACCCGGCGGCTTTTCTCGTCCGGTAGGTGGATGGCAAGCCGGGAGGCAAGCTCGGAGAACTCGCTTCGAAGGACCTCGTTGGCGCCGTCCAGGATCAGGTGTCCACCTCTGCCGGAGGTACAGCGTCCCAGGATGAGCACGTGCTTCAGTTCGTAGAAATCGGCATAGTGAGCGATGGCGTAACCCATGTAGATGCCCATGCTTTGCCAAATCTTCAGTGCGCCCTCATGGCCCGCCTCGAGTTTTTCCTGGACATAGTCGAGTTTTTGTGCGTTGGACAAATTGTGCGGAATCTCGATGCCGACCTGGGGAGCCAACCGAAACACACACTGCTGGGAGAAGTACTGGGCGCCACAGCCGCGATCCCCCGACCATTCATCGAGCGGTGCATGTGGACTGTAATCGATGGGCGCGAAGGCTAGTTCATTTAGCCAATCGGTGATGTTACCCTTCAGGGTGACGTAGCCTGCCGCCTGGCTTGATCCCAGTGCAATGCCTAGGATGCCGTTATCATCTAACGACATCGACCCTGCCAATGCCGTCACCTCGCCGTCGTTCACTACTGCCAACGGGACGCCCATTTCATCCCCAATGTGTTGGAACATGTTCCTGACTTCGTTGAACCGTTCTCTGGGAATGCCCCGGAACAGTGAGGCGATCATGGGGCGGTTGTTGATGTACACCCCCGCCGAGCTACCCCCAATGGCGTCCACGTGTGGCATCTTGGAGGCTGCCATCTTCAGGGCGGCTACGATCCGCTCATAGTGGTAGAGAGGATCATCCTGATCGCGTGGGTTCCACTCGATCTCAGTGCTGAAAACGACCTCACCGTTCACTACCGCGGATACCTTCAGGTCTGAGGCTCCCAGGTCGAAGCCGATGCGGCAGCCATCCAGATGACGGCCTAGAGCTTGCTCCTGTTCCTGTTCCGGTGGGACTTCCTCTGGCGTACAGGTCACGACAGTAAAGGGTCTCTCGTAAACGTCCTGCCCCATAAAGTGGGCATCGAAAGCACGCTGTCCGCTGGGCGCATAACACCGTCCGATGTGATGCCCAATGGCAGCAGGACCTCCGACATAGACCTTCCAGCCACCCCGTTGCCACAGCAGAAACTTCACAAGCCGCTCAGCGTATATCAGATTGTCGGCGGCTCTCCGGTGTCCTGCGGGAAGAACATGCGTCTCAAAGCGGGATATAGACCCGTTTGCCCGTTCCAACCCAATGCTCAGCGGGACTCCCTCGCCAGAGTCCGCGACTTCACTCTGAAAATCGCGATTCGCTAGCACCGCCGGACGGAATTCTGGGTCGAGCGGCGGTATACATTTGGGCCTAGCCAGTTTGGTGAGTGTCTGTGTCATGGCCTGGTATATACCATTTCACCAAAACAGTAACCCCGCTAACTGATGCCTAGCTCGCGGGATAGGATCAAAGCCGCAGCACCGAGCAACACAGCGTCGTTTCCCAGCCTTGAGGCTTCAATGCGGGTCTCGCTAGCCAGGGCGGGGAGGACTCTCTGTTGGACTTGCTGTCGGATGGGTTCGATCAGCCCTTCGCCGAAACGAGCCATGCTTCCGGAGATGATAATGCGATGGACATTCAAGGCGCTGACCAGATAGGCCACTGCCTCTCCCAGATAGGCGCCTGCTTCAGCGATCAGGGCCTTCATCTCTGTATCGCCGTTTTCATATGCTTCCAGAACGACATCTGTGGTGATCTCGTCCACCGAGGTGATAAAGCGACGCAGGCCGCACTGCGGATTGCTGCGCGCAATAGCCTGAGCTTTCCTGACGATAGCCCGGCTGCTGACTAGGGTCTCTAGACAGCCCCGCTGCCCACATCGGCACAGTTCGCCATTCTCAGCCATAACTACGTGGCCAATCTCACCTGCGCCAAAGCTGTCTCCATAGTACAGAAGCCTGTTCAGCACAATGCCTGCGCCGATGCCTCGCCCGACCTTGATCACAATCAGGTTGGAGACATCCTTGCTGTCACCGAAGGCCATCTCGGCCAGCGCGGCCACCTGGCTGTCATTGACCACATAAGCTGGCAATCTATATCGCGCTTCGAGCAAATCTCCCAGCGGCAGATCGCGCCAATCGAGGTTAACAGCGTTCCGCACAACGCCTCGGCGGGCGTCCATCAGCCCTGGCGTGCCGATGCCGATCCCCAAGATGGGACTTCGAGCAGTCGCAACCAGCTCATCAACTAAACGGAACGTTAGCGACAATGCGGCATCGCCATCCCGGTTGAGCACAGGCAGATTGACTCGGTGCTTGGTCTCTCCCCGGAGGTTGATCACTGCCCCCCGGAATTCGCTGTTGGCCAAGTCGACGCCTATCAGACAACGAGCGTCATCAACTACGCGCAGGAGTATCGGCGGCTTTCCTCTGGCGAATGGCCCATAGCCAATTTCCTCCACGAGGCCAGCCTCAGTCAGCTCAGATACGAGGTCTGAGACCGTCGCGCGCGTCAGGCGAGTGATGCGGGCCACGTCCACACGGCTGATCTGCCCATGGTCGTAGATGGTTTTCAGGACCAGCCGCACATTATGGGTTTTGGTATCCTGATGAGTAGCCTTTTTCATGGCGTTTTGAACAGGAGAGGGACGAGCCCTAGCCGATTTAGTAAGTTTAGTGAACTAACTAAATCGTAGCATGGTTTTGGAGGGGTGTCAATAGCCAACTCTCACACACTAGACACGTCTGCCTCTACCTGCCTAGAAGGGGTTGCGGGGCAGGGCCTCTTGCTTTTATGGTACAATAGCGATGGCTCGTGGTGTTTGCACGTGATGTCCGTGCAGATCGCTTATCTGCAATCCTGCGGGTCATGATGGATGTCCACATGAGCAGCCATGAGTAAGATCGATCTATCGCCACTAGACGAGTATTTCTCTGGCAACCGTCTCAAGCAGTACCAGTTGCTGGAACGCATTGGGTATGGCGGGCAGGCTGTCGTCTGGTCAGCGCTCGATCATCAGCAAAAGCGCATGGTGGCCATCAAGCTGAGCCTCCCTGAAAGAGATGTCGTCGGCGAAGTCGATCCGAAGACAGACTGGCACGTGTTTGAGCGGCAGGCACGCTTCGTGGCCGCGTTTGATCATCCTAACATTTTGCCTCTGTATGACTTTGGTATCACTGATCGCCTGCGCTACATGGTCATGCCCTACGTGCCGGCAGGCTCGCTCAGGGACCTGTTGGATAGAGAGCCGTTTCTGCCCTACGATCTGATCCTGAGCATCACGGCTGAGATCGTCTCGGCATTGGATTATGTGCACAGGCGCAACATTGTCCACCGCGACCTGAAGTCGACCAATATCCTGCTTGACTTTAGCCGTCATGCTTACCTGGCCGATTTTGGGCTGGCACGGGTGATCTCCCTAACCACGGAGTCGCTCCACACCGGACGTGGCACTCCTCCTTATGCACCTCCTGAACAACACAGCGCCTCCAGGCTAACGCCACAGTCTGACATATATAGCCTGGGCATCCTGCTGTTTGAGATGTTCACCAGCCATCTGCCCTGGGACGGAGAGAAGTCGCTGGGAATCTTGCAGCTCAGCCAGTCTGTACAGTTGAGCGATCCCCGTGAGTTCAATCCCGACCTTCCAGCAGGGTTGGTGGGCGTGCTGCGTCGCATGACTGCTCCCAAGCCCCAGGATCGCCCCAAGTCGGTGGTCGAGGCATTGCGGCTGGTCCGTGAGTCGCTGCCTGGCTCGTCCACCATGGCAGAGACAGTCCACCCGCAGCCCGCGAGTGTCCCCCTGAGCCAGGTTGAGAATGCGAGGGTGATTCTTGAGCGTGGGTTTGAGCGCTGGAGCCGAAACTCGGCGCCCTCTTACACATTGAGTCTGACGGAATACGTGTATGTTGAGACCGCATACCAGCAGTCATCCAATGACGAGCTGCCACTCGGCTCTGAGTATTGCCAATTCATGCTGCACGGCGCACTCGTCCACGGCCACCACGTCGATTTCTGGTGGCAGCAGGTTGCAGAGCCTCGATGCAGACAGCAGGTGTGCATCAGCGTGATCGAGAATGGCACAGAGCTTGCTGTCGAGCGTGCAGTGGCTCAGATGCGTCTCGATGTTATTGTGGGGCAATGGGACATTAGCCTGCCGCCCTCGGCGGTGTCACGGCTGATTGATGTAGCCAGCAAGACCGAGGATGCCAGGCTTTGCAGGCTGATACTTATCCTGCTGCAGAGCGTGGTTGAGCCAGGAGATGCCTGGCAGAAGACAAGATTCAGTGTGCTGAGCGATATGCAGTTGGCAGACTTGGCGCTGTCGGGGGATCGTGTTACAGCGGTCGAGGCGGCCCGGCTGGTGGGCCATATCCGCAGCGAGACAGCGGTTCAAGTGATCCTAGGCGAGGCAAACGAGTTCCGTAGAATGTCTGCCTTGATGTCCATTCACGAAACAGCTGAAAGCTTGCCCCGGTCGATTCCCTCCTCGCTACGTATGGAGGTACTGGGCGGCTTGCTGTTGAAAAACCTAGGTGCTGACAAACCTGGCTTGGTCAAAGCTTGCCTGACTATTGTACTTGGATGTTTCCTGGGATTCTGGATTCACATTTACTTGACCTATCGCTGGTTAGAACTGTTTGACGCGACCCGCGTACTGATCGCCATTGAGCGCGGGATTTTCCTGGGGTTGATAGTTGGCCTGGGCATTTTTGCTGTTCGCCTAGTGGTCCAGCGGCTGGTCAGCATTTCTTTGCTCCCGCGGTTGGTGGGCGGCGTGGCTATAGGAAGTCTGCTAATCAACCTGGCCTTTTTTGGCTTCTCGGTCTTTTTCCTGGATGTCGTGCCCACCGGCTGGGGGATTGCCCTAGGCTGTATAGTAATTGCCCTGGGATTTGCCCTCGGTTCTGGGCTGCTTCGCTCCAAGCTGCTGCGTATGTTGATTGCCATGCTGACGCTCATGGGGGTGTTCAGTAGCTCGTGGGCCTTGCACCTTATGATGTCGATGGATCCGTTGCTGCGTTACGACTACACCTGGACGGCCCGGCAGGTCTGGCCTGCACTCACTCTGACATCTCTGCCGATTGCAGTCATGGGCAATCTGATCGACCTGGCGGTTCGTCCCAGGCAGAAGCCTGGGCAGCCCTAGATAGTACCGTCGGTTATCTGGCCGAGCTGGTTGTAGATAAAGGTGTGCGTGTATGTACCGCAACAAGGAAGTACAAAACGCCATGGACCTCGCCAAGCAAGGTCGGCGGGGGGAAGCGCGTTCCTTACTGGAAGGGTTGCTTGGTCGTGATCCGTTTGATCCCGAGATTTGGGCGGCTAAAGCGCAGCTCGCTGAGACCGAAACTGAGGCCATCTACTGCTGGAAGCAGGTGCTGCGCCGCAGTCCGGGCAACTCCGAGGCGCTAGAGGCACTTGCCCGGTTGGGAGTTGAGGTCAAGCAAAAAGAAGAGGATGAAGATAGGGAGACCCTCCTCCCCTTCTGGCTGATCTCGGCAGTAGTGGCCGTGGTTGTCTTGGCTGTGCTCACGTCCGTTTTTTTTATCCCCTTCTGGCAAAGTCAGCAGAGGGGTGGAGCAAGCGCTTCTCCTACGGCTGCCTTATCCTCTGGCCCAACCGACATACTTAGCACGCTCGAACCGCTGACCTGTGAACGGCTGATCCGGGAAGCGCTGAGTCGCACCAACGAGCGCTGCCAGCAGATCGGCCCCAACCAGGCTTGTTATGGCCACTATACGGTTCAGGCTGAGCTTTTGCAAAGTGGGACAAGCCGGTTTGACATCCCTGGCGACGTTGTCTCGGTGGGTCTGCTGCAAGAGCTGGTCGTCTCGCCCATGGACATCGCCAACGGAGACTGGGGCATTGCAGTCTTCAAAGTCCAGGCCACCTTGCCCCGCACAGTGCCGGGACAGAACGTGACCTTCCTAGCCTTCGGCGATACGTCTATCGATAACACCATCGGCAACATGCAGGTCTTCTCCTTTGCCAGCGGTCTGGGCGGCATTGTATGTGAGCAGGTGCCATTTAATGGCATCCTGGTGACCATGCCTGATGGGACTGGCATTACCATCCAGGTCAACAGCACCGGCCTGACGCTGCTCGGCCCAACCATCCTACGTTCAATTCCCCGCCGCGAGATGACCGTTGCTATGTTGGGCGGCAGTGGCCGTGTGAGTGTCCAAGATCAGGTCCAGTATTTGGGCGCTGGGCAAGAGGTCAAAATCCCCTTGGGTGGAGATAGCGGCACTGCGGCCTCCGGCCCGCCGTCTGAGCCAGAATTGATCTCCGGCGACTCGCTGACCATAGGCTGCACGTTTCTGGGCATCGGCTGTCCGCCAGCTGCTATTGCTACTATCTCAGCAGATGAGGCGAGGGGTGCAGTTCAGTCGGCGATTGCCCTCTCACAACTTACCTCCACGCCTACGCGCTCACCGCTGCCTACCAACACGCCACGCCCGACGCCGCGCCCACGCTCAACGCGCGTGCCGCCGACCCCTGTCCCGATTCCAACCAGCCCGCCAGCAGACGATGGTAGCTCCGCTGAGTCGCCGCCGGTTGAACCGACGCAACCCTCTGGCCAAGGAGGCGGCAGTGGAGGAGTGACGCCGCCTGGCGGAGGAGGCACCACCCCGCCTGGCAGTGCTACGACGCCGCCCGGTAGTGCTACCACGCCGCCAGGGAGTACCATCACCCCTTCAGCGACACAAGATACCAGCACACCTTCTACCCCCGGCGGGTTGCGTTCAGAGCCTCTCTTCATCAACATTGGCAATCCTGGGGTAGGAGTCTGCCAAGGAGGCTTTTCATGGGGTGGCTACACGTGGGAGCAGAATCAGTCTTACACCCCTGGCAGTTATGGGTTTCGTGGAGGGGTCCAGTTCGGCAGCCAACCTCATTATGATACGCCCCAGATTCTTGACAGCCCTGGCGGCAACTGGGTAGGGCCAGAAGGACAAAGGCTGCTGAGCTGTCGCATGTTCTCTTCGAGCTTCGAGTACGTGTTTGACAACTTGGCGGCGGGCAACTGGCAGATCACGATCTACTTCGTCGAGAACAGTGTGGACGGCCCGGGCGAGCGCGTCTTCTCAGTGACCGCAACAAGCGGCGGCAGTAGCCAAACCGTGTTGCAAGATCTAGACATCTATCAGGCAGCTGGCGGCAAGTATATTTATATTACCCGACAGTTCCAGGTTGCAGTGAACGACAGCTACCAATTAGTGCTGAGCTTCGTGGCTAGCAGGAACAATGCCATCATGTCTGCCATTGGGATTGAGTATCTGGGTCTATAGCATTATACTTAAAGGATACAGCTCAACTCGATAGGCATGGGGTGAGGATGGAGCGACTGCCGTCATGAGGGGGCCTAGTTAGTAGGCTTTAACCATGCCTGAACTTGAGTCGCTGGTGCAGCGGGCGCGATTGCTTGCCAGAAGCGGCAGGCTCGAAGAAGCCCGTGAGTTGCTTCAGCAGGTGCTCAACCGAGAGCAGGACTGTGCAGCCGCCTGGACTCTGATGGCTGAGCTGGCAGACAGCCGCGATGAGGCTATCCGCTGTCTGGGGCAGGTCCTGCGCATTGAACCACACAACCGACATGCCTATCGATACCTCAAGCGTCTGAAGGCCGTCGAAGCCCACCAAGGCATCTTGTGGTATGTTAGGGCTGCCCTCCGTGGGGTCGCGGGACTCCTGGCCCTCGCTGTCTGCACGACGATGGTATTTGCCTTTGTTATGCCGCTGGTCCACAGTCGTGCGCTCCTGCCCACAGCTCAAGAGACAAGTCCTCCCTCATGTGAAGCCCTGATTCGACAGGCTATACAGTATGCTGACGTCTGCACACAAATGGGCAGCAACCAGGTCTGTTATGCCAACGATGTCATCGAAGCTGAACTGGACTCGGAGTCCACAACTCGTTTTGAGTTCAGAGGGGATATAGTCCCAGTTGATCAACTGCAGGCCGTCTTTGCACATCCGCTTAACCTAGAAGCCCAGGAATGGGGCATTGCCATATTCAAGCTCCAGGCGACGCTCCCCCGCACTATGCCCGGCCAAAATGTCAGTCTGATGGTGTTAGGCGATACACACCTGGACAACGTCTCAGGTGACATGCAAGCTTTCTATTTTTCCAACCTGTTCGGACGGATCGATTGCGAACTGATCCCATTTGGCGGCATTCTGGTCCGCACACCACCTGGCGGTGGGATTTCGTTTGTAGCCAATGAGACCGAGGTAACGACAATTGGTGTGGCTTTCCTGCGGGCGATCCCCAATCAAGATATGACGATCACAATACTTGAAGGCAGCGGTCTGGTTGCCGCCGGCAGGCAAGAGCGGACTGTCGGTCCCGGTCAAACCGTCCGTGTGCCGCTGGGAGGCAGCAATGGCCTACAGCCTGTCGGGCCGCCCAGTGCAACATTCCCCTCGCCAGTCGAGATTCCCCGGATGGTGTGCGCCGTCGTGGGAGTGGATTGTACACCACTGCGCATTGCCCTTATTCCGCCTGACGATGTTCAGGCCACGCTTGATGCGGCCAGAGGGTGGATGCTGACCAACACGCCCACGGTCACACACGTAGCACCAGTGAGCCAGATTCACACATCGACGCTTGCTGCTTCAATCTCCACCCCACAGCCTTCTCTAACCGCAACTCGGACGCCGGCGCCGACATCCAGCCTGGTGCCCACAGCTACCCTCACCCTGATGCCTCTACCTCCGCCGGTGGATACGATGGCGCCGACTACCGCTCCCCCAATTCCACCGACATCGACAAGCATTCCCACTCCGACTCGCACCCCTATACCGACCGCCACGCCGACCAACACGCCAACTGCCACGCCAACCAACACACCAACTGCCACGTCGATCTCCGCGTGGTGGGACTGCGACTGGAACTACAGCAGCGTTATCACCGTCACAGCTAGTATGTCAGATATTCCCGTCGGTTATCCTGTTGCCGTGACTTTCAATCATGCTTTGTTAGTTGCCAGCGGCAAGTCGCTGGCGAACGGCGACGATGTGCGGGTCGTCTATGACAGTGGCGGTACGTGGGTCGAGTTAGACCGTGTGTTGGATTCAGCGTCGGCCTGGAACACCGCCTCAACACGTCTCTGGTTCAGTGTGCAGACGCCTTTGACAGCCTTGTCATCTGACAATCACTACTATCTCTACTATGGCAATCCCGTCGCGAGCAGCCCTCCGGCCAGTGCCGCGAATGTCTTTGTGCCTAAGGCCGACAGCAGCACGGTCGCACTGTGGCATGCCGAAGACGGCTCCGGAACAATCCTCACTGATCTCTCCGGTGCGGGGTACAGTGGCATCCTGACCAACATGGATAACGCCGACTGGGTGAGCGGTCGGTTCAGCGGCGCGTTGGACCTGACCACGGTAGACGACGAGTATGTTGTCGTGCCTTTCGACCTCAGTCCGGCTTCCATCACAGTTGAGGCGTGGATCAACGCTGCAGCCAGCCAGCCGGAAGGTGGCGAGGGCGACATTTTTGATAAGCGCGATGCCAACGGTGGCTACAATCTGCGCATCAGCGGCACGTCGCCCTATATGGTGATATGGGTCATCAAACAGGGCAACACGGAATATCTGCTCAATGCGCCAGGTCAGATTGTCGCTGGCGCATGGTATCATGTAGCTGGCACCTGGGATGGAACCACACAGCACATCTTCGTCAACGGCATTGAAGTAGCGACGAGCGTGCCAGGCGTGCCCGGCACACCCAGCGCGGCCACGACCCATCTCATCCTCGGTGGCGTGTCCTGGCTGCCCACCAGCCACAATTTTAATGGCCTCATTGATGGGCTGCGTGTGTCGAATGTGGCGCGAACCAGCTTTCCATATGCCACAGTGCTCTATGATCCAACGGCTGCACCCGGTGTTGAGGTCAGCGCCCCGCTTACGTGCCCGTAATATTGCAGCGTTAGCGTAGGGCAGACGTGGGTTGGATAAGCCCTCGATCGTCTATATAATGAAAATTCGGATGCTGCCGCGAGACCTGTTGGCGTAGCCCGATGGATTCGATCTGGGCTGTGCACTGAGCTACTTGGTCTGGATCATGGACATTTTCGACAAACACACTACCTATGCTGTCATCGATCTCGACGCTGTTGCACACAATGTCCGCGCCGTCATCAACCATATTGGCCCGAAGGTCGAGCTGATTGCAGTCCTCAAAGCTAACGCCTACGGACATGGTGCAGTCCAGGTAGGACGTGTAGCGCTGGAGAATGGCGCTAAGCGCCTGGCTGTGGCCCAGATGAATGAGGGAATTGAGCTGCGCCTGGCCGGGATCAAGGCTCCGGTGCTTGTGGTAGGTTACACCCTGCCTGCCCAAGCCGACATGATGATTGCCTACGATCTGACGGCTACTGTCAACACTTTGGAAGGGGCGCAGGCGATCTCAGCCCGAGCGAGCGCGTTGGGCAAGACAGTCCCAGTTCATGTCAAGGTTGATAGCGGTATGGGCCGCTACGGTCTGTTGCCGGAGGAAGTGCTGCCGTTCGTCGAGCAGATCAGCCGTCTGCCCAACCTTGATCTGGAGGGAATGTACACACACTTCGCCGTGTCCGATCTGGCCGACAAATCCTACACGCGCCAGCAGCTTGCGACGTTTCTTGAGGTAGTGCAAGCTGTGCAGGCTGCGGGCTACGCCGTCAGACTGCGCCATGCGGCCAACAGCGGTGCCACTCTTAATCTGCGGGAGTCCCACCTCGATGCAGTGCGCACCGGGATTGTCCTGTATGGGATGCCACCCTCAAGCGAGGTTGAGCCAACCATTCCGCTTAAGCCTGTCTTGTCACTTAAGAGCCATGTCGCCCGTGTGCGAACCCTGCCTGCTGGCTCAAGCATCAGCTATGGGCGAACCTTCATCACGCCACGTGCCATGCCGATTGCACTGGTCCCCATTGGTTATGGTGATGGCTACCATCGTATCCTCTCCAATCGGGGCTTTGTCCTGATCCGGGGCAAGCGTGCTCCGATTGTGGGCCGTGTGTGCATGGACCAGCTCATGGTGGATGTCAGTGGGATCGAGGGCGTGGCCCAGGACGACGAAGTCGTGTTAATCGGTACACAGCAGGGCGCGACCATCCATGCCCACGAGATCGCTGCCCTGGCCGAAACGATCAATTATGAGGTCACAACCAGCCTGCTGCCGCGCATAGTACGCATCTATGTGCGCGGCGGGGAGATCGTCGAGGTAGTTCAGCTTTACCTTGCTGCCCATCTGAATTCTATGGGTCGCTCCCTGGGGAAGAAGGGACAAGATGCCCTGGAAAGAAATGATGCCAATGTCTGAAAGGGCAGAGTTTGCAATAAGGATGTCAGCCGCAAGAAATCAGCGCGGCGCTACGCAGTGTAACCGCCGCTAGAGGATTCCGGTAGCGCCGTTGGAATGTCCTTCGGAAGGTGCACAGTGGAGGAGATCAGGCCTCCGCAACCTTTCCAGCCACGGCATGATCCTCTTTATCCGCTGGCGCGTGTGCCTCGCTGGCCTGCCAGACTTCAGTAGCCCGATCAATGTACAGCACGCCATCTAAATGGTCGATTTCATGCTGAAACACGCGAGCCAGCCAGTCCTGTGCCTTGATGCGAACCTCTTTGCCGTTCCGGTCCTGCCCGCGTATTGTTACAGCAGCATGGCGCGACACCATGCCAAAGTAGCCTGGAATCGAGAGGCAAGCTTCGACGCCGTCCACTTGCTCATGAGAGGCCCTGAGGATCTCAGGGTTGACCACTTCGAACAGAACCCCGGCCAGCTGGCCGTATTCCTCTTTTGATTCGTCATCGTCAGGCAACCGGACGACAATCACTCGCTGGCTGACGCCAACCTGCGGCGCGGCCAACCCGACACCAGGCGCGTCAAGCAGGGTTTCAATCATATCGTCGATCAGCGTGTGAAGCCTTTTGTCGAACTCACGCACGCGACGGGCTTTCTTCCGTAGAACCGCGTTGCCGATGGTGACAATCCTGCGTAAAGCCATGATGATACACCTTGTTCCAGATTGATGACTTTCCCAGTGAGATTATACCATGCCTGGGCGAGATATTTCCCATTTGCCAGGCTGGACTGTACAATCAAGCAAGATTCCACACTGTGAATGAGCATAATCGAGAGCCAAGGAGGGAAGCCATGCGCAAGCTTCTACAGATTGCCGGGATCGTGCTGGCTGTGGTCCTGGCGCTGGCTGTGATCTTGGGAGGCATCTGGTTGGGGGTATCCCGCCGAGCGTACCCGAGGACTCGTGGAACTGTACAAGTACAAGGGTTGACCGCCCCGGTCGAGATTTACCGTGACGAATACGGTGTTCCTCACATCTACGCTCAGACACCCGAGGATCTGTTTTTCGCTCAGGGATACGTCCATGCCCAGGATCGGTTCTGGCAGATGGAGTTCTGGCGACGGATCGGTGCGGGGCGGCTGTCCGAGTACTTCGGTGAGGCCACCCTGGGCACTGACCTCTACCTGCGCACCATGGGCTTCTATCGCATTGCTGAGCAAGAGTACGCCCACACCGATCCTGAGACTCGCCGCATACTGGACGCCTATGCTGCCGGTGTCAATGCTTACGTGCAAGACCGTTCCCCTGCCCAGCTCGGCTTGGAGTTCACGCTGCTCCAACTCCAGGGAGTTGAGGTGACTATCGAGCCGTGGACGCCGGTCAATACGCTGACATGGGCGCATGTCATGTCACAGGACTTGGGTGGGAACTACGAGTCCGAGCTGAATCGGGTGGAGCTGATTCGCGAGGTAGGCGTGGCGCGGATGCTCGATCTCAACCCCGCCTACCGGGAGGACTTCCCATTCATCGTTCCTGACGAAGAACTGGACTTGCAAGGCTCGGGGAGTGTCACGAGCTTCGATGGCTTGGCTTACTTCAACGGGCTGGATACGACGCTGGTTGGCGGCTTTGATCCCACCCAAGCATTGGCGCTGGGGCGAGGCGAGGGAATTGGATCGAACAACTGGGTTGTCTCTGGTGAGCTGACCAGCACAGGAGCGCCGCTGTTGGCTAACGACCCCCACCTAGGAATTCAGATGCCGTCAATCTGGTACGAAGTTGGGCTGCACTGCGAGCCTGAGACCGATGAGTGTCCATACAACGTGCGAGGCTACTCGTTCGCCGGTGCGCCAGGAGTAATCATAGGGCACAACGACCGAATTGCATGGGGCGTCACCAACGTCAATCCTGACGTTCAGGACCTCTATATAGAGCGGCTGAACCCTGACAATATCAACCAGTACTTGGTAAACGGCGAGTGGCGCGACATGGAGATTGTGCGTGAGGAGATCGCTGTTGCAGGACAGGATGATCCCCATGTGCTGTTGGTGCGATACACCCGTCACGGGCCGATCATCACTGACCTTGAGGATTACGCCGAGTTTGCAGGCGTCAACCGTGGCGCAGATGGGCTGGAGATCACGGCGCTGTCGCTGCGCTGGACAGCGCTTCAGGAGAACCAGACGTTTCGAGCAGTCGTTATGCTCAATCAGGCCCAAAACTATGATCAGTTCCGCGAGGCGCTCCAGTACTGGGATTCCCCGTCGCAGAACTTCATATACGCCGATGTGAGCGGCAACATTGCTTACCAAATGCCTGGCATTGTGCCCATCCGTGCTTCGGGAGACGGTTCGCTGCCTGTGCCTGGCTGGGTCGACGACTATGAGTGGGTAGGCGTTATCCCCTACGATGAGCTGCCCCGCTCGTTCAACCCTGAGAAGGGCTACATCGCGACAGCTAATCAGCCTGTTGTCAGCCCCAACTACCCATATCTTATCTCGTACCAGCCCGATTTTGACGCTGGTTACCGAGCGCAACGTATCGTCAACATGATCGAGAGTGACGAAGACGGCATTACCTCTGAAGATATGCAGGCTATCCAGGGCGACAACCTGAACCTGTTTGCACTGGAGGTGATCCCCTACCTGGAGGACCTCACATTTGAGGATACAGCTGTGTCAGCGGCGCGGGATCGGCTGCTGAGATGGGATGGTCAGATGCACATGGATAGCCCAGAAGCAGCATTGTATGGGTATGTGTGGGTGGCGCTCATCCAGGAGACGTTTGGCGATGAACTGCCTGACAACCTCCCCGGCAGTGGCGACACTGCCATGGCTATTTTTCACAACCTGCTGACCGAACCGGACAGCCTGTGGTGGGATGACATTACAAGCGAAGTTCGCGAGGTGCGTGACGACATCCTAGCGCGTGCGATGGAACAGGGCTATGCAGATGGCGTGGAACGGCTCGGCAGCAACCTAGACCGCTGGCGCTGGGGGGATGTCCACACGGCAACCTTTGCCAACCAGACGTTTGGCGAGTCTGGCATCGGTCTGATCGAGGGCATCTTCAACCGAGGACCGGTGGCCGCCAGCGGGGGTTCGGGACAGGTCAACAACACAGGCTGGAGTCTCAGGGAGCCATTTGCTGTGACAGGTGTGCCGTCCATGCGGCAGGTCATTGACCTATCAGACCTGTCGAACTCTGTCATGATTCACACCACTGGGCAAAGTGGCCATCCAGGGCACCGCCATTACGACGATCTCATTGACTTGTGGCGGTTCATTGAGTATCACCCTACTTTGTGGGAACGAGCCGATGTAGAAGCCCACTCGCGCGAGCATCTGATTCTGGTGCCGTCTGGCACAGGCAGTTAGGACTTGTATGACAGCTTGGCACATGTAACCCTGGCAACCACTTTAGCCAACTATGTGTGCGTCTTTGGTACGTAAAGCCTAGCGGTTGATCTACCATTTTGCGGAAGAGGATCGTGCGTGGTGAGCAAGCTGGCCCAGGTTCGTCACTACCTGCTCGATATGGATGGTACCACTTACCTCGGTGACCGGCTGCTGCCCGGCGCTCGTGAGTTTCTCAATCTGTTGCAGGCACACCAGATCGGTTTTATGTTCCTGACCAACAACTCATCAAAGCATCGTGGCCAGTACGCCGAGAAGTTGCGACGGCTTGGGCTGGATGTATCTGAAGCACAGATCTTCACGTCAGGCGAGGCAACAGCCATCATGCTGCGCCGCCAGAAGCCGGGAGCGCGTGTGTATCTGGTCGGGACGCCGGCGCTCGCGGAGGAGTTCCAGAGCTATGGCTTTCAACTGGTGCAGGATAGCCCTGACTATGTCATCCTAGGCTTTGATACGACCCTGACCTATGAAAAGCTGTGGCGGCTGTGCGATCTGGTGCGCGCAGGCGTGCCCTACATCGCTACCCACTCTGACCTCAACTGCCCAATTGAGGGGGGCGCCATGCCTGACATTGGAGCCACGATCGCCTTCGTTGAAGCTTCTACGGGGCGGCGGCCTGATGTGATTGTGGGCAAACCGAACCGCCCCATTGTCGAAACACTGGTTGAGAAGACAGGGTTGCCTGTGGATCAGATCGCCATGGTAGGAGATCGTCTCTACACGGATATTGCGCTGGGCGCAGCAGGGATCGTGACAGTGTTGGTGCTGAGCGGCGAAACCCGTCGCGAGGACCTGACGGGCTCAGTATATCAGCCCACCTATGTGATGCAGGACCTCCAGGAGTTGACCAACGTTCTTCAGAGGCTTCTGGAATGATGGGGGAGCACACCTTGCTATGCTGCAACATTGCATCACCCGATCTTGTTTCGTGTGGCAATTCGTGGACGGACGGGCTATTCTATGTTTCTGGTTGTGCTGAGACATATCTTGTAGCCCGTGAGAATTAGCATGGCTAAAGTGGTAAAACGATGGGGACTTCTTGCCGGCACTGGGGCGCTCGTGCTTGCCCTCGATCAGACGGTCAAGTACTTGGTTACTGAGCGATTGGCTGTGGGCGAGTCGTGGGCGCCCATCCCTGGGTTGGCCAGTTATATCCGCATCACCCGCAGTTATAATACTGGTGCTGCCTTCGGGATGTTTCCCTCTGCGTCGGACTTCTTCCTGATCCTGGCGCTGGTCACTGTGGTGTTCTTCATCGTCAGTTATCCGCGCTTGCCTGCCAACGCGCTGCTCTCGCGCATCAGCATTGCGCTGATCAGCGGTGGAGCGTTGAGCAATGCCATCGACCGCATCCGGCTAGGCCATGTCGTCGACTATGTGCATGTGCAGCTTTCCCCCACCTTCTCCAACATCTCCAACTTTGCCGACCATACCATCACTGTTGGCGTGATCTTGCTGCTGGTGGATCAATGGCTCAGTGAGCGGCACAGGACAGCGGAGGAGGTCAGTGCAGAGGCCAGTGCTGTGGGAGTTGAGAGAGACGTTAATCCTTCAGAATCGCCACTGCCTGTAGTTCCTGAGGTTTTGTCGTCTTCTTCAGCTCAGGGTGTTGACGCCATCCCGACCAATGCTGATGACCTGCCCCACACTGAAGCGCTGACGGATTGAGTCTTCGGATTTTGGCGTGACCAACCCATTGGGCAGCCATTCCATACGAGGAGTAACGATTCTATGGCTACAGTGACTAAGACAGCCTGGATAGAAGATGAACTTTCGAACTTGAAGGACCAAGGACTCTTTATAAACATCCGCACGATTGAGAGCGCAATGGACGGCTGGGTGACTATTGAGGGCCGACGTGTTCTCAACTTCTGTGCCAACAACTACCTTGGCCTAGCCAACCATCCCAGGTTGCGCGAAGCCGCCAAGCAGGCTATCGATGAGTATGGCGTAGGGCCGGGCGCTGTACGCACTATTGCAGGCACGATGTCATTGCATCTGGCGCTCGAAGATCGTCTTGCTAAGTTCAAAGGTGTTGAGGCAGCTATTACCTTCCAGAGTGGCTTTACGGCCAATCTGGCCACTATCCCCGCCCTCGTTGGGAAGGGAGATGTCATTTTCTCCGACGAGTTGAACCATGCCAGCATCATCGATGGGGCGCGTTTGTCTCGTGCTGAGATCGTGCGCTATGCACACGCTGATGCCGAAGACCTGCGGCGTGTGATCGAGAAGACGGAGGTTGCCGGCAGGGCGCTGATCGTCACCGATGGTGTCTTCAGCATGGATGGTGACATCGCGCCATTGCCTGAGTTGTATGAGGTCGCCCAGGAGTACAACTACCTGTTAATGGTGGATGATGCTCATGGTGAAGGAGTGCTGGGCCGAGGCGGACGTGGCATTGTTGATCACTTCGACTTACACGGTAAGGTGGACATTGAGGTTGGGACCATGTCGAAGGCTTTCGGCGTGATTGGCGGAATCGTGGCCGGGAAGAAGATCATCATCGACTGGCTGCGCCAGCGAGGCCGGCCCTTCCTGTTCTCGTCAGCCATGACGGTACCAGACGTAGCCGCCTGTCTGGCGGGGGTCGATCTGCTGGAGTCCAGCACTGAACAGGTTGAGCGGCTGTGGGCCAACGCTGACTATTTCAGAAGACACATGCAGAGCCTGGGCTTCGATACCGGCAAGAGCCAGACCCCGATCGTGCCCGTCATGTTGGGTGAAGCGACGCTGGCCCAGCAGTTCAGCCGTGCTCTGTTCGAGGAGGGCGTTTTTGCCATGGCGATTGGCTATCCGACCGTTCCACAGGGCAAGGCGCGCATCCGAGTGATGAATACGGCTGCCCACACTCAAGACGATCTAGATCGTGGGCTGGCAGCCTTCAAGAAGGTTGGTCAGAAGCTAGGGGTTATCTCGTAGGTTCAGGCAGGGGCGAGGCGCTCTCGCCCCTGATGTGACATTCGCTCGATTCGTGTCCCTCAACATCGAGCGGAGTTGCAACAGAGGGCTATCATTATTTGGCGTAATCTACTGCCCTGGTCTCGCGGATCACCGTTACCTTGATCTGGCCCGGATATTGCATTGACTCCTCGATCTGCTTGGCGATCTGCTTGCTCAACTGAATCGCAGCCAGATCGTCAATATCCTCTGGTTTGACAATAATGCGCACCTCACGCCCGGCCTGGAGGGCATAACTCTGGTTGACACCCTGGAACGAGTTCGCAATCTCCTCCAACGTGCGCACGCGCTTGAGATAGTTTTCCAGACTCTCACGCCGTGCCCCCGGCCTCGCGCCGCTGATGGCGTCGGCAGCCTCGACGATGATCGCCTCCACCGTCTGTTGCTCAACTTCGTGATGGTGCGACTCGATGCAATTAACCACAGCTGGAGGGACACCATAGCGACGGCAGAACTCTGCACCGATCTGGGCATGGGTCCCCTCAACTTCATGATCCATGGCCTTGCCGATATCGTGTAGCAGCCCGCCTGCCTTAGCGATTTCCACTTTGGCGCCTAACTCGGCAGCCAACACGCCTGCCAGCCGCGCTGTCTCGACGGCGTGGGCCAGTTGTTCCTGACCGTAGCTGGTTCGGAACTTGAGCCGCCCCAGCATCTTCAGCACCTCAATGTGCAGCCCGGCCACACCTGCGTCGAAGGCCGCACGTTCGCCCTCCTCGCGGATGGTCTGTTCGACTTCGCGGTGGGCATCGCTGACCAACTTCTCGATGCGAGCGGGGTGGATGCGGCCATCCAGCACCAGCCGGCTGAGCGCGCGCCGTGCAACCTCACGCCTGATCGGGTCAAAGCTGCTGATCGTCACTGCCTCAGGCGTGTCATCGACGATCACATCCACACCACAGGCCTGCTCAAAAGCACGAATGTTGCGCCCATTGCGCCCGATAATGCGGCCCTTCATCTCATCGTTGGGCAGCGGCACCACCGAGACAGTCACGTCAGCGACGTAATCCGATGCCACGCGCTGGATTGCCATGGCGATCAGTTCACGGGCGCGGCTCTCAGCCTCGACATTGAGCTCATCTTCCACTTCGCGGATGCGCCGGGCCATATCGTTGCGTGTCTCTTCCTCGACCATCTTCAACAGATGCTCGCGGGCTTCATCGCGTGTCATCTCAGCCACACGCTCCAATGCCTCCAACCGTTCAGCTCTGAGCTGCTCGATCTCGTTGCGCTGCCTGTCCAGCACACTCTGCCGTTTGTTGAGCTTCTGTTCGCGCTCCTCTAACCGTTCGAAGCGCTGATCGATCTGCTCACGCCGCCGCTGCAGACGGTCTTCCTCGCGATGCAGGTCGGCACGGCGATGGTCGAACTCTTGCTCCATTTCAGCCCGCGCCTGGGCGATTTCCTCACGTGCCTTGTTGAGTATTATCTGGGCCTCGTGCTCAGCCATCACGATGACATTCTGGGCCTCCTGCTCAGCAGCGATGCGCTTGCCGCGGTCCAGACGAGTCTGCCACAGATAAACCAGAATCCCCCCCACAACAAGCCCTGCGAAAAGGTCGATCAACAAAGCTATTAGATTTATGCTCGGCATGTGTCAAGCCTCCCCGTCCAAATCCCTCTGGTCGTGCTCTGGTGTCTGGGCCATCTCGGCCCACAGGCGGTTGAGGACCTCACGTATAGTGCTATACGAGAAACCCCGTCTGGAGAGGTAGTCTCCTAGCTGCTTACGAAAAGCCCGCTCGTCAGCATGGCGGTAGCGACGGATACGGCTTTGCACCGCCCGATAGGCGGCTTCCGACTCATCCAGGTCGCTCAGCGCAGCCTGGATGGTCTCGTCTGGCACACCCTTTTGGCGAAGCTCGTAGCGCAGCGCCTGTGCACTCCGAGGACCAAATTGCTGACGATTGTCCACCCAGAAGCGGGCAAAAGCCTCGTCGTCCAGCAGCCCTGCCTGCTGAAGGCGTTCGATCACAGCCTCAATAGCCTCAGCACTGAAACGTTTGGGGCTGTTCCTCAGATTGCGGCGTACCTCCTCAACACTGCGAGGGCGATAGGAGAGGAAGTTCAAGGTGTGTTCTTGTGCCTGCTCGATCTCGTCCAGGCTTTTCAGCCGCTGGATCTCTTCGTCGCTGAGTATCTGACCCTTACGGAGGTTCAGCGCCTCAATCATGGCAAGCCCGAAGGCAAACTCGCCGTCAAGGTAAACGTTTACTCGCTCCTTATTATGCTTTTGGACTATCAGCGCCGTGATAGTTCCCGCCATTTCCACGCTCGCCCTGAAACAAACAGCAGCCGTGGCGAATCCACGGCTGCTGTGGCCTGCACTCTTTCGGCTTTCTGAGGATGTGTGCCTATCAGCCCATCCCCCATTTTTCAGGGTTGGGGCCGCGACCGATTCAATTGTGCGCTGTACGACCCGTAGCCAGCCTCCTGGCGTTGGGCCGTTCCATTGTCCGGTTCGCGCTGTCGCACCCCCTCTGCCAGCGAACGCACCCTGGCAGGGGATCATGGCCCGAAAGCTTAGCAGAGCTCCGGTAGACGTGTGGAATACGCCGCGTTCTGTCTATTCGTAAAGTGTGCGACGCTCGTTCTGCATCAATGCTACCGATGATGTCAGGTTCTTCCCAGTGCAGGCATGCGACCGGCTTACTCTTCTTCCGCCTCCTCGGCAGTGAAGGCGGGAGCCATCGGACGCATAGCATACCACTCGCGGACGGCCTGCTCGAGAGTGGCGCAGAGATCGGGACGTTCGGCCATATATTGCTTGGCGTTCTCACGCCCCTGCCCAATGATCTCATCATGGTAGCGGTAAAATGCGCCGCGCTTCTCGATCAGGCCGATGGTCGTTGCCAGGTCCAGGAGATCACCCTCGTAGCTGATGCCGGAGGCGTACATGATGTCGAATTCCGCTTCGCGGAAGGGTGCAGCTACCTTGTTCTTGGTAACGCGCACCCGTGTCCGATTGCCCACCACATCACCGCCAGCTTTGATAGCTTCGACTCGCCGTACATCCAGCCGCACACTGGCATAGAACTTAAGGGCGCGCCCCCCGGTTGTCGTCTCCGGGTTGCCGAACATGACACCGATCTTCTCGCGCAGCTGGTTTGTGAAGATCATGGCAGTGTTGCTCTGCTTGATAGCGCCCGACAGTTTACGCAACGCCTGGCTCATTAGGCGGGCCTGGAGGCCAACGTGGGCGTCTCCCATCTCGCCTTCGATCTCGGCGCGAGGCACCAGCGCAGCCACTGAGTCCAAAACCACAACATCCATAGCACCTGAGCGGACCAGTGCTTCTGCAATTTCCAGCGCCTGCTCGCCAGTATCCGGCTGGCTAATGTACAGCTCGTTGACGTTTACTCCGATCCGCTCCGCATAAGACGGATCGAGGGCATGTTCCATGTCAACAAAGGCGCAGATTCCACCCCGACGTTGGGCCTCTGAGATCACGTGCAAGCACAGGGTTGTCTTACCTGCCGACTCTGGCCCGTAAATCTCAGTCACTCGCCCCCGTGGAATGCCTCCTACACCCAGCGCGATGTCCAAAGACAGCGCCCCAGTGGGAATGACATCCACCTGGAGGTGAGTGGCCTCCCCTAGGCGCATGATCGCGCCATCACCAAAGCGTTTGGTGAGGTCTTTGAGTGTCTTATCCAGGGCTGCCAGGCGACCTTCGTCGGGCATCTACAGGTTTTCTCCTGTCTGATGGCTTTGTCCGCTGATGAAGACTGCCCCTTCCAGGCGACAAAATGGACAAAACCTGAAAATAGCAGTACGAGCGTTCTAATCAGTTAAAATTAGTGTACAGCATGGCTCCTAAATGTGCAAACACAGGTAGAAGGCAGAAACTATTTCAACGGGGACAGGGAAGCTGTAGTCTTCAGGAGGAACAAGGCGGTCGAAGGGCGTTGGAGTCGGAGAGGGAGTGGGTGACGGCGTGAGGGTAGCCGTTGGCACATAGGTGGAGATGAAAATAGGCGTCGTGGTGGGTGATGCACGAAGGGTGGGAGATACGGTGAGAGGAAATGTGGCCGCCAGAGTGGTGTGATGGGTCGGGCCGCCTACCCGATCGAGGGGGAACGGTTGGCGGACAGCGGGGGCAGGTTGCAGGCCAGGAACGGCAGAACCGCCAAGACAAGGATCAGCAGGTTGAGGCGCTTCGGAGGAGTCATGCATCCAGGTAGCGCACCACCCGTCCTGGCACGCCTACCACTACAGCATGGTCAGGCACATCAGTATTGACGAATGCTCCACCTGTGATGCGTGCCCCCTCGCCGATCACTACGCGGCTGTTGACGCTGGCTCCCATCTCGATGACCACGTTATCTTTAAGCTCAACATAGCTAGCGATGCGCGCCCCTTGCCCTACGAATACATTGGTGCCCAGCCGAGCATCATGGTCCACACTGGCGCCGGTGTTCAGTACACAATGACGCCCCACTTCCGTGCCGGTGCTGATCACCACCCCTGCTCCCACGACTGTACCCGCTCCCAGCTTCACGGTGGGCGAGATGATGGCGCCCGGATGAACTGCCGTGATGGGCTGAATGCCCTCCAGGTCGAGTGTGCGCATGAGACGGGCGCGGACGCTCATCAAATCGGACCCCAACGCGAGCACCGCTCGCAGGCCAGGGTGTTGCCCAGCTAGGTCAGGCAGCACGTCATCGTCACCCAGGATGTGCAGACTGAGGCCCTCCCCAACGCCACGCTCACTCAGCCCTAGCGCTTTATCTGTACAACCGACGACCACCACATCCGGACGGTGGCCCAGGATTTCATACACGACTGAGGCGTATCCCCCTGCGCCTAGGATGACCACCGGGGTCTTCTCTTGCGCCACGTTGCAGCCTCCTCCCTACACCCCCTGTGAATTGGTTTCACACCACCCATCTTTTTAAGGTAGCATGGTTAGTGAATTAGGGCAATCAAACTGCATAAGGAGCAGAGCTGCTCACATCGCGCTAGCCAGGGCGTTTGCCCAGAAATCGCTTCAGGTTCATTGACACGATGAAGGACACGCTCTGGGCATGGTTGCCACATTCATGGACCATGCCATAGAGCTTGTGTCACGGCGGATTCTGAGACGGGCCAGCCCTGGGGCTGCCGACGCCTGTTCCCAGTTTCTCGGCCTCAGCGCGGAAGACATCCAGGTCGACGATCGTCCCAGTGACACGCGCCATTTCGGCAGCGAAGGCCATCAGATGGCTTTCGAGCGAAGCTCGTGCGCTGGTCAGTGGGGCCTGTTTACCCTTATCCAGCGCCTCAACAAAGGCGGCCATCAGCCCTTCGTCGCCGCCGCCATGTCCCCCTGCCTCGATCTCATTGGGGAAGTCGATGCGCTCGATGCGTCGAGGGTTGCGGTGGTCGCGGATCTCCAAAAAAGTCCGATTCATGCTGAACTTGCCGAGCAGTGTAGCCTGCGATCCATCGACGCGGATGGTACGGCCCTCCTCGAAAGAGTGGCCGTGCATGGTGTGCGAGGCTGAGAGGCCGCCCTCGAACTCCATCAGCACGATCTGATGATCCACCACATCGTTGTCGCAGCGGTACACGCAGCGCCCGTAAGGCCCCGTTTCAAGCGCCCTGCGCAGGCTGGCTTTATTGCCAGGATCGTCGGTGATGACTGAGCGAGGCCAGCCGGAATACTCAGTGAGCTGCCGGAGGATGGGAAACACGGCAGCAAGCACGCGGAGCACACCTGGGCGATCGAGCGCCATTTGCCCTGCAAAGCGATGTAGCGGGCTTTGTGCCTGGCTCAGGCCGTAGTGGATCGGCTCTAGGTCGAGGTAGAGCGCCGGGGCATAAAATGGGCAGGTTGTCTCAACTGGGCAGCCGTCAGTACAGCGCTCTGGGGCGCCGGGTGGCGCATTCTCTGGGCGATAGTGGGTCAGTCTTCCGACTGAACTCAGCCGCACAGCCTTGCGTCCCAGGATCCAGTAGAGCAGGTCCAGATCGTGACAACACTTGGCTAAGATCATAGGGCTAGACTGGCCAGCCTGACGCCAATTGCCGCGTACATAGCTATGAGCCATATGCCACGATGACACATTCTCGCGGTGCGAGAGCGTGACGATCTGGCCAAGCCGCTCCGACTGTATGATCTCATACAACCGCTGGAAGGCTTCCGTGTAGCGCATCACATGGCAGATCTGCAGCAGCCGGCCCGTGCGCTCGGCAGCCTGCACCAGCGCCACGCACTCGTCTAGGCGGTGAGCCATTGGCTTTTCGAGCAGCACATCGTAGCCTGCCTCCAATGCAGCGAGGGTCGGCTGGGTGTGCATTTGATCCTGCGTGGTGATGATAGCCGCCCGCGCCATCCGAGGTCGGGCAAGCAAGTCTTCCCAGGTTAAAAATCTCCGCTCAGGTGGAATTCGGTGTTCGGCAGCAACCTGCTCACGGCGTGCATCGAGTGGCTCAGCCACAGCTATGATCTTGAGCCTATCAGGGTGTCTCAGCGCCCACTGGCCATATACCTCGGCGCCACGGTTGCCTGCTCCAATGAGAACTGCTTCGATGGGCTGGCTCATAAGGCTTTTCCTCGGTCAGGACGACAGACAGGTCATATCTTGTCACTTAACGCGTCGGATGCGGTGACGCCAAGCCACCCGCAATGTATCGCGGATGGTCTTGCCAACGCGCATCTTGGTTGTTGTTGGCTTGTAGTCATAGTGAAGGGTGAATGGAACTTCCCCGAACTTGACTCCAGCCAGCTCGTCGAGCTGAAACAGGATCTCGACCATGCAGGCGAAACCACGCTCGGTGATGAAGTGCTCGCCATAGCGCTGACTGGCCTGTTGCAGGACCCGCGCTTGGTAAGCGCGGAACCCGCACGAATAATCACGCACGCCACGAATCGGGAAGACCATCTGAAAGAGGATGCCCATTACGCGGCTGTACAGTCGGCGCAGCAATGGTACACCATACACTTTGGCACCCCGCTGGAAGCGTGACGCAATCACCACATCGCAGCCCTCGGCGATCCGCCGGACCATGCTGGGGATGGTATCAGGAGGATGGGTATTGTCTGCGTCGAGCGTCACGATGATGTCGTCAGGCTGCGCCTTTTGGAGAGCCATCTTGAAGCCGGTTTGGATGGCTAGGCTCAGACCCTTATTGTGCTCGTGCTGGACAAGGTCTATCCAGGGGTATCTTCCCATGTACGATCGAACGATCTCAGCGGTCATGTCGGTACTACCATCATCGATGACGAGCACCTGCAGGTCAGGCAATTCACTCAAGCGAACGGCGGCAATGGCATCAAGCAGCGGAGGGAGAGCTTTTTCTTCGTTATAGGCAGGCAAGGTGATGATGATCATCCAGAACGCTCCAGGGTGTGAATCTGTCATCAGTATACCGCACCTGAGCAGAAGACCAGGACAGGATAGGAAAGGAAGGCTATTGAGAATGTAGACTTTGACACTCTATAATAGCTACAGATGTGGGGTAGTATGCAGAGCTGTACTGGAATGGTCAGGGATTATCGGTGTAGTAGGTCTGTGTTGCTATGGTAGTGAAGGTCATCCGCGAGTGGTGTGGGCTTGCGTGTCGCTGGATTAAGGATGCACCTGAAGCGAGTTACTCACCGTGGTCTCGCACGCGGTGAGTAACTCGCTTTTTGGGGCCTCAAACCAGCCTTGAAAACTAATTGACGCGCAAGTAGCCTGGTGCTATACTCTAAAACAAGTTTGGCAATTCCGTGAAGTCTCTATAAACTGATAACTCTGAGCGCCATCTTACCTGATGCTCCGCCGCATCTGCCCTGTAGCACTCCACTGAGCGTGCGAACGTAGAGAGCTAATCTTTGCTGGCATCCCTGCAAAGTTCTGTTGCTACAAGTGTACCAGTAGCCTGCTGCTTTGATTGCACAGGCGCACAGCCTGTATTACACTGGCGTGTCCACTGACCCGCTGCGACCTTGATGGATGCATATGGCAGAAGACAGACAATCCAGAATACCTACTATTCACCTTGGACCTGAGGGGCCTGAGGTTAGCGTACTGGGCATTGGAACATGGGCGTGGGGTGATCGCTTGGTGTGGGGCTATGGCGATGGCTACTCCGACACCGACCTGCATACGGCTTTCGAGATCAGCCTAAATGCGGGGATCACATTCTATGATACGGCTGAAATCTACGGGTTTGGGCAATCCGAGCGGTTGCTGGGCAATTTTGCCCGTGCTGCCAAAGCCAGGGTGGCTATTGCCACCAAGTTTTTTCCCTTCCCCTGGCGCTTGGGGCGTGGGGCAGTTGTTGCTGCGCTGCGCGAGAGTCTTCGGCGGTTGGGTGTTGACCAGGTAGATCTATACCAGATTCACTGGCCTTCGCCGCTGATGTCTATCGATACAATGATGGAGGGGCTGGCCGACGCTGTCGAAGCAGGGCTGGCCAGAAGTGTAGGTGTCTCCAATTTCAACGTCGAACAAACACGCCGGGCGCATGCGATCTTGAGAGCACGAGGCATTCCGCTGGCCTCCAACCAAGTTGAATATAGCCTGATCCAGCGCCGCCCTGAGCGTTCGGGCCTGTATGATCTCTGCCGCGAATTGGGCGTCACGCTCATTGCCTACAGCCCATTGGGCATGGGGCTATTGACCGGCAAGTATATGCCTGACAGTCCGCCGCCTGGTGTGCGTGGGCGTCGCTACAGCCAGAAGTATCTTGCCAAGTTGCAGCCACTGATTGAGCTGATGCGCGAGATCGGTCAGGCTCATGGAGGCAGACCACCTTCGCAGGTGGCTCTCAACTGGACCATTGCCAAAGGCGCTCTGCCCATTCCAGGCGCTAAGAACGCCAGGCAGGCGCAGGAGAACGTCGCAGCGGCAGGCTGGTCGCTTTCGGCAGATGAAGTAAACGCGCTGGACGCAGCCAGTCAGGTTCTTTTAGATTGACTCATCCACAGACAACTCTATGCAGGGCAATATGAGAGAACTAAACATTGCAGAGCTTGAAACGCTCACGCTGACCGATCTGCGTGACCTTGCGCGAGAGGTTGGGATCGAACGATTCAGCCGACTCAAGAAGCAGGAACTCATTGTTGAGCTGCTGCGCCACAAAGCCGAGCAGCAGGGCTTTGAATTGCGCGGTGGCGTCCTCGAGGTGATCGAGGAAGGAATAGGCTTCCTGCGTTCACCCCATTACCTGCCCAGCCCCGACGACATCTACGTGAGCCAGACGCAGATCAAGCGCTTCAACCTGCGTACTGGCGACTTGGTCATCGGGCAGGTGCGCCCTCCCAAAGAGAACGAGAAATACTACGGCCTGTTGCGCGTCGAAGCAGTCAATGGGTTGGATCCTGAGCTGGGGAAGTATCGCCCTAATTTTGAGCACCTCACTCCCATTTTCCCAGACAAGCGCTTCAACCTCGAAACCAATCCCCGTATTCTTTCCACCCGCCTGCTCAACCTGATTGCGCCAATAGGCCGGGGGCAGCGTGGGTTGATCGTCTCGCCGCCCAAGGCCGGTAAGACCACTGTGCTCAAGGAGATCGCCAACGCGATCAGCCAAAACTATCCTGAGGTTCATCTGATGGTCCTGCTGATCGGCGAGCGCCCTGAAGAGGTCACTGATATGGACCGCTCGGTGGAAGCTGAAGTGGTGGCCTCAACTTTCGATGAGACGTGGGTCAACCAGGTTCGTGTAAGCGAAATGGCGCTGGAACGGGCCAAACGCCTGACCGAAAGCGGTAAGGACGTAGTGATTCTGATGGACAGCATCACTCGTCTGGCGCGCGCCTACAACTTGGTGGTCCCACCAAGCGGGCGCACCCTGTCCGGTGGGCTCGACCCCAGTGCACTTTACCCACCCAAGCGGTTTTTCGGCGCAGCACGCAATATCGAGGAAGGCGGCTCACTGACCATCATTGCTACCTGCTTGGTGGACACCGGTTCACGCATGGATGACGTGATCTACGAGGAATTCAAGGGGACCGGCAACATGGAGCTTCACCTCTCGCGCAAGCTTCAGGAGCGCCGCATCTTCCCCGCCTTCGATATTGAACGCTCCAGCACGCGCCGTGAGGAGCTGCTGCTTGGGCCTGATATTCTTCAGCGTGTGTGGCTGATGCGCCGGATGCTATCTCAGATGACTGCGCCACCGCCCAATGGCGCAGGTATGGATCAGACCACGGCAACAGAGGCGGTGCTTGACCAACTGCGACGCACCGACAGCAATGAAGACTTCCTCGAAATGTTGACCGACACCAGCCGGTAGTTGCGTTTTCCTTGACAGATATCTGGGATTCAGCTACATTTCACGCCATTGTGTGGTATCACCCTGCTGTGAGGAGTTTTCATGCGTGAGATTACGGTTGTTACGGTGCAGATGAAGCCTCGCCTGGGCGAGATCGAGGACAACCTGGTCAAGATGTCCGACTTCATTGCCAAAATTGCTGGCCAGCAAAAGGTCGATCTGATCCTGTTTCCAGAGCTGGTCACCAGCGGCTACGAGCTGGGTGTTAAGTTCACACAGGTGGCTCAGGTCGTCCCTGGCCCTACAGTCAATCTGATCTCACAACGTGCCCAGGAATTTGGCGTGCATATCGCATTTGGCATGGTGGCCAAAGAACGGGTGGAGAGCATTCTGTACGATGCGGCAATCCTGATCGGCCCTGATGGCGATCTGATCGGCCAGTACTACAAGACACACCTGAAAGGCGAGGAACGCCTCGCCTTCCGCGAGGGCTACAAGCTGCCGATCTTCGAAACCGAGTTTGGTGTGGTCGGTTTCATGCTGGGCTGGGATTTGGCCTTCCCGGAGGTGGCGCGTAGCTTGGTGCTGGACGGTGCGGAGTTGCTGTGTACCCTGGGCAACTGGGAGAAGGATGAGATCGACGAGTGGCGGACGCTCGTCAAGGCTCGCGCTTATGAGAATGCTTGTTTCGTCGCGGGCGCGAACCGCGTGGGGGATGATGTCACACTCACCTTTGGCGGCGAGAGCATGATCGTCGGGCCGCGTGGCAGGGTGTATGCTCACCTGCCTGGTGAGGAGAAGGTCGAAGAGGCTAAGGAAGAGAAGAAGTCTGAGGGCGAGAAGAAGGAGAAAGAGGACAAGGATAAGCCCAAGACACAACCTCTTGAGGGCTACGCCGTAGCCCGTATTGACCTGGATGAAATCCGCAAGCATCGTGAGCAGCGCCAGACTCTTCAGACACGCCAGCCAAGCATTTACCGCTCGATTGTGCGTCGCTATTAAGCTCTTATCCACGAAGCGCTTCGTTGGGCAATGCTCAGGATTTCTTCCTCGCTGCTTCAACAAGCCAATGAGTTGTTCTGGGCAAACTCCAAGAGGCGCCCGATAGGTGATCTTCTGCGGCGGCCTGCAAGAGGCCGCCGTTTTGCTATACTTGTCAGCAAAATGACCACCACATGTAAGGCAAACATATCATGGACTCCATTGACTTGCGAAGTGACACTGTTTCTTGGCCCACCCCTGAGATGCGCCAGGCCATGGCCAATGCCCAGGTTGGCGATGACGTGCTGGGCGACGATCCGACCACTATCCGGCTTGAGGAGCTGGCTGCAGAGCGAATGGGCAAAGAGGCTGCACTGTTTGTCAGCAGCGGAACGCAGGGTAACCTGATCGCGATTCTGGCCCACTGCCGCCCTGGCGATGAGATGATCGTTGGCCAGGCAGCCCATGTCTTCAAATACGAGGTTGGAGGTGCAGCAGCCCTGGGTGGTGTGCATCCCCACACAGTTCCAGTCCAGCCAGATGGCACGCTTGACCTTGAAGACGTCCGGCGTGCCATCCGCGACTCGTCTGACGTTCATTGCCCGGTTACACGCTTGGTCGAGATCGAAAACACACAAGGGAGTATGGGCGGCCTCCCGATTACAGCGACCTATACCCGGTCGGTGCGCGATCTGTGCGACGAGCACGGCCTGGTGCTGCACATCGACGGCGCGCGCATCTGGAATGCTGCTACTGCATTGGGCTGCGATGTGCGAGAGCTGGTTGCTCCGGCGCATTCGGTCATGTTTTGCCTGTCTAAAGGGCTGTGCGCGCCGGTTGGCTCGCTGTTGTGCGGTTCTGCCGAATTCATCCAGCGAGCACGACGTGTACGTAAAATGCTAGGAGGCGGGATGCGCCAGACGGGCATCCTTGCGGCTGCCGGAATCATCGCCATTGAGAAGATGACGAAACGCCTCAGTGAGGATCATGTCAATGCGCGACGTCTGGCCGAAGGTCTGGCAGCCATTGAAGGTATCCAGATCGACCTGAGCCGGGTGCAGACCAACATGATCTTCTTGTCGCTCGACAAGACATTTCCTTATGACGCGAGGGAGCTGTACACAATCCTGGAGCGCGACTACAGCATCAAACTCGATATCACCGGTGAGCGCAGCTTCCGGCTCGTCACTCACTACTGGATCACGCCAGAGCGCGTTGATGCGGTTGTGCAGGCCATTCGCGAAGTGTCGAGGAAGGCCCGCTGATGCCCGGTTTGGTCGATAGAAAGGCCCGTGCGGGCGAAGGGAGTGTGCCAGACTTCTCTGCTCACCCTGGCACGCCGTTGCCCCATCACAGCCTGGGGGAAGTCACTGTTCCCGAAATGATCCTGCCTCCTGTGGATCGAGAGGCGGCCCGTCAGCCGATCAATCCTGGCATGCCTCCACTGCTGCATGTTTTATTGCCTGCACCAGAGGCGTTCCAGATCGTTGTCCCACAGGTGATGGTAGCCCCAACACGGCCTTCTCCTCCCAGGCCCATTATTGAACGAGGAGATGTTACTTTTCCGGTGGCTGAAGCGCCAGGATTTCATCGGTTGTCTCCGGCGTCTCCTTCGGCAGTTGAGGCGCCAGCCACCGTGCCAAGGAGTGATGCACAACCTTCCGTTGCAGCAGCAGCGCCTGTCGAGCCGTCCGCGCCTGCCGACAGGGCTACGCTGGCGGCCCCCATTCAGACTACGGCTACGCCTGCTTTCCAGGCCGCGCCGTCACGTGCCCGTCCTGGACGACCCTCATTGGCTGAGCGCGTCGATCCCCTGTATGCCTACCTGCTGTATATGGCGCTTGGAGTGGGAACGCTCTACCTGGGTGTGCTGGAGAGGGCGGATCGATATACCGTGTTGTGGGTGGTGTTGATCGTCATGGGTGCCCTGATGACGCTAGTCGATTCGAGTGACACGTCACGGGCGATCACGTCAGCCAGCCTGGGCTGGGGCATCAGTTTTGGCCTGGTATTCAGTTTGCCGCTGCTGATCCTCGTCTGGACAGGATTGACAGCCATGGTTAGTGTGCTGTTCCCCGAAGTCAGCAAGGCGTTGTTGTTTCAGTTGTTGGTGTTTGTCGCCCCCCTCGGTGAGACGCTCTTCTTTCGCGGAGCACTTCAGGAACGGCGCGGAATCCCCGCCAGCATCGTGGCTGCTGGACTCAGCGCGGTAATCGTCTACTGGCCGGCGGCCTCCAGTGCGCCGGTCTATTTGGTGGCTGCCACGATCTTCACCACTGTGCTGGCTGGGGTTTACAGCTTTGTGCGAACTCGCTATGGCTTGACCGCTGCCTACGTTTGCCAGGCGACTGTGAATCTGACACTGCTGTTTGTGCCGAATTTGCTTTTATCATGAGGCTTGTGCCCGCGGCCTCAAGTGTTGTACGGAGTTCGGAGGTCAATTTTACGTGAAGGAAGTCCCCAAGTTCTGGATCGGCTTGGCGTTGATTCTGATCCTATCTGCCGTCCCCCTGCTTCTTAGCTATGATTTCAGCTTGCCCTACATCGACCACCCCGATGAGCCTGACTATTATTGGAATGCTCGCCAGGTCCTCGACCCTGAGGTGAAGGTGACTCCTCAAGTCTTTCGCCTTCCGGTCTATCGGCTGATCAGTGCTGGCGTGCAGTGGTTGGCGGCCAGTGCAGGGGTGACCGAGATCGGCGAGGTCATGCGCTATCTGCGTCTCGCGTCGGTGACTTTCAATCTGGCCACGCTCGTGGTGGTAGGTCTGACAGCTCGTTTGGTGGGGGACGACATAACGGGCTGGATCGCCGCTGCCGTCTGGGGGTTCTCGTCCGGCGTACTAGGGGAGGGAATCTACGCCCTCCCCGACTCACTGCTTGCCCTCGAAAGCAGCCTTGCACTGTGGCTGGCCACGGCAGCGCTGGTCGATGAGAAGAAGCGCTATCTGGCTGTGTGGAGCGTTGCAGCAGGGGCCTCGTGCATTGTGACCAAATATCATCCTGTGAGTGCTGTAGTTCCGGGCATCCTTGGTGCATTGGTGTATTTCGTTCGCGACCGGCGTACGAACTTCCGCTATCTCCTTTATCAGGCTGCTCTGCTGATTCCGACAGCAGCGTATGTGGGATATGAGTTGTGGGACATTCTTTTCCTCAACGATCCCTATAATGAAGGGGCTACTTTTAAATCCCAGGGCTTGCAGAATCTGGTCGATCCAGGTTTGGTCTGGGCAAATCTGTCAACTGCACTAGCTCAAGTCAGCCTCATCCCGTTTCTGATTGTGTGCGTGTTGGGGGCTGGCGCATTGGTTCTTGCTTATGTTCGCAAGGCCAAGCGCATCAGAGCTGACTTGGCAGGATTGTGTTTGTTCATGGTGGTGTCTGTTCCCTGGGTCGTGTCTACGTTTCGAGTCGGTGAGGTGAGAGATGTGCTGTCAGCTGTAGCGGCAGCAGCCGTTGTGCTGGGAGCCGCTGTGACTCAGATGATGCATCTCGTTCCAGAGCAATGGCCCAGACCTATACAGGCAGGATTGACGCTGGCATTGGTCCTGCCTGTCTTGGTTCCCCAGTTCCAGCAGGACTGGCAGATCGTTCAAGACCGGCAGCTGCCTGACCTGCGTGTGGATATGCGGATGTGGGCTGATGTGTCGCTTGAGCCAGGCACAGTCATTGTGACGGCTGAGAATCACAAGCTCTTTAACCCTGGATATAGTGGTCTTCAGGGACGTTACTGGTTCGACTGGTGGGAAACAGAGAACATCACGGAACACTCGGTCGCCGAGTGGCGTGACGAACGGGGCATGTCTTACGCGGCGCTCACGATCTGGGATATTCAGGACTTGGAAGCCACCGAAGAAGGGCGCGCCTATCTGGCTCAGATGCTTCGCCTGCGCGATTTCACCGCGCCTCCCCCCCATCGTGGCCCCGACACCGTGTTCTTCCGCTTGTGGCGCATGGAGCATGAAACGTCAATCCGCTTTGGCGATTGGATCACATTACGGGGCTATGATCAGGACGCCACCGAGGTTGCGCCAGGCGGTGCAGTGGCCTTCCGTTTCTACTGGAATGCCTTTGCTACCCCTCCTGACAACTATTCGCTCTTCATCCATCTCATGCCGGTCGACAGAGTTGAAGTGCTCTCCCAGGCAGATGGCAATCCAGCGCAGCCTGAGCGGCTGACGGTGACCTGGGATGAGCCGAGCGAGACGCTGATCAGCCCGCCATTCGTGCTCTCCATTCCGGCTGACTTGGCGATGGGAGAGTATCGTGTGCTGATTGGTCTGTACAACTACGAAACCGGCGTTCGCCTGCCCGTAACCGACGAAGCCACTGGTCAACCATTGGGTGACTCGTTCGAGTTGGCGACTCTCATGGTGGCACCATGACACCGTCTGGCGACCTGACGGTACACAGAAGAGGGCATCTTGTCTGACCGGAAAGCGCTGCGCGATTTTTATGATCACGTATGGCTCGAAGAAGATGGCGGGCCGGAAAACGTGCGCCGTCGTCGCTTTCAGAGAACCTGCCGAACATGGGCCTACGATCAGCTTGGCGATCTCGGCGGGCTATATATTCTGGAGATCGGTCCGGGGCCTGGAGTTGACACACTGGCGTTTGCCCAGCAGGGTGCGACCGTCTATGCAGCAGACCTGTCACGGGTTGCGCTCCGGCGCATCCGAGCGCGGGCATGCCACGAAGGGATCGCTGGGCGAGTGCATTTGCTGGAAATGCGTGGTGAGCAACTGGCGCTGGCCAATGAGTCTGTGGATCGAATCTACGCCGAAACCACACTGATGCACACTGACCCCCTGCTCGTTGCACGGGAGAGCGCCCGTGTGCTGCGGCCTGGGGGCCGAGCCGTGTTTGTGGAGCCGTTGGCAAGTAACCCTTTGCTGATGGCCTATCGCCGCTTCTCACACTACCGGCAGACACAACCCCGCTACCTGACCAGCAGCACCTTCCAACGCATGGCCGACTACTTTATAGATTATCGACATCGTGAGTTCTACCTGCTCTCGGTAGGGTTGTCAGGCTTGGACATCGAGGGGCCGAAGGTTGGGCCGCTCGTCCGGCTGATCCAGCAGCTTGACAGCCGGCTGTGCCAGATAGCGCCTTGGCTGAGCCGCTGGTGCTGGATGACGGTTGTAACCTACCAGAAGTAGTGTGTACGGCATGCCCAGCCGAGACAATCTGGATGTGTGAGCATGACTGACCAATCCGATGCTTGTGACCTGAGCCTAGTGCTGGCCTGCTATAATGAGGCTGAGCACTTCGTCGAAAGTGTCCATCAGATTTTCGATGTACTGGACGACAGTGTATACCGCTACGAGATCATTTTCGTGGATGATCGCAGCCAAGACGGAACGCCAGACCTGATTCGTCAGGTATGTGATGCCAACCCTCATAGGCCCCTACGCGCCATCTTTCATGAGGTCAACACCGGGCGCGGCGGAGCCGTCAGTGATGGGATGAAGGTCGCCAGGGGCAAGGTAGTAGGCTTCATTGACGTTGACCTGGAAGTTCAGGCTCACTACGTTCCCTCGTGTGTGCGTGCCATTCTGCGAGGTGAGGCTGACGTGGTGATCGGTCATCGCTACTACGCGCTGACCCCCTGGCTGCTTTACCGTCACGTACTCAGCCGAGGTTATCACTACCTGGTGCAGCGCTTCCTCGATCTGAAACTGGGTGATAGCGAGTCGGGGTACAAATTCTTTGCCCGGGAAGCGCTCCACACCATTTTGCCCTACACTCAGGACACACACTGGTTCTGGGATACAGAGATCGTGGCTTATGCACTGCTGGGTGGGTACCGTGTGCAAGAGATTCCGGTGTTGTTCTTCCGAAAGAGTAACAAGACCTCCACCGTGCGTCCGATCCACGACAGTGTCTACTACGTCCGGCATCTGGTGGCATTTAAGCGTCGCCTGCGGACAGAACGGGATAAGATTGCGGCTCTCAGGCTTACTAGACAGGAACAATTCGAGCGAGTCAGTAGTGGCTGACTGCGCGTGTCTGGATATGGTCTTCTCTCAGTCCACCCCATCGTCAGCAAGTTCTGCTTATCTCTGCCCCTGAGCATAGGATGGTGTGCTATAATCGGCGGCAGCCGAAATACCGCTTGGACGATTCCCCGTGCGCACCTAACCGTGGAGGCATTGATATGACCGCTTCGAGTGAGCGCAATCCAGGTGTCCCCCTCGACCTGGGATGGGTGTATGGAGCGGTGGTGAACCGCAGCGCTGTCGAGCGACGAGCCGAGACGCTGCCTGCCCGGCGCTCGATCAAAAAGGACTGGCAAGCCGCGTGGTTGCTCAAGGCTATTGCCTGCACTGACCTGACCACGCTTGCAGGCGACGATACGCCCGGCAATGTCCGACGGTTGTGTGCCAAGGCCCGTCAGCCTGTGCGGCAAGATATCTTGGCAGCTTTGCAGATGGATCACCTCCACGTGGCAGCGGTGTGCGTCTACCATAGCCGTATTCGAGATGCTGTCACTGCGTTGAGAGGCACCGACATCCCTGTAGCTGCTGTGTCGACTGGATTCCCGGCAGGCCAGAGTCCCTTTGAACAGCGGGTGGCTGAGATCGAGCAGTCGGTGGAGGCCGGGGCCAAAGAGATCGACATTGTGATCTCTCGTGAGCATGTTTTGAATGGCCGCTGGCAGGCGCTCTATGATGAGGTGAAGTTGTTTCGCACGGCCTGCGGCGAGGCCCATATGAAGACTATCCTGGCTACGGGCGAGCTTGGCACGCTGCGCCAGGTCTACCAGGCCAGCCTGGTCTGTATGATGGCTGGGGCCGATTTCATCAAAACGTCGACTGGCAAGGAGAAGGTGAACGCCACGCTGCCAGTAGGTGTGGTGATGACGCGTGCTGTTCGCGATTACTATGAGCGCACAGGTCATCAGGTTGGGTTCAAACCGGCGGGCGGCATCCGCTCGGCCAAGCAGGTGTTGGCCTGGCTAGCACTCATGAAGGAGGAGCTTGGTGACGAGTGGCTGGGACCCCGCTTGTTCCGTATTGGGGCAAGTGCACTGGTGGAGGATATCGAGCGACAGCTCTCGCATTTTGTCACCGGGCGCTATGCCGCACGGCACCATATCCCCATGGGCTGACTGTCGTCGCCCGGCATCGATGCCCTTTCGATGGGCTGGGTGTCACGATCGACGCCGAAGCTCTGAAGCGGTAGGGCTATGTTGCTATTACTGGGAGAGAATGAACGTCATTGCCGGACGAAAAGCTTCTGTTGATGATGTAGGAGCCTGACATGACGACTGTAGCAGACATCTTCAAGACCATGGCTTACGGCCCTGCACCTGAGTCGCCTGCCGCAGCCTACGCTTGGTTGGATGAACATGCAGTGGATGGCGTTCAGCGCAGATTTGGGCTGTTCATCAATAACGAGTGGGTGGTACCCAGCACCAAGCAGTACTACGACAATTTCAACCCTGCCACAGGCGAGAAGCTAGCCCAGACCGCTCAGGCTGGCCAGCCTGACGTTGATGCAGCAGTAGCGGCGGCGCGAACTGCCTTTGCCACATGGAGCAAGACGCCTGGCCACGTGCGGGCGCGTTACCTTTATGCCATTGCTCGCCATATCCAGAAGCACCATCGGCTGCTGGCGGTGATCGAGACGATGGACAATGGCAAGCCGCTCCGTGAATCGCGTGACATCGATGTTCCCTTGACGGCGCGGCACTTCTACTACCATGCGGGGTGGGCGCAACTGATGGACACTGAGCTGCGCAACTACGTTCCCGTTGGTGTCGTGGGGCAGATCATCCCCTGGAACTTCCCGTTGCTCATGCTGGCCTGGAAGATCGCTCCTGCGCTGGCGATGGGCAATACGGTCGTGCTCAAGCCCGCCTCGTACACGCGCCTGAGCGCCCTGCTCTTTGCTGAGATCGTGGCTGAGGCGGGTTTGCCGCCGGGCGTGGTTAACATTGTCACCGGCAGCAGCCAGGTCGGAACGATGATGACCGAGCATCCCGACATTGACAAGATCGCCTTTACCGGATCAACTGATGTGGGACGCCTGCTGCGCCGCCAGACGGCAGGCTCGGGCAAGCGGTTGTCGCTTGAACTGGGCGGTAAGTCGCCGTTCATTGTCTTTGAGGACGCTGACCTCGACAGTGCGGTCGAGGGGCTGGTCGACGCAATCTGGTTCAATCAGGGCGAGGTGTGCTGTGCAGGATCGCGGCTGCTGGTGCAGGAGAACATCGCTGACCGCTTCATTGGCAAGCTTAAGCGCCGTATGCAGCACCTCCGCACCGGTGACCCGCTCGATAAGTGCATGGATGTGGGCGCCATTGTCGATCAGTCGCAGTGGGATACCATTGATGGTTACGTTAAGAAGGGGGTAGCGGAAGGCGCGGAGGTTTTCCAGCCCGATCTACCGCTGCCAGAGCGTGGGTGCTTCTATAAACCGACGCTGCTCACCAATGTCGCGCCGACCGCTGTCGTGGCTCAAGAGGAAATCTTCGGCCCCGTGCTGGTTGCCATGACCTTTCGCACGCCGGAGGAGGCGGTTGCTCTTGCGAACAACACACGTTACGGCTTGGCGGCCAGCATCTGGACTGACAACCTGAATATCGCCATTGACGTGGCACAGAAAGTGAAAGCCGGGAGCATCTGGATCAATTGCACCAACCAATTTGACGCGGCGTCGGGCTTTGGCGGATACCGTGAGAGTGGCTTTGGTCGCGAGGGTGGACGCGAAGGGTTGTTCGAGTATGTGCGGCCTCGCTGGCAGCTACGCCCCCGTCCTCAGGTTGAAGAAGTGGCTAAACAAGGAAAGTGGGGGGAGGTCGTGCCAGGCCGCCCGGCCCCGCTTGATACAGTGGTGTTGAACGGCAGATCGAGCGGTAGGGGCAATACACGGCTGCCCCAGATCGACCGTACGCCCAAACTGTACATCGGCGGCAGGCAAAAGCGCCCCGATGGCGCGTACAGCCGACCCGTTTACGGGCCGAAGGGTGAGATCATTGGGCAGGTGGGTGAAGGCAACCGCAAGGACATTCGGGATGCCGTCGAGGCGGCGCACACAGTAGCCGGAATGTGGGCCACTGACCGCTGGGCAGCACGGTCACCCTACAACCGTGCTCAGATTCTCTACTACCTGGCCGAGAACCTCGAAATTCGCGCTGATGAATTTGCTCGACGCATTATCTCCATGACGGGCCGCTCGAAGGAGTCGGCGCAAGCTGAGGTGGGCCTGTCAATCTCGCGACTGTTCACCTATGCCGCGTGGGCCGACAAATACGGTGGGACAGTGCAGGAGACGCCGCTGCGGGGCGCGACTGTCGCCGTGAACGAGCCGGTGGGTGTGATTGGCATTGCCTGTCCAGACGAGTTCCCACTGCTGGGATTCGTCTCGCTGGTGGCCCCCGCCATAGCGCGCGGCAACACGGTCGTCATCATCCCCTCGGAGCCGCATCCGCTGTGCGGAACCGACTTCTACCAGGTGCTCGACACGTCTGACGTGCCACCTGGTGTGGTGAACATCGTGACTGGCTCCCGCGATCATCTGATGCGGGTGCTTGTGGAGCACGAAGACGTGGATGCGGTATGGTACTTTGGCTCAGCAGTGGGCAGCTATCATGTCGAACACCTATCTGCTGTCAACATGAAGCGAACATGGGTCAGCTACGGCGAGCCGCGTGACTGGGTCAGCCCGGAGCAGGGACAAGGCGAGGAGTTCCTGCGCGAGGCCACGCAAGTGAAGAATATCTGGATTCCGGCAGGCGCTTGAGTATTGCCTCGGAGGAGGCTCAAGAGGCTTTCCGGCAAATCTTAGGCCCGGCTGAAAGTGCTTTTGGCCAAACTTGGCTGCCCCCATCACCGAACTCCAGAAGCCGTAAGGTAGCTGTGACCTCGCTCCCTGTCGGGTGTTGTTACTACCAAAGACACCTCCGGGCCGTGGTGCTTTGCCCAAGCGAGAAAGGGAAAGGCTATGGAGCAGCTTGATAAGCGCTATCTGTATCGTATGCCGTGGTCAATGAACGACAACCCCATAGGCTGGTTGGAGACGACTGACAAGTGTAATATCTATTGTCTCGGCTGTTACCGCCGGGAGATCGTGGGTCACAGGCCGCTGGAACAGCTCAAAGAGGATATCCTCTTCCTCAAACGTTGGCGCAACGTTTACAACATTAGCATTGCCGGCGGCGAACCGATTCTCCACCCTGATATCGTGGAGATCGTAGCTTTTATCCGCGAGCATGGTATGCAGGCACTTGTGCTCTCGAACGGCCATGCCCTGACACGCGAGTTGTTGGTCGAGTTGAAGATGGCAGGCGCATTGGGCATTGCCTTTCATGTAGACAGCCTGCAAAAGCGTGGGCCGCGCTGGAATGGCAAAACTGAGGCCGAGCTGAATGAACTGCGTGAAGAGTTGCTAGAGATGGTCTCCTCAGTGCCAGGGTTGTATTGCAACTTTGGCATGACAGTTTACCGCTCCAACTTCGACCAAATCAACGATGTAGTGCGCTGGGCGCACAAGCACATCGATAGAGTGCATGGGCTGGTGTTGATCACCTTCCGAGCGGCGGGCTTGGACACCGGCGTAGACTACTTCACCCCCGATGGGGAGAAGGTTGAGCCGGAGGAATTGGGCTATGCCTTCAATCGAGAGGTGGTAGAAGACGCCGGGATTACGTCACAGGATGTGTGGGCCAAGATTCGCACTGAATTTCCCCACTACGACGCCTCGGCTTACCTGAATGGGACGCAGCGTCACGACTCGATCAAGTGGCTAATCGGTGTGCAGCTTGGGCTGAGAGGTGGAACGATGATCGGCTCGCTTGGGCCGCGTCTGATGGAAGCTGTGCAGGTGTGGCACCATTGGTTCAAAGGCACCTACCTGACCTACCGACGCAGCCATCGTGTTGGGCGAGCGGTCTTCCTGGCGGGACTGTTTGACGAGAAAGTGCGGCAGGCGTGGCGAACCTACGTGCAGGCTGTCGCGCGCAGGCCCGTTTTGCTATTTTCGCCGGTATACACACAGACCATCGGCATTGTCCAGGCCCCCGATCTGCTGCCCGATGGCCGGACTGACATGTGCGACTCGTGCCCGGATATGTGCGTGCACGAGGGGACGTTGGTCAACTCATGTCGGTGGGATGAGTGGCGTTTGTATGGCGGTTACCTGCGTCCGCAACTTCAAGCTGACGTCGATCTGGACGAAGCCATCGAAGAGGAGATCGAAAAAGCTCTGAGCGAATCCTGACACGAGAAGAGATATGGCAGTTTGGTCAGATGCAAGATCGCTGCATACCTATGCTTTCTCCGACACTTGTGTATATGCTGGAGGATGTCCATTGCGTGTCAGGGAGAGCCGCAATGCCTGTGTGAAGGGGTCGCGGTAAACCTGGGCCTGAATTCCAAACGCTGTGTGCAAGTTGGAGGGCGTCAGAACGGCTTCTGGGGTGCTGTCGACCAACACGCGGCCCTCGCTGAGCAATACCAGCCGGTCGCAGAAATGTGCCGCCAAGTCCAGATCGTGAATAGCAGCGGCCACGCCTAATCCTTCCTCATGTGCAAGCCGGGCGGCCAGCTCCAGTACATCGATCTGATGTCTGACATCTAAGTTGGCTGTTGGCTCATCGAGCAGCAACACGCACGGCTGCTGGGCCAGCGCGCGCGCAATAAATACCCGTTGTCGCTCACCGCCTGACAGAGTGGTCACAAACCGTTCGGCCAGGTGGTCGATGTGCAGACAGCGCATCGCATCTTCGGCAATACGGCGATCAGCAGCTTGTTCGATCTGGAAGCGGCCCAGGTAAGGACTGCGTCCCATCAGCACGATCTCGCGCACGGTGAAAGCGAAATCGGTGACGGCGGTCTGCGGCACGTGGGCCACCAGCTGCGCTACTTCGCGTGGGGAATAACCTCGCAGTGGCCGGCCCATCAGTTGTAGGCTACCGCTGGTCGGCTTGAGTAGGCCGCCGAGCACTTTGAGAAGTGTCGTCTTGCCCGCTCCGTTGGGCCCGATCAAACCGATCATCTCACCGCCACGCAGGGTGAACGAGATATCCTGCAGCACGGGCACGCCATCTAGAGCAATACCAATGTGTTGGGCCTGGATCAGGGGGGCGGCAGGCCGTCCCCCTGATCCGTTGCTTCGATCAGGCATAGACCCCCTACTTTTCTGGGACAAGGTCTGGATACAACAAGTGGGCCACGCTGCGCACACCACGCACGATGTATTGCGATGTGGCGCTCATGTAAGCGTCACTGATCGGCACGGCATGTCCCTCCCTGACCGCTGCCATATCGGCAAATACCGGGTTGGCAATGAACTCCTCCTCAGTCACGTAGGGGGAGAGGATCACGAAGGCGGGGTCCATCTCAATGATCGCTTCCTCGCTCACCTGATTCCAGTCGGTCAGGGCTGCTGCGGCATTCACCCCGCCTGCGCGGGTGATGATGTCGTCAGTGGTCGTCGCCGATCCGGCCACCCAGCCCTGACTGGCTAGGTAGAGCACCGTCGGCTTCTCGCCCGAAGCCCCAGCGACAGCCTGTGAAATCTCATCCAATTCGGCATCCATCTGCGCGACCATTTCCGCGGCTCGATCTGGTTCGCCGACCATCTCACCAATGGTCAGGATGTTCTGCTGGATGGCCTCAACAGAGCTGAAGAAACCCACGGCGAACACCGTCATTCCGGCATCACGTAGCTGTTGGATCACTGCCGGATCGGTGAAAGTGGCGACAAATACCAGGTCTGGCTCCAGGGCGATGATCTGCTCTGGGCTGGGATTCGGCTGGATCACGTTTGGAATCTGGGCCAGCTCAAGTCGTTCGGCAATGTTGCTGGTCGTGGGATCCGAAGCCAGGTAGGTGATCGCCCCTAGGCGCTCTGGCCCTACCAAATCGAGCAGAATCTCGTCAGTGCCCAGCGTCATCGAGACGATGCGCTGCGGTTTCTTGTTGAGCGTGACTTCAGTGCCCAGGCCATCCGTAACAGTAACACTGAATGTTTCTTCGGCTGGCAGCTCAGATGTTGGCTCCGGGAGTGCCGTGGGCTGCTCGGTAGCAGGCGGTTGGGTGGATTCCTCAATAGCCGGCGAGGGCGTGACCGCCGAGGCTGCCGGCCCACAGGCGCTTAGGATCAGTGCGATCAGGGCGCTGGCGATCAGGATGGTGGCTCGGTGGTTTGTCTTCATTCCTATCAGCTTCTCCTTAGGACAATTCTGATTTTGTATGTTCAACTTTGCTTTGCTGGGACTGGCTGCTCACAGACTCCGCAACAAACGGCGGTTTCTGTAAAGCAAATACAGGAAGAACGGTGCGCCGAGCAGGTTTGTGATGATGCCCACTTGCAATTCCGACGGCTGGATGATCAGGCGGGCAACAGTGTCGGTAGTGACTAGAAACACTGCTCCGCCCAGTGCGCTGACTGGCATCAACAGACGATGATCGGGGCCGACGATCAGACGCAGCATGTGTGGCACGACCAACCCCACAAATCCGATCGGCCCAGCAATGCTGACCGCTGAACCGGTGGCCAGTGCAGCCAGCGCGAGCAGCACCAAGCGTGTGCGCGGAACGTTGACACCCAATCCCTGGGCAGTCTCCTCGCCCAGGAGTAACAAGTTCAGATCGCGTGCAAAGGCCAACAACAGCGCTGTTGTCAGCACCACCGGCACGACAATCGCGCCAACGTGCGCCCAGCCGCGCCCACGTAGGCCACCGATCAGCCAGCCCAAAATGGCCTGAAGTTCCGGGAACTGGTTTGTGAACAACAAGATGGCAGAGATCAATGCGCCGAGGAAGGCGTTAACCGCTACACCTGCCAGCAGCAAGGTGGCTGGCTGTGATTGTCCGTGGGAGAGCGACAGCAAATAGACCAACACTGCGGCCCCCATGGCCCCGAGGAATGCACACATCGGCAAAATCCACAGACTGCTGCTGGACAGCCCAAGCGTGATGGCGATCACTGCGCCCAGCGATCCCCCTACACTGACCCCGATGATGCTTGGATCGGCCAGTGGATTGCGAAAGATGCCCTGTAGGGTTGTCCCAGCGCAGGCCAGCGCGGCACCTGCTAGTGCACCGACCAGGATGCGTGGCAGGCGTACTTGGTTGATGATGATCGCCTGGCTCTCCGGTAGTCTTGTCCCGACCTCAAACCCCATGCCACGTAGGATCAACCGTGCCACATCGGTATAGGGGATCGGCGCGGTGCCGTGCGCTGCCGAGACGACGATGGCCACCAGCAGCAGAGTCATCAGTCCGGCGCTGATGATCCCTAGCCGCTGGTTGATCGGCAAGGAAGCCAGCAAAAATTTAGAGGAGCTGTCGTCTGCCAGTGAGCGCATGGATTCTTCCCACCGATGCGGTCCGTGTAGCCCTCACGGGTGCTTGTCCTTTCTCTCTCCCCTGACCCTCCCGCCTCGTCAGAAGCAGGAGGGTCGGGTGGAGGTGAGAGATGGCCAAAAACGCCGCCCGGAATAACTCGCTGATAGAATGGCGTCTCGTTGTGGAAGGAGGAAACAAAAAACCTGGCCGAGGCCAGGGTGGGGACTGTCGGTGCAGCAGGCCGATGATCACCTATCAACAGCCTGAAGCGCCTCGGAGCCAATGGCTCCAGTTCCCAACCCCCTTCCACGAAGGTCGGAACTCGGCCAAGGTGGGCGACCTGGCTCCCGCCAGCAGAAATGCCAGCGGTTACAGTTGCGGGGCAGCGCCGGACTTGTGTCACTCGCAATAGCAAGTAACTCGCACACGGCTTCGCCATTGTGCCCTGCCATCCGGGGCAAAGGGCACCCTGACCGGAGTTTGCAGTATGAGTCTGGTAACTTGCTGCTCTTTGGTATATCACAAGAGAGGGCGTGTTGTCAAGGGCAAAATTGCCGAGGAGAGGATAACCTTACGGATATACGAAATCTCTGGCATGGGCCAGGGGGTAGTGCCCAGGGTTCACTGATTCTCTGGTGCCAGCATCTCTGCGGCTAACGCATTTTGTTGGCAGCCACCTGTGGCGCTAAAATCTTGCTGTACTGTTGTGGCGGACAACAGTCGATAGGTATGTCTGTAACCATGATCCTCGCGATTGACACAGCTACTCGCAACGTCAGCTTGGCATTGCACGATGGCGACGCCGTGATAGCGGAAGCCATGTGGCGTAGTGCCGATCATCACACCGTGGAAATGGCTCCCGCCCTGTACGCTTTGTTGAGTCAGGCAAAAGTTGCGCCCACTGACCTCTCGGCGCTGGCGGTTACGCTTGGCCCAGGCTCGTACACTGGCCTGCGGATCGGCATGAGCTTAGCCAAAGGATTGTCATTGGCTGCCGACCCACCGCTGCCCATCATTGGCATCCCTACGCTTGATGTCGTAGCAGCTGCTCAGCCCCACATTGTTGAGTGCCTTTGTGCAGTGTTGCAAGCTGGGCGGGGGCGCGTTGACGCTGGCCTGTACCGCTGGCAGGCTGGCAGCTGGCAAGCTGTCGGTTCGCCGTTTCTGGCCACTTGGTCTGCACTCGTCGAGCGCCTGGCTGAGCCGGCGCAGGTTGCAGGTGAGATAGATCGGGCAGGCCGCGAGACGCTTGCCGTGCTCGGAGATCGTGTCATAATTGCCAGTGGTGCCCTTGGTGTGCGCCGAGCATCCTTTTTGGCAGAGCTGGCGTATCGTCGCTTGCAGTGTGGTGGGTCTGCCGACCCGGCGACTGTCGCGCCGATCTACCTAAGTTGACCGGAGGTGTTCTCTCCATGCCTGATGATCGGCTGCACGTTCTCGTGCGGCGGATGACGCTTGAGGATATCGATCAGGTGGTCCTACTTGACTGGCTTTCATTCCCCACACCCTGGCCTGCCCGCACCTACCGCCACGAAATCCTGAACAGCGATAATTCCACCATGTTGGTCGTCGAACCGAAAGTGCCGTTGACTCCATACAGCAGAACAAGCCCACTGGGCTGGCTCAGACGATTGACCTCTCGTGATGATGGAAGTGACCCTCGGAAACCGCTCCTGGCCTATTCCGGCTTCTGGTCCGTGATGGACGAGATCCACATCAGCACCATCGCAGTGCATCCCGAATGGCGAGGCAGAAAGTTGGGTGAGTTGCTGATCTGGACCATGATCCGTGAGGCGATCAACCGGGGAGTCACCCAGGTAACACTGGAGGTGCGCGTCTCGAATGCCATTGCCCAGAACCTCTACCACAAGTATGGCTTCCAGGTAGCCGGAGTGCGCAAGGGTTACTATCACGACAACGGGGAAGATGCCTACATGATGGCCGTCAGCCCGGTCGGTGAGGAATATCGTGCCCGGATGCGTCAGTTTGGCAGGGAATTGTCCCTTTTCCTGCGTGTCTCGTCTGAAAATCCTCAAGTGGTCAGACAGGACGGCTTATGAATCTAGACGATCTCGACCTCTTCCGGCGCATCGATGCTAGCGACATGCTGAGCTACATCGATGCGCTGCCCGATCAGCTGAGCGAGGCATGGCAGTATGCTCATACTCTCGATCTGCCTGCCGGCGCAGATCGAGTCAAGAAGGTTGTGGTTTGTGGCATGGGTGGTTCAGCCATCAGTGGGGACCTGTTCGCTGCACTGGCTGAGGGGTCGTGCCAAGTTCCGGTGATTGTCAATCGCAGCTATAACCTGCCTGCTTGGGCTTCTGGCCCAGAGACGCTGGTGGTGGGTCTCAGCCACTCCGGTGGCACCGAAGAGACATTGTCGGCTATGAAACAGGCCATTGAGCGAGGCGTACTCACCCTGGCGATCACCACCGGGGGTGAGCTGGCTAGACTCGTCGGCGAGGCAGGGGGCACAACCTGGGTCTACCGCTACCCGTCGCTGCCCCGCGCAGCGTTGGGATGGCTCTATGGTCTTGTGCTGGGGGCATTCTCGCGACTGGGGCTGATCGGCCATCTGTCTGCCGACGTGCAGGAAACGGTCGAGATGTTGCACAGAGGCCGCGATGCGCTCGGCGCTGGCAGCTGCGCCAGTCGCAATCCTGCTAAGCGCCTGGCAGGCCAGCTCGTAGGCCGTATCCCGGTCTTGTGGGGCGCAGGGCTGTTGGAGCCGGTAGCACGCCGCTGGAAGACGCAGATCAACGAGAACAGCAAGTCGGCGGCCTACTATGAAGTGCTCCCCGAACTGAACCACAATTCAGTGGTCGGTCTGGACTTCCCCGCACAGCTCACGACACACCTTATTGTCGTTCAGCTAGTCTCTGAGCAGTATGACCATCCTCGTGTGGCGATCCGGCACGAGGCCAGCTATAGGCTACTTTTGCAGGCTGCAATCGTGGCTGACAGGGTCAAGGCACGCGGCAAAAGCCGCTTGGCGCAGCAGATGAACCTGATCCAACTTGGCGATTACGTCAGCTTCTACCTGGCGATGGCCTATCAGGTCGATCCCTCGCCCATCGCTAACATTCAGCAGCTCAAGGAACTGCTGGCCATGGCAGGGCGACTATGACCAGCATCGAGGCCAAACATGCTGAACGCGGTGCGCCCAGCTATGTGTGGCGTGCTGGACAGGATCGTCGTCTGGCGATGATTCGCCGTTGGGCGAACACCAGGGGGAGCATTATCCTGATCGATGGGTGTGGCCTGGGGGCCTATGCTGTACGACTTCAGGAGGACAGTCCGCACGTCTTTGCCTTTGATATTGAACCCAATCGTGTGGCGACTGCACATAAGTATGTCCCTTTAGCGCACGTAGCGACTGCCGAGAACGTGCCCTATCCGGCCAATACCTTTGATGTCATCCTCTCCCACGAGGTGATCGAGCATGTCCAGGACGACCGCGCCGCGCTGGCCGAGATGGCACGTGTCCTCAGCCCTGGAGGGCGTGCGGTGATCTTCTGTCCCAATCGTTGGTACCCTTTTGAGACGCATGGGCACTACTGGCGGGGTGTTTACCACTTCGGCAACACGCCGTTGATCAACTACCTGCCCAGCGTGCTGCGTGACAGGCTGGCTCCGCATGTGCGGGTCTATCGCAAACGTGACCTTCTGAGGCTGATCGATGGTTTGCCACTGCGGATGGTATACCACACGCGCATTTTCGGCGCCTATGACAACATCATCGCACGCTTTCCACGTCTGGGACGGGCGCTGCGCGACCTGCTCCACGCTGCTGAGAAGACTCCGCTCCGGCTGTTTGGGCTTTCGCATCTGCTGATCGTCGAGAAGGTTTCTCCATGATGGACTCAGCATTTCTTGAGTCTCTTCTCCAGACAGCCCACCTCGCGGTGTGGCGTGCGGGACAGGTCGTTCGGGCCGACTTTGGCAGGCCACGTGGCATTCGCCAGAAGACTGGGCCACGCGATCTTGTGACCGACACCGACCCAGCAGCCCAGGCGGAGGCATTGGCAGTGATCCGCGAGCGTCATCCGGATCACCACATCCTGGCTGAGGAAATGCCTGAGGGAAAACCTGACCAGAATGGCGTGTGGTCTATCCCTTCTTCCGGAGTAGTGTGGATGGTTGACCCCCTAGATGGCACGACCAACTTTACTGTTGGCTTGCCACTGGTGTGCACCTCGGTTGGCGTGGCGGTGGATGGGCAGCCGGTCGCTGGAGCGATCTATGACCCGCTGCGCGGAGAGTTGTTTCTGGCGGCCCATGGCTTGGGCGCAACGCTCAACGGTCGCCCCATTGGGCCTCTGTCACCGGTGCCGCTTGGTGAAGCGGTGGTCGGTGTGGACTGGTCGCATGCGCCCTCTACCCGCGAGCAGATGATCGGCGCGACGGTGGCGCTGGCACGGCAGTGTCGTACTATCAGGGCGATTGGCTCGGCAGCGCTGGCGCTGGCTTACTCGGCCTGTGGACGTGTGCAGCTCTATTACAACTTTGGAATCCAGCCGTGGGATGTAGCTGCCGGAGCAGTGCTCATCCGTGAGGTGGGCGGCGACCTGTGCCGTCCTCAGGGTTCCCCATGGCATCTTGGCGAGCCGTGGGTCATGGCTGGGCATCCTGCTCTGCTCCAAAGCGCCATCGACTTGGTGGGCAATGCATAACTCTACACCCCGTTTGGAATCTGCCGCACATCTGTAGTACACTTGTGCTATCGATCGGGCGTTTGGCCGAAGGCGATCTCGATTATATCAGCCTTGCCATCCTACAGAGCTTCACTAGAATCACGGTTGTGGCCTGCCTTGTCGATGGAGTGCCGTCAGGGATCACATGACATGAGTCGCGCCCAGACTATCTGCGTTTATGCCTCATCGAGTGACGGGCTGGCATCGGCCTACTTCGAAGCCGCAACCGAACTCGGTGCGTTGATTGCCCAACGGAACTGTACCCTGGTTTATGGCGGTGGGCGTATCGGTCTGATGGGCGCTGTGGCCCGCAGTGTGCATGCCCATGGTGGTAAGGTGATCGGCGTGATCCCTGGCTCGCTGTTGCCGCAAGGCTACGACAAATCCGACGAGCTGATTGTCACCCACGACTTGCGTGAGCGTAAGGCCGTCATGGAAGTCCGCTCTGATGCCTTTGTCGTGCTGCCGGGCGGGTTTGGAACGCTGGAAGAAGCGCTTGAAATCATCACCCTCAGGCAGCTTGGAATGCACTGTAAGCCCATTGTGCTGCTGAACGTTCAGGGGTTCTTTGACCATCTGTCAGCGCTGTTTGAGCACCTCTACGAGCAGCGCTTTGCCAAGCCGGTCTATCGTGAGTTGTACCACGTGGCCCACGACGCCGCGGGCGCGATGGCCTATCTGGACACATACCAACCTGCGACCTTCGAACCCAAATGGTTTGCGCCGCCTGATGCCAGTCCGAACACAAACAGGTGATATAATGGATGAGAGAATACGCCGTGTTGTTGAGCAAATCACTGATGATAGCAGCCTGACCGACGAGCTTGGCGATCCCGAAGCTACCCGTTTGATCGAGTGGGGAGCTGCCGTGGCGCGGCAGCTGGCGTTGCTCACCGTCGAGATGGACAGCTATCAGGCAGATCAGTACCTCGATCAGCACTTGCAGGCTCTGCGCACAGCTATTCGCCGCATCAACCGGCTGGTAGGCAAACTTCCCGCGCTTGCACCAGATGAACTAGCCGAGGGTCTCCCACGGATTTTCGAGGCGGCAGCTCAGGTGCCTGTAGTGCGCTGTGCCCCGCCACAGGAGTTTCAGCGGGCTGCTCAGGAGATGTACATGCTGGCTCCGGGCCAGGCGTTGAACTACATTCTGTCGCATTTGCTTTCGGACTGAGCATCTAACAAGAGCGTTTTGGGTTAAACCCGGGGGTTTCATCGATTGAAGGAATTTTGAGAGACCCTTCCGATGAACACTAATAACGAAGGTAGGCAATGGCCAAGAAAAAAACCTCTAAGCAGCAGGTCAACCTTGTCACATTGATCGTTACGTTGGCTGTAGTTCTCGTGGCTGTGCTCGGCGTGCTGAGCCTCTACCCCTTCGAAGAGCCTCAGGCCGCTGAAACACGACCACCTGTTTCGGGGGGAGAGGAGATCGGCGCGTCTGAGGGTTCTTGGGCTGTCTACTTTACGGATCCTGTGATCCCCTTTGATGACGTGACGACCGGCGGTCTGGAGGATAACCTGCTCTTTCTCATCAACAATGCGCAATCGACCATCGACGCGGCCATGTTCGAGTTTAATCTGCAAAACGTAGCCGATGCACTGATTGCTGCTCATCAGCGCGGCGTGCAGGTGCGCATTGTCTACGACAACGAACATACCGAAGAAGACCCACAGATGGAGCAGTTGATCAAGGCAGGGATCCCGGCCACACCGGACGAGCGCGGGGCGTTCATGCATAACAAGTTTTATGTCATCGACCGCACCATTGTATGGACTGGCTCGACCAACATCACCATCAACGATGTCTATCGCAACAACAACAATGTCATCACCATTGTCTCGCCAGAGTTGGCCGAGAACTATACCGTAGAGTTTGAGGAGATGTTCAACGGAGAGTTCGGGCCAACCTCCCCCGCCAATACTCCTCACCCAGGGGTTCAGGTCGGAGATATGTGGGTTGAGAACTACTTCGCGCCGGAAGATGATGTGATGAGCCAGTTGATCAGTATCGTCTCAGAGGCGCAGCGATCGATTCACTTCATGGCCTTCTCGTTTACCGATGACAGCCTGGCCAATGCTATCACGGAACGCGGCGCGGCGGGGGTTGAGGTGCTAGGCATTTTTGAGCAGCGCGGAGCTGATACAGAGTATTCCTCGTGCCCGCCGTTGCTCGAGGCGGGCTATGATGTTCGCCTGGATGGCAACCCTCGTACCTTTCACCACAAAGTGATCGTCATCGATGGGGCGATAGTTGCCACAGGATCGTTTAATTTCAGCGCCAACGCTTCTGAGTCCAATGATGAAAACCTGCTGATTATTCACAATCCCAACATCGCTGCATTGTATGAGGAGGAGTTCAATCGACGGTGGGTTGAGGCCGTCCAGCCCGTCAGTGGGCAGTGTGTGGCTCCCTAGCGAGCAGGTGGGTATGTACAAGCAGGTTCGCGATGTGATTTTCTAATGGAGGAGTGACCCATGCAGCGGCAGATGCATTATGTTGAGGCGCCCAACAACTTCTATCTCGGCGCGCGGGTTGATCCGGATACTCACGAGATCATTGAGGACGATATTGTCTACTACGATGCTCGCGACCTGACTACCCATGGTGTGATCCTGGGCATGACTGGCAGTGGTAAGACGGGGCTGGGCATCACTATCCTTGAGGAAGCTGCTATCGATGGCATCCCTTCGCTGATCATCGATCCCAAGGGAGACATCACCAACATGCTGCTCGCCTTCCCAGACCTCAAGCCAGAGTATTTTCTTCCCTGGGTCAACCCTGAGGATGCGTTGCGGGAGGACCATACCATTGAGCAGCATGCCACCACGGTCGCCCAGCGCTGGCAGGAAGGGTTAACCCGCTGGGGGATCACCAATGAACGTATCCAGGACTTCCGGCGTTCGTCTCGCTTCAGCATCTACACCCCCGGCTCGGAGGCGGGCCTGCAACTCAGCATTCTGCAGTCCTTTGCCGCGCCGCAGGAGGGGTGGGCAGGCAACGAGGAGGCGCTGCGTGAGCGCATCTCTGGCATCGTGACAGCCATCCTGGCGCTGATTGGCATCAACGCCAAGCCAGTGGAGGATCGCGAACACGTCCTGTTGTCCAATATCTTCGAATACAACTGGCGCAATAACACCGATCTGTCGATGGAGCAACTTATCCTCCAGGTCCAGCAGCCGCCCTTTGGGAAGCTGGGTGTGATGGACGTGGATGTCGTCTTCCCTGAGAAGGAGCGCTTTAAGCTGGCCCAGACACTGAACAATATCATTGCCGCGCCCAATTTCCAGGCGTGGCTTAGGGGCGAACCGATCCACATCCCGTCGCTGCTGTTCACTCCTGAGGGCTACCCACGAACGACGATCGTCTACATTGCCCATCTCAGCGATGCTGAACGCCAGTTCATCATTACGCTGTTGCTCGAGTCTGTTCTGTCGTGGATGCGCACGCTCTCCGGCTCGACCAGCTTACGTGCTCTGGTGTACATTGACGAGGTGTTTGGCATGTTCCCGCCGCACCCCTTCAATCCGCCGACCAAAGAACCGATCTTACGGCTGCTCAAGCAGGCACGTGCTTTCGGCATCGGCATGCTGGTCTCGACCCAGAACCCCAAGGACATCGACTATAAGGGCCTCTCAAACGCCGGGACGTGGTTTATCGGCAAGCTGCAAACTGAGAATGACAAAGACCGCGTGCTGGAAGGTCTAGACAGCGCTCGCGATGCTACCTCGGCGCTCGACATTGGAACTGTTGCCATGTTGCTGGGGCGGCTTGCGCCGCGTGAGTTTATCATGCACAACGTCCACGAGCCTAACACGCCCACACTCATGCGCACGCGCTGGACAATGTCTTACCTACGCGGCCCGTTGACCCGTCAGCAGATCAGCGAGTTGATGGTCAATCAGCGTCAGCTCGAGCAAGCCCCGCAGCAGGCGGTGGCCAGCCACCGCCCTGCTGCTCAGGGAGCCATCCCACAGCAGCCGGTGGGCTACGGCCAGCAGGCAGGCTATGCAGCGCCCGCCGCGCCGTCACGCCCGGCCACGTCGCCAACGTACTCGGCGACCACCTCAGACGTGGGAGCTGTGCCTCCGGCGCCGGCTGCTCTTCCAGCAGTCGAGGAGGAGGCTCCACCTGGCTTCTCGGCCATGCCCCCTACGCTGCCGCCGTCGGTTTACCAATACTACCTGCCCACTGACTACACCGTCGAGCAGGCTATCCGTAATTGGGAGGCATGGACCCGGCAGCCTGCTGCTCATGTCGAGACCCGCAGACGCCTGCTGTACCGGGCATCCCTGCTGGCCCAGACCATGGTGCGTTTTGCCCACGCCAAGACTGGTTTCTCGGAAACCTATACCTACGCCTTCATCGTACCCACTCTGCCGCGTGTCCCGATGCTCGACTGGGGGCAATATGTGTCCGACCCCTTCGACCCACATGCACTCAACCTGGAGCCGTTCACGACGGCTTACTACGCGGATATTCCCTCCGCGCTGAGAACCGGCTCAGGCTTCAAGGACCTGCAGAACAATCTGATTGATTGGATTTACTACAACGCAGCGTTGTCCATGTACTTTAACCCGGTACTCAAGATGTATAGCGGCGTCAATGAGGACCGGCGTGACTTTGTCGCACGGTTACAGGCTGTGGCTCGTGAGCAGCGTGATGCTGAAATCGACCGTGTGGCTTCTCGCTATGATCAGAAGCTGGCTGCTTTGGAACAGCAGTATCAACGCAAGGCCAAACGCTTGGAGTCCGAACAGGACGAGCTAGAAGATCGCAAGCGCGAAGAGCTGCTTACTGCGGGCGAGTCATTGATTCAATTGATGAAAGGCCGCGCTTACTACACGCTTTCTCGCACTAGCCGCATGCGGCGCTACACCACGATGAGCAAAGACCAGGTATCGACCATCGAGCAGGACTTGCAGCGCATCGTGGAGCAGTTCAATGCGACTGAGCAGGAGATGCAGCAGGCGCTTCAAGCCGTACAAGACAAATGGGTGCAGGCCCTCCAGCAAATTGAAGAGACTCGCATCTCGCCACTCAAGAAAGACATCAACGTCATTCTGTACGGCATTGGCTGGGTGCCGTACTGGGATGTGGTGATCAACGGCTCGCCAACCGTCGTTTCGGCCTCCTCGTCGGGCCTTGCCTATGCTCAGACGTCTGGCGGCTAGGGAACAGGCGGCTCGACACTGAAATTCGGTCAAAAAAACTCCTTCTGGGACAGGGGCGCAGCGGCATTGTAGCACTGGCGCCCCTTGGTGTGTCCGATTGGCCCTCGCTATAATCTGTACACAACGGATGTCGGATGCCCCTACAGGTATAAAGTAGAGTGATCATGAGCGCCATCAATCCCAACGAGATCGCATCTGTCGGCCAGCGGCCACGCCGCCGCCCGGAATGGATCAGAGTTCGTGCGCCTGGTGGTGAGACTTACGAGCAGGTCCGTCTTCTGATGCGCAGCAAAGAGTTGCACACGGTGTGCGAGGAAGCCATGTGTCCCAACATCGGTGAATGCTGGGGCAAGGGCACTGCTACTTTCCTGATGATGGGAGATACCTGCACACGCTCGTGTGGCTTCTGCGACATCAAAACCGGGCGTCCTGCGCCGCTCGACTGGCGCGAGCCAGACCGCGTCGCTGAGTCAGTGCGAGCGATGAACCTCGACCATGTGGTCATCACGTCGGTGAACCGCGATGAGCGCCGGGACGGCGGCGCACCGATCTTCGCCATGGTCATCCGTCGCATCCGGCAGGTCCACCCCGGCTGTTCGATTGAGGTGCTGATCCCGGACTTCAAGGGCGATCCGGAGGCGCTGCGGATCGTGATGGATGCGCAGCCTGAGATTCTCAACCACAATGTTGAGACAGTGCCGCGTCTGTTTAAGAAGGTCCAGCCCCAGGATCGTTATGAGTGGGCTTTGACGACCCTTGGCCATGCTCGGCGTCTGGACCCACTGGTGTTGACCAAGAGTGGCATCATGGTGGGTCTGGGCGAGACATTTGGAGAGGTGGTAGAGGTGATGCGTGACCTAGCCAGCGTAGGAGTCAGTATCTTAACTATCGGCCAGTACCTCCAGCCGAGCAAGCAGCACCTGCCTATCGAGCGCTACTATCACCCGGATGAGTTCGCCGAGTTGAAGCGCATTGGGTTGGAGGAGCTGGGGTTCAAGTGGGTTGAAAGCGGCCCGCTGGTGCGCAGTTCTTACCGCGCTGCCGAACAGGTCCGCGCGCTCTCACGGCTGAATTTCATTCGCTTGCAGACCTCGGCTGGCTGATTTTCCACTTCCGCTCATCCAATGCACGGACGACCAGCACCGGGCGTCGTGTGCGTTTTAAGATGCCCTCAGCAATATCCTCCTGAAGCACGGTGCGCAGTTTAGCCCATGGCTGATCCGCAGGTATCTGGTGCGCGCCGATGACGACCAAATCGTAGTCGCCTTCGCGCACTTCAGCGATCACCTCGTCTACCACCAGCCCATGCCGCACTTTGGCATTCAACTGCTCCTGGTCGATTCCCCAACTGGCCAGAATGCTCAGCAGGCGTTGCAGGTGCTGACCTTCGCGGGTGCCGCTCTGTATCAAGTCAGGCGCATCGTGTTCAAGATCGTCGATGGGAGCCTTGGGAGCCAGGGGGAGCTGCGACATGACGTGCAGTACCGTCACTTGTGCTCCAACCAGTGCGGCCAGCGCTCCACCCACAAAAGCATCGGCCTCGCCTGGTTTCTCGCCGCTGGTGCAGATCAGGACGCGCCTGATCGTGTGCCGTCCCAACGTGACGACCAGCAGCGGCGCTGTGATCTCCTGGACCAGCCGTATGCTCGTCTTGCCCATCAAACGCCGACGGCGCTTGCTAAGACCCCGCACGCCGATGGCCACCATGTGATAGAAATGTTCCTGTACCTCGGCCAGAATTTGGTCGGTCACGTCGCCATGCCGGATCACGATCTCACACTGGATTTCACTACCCTGTGCGATCTCCTCACGTAGAGCCTCCAGCACGCGGCGCAGATCGTCCTCGGTATGATGCTGCTCAACTACGCCCAATAGCACCATATCGGCAGAAGCAGGCTTAGCAATACAGCTTGCAAACAGTGCTGCCTCCCGCGCGTAGGGTGAGCCGTCACTTGCGACCAAGATGCGCATACTCTTTCACCTCACTACCAAAAGCACCAGAGGCAGCACGAGGGCGATCAGTAGAGTCGCTGCCAACCTGGTGCGGCTCTCGCTGAGCCACAGCGCCAGCCTCAACACACCACGCTCATAAGGGCCAAAGAATAACACGAGGATCACAATGGAGACGATCAGTACGCTGATCATCTGGGCCAGCACCACTACCGCTGCATGAGGGTTGCCCAACAACAGACCAGCTACCAGCGTATCGACGAACGTTGTAATGTTACAGCCCATGATATATGGTACCAGGTTCTCGCGACGGATGTACCCCCGTGCTGAGAGGGGCACCAGCAGCCCCAGCGATACCGACACGCTCATGGTGATCATCGTTACGGCCAATCCCAGTGTGAACGTTACCATCGGGCGGTAGAGGATGCGTGCCACGCCGCTGAAGGCGCTTTCCCTCAGGTTGGGCCTAGGCAGTGTCTTGTCGAACAGATTGAAACTGGCAGTAATGATCCCCAGCCCGACCAGGAACACTGCCCAGGAGGGCAGAAAGCCCGAGATAAACTGTACGGGCGGGCCAAGCGCCAGATTGACAACAGACACCACTGGCCCATTGGGCTTGAGGGGAATCAGGTCATCTAGCCAGCGAGAGGTCATCAGTATGTAGCCGAGGGGCAGGGCTGCTAGGTAGACGCTGGCCGTGATAGTCAGCGACAACAACCCGGTGACTAAGCTGGCGACGCGCTCACCTCCGCGCAGCATGTACACGAACCCGACGACCAAAATCAACAGGAAGGCTCCCATTCGAGAGCCAGTAATCATGGCATAGGCGCTGGCCTGGTCGATCAACCCGGCATCAAAGAACGTTAGCGAGGCTGCCGCTGCTGGAGAGCCGCTCATCACTACATAGGCAAACAGCCAGCCAAATCCCAACCCGTTGACTGGGTTGTTGATCCGCAGCAGGTTGTTGATCAGAGGGGTAAGCCCGCGGGCTCCGTTCCGCATCAGCTCCAGCGCCAACACAAAGAGAAGGAGACTGGCGATGAAGAGCGCCACTTGGTGCCAGCGGCCTCTGCGCCGACGCCCCGTGGATGCGTCGGCAGTCACCGCTCACCCCGGATCTCGGCGGCCATCTGTTCGAAGAATGTGACCATGAAACGGTGCCGTCCTTCGGCTAGACGCCGACCACTATCTGTATACAGCATGTCCTTGATGCGCTTCAACTTGACGTGAAACTCGTGGTGGGCAGTGTGAGGCTCATCATTTTGACCGGGCGCATAGTCCTCCGACACCTCGCCCCACAACGGCTGGCCCAGCCAACCGCCAAAGCTGAAGGCGCGAGCCACACCCACTGCGCCAATGGCATCTAGCTTATCAGCGTCGAACAGCACTTTGGCCTCAAGCGTCTGCGGCGAGACATTGTTCCGGAAGCGATGAGCCTCAATAGCGTGCGCCACTGCCTCGACAAAGGCGGGGCTTTCACCGGCGAGGATGCGGCGTGCCTCAAGGGCAGCCAGCCTAGCGTGGTCGGTGTGCGCCTTTGCTTCCATTGTGCTGGCATCGTCATCTGGACGGGCGACATCGTGGAGCAGGGCTGCCACGCGGACCACGTGGACATCGGCCCCCTCCAGTCTGGCCAGATGCTCGGCGGTGTTCAGCACCCGAAGCACATGTGAGAAGTCATGGATCGGATCAGCGTCTGAATAAAGTGTCCGTGCCTGTTCGATGGTGATCATGCTGTCTCCTCCCATGCATGGATCGGGCTGATGCACTTGGCAAGAAGTATAACCTCTGTGGGCAGACCAGTCACGATTCATTGGGATGGTGAAGGGATCGCTTCAACTTGCCAGTCAACCTGGGGAGAAGTAAGATGCAGCCGGAAACCCGAACAGTAAAGAAGGCAAGTCATATGGCATCCTGCGGATCGTGGCCCTTCCGGCCGGTAGGGGTATTCCTGGCATTGATCGTGTGTGTGGGGTGTTCAGAGTGGCTGGGTGAAGTGCCAACGGTGGCAGCTTTGCCCACATTGACCGCTAGCCCTGCCCCTTCACCAACACCCGCTGTAGCGCCAGTGACCAGCACCAGCGTGCCAACTCCAACCGAGACGCTCACACCTACCTCGACGCCTGCCGGGACGCCAACGCCGCCGCTTGGAGTTACATCGACGCCTGCCGCCAACGAGACGCCGATCCCTGGCCTGACAACCGGACGGGAGCCACACATTGTCTATTTTGCCGCTACTCCTGAGGAAGTCTCTCCCGATGAGCCTATTCTGTTGTTCTGGTCCTCACAGAACGGCACTGAGGCCGCCATCTATCGCCGCGATGAAAATGGAACACCGGGCCGTACCTGGGCAGTGGCATTGGAAGGATCGCTGACGGTTACTGCCGAAGCCATAGGTCGTTCAGAGATTTATGTCCTGGCTGTGACCAACGGCATCACTACCGTTGAGCGGGAGGTGAGGGTCAAAGTGACGTGCCCGTTCACATGGTTCTTTGCACCTGGCCCTGAGGATAGCTGCCCGCAGAACGAGCCAGTCGTGTCTCTGGCTGTGACACAGGAATTTGAGCGTGGACGTATGATCTGGCTGGCTGCGAATGACCAGATCGTGGTGCTCTTCAATGATTTCCCCACCAGTCCGAACGAGTCTAATCCGGCTTGGTTGCTCGTAGCCGATCCTTTCATCGAGGGCAGCCCGGAATCGGACCCGTCGATCCAGCCCCCCTCGGGATTGTTCCAGCCGGTGCGCGGCTTCGGTGAGGTCTGGCGCAACATGTCCGGTGTCCGCGATCGGCTGGGGTGGGCAACGAGCAGCGAGATACCTTTCATGTCAGTTACCCAGAGTGGGCGTGTTGGCGAGGATGAGCAACTCTATCTTACCAACCAATTGGGCGAGGTCATCGCGCTGATCCCCGACGGACAGGGCTGGTTGGTGGTTGCATTCATCGATCAGGCGCTGACGATGCCTACATTGGCCCCTCCGTGAGATGAGGATGGGTCTGCCCCTGCTCTCACGCTGTGATGTCAGGCTCTTCTCCCTTTGTCTGGGGCTGCCGCTCGATGCACGGGCATCCCTACTTCATCTATCCTGCTCGTAAGCAGGGGCCTGTTCACTGATGATTTTATCTATTTCCCTGACTCAGTCGGCTGTTCCCAAGCGTACTTAAGACACTTGTGCTATACTGGTAAACGATGCGTGAATCCGGTCAGGTGCATACTTCCAAGTGCCCAGTTCGGCGAGGACCGAGACATGAGCGAGAATCCTGGTGCGGCAATCCCCACTTCAGATGTGGCGGGGAGCGAATCCGCCGAAAGTGTGACCTTCAAGCTGGTCAGCAAGCCAGCGAATCCAGATGTTCCCTACCAGGCTCCTGACCTGCCGCCTTACTTCGTGCCGCGTGCCGAGTTGCTCGCCATCAAGAAGCTGCTGCTGGGACGCCCCACAACTTCACTCGCCCCGCTGACGCTGCACGGTCCACCTGGATCGGGAAAAACAGCGCTGGCCGCAGCTGTGGCTCACGACGCTGAAGTGCTTGAGGCTTTTCCAGATGGTGTGCTGTGGTACTCGCTGGGCGAAGGCGATGACCCTCAACATGCACAGTCCATCTGGGGTCAGGCGCTGGGCAACGACCTGAGTAGCCTGCCTGATACAGCCAGTCGCGCCGCGGCGCTGCGCACTATGCTGCGCGAGTCACGGATGTTGCTGGTGATCGACGATGTGACCAACGTTGAGCAGGTCAAGGCTCTCAATGTTGGTGGGCCAAACTGTGTGCGGTTGATCACCACGGATAAGGTGGATGAGATCAGCTACGCTTTCAAGACGCGCCGTTATGCCGTCACCCGCATGCGCGAGGATGAAGCCCTCAAGTTGCTGGTTGAGTGGGCTGGCATCCTACCTGACATTTACTTGCCAACGGTCAAGGAGATCATCAAGCGGCTCGGCTATTCACCCCTGGCCCTGGCGCTGGTGGGGGCGCAGGCACGCCAGGGGATTACGTGGCTGCGGCTGCTCGAAGTGTTGCGCGACGACCAAGGCCCCATTTCGACGCTGGACGCTGACGATCCTAAGGTGCGCGAGCACGCCCTGGGGCTGGTGATCAATGTGGTGCTGTCGCGTTTTGGCGGAGCACAGCTTCAGCGCTCAGCGCTGCTAGGGGCGTTCAGTGCGGGCAGCGGTTCTCCCTTCTCCTACCAGGCTGCGGCGGCTTGCTGGCAAATGTCTCCTGAGGAAGCTCGTTCGACACTCGATATGCTGGTCGAGGCATCGTTGGTGCAGCGTATGCCGGGAGGTTATTATGCCCTGCACAGTGCACTCCGCAGCCACCTATGTAAGACATCCCGACCTGACGCACTGCGCGAGGCAGCCAAACGCATTCGTGAGTACTACATTGCGCTAGTTGAGCAGCCCGACAATGACGAGCAGATCGACCGGCAGCTTGGGCAGATCCTGGCTGCGTACGGCGATGCTATTGTCAACGACCAGCCTGCTGCGAACCTGTTTACCGACACGCTGATGAGTTACTTCGAGCGACGTGGGCTGTGGGCAAACTTGGCTGTGCTCGCCACACGCGCTGTTGACCTGGCAAATAAAGATGGCGATGTCATGCGTGAGCACATGTACCTGGCCGACTTGGGTTATGCCCACACGATGCTAGGCGACCTGCCCGGGGCGCGCTTGTGCTTCGAGCGTAGCCTGTCCATCAGCCAGAAGCTTGGCGATCCTGCTGGCGAGGCGGCGGCCTTAAACAACATTGGGGCGACGCATGAGCGCGAGGGCCACTATGCTGAGGCTCATAGCTTCTACCAGCGCAGCCTGAAGATCCGTGAGATGCTGGGTGTACGTGAGGACATTGCCGACGCGCTGAACAACGTGGCGGGAGTGCTGTACTGGCAGGAGCAATGGGACGAGGCGTTGAATACCTTCCAGCGGGCGCTTGACATGTATGGCATGTTGAACGATCGGCAGGGACAGGCGCAGGTCTGGTTGAACATTGGCGCGGTGTACGAGCGTATGGGCCGCGATGATGACGCCGAGCAAGCCTATCAGCGCAGCCTGGCGATCTATGCCAACATGAACAACCAGTCAGGTGAAGCCCAGGCGCTGAATAACCTGGGGATCATCTATTTCAACCGGGGGGATACCGACCGGGCCCTGGGGCACTTCAAGCGCAGCTTGGCACTCAAGGAGCGGCTGGGTGACCGTCTCGGCGAGGCTTCCACGTTGAACAACATCGCGCTGCTGTACGAAAAGACGGGCGCTCTGTCGCTGGCCCTGGAGCATTACGAGCGCGCCTTCCAGATCCTGGATGCGATGGAAGACCCACGTACCGAAGTCGTGCAGGAAAACATCGATACGCTGCGTGAGCAGATTCAGAAGGGATAGATGTTGTGACATGAAGTGCTGTGTCCCAACATCGCGACGACACGGCTCGAAGGCAGACCCGCCAGCCAGCGCAAGCAACCCGCAGTTAATGCCCGGGGCTTAAGAATTCACGAGCAGCCATGCTTGATCGATCCTGCTACCAATCTCCCTTTTCCTGGCGCTACGGCAGCGCCGAGATGCGTGCACTGTGGTCAGAGGTCGAAAAGCGGCGGCGTTGGCGCCGCGTGTGGGTGGCGCTGGCTGAAGCTCAGGTCAGGGCTGGCCTGGGCACTCCTGAGCAGGTTGCCGACCTGCAAGCTCATGTCAATGATGTGGACCTCACCCGTGCCCTTGAGATTGAGGTCGAAATCCGTCACGACTTGATGGCCGAACTGCGGACCTTCGCCGAACAGTGCCCGGTCGGCGGCGGCCTTCTCCACCTGGGCGCAACCAGCATGGACATCTCGGACAATGCCGAGGTGACCCGCCTGCGCGATGCACTCGACCTGGTGCTGGCCAAGCTCGATGCTCTGCTGATTGCACTGGCAGACCAGATCGAACGCTGGGCCGATGTACCGTGCATTGGCTGGACGCATCTCCAGCCTGCCGAGCCGACCACGGTTGGCTACCGTCTTGCTAACTATGCCCAGGACCTCCTAGCCGACGAAATGGATCTGCGCCGTCTTCGCGTCGATCTACGTGGCAAGGGCATCAAGGGCGCGGTCGGTACCTGCGCCAGCTACGCTGAGCAGCTAGACGGAACTGGCGTCTCTCCAGCCGAGCTTGAGGCCCATGTGATGGCATCACTCGGCCTCGAGGCTTTCCTCGTAACTGCTCAGACCTACCCTCGCCGTCAGGACTATGTGCTGCTTGCGGCGCTTGCCGGGCTGGCTGGGTCGATCTACCGCTTTGCCTTTGACCTGCGCATTCTGCAATCGCCTCCTCTCGGCGAGTGGTCAGAGCCATTCGGCGCAAAGCAGGTTGGTTCATCGGCCATGCCTTTCAAGCGCAACCCGGTCAGCGCCGAGAATCTCGACAGCCTGGGACGCTACATGGCTGCTCTGCCGCGTATAGCGTGGGACAACGCCGCCCATTCGTTGCTAGAGCGCACGCTCGACGACTCGGCTAACCGCCGGATCGTGATCCCAGAGGCTTTTCTGGCAGTAGACGAGATGCTGATCACAGCTTTGAGGCTGGTGCAAGGGCTTCAAGTCGATGAGCGTGCAATTCGGAACAACCTGGCTTACTATGGCACTTTTGCTGCCACTGAACGGGTGCTGATGGCATTGGGGCGGGCCGGAGCCGACCGCCAGGCCATGCACGAACGCATCCGCGAGCACAGCATGTCTGCCTGGGCTGCGATCCGGGCTGGACAGCCTAACCCACTCTCTGACCTGCTGGCCCAGGACTTGACCTTCACAGCTTATGTGTCTGCGAAGACGATCCGTGAGTTGATGGATGCCTCGCATTATGTAGGTGATGCGCCCCAGCGAGCGCGCACGTTGGCCCAGTCGGTCCGGATGAAGATACATCTGTGAGAGGTTGCTTTGCTATTCCTGTATACCAGTAAAGAGGCTCACCACAGGGGGTATGAAGAAAGAGAACTGAGGAGAGAGAAGCGATGAACTCTTGGCTGTTGGGAAAGGCGAACGCTGATTGATGCCCTGTGCCCCACAGCGGCCAGAATCGGAAGGCTATGGTGTGTCGCGAGAGTTTTGCTAGCTTGACAATACCTGGGGTGCTCGATAGAATGGCGTTGTCGATGCTCCAGGGCCTGTAGCTCAGCTGGGAGAGCGCTACAATCGCACTGTAGAGGTCAAGGGTTCGAATCCCTTCAGGTCCATTGAAGATGCTCCGCCCTAATCGCCTGAGGATGGGAAAGGGCAAGTCTGATTGAAGCGTTCGCCCATGAACTAACTCATGGGCGACCATGTTTTTGCCTCCAAACAAAATCTATTCTGTTTCGCAGCTGCTGAGACTCGCGCCCCAGCCAGGATGTAGAGAGGGACACATAAACTGCTGTCTGGATGCTTCAGCACTCAGGCGGTTGATTTCTGCGCAGGGCAGAACGCTTGGCTTGGCGTCTGTTCTGCTGCTCGTGGATCTCACGAACGTGCTCAATTTTTTCCTCAATAGCCACTTTCAGCCAGCGTTCGCCGTTCTCAGCCGTCGCAAGGCTGCCTGCCCCATAAGCTCCAGTAGTCGTATCGTCCGTCCAGGGGGGGTTGGCGATCAGGTCGCCGCTTTCGATCCAGTCCATAAAGTAGCCTGGTGTGCTGATAAAATCTGTTTCGTCTACCACACGATCCATATTGCACAAATCAGGGCGGAGGTACAGCATGTACGATGTCTCCAGCTCGCAAGCATGTCCCATGCCGCCCCGCTTTGAGCGGCGATATTTCTCAACAGCGGGCGCCCCCAGCCGTCCTGCGGTGTGCAGAAAGCTGGTAGCAATGAAAGTCTGGGGATGGCGTTCCCCGGAGTATTTCACGACATTGACCAAGAACGACATATTGCCGCCGTGTCCGCTCATCAGGTAGATGCGATCAGCGCCATGCGCCACCAGCGCATCGACCACTTCCTGCAGGAAATCCTCAAAGACGCGCCCTCCCATGTTAAACGTCCCCGCGAACTGGTTTCGGTGCGTGCTGACGCCGTAGGGTAGTGTGGGCAACATCTCGGCTTCGCTAGGAATCGTCTTGACCACACCACATGCAATGGCATCTATGATCACCGTGTCGACGCTCATCGGCAGGTGATAGCCGTGCTGTTCGGTGTGCCCAATGGGGATCAGAACCACCCGCTGTGGCGTGGCAGCGACCTGGGGCACAGGTCGGTCTGCGGGCCTCAGGCGTAGCTGGTGTAGGCCTAACGTTTCGAGATTCTCCTTGCCGCCGTGTACGACAACCAGGTGTGTGAAACCCTCCTCATGTGGCCCGCTGAAGATTCCCGCCACAACCCGGCGTAGCGTCTCCTCGGTGACAGCCACCGGGCTACCCTGCCAGCCGTAGGGCAGCGGGGGCAGGATACAGAACGCATCCACACCCAATGCGCGTCCGATAGCAACCATGTTGTAATTCTCGCCCAGAGGCAGTACCAACGGCAGATTACGTGGTAGCTCGGCGACTTCGGGCCAGGTCAGGTCTTCGTACCTCGTCACATCGATCATGTCTATGCCCTTCCATTCCATGTAGCTCTCACGATCTCGTCCAGCGCTTGAACCTGATCGTCTGGTAGCGGCGGGACCACGTGCTCGGCCAGGATGCGCTTAGCTTCGGCTTGCGCACGCACAGCCACCGTCTGACGTTGGGTGCTGGTCCATCGCTCCCGATCGATGCCCTGTACAGCCAATTTTCCTCTCCACAGTTCGCCTGCACGTAGATGCTTCACTGTGTGAGCCTCGGCCAGAAAAGTGGGTGGGGAAGAATCCATCACACGGGCGATCACTTCGAAGGCCAGCGTTTCCTCATCGATGACCAGGCCACGCCGGAGGCGATGCACCATGCCCATGATCTCGTCGTCGATCACGATCTGCACATTGGATGATGCGGTACCGCCCGAAATCTCACCCACTCCTGAAAGCTCATCCGCGCCCGCCAATGCTGGAATGGCAGCATTCAGGGCACGCTCATAACCATTCTGGATGTCAAGAGAGTGGCTATTGGTGGCCAGACCATATACATTGACCGGCAGTCTGTAGTGATGTCCGATCTGCACCGTTGCTGCGGACACAATCCCGATCTCGGGGTTGCCCCAGATAGGTAACGCAGTGCGCATGTCCACTGGCGCCAGCCGTCCGCAGTACACGATTGGCAGGCCGGGCCTGACTAGCTGCACCAATGCGATGGAAGCCAGCACTTCGGCATTCTGCAAGGCCAGCGCCCCTGCTAGTGACATCGGAGCTGATGCACCTATCTGCGGGCAGGGCAGGGGTCCAAAAGGAATGCCTTGCTGTGCAATTTCCAGCATGGCTCCGGCGATCTCTGCCGGAAAGTTCAGGGGACTGATGGGGGAGACGCCCAGTGACATCGCTGAGGCTTCACCGAAGACTATACATGCCATCTCCGCGAGCAGCCGCACCTCAGCGGGGGTTTGCACACCAGGCCCATTGACCGGCTTGAGGGTGTTACATACCGTCCTGCTGAACATCGTGGCGGTCAATGCCGAAGCCGGCACATCTTGCGGGGTGTAGAGTGGTGTGATAGTGGTCACGTTCGGCAGCGCGTCCAGGAGGCGTGTGCTCTCGGCTACGTCGTGCGCTGTGGCTGGTCGCACGTCATCGCCCTCGAGCACGTCGCGTGCGCCACCCATGTTGTGCGTGTGCAGATCGCCCACGCCCAGCACAGCCTGGCTGCCACGCCCGCGTAGTGTAAGCTGCGCCGGGCAGTGAGTCAGGCATGTCTCCACCAAGTCAGGAGGTAGACAGAGGCGCTCTCCATGCACATGTGCGCCGTGATCGAGCAGGAGGGTACGCGCCTCCCTATCTTGCAAGAAGATGCCCACCTCGGACAGGATGCGCAGCGAGGTGTGGTGGATGGCAAGCACGTCGGCAGAGGTCAGAGCGGCCAACGTCAACATGGCGGTCCCTCTTGATGGTATCCAAGATAAGGGGCACCTCCACAGTGCCCCGATAGTCAACGCGCTTCTGCTTACAGCAAGTACCAGTCGAGAAAGCATTCCAGACGCGTGTTGAAGTCAATCAAGTTCTTGCGGCGTAGAATCCCATGACCCTCGTCGGCATAGGTCTTGTACTCGAAGGTTTTGCCCTCACGGCTAAGCGCCTCGACCAGCTCTTCAGATTGTAAGGGATGCACGTTTTCATCGAGCAGGCCGTGGACGATCAGCAGTGGGCGTTGGATGTTCTCCACCCGCCATACTGGCGATCCCGCCCGGTAGCCCTCACGGTGTTCGGAGGGGTGGCCCATCATCGCCTCTAGGTATTCACGGCCTGGCTGGAATGTCTGCGCCCACGAGGTCAGGATGTTGCAGTCACCATATTTAGCCACGCCGCAGGCAAAGCGGTAGCGAGGATCGTCAGCCAGGGCGCACACAGCCAGATAGCTTCCGTAGCTTGGTCCGAAGATCGCGATCCGTTCCGGATCGATCCCATGCTGAGAGACGAGGTAGTCAGCCCCAGCTAGGCAATCCTTTGTATCATCCACCCCCCACAGTCCATGGTTGGCCCGCTCGAAATCCAGGCCGTAGCCCGTGCTGCCTCTGAAGTCGGGTGCGATCCAAGTATAGCCCTTGGCGACAAAGTATTGCCACAGCAATTCGACTTCTAGCAGGTTCTGGGCTGTCGGGCCGCCATGAGCATACATGATGGCGGCTCCATTGGACTTCTTTGGGCGGATCAGCAGTGCGGGGATTGGCAACCCGTCGAAGCTGGTGTAGGTGACCTGCTCTGGTTTCACCATGTCGAGCGCAGCCACAGCAGGGGGGCAGGTGAAGGTTAACTGGGTGATCTGCCTCGTTTCCACATCCATTCGGAAGAGGTCTGGCGGTGTGCGATAGTCCTGGAAGCTGTACACGACGCTCTTTCCGTCGGGCAGCCATTGGGGGCGAGAATGGACTCCATAGCTGGTGTGGAGGTCACACAGTTTGCCAGAAGCCACATCGACGATCGCCAAGTCAAGCACGCCGCGCCGGTTAATGGTGCACAGAATGCGTGTCCCATCCGGCGACCAAGCCAGCTCAGACAGATCGCACCCCGCATGGGTGAGCTGATGCTCGGCGCCGCTCTCGACATTGGTCACGAATATCTCGCGGAAGCCAGGTCGTTCGGAGATGAAGGCAATCTGTTTGCTGTCTGGTGACCAGCTTGGGCCGGTGTTGCGGTAGGCTGGTGTGTTGGTCAGCCTGTGGACGGCTCCGGTCTTCAGCTCGACCACCACAATGTCGGAGCGGTTGAGATCGTCCGGAGGATAGTGAACATAGGCCGCGTATCGCCCGTCAGGCGAGGGAGTCAGTCCGTAGTTGTATCCCGGCTCCTGGCTGATCTGGCGGGGCCACGTCCCCTCTGGATCGACAAGCAGAATCCTTGCTCGCTTCCCGTGATGCGTCGCCACTAGCAGACCGCTGCCATCAGGCTTCCACCGTGGCATACTGGCCCCGGTGGTGAAGTCACTGATCAGGCGTGGCAGGCCACCAGGCGGCTTGGGAGACGTTGGCACAACCCACACATGGCCCTTGTCAGTATAGGCCAGCCACTCTCCATCGGGTGACCACTGCGGTGGGTCGTCAAGCCAATATGCAACTGGGTCGCGGTCAAAAGTCAGGCGGGCAGGCCAGCCGCCAGCCAGAGACATGACGTACAAGTCAGACGTGTCGGCACAATCCCAGATGAAAGCAATGCGTTTGCCGTCCGGCGACAGGGTGTGGCTGCGTAACCTGCCGATGGAGGAGATCAAGGTGATGCTCCATCCTTCCGCTGGCCCTGAGTCAGGGCGTCGCTGGGCAGGCCAGCCATTGCGCTCGTACTTCTCGACGAGCTGCTCCAAAGGATTACCGGCCATACCTCAAACCTCCAGGCGAAAGGTGTGGAAGGTTGCTTCACAAGGGCTTCCCCATGCGATGTGCATCTCAAAGGTAGTCAAGTCCATGATCATTGAGGCTACAGTCTTTGACTGGCCAAACGTCGTATCTTCGGGGCTGACATGGCGGCAGATGCTGTCCGGATGATTCATATGATCGGACAGAATGGCCTCAAGTGTCTCCACGGTATGAGGCCCCAGGTTATGCAGCAGGCGGCTGGCGCGATTGTAGCGTACATGAGAGATCAGCAGGTCCTCTGGTTTGTCCTCAATGGCCTGCATGGTGGATGTCAGGTAATGGTTGGTGTGCACCAGATAGCCGTCATGGCCGTATAGAGTGGCAAAGCGATGCGCAGAGGCCTCGACATTGTATAGTTCACCGTTGCGGTCGGCGAAGAGGTGATTGTAGCCCGCAGCTCGCCAATTCATGATGGCCTTACGCATGGCGATAGACAGCCGTGGCGCCCCCAGCGCTGCCCGTGCCACACAGACACGTGGTACGCCCACCCGCAGATCCTGTGGGTAGACCGAATCGCAGCACTGAGCAATGCCCGCCGCATTGAAGCCAACGTTGGGCAGCATCCCACCGTAGGTCATAGCCAAAAATGGCGGCTCATCCTCGGGCGTGGCATGCACCAGATAGACGGTGTCTTCGTCTATAGGGATCCAGTCCTCGTTGTGACCAACCAAGACATGGCCATTCCGGGTATGTTCTGCGCCGACGGCCAGGCTGGTGCACTTAAAACGCAGGTGCAGCGCATCGACCATAACGCCTTCCATGCAGTTCAGGACCAGCAGATCGTCAAAGTTGACACCAGCCCCTTCGGCCATCCCCTGCATTTCTTCCACGTAGAGAGGCGTGTATTCCAGGGCGTAGGGATAATACTTACGGGCCTGAAGCACAGCATCGTCCCAGGTCAGGTATAATTCATCGTAACTGGCCTGGAGCAGTTTTTTGTAGTTCTCGACCATTTGTTCAATGGCTGGCACGCAGGTTTCGCCGATCTGGCGGCCCATGTTGCGGTGGCTACCACTCACATGGACAAGCTTGATCGGAGCATCGGCATGCATAGTCATTTACCTTACTATCACCAAAGAGGAGTACAGAAGCGTTCAGCCAGCAGGACAACGCCTGCACGCATAGACTGCCTCAGCCCTGGGCTATGGTGAGGGTTCTGGCTGAAGCAATATACAGTTGGCTATAGGCTGGGGATTCCTACGAACTCGGAGGCTTCTTCTGACGGATTGTGAGAGCGTGTAGGTTCAGCATAATTCCATTGTACTACAGGTCGTCAACGGCAGAAAAGAGCTTGCTACCTCTCTGGCCGCCAGCCCTGGCTTGACTCACGGATAACTAACCGGGGTGGGATGAGAATCTGCTGCTTCATTGGCCCCTGACCATGTATCAGGCCCATTAGAACCCGCACGAGTTGCTGCCCGATCTGCCTGATTGGCACTTGCAGAGTCGTCAGCCCAGGGAAAGGGTACTGATTGATAGTCAAGTCACCATAGCCAGTGAGGGCCAAGTCCCGACCTGGCCACAGGCCGCGTTTCAGCAAAGCGTACATAGCGCCCACAGCAATCAAGTCAAACACGGCAACGATGGCTGTGGGTCGTTGTGCACCGTCCAGGTCGAGCAAGTCACAGGTCGCGCTGTAGCCAAACTCAAAACCCCCTGGGCGACGGATAATCCAGGCTTCGCCTACAGGCAGGCCGGCCTCTTGCACAGCTTGGAAGTATCCGGCAACACGGTCGTTGCTCTCGCGCGATGTTTCGGGCCAGCCCAACAACGCGATACGGCGGTGCCCCTGAGCAATCAGGTGCCAGGTGGCCTGGTAGATGCCCTGCTGGGAGTCCACATCGACATAGGGAAATCGGCAATTGTGGGTGGAGCGTCCGAACACCACAAATGGCATCTCGACCTTTCGCAGCAGAGGAACCCGTGGGTCATCGTAGCCTACATCAGATAGGACAAAGCCATCCACTTGGCCTACACGTGTGAGGTCGCGGTAGGTGTCTTGCTGATCCTGGCCTGACGGCTGTGGGAACAACAGAACATGATATCCCCTAGCTCTGGATGCTTCGACGATACTCTGCAGAAGGGAACTCGTCATCGGACTCATCTGATCTGTGCTGCCGACTTCCCACGAGAAGCCAATGAGTTGGCTGGCCTGGGTGCGCAGGCTGCGTGCCCGGATGTTAGGTCGATAGCCTAACTCCTCGGCCACGCGCTCAACACGGGCGCGGACCTCTGGCGTAACCTGTATCTTCCCATGCAGTACTTTTGAGACAGTTTGGTAACTGACCCCTGCCTCCCTGGCTATGTCTTTGAGGGTCACATGTTTGGCCACAGAACATCACCACGTGCTACGCTAGGCATTTCTACGCATTATAACAGAACAGGATGCCGCAGCCATCGACTGGCCTTTACGTGGGAGCTGTTGGTAGCATCCCGCCAGCAGATGTGCTACATTGAAGCCGGGCAGGCGCGAATTGTTCCGAGACTCAAAAGGGCAGCTATGATTGGCGAGCATATTGGGGAGTACCAGGTTGTCGAGATTATTGCCCAGGGCGGTATGGCGACCGTGTACAAGGCCTACCAGCCGTCCTTCGACCGCTATGTGGCGCTGAAGGTTCTGCCTTCCCAAGCCTCTGAAGATCCTACCTTCCTTAAGCGATTCCGACACGAGGCGCGTGTGATCGCGCGGCTGGAGCATCGGTCGATCCTACCGGTGTACCAGTATGGTGAGCACGAAGGTACGCCCTACATTGCCATGCGGTTAGTGGAGGGTGGATCGCTGCGTAAGAAGTTGTTCTACGAAGGCCCTATCGACCTGCCTACCGCGACACGTATCATTGAGCAGGTTGCCGAGGCGCTCGACTATGCTCACGCTCATGGGGTTGTCCATCGCGATCTGAAGCCGAGCAATATCTTGCTGGATGAGGACAACAACGCCTACCTAACCGACTTCGGGATTGCCAAACTGCTGGGTTCATCGACCCAGATCACCGGCAGTGGGGTGGTCGGCACGCCGAGCTACATGTCGCCAGAGCAGTGCCAGGGCAAGGACGTTACCCCTGCCAGCGACATCTATGCGCTGGGAGCGATCATCTATGAGATGATGACCGGCAGGCCCCCTTTTGAGGCTGACACGGCGCTGGCCGTGATGTACATGCACGTCAAGGAGCGCGTACCCTCGGTGCGTGAGATCAACCCGGCCTTGCCAGCCGGCATTGATCGTGTGATCCGACGCGCGATGGCCAAGCTGCCCCAGGAACGCTATACCGTCGCCTCAGCTGCCGCCGATGAGTTCCGCCAGGCCGTCGAATCCTCACCACCTCCTCTTCAGCCTCCAGCCCAGTTGGAGGCTGAAGAGGAGATCGTGTATGTCGAAGGGGAGGTTATGCCGCCCAGCGAGGCCTCTTATGAAGGAGCCTATGCCGCCGCGCCGGAATATGTCCCGCCAGCCCCTAAGCGCCGGAGCCTGCCGTTGCCGCTGATCTTGAGCGGCATCCTGGGCCTGGCTGCGGTGCTAGGTGTACTGGGCATCGTCTTCATCGTCCTCTCGTGGATGCGGGAAAATACTCACGGGCAGGTAGTTCCTCCGCCGCAGCCGACCGTCACGCCGATCACTGCCACGCTGGCTGCCGAGATTACCAATACGCCGCAGATCATTGTGATCCCTGGCGACACACCAACCCCCTCTGCAACAGAGATGGTAGGCGGAATCATTGAGCCATCGCCGCTGCCCAGCGAGACGTCCACCGTCGAAACGACGCAGGTGCCCACCACGGTTCTCACCCTGCTACCCACAGCGACGGTTCAGCCCACACCGACTTACACTCTCGCCCCTACTCTCGTCGTCAACCCGACTTTGCCCCCCACCGCCACCAGCGGACTCCCCGGCGTCGGGCCAGGCCGGCTGGCCTTTACGCAGGGGAACGAGGACACCGCCGAGATCGTGATTGCTGATGCCAATGGACGCAATCAACGCGCGTTGACTGACAATCAGGTCTATGATGGCGAGCCGGACTGGTCACCCGACGGGCTGCTGGTTGCGTTTGAGGGGCGGCGCGACAGCAATATGGACATCTTTGTGATCGGCGCTGATGGCAGCGGATTGCGCCGTTTGACGACTGCTTCACAGCCCGACCGACACCCGGACTGGTCGCCTGATGGGCGGCTGATTGTGTACGAGTCGGGTGATGGCGAAAATGCCGAGATCTACGTCATGAACGCCGATGGCACCGCTCAGATGCGGTTGACAAGCAACGGCTTTGGTGACCGAGCGCCGCGTTTCTCACCCAGCGGCACCCAGATCGCCTACATGACTGAGCAGCGTGGCAAGTGGGAGATCGCAGTCATGGCCTATCCTGCCGGGACGCTGCTCAACTTCTATAACTGTCCCGCAGCAGACTGCCGCTTCCCGTCCTGGTCGCCGGACGGCAAGTCAATCGTGTACAACACGCTGAACAGTGAAGGAAGGGTAGCCGATATCTGGGTGCTTGATGTGGCTAGTGGACAGTCCACCATGCTGATCCAGGGCAATGAAAGTGGACGTCCGGTATGGTCAGGAGATGGGTTGGCCATCTTCTTCAATCGAACAGTGGACGGTAACACCGACCTCTATCGTTTCGATCTGGGCACTGGCGCTATGACCCGTTTGACAACCAATGCTGCCAGCGAGTTCGGGCCGGATTGGGGAAAGTGACAGGGGAGCGGAGGACTGTTGAGAGATACTTGTTGCAGGCGACGGGCATACTAATGAGGCCACACATGGTCGAGAGGTATGGATCAACGATTTAGAAGGCCAACGCTGGTTGTTAGCGCACGCGAGATCACGATTCTGGTCGTAGCACTCGCGATCTTCACCCTGGCGGCATTTGTGTTTGTGATCGGTGTGATTCGTCTGGACGGGCATGGCGCCTCTGAAATACCTGTAGCCACCGAGGTTGGCGGAGAAGGGAGTCAGCTCACTGTCCCAACGCTCACCATTGGGCCGCCCGCGACTCTGGCTTTGCCGCCTGGGCCTACACCTGAGCCTACCGCCAGCTACTTTGAGCACCTTGTCCAGGCCAATGAGACGCTGACCAGCATAGCCGCCTTTTACGGCATCGGAGTACAGGATCTGCTTAGCGCCAACGGGCTGACGCTGAACAGCGTCATCCGAGATGGGCAGTCGATCATCATCCCGTTGCCACCTAGCCAGGCCGGACGGTGGCACGTGGTGCAGCCGGGTGAGGCGCTGGCGTCCATTGCGGCCACCTATGGCATTTCGCCAGAGATGATCCAGACGACCAACAACCTGGCCGACGCCAATGCTATCTATGCTGGGCAACGGTTGCGCATCCCGCGTGTGCCGCCCGAGGGCGCCACACCTGAGCCTACATTGGCCAACGGCGCTTCCCCTGCTGTGCCGGGCACGTCAGGGCGCATCTACGCGAGCAACTGGCCGCGCTCAATCTTGGAGGGGGACCTCGACGCCAACTACCCGCTCACATATACCACATCCCGTTTCACCATTCATTATCAGCCCGACACTTACGTCGATAAGCACCTTGAGGAGACGGTGCGACTCGCCGAGTATGCTCTGACAAATGTGGAGGCTCGGCTTGACGTGCAGCTTGAGGGCACCTTCGATATCTACCTGGCCGGGACACTCTTCGCTGCGCCGAATGCTCACCTGCATGGACTAAGCCGCTCTGCTGATCGCAGAGTGTTTATCCTGCATGATGGCAGCGGCACTGAGACTGATAACCTGTACTTCTTCATGCACGAAATCACACATCTGGTGTCATGGAACACATGGGGCGCACCGTCTTCGGTTTTGCTGTCAGAAGGAGTGGCAACTTACACTGGCCAGTTAGTGCTAGAGGACGGTGGATACCTACCCTACGATGAACTGTGTACAGGCATCTACGCTGCCGGGCTGATGCCCTCCATGACTGCGCTGGAACAGGACTGGCAGGCGTTTCTAGGACATATCCGTAATCCGCTCAATTATTTCAGTAGCGCATGTTTTGTCGACTATCTGATCGACACTTATGGTCTGGATGCCATGAGCCGCCTGTACCATACCTCGGATTATGAGGACATCTATGGCGCTTCACTTGACTCGCTGGATACCGACTGGCGAGAAATGCTGGATCAGAACTCCGGCAGTCTGACACTCAGCCCAGAGGACCTGACCGCATACACGGAGGAGGTTGGCCGTACCTACGATTTCATTCTGAATAACTTTAACGGCACGGCCATCCTCTACGAGGCATACGCAGCAGTTGATCAAGCCCGTATTGCGCTATGGAAAGGGAACTATCCTGAGGCGCGTCGCTGGCTGGATACGGTATACCAGGTGATTGGGTACAAACCGTGAGCCAGGCCCTCTACCAGAAAGCGGTGCACCTTGAAGGATGCTTTCCCTGTTGCCCCTACCAATTGACCCTGGCTGACCCTGATGTTATGATGAACGTCAGGTATCCCGACGCTGCGCGCCACAGGGAGGAACTCGAATGCCGACAGAAGAATATGATTACCACTTTCTGCTCCTCGCGCCGGGACTGAGCGGTGTGTGGTTCTTGCAGGCTGCGCGTCAATACTGGTTGCGCTTCCAGCCGATTGTGACCGATGACTGGTCATTGCTTTCCCTCATTCCCTCTCAAGCTTCTGTCGCTGTAACACTCCTTGCTCACCCCGACACGGTTACCGTCCTCCGCAGGCAACTTGCTAGCTTACGAGGCGATATTTACCTGGACATGCTTGTCGCTGAAGATCTCCCGATGATGGAGGCCGTGCTCAACGCGCGTGCCGAAGCAGGCCGGCGTTTTGGCTGGCGAGATCCACACACTGAGGGAGTCGCTGGGATCAGCCAGTCTGCACGCATTGAATGATCAAAGCCAGAGAGACGGTTGACCATCCTGCGAATTAGAGTGACTGCTCACTGGAGATCGCCATGAATTTACAGCAATACATGTGGTCCAGAAATCCACGAGGCTTGCACAACTCTGGCCCTTTCCGGCCTTTCACTGTCGAGCGCTACACCCGTCCGCAGATGGGCTGGGCCAAGCTCGTGGCAGGAGGGGATGAGTACGTTGAGGAGGCCGCTCGGCTGGTCGAACTCAATTGTACTCCCATCGTGCGCATCTATCGCACCGACATGGGTGCTATGGCGCCCTCGGGTGACTGGTATGACATATACCAGGCGTATATTAGCGTGGGCTGCCGCTGGTTCGAGTTGTATAACGAGCCAAACCGCGACAATGAATGGCCCCAAGCGCCTGAGGGCGGGCCGGTGGTGAAGGTCACCTGGGAAAACACAGAGGAGTGCATCCGCCCCCTGATGGATCACTGGATCGAGTGGGCCGAGCGCGTCATTGACCTAGGAGGCTACCCAGCTTTCCCAGCTCTGGCAGAGAGTAGCCTCCAGGAGCGGTCTACCGTGTATTGGATGAACGCCTTTCTTCAGTACCTCAAAGATGCCCACCATGACCGTTTCATGCGGGTGATCGGGAGTGGGTTGTGGTGCGCTACCCATCCCTACTTGCTGAATCACTTCTACCAAGAGCCGCCTGGCGGCCCCCCCCATGTTGCTCGCCCCTACTACCAGCAGAGCGCTGATGAGCCAGGTTGGCACTTCGAGTATCCCTACGACCCACTTCAGCAAGCCCACGACCCTGGACGAACTGTGTTCGGAGCCACGCCTCAGGTTCCTTACGGCGATCCTTGTGGCCTGATTGCTGCTGGCGAAGCTTTCCAGCAGTTGCTGAGCCACCACTTTGCTGCCGGTCCGGTGCCGGTAGTTGGCACAGAGGGTGGTATCGTCCCGATCCCCCATCTCGGCGAGGCCCCTCACCAGCCAGATACTCTTTACCCGCCATACAGCTACGAGTCATATGCCGAAGCGATCATGGCAATGTGGCGCTGGATCGCGGAGGAAGGGCCGCCCTGGTTCTTTGGCCTGACGCTGTACGAGGAAGCCGATTTCTATGAAGCCCAGGGGCCAGTTCTAGCTATCGAGCAGATGGCTGCCAGAGCGCCCCGTTTGAAGGAGGTGCCCTCTATCGAAACGGGTGGAGTCGTTGCCCCCCTGCCGTTGGTCGAGTTGGTTCATCCCTCCCAGGCTGTCCCGTCAGAACTCATCTCATCTGAAAGCGAGCCGGCAGAGGGTACTGAGGCGGCTCTACCTCCCGCCGAGCCGTCTGAAACTGGGGGAGCAGAAAAGGAGTGGCTCGAAGCATTAGACCTCTCCAAACCGCCGCTGGCTATCTCAGATGACTGGTTAGCCGGGGTTGGCGCTGAGCCTGGCCCGGAGACGCCGGCAGCATCCGAAATATCTGTTGAAGCTGAGAAGCCTGCCGAGGCTGGACAGGCCGAGCTGCCAGATTGGCTTTTCGAAGAAGCCGGGCTGGCTGCGGCTGATATGCTAGCCGGACCGGAAGAAGCTGTAGAGGTCACTCCGCCTGAACCGCCTATGTGGCCTGAGCAGGTCGACCTGCATGCTGAGGCTGAGCAGATGACTGACCGTGAGGAATCGCCGCTGGCGGAGATCCCTGTGGCTGATGAAGCAGCTCCGGCTGTCGAAACTGGGCTTCCTGCCTGGATATTGGAAGAGGCAGGGCTGGGCGTGCCGCTGCCCACGGAAGCCGTTGGACCGCAGCCCGCTGAGGCTGTCGAAGAAACTCCTCGGGAAGCCGAACTGCCTGAGTGGCTCATCGAAGCAGGGCAGGGGGCAGTCCAACCCGAGGCTGCCGTTGAGCCAGCGCCAGAGGAGGCGGTAGAAGAAGTCGGCCTGCCTGATTGGCTGGTCGAAGCGGGGGTGAGTGTCACTGCACCTGAGGGAGTCTCTGAGCCAGAATCGGCAGCAGCGGCTGAGGAGCTTCCTGCTTGGCTGATTGAGGAGCTTGAAGCCGCCGCTGCCGAGCCTGCGCCAGAAGCCGAAGTGCCTGTGCAGGAACCTGTCCTTCCCGCCTGGCTCGAAAAAGCCGATCTGGGAGCTGCTCTACCTGCCCCTGCTGCGACCCCAGCCCTGCCGATGGGGGTCGAGGACATGGCGGGATTAGAGGAGCCGCTTCCACCGGAACTGCCTGAAGAGCCAGCAGTGGCTGTCGCTCCTAGCGTGATCGAGCTGCCTGCTTGGCTTGAGAAGGCCGACTTGGTTGCCGCGACTCCGACAGCAGAGGGAGGGCTTCCGACATGGCTGGAAAAGGCCGACCTGGTCTCTGCCCAAGCTACAGACACATCTCTCGAGCGAGCTGGCTGGGCTGAGGAGGTCGAGCCTGCTCAGGGGCTGATCGAACCTCCACCGCCTGAAATGCCTGAGGAACTCGCGGAGCCTGCGGCTGGACCGGTGCCTGAGACCCCTTCTTGGCTCATGGAGCCTGTACCAGTTGCGGTGGAGGCTGTCGCTCCGGCTGAGGCTGCACCCCCTGAATCTGTTGCTGCTACGGAGCCTGTGCCCGCGGCGGCTGTACCGCCTGCGGGAGCTTTCCCCCAACCTTCTACTGCGCCAGCCCGGCACTGGGTGTTCATAGCCCCCGACCTGAATCTATCGTGGGTCCTAGACGCTGGGTGGCGCTATTGGCAGACCTTCCGCCCAACTCTGATGAGCGGATGGGACTTGTTCTCCGTGTTGCCCCCTGACCAGGAGCTGGATGTCACTGTGATTGTGACCCCAGACAAGGCTGGAGAGGTCGAAGCGCGCATTCGTGAGGCGCACTCTAAGGCGCAGGTCGATGTCGTTGTGGTTGACACTCTAGATGACCTGGCAGCCGAACTCAACTGGCGGGTAGCAAAGGGTAGGCGGCTGGGTTAAGCCAATCTTGGGCGAGTCTGGGATCATGATTGTGCACATCACGACCCGCGCGAAGTGGGAGCAGGCTCTTGCGATCGGCAGCTACCATGCTGAGACGCTTGACACGGAGGGTTTTATTCACTGCTCCAAGCCAGATCAGGTGATTCGGGTGGCAAACCTTCTGTTCCGGGGGCAGACGGAGTTGGTACTTCTGTGCATTGACTCCTCCAAGCTGACCAGCAGACTGCGTTACGAGCCGCCGCTCGATGGGAGGTCTGACGAGCAGTTCCCGCATCTCTATGGCCCACTCAACTTGGACGCCGTCAATATTGTGCTGGACTTTCCACCTGGCGCGGATGGCGCCTTCGTGCTACCTGAAGGTGTGTCGCAATTGTCAGGCCCGCACGAATCTTGAGGCGCATGTTGACCCGTGCGCCTCTGCGCGTTCGAGGCGGGTTCACCCCCGCGAAGCTGTGCGCTGGCGCAGCTCAGTCGAAGAGAGGTCCAGCCTGAACTCGGCCTCGGGAATGGCCTCAAACAAATCCATGAAGTTAGTAGGGATAGGCAGGTCGGCTAGCGTGTGGAAATGTCCCCTCGTCAACCGTCCTGCCACCAGGAATCGACATGCCATCCTACGCACGATGGCCAGCGCCTCGTGCATCCTATCTGCATCATTGCCGTAGTAGGCTGGGTCGACCAGGCGCATGGCGGTATCGTAGCCGATCACAAAAGTGCTGCCGGGGAACAGCCGCGCTTTGTCGCAGTATAGCGGCTCGCGGCTGAGCACCACACGTCGTCGTTCATCCTCGAACTGGGCCAGCCGAGCCTCAATCTGAGTCTGCGTCAATGGCGGCTTGTCAACATTCCTCACTGAAAGCTCATATACCACAGGCTGATCCAGTCTCTTCTCTGCCACGCGGGCAAGCTGGCGGTGCCCATCGTGTAATGGGTTGAAGGAGCCGGAAAATATTGCCGCCCGCAATGGCTCGTCAGCAAGCAACACCCCTGATCCGTAGAAGGTCAGACTGCTGACTGTGCCCTCCAGCAGGCGTTCTAGCGGGCGTCCGATGGCCTGGCGTTCAACCTCAATGTTCTCGTTGAGGTCCGGCTTGAGGGGCAGGCGCACGTCCAGACCACAACTTTCGGCCAGGGCATTGAGAATCAAGCGGCTGACCACCATTTCCTCGCCAGGTCGGTCGCGCAGTCCTTTGCTTAGCGCCAGCGAAGTGACAGTCGCCATCCGACCGTCCCACACGGCAATGTGGCATCGATGCTCTCCGCGTTTGGGACGGTCGGTGGCGATGGCGGCAGTGCAGGCCAGACCAACCACCTGCTGAGAGCTACGGCTGAGATGGCGTCCCCGACTGTAAGCTGCTGCTGACAGCGACACGGCAGTGCTAGCTGAGACATACCGCTCAGGGCGCCATCCCAGGTAGTCGATCATGGCTCTCGATCCATAGGGCACGACCGCCTCAATCAGCGTCCGTGACGCGCCAGGGACGCCCATGAGCCAGGCTAGGGCTTGGCTGCCCGCGCCGGAAATCACCAGGGATGCCATTACGGGTGAGCCGTGGATGGCCTGGACCAGTGTCCGGATGTCTTCGTCCATGCCTTGCCTGCTAGTGAAATCGGCCTGTGCTCACGGTTTGACGGCAATCGCCTCAATTTCAACCAGCCCCCCCAAAGGTAGTCCTTTGACAGCTACCGTCGAGCGGGCCGGCGGCCTGTCACCGAAAAACTGGGCATATACCTCGTTCATCAGCTTGAAATTGTCCATATCCGAGAGGAAGACGGTTGTCTTAACCACATGGGTGAGGTCGGTCCCGGCGGCCCGCAGCACTGCGTCCAGGTTTTGCAGTGCGCGGCGTGTCTGCCCTTGGACGTCCTCAGCAGCGAACTTGCCCGTAGCCGGATCGAGACCAAGCTGACCAGAGCAGAACACGAAATTGCCCACACTGATCCCCTGTGAATACGGGCCAACCGCTGCCGGGGCCTGGTCGGAATGGACCTTACTAGGTTCCATGTTGCTTCACTCCTCGTCTGATCATCTTGTGAACATCCAGGAGCATTGTAAGCGGCGGGGACGCAGTGGTCAAGGATTTGGCTCTTCTTTGCCAGGGTGACTATACTTCTGCCCATGACGCATTCTCCAGATGTCCCCATTGTTGATGCTGTGCCTGCCAGCCATGCATTATCCGGCAGCCAGATCGCGCAGGCTGCTGCGTTGCTGATTTTGGGTACCGTGCTCAGCCGCTTGTTGGGCCTGGTACGCGATGCCGTCCTGGCTAGCATCTTTGGAGCGGGCACTGCCTTCGAGGCCTTCATCGCTGCCAGCCGTCCTCCTGAGACTCTGTTTTATGTGGTGGCAGGCGGCGCACTCGGATCGGCCTTTATCCCTACATTCATCAGTTACCTGGAAAGTTCAAGACGGGCGCAAGCGTGGCGCATGGCCAGCGCCGTTATCACATTGATGACATTGATCGTGGCTGCGCTGGCAGTGCTGGTAATGCTCTTTGCCCAGCCGATCGTGCAATCCATACTCGCGCCAGATTTTCCTCCTGAGAAGCAGGCACTCACCATCCATCTGGTGCGTATCATGATGCTCACGCCGATCTTATTCAGCGTGAGCGGCCTTTTGATGGGTATCCTGAATGCCAATCAGCGGTTCTTGCTCCCGGCTATCGCGCCTGCACTCTACAATATTGGGATTATCCTGGGCGCAGTCATTTTATCCCCTTCGCTTGGCATCTACGGTCCGACTCTTGGAATGGTGATCGGCGCACTGCTGCATCTCTTGGTTCAAGTCCCAGGCTTGGTCGCACTGCGCCCGTCCCTCCGGCCTGTTCTCGACCTTCGAGAGCCAGGGGTGATCGAAGTGCTGCGCTTGATGGGACCCCGTGTGTTGGGATTGGCCATCGTCCAAGTGAACTTTTGGATCAATACCAGATTAGGTTCTGCTATGGTCGAAGGTAGCGTAGCCGCCCTGGCCCGCGCCTGGACGGTACTTATGCTTCCTCAGGGTATGATCGCTCAGTCGGTAGCAAATGCTGTCTTTCCTACCTTCTCCATTCAAGTGGCCCGTGACGAGCGAGACAGATTGAGAGACACGCTGGGGCAAGTGCTGCGTACTGTGCTGTTCGTCTCAATCCCGGCCAGTGTTGGCCTGATCTTGTTGCGGCTGCCCATTGTACAACTACTTTACGAGCGCGGTCAATTCACGCCGGAGGATAGCCAAGCTACTGCCTGGGCGCTGCTGTTTTACGGCCTGGGCCTCATCGCCCATTCGCTGGTGGAGATCGTCACTCGCGCCTTTTACGCCATGCACGATACCCGCACGCCCGTGATCGTCGGCGGCGGCGCGATGATCTTGAATGTGATCCTGAGCCTGATCCTGATCGGCGTCGTCGGAGAACCAGAGAGCCTAGTGCGCGGCCCGTTTGCAGGGTTGGCCCTGGCCAACACGCTCGCTACCACCCTGGAAAGTGTCTTGTTGCTTCTGCTGATTCTGCCTCGTGTCGGAGGGTTGGAGGGCAAGCGGATGATGCTCAGCATGTTTAAAGCAGGAATTGCCAGCGCTGGGATGGGCCTGGTGCTCTGGGTAGTGGACCCCATCATTGAAATATTAGGCCAGTATCTTGGCCCACTGATGGCAATAGCCGCCGGTGGTCTCGTCTTTGGGGCGCTGGCGTGGCTTCTCAGGAGCGAGGAAGCGCGCCTCCTTGTCACGAGTGTGAGACGGCGGCTGAGCTATGCAAGGGAAGGATAGACTTCTCCAGATCACCCCCTACCTGAGGAAGAGCGGCTGTACAACAAACTTCCATAACGACATCATGGCAATGCCGAATAACACACCAGCAGCCACCTGGATTCTGCTGTGTCCAATCACTTCTTCGAGCTGTTCTTCCGAAATCGGGTGACCGCTGAGCAGTTCGGCGATGATCAGGTTGAGTGTGCGGGCATGCTGGCCTGCCTGCCGTCGCACCCCTGCTGCGTCGTAGGTAACGATCATTGCCAACGCCACAGCGATCGCAAAGTATGCCGAGTCGAACCCCTGCTCAAGCCCTACGCCCATCGCCACCGCGCTGATCAGGGCTGAGTGCGAGCTAGGCATCCCACCGGTCTCTGCGATGTGGTGCCAGTCGAACTCTCTGGTGTCAAACCAGTAGGTAAACGGCTTCAAAAACTGAGCCAACGAGCTGGTCACAATCGAGATCCAAAGGACGTCATTGGCTATCAGTTGGCGAAGTAAGCTCAGTGCCATGCTAGTACTAATCCCTCTCCTCTAAAGCTCCTAAGACTTCAGCTCCTGCTGGGGCGGGACGCAGTTTCTCAATCCGCAACTCTGCCTCCGTCAGCGCCCGCTCACACAACCCTGCAAGTTCTTGCCCACGTTCGAAGAGCTGGAGGGCATCCTCTAGCGTCAGATTGCCAGCTTCCAACCGGGCAACAGTCTGTTCCAGCTCAGCCAGGGCCTGTTCAAAAGATAGCTTCTCATCACTCATCTTCCACATCCTGTTGGTTGACGATTGCCTGTAGATGTCCTCGGTGCAGCCTGATGCTTAAAGGGTGACCGATCTGGGTCTCAGCGGCGCTACGCAGCACCCGACCGTCCGCCCTTTGTACAATGGCATAACCGCGAGCCAGAGTGTCTTGCGGATTGAAAGCTTGCAATGTTCGTCGTATTCCATCCAGATGGGAGCGCTTCAGCACAATCTGCTGGCTTGCAGCCTGATAGGCTCGGATCAGCAACATGTCGAGCGTCTGCCGTGCGCCGGCAAGCCACATCTGCGGCGAGAGCCGCCGCAAGGTGTAGATCAGCTGTTCGACAGCGCGGGCGCGTCTGTCAAGCTCCACTGTCAACGCCTCAGTGAGTCGCCCACGCAGAGCATGAACCTTAGCCTTCAAGTCATCGACAGTGATGGGAGTAGCCAGCTCTGCTGCTACAGATGGAGTCGGCGCGCGCACATCCGCGGCAAAGTCAGTCAGCGTGAAGTCAATCTCGTGGCCCACACCGGATATCACCGGAGTACGGCTGGCCGCCACAGCGCGGACGACCTGCTCGTCATTGAAGCACCACAGGTCTTCGAGTGAGCCACCACCCCGTACGACCAGGATCACATCGATGTCGGCGCGTGCATTGAGCGCCATGAGCGCGCTCACAATTTGAGGTGGAGCTTGGTCGCCTTGCACGGCGGTGGGTGAGATGACAACCTGGGTTAAGGGTAAACGTCGCCGGAGGATATGAAGCACATCTTGCAGGGCCGCCGCGCTGGGTGAGGTCACGATCCCGATCCCCCGTGGCAGTTCAGGCGTTGGACGCTTACGCGAAGACTCGAACAAACCTTCGGCCTGAAGCTGGGCCTTAAGCTCCTCAAATCTGGCATGCAGATCGCCAACGCCTACTGGATGGAGGCTGCGGCAGTAAAGTTGATACTGACCACCGGCCTCGTATACGCCCATCTGCCCACGCACGACCACATGGTCGCCCTGCTGGGGTCTATAGGTCTGCGCCTGTACATCGCTACGCCACATCACACAGCGAAGCTGCGCCTCAGCGTCTTTGAGTGTGAAGTAAGCATGTCCCGATCCTGGGATGCGGAAATCTGAGATCTCCCCCTCCACCTCCAAGTCCTGGAGATGAAAGTCCATCTCGAAGATCCCGCGCACATAACGAGTAAGCTCGGTGACTGTCCAGCGTTTAAGCATCATGGCCTACATAGCTTAACATGGGCAGGCGAGAAGTCCAAGCAACTTGCAGTTTGACATAAATCATAGCATAATCACACAAATTGAGACTTTGCCTCAGCCCTTGCACTTCTAGGGTGTATAATGGCGGGAATCAGTTTACGAGCCTACGTTGAGTATATCGAGGATCGGTTGGCGCGCGGTGCATACACCGAGGTCATTGCACAGTGCCGCCACATCCTGGAATTGTTCCCCAAATATGTTGAGGTTTATAAACTGCTGGCGCGCGCATTGATGGAGCAGGAAAGCTATCAGGATGCTCTGGATTTATTCCAGCGTGTGCTCAGCGCCGACCCTAGTGACTTCACGGCTCACGTTGGGATGAGTGATTGTTACCGCGAGAGTGGGGCAATCGACCAGGCTATCTGGCACCTTGAGCGTGCCTACGAGCAAGCTCCTAGCAACATTGAACTTCAACAGGCGATCAAAGACCTATACGCCGAGAAAGGGAAAGCCACTCCACGCAAGATTCAACTCACTGGCGGGGCGCTTGCTCGTCTGTACATCAACGGCAAGCTCTACCCACAGGCCATCCTAGAGCTGAAGAAAGCCCTGACGGGCGATCCCGAACGTCTCGATCTGCAAATCCTGTTAGCTGAAGCCTTATGGCACAATCGGCAGATCGTCGAGGCGGGGAAGATGGCTGCCGAGATTCTGAAGCGCCTGCCGAACAGCATCAGTGCTAATCGTGTCCTGGCGCAGTTGTGGCTTCAGGCCGGGCAGCCCGCAGAGGCGCAGCCCTTCCTGGAGCTTGTCAAGGAGTTAGACCCCTATCAGGCTTATGAGATTGAGCATAGGGGACAGCGGGCCCCAGCAGATGCCTTTCGCTTGGTGATGCTCGAATATTCCCCGGCCCAGCATGTTGCTGATGCAGGAGCTGCTGACTGGGTCTCTGAGATTGCATCCATAGGCAAAGAGAAGGGTGTCACGGGACCACTCCAGGAACCGGCAGCAGAATCTGCTGCGTCTGGTCCACCGCCCCCCTCGCCTAGCTGGCTGGATGAAATCCTCGGAACCGGCGCGGCGCAGCCACCAAGTGCAGTAGGCGCAGCAGAGCCTTCCGTGGATATGGGAGAGCTGTTCGGTACTCCGGCAGTCGGTCGGATGACAGAGGAGGTGCCGGCTGCTGAGCCTGGCAGCGCACCCGACTGGTTGAGCGACATTGGGGCAGAGCCAATCGCAGAGATGCCGTCTGTTGGACCCCCAGGTTCTCCAGATTGGCTGCATGAGGTCCTGGGCGACAATGTTGCTCCACCAGCCGCTGAGGCTCCGGGTGACAGCAGTGCTCCAGACTGGCTGCGGGATGTTTTAGGGACCGGCGCTGCTCCGCCGGCTGCTGCCGCTGCACCATCTGGACCTGAGTCCCCTGTTGATAGCGGCCCGCCGGATTGGCTCAGGGAGACTTTGGGCGGTCCCGTGGGACCGGCGGGTGTCCCCGAACCTCCGGTTGCTCCTGCATCTAGCGAGGTGCCTGACTGGTTGAAGGACGTGATCAGTGAGCCGGAGACGACAGCTTCGGCTGCGGCTCCAGCGGCAGGAGAAGGACGTGAGGTGCCGGACTGGTTGGGAGAAATCCTGGCCGGAGAGCCAGAACCTGTAGCTCCTGCCACGATCGGTGAACAGCCTGCCACGCCTGGCGTTGTCTCGGATGATTGGTTGGATCAACTTCTCTCTGGCTCAGTTGCGCCAGAAGCTGAGCCAGCCGGCCTGGCAGGAGCACCCTCTTCGGCTCCCCCCGAGGCGGTGGGGACGGCTGTGCCCGACTGGCTGAGTGGCCTGGAAGCGGGGGCTTCCATGTCTGCCGTCGAGGCTGCGGCACCGTCGCCGTCCTTTGATGATCTGGGGGACCTGGAACCATGGGATGTGCCTTCGCCATCAGCGCCCAGGGAGGTCTGGCCGACTGCGCCAACCCCTGGGGCAACCCCTCTGGAACCTGACAGAGGCACAGCAGGAGCCAGGTTTGAAGAGGTAAAAAGCGAGATTGTACAAGAAGCGCCGCAGCTCGAGCTGCAGGGTGAGTCCGTTGCGACTAGAGACAGACCACCAGCGTTTCGGGAGGGAGAGCACGTGGCACAACCAACTGACGAATCCACAGGCGATGGAGCTCAGGAGATTCCGGATTGGCTGGCTGAGGGAGACCTGGACAGTGATAGCGCCATCGCCTGGCTTGAGGAGATCGCAGCCAAATACGATCCCAACTTCCAGGGCGCTGCTCCTGCCGTGCCGGCTGAACCGCCTGCTCGAGGGACTGAAGAGCCACCTGTTGCAGCAGCTCCCGAAGCAGAGCAAGAAGAATTGCCTGACTGGCTCAAGGCTTCAGTTCCTGCTGAGACTGCTGCCCAAGCTGCACCACCCTCTGCCGAACCCGAAGAGTTGCCCGACTGGCTCAAGGCTGCGCCTCCGGAGGTCCCTGTCAGCAGAGCACCCTCTCTAGCTGCAGAGCGTGAAGAGGAAGAGCTGCCCGAGTGGTTACGTGAACCAACCGAGGTCGTCGCCAAGCCTGCTCCGACTCCTGAAGCCGGAGAAGGGTTACCTGACTGGCTACGACCTGCGCCCACCGCTGAGCCGACTCCTGCGGTAGCCGCCGCCGATCGAGCCATGGCGTGGCTCGACGAACAGATCGCAGCGCAGGGTGTCAGCCCGGAGAAAGTCGTCTCTGAGTCGCTCACACCCGACCAGCCTCCTTCTCCTGCTGTTGCACCACCCGACCTCAGCGCTGAGGCCGAACCGGTGTCTGCCGATGAGCTTCCGGAGTGGCTACGCGAGGCTGGAGGGCAGGAGCAGATCGCGCGAGCACTTGAAGCCCCTGGAGAGGAAGGATTCGGCCTCAGTCTAGAAGAGGTCGAGGTTAAAGAGGAAGAGTTGAGCTGGCTCGATACCGCCCTCGAGGCTGAGACTGCCACTGTCGGCGCACCGGGTGGAGTAAAAGCCGAGGAGGAGCTTCCAGACTGGCTAAAGGGTGAGGAGAAGCCCGTTGCACCTCCTATGCCGGTCGCTGGGCCTGCTGTAGAAGCCGAGGAAGAGGAACTTCCGGACTGGCTGAAGGGTGTTGAGGAGCCTGCTGCCCCGCCAACTCCGGTTCCGGCCCTTGCTGCTGAAGCGGAGATGGTTCAAGAGGAAGAGGAGCTTCCCGACTGGCTGAAGGGTGAGGAGAAACCTGCTGCGCCTCGCGCCCCAGTCGCGGCGCCGGCCGCTCCTGCCGCTGCTACTCCTGGACTGACAGACTGGTTAAAGGCCCCTCCACCGCCTCCGCCTGTTGCACCCAGGGAGCCTGCTACAGTCGAGGCTCGACCAGCGCCCCCGACAGCCCCGAAGCCGGCTCCGATCCCGGAGCAAATTGCAGGAGACTTTCACGAGCAGTTGCGGATTGCCCGCGAGAAGGTGTCGGCCAAGCAAGTCGAAGAGGCGCTGCCCTACTACGAAAACTTGATCGGTCATCGGCAGATGGTGGATCAGACCATTGCCGATCTGCGGTACGTGCTGCGCTCCGGCGCCAAGGCCGATCCACGGGTCTACCGCGTGCTGGGTGATGCACTTCGCACTGGTGGACAACTCCAAGAGGCTCTGGAGGCATACCGCAGCGCTTTGGACCAGATGTAATTGACTTTCTTGACTACCAGAAGGCGGGGACTCGGCAATCCAGTACCCGCCTTATTGTTCCATGGCTCCCCTGGCATAGCATTCCTATCCGTCCAATACGGCATTTGCCACAGGCGTCTCCATCACACAGCAGCGAGCGCTCCAAAGAGAGTGGTCATTGTCGTGATCTGGCCCTGCTCAGAAGAGAAAAACCTTGACTAAATAGGTCTATATTGATATGATATCTCCATGTTGCGCATCAGCCGCCGCACTGATTATGCTGTTAGGGTCATGATTGCTGTAGCGCAGGAGCCTTATGGCACCTATCTTCCTGCCCCGCGCATCGGTCGGGAAATGGTGATCCCCCACCCTTTCCTCGTAAAGGTGGTTGGAGACCTGAAACGCGGCGGCTTGATCGCCACTGCTACTGGCCGCAATGGAGGAGTCGCCCTGGCGCGCCCGGCGGGGACCATCACACTGCGTCACATCGTAGAAGCGGTGGAGGGGCCAATTGTGGTACATCCCTGCCTGGTGCGAGCTGGCGAGTGCCCTCTCGATGATCTGTGTACAGCGCACCCAGTGTGGGAGCGCCTCCAGCTGGTGTTGCAGACAGAGTTGGAGGCAGTGAGTCTGGCTTCATTGGCTCATTCGGGTTCCAAGCCGGTTATGGATAGTCGTGATGGATGACGAAATTGAGGGGATCATGACTGTTGGTGCAGCAGGACTCGAGGCCGGCCCCCCGTCTACTGGCCGCGAAGCCCGCTGGGTGTTGCTGGCATTGATGTTGGCAGCAGCGCTGATCCTCTTCACCCTGATTGCCAAACCAGTCAAAGTGATGCCCATTGTGGCTGAAGCTCCTTCCTATGCCCTGATCGATCAAAACGGGCAACCTGTCACCGACGCTGACCTGCGCAGTCGAGTCATCTTGTACAACTTCATCTATACCTACTGTTCTACGGCCTGCCCAGCGGCCACATCCGAGATGCTGCAGGTGCAGAACCGCTTGGCTGAGTCGGGCTGGCTGGGGAGTGAGGTGATGTTGGTGTCAGTCACGTTTGATCCTGAGCGAGACACACCGGAACGTCTGCGTGAGTACGCTGCCAGTGTGCACGCCCATCGGTCTGGGTGGCTGTGGTTGACCGGCGACCCGCTGGAGGTCCGGCGGTTGGTGGGTAGCGAGTTCGGCGTGTATTTCGAGAAGGTGCCTCTCTCGGATGGATCCGCCCTGGTCGAGATAGGACCGCCCTCCCAGGCCCAGGATGTGGATGCAGGCTATGACTTTATCCATGCGGTAGTGTTTGTGCTGGTCGATCAGGATGGGCAGATCAGAGCTGAGTACCGGGAACTGATCGATGTGGATCAGGTGGTGCGCGACATTGATCTGGTGGTGCGTGAGAAGAACGCAGGTGCCTTGATGCGGCCTGTGCTGCGGTTTGCACATCTGATGCAGGCATACCCATAGAGGCCTATGAAAGACCTTGCACTCAAACCGCTCAATTGGCTGTTTGCCGGTCTAGGGCTGTTGATTGCAGCCATGACAGCCTTTGTTGTCCTCCGACCAGTGACGGTTGTACCGCGCCTGGCCGCCGGACCTGAGTATTATCTTGAAGACCAGCATGGACAATTGGCCAGCCAGGAGACGCTGGCGGGCCGTGTGGTGCTGTTCGGCTTTGGTTACACCTATGACCAGACGGATGCCATCAACCAGACGATTGAGGATATGCAGCGTTTTCAGTGGGCCGCTGGCGACCAGGGCTACGCTGAAGAGATTGCCCTGGCGCTGATCTTGTTTGATGATCGCCGCGATACCGTTGATCGGCGACAGGCATTCGCTGTACAACATGGCCTTGACCAGAACGGCTGGTTGCTGCTTGGAGGCGATGCCCTCACTCTCAAGCGAGTGATCGGGCAGGGGTTTGGGGTGTACTACGAGGCCGTGCCTCTGAACGATCTGACAGCAGGCGGGGTCGAGGCACTGGCTACGGCTAGCTCCGAGACTGTGATGGACGATTATGGGTATCTTCAGGCCCAACGCTACATCCTGGTGGACGAGCGCAACATCATCCGTGCCGAGTACCGAGCGCCGCTCGACCTGGACGTGGCCATGCGCGACCTGCGGCTGATCGTGCGCGAGAAGAACAGCACCGGCATATCACGTACCCTGAACGAGACAGCGCACCTGTTCCTTTGTTATCCACGGTGAGTCTTTGGCTGCTTGTCTTGCATCTGATAAACAGTCACGCAAGTGAGGGAACAAAATGATCGAGCAGAAAGCCCACAATCCTGAAACAAACAAGCCGGAAATGCAGCCATCTGATGAGCATTTCACTCCGAAGGGGACGCTAGTGCTGATGATTGCCTACGTTATCATCTTCGCTGCGGCCTGGGGGCTGGTGTATTTCAACGATCTGTTGGCGAGGAGATAGAGAGCGCCATGCACATTGACCGACTTGAAGCCGCGTTTATGCAGTTGTCTGTCTTCATGCTGGTCCTATTTGCCGGAGCAGTACTTATTGCAGTGTTTGGTCTGGGAGTGCAGCTACCCAGCGTGGTTGACCAGATCGCGCCGGCAGATGTAGACACCACAGTAGGTTTCGACAATCCGGGGCTGCGCATGATCTACCCTGGCCGCTACGAGGCCTATATCGTGGCCGATGGCCAAATCTGGCAATTTACACCTGTTGAAATTACTGTGCCAGTGGGATCGCGGGTCACCTTTTTCTTAGCAAGCAAGGATATCATCCATGGCTTCAAGATCATAGACACCAATGTCAACGTCATGCTCATCCCTGGCCAGATTTCAGAGGTGACCTACACTTTTGACGAGCCAGGAACATATCAATATGTGTGTCATGAGTACTGCGGAGCGGGTCACCATACCATGACTGGTGTGGTGAACGTAGTCGAGGGGCAAGCTGATGGGAATTGACTTCCAAGTGGTTGGGGCAACCTCCGAGCGGCTGACGTTCCATGAGGCCCTTCAGACCCTGATCAGACTGTTCAAGCTGCGCATCGTGGCGCTGCTGCTGGCGGCAGCCATGGGGGGAGCCTTTCTCGGTGCGCAGGGGATGCCGTCGTTAAAAGCGCTGCTCGCCATCCTGTTCACTGGGACATTGGCTGCTGGCGGCGCTTCGGCGATCAACCAGTACTTAGAGCAGGACTCGGATGCCCGAATGCGCCGCACCCAGCGCCGTCCACTACCTGCAGGGCAGATCAGGCGGCCTGGGCTTGTGCTGTGGGTTTCCATCGCCATGATCGGGATAGCGGCGGTATCAGTGTTGCCGGGAAACCCTGCCATGGCGCTGTATCTGACACTGGGGGCTGTGATCTACATTGGCGTATACACCCTCTGGCTCAAGCCTCGCAGTGTCCTGAACATTGTGATTGGTGGGGCGGCAGGAAGCATGGCCGTTATGACCGGCGGCGCGGCTGTAGGGGCGGCCTCCGACCCTGGCGTGATTGTGTTGGCACTGCTGGTGTTCCTGTGGACTCCGGCTCACTTCTGGGCGCTGGCCATGTTCTACCGCGACGACTATCTTGCTGCTGATGTACCTATGCTGCCAGTGCGCACCACAGATGTGCGCAGCGCATGGTGGATTTTCGTGCATACAGCCAGCACCGGGGTGGCAGCCCTGCTTTTGGCTGCTCATCCGATTCTGGGCTGGGTTTACTTAGCTCCGACACTGGTTATCACAACTCTGATGATGACCGGCAGCGTAAAGCTCATCTACAGGCCAGAGCGCCAACAGGCTATCCGACTGTTTGTGATATCGAATTTCTTCTTGCTGGTAGTATTAGTTGCCGTGATGGTCACTACTACTGTCAACCAGATACTTGAGTGACGAGGGAGAGTAATGGAGGCAATGCACGACTACGGGCGGGAACGCAGTCTGGCGTTCTGGTTTCTGATCGTCTCATTTGCAGCGCTTGCACTTGGTGGGTTGATCGGACTATTCCAGGCGCTCGAACATGCCGGAATTAACTTCTACCCCCTGCCGCTGTTAGGAACCTACTACAAAGCCCTGACGCTACATGGTGTCCTCAATGCGCTGACCTGGACCACCTTTTTCATCAGCGGCTTTCTGATGATCGCCGTGTCGCGCTCGCTTGAGCGCCCGATGCACAGCATTCTCCTGAGTTGGGTTGCCTTTGCTGTGATGGTGGCAGGGGTTGGCTTGGCAGGGTGGGCGATGCTGAGCGGCAACGCCAGTGTACTTTACACGTTCTACGTCCCGATGCGTGCCCACGCGCTGCATTACATTGGCTTGACGCTGGTTGTCGTCGGAACGTGGCTGCACTCAGCCAATTTTTTCCTGACGTGGGCCGCCTGGCGCAGAGCGAATCCCGGCGTTAAGACACCCATTGCAACTGTGGCGGCGCTGACAACCTGGATCGTGTGGGACGTAGCGACCATTGGTGTAGCTGCCGAGATGCTGACCATGGTGATCCCGTGGTCACTAGGGCTGATCGAGAACACCAATCCTCTGCTGGCTCGGACCCTGTTCTGGTACTTCGGGCATCCACTGGTGTACTTCTGGCTTCTGCCGGCCTACACCTCCTGGTATGCCAGCATCCCCAAGCTGGCAGGGGGTAAGTTGTTCTCCGATCCATTAGCGCGCCTGGTTTTTATGTTGTTTATCCTGTTCTCGGTGCCGGTGGGCTTACATCACCAATACACTGATCCCGGCATTGGCCCCGTTTGGAAGGGCATCCATGCTGTGCTGACATACGCAGTCACTTTCCCCAGCCTGATCACAGCCTTCACGCTGATGGCTTCTCTGGAGTATTCCGGCAGGAAGCGTGGCGGGCAAGGACTGGTGGGCTGGATTCTTGCCCTGCCCTGGGGAGAGCCAAGTTTCACTACTCAGGTGTTGGCTATGATCATCTTTGCTGCGGGTGGCATTAGCGGCGTGATCAACGCTTCATACAACGTTAATCTGGTTGTGCATAACACTACCTGGGTCCCCGGTCACTTCCATCTAACAGTTGGAACTGCCTCAACACTGACTTTCATGGGTATCACGTACTGGCTACTCCCATACATCACCAAGCGCCGTCTGTTCAGCCGAGCGGCAGCGCTGGGCCAGGCATGGACCTGGTTCATTGGCATGATCCTGATGGGCCGTGGGCTGCACTGGGCCGGGCTGCTAGGCGCGCCGCGCCGAGTGCCTTTCTCAGTGGCAACTTACACCCAGCAGCTGATCGAGAGCACGGCTGATCGCGGCCTGGGCGGCTTCCAGACGGCTATGTGGCTGACGGCCATTGGCGGAGTGATTCTGACAGTCAGTGGGCTATTGTACTTTGTGAACGTGATCGGCTCGCTGCTCACCAAGAGGGGCACGGCCAGGGACGTGGATATGCCCATCGCCGAGGCGCTGTCTGGGCCTGAGAATGCGCCTGACGTGCTAGATCAGTGGCGCGTGTGGATCGGCGGCGCGATAGTGCTGGTGCTGATAGCGTACATCCCAGCATTGCTTTCCGTCATCCAGGCTAGCGCATGGAACGCCCCTGGGTTGCCTTTCACCCGCTAATGGCGCGGGGATTCGAGTTTTTGTGAAGCATTGATAGGCGGGCGGCCTGCCTGTACTCTTAGCCAGGTAGGCCGCCTTCTCATCAGTTGTGTGGCCATGCCACAGCGCGTAAAATCAGACAAAAATGGCCCAATTCTGAGTGACAGGTGGGTCTTGATGCACGGCAGGAGGCAATAATGTCGGACCTGGTGGGGCGTACTCTTTCCAAGGTGCAGATCCTTAAGTTGCTTGGGCGTGGCGGCATGGCCGAGGTGTACCTGGGCCGCCACACAACGTTGAACCGCCAGGTAGCGGTCAAGCTGCTGCATGCCCATCTTTCAGATGACGAGTCGCTGCTAGGACGCTTCAAGGTAGAGGCCCAGGCAGTTGCCCAGATGCGACATCCTAACATTGTGCAGGTCTTTGATTTCGACGTGGTAGATGATCGTCCCTATATCGTCATGGAGCTGCTGGAGGGACTGTCGCTTAAGGATTACATCAGCAGTCTACGCCGCGCTGAGAAATCCCTGCCTTTTGAGACGACCGCTCGCCTGATCACAGCCTTGGCTGCGGCGCTGGATTATGCCCACGCGCGTGGCATCGTCCATCGTGACATCAAGCCCGCCAATGTCATGCTGCGTTGCGAGTCCGGACCCATCGAGCCTGCCACTCTGCTGCCCGACGACACTGAGCCAGTGCTCACCGACTTTGGTGTGGCGCGTATCGCCAATGCCATTGTCCGTACGGCCTCCGGCGAGATCATGGGCACGCCAGCCTATATGAGCCCCGAACAGATTCGCGGCGAGACGGTGGATTCCCGTTCAGACATTTATTCGCTTGGCATTATGTTATACGAGATGTTGTCTGGCAGGCTGCCCTTCGACGCCGAAACGCAGGCCTCGATCCTCATCCAGCACGTCACCGAGCCGCCGCCCCCTCTGGAGGGTGTCAGCCTTGAGATTCAACACGTGGTCGATACGGCTCTGGCCAAGAGTCCCGATCGCCGCTACCAGACAGCGGGAGAGTTGGCCACGGCTCTGCGTCAGGCAGTGGCTACCAGTAGCACCATAACCGATGCGGTGCGTGCCGTCTCGGGGCCAGTATCGGACGTGTCCGAGGTGCGCACTGCTCGTAGGCTGGGAACACCTTCTGACGACCAAACGGTGCCGCTCTCTGCCGAGACAATCCAGACCGAGGCGGCTCCTGTGCGCAACCTCAACCCTATCTGGTTCGCTGCCGGGTTTGGCTTGGTGGCGTTAGTGGTGGCGGTGCTTGCACTGGCCATCGCTTCAGGAGTGGGTGGAAAGGCTGAGCCAGCCGCTACCGACGAAGTGTCCGCATCTGTTGCAACTGAGTCTGTTGACATTGTACAGCCGCCCTCCGCTGAGGGCATTGCAACAGAGTCGACTCTATCGGGAGAGCAAGCTACGGTCGAGCCTGTCCCTGTGGTGGATACGACCACGCCGCGCGGAGTTGTGACTTTTCGGGATGCTGCGCTCAGCGCATTGCTCACTGGCCTCGATGCCCCGCCGGATGGATCAGCCTACGAGGCGTGGCTGTCTGGGCCTGACATAGCCCCTCTCAGCCTGGGCGTGCTGCAGGTCACCGACGGGCAGGCTGTGTTGGAGTTCACTGCCACTGATGGCCAGGCTCTACTCACGACATACAGCGCCTTTGTGATCAGTGTGGAGCCGACAGATGACTCGGATGCTGCCATGTCAGCTCAGGTGGTCTACCGTGGAGAGGTCTCGTCGGATATACTTCAACATGTCCGGGCGTTGTATACCTACACCTTGCGCCGCCGCGACCCTTTCTCTGTGGCTCTGCTAGAGGGCCTGAAGTCCCAGGCTCAGCAATATGACAGCCACCTCGGCTTAGCGGTGCATGGCATCCAGGGCGGCAGCCTGGCGGCGGGCAAACAGCACGCTGAGCACACCGTCAACATTGCTTTAGGTGCCAGTAGCCCAGATTATGGAGACTTGGATGGCAACGGTCGCGCCGAGAACCCGGGGGATGATGTAGGGCTGGGACCCTATCTGTTCTTGCTGCAAGATGCGGCCCGGTCGGCTGTGCTTGTGCCGAATGCTGATGTGGAAGTTCAGCAGGTGGCTACAGCGGTCATCGACACGACAGAATCCTTGCTACAGACTGTAGGGGATGCTGCACGGCTAGGGCTACGCATTACGTCGTCCGATACCCTTGAGGAAGCGCAGCCGCTGGCCGCCGAACTGAATACCCTGGTGGTGCAGAGTGCAGTTGTGCCGCTTGTCCAGCAGGCCGAGGGGTTGGATCTAGCCATCACGGTTCAAGTATTTGCTGTTGCACCGTGAGTCGGGGAGTGAAAAACGTGCCTCCTGAAACTCAGAAGCGTTACGGCCCTATGGCCTGGGTCGAGAAAAACAAGTTTGGTGTGCAATCTGCCGCACTGATTGCAGCGATCAGCGCGTCAATTGGCCTTTTGGGGGCGCTGAGCGCCGGCCAGGAGGCGCTGTCAGTCCTGCTGTTTGTCGTGGTCGCGCTCAGCCTGGGAATCACAATGGGGGTGTCGTAGGCTGGACCTCCGGCAAGGGAGCGGGATCTTTCCCCGCGCCAGCCGTGCTGCGATGCACAACATAGATCCCCGTGAGCGTTACTAGCCCACCGACGACTTGCAGCAGGGCGAGAGTCTCGCCTAAGAGCAGCGATGCAAGTACGGCAGCAACCACTGCCTGTCCGAGCAGGGTGATCGTAAGCAGCGATGCAGGCAGATGCCCAAAGGCGTAGGTGGCAAGCAGCCAACCCCCGGTGTGTGTGACCAGAGCCAGACCTAGCAGCGCTAGGTAGCTGTGTAGCGGAAGTCCCATCATGGGGTGTTCTAGCGCTTGTGTCACGGTCACCAGTGCGACCGCTGCTACGATGGTGAAGCCCCACACATAGCTCACGTTGTCTACCTGCTCCCGAGCACGTTTTGTGATAAGCTGATATGCAGCATAGGTGGTCCCTGAGAGGACCGCGATCAGGTCCCCAGGATTGATTTGCTGTACTCCCCGCAGTGCATCCAGTCCCATCACCAATGTTACCCCTGTGATCGCGATGGCCAGGCCTAGCCAATAAGTCGGATGTAGCCGCTCGCGTAGCAGCAACCATGCACCCAATCCCACCCAGATCGGCGCCGTGTTTGCCAGCAGTGAAGCGTTCGCTACATTTGTCATCCGCAGCGCTGTATTCCATAAGAACGCATCGGCGGCAAAGGTCAAACCACCCGCCAAGACCATCCACAGGGCGCGGCGCGGGAGATATGCCCTGCCGCGCCGCCAGTTTATAGCTGCCGGTCCGGTGAGGAACAACCCAGCAATCGTGAATCGCCAAGCGCCAACCACGTCACCGGGCGCGTTAGCGAGTTTGCCAAAGATTCCAGAAAAACTGATGCAGAAGACGCCCGCGACCAGAGCGAGGTAGGCTAGGCTCCGGCTGTGGATGTTGGTGGATTGGCGTGGGGTACTTGGGGGCATGTTGACCGTCTTTAGAGGGATCGCTTTGAGGAGGTGAGTATAACATGGCTGCTAGAGAACCAGCCAGAAGCGCTGACGCGAGGTCAACCACAACAATGGGGCGGCGCTGGGAATCAAGCGCCGCCCTCCTAGAATGGTAAACTGAAATGCAGTTTATCCTCCGCCGCCAAGCCAGGGAGGTAAGTTGCCAGAACGGCCTGACCCTGTCTTTTTGGCATGTTCGCGTAGGATGTCCTGAGCAATTCCTTCTGGCGCGGGTTGAGCATCGTCCAATCGCATGGTCAGATCGCGCAGGATGGCGGCCTGTGTTTCCAGGCGGATGGCATACTCGATGAGAGCCACACGCCACAGATCAGTTGACCCGTAGGCACAGCGCTCGCACACATCGCCCAATTCCTCATCGTCATCACAGAGAATGTAGCGGATCGGGGGACTGAAGCGACCTGCTGTCCCACGGCCACAGATCACACACGTGGCCGGAATTTGCGGCTGTTCATACATGACCTCGACCCGTAAACTCATATTCTTTGACCCCCTCGGCCTCGATTGGGTGTCTCAGCATAAAAACGAGTCCAGCCTGGGGCATCGGTTATCCCAGGCTGGCACGATCAGTGCAGGCCCTTGATATGCACCATGATCTGTCGTATACTGTGTATGCAGAATACGCATATTCTGTTTCTTTGTTTTGCCCTGGTGTGGCCGCACCAGGGTTTTCGTTTTTGGCTTACTCGTCTTCGTTGACAGCTCCTTTCTCTGGGGTCACGCTGGTGGTTCCCCCGTGTGCTCCTCCTCGAACATCTGGCGTCTGATGTCGCGCTGGTCATATTTGCGCAGCAGATCGTCGAGCGCCTCTCGCAGCAGCGATGCCTCGGAACGACCCAACCGATTACGCAGCTCGCGCAGTCGCTCGAGCTGGTTGGGCGAGTAATGGCTGGTCTTGGGTGTCATGTTAACTGTCCGACCAAAGATCGTCCGATTCCCGCCGCTCTCATAGCCATGCCGGGCTGCATCTTCGGCCAGGCTGATCAGCTCGTGATGATCTTCGGGATCGCCAGGGTAAGTGGCCACGCCCGCGCTAAATGTCACGCGGACCTCAGCCTGCTGCTGGCCATCGATGACAGTGAAGGGAGTCTGAGACAGTGTTCGACGGAGTTGTTCGGTCTCCAGAAAAGCCTCTTCCAGCGTCAGGCCATCAAAGACGGCCAGGAACGAGTCGCGCACATAGCGCCTAAACAGCGTGATCTTGCCCAGCTCCTGGTCCTCCATGCGGGCGACAATTGCTGCGAGCAACGAGTCGGCCATCTTGTAGTTGTGGCGCTTCTCGATCTCGGAGAACCCATCAATATCCAGGCAGGCCACCGACACGACACCACTTTTGTTCTGCTGGATGCGCTCGACAATTTGCCGGATGTGCATCTCGGTCGGCAGGCGGTGGATCTGGCCGGTGGCAATGCGTTGGTAGAGGGGCACAAATTCATTGGGCATTTTTCGGCTTTCCTCATAGCCAACATGATCTATGGGGCAGTATAACATGGGCTATTCACATATGCAATAGTATTACAGTCATATACATAGACTATCCTATGTATATGACTGTATGTTAGTGGCATCTAGCGCAATGAGGGACTCAAGCCTCGTCCAGACATGGGGTCCAAACGGTCAGGCGGGCTGAACTGCCTTCCGACGACGGTCACTCAGCCGCAGAGCAAGCTTGGTGATCTCTCCTGCTACGGCAGGCAGTAAGACCAATGGAGCGATCTCCAGCCAGTCTGCCAAGGACAAGGGCACCGTGTCGAAGATGGGGTTGAAGAATGGGATATAAATGACGACCAACAGCAGCACAGTAGAAGCCAGGATTGCGTATTGCATCCACTTGTTGCTAAACAGCCCAATCTTGAAAACCACATGGTGCTCAGAGCGGGCAGAGTATGCACGGAGCAGTTCAGAGAAGGCCAGCACAGTAAAAGCCACCGATCGCGCCTCGGCGAGGTTGGCTTCGGCGGCTGCACCTATCAGGTTTGGATTGTAGATTGAATAGAAACCGATCAAAGTGACAGCGGTTTTGAAGATGGTCTGTACAACCAGGTTGATCTGCATGACCCCGTCAATGATCGGTTGGCTCTGGGGGCGAGGTGGGCGATCCATCACATCTGGATCACCCTTTTCGACGCCCAGCGCCAGCGCGGGCGCCCCGTCGGTCAGCAGGTTGAGCCACAGCAACTGAATGGCTGTCAGCGGGCTGGGCGCGCCCAACAAGGTGACCAGGAAGATCACCATAATCTCGGCCAAGTTGCAGGTCAACAGGAACGCCACGAACTTGCGGATATTGTCGTAGATGATGCGCCCTTGCTCAACAGCATTGACAATGCTGACGTAGTTATCGTCCGTCAGCACCATGTCAGCAGTCTCTTTGCTCACATCAGTGCCGGTGATGCCCATCGCCACACCGATGCTGGCTCGTTTGAGAGCTGGCGCATCGTTCACGCCGTCCCCGGTCATGGCCACGACGTAGTCGTGCTTGCGGAAGGCTTCGACAATGCGCACCTTGTGCTCCGGCGAGACACGGGCGAAAACATCAACCTTCTCAACGATCTCAGCCAGCTCGTCGTCGCTCATCTCTTGAAGTTGCTGTCCAGTGATGACCTGACCACCTTCTTGCAACAAACCGATCTGGCGGGCGATGGCACGTGCTGTCTCGGCGTAGTCGCCAGTGACCATCACTGTCTTGATCCCAGCGTGGCGTGCACGCTCAATCGCGGGTCTGACCTCAGGCCGGGCTGGGTCGATCATGCCCACCAGCCCAACGAAAGTCAGGTCGCGTTCGTGGTCTTCCGGACTCAGGTCAACGGGTTCGTGCTCGAAGCGCCGCTCAGCCACGGCCAACACACGCAGCGCGTCGCGGGCCATGGTGCGATTCACGTTGGAAATCTCATCGCGCATCGCCTGGGTCAGTGGGTGGATTTCTCCCCTGTCGTAGATATGAGTGCACAGATCGAGCACGATGTCTGGCGCGCCCTTGACAAACATGATGCAACGGTTGCTGGCGTCGGGGTCGCTATGCAGCGTGCTCATGCGCTTTCGAGCCGAGTCGAATGGCAGCTCGTTGATGCGTGGGTAGCGTGCCTGGAGCCGCTCACGGGTCAGGTTGGCCTTGGCCGCGGCTACAACCAGGGCGCCCTCGGTCGGATCGCCAACGATACGGTACTGTCGTCCGTTGCTGCTCTCAGCACCTTCCAAAATGGCATCACTGGACAGCAGAGCGCCGGTCAGCAGGTAGACGATGTCGGGCAATTCGCTGGGATCAATATCCGAGCCATCCTGGTGGAAGCGGCCGTCGGGCATGTAACCCTGACCTGATACATCGACCATTGCCCCTGGGACGAACAGCTTCACGGCAGTCATCTCGTTCTGAGTGAGGGTGCCAGTCTTGTCCGAGCAGATGGCCGAGGCGCTCCCCAGCGTCTCAACAGCAGGCAGGCGGCGGATCAGGGCATTGCGCTTGATCATCTCGCGCATGCCCAACGCCAGGTTGATCGTCACAATTGCCGGGAGACCCTCAGGCACGGCGGCTACAGCCAGTGCCACCGCTGTCATGAAGGCCTCCAACCCGGCGTCAAATAGCGTCGATCTTAGAGTGGGGTTGCTGAGCGATTCAAAGAACTGCCTCACGCTGACAATGTCCAGCTCCTGTGCAATATGCTGGGCTGCACGGCCAAACGCGACTAGGAAGACAACACCGCAGATCGCCAGTGCACCGTAAGCTAACCATGAGCCTAATTGGTTCAGGCGCTGTTGAAGAGGGGTCTCTTCTTCCTGAACCGACTGGATCATCTCAGCGATCTTGCCGATCTCGGTCTGCATCCCTGTGCTAACCACAACGCCTTTGCCGCGTCCATAGGACGCTATGGTGCTCTTGTAGGCCATCGTGCGGCGGTCGCCCAGAGTTGCCTCTGGCGCAATCGACCGGGCTACATCCTTCTGTACTGGGACCGACTCCCCAGTCAGTGAAGACTCGTCAATCTTCAGGTTGACGCTCTCGATTAGCCGTACATCAGCGGGGACATAGTTTCCAGCTTCGAGCAGCACAATGTCACCAGGCACAACCTCTGCCTCGGGGATATTGATAATGTGGCCATCGCGCAGCACACGCGCCTCTGGCGCTGACATTTTCTTGAGCGCAGCCAGGGCTTCCTCAGCGCGGCCTTCCTGCACCACACCCAGCACCGCGTTTAGAATGACGATCAGGATGATTGCAGCCGCTTCCTCGTATTCGCCGAAGACCGCTGAGACGATCGACGCGCCGATCAGCAGCAAGACAACGGTGTCCTTGAACTGGTTGAGCAGGCGCTGCAAAAAACCAGGGCGGGGCTGCTCTCTAAGCTCATTGCGCCCATATTTTTCTAGGCGTGCCTGTGCTTCCTGAGTGCTCAGCCCGTGCTCTGGGTTGACTTGAAGCTTTGCCAGGGATGTCTGGGGATCCAAGCTGTGCCAGTGTGTTGTCGACGCGTTCTCGAGTTCTATCATTGTTCTCCATACTCCAGCCACAAATATTGAATGCATTTTACACCTTCCAAAGAAGGAATACGAGGGGTTGACATGCCCTGATAAGGTCGTTACAATGCTACCAAACAGCATACGCGATACCGGCGATGAACGGAAGTGATAAGCCATCGCTGTAGCGAGCCGGGGATGGTGAAAGCCTGGCGCTGAGCTTCCTCTCAGGAGAGAGGAAGCGCCGTGCTTCCAGCGAGCACAAGTGGCCTACCTCGTCCGGGAGCCTCAGCCGTGAACATCAAGCTGATTTATCTATCGGCCCTTGCTAGCGGCTGGCGTGTGGCGCGCGTTAAGCGCTCAGAGTGGGTGTGATATGCCTTTTGCGAGGTGTGCCTCAGCTTCAAGGGTATCTCGCCTAACAGGGTGGTACCACGGAGTCCCTTTTCGTCCCTGAGCGGCAAAGGGACCTTTTGTTTGAAGATGGAGACTGACGGTGCAGGACAACATTGCACGCTGGGCGGATGCCGCTCCAATCGAAGCGCTGCCGGGGTTAGTGCGACGCACCCTGGGTGAAACCGTTGACCTCATGGTCGTTGAGTTTCGCTCAGAGGCTGGAGTGGCTATCCCTGAGCACAGCCACCGGCATCAGCAGGTGGGCTATGTGGTCAGTGGGGAGATCGCAATCACCATTGACGGCAAAACGACTCACTGCAAGCCAGGGGACAGCTACGCCATCCCTGGCGGGATGCCTCATAGCGCAGTGTTCTTGGTTGAGAGTGTCGTGGTCGACTGCTTCTCACCACCGAGAGAGGACTACCGATAGGTTGCTGGGATAGGCGGTCATCGCCAACTGGACAATTCCATCAGAAAGGAGGTTCGCGATGAGAGATTGGGTTAAAGTCAATCGGTGGGTAACGCACTGCCTTCTCGCGCGCCTCCCCTTAAGCCAGGATAATTCCGTCCACGAATCCAATCGACGTTTGTGACGGTTATCGACGCCAAGAACATTCACAGTGCAGGAAAGACGAAAAGCCGTGTCAAGACAATACAATCATAAGGAGATTGAACAACGCTGGCAGGCCAGATGGGATCGGGACCAACTGTATCATGCGGTGGTCGATCCAAGTCGCCCCAAACACTATGCGCTGACAATGCTGCCGTATACCTCTGGCAGCATGCATATCGGACACTGGTACGCCATGACTCCCTCGGATGCGCACGCACGTTTCATGCGCATGTGTGGTTATAATGTCATGTTTCCCATTGGTTTCGATGCCTTTGGCCTACCTGCCGAAAATGCGGCCATCCAGCGAAGGATCCATCCCAAGAAGTGGACCTATGCCAACATCGAAAACCAGCGGCGGCAGCTGCGCAGTATGGGTGCGATGTGGGACTGGGCACGCGAGGCTATCTCCAGCGATCCAGAGTACTATCGCTGGACTCAGTGGTTCTTCATCCAGTTCTACAACAAGGGCCTGGCCTACAAGAAAATGTCGCCGGTCGACTTCTGCCCAACGTGCAACACTACATTGGCTCGTGAGCAAGTGTGGGGGGACGATCGTCACTGCGAGCGGTGTGGCACGCCTGTGATTAAGAAGAATCTGGACCAGTGGTTTTTCCGCATCACCCAGTATGCCGATGACCTGCTGGACTTTGGTCAAATCCAGTGGCCTGAACAGGTCATGACTATGCAGACCAACTGGATTGGGCGCAGTGAGGGCGCGGAGGTGATCTTCAAGACTGAGCGAGGCGATAAACTGCCAGTGTTCACCACGCGGCCCGACACGCTGTGGGGCGCAACTTTCATGGTCATGGCTCCGGAGCACCCGCTGGTGGGCGAGATCACGACCAGTGAACAGCGTCCTGCTGTCGAAGCCTACATGGCCCAGGCCGCCCGATCCAGCGACATCGAACGCGAGTCGGCTGAGCGCGAGAAGACCGGGGTTTTCACCGGCGCCTATGCCATCAATCCGGTCAACGGAGAGCGCATCCCGATCTGGATCGCTGACTATGTGCTGATGACCTATGGTTCCGGCGCAATCATGGCTGTTCCCGCACATGATGAGCGCGACTTCGAGTTTGCACGCAAGTTTGGGCTGGAGGTGCGGGTTGTCATTCAGCCTGAGGGCGCAGAGCTGGATGGCGCAACGATGCCTGAGGCCTATCCTGCTGCTGGCGTAATGGTCAATTCTGGCCCCTTCGATGGCACGCGCGTCACTGATGAGAAGGGACGTAAGAACCCTGGCATCAGTGCAGTCATCGACTGGCTGGAACAGCAAGGCATCGGCAAGGAGGCTGTCAACTACCGGCTGCGCGACTGGCTGATCAGCCGTCAGCGGTACTGGGGTGCGCCCATACCGATCATCTATTGCGCACAGTGTGGCACGCTGCCAGTGCCTGACAAAGACCTGCCGGTGCTGCTGCCCGACGATGTGGAGTTTATGCCGACTGGTGAGTCGCCGTTGAAGCTGCACCCAACTTGGCGTTTTGTGCGCTGCCCGCAGTGCGATGGTCATGCTGAGCGCGAGACGGACACCATGGATACCTTCATGTGCTCGTCATGGTACCAGTATCGCTACCTCAGCCCTCACTGTGACACATTCCCGTTTGACCCGGAGGAGGCGAGCTATTGGCTGCCGGTTGATCTGTATACAGGGGGCATCGAGCATGCAACCATGCACCTGCTGTATACTCGCTTCTTCACCCGGGCGATGCGCGATTGCGGCATCTTTGCCAACGTCAGGCCCATGGATCCCAGCCGTCAACCGGAGTCGATGTTCACAGAGCCAATGACGCGGCTGTACAACCAGGGCATCATCTTGGGTGAAGACAATGAGAAAATGAGCAAGTCGCGAGGCAACGTCATCGACCCGGATGAGCAGGTTGATCGTTACGGTGCAGACGCGGTGCGTGCCTATCTCATGTTTGCTTTCAAGTGGGATCAGGGTGGCCCATGGGACAGCAAGGGCATTGCTGGCCCGGTTCGCTTCCTGAACGACGTTTGGGCGCTGGTCACCGAGCCGATACCAGCCGATCACGGAGAGGCCGCGTCCCAGAGCGATGTGCGCGCTCTGCGCCGCAGAGTCCACCAGACGATCATCGGTGTGACGCAGGATATTGAAGATTTCAGCTTCAACACGGCTATCGCCAAGCTGATGGAGCTGAAGAACGCCATGCAGAAGGCCAAAGCTACAGCGGTGGCGCACACCGCAGCCTGGAATGAAGCAGTGCGCACACTGCTGTTGCTGATGGCTCCCTTTACACCCCATATCGCTGAGGAACTGTGGGCAACCATTGGTGGACCGTATAGCATCCATCAGCAGGCATGGCCAGTCGCGGACCCGGCAGTGGCTGCCGAGGAGATCATCACTCTGGTCGTGCAGATCAACGGCAAGGTGCGTGATCGCCTCACCCTGCCCGCCGACGTGGACGAGGAGGCGGCAAAATCAGCAGCCCTGGCTTCGGAAAAGGTTCAAAGCTTCCTGAATGGGAGGCCGCCGCGCCAGGTGATCTGTGTGCAGGGAAAGCTGGTGAATATCGTGGTCTAAGGCTGAAAATGTGCTCTTTGCCCTAGGGGGGCGCGGTGTTGCTGTGTCCCCCTAGGGCGTTCTTTCGGCGCAGGCGCAATAGACTTCCATCCAGCGGTCGATCACAGCCTCCCAATTGAAATGCTCGGATATGTAGCGCTTTCCCCGCTTGCCCTGAGCGACAGCTTCAGTAGGATGGTTGAGAAGTTTGAGGATCGCCCCGGCCAGCGCTTCCGTGTCCCCAAACGGGACAACCTGTACCACCTCGTCCTGGCCGAGTTGTGCAGCCAGCCCGCAGCGGTCGGTTACGATGCAGGGCGTAGCATTCCCCAGCGCCTCGAGTACAGTCGTTGGAAGGTTCTCGTAGCGTGACGGAAGCACATAGACGTTCAATGCACGGTAGGCAGCGGTTCTCGACTCGTCATCGCTGATCATCCCCACGAAGCGCACTGCTTCACCGATGCTCAGCCGTTCGACCTGCGCTTCAAGCTGGGCTTGCGCGCCGTCGTCCGGTCCAACGATCAGCAAGAGGGCCGTCGGGCTGCTCCTTAGCACCTTGGCAAAAGCCTCGATCAGAAAATCGACGCCTTTGATGGGATTCAGTCGCCCCAGGAAGCCGACGAGGGGGCGATCCTCTGGAATGTTCCAGCGTCGTTTGAAGGCTGCCACATTGGCCATGGCGTTGAAGGCGCTCGTATCCACGCCGTTGGGAATGAGAACAACTCGCTCTTCAGACAAACCTGCGTTGATATACTGTTGGCGCTCCATTGGAGTGAGAGCGTGCAGACAACAGGCGTTTCCCAACAGCCTTCGTCCCACCAGCGCATCGTAGACATGCTTGTAAGCAGTGCGACCCAACTCGGCGGGAAGCCCGCCATGCGCAGTGACGATGTAGGGCATCTGACGGCGCAACAAGCCAGGCAGCGAGAGCGCGTTCAGCAGGCTACGCACCTCGTGGATGTGCACCACGTCTATGTCCGGCAGCAGGTTCACCACACCGCGTCCCATACCGACAGGCATGAACAGGCGATTCCAGGCCAGGGCATTGCTCAGGTTGCGAAACCGATGAACTGTGACTCCCTCAACCAAGTGCCGGCCCGCTGGGACGCGATGAGTCGCGTCTAACACATCGGTGGTGCACACGGTTACTGCATGGCCACGCGCGGCCAGGCGCGTGGCCAGTTCATAGACCACGCGCGTCGAACCGCCGTAAGCCCAGGCTGGACTGTAATAAGGGGTGAGGTGCAGAATACGCAAAGGGTCCAGCGCCGCCCTCCGTCTTCAGTCTTCTGTCAGCACGCGATAGACCTGTGCGCCATCCTGATCAAAAACCAGCTCCAGCCAGGGCGCATCCGCCGGTGAGGATACGAAAGAGCGCCACTTGTCGGCATCTGGGCTGCGCCAGCGGATAATCTTCGCCATGTTGCCAAACGTCTCAGGTTCGTTGAGCGCCTGAGGGATGATGACATAGGTCACACCATAACGGTTCAGCAGGTCGCGGGTTCCGGGGCGGGCCAGGTCAAAGTACGCGTCCGCCAGCGCTTTCCCGCGTTCAACGTAAGGCTCCGCACCAGCGAAGAAGGGTTGGTCGCGAAAAGCCACGCTCTGCCGCTCGGCGATCACCGGCACCCAGTGCCCTTCCGTGCCAAGTGGATAGTTGAGCACAAGAACGTCGGGGGGTGTATTTCGGCGCAGGTAAGCCATGGCGTCCAGATCGGCACGTGATGAGAACGAGCCGTAAAAATGAAGAAGTCGGTAGCTGGCCTGGAGCAGAGGCTGCTGGAGCAACACAGCCAGCACTATTGCCATCAGAGCTGCCACAGATAGCACAGTCGTAAGTTGGCGAGGCCACTGGATAGGCCTCCAATCCAGTAGTGTGTCAATGGTCAGTGAGGCCAGATAGGCATCGATGATAATCGGTCCATGCCAGCCCACGGCGTGCGGGAACACGAAACGCAGCAAGTCTGCCCCGACCAAAGCTCCGATCCTATGTACCACTCCAAACAGGGCGAAGTCGAGCACGAACACCAGCCACGTGACAGCCAACACGTCAGCCAGCGAGCGTCTCTGCACAGCTATGACGACCCCAACACTAGCCAGCAAAGGCGCCAGCACACCCTGGAAGAGAATGAGCTGCTGCCAGTGCCCGAGGTTGGGGGGCAAGAAACCTGCTCCGATTGGCGCAGTCAGGCTGCGATTGAGCAACAGCGGTACTGCCCCGGCCAGCCAGGGCAAAGTCAGGATAACCCCCAGCCCCGGTATGAGCAGGAATAGACGTGCCCAGATCGGCAGGGTGCGGTGTTGACTGCGGCTGAGCCAGAAAGTGGCATAGAAGGGAATGTAGCCTATCAGAAGGATAATAATCGCATCAGGGCTAGAGAGCGCCGCCGCCGCAAGGGCTAACGCTGCCAAAACATCGATGGCAAACCCGTTGCGACGCACCGCCTGGAAGGCCAACACCAGAAATAGCGTCGTAAACAGCAGCCCCACCACCGCAGTGTAAGCCGAGTCCATCACCCTCAACAGCAGCCCGGTGCCAAAGACTGCCATCAGCAACGGGACCAAGAATCGGGCACGCGGCCTGCCGGGCATCAGAGCCTCACCCAGGTCGATGCCCAGCAACCCAATCAGTCCGGCCACAATGTGGGTGAAGGGCAACATAACTTGGTGCATGGGAAGCTTCAATAGGTCGGACAAGAACGCCCACCACACGAGGGGCACCGGGGAATAGAGATAGCTTACGTCTGGCTGCCAGGGAGCCAACGTGCGCACCGATCCGCCCTCGCGCACCATCAGAGCCAGGTAGCCGAATCCCTGCGCGTCGGTGTCGAGCGGCAAATACAAAACGAAAGCGGGGGCCAGGAAGAAGCCGAACACAAACAGATGGAACAGCCTGCCAGGTTGAGCCAAGCCTGGCGAGGGTGGAACGCTAGCATCGCGGCCACGGCCTATAGATATCCACACACCGACGACAGCCAGAATTACCACACCACACGCGGCCAGCATTCGCCACAGTCCGTAACCGAACACAGACGCGAGGCCACTGGAGAAGACGCTCACTGCTGCGAACACCAACGCCGTCCCTACCCGCCAGGAAAGCCCCAGCCGATGCAGCCAGGCTCGGTGAAGCAGCCAGCCCAATCCAACCAGGGGGGCCGCCAACACGGCCAGGTGAATGACTGTTGCCAGGCTCATGCTAACCGTCATCAACGTCTCTCCGCATGACGCAGAAGCAATGCCTCAAACTCGTCTGTGATCGTCTCCCAGTCGCAGTGGGCTTCAACAAAGGCGCGTGCTTGGTGGCCCAGCTCAGCCGCGCGGTCACAGATAGCCAGTGCAGCCTCGACCTGACGTGGGGCTTCAGCGTAGACAACCCCGTGATCTTCGCCTACATCACGACGCACTCCTGGCAGAGGCGCGGCGATCACCGGCTTGCCACCCGCCATGTACTCGTAAAGCTTAATGGGCACAATGTGTTCAGTTGCCGGCACCGTATGAAAGGGCAGTAGGCATACATCAGCCGCAGAAAGCAGGGCGGGAATGCGGTCGTAGGGTACTCGCCCAGTGAGGATCAGGCGGCTGCCTAGCTCCGAGTCGCGCATGGCCTGTAGCGTCTCGTAATCGTCGCCGTCGCCGACAACCAAAAGCCTGACCTCCGACGGGGCACGGCGCAGCGACTCCGCGACCTCACGCACGCCGGAGAAACTGTAGATCCAGCCCATGAAGAATAAGACCACATCGTCCGGAGCAATGTTCATCTCAGCCCGCACAGTCTCGTTGCGCGGCTCAGGAATGAAACGGCGCAGGTCCACACCAGTGCGTAGAACACATGTATGCGCAGAGTCGGCCCCCATGCGGACGGCATAGTCACGTAGGTGTTCGTTGATCAGAATCACCTCATCTGCGGCGCGGAAAAGCCACCGTTCGACGGTATGAGCTACAGGGCGCAAGACGCCAACTGGCACAATCGCATGGAGGGCGTCGATCACGTGGAAGATATAAGGGATGCCATGCTGCCGGGCCAGCCTGAGTGCCGCCAAACCGGTGCTAAGCGCATAGGAGACAATTAAATCGGGGCGCGTCTCGCGGATCAGCGATGACAGCGTTGCATAGTGCGAAATCACGGAGGAAAGCCGAGCCACTATGCGCAGGCTAAGCGTTCCTGGCGTGATCAATCGGATGCGAGCGCCGTCGTAGATGCGTGCAGCATTAGCTTGCTCAAGGCGAGGGACATAGATCGGTTCACGCGGCCAGTGCGGACGCAAGATCGGATAGTCTAGGACAGTAATTGCATGACCGCGCAGCGAGAGCCGCTCGAAGAGATGGTGCTGCTGATGCGGCCCACGCCTGCACCAGTCGGTCTCCTGCACAACGGTGATGTGCATAACCTCAAGGACCTTCAGGATGAGTGGCTCGATAGGCTTCGTACTCTTCAAGGGTCGGCAGGGTGGTCCGCAGGACGCGCACGACTCGCACCCCTTCACTCTCGTACACCGTCTCAAAGATCAGCGGATCGAAGGCGTGCTGATAAAACTCGCTTGTCTCCCAGCCAAGCCGCCCATCGGCATAGACGCTGTAAAATGCTGAGACGAAGAACAAATAGTCGTATCCTTCCAACTCCTCCAGCCGGGTGGGGTACATCACCTCGATCTCAAACTGATCGCCCAGGTAGTAAACCATGCGTGCGTCCATCACAGCCAGCCGATCGGTAGCCGGATCGAGGTTGTAGCGCGCATAAAGCACCAGGTCGTACATCGATCCTTTGGCGCGGAGCAGCCGTTCGTCGTCCGGGGCGAACGGCTGGGTAACTGTCCAGTAGACACTACCTATTCGCTCGCTTGTGCCGATGGCCAGCAGACCCAGCAGAAGCAACACGCCGCCAATTTGCCATGCCGTGTGGGGCAAGCGAACGTGTCTACCCACCTGCGTGATCATCCAAGCCAACGGGCGGGCTGCCCACATTGCCATGAGTGGAAGGATCAGCAGCAAGAAACGAGGATCGAAAGAGAAGCGTGTCCACCATGCCAGCCAATAGGGGATGATTGCAACTGCCAAGGCAAGGTCAGTAGGCAGTCCGGTCGGGTCGTCACGCAAAGCACGCCATCCCTGCCAGACGGCGCGCCCTAGTCCGAGGGGCCACCCCACGGCGTAGAGCGGAGCAAGGGCCAAGCCGAACTCTCTCACCGAGGTCAATGGCGGGACAAGGCCCAGCCAGCCGATCCCTGGCCCTAACAAGTGATACAACCCTGCAATGGGCACGACGTTTGTCCAGCCCCCTAAGACATAGTTGCGCACGTACCAGGGTGCGGAGAGCAGGAGGGCGGGGAGGAGTATCCCCGCCAGACCACTAACCGCACGTTGCCAGCGTGCCGGGAACGACATGCCTCTGGTGGATAGGGACCACAACAGGGGAATAGCTGCCAGGCTGATGAGCCAAGTCATGGCTGACTGCTTCGTCAACAGCGCGACACCCAACAAAATGCCGGCCAGAACTCCGTCGCGTAGCTGGCCTGAATCCCGCCAACGCAGGGAGTAAAGAGTTGCCAGGGTCAGCGGGAAGGCGGTTGGAATATCGATGTACGCTATCGTCGCATTCTTGACAAACATCGGTGTCAGGGCGACGATGGCCGCCGCCAGCGATCCAAACCTGCGCCCTGCGGCATAGCTGCCAAGCAGGTAAGTAGCCCCTACGGTACCAATGGCCATGAGCGACACACAAAACTGAGCAAGGTGCTCGTTGGGTTGGCCCGCCGCAAACCACGTTACGACGAATGTCAGAGGAACCAGGGGTGGGTACCCCGATATTGTATCGGGTATACGGTGGTCAGCGTATATGGCCTGGGCCTGCAACCCGTAGCGGGTCAGTGTGTCATCACCCACAAAGGGATAGTACAGTGCGCTGACTGCGATCACTGCCGAGACACCGATCACCGCCCATAAACACAGTGCGTCTATATCCAGCCGGGCGAGTCTTTTCCACTGGACAAGCCAATAGCGATACCACCGTCTTGGCGAGATCCACCGGTGATTGAGCAGAAGCCCTGCTCCCCAACCAACTGCTACGATAGCCAGTGCTGTCAGGGGGGTCAGCCGGCGGCCCGGCAGCAGCCCAGCCCACATGAGGATCAATGCCAGGCCGCCAGTACTCAGGCAGAAAGCCGTGAGTGCGATCTGAAGAGGGCCAGCATTGGCTTCTCGGCGGTTCAACAGATGATCCACCAGAGGCCAAAGAGACAGACACCCAAGCGGAATCAGGACCAGCGCCAGTGGGGAGAACATCGCCACCGATCCCTGGAGGGTACGCATCTACTGGTAACGTACAATGATAGGCGTGCGCATGGCCCCTTCGACCTTCTCGCGGTCGCGCTCCAGTTCCTCGATGACCACGTCGTGTGGGATCAGGATGGCCAGCATATCTGCGCCCTGGCAAACCTCAACCAGCGAAGTGTACTCCATGCCTTTGACCAAAGGATCATAGTTGACTACATGATAGCCATCTTCATGCAGAAGCCTGACGATCTCCAGCGCAGGGCTTTCGCGCACATCTTCGACATTTGGCTTGTAAGCCGCACCAATTGCCACTATCTTTGGCTTGGTGAGATCCCGCACGGCGCGTCGGATTTGGGCAGCGATCTTGTGCGGCATCTCGTCGTTGATCAGACGCGAGGTGAAAATCAAGCGCGAGTTGGCAGGGTCTACCTCTTTGATAAACCAGGGGTCAATCGGTAGACAGTGGCCTCCGACGCCGATCCCAGGCATCAGGATGTTCACGCGGGGATGCTTGTTGGCCAGCATGATGGCCTTGCGACCATCGACCCCCAGCGTCTCGGCTACGGCATTGAACTCGTTGGACAACGCAATATTGACGTCACGGTAGGTGTTCTCCATGAGCTTAACCAGCTCAGCCGTGACATCATCAGTCCTGTACAGTTGGCCTTTAACGAAACTGGCATAGACCTCAGCAGCCATGTCGCATGTGACATCGTTGATTCCGCCAATGATCCGATCGTTGTGGACAATCTCGTAGAAAATGTCGCCCGGCAGAATGCGCTCTGGACAGTGTGCAACGAAGATCGTCTCACCCACCTTGAGGCCCGTCGCCTTTTCAATCACCGGCGTGACCCGCTCTCGACAGGTCAGTGGGGGCACTGTCGACTCGATAATCACCAGGTTGCCGGGGCGCAAGAAGGGAAGCAGGCTCTCAATGGCGCTGTCCACGTAGGACATATCGGCTACTTTCTTGCGGTGGTCTAGGGGGGTCGGCACGGCGATGATGAAAACATCCCCCTCGCATGGCGTGGATTGGGCACGCAGGTTGGCTTTCACCTGGGGATCATCCATGAGGTGCTGGAGTTCTTCCTCACGAATATGCATCACGCCTTCGTTGATGGCCCGCACGATGTTCTCGTTGATGTCAACGCCGACTACATCATGGCCTGCCTTGGCGAGCAGCAGCGCTGCAGGAAGACCCACGTAGCCGGTGCCAACGACAACAATAGTCTTACGCTTCATTGCCACGTCCGTATACCTCTTTCTGCCATTCGATAGTCAGGGGAATCCCTTGCTCCAGGGTCACTGTGCACTGGAGTCCTAGGTCGCGCTTGGCTTTGGAGTTATCCGCGCGTTTGTTGCGCGTGTTGTGCTTTTCAAACTCGACATACTCCACCCGTCGATCATCTTTGCCCAGGTAAGCCAGGATCATATCCGACAGGGTTTTAATGTCGTGATACTCGTCGCCAGCGATGTTGTAAACCTCGCCCGGCTTGAAATTTTCACTGATATTGGCAATCGTCCGCACAGCATCGTCTATGTATGTCGATGTGCGGTGATGGTCCAGGTAGACTGTGTACGGCATATCGTGCAGCGCATGATAGACAAACTTGCAGATCACGCTGCGGTATTCGGAATAAGGTTCGCCTGGTCCGTAGGTGTTGAACAGGCGTATCCGAACGCTTTCGGTTCCGAAACATTCCGCCGAATTCATGATCTGCATCTCGCTCACCCATTTGGAGATGGCGTAGTCGTTGAGTTGGCGGATAGGATGCCTGTCCAGAACATCTTCTGCCATCAGACCTTCCCAGTCGCCATAGACCTCAGAACTGCTGGCAAAGACCATACGAAAGCCAAACCTCTCCTGACAGCGAATGACGTTTTTGGTGCCGATGGCATTGCTGTGCCACATCGTCTCGTAGAAGTCTTCGCCGTTCCAGCGGCCAAATTCGGCTGCTAGGTGGTACACCAGGTCGAAAGGGTGAGACTCAAAGACCCGCTCAAGCTGGCGATAGATGCCCACATCACAACGCACATAGTTCGGGCCAGGCGCGTGCACACGGTCTAACGACCAGACCTCATGTCCCCGCCCTCTCAACTCACGCACTAACGGAGCTCCTACTGCTCCCTCTCCACCAGTGACGAGAATGCGCATAGGTTCTTGTTTGTAACCCCTATCAGACAATTTGCGCTATCAGTCGCGATAGACAGATGCCCATCTACTTTGCAATCGGTCCCGCAGCCAAGACCCTGTCCATCCGACTGCATAAGTGCCAGCGATGAGAAACATTGGAACCGTAGGCATGCCAAAACGTATGGGGTCCTGTCGGAAATTGAATGCAGTCAACATGGGAAGGAGATAGGCCAGCGGAGCTGCGATCAGCAGTGCACACACTCGCCATCCTCGTTGTCGCCACAGCATAATCGATGCATATGCCCCGGCGGCCAGCACCAACGCCAGCAGGGCCAGAAGCCATGGCCTACGCTCGGCGAAATATTCTATCATCCCCATAAAGTGGCGTGGGTCGAAGGGCAGGTTCGTCAGGATGTTCACAAGAGGGCGGCGGGTTGTGCCTCCCCATGCGCCTATATCCCCATACGAGATATAGCCGGTCGTCACAGGTAGCCCAAAGACGGTCAGATTGTACCACGCCTGAGGGGCGTAAGTAAGCAGCCCTGCACCGCAGGCGGCAAACAGCGCGCGCCAGCCGTGGGCGATCAGGATGTATAAGAGCATGAATGCCACCATCGTTGCGACGTGAACACGAAACACCACGGCCAGGCTCATCGCAGCTCCTGCCCCTGCCATCCATTCGAAGGATGCCTCGCCTCGTTTGTCGGAGACTCTAGCTAGGCAAAAGAGGGCTAGCAGGAGGAAGAATGTAGCGGGACCATCAGATAGGCTGTTTAGCCAACCGACTCTGGGCACCGCCGCGCTGCGCAGGATGACGGGGTCAGGATGCCAGAAGAAACTGAAGTAGGTGATCAGCGGCAGGCAAGCCCACACCGCCGCTGCCCAGATTGCTATCTTTGGGCTGCCAGTCAGACGGCGTGCTGCGCCGCCTACCAGCAGGACAGAAATGCCGCCCAGCAGGAAGCCATGGATCACCACCAGAGGTGTGATGAACTCAAGAATGTTGGCAGGTCTGAGCAGGGCAATCCAGGGGAGCATGATCAGCGACTCGCCGATCCCAACCACCGAGCGCTCCGGTAGACCATCTATGATCGATTGAGCCAGACTCATCATCTGATCCTGATCGCCGCCATGATAGAGATACCACCGGTAACGCAACTCAAGCGGGAACACATTCAGCAAAAAGAGCAATGCGATCAGCAGACGCACCAGCGCCAGGATCAGCAGACTGCGCTGGACGCCGTCTAACGAATCCCACCAGTGTTGCAGGGATTGGGGCAGCGATCTGCGTGGGGAGGCTTGCCTCAGGCTGGCTGCGGGGTGAGTATCGATCATACAACGCCTAGTGTCTACACAGATTGCAGCGTCGCTTTGAATCTAGGCTGCCAGAGCGAGATATTGCCATACTCCAGGTGATTCTGCAATAAAACCCGGATGACGTTAGCCCCACGGTCAGTGGACGATCCTGCGTCGGTTTCGTTATAATGGGTCAACTTGCACCAGATTCAGGAGAATCAAATATGGACCTACAACTGGCTGGCAAAGTTGCCCTGGTGACAGCAGCCTCAAAGGGACTGGGTAAGGCCGCTGCGATGGAGTTTGCCCGCGAGGGTGCACGGGTCGCGATGTGCGCTCGCAGCGATCTGCTTGACTCAGCGGCAGCAGAGATCGGACAGGAGACCGGTGCAGAGGTTTTTCCCTTCCATGCCGATGTAACTCGCCAGGAAGATGTAGATGCCTTCGTGAATGCTGCACTGGGGCGGTTTGGCCAGATCGACATCCTCATCATCAACGCTGGCGGCCCACCCCCTGGCAATTTCCTGAACTTCACGCCTGCTGACTGGGAATCCGCAGTCCAGTTGACGCTGATGAGCGCAGTGCGGCTGTGCTATGCTGTCGTACCGCACATGCTTAAGCAGGGCGCAGGCAGCATTGTCGCCACCGAGTCGTTCACGGTTAAGCAGCCGCTCGACAATCTGATCCTCTCCAATTCCATCCGGCTGGCAGTCATCGGGATGCTGAAGCACCTTGCCAATGAGCTGGGTCCCCAGGGCATCCGAGTCAATTCGATCAATCCTGGCTGGACGCTGACAGAGCGTGTGGATCAACTCATGGCTAACCGCGCCAAGACCAACGGCACAACTGTTGAACAGGAGTTGGCTAAGATCGCAGCCACAATTCCGCTACGGCGACCTGCAACTGTTGAGGAGTATGGGCGAACTATCGTGTGGCTGGCTTCTCCGGCAGCCTCATACATCCACGGACAGGCGTTGCTTTTCGACGGCGGCGCGGCGCAGTCGCCCCTGTAGCCCAAGCCGAACTGTCACACGCCTCCAATCTACTCAGCCGCCGTGGCTGGATGGCTTGTGATACGTGTTGCATTGGCGCATCCTGTCAGTGATCGCCTGCTGTGGCTGAACAGGCTATAGCAGAGCACCGATCAGGCGCTCGATGCTGCCTACAGCCTCCGTTCCCAAGTGAAAGCGGATCACTCGGCGACCGGCGTCGATCAGCGCCTGACGGTCTCCCATAGCCTGGGCCGCGATCAGCACACCAAACGTGATCGTCGCTCGGTCCAGGCCAGGCTCGTCTGGAATGCTGACATCGTGAGGGGTATCCACTGTCAACTGGATGAACAGGCCATTTCCCCGGTCACCCTTGTGCAGTTGGCCGGTCGAGTGTAGGAAACGTGGCCCGTAGCCGACTGTTACCGCCAGGCCAGTGCGGTCGCGGAGCGCGATTTGCAGCGCGTGGAGTACCTCGTTGATCTCTTCGGTAGGTTGAACATAGGCCTGCACAGCAATGTAATCACCAGACCTGGCCAGCTGGAGGAACGACGTGAGTGCAGCCCCCGCAGTTTGCCCTGTGACATCTCCGTACACCATGATGTTGTCATCCACTAGAGATGGGGCCAGGGTCGGCAGTGTGGCCTTCTCGGCATATTCGGCCATCATCTTTCGTGCCAATGTCTTAGCTGCCTCGACATTGGGTTGGTCAAACGGATTGAGGCCCAGCCGGTGCCCGGCGACGGCTGTGGCCAGCTCCCACAGGAAGAATTGGCCACCTAGGTCGTATTCGTCACGCAGATCGAGGCGTATCACTGGCTGTCCTGCTCTTTCCAAGGCCTCGATAGCAACTACATAGGTATCATCGCCACTCAGACGAAGGTGCACGAAAAGCCGGTCGGTGCCGTAGACGCTCCGGCCTCCCATCGACTCGCCAACAATGGGCAGGATGCCTTTGCCTTCCTTGCCAGTGCTCTCGGCAATCAGCTGTTCAATCCAGTCTCCAAAGCTGGCTAACTGTGGCGAAATGATCAACGTCACTTTGTCACGCCCGGCCTTTGCTAATTCGCCCAACACAGCACCCAGCCAGGCTGCCGGATTGTTAGCTGTTTCCACCTGAGGCCCGCAGGCAGCTGACATGTCTTGCACACGTTGGAGCAACTTTCTCAGATCTACGCCCATTAATGCCGCAGGGACCATCCCAAAGAACGACTGTGCCGAATATCGTCCACCAACATTGGGATCGTTGAGAAAGGTCTTGCGGAAATCCAACGTCTCAGCCACGCCTGCCAGGCTGCTGCCCGGATCGGTGATAGCGATGAAATGCTCTCCGGCCCGCTTGTTGCCCAGCGTCTCAGCGGCGCGGTTGTAGAAGAACTTGAAGAAAGAGAACGTCTCAACCGTGCCTCCAGACTTGGTTGAGACGACAAACAAGGTACGTGACAGGTCAAGCCGGTCAGCGTGGGCTAGGACAGCCTCAGGGTGCGTGCTATCGAGCACTGCCAGGTTGAGATAGCCAGGCGTGATGCCGAAGGTTTTACGGCACACCTCAGGTGCAAGGCTCGATCCACCCATGCCCAGCAGTAGTGCCTCTGTGTATCCTTCAGCCTGTACCGACCTGACCAACTCCTCGATCTCGCCAATAGCTTCGGAGGTCCGTTCGGCTACGTCCAGCCACCCCAGCCGGTTGGCGATCTCGGAAGGGGCTGATTTCCAGACAGTGTGATCGCGCTGCCAGATGCGTTCTACAATGCGCTGACTGGCCATATCGGCCAGGGCTTGTTCAACTTCCTGCTGATAAGCGCCTAGACATGCCATCTCCTGTAGCTGCATCATGCCACCCTCCCGATCGCAAGGAGAAAACTGCGGAAGACCCAGCCAGGGCCCGTCTCTGCCTGTGTGGTATTGTACACCATCCTAAGGGAGTTGCCCCGTGTTCCTGTGTCAAGGCTCGGGGGTGCAGAACGTCAACCACCCTCTGTATCTGGGCCATGACGTTCGCAGGCAAACAGTGCGCTGCTATCGGGAGTCCCACTGACGCTGTCCACGAACCGAAAAAACAGTGAAAGGACGGCACTTGCCACCGTTCCTTCACTGTTCTTCGGTCTTGTCGGCTAGTTGATTACCAGCACTGATGTGCCCAGCGTTGCCCAGTTGAACAGCCACTCAGCATCTGGGGTGCGCATGTTGACACACCCGTGGCTCATCGGCTGACCGAAGTTGTTGTGCCAGTAGGTTCCGTGCAAGCCATACCCCTGAAAAAAGTACATGACCCACGGCACGCCGGGCAAGTCATAGCCGGGTCCAACCATGTGATCTGACGCGAGCTTCAAGTAAACTCTGTACTCCCCTGTCACCGTAGGTGTGTCGGGCAGACCGGTGGATACCACAAACTCACCTACTAACTGACCATCTTCGAAGGCATAAGTGCGCTGTTGAGACAGCACGACAACAATCTGTTTCCCCTCAGTTACTGTCGGTGTGGGAACCTGATCTAGCGATGGCTGTTCGGCTGGCAGAATCGTCGTATCGCCGTCACTGCCAGATGGAATGATCAGGGTCTGCCCTACATAGATCTGGTTGGCGTTCGTGATCTGATTAAGGGAAATCAAGTCACGAACAGCCACGCCAAACCGTTGGGCAATGCCCCCTAGTGTATCACCACGCTGAATGACATAGCTGACCGTACTGCTCAAATTGGCCGATGGACCACCAGTGCCTGGGGCTGTCACTGAAGGGACCATGAGCACCTGGCCTATGTAAAGCAGTGAAGGGTTGCTGAGATTGTTGGCCTGCACCAGTGTCGACATCGGGACGCCGTAGCGGTGGGCAATAATTGCCAGGGTCTCGCCGCGCTGGACGATGTGCTGTAACGGAGTGCTCTCAGTGAGAGTCGTCAGGCTATCCGGCCCGTTTGCAGGGATGATCAACTGCTGACCTACGTAGATGCGCGAAGGGTTGATCAGGTTGTTGGCAGCGACGATGGCCGCTATCGGCACACCGTAGTGCAAGCTGATGCGGTACAACGTCTCGCCGCGCTGCACAGTGTGCACCCGCACCGAGGGCAACCCCTCCTGGCCTGGCTCGGCCTGAAGGGGATTGGTCCTGGGATGGGGGATGATCAGCAGTTGTCCGGCGTAGAGGTGATCCGGCATGATCAGGTCATTGGCTTCGACGATGGCCTCGACCGTCACATCGAACTGCCGTGCAATCCCCCCCAGCGTATCACCCCAGGTGACGACATAGACCTGTGTCCTGCTGGTGCCATCGACTGCGTAGGCGCGGGCAGCCAGCAGGATGGACAAGGCTGCAGCAGCGCTTATGCTCACCACAAACTTCGCAAGGAACTTCATCTTCCCATACTCTCCTACTACCGACAATCCACACCATGTCCACCCTAAAAACGGCATAGAACTTAAGTCTGTGGTTCTCCATATTGCAGCTGGCCCCATTCCTTCTCTCGATTCTATCACAGGTTGAGATCGCCTCCGCCGGAGATAGCCGGAAAACCCTGGCAAAATGAAAAGCCTGGCGCTGGAGCCAGGCTGCATGCAGGCTGTAGGTTGTGCCAATCACCAGGTCTCGGTAACTTTGGTCAATCCCTCAGGCCGGTCGGGGTCGAGGCCACGGGCCTGTGCCAGCGCCAGAGCAAAAACCTGGCCAGGCTTGACTGCTATCAGTGGGGAGAGCCACTCTGGAACACCCTCAGGCAATGGCATCGGCAGATGAGCCTGGTTGAGCAGGCTGGTGTCGTCGCTGATCAGCAGCAGTTCAGCGCGGCGCTCTGTCAGGCGCGCGATCAGAGCGCGAAGGTCGTCCAGTATTGCGCCTGAGGGCGCGACGACAATCGCCGGGAAACCCTCGACCGCCAGTGCTATCGGGCCATGCAAAAAATCTGCCGACGAATATGGCTCAGCCACGACGCGCGTCAATTCCTTGATCTTCAGAGAGATCTCAAAGGCAGTGGCATAGTTGAAGCCGCGCCCGATGACGACACAGTGCTCCATGTAGCGATAGCGCTCCACGCGCGGCGGCAGCGCCGAGAGATGGGCGAGTGTCTGCCGGGCCAGATCGGGCATCTGGTAAAGCTGATCCAGAGAGTCACGATTTTCACTGAGATGGACGGCAAACAGGGCCAGTGCTGCGAGCGAAGTAGTATAGGTTTTGGTGGCTGCGACGGCCCGTTCAGGTCCGGCGTGTAATTCAATTACATGATCGGCGATACCAGCAAGCGGCGATTTTTGGTTGTTGGTAATCGCGAGGGTGGGACAACCCTGCTGCCGTGCCTCTTCCAGAACAGACACGATATCCGGCGATTGCCCAGACTGTGAGATGCCCATCACCAGCGCCCTCTTGAGCACGGGTGGCTGGCGATAGAGGGTGAACAACGAGGGCGTGGCCAGTGCGACGGGCAGGTGGTTGTGCACGCCAAGCAGATACTGGGCGTAACGTGCGGCGTTATCTGACGTGCCTCTGGCGGCGATGATCACGTAATCAAAACGGCCACGCAGATCGGCTGTAATAGTCCGCACATGCGCATCTTCCTGCTCGATAATCCGTTGTAGCGCTGCCGGCTGCTCGTGAATCTCCTGTTCCAGAAGCTCTCCATGCATAGACCCTCCCCTGGAATTGACGCTGGTGCAAGCCTAGCTGTTCAATTATAACCTACCCACATGCCAAACGTGGCGGCCATCTTTCTCTGACAAGCAGAAACGGAGGCTTGGGGAAAATCACAGCCTCCGTTTTGCGATGCTTTTCGTTGTAATTAGGTAGACCTATTTCTCAATGGCCACTCCCTGCTGCTTGAGAAGATCGAAGATCGTATCCCTAAGAAGCGCCATGGAGATGCCACCTTTTCGCACTACCCTCTCGGCAGACACTCCCAGTCGCTGGACACTCTCATCATCAGCAGCATGGGCGGTGAAGATAATGACAGGAATCTGGGCCATGTTGGGATTTGAGCGCAGTTCTCTTAAGACCTCTTCGCCATTCAAGTGAGGCATGGCCAGATCCAATACGATCAGCAGCGGGGCAAGTGCTCGGACAAAGATCAATGCCTCAACACCATCGTGGGCATCGAGAATACGGATGGGCAACGCGCTCAGGACCATCTGCAATATCTCGCGTGCGTCTGGATCATCATCCACAATCAGGATGTAAGGCTCCATATGTGCATTTACCTTTCGGAAACATTGTAGAGGCTAACCATATATGCCTTCTCTATAGCCTCCCGAAAGGAACCGGCAGAAAGCTGCCCTCGGCCTCATTATAAGGGGTTTATGTTGCTGACAAGAACCCTCCCTATTAACCTGTAAGCCTTTTGTTATGCTTGTAGGTAACTCTTCGATATATATTTAGTATGGTGAGGATAGCCTGTCGGCATCCAATTCCCTCCACTCTGTTTCGCACCCGACAATCGCGCAACGCCGGCAGCACAATCTAGAAATTGGCTGGCCTATATGAGGTAGAGGTTCATGCGGATTGTGCTCATTGATGATGACCCCGACACGCACGATGTCATCATCACCTATCTGTCATCAGAGGGATTTGACGCCCAATCTGCCTATAGTGGGGCTGAGGGCATCGAATTGATCCAGGAGGCGAATGCCGATCTCGTGATCCTTGATGTCGAATTGCCCCACGTCGACGGCTGGGATGTTTGCCAACAGATTCGTTTCTTTTCCGATGTGCCCATTCTCATGATCTCAGCAGTCGCCCGCGATGATGCCGATATTGTCCGCGGGCTGAATCTGGGAGCCGATGACTACCTTCTCAAACCTATCCGGCTTGAGGTGCTCAAAGCGCGGGTTCAGGCACTCCTGCGCCGGGGCCTCAAGTCCAGAAATCCTGGCAGATGCCAGGGCTACATTGATTCGCGCCTGGTCATCGACTTGGATCGCGGACAAGTATACGTCGAAGGCAAGCGAGTCCCCCTTTCATTCCTTGAGTTTCGCCTGCTCGAGATACTTGTCACCAACATTGGCATCGCCGTGCCTACGGCTGAGATCGTTGAAGCGCTGTGGTCGGAAAGCGCTGAAAGCAATGGGTATGCCCGTTATGTTCGGATTTACATCCAGCGCCTGCGCGAGTTGATTGAGCCGGACCCTCACGATCCGCGTTATATCGTGAGTGAGCACGGCTTTGGATATCTATTCTGTGCCCAGGTTTAGCGTATACAGACTATATACATCTGTCCTGTAGACTCTGAGAAAGGATGAGATGAATGGGACAAGACATTGTTGTTGTAGACGACGATCCGGATACAAGAGAGATACTGGAGTTGGTTCTAGGAACCTTGCAGATACCCATACGGGAGGCGAATGACGGCATTCAGGCTCTGGAGCTTGTCACGCGCGACCCGCCTCTCCTAGTGATGCTGGACCTATCCATGCCTCAACTGGATGGTGAAGCGGTCTTGCGAGAGCTCAGAGCGCGCCCGGCCACAGCGAAGATCCCAGTGATGGTCTTCACGGCTAGGTCACTTACTGTTGAGGATGCCGACCGTCTGCAGGTTCCCCCACATATGATCCTGCGCAAGGGCAGTCTCTCCATGACACACCTGAGAGCATTGGTCATGAAGACTTTAAGCCCTGTGTTGAACTCCAACCTCGAACTTGCTGTGTAGGTTATGGCACATCACCAAGGAGATTCAGCAAATGGCTGCACAGACCTCTGTTTCGCCTAGACCTCGAATGGTGAACCTGAGTCCCATCGGCGTCTGGCGCTTCCTGACAGAACCCTCAAATGAGATACGTGAACCCGAAGCCCGCAGGCGGGCGCGGTTGCTCTCTGCGCTGCTGCTGCCATTGTTGGTGCTGGGTGTGGTGGCGACCATCATAGCACCAGCGCTCACAGTCGAGGGCTACAATCCTCTGGAGGACCCTGCGTTCTTCACCTTGTTGGGTGGCGCAGTTGTTGTGGGCATCGCCTATGTGCTGAGTCGCACCAGGTACTATGTGGCGGCAGCAATCATTACGGTGCTGACCATCTCTGGTGCAGCGTTTACCACCGTAGCTACCCAACCGTCGCAGGATGAGCGCATCCTTAGTTATCTCCTCCTCAGTGTATTTCTGAGTAGCATGTTGTTGCCCGTTTTGGGTACGCTCCTCCTGGCTTTTGGTAACCTAGTCGTGACATTGCTTCTCCTCACGGTGGTCCCGCAGGTGAGCCTCGATCACATTGTGGCCTCTGTGGTCTTCCAGACTATCATGTATACCCTCGTCATGATCTTCGCCTCGATCCGCCAGCGAGACCTGGAGCAGATCGAGCAGCAAGCTCGCGATCTGGCCGTGGCTGTAGATCAGGCTCGTGAAGCAAACCGTCTCAAGAGTCAGTTCCTAGCCACCATGTCCCACGAGTTGCGTACTCCTTTGAACGCCATCATCGGCTTTGCCGAAGTGATGATGATGGGCCTGGCCGGGGAGCTGCCTTCACAGGCCAAGCACACCACCGAACGTATCCATCACAACAGCGAGCGGCTGCTGCAACTGATCGACGACGTGCTGGACATCTCGAAGATTGAGGCCGGGCGTGTTGAGGTGCAGCGCCAACCCATTGAGCTCACGGCCCTGCTGACAGACGTCAGGCAGACCCTGCAGCCGCGAGCTGACCAGAAACAGATTGCCTTGACGACCGAGCTGGATCCGACGCTGCCGCGCCGTGTCATCGGTGACCCCCAGCGTCTTGAGCAGATCATCCTCAATTTGGGTTCCAATGCCATCAAGTTTACCGAAAAGGGCAGCGTGAACATTGCCTTCAAGCGTCTGAATCCGACCCAGTGGGGGATTGTAGTCACAGATACGGGGATCGGCATCCCGGCACATGCCCAGGAGATCATCTTTGAGAAGTTCCGCCAGGTTGACGGCACATCCCGGCGGGCCTACGGCGGCTCGGGGCTAGGATTGGCTATTGTCAAAGAGCTGGCCTTGCTGATGGATGGCAATGTCAGAGTGCAGAGCGAAATGAACGTCGGGAGCACCTTCACTGTCACGCTGCCGCTGGTAGACGTGGAAGGAGCACGGGCCTGATGGACCGCTCTGACATTCCAAGATGGCGCGTGCTCATCGTGGACGATGAAGCGGACAGCAATGAGATCGTGAGGATGGTTCTCACCTCACTGGGGGCCACTGTCTATGAGGCTAGCAATGGCCAGCAAGGGCTGGAACTTTTTAGACGAGAGCGCCCTACACTTGTGCTGACCGACATCTCCATGCCTGAGATGGATGGCTGGGAATTTCTGGAACACATCCGTGTGAGCAATAATGGCCAAGAGAGAACCCCGGTGATTGCGCTCACTGCACATGCGATGGTTGGCGACCGGGAGAAAGTGCTGGCGACTGGATTTGATGGCTATATGAGTAAGCCCTTGCACATGCTCACGTTGGCTGACGACTTAATCCAATGCCTGAACGAGTTAGCTGCAAGAACAGGCGGGTGATCGGATTACGGCTCGGAGCAGTGAAGGGATAACTTTGCAGGAATGCCCCGCAGTGTAAGCGCGATGGGCCGACGGGCGGGTGGCGCTGACCTGCGGGGCGCTCCACCAGATTCTTGACCTGGCATAGAGGAGGTTGTTATGAACGATTTAACTGGCTGGCATGTCCTGGTTGTCGAGGACGAAGCCGACGCCCAGGCTGTCGTGTGTATGATCTTGACCAGTCATGGCGCACAGGTATCGACCGCTTATACTGGCGAGGAAGCCTTAGAGGTGCTCACTGCACGTCGCCCTACTGTGGCAGTGATCGATCTGGCGTTGCCTGAGATGGACGGCTGGGAACTGCTGGAAACGATGCGGTCCAATCCAGACCTGGCGGGAATCCCCGCCGTGGCCATGACAGCCTATCATTCCACCAACGTTGCGCAAGAGGCGGTTGCTGCCGGTTTCGCCGCCTATTTCCCGAAACCCCTCAATGCGCAGACTTTCGCTGAGGACCTTATTCGCATTGTGGGATGACCTGCTCTACCCACTACATTCTAGTTCCTCTACGACCTTGTTCAAGGGGAAGATGTAGATAGGATGCAGACTGCCGACAGAGCCTGCAATGTAACAAACTTGGGCATGTTATGAAAGCTGGGGGATGTAGAGGCCATCGTCTAAAAGGGTGAGGTTATGGGGATATACCATCCGTATTGCCTCGAGCATCACAGAGAGTGGTTGGGGGGCGACTCCTACAGCACGGCCTGGGTCGCATTGGTCCCCCATGTCAACGACCTCAGCCGGCCTGCCTGGCCGGAAGCGCTTGAGTATCTGAGATCTCATCAGTTAGCCGACGGTGGGTGGGGAGAGCCACATATCTTTTATGCGCACGACCGCACCATCTCCACATTGGCAGCTATCAAGGCCCTGCACACCTGGCAGGGAGTGTGCGACAGTACAGAGCATATCAGGCGTGGCTTGGCAGCTCTGAGGAATTATGCCGATTACCTGCCCCGCGAGCCTTATGAACCTGCTGGCTTTGAGATGCTCCTACCGCGCTTGCGCGACGATCTGACACCGCTCTATGGCTCAGAACTTCCACTGGATCGGTGGCAGCCTATTGAACTGGCGCACCAAGAGAAGCTGGCGCTGATCCCACATCTGCATCCCGACCCTTCCAAGCCGCAGAGTTGGTGGTTCAGCCTGGAGATGTTGCCGGAGGACTGTCTTGCCCCCCTGGACGACGCGATTCTCGACGTTTACGGGTCAGTGGCCACGGCCACCGCGGCCACGGCGGCTTATCTGGCTGCACGACGCCGCGCCGGAGGCGACTTGCCCGCTGCCGCCAACTACTTGGATCGTCTAGTGAGAACGTGGGGCGGAGGTGTTCCATACTGTTGGCCAGAAGAAGTCTTCGAAGAGATTTGGGCCTTGGACAACTACCGACGTGTGGGGCTTGACCCAACGACTCCAACGATTGTGTCGTCGATCGAAAGTATCCAGAAAGCATGGTACCGCAACACCCCTGGCCTGGCATTCAGCGATCTATTCCCTGTGAATGATGGTGACGATACAGTGGTAGGTTACACTGTGCTGGCCTGGGCAGGCGCAGCTCCGCCCGATGATGGGCCTGTTATGGAGTACTTCGATGGGGACCACTTCCTGACCTATCTCAGTGAGCGTGGAGCATCAGCTTCAGTTAATATCCATGCCCTGACTATGTTGCGTGCGCAGCCCGGTTTTCCTCATCGTGACGTGGCGGAGAAAGTGAGCGCGTGGCTTAGGGATCACATGAGACAGGATGTGCCCTTTGAAGATAAATGGCATCTGTCTCCCTATTACTCTACAGCCCATGCCATCCCAGCCTTCGCTGGATGGGACGACTTCGCAGCTCGGCATTGCATCGACTTCATTCTGGAGCGCCAGCGGATCGATGGGGGATGGGGATGGTTTGGGTACAGCACGCTGGAAGAGACCGCCCATTGTGTGATCGGGCTGAGTTGCGCTTACAAGCAAGGACTACTCAGTGATGATTCTGCGCTGGCCAAAGCAGGACGCTACTTTGACGCCAATGCCGATCGCCAGGCAGTAGAGGCGCTGTGGATCGCGAAGACGCTGTTTTGCCCGTCTAGGATTGTGAACGCTGCACTTTTTTCTGCCCAAGCAGCTCTGACCGATCTCGGTTTCATATCCAGGCGGACTGCGGCATAAGGAAGGTCAGGAACGGCCGGCTACTATTTGGCCTGACAGCTGGCGCACTCACACCGGGCAGAGCCAAGGTTGGCGCTGCCCGGTGCCTGCGTCATGTAGCCTTGAGACCATCCTAACGGCAGAATGGCTCAGGTCTCCATGTCTGAGTAAGCTCGTCAAATCTACCCACACCCAACACAGCTTGCTGGTTGGTCGTATAAAAGGAGCGCATGTCATCCACCGCCTGCGCTGAGAGCGACGTGTAATCGCGATAGTACCTTTGGCGGGCAAACAGATGATCGTAGAGGATGCGACGCCACTGCTGCTGATCCATACACAGTGAAGGAGCGACAGTAAAGTAAAGATCGCCCAGTGTAAGCAAAGGGGCCATCATGTTCTTGACGGAGGGTTTGTTGTTGCTGAGGAAAATATCCACATGCTGGATGGGACGCCCATAATACGCTTCACAGAGGGCAGCACGATCGGGCAGCTGGCCAGTGTTTTGCAGGCTGGTGGTTACCAGAGATGTCAGGCTCTGTGGGATTGGATCGTGGTCCGGCGCCAACCAAATCAAGCATCGTTCGCGGTGAGCCGTCATGTGCTCAATCTGGTCAAACTGCAGAAGCACATCTGCAGCACTTAGCCGAGCGAGAGAATTCCATCCGCCCCGAAACAGCACACGCAGATCAAACTCGTCGTATAGCTCCTGGGCCATCTCATCGACCAGGAGCTGATAAATTCCCATCAGGTTCTTGTTGTAGTCTTGATCGCGTGTTTGCTCCTCTGGCATATGGGCAACCACGAGCACAGTGCTGATTCCGTCGTTGCACATTAGGCCAACAAGCTCCACAATGCGACGTCGAGTGCGGAGCGAATATTCCATGAACTGCGCCGGCTCACGGTACCCGCGATGAAAGTCGCCGTAGGTGAGAAAGTACCACCGTGAAGTTCCACCTGGTGCAAAGATCAGGGTTTTGCCGTGGGCATACCTGGAGACCTGCTCTCCCGTCCACGTCTCGAACTCAGGCAGGGAAGGATGAAGGATAGTTTTATTGGACATTGCAGCCCCATAGGTGTAACCACTGTCAGGATTGTACTAGTATATCACGCGGAGCCACGGTTCACAGCCTGCAACCTGGAGACCTCGAACGTCTTTCCCACATGCTGAGTAAAACAGGCGAATCTTACCTCTCGCTCTGTGGGGAATCGTCTTGTAAGATGCGATCACGGTTGACTGAACTGTGAGTGAATGGTATCATGACGCGAAATTTAACATGCACCGTTGAAAAGGCGACGAAAGAGACGAGTAGGTGGAACTCCCACGTAACAGCGAGCCCGGTCCAGTGTGAGCCGGGTACGTTGGCTCCACTGAAAATCCCTCTGGAGCCGCAGGTCGAACGGCAGGTAGGTGGCTCAGTAGACCGAGCCGGATTCGCCCTCCGTTATCCAGGCGCGGCCACCATCGTGTGGCTGAGAGAGTGCCGGGCAACGGCCATGCCAGGGTCGTTGAACCATGATAGCGTTGCCGGAACAAGGGTGGTACCACGGGAGATATCGCTCTCGTCCCTGGATGCAGGAACGAGAGCGTTTGTTGTACTATTAAGGAGCTGACGTGACCGAATTGTTATACCAGGTCGATAGCTATGCCAGGCACTTTGAGGCTGTTGTGACAGATGTAGAGGAGGAGAGTGGCGGGCTGATTCTAGATCGCACAGCCTTTTACCCTGGCGGGGGTGGCCAGCCTGCCGATGAGGGTACGCTGACCATCGATGGAGTCGCCTATCCGGTTAGACGGGTCGCGAAGGCCGGCAAAAATGTGCTGCACGTGATCGAGGCAGATCGGCTGCCCGCAGTAGGCCACACTGTAGAGGGTGAGATCAATTGGCAACGTCGCTACCAGTTAATGCGCACCCACACAGCGATGCATATCCTGTGTGGCGTCATATGGCGCGACTATGGAGCACTGGTCACAGGTGGCAACATGGATCCCTTGCTAGGGCGCATGGACTTTGAGTTCGAGAGGATGCGCCAGGAGTTGGTGCGGGAGATCGAGGACAGCATCAATGAAGAGGTGGCCAACCACCGCGATGTGCGGGTGATGATTCTGCCGCGTGAGCAGGCGCTTCAGATCCCGGATCTGATCCGCACTAAGATCAATCTGCTGCCGGTAGATATTGCTGAGGTACGTGTGGTTGAGATCGTAGGGCTTGATCTGCAGGCTGATGGCGGCACCCACGTCCGCAATACCGCAGAAGTAGGCCGCTTGAGGGTGGCAGACTACAAGAGCAAAGGCAAGATTAATAAGCGCATCTACCTGGAGGTGGAACCCTAGTGCGTGTACTACACCCGATAGGCTCAAATGAGGTACCAGTATGCCGTGGAGCATACCACTACCTCAAGGATGGCCAGCCTACCGGCCATGTTGAACACTGGCAGATCACTCGGCTGCCCACCGGTGGTGAAATCGTGCGGGCCGATGTGGATGGGCGTGAGGCTGAGGGTGCGCCCAGCCTGATCACTCACCTACAACGTTATCCCGACGGTCGACCCGAGTGGTTGCGGCTGCGCTACCACTCGGCCACGGTGAACGCGGCAGCTCAGTACACTTTCGAGCCTGCCGCCATCCGCATTGCACGCCGTGCAGAGGGCGTCGAGCGGCGACTGGAGATGGTCGAAATTGCTGCCAACTATGGAGTCGACTATCACCCTGTCATTGGGCACGACTACGTGTGGAGAAGCTATCCAGCCTCGGCAGAGGGAAATGCCCTGCTGGTGCCGATCTTCAGCCCAGACCTTTGGGCAGAGGGGATCAGTGTGTTGATCGGGCGTGCGCTGCGCTTCAGCATCCTGCCGTCGGAAGCCGAAACCTGCCAGACCCCCGCCGGTGTTTTTGAGGGGGCCCGCAAGTTCCAAGTCACGCTGAGCGATGGGGTCAGGTCGATAGCCTGGTATGACGATTATGGAGTCCCGCTGCGCTGGACTTATCCTGACAAAGGGTACGACTTTGTGTTGAGCGCCTACATTAGAGGGAGATGACATGGGCGAGTTTCAGCAAGAGATGACCCGCTTGAGCAAACAGATCGCGACTCTGGAGGCCCGACTGGGCGAAGTGACGGGCGAGTTGGTTGACCTGCGTGCGGTCATGGCCCCTTTTCTGGAACGCTATCAGACAGAGGTTCTCAGGTATCATACTGAGCTGGTCCAAGTTCAGCGGCATATTGCCGACCTCAAAGGCGAGCGGGGTGAGCTAAGCGCCCTCGACTCTGGTAATGCTGATACTCCGCTCAGTCGCTTGGTGAGCATCCCGGACTATGTCCCGGTGCAAGAGCAGTACGACCGCGTGTGGCGGGGGAAGCAACCACCCAGGCCAGAGGATCTGCAAGACGATCTGCCGGCTGTTTCGCCGGCGATCAAAAGGCTGTATGCCGAGATCGTTGCTCACCTGCATCCCGAACTGGCAGAGACTCTGCAGGAGCGAGAACGGCGGACCCAGTTGATACAGGAAGTCAACCGCGCTTACGTGAACCGCGACGAAGTCTCGTTGCAGGCCATGGCCGAGGCGCATCGCAGTCACTCAAACCTACCAGCTATCGTCGACGAACAGGCGGTGAAGAAGCTTAAGCGACGGCTCTTCATGATCGAGCAAGTCGTTGCCAAGGTCGAGGGGCAATTGTTCGATTTGCGCCACGGGGACGTTGCTAAAGTCAGGGCTTACACGGAGCACGCACGCCGCACACTTGGTCGTGACTTCATCGCTGATTTGGGCAAGGAGCTTCAGGCCGAGCTGCGGCAGGCGCAACAAGAGTTGGCCGAGCTGCGCACAAGACACTAAAGGCATCCTCTGAGAGCAAGGAGGTTTACTGGAAACATGATGACATTCCGGGGACACAAGGGGGGTGATCATATGGCGCTGTGCCACACAGCGTCTCGATCCATTCAGAGTGTAAAGGTCCTGCTCAGCCTATGAATGCCGCACAGCGGCACTGACCTGACACACCTGAATGGGAGGACACATGTTCAAGCCAGTATCACCCAAAGTTGACGTTCAGCATGTCGAGAAAGAGCAATTGGCCTTCTGGCACGAGCGTAACATCTTTCACCGCACCATGAGCGAACGCCAAAGCGGCCCGCGCTTTGTGTTTTACGAAGGCCCACCGACTGCCAATGGCCGCCCTGGCACACACCATGTGCTGGCGCGGGCCTTTAAAGACATCTTTCCCCGCTATAAAACGATGCGCGGCTATTATGTGCTGCGCAAGGGCGGCTGGGACACGCACGGTCTGCCAGTTGAGATCGAGGTCGAGAAGCAGCTTGGGCTGGAGCACAAGTGGCAGATCGAGCAGTATGGCATTGCCGCTTTCAACGAAAAGTGCAAGGAGAGCGTCTTCCGCTACATCAAAGAGTGGGAGGAGCTAACCGAGCGTATCGCCTTCTGGGTTGATCTGGACGAGGCCTACGTCACTTTCACTAATGACTATATCCAAAGCGTGTGGTGGATCCTGCGCAGATTCTGGGATCAGGGATTGCTGTATCAGGGCTATAAGGTTGTGCCCTACTGCCCGCGCTGTGGCACGCCTCTTTCCAGCCATGAGGTCAACCAGGGTTATCAAGATAACACACCCGATCCATCGATCTTTGTGCGCTTCAGGGTCACCGAGCCAGCAACCAGCGTACCGACCTACTTCCTCGTCTGGACGACAACACCCTGGACGTTGCCGGGCAATGTCGCCCTGGCTGTGAGTGAGGATGTCGATTACGTCAAGGTCGAGGGGAGGAACAAGGCCGGCCAGATCGAGCACCTGATTCTGGCAGAGAGCTTGCTTGGGTATGCGTTGGATGCCCGGTTGAGCGATTACACTGTCGTCGAATCCATGAAAGGCAGGAGCCTGTTGGGCTGGCACTACGAGCCGCTGTACACCTTTTTGCCGGTTGAGCAGGACTACTGCTATGTCATCGCCGGCGACTTCGTAAGCACAGAGGAGGGTACGGGCATTGTGCACATGGCCCCGGCCTTCGGCGCCGATGACATGGAAGCAGGGCGCAAATTCAACCTCCCAGTGCTGGAGACCGTCGGGCCTGATGGCGCTTTTATTGACGAGGTTAAGCCCTGGGCGGGCGTGTGGGTCAAGGATGCCGACCCCCAGATCATCCAGGAGCTTGAGGGGCGCGGGCTGATGTTCCGCACTGGGACGTACTATCATACCTACCCGTTCTGCTGGCGATGCTCAACGCCGTTGCTGTATTATGCCCGTCCCACATGGTACATCCGTACCACCGAACGTCGTGATGACCTCGTGAACCTCAATCGGACGATTAACTGGGTGCCAGAACACATCCGTGATGGACGTTTCGGCAACTGGCTGGAGACCAATGTCGATTGGGCCTTGGGGCGCGAGCGGTACTGGGGCACGCCGTTGCCTGTGTGGGTGTGCGATCAGTGTGGACACAGCCACTGCGTCGGCAGCGTGGATGAGCTGAGCGATCTGACCGGCCAGGATCAGTCCATGCTTGACCTGCATCGACCCTATGTAGACGAGGTAACGTGGACTTGCAGCAAATGTAGCCAGGGCACCATGCGCCGTGTGCCGGAGCTGATCGATGTATGGTTCGACTCCGGCGCGATGCCAGTAGCCCAGTGGGGCTATCCCTACCGCAACCAGGAGAGTTTCGAGGATCAGTTCCCGGCAGATTACATCTGCGAGGCCATCGACCAGACACGGGGGTGGTTCTATTCGCTGCATGCCATCAGCACACTGTTGTTCAAAAGTGTGTGCTTCAAAAACGTCATCTGCTTGGGTCATATTCTGGATGCTGAAGGGCGCAAGATGTCCAAGAGCCGCCCAGAGACATTCGTCGAGCCGTGGGATGTTATCGATCTCTATGGAGCCGACATATTCCGCTGGTATATGTACACTGCAGGGCCGCCTGGCGAGCCGAAACGTTTCTCGGCGGAATTGGTGGGGCAGATGTATCGCTCGTTCTGGCTGACGCTGTGGAACACCTACAGTTTCTTCGTCACCTATGCCAACCTGGACGGGTTTGATCCTGGTCGTACCCAGGTGCCAGTCGAGAAACGCAGTGCGCTGGATCGCTGGGTGCTCTCGGAGTTGCACGCTCTGGTACGCGATGTGACGAGCGCCTTCGAAACTTATGATGTGCCAGGGCTTACACGGCCCATCGAAGTGTTCGTCGACAATCTAAGCAACTGGTACCTGCGGCGCTCCCGGAGGCGTTTTTGGAAGAGCGAGAACGACGACGATAAGTTAAGCGCCTACCTGACGCTCTATGAGTGCCTGGTGACGATCAGCAAGTTGCTGGCTCCCACGATGCCCTTCCTGGCTGAGGAAATATATCGCAACTTGGTTGGCTCGTTGGGGGGGCAGGAACCAGAGAGTGTGCATCTGGCCATGTGGCCAGTGTACGACGAGTCCCTGATCGACCAACGGTTGATCGATGAAATGCGGTTCGTAATGCGTCTGGCGAGCTTGGGCCATGCAGCCCGCAACAGCGTCCAGATCAAAGTGCGGCAGCCGCTGGCCGAGGCTGCATTCTCTGTCCCCGGCGCACAGGCCGAGATCGTGCGCAGCTACGCGGGAATCCTGGCCGATGAGCTTAACGTGAAAGCCGTGAGCGTGCTTGACAAACCAGGGGACGTGGTGGCCTACAGCCTAAATCCACTGCCGCAGATGCTGGGGCCGCGTTTTGGCAAGGACTTTCCAGCCATCCGCAGGCGGTTGAGCGAGGGTGACGTTGCCATCATGGCTGCGTCGCTGCTGGCGGGGCAGAGCATCACTGTGCAGTATGACGGTCAAGAGGCCTCACTGTCACCTCAGGAGGTCGAAGTGCGAGTCAGTCCGGCGGAAGGTTACGCTATTGCCCAGGAAGGGCCATACTTGGCGGCGCTGTATGTCGTTCTGAGCGACGATCTTGTGGCTGAAGGGCTGGCGCGCGAGTTCATCCGGCGCGTGCAAACGTTGCGGCGTGCTGCCGATTACGAGGTCGACGACCGCATCGTCATTGCCTATCGAGCTACTGATCGGCTGGCCCAGGCGGTGCTTCAGTTTGCGGATATAATCCAGAATGAGACACTGGCCACCGCGCTGGTGCTCAGCGAGTCGCCCCAGGGGGATCAGGTGGGCGAATATACCTTTGACGATGAGACGCTCTGGATTGGCGTGAAGCGCCAGTAAAACGCTGGTGGAGTTGTGCTGGGGCACACATGCACTGTGTGCCCCGCATATTTTCTGGCCTGCGGACCTGGGCCACAGCTAAAGCCCTGTGCTTCATTTGGCGAGTGATGCATCGCCCGGTAGAATCGGGAGACACTCGTGAAGGGCAGGGGAAGTATGGTCGTGTCTTACGAAGATCTCAAGCTCAAACTGGAACAGGAACTGGAACGGTTGCGCGCCGAGCTGGCCGAGACCGATGCTCAGGCTGAGGGAGGTCTCGGCTATGGTACCCACCAGGCTGATGATGGCACCTTCGCCTTTGAACAGGCTGCTGACTTGGCGGTCCGCCGCAATGCCGAGCGTTTGCTTTACAAGATTGAGCGCGCGCTGACCCGGATGCGGGAAGGTACGTATGGCCTGTGCCGGGGCTGTGGCAAGCAGATTGATTACGCCCGGCTGCGGGCGATTCCCTATGCACGTTATTGCATGGACTGCGCTCAACGCTACGAAGAGACCTAGCGCAACAGAATATCTACAGGTTGGCGCTATGGATGAAGCACTCGGAGGGCAGATCGTGCAGATTGTTGCGGCTGGAACAGGACAGCGTCTGGATCAGTATGTGACAGCCGCCCTCAGCCAATTAAGCCGCACGGAAGTCCAGCGCCTCATCAAGGCTGGCTTTGTCCTCGTCAATGGCAAACCTGGCAAACCATCCTTTCGCCTTGTCGAAGGCGATATTGTCACTGCAACCCTGCCTGTGCCTGAGACACGAGCCATTGTCCCAGAAACTGTCCCGCTTGACATTCTTTACGAAGACGACGACCTGGTTGCCATCAACAAGCCAGCAGGAATGGTGGTGCATCCATCTGTTGGGAACTGGTCGGGGACACTCGTCAATGCGGCGCTGGCCCGCTGGCCTGAGATGCGTCGTGTTACCGGGGAGGAACGCGCCGGTGTGGTGCACCGACTTGACAAGGACACGTCAGGTGTCCTGGTGCTGGCCAAAACCTCTACTGCTCTGAGGTCGCTCCAGGCACAGTTCCAGGCCAGGACCGTGTACAAGCGCTACATCGCGCTGGTAGAGGGTGTGCCTGACAGTCGCAGCGGGATTATCGATGCACCCATCGGGCGTGATCCCAGACAGCGCAAGCAGATGGCCGTAGTCAGGAGTGGGCGGGAGGCTGTCACCCGCTATGACGTGGTTGAAGACTTCGGCAGCTATGCGTTGTTGTCGATCGAGCCAATGACCGGACGTACCCACCAGATCAGAGTACATCTGGCGTGGCTCGGCCATCCAGTGGTCGGGGATCGCGTCTACGGTACGCGCAGGCAGCGAACGCGGCTAAAGCGACTCCTGTTGCACGCCACCGAGCTTCATGTCGATTCGCCCTCAGCTGGAATGCGCCTCCGGTTCGAGGCTCCTATGCCTGACAGCCTACAGGACATCCTGACCAAGTTGCGGCGTAATCCTGGAGGATGGGGCTGAAGCAGCACAAAACCAGCTTGTGAGCAGATTGCAATGGACACTAGGGCAAAGTGTATAACAGGTGTTACAATAAATACCAGCACAGCTTATCTGGAAGTGTCTAGACGGAAATAGACGATATTACGCAGCACTGGCCGACAATCAGCCCAACCTGGCTGAGGCTAGACACTCCCGCTTGTCCTCGCATGGACCGAAACGTGCTTGTCTCTCTGACTGTGGGGATGGGGTGCAATGGGGCAAGAAACAGACAGCACAATGCGGTTGTGGATGGTACTCGAGGATGAGGAGTCGCTGAGAGAGATCATCACCTCGGTAATGAGGACGCTGTGGGACATCACACCACTAGCTTTTGCGACCGGCGATCAGGCCATGGCATGGCTTGATGAGGTAGCCGCGGGTAAGGTCAATGGGCCGCTGCCAGAGCTTGCTCTGCTCGATGTCCGCATTGCACGAGGCCCCCAGGGGCATGAAGTGGCTCAGCGCATACGGTCCCTGCCTTCCACATCCGACATGACTATCGTGATGATCACGGGTTACACCTTCGACGAGCAGATGCGAGCCGAGATAGAACGGATGGCTCAGCCCGACGCATTCCTCAAGAAGCCCTATCCTGAGCTTGATGAGTTCAAAGAACTTCTGGAGTCGATCATCCGCAAGCGGCGAGACGAGCAGCGCAAACGGATGAGTGCTGACAAACCCTCTGTGGTCACGTGAGGCCACACTCCTTAACACTCAGCCTGATCATGCTTGATGATCATCCCGCCGTTTGACCAAGGCCAATATCTCGGTTGCCGCCTCTTCAATGGACTTGGCACTCATGTCGATCACCGGCCAGCCGCCCTGTGCGATCATCGCGTGTGCGTATCTGATCTCCTCGCGGATGCTGTCTGGATCGCCATAACTACCGCTTACTCCCATTGACTGCTGTCGTACACCACGCAGCAGAACCAGCCGCTCTGGCCGCACCATGAGAGCTACCACGCGCCCTGCTGGCAGCTTGAACAGGATTTCTGGTGGATCGATACCAGGGATGAGCGGCACGTTGCCCACTAACCAACCCCGGTAAGCGAAATAGATGCTCAATGGCGTCTTCGAGGTGCGTGATACACCGACCAGCACCAGATCAGCCTCATCCAGATCGTCGGGGTTACGCCCGTCGTCGTGTTCTACGGCAAATTCTAGGGCCGTAATACGCTGGAAGTAAGCTTCATCGATTTGGCGCATGACGCCTGGCTGCATGGCAGGTTCACGTTTCAACCAGTCGGCGAAGTGCATGAGTGCCGGGCCGATCACGTCAATGCACTCCACTCCATAGCGGCGGCTCTCTTCAAGCAACGCCTGGCGTAGTTCTGGAATCACCAGCGAGTGGACGATCAAGCTATTGGCGGCAGCAGCATTCTCCACCACTTCGGCGATCTGTTCAGCCGTGCGGATTCCTTGCCGCCACTTGATCTCAACCAGGCTGTCCTTGAACTGAGTAAGCGTGGCACGCACGACTCGGTAAGCCGTCTCTCCGGTGGCATCTGACACGATAAAGACGGTGTGTGCTGATAGGTCATGACGGACCATAATCACCACCCTGATCAAACGCCAGGCGAGAAGCAAGATGCCCAGACTGCATCATAGGGCACTTCAAGTTGACTAGGTGCGAAAAGTAGGGCACATTTAGAGACAGGGCATAGGGACTGGAGGGATGAGATGGGCAACATTCGACTCAGAGTTCTGTACAAGGCGAAGCATGGCCACATCGACAAGATGGATCATCATCGAAGACGATCCCGACGTACTGGAAATTGTCAGTGCAATGTGCCAAATCTGGGATGTTGATCCGATCAAGTTAACCAGCGGCGACGCGGCAGCGTTCTGGATCGAGCACTTCCGCGCCGGACGCTATATTGGTCCACTGCCACAGCTCACCATCTCAGACATCCGCCTGCCTGGCCTCCAGGGTCACGAAGTCGCTCAGCGGTTGCGCCAGATTCCAGAGCTTAAAGCGATGGCTATCATCCTCATGACGGCCTATCGCCTATCGCAGCAAGAAAAAGACGAGATCATGCGGACCTCGCAGGCCGACATGCTGCTGTATAAACCCCTGCCGCGCCTGATGGAATTCAATCGCCTGGTCAGGGAGGCTATTGCGTCCCGTCAGGCGAAAGCCAAAGGTGATTCAACGACTTCACAGCCGCCCCCCAAAAGCGGGCCGAGTTAAGCCTGGGCGATCAGGATCGCAAGCCTGCACTGAGGGGCTTACACTGACCTGCGTCTGCGAGAGCACCCAGCGGGTAGGATGCCTTGTGAAGCCAATCCGGCCAGAAGCGACTCCTGGCAACAGCGAGATTCAATGGCGCCCCAGGCAGGTCCTCACCGGCAGCAATCGCAGATCCCTCGTTCCGCGTGTAGAGCACCTTCGGGGCTGGCAGCGATACGATTGTAACCGTGATGGACACCGTGGCCGTATCGCATGACATGCCCATATCGCACACCTGGTACGTGAAGGTATCGGGGCCAGTGTAGCCAGGACTCGGCGTATAAGTGATGGCCCCCGTGGCCGGGTTCACTGATGTACTGCCATTTGCTGGCCCACTTGTCACCGTGACGGTGTTTGGCTCAATGTCGCTGTCTGCATCGGTGTCGTTGGCAAGCACGTCGATGATCACAGGTGTGTCATGTAGTGTTGTTGCCGTGTCGTCATTAGCAACCGGCATGTGAAGCGGTTGCAGAGCATCGACCTCTGAGTCGCTACAGTTGGTGGTGGGTACCGTCAGACGAACCCAACTGTAGGTCCCTGCCGGAGCCACAGCGTCCACATCGATGGCCACGCCGGTGATCAGTGGTGCATAGCCGTACAGCGGTGGGTGCGTCGACGGGATCGACTGCGTATCCGGCTCGCCGGAGGAACCATAGCCCGCAGCCCCGATGTTGGTATTCGCATCAAGTATGCCATCACCCCAGTAGAAGACTTGGTGCCATGGCCCAAAGGCGCTTGTCCCGACCTCGACGATGATGCTGTTCATCACAACTTCAATTCCGTTAAAGTACTCATAGTACACGAGGTCATAGCCAGGGTGAGTCACAATGGTGTTGCCCCCTAGGCTGATGACATACTGCTCGCCGCAAAACATGTTGAGATAAGGGCCGTCCGGCGGGCCGATATCAGGCTCGCCTACTAGAGTGACGATGATGCTCACCACAGCCGTGTCGCACAGGCCGCCTGTGTCGCACACCTGGTACGTGAAGCTGTCGTTGCCCGCATAACCAGCATTGGGATTGTACTGCACCACCCCCGTTGGCAAAATAGCAGAGATGGTGCCGTTGCTCGGCCCAGCCACGATGGTCACACTAGCCGAATTCAGATTGCCGTCTATGTCGGTGTCGTTGGCGACCACGTCAATGTCAGTGAGCGTATCCTGCACCACGACCGCTGTATCATCGTTGGCGACTGGTGCGTCGTTCACCGGGGTGACGGTCACCGTGACGGTGGCGGTGTCGCACAGGCCGCCTGTGTCGCACACCTGATAGGTGAAGCTATCGGAGCCGTTGAAGTTCAGGTTGGGCTGGTAGGTGATCTCGCCGGTTGCCGGGTTGATGCTGGTGATAGCGCCATTGCTCGGCCCAGCCACAACAGTCACAGAGGCGGGGTTGATATTGCCCTCAATATCGGTGTCGTTAGCCAGCACATTGACAGTGACTGCATTATCCTCGGCGGTTGTCGCTGTGTCGTCGTTGGCGACTGGCGCGTCGTTCACCGGGGTGACGGTCACCGTGACGGTGGCGGTGTCGCACAGGCCGCCCGTGTCGCACACCTGATAGGTGAAGCTATCGGAGCCGTTGAAGTTCAGGTTGGGCTGGTAGGTGACCTCGCCGGTTGCCGGGTTGATGCTGGTGATAGCGCCATTGCTCGGCCCAGCCACGATGCTGACGCTCGTCGGGTCCAGGTTGCCATCGACATCGGTGTCGTTGGCCACCACATCCACCGTCACCGCCGTGTCTTCGTTGGTTGTCGCTGCATCGTTGTTGGCGACTGGTGCGTCGTTCACTGGGGTGACGGTCACCGTGACGGTGGCGGTGTCGCACAGGCCGCCTGTGTCGCACACCTGATAGGTGAAGCTGTCGGAGCCGTTGAAGTTCAGGTTGGGCTGGTAGGTGATCTCGCCGGTTGCCGGGTTGATGCTGGTGATAGCGCCGTTGCTCGGCCCAGCCACGATGCTGACGCTCGTCGGGTCCAGGTTGCCATCGACATCGGTGTCGTTGGCCACCACATCCACCGTCACCGCCGTGTCTTCGTTGGTGGTCGCTGTGTAGTCGTTGGCAACCGGTGCGTCGTTCACCACTCCCACTGTCACATCCACCACTGCGGTGTCGCACAGCGCGGTCGTATCACACACCTGATAGGTGAAGCTGTCGGAGCCGTTGAAGTTCAGGTTGGGCTGATAGGTGATCTCGCCAGTTGCCGGGTTGATGCTGGTGATAGCGCCGTTGCTCGGCCCAGCCACGACGCTGACGCTCGTCGGGTCCAGGTTGCCATCAACATCGGTGTCGTTGGCCACCACATCCACCGTCACCGCCGTGTCTTCGGGGGTTGTTGTCGAGTCATCGTTGGCGACTGGCGCGTCGTCTATTGCCGTCACGGTCAGCGTCACTACCGCCACATCACATGCCCCTACCAGATCGCATACCTGGTAGGTAAAACTGTCCCCACCATTGAAATCTGCATTGGGGAAGTACGTGATCACGTGAGTCACCGGGTTAAGTACCAGGCTCCCATCGGTTGGCCACGCAATCACTGACAATGTCGTCGGGTCCAGGTTACCGTCCACATCGGTGTCGTTGGCCAGCACCGCGATGGGTACCGAGGTGTCCTCGTTGGTGGTGGCCGCGTCGTCGTTGGCGACTGGCGCGTCGTTCACCGGGGTGACGGTCACCGTGACGGTGGCGGTGTCGCACAGGCCGCCTGTGTCGCATACCCGGTAAGTAAAGCTATCAGTTCCGTTAAAATCAGGATCGGGTTGATAGGTAATCTCCCCAGTTGCCGGGTTGATGCCTGCAATCGTACCCTGGGACGGGGTGATAGTCACTGTGACGGTGGTCGGATCGAGGTTGCCGTCCACATCGGTGTCGTTCGCCACGACGTCGATAACAATGGCTGTGTCTTCAGGGGTTGAGGCCGCGTCATTGGCGGCCACAGGCGGGCTGTTGCCCACGTTGACCGTCGTGCTGGCCGAAGCTGCGTTGTTCCCACTGTTGGGATCAGGGGTGCTGGCGGAGACGCTGGCGACACAGTTAATCACTCCAGCGGCGGTGGGCCTGACCACAATGGTGACCGTTACGCTGCTGCCGGAGTTGATGCTGCCTAGCGAACAGGTCACTGAGGTGCCTGCGCCAGCACAGCTCCCCTGAGTCGAAGTCACTGATACCAGCGCCACCCCCGGCGAGAGCGTGCTGGTCAGGGACACGCCCGTTGAGGTATCCGGGCCATTGTTCGTGATGGTGAGGGTGTAAGTGACGTTAATGCCGACCGTTACGGGGTCGGGGGCATCCACCAATCTTAGCGATAGCTCGGCAGAAGGTGGCGCAGGCGACAGGGTGGCGGTCGGAGTAGGAGAAATTGTAGCGGTTGGCGTGATGGAGGGCGTCACGGTGCGGGGCAGACGAGTGGGCATTCGGGTGGGAGTGGGCGTCTGAGACGGTGTGACAGTAGGTGACCTAACGATCGGAGTCCCACTTGGAGGTGAGACAGCGGTAGGTTCTGCGGTTTCAGTGGGCTGAGAGACACTGCCCGACACCGGCGTTGGCCACCAGGGCTGGGCCCCCTGGGCGGCCGCTGTCGCCAGCCCTTGCACATCTAACGCCAGTGAGGAATACCCCTCCCAACGACGGTAGTCGGCGGCCAGCCGTGACTGGCCGCTCTCGCTCACTCGATGCGGCAGCAGGCCAATGGTCGCCATCCAGGAGCAGACACAGACAAAAAACGTGATCAGCGCCACGGCTAGTGGCAAGATCAGCAGCGAACGGTTGCGTTTCTTGCGCTGCCGGTTCGTATCCTGACTCTCAAGGCTGGTGTTTGTTCCCGTGACCTGCGCGTTATCCACTTGGCTTCAGGCTACCTTGTTGTTCTTCCTGTTGGCCACAGTATTATCCAGAAGGACCTTAAGCTCGTCGGGGGAGGGCAAGGGTTTGCGAATGAAGAGATCGGGCTTCGCCATGTCTTCAATCAGAGCCTGTTCTTCGGCGTCAAAGCGATAAGCCGTCATGATGACTATAACTATCTTGGAGGTGGGTGCCATACTGCGCAGGCGCTGCGCGATCTCATGGCCCTGCGGCCCCGGCATTCGAATGTCAAGCAGAGCGAGTTCGGGCACCTCGCTGGTTGCGCCGGATTCAATCCTGTCAAGCCAATCCCACGCCTTGTAGCCGTTTTCGAATGACACCGGTGTCAGGTCATCCCACATCATGGTCATGACCACAGACAGCATCATCCGGATAGATTCATCATCTTCGACCAATAGCCATGTCCGTCCCATCAAGTTGTACCAACCTTTCCCGAACCGCGATTGCTACAACTCTCCTGACGGTTCTCATCCACGTAGCCTCTAGCATAAGTGTAGCACAACTTCGTTTGCGCCGACAATGAGGCAAAAGTCCCACAAAATCAGGAGCGGAACTGTCCTGATTGACCTACGAGACTCCAGCTTGTGGTGACAATATGACTCTGGGCTGCTGTACTAGCCGAGGTTGGCGTCGTATGGCAACGTCACTGTCAGTTCAGTGCCTTCGCCCTGCTTGCTCCAGATGTCAACCTGGCCACCGTGGGCTTGGATCACCTTAGCTACGACGAAAAGCCCCAACCCTGCCCCACGCACATCGATCAATGCGCCATCCGGCGTGACAGGATATCCACGATAGAACTGCTCAAATACGCGGGGCAGGTCACGAGGAGAGATGCCCACGCCAGAATCGCGCACACGCACCACCCAAGTGGTATTCTCGCTATCTACACTGATCGTGACCTTGCCGCCCGGCAGTGTATAGGTGCAGGCATTGTTGACCAGATGTTTGAAAGCCCACTGCAGACGATCTCTGTCGCCTTCGTAGGGATTGAGCTGCCCAAAGCTAACCTGCACATCCAGGTTCTTGGATCGGATCATATCCTGATGTTCATCGACGACTGCCTGGATCATCTCCCGAATGTCAACCGGGCCGGGGGTGATTTCAAGGCCGCCACGGATCATCTGGGCCACGTCGAGCATTTGGGTGATCAGACGGTTGAGCACCCCAGTCTGAGAAGCCGCTAGATCGATGAAGTGACGTGGACGGGCGCTCTCCTCACTCATCGTTGCCTTGGCTAAATCCACATAGCCCTTGATCGCTGTGAGCGGTGTATACAGTTCGTGAGACATCTGCATGATGAAGGCTGTCCGCATGCGCTCGTTGAGCACTTGATCGGTGACGTCGCGGAGAGTAACTACTACACCGATCTCTTCACCAGTAACTGTGTGAACAGGTGCTGCCAGCGCCTCGATCCAGCGGTTGTCCATCTCCACCCGCTGGCGAGCCTGATCGCCGCGCAAGAAGCGCGTCACGAGCCTAGACAGCTCAGTCAGCCACAGGTTCTGATCGGACATAATGATCTCATGCGCGACAGGATTCGAGCGAGCAATAGTGCCGTCGGGCAAGATCACCACCACCCCGTCGCCAGTGGACATAAGCACAGCGCTCAGGAAAGCCGTTTCCTTTTCCTGCTCCTCGTAAGCCTGTCTCAGCGCCTGGGTCTGCGCATCGAGCTTATGAGTCATGGCGTCGAATGTCAGACCGAGCACGCCGATCTCATCTGACGTCCGGACGCCACTGCGCTGGCTTAGGTCGCCTGCCCTGACAGCTTCGGCAACCTCGGCTAACTTCTGGATCGGTGCGGACAGGTTTCTGGCGACTACGTAGCCGATGACCACCACCATAGCCGCCACAAGCGCAAAAATGACCCCCAGCGTATTGCGGTTGGTGGTGATCAGTGTGCTGATGATTGTCGTCGGATAGGCGATGCCAAGTATACCCAATGTGTCACGTCTGATTTTAAGGGGGATGTAGGCCACCTGGAACTGCCGCTCATTAACGGTGATTTCCCTCAGAACTGTGCTTGTCTCCGCGCTTGCGAGGGCTTCATTGTATGTTTCAGGCTGAATTTTCAGGCTTTCCAGGCTTGCCTCGCCTACCAGCACAAAAGTCGTCTCTAGAACCTGGCCATCCACTTGGTATAGAGTCAGGTCAGCCAGCACGTTGGATTTGGTCTGCAGAAGAACCTGCTTCATCGGCGAACCGATAGCCACCACACCGACCAACTCACCACCCGAATCGCGGACGGGAGCAGCGGTCATCATGATGATGTCCCCATCCACGGTGATGATCCCGGCATACTTGTCGCCAAATTCGTCGGTTCTCCCCTCAAGTACAGGCGCTATCATCGGCAATACACTTAAGTCCTGATCGACAAACGACCCTACCACGTAGTCAGTAGCCGTCTGCCGGACATCAGCCAGGGCAGTGCCATGCTTGTCCAGCGCTAGCAACATGTAGGCATCCTGGTTGGCAGCCAGCCCAAGCAGAGTATCGGTGAGAAAAGCGCTGTCGCCATCCCTGAAAGCCTCCGGCACGCCCAACGTGAACACCACCAGTCGTAGCATCTCCAGGTGTGTTTGCTCCCAATTGACGATGCTGTCACTTGCCGAGCGGCTGGTCTCGATGAGCTGGTTGGTGAGGCGGTCCTGAGCACTCGAGGCCACTAGGCGAGTGACGATGAATGTGCCACCAGAGGCCACCAAAGCAGTAACGATCAGGAACGGCAGGACGATCTTATTGCGGATACTGCCGAAGATAAACCGTCTGAGTCCTGTGGGAGACCAGTCTGTAGTGTCCTGTTGGGCTGTATTCGCCATCTTTAATATATTCAACCTGTCTCAGAAACCATTCCAGCGCTGCTACAGGTATAGCTGCAAATGCCAAATAGTGCCACCATAAGAGTTACCCAGTCAGGGCTGTTGAGCCAGATTCACGGTCCATCTGTCAAAACGCAGTGGCCCAGCGTGAGACGGGTAAACTGCTAGCCAGGGCTGAATCGCCAGGAGACGAGCATGGAAGTAAAGCGGGATTACTGGCATTTCCCCATTCGACCCGAAGAGAGCTTCCTCAGCATCCGCATAAAGTTGGCTGCGTACTTCCACATCGCGCTCAGTTGCTGCGTTGAATATTTGCTGGTCAACTGGAGTGCAAGCCCGCTCTTGGCCCAGGTAGGCATGGGGGAACAAGTCGCGGCAGGCAAAGATGTCGGCCAGCCAGTGTTGGGCATCAGGATAGTCAGCCTGCCAGCCGAGCAGAATCAGTCCAGGCTGTTCAGCGACATCGGCAAAGGGCTGACGAAGCGCCGCATAGAGATCGGGCAACGACTGCTCCTCAACGATGAAGACGCCGCTGCAGCCAAGGGTATCCTCCCACTGCCTCACGATCAGGCCGACCAGCGGTATAGATACAGGGAAGGCATTGTCCGTCCACACTGTGATGGGCGGCAGGCCATTACAGGCTGGATAGCCAGCCTGCGCCAATGTTGCTCGTGCCGCTTCAGGATTGTGACCAGCACTGACCTCCTCGTACTGAGGTGCAGCGGCCATTCCCGGCGGGATGGCGGTGAGTGCCGGTATTCCCGCCTGGCCACTGGCTGCCAGCACATCTCGGATCAGCGAGTCCCTATCAAGAGCGAGCGACAGCGCCCGCCGTATGTCTGGTTGGTCGAGTGGGGGTATGTTGTGCGAAACGACGAGCATTGCCACCGCTGGCTGGGCCAACAATCGATAGGCCGGGTCGCCACTGGACAGGGCAGAAGCGATCTCAGCCGCAGGAATGGCTGTAAGATCGAGAGACCCTGCCTTCCAGGCAGAGAGGGCACCCTCGCCAGCAGTGTCAAATGTAATCTGCACCACGCCAACATTGCCGCTGCGCTCTAGAGGCCAGTGCTCGTTGGCGATCAGGGTGTAGCCTTCATCAGCAGGGATCGATGGCTGGACAGCGTATGGCCCACTTGTCCAGATGACGTTCGGACGAGTCCACTCACTACCTGCCGCCTCGATCAACTCTGGCGGCACGGGGCGTAGCATGGGAATGGTAAGAACGGAAGGGAAATATGCCGCTTCGGCGACCAGGGTGAACTCGACCGTCAGATCGTCGAGCGCACGCACCCCTATCGTCTGCTCCACTGTCTCAGACGTCAGGGCAGCCGGATCCTGCTGGTGCACTTCCTGGCAACCGCGTATTGCGAAAATACCTGGCTGCCAGCCCAACAATGCACCTGAGTCGGCGCGACAGGCCCGCTGCACTGCAAACACCACATCCTCAGCGGTCACCGGGCGGACTCGCGTCTGCCCAGTGTCGGGGTCGAAGCGGATCCAGAATACGTCGTCACGCAACGAGATGCGCCATGTCAGACCATCGTCTGAGGGTTTCCATTCTGTTGCCAACGCTGGTTCGACAAGCCCGGTATCTGGATCAAGTTGGGCCAGACCGATAAAGAGGTTCTCCACCAGATCATTAGCACTGGCATCCAGCGGGGTCACTAGCACTGGGTCGAGGTTGGCGGGTGGTTGGCCCAGGTCGATCCTGGCAATGCCCCACTCGTCTGACCCAGGGGTCGGCGGAGAAAGCTCCCCAGCCTGAGCTGGCGTCGAGATGGCTGTGGCCCCTGTTCTTATCTCGGGGAGAGTGGCCACCGGGACTTCAGCAGTTCCAGGCGACGTTGTCCCTATCCCGCAGGCAGATAGACACACAACACTATACACCAACGTGATAGCGAAGATGATGGCGCTGCGTAACGTAAGATGTCGGTTGCCCACGCGATTCTACACCCCCGCAGGCAGTTCTAGGCCATTCTCTACCACATCCATGGGCAAACTGCCTATGCTACCGTTTTAGCATATACGGCAGCGTGGGACAACAGCAGAAGTATCACCTATGACCGGATGTAAGACGCGGTCAATTGGGCCAATCGCGCAGAATGCTTCGCCCCAAGCCGATCAAGCATTTTATCGGAGGTTTCTCAAGACACTCCTCCGCCGAAATCTCGGGGTCGACCCCAAATAATATCTCAGGCAAATGCCCAATGCTTAACCGGAGGAAAGCTCAAGCGTGCTAGTCGTCAGGATTTTGAGCGGAAATAACAATCTGGTTGCATAGGCTACCCTATCCTCGTCGGGAAGCCCAGGGTTCAGCCTCAACACGATCTTCAATGCAAGGTTAATCTGGGCTTGCTCGAGCCTGCGCTCCGGCGTATTCTGGTCAACTGGGCGGATCGTGCCGGTCACCAAAGCGGCTTTTGTCTCGACCTCCGAGGGTGGTTTGTCTTTCACGGTGGGGGGGTGAGCTGACTCTACAGCAGGTCTTTCAGCTTCTGATTTGGATGCCTCATCTGTCTTTGGCGTCTCGTCCTTAGCAGGAGGACTCCCCACCGCTTTCTCACTCTGGGCCTGGCTGGCAATCTGTGCAGCGTGTTCTCTGCGCCAGGGAATCACGAAATCCCGGACCATCTGGATAGCATCTCTGGCGCCGTCGAGACTGACACCGATAGGCGCATTGAGTTTGACGGCACTGATAGTGTTGATACCGATCTGCCGGTGCCCCTGCATTTTTATTTCCTCAATGATGTACTGCAGGTCGACAAGGGCCTGCAGGTAGGGAGTCACTGTGGTGGCAAGGTGGTACGGCGTGAGTATCTGTCGCTGGACGGATTGGCTACCCATCTCAACCAGAAACAGGATCTCTTCCTCGGAAGCGCTGCCGGAGTGAAAGTAGACGTATAGCTTGAACTGCCCCAACCGAATCTGATCCCCACTGCGCAGAGGATAGGATTTGCCGGGGACCAGCCGGGCCTCATTGACCCACGTTCCATTGGTGCTGTTTAGATCCTGGATAGAGCAGGCATCGCCTGTAAAGTTGAGTCGTGCGTGCTGCCGGGACACACCCATGTCCCCCACATCATACTTGGCCAGATCCAGGACGTTTTCAGGGGATCCGACCACTTTACGACCCAGGATCACCTCCTGACTACCTTGGATGATAACCGGATCATCGACACCCGAAATGAACAGCGCCAGGACGCTGGCAGGAAGCCCAGCCACCCGGTCCAGATGTTTGGGGGGTTCTGTGATATCCGGCTGAGGAGAGGTGACGGGCCGGGTAGTGTCGGGGATAGTGCTGAAGGGCTTGCCGCAATATGCACAATGGGTTGCATCAACCTTGTTCTTGCGATGACAATATGAGCAGAACTTGCCACTCATGGTAGAACCTTTCTAAATGGCCCCAAACGTCAAAGAGACTCATCCCCTACCACCCTTAGCCCGCACCCCATTCCACCTGATCGGGCGGTCGGTACAGGATCATAGCAAATTTGATGCCAGAGAGCACATCTGCTCCAGCTCCAATATAATGGGCAGCCGGAAGCAACTGCTATCTGCAGCGGATCTTACTCGTTTGCAATCTCAGAGAAGCCATTAACCAGCAAGCGGGGATGGATTCAGATTTGACTGTGAAGGGCGGCCTTCTTTCTGGCTTCTCGCTCCTCATGCCGGTACCATGTCAACAGCACAGCAAACCACAGGATCAACATCAGGAAGGCAATTCCTACAATGCACTGCAAAGCTGGCAGGCAGAACTCCGTGTTGCCCAGGCTGACACATACCAGACTCGTCCGCCTCCAGCTCGCTGGCCCTGGCGCGCCGCCAGAGGGAGACGACTCCGGTCCAGACTCGGCTGAGGCTGGGGCTGTACCTCCTCCGGCGCCCTCCATGCCGACTTCCGGTCCCTTAGGCGAGTTCTTACCAAACGACGACAACCCACCACTCTCCCCCGGCGCGAGAGCGAGGTCACCACAGGATGTCACTGGCGCAATGCCATCGGCGCTCAGTGTAGCGCAGGCAGTAATTTTGCCGCCTGGCGCAGCATCAGTGGCAAGAATCTGAAAGCTCACCGTTACCACTTCATTGGGGGCCAGTGTATCCAGATGCACCTGGGCCTGATTAGGGGAGAGCGTCACCAGGCCACGCGGAAGCGTGCCACCGACAATCACGCCCGGTTCAGAGATCGTAACCTCAAACGTCACGTTGGTGAGGGTGTCGTCGCTGGTGTTGCTCAGGGTGGTTGTCAGGTTGGTAACTCCGCCCTCCGTGGTCTGCTGAACATCCGGAAGCACCTCTACGGCCAGAGGGCTATCCGAAGGTGTGGTATCTCCGCTTTCTCCTTCCTCACCGCCCGCCTCCGCTTCGCTGGAGTCTGAAGGTGAGGTGTCCGGAGCGGTGGATGCTGGCGGGGTAGCCCCGGATGATGGCGGAGTCCGGGTAGGTTCGCTGGCGGCCCTGACAGACACACTCACCAGGGCAGTGTCGCACAGGTTCGTGGCATCGCATACCTTATAAGTGAAACTATCGCTGCCGCTGAAACCACGGTTGGGTGTATAGATGACTGCCCCCACTCCATCGACTGTTGTGCTTCCGTTGCCCGCAGGGATGGTCATCGTGACCGTGCCAGGGGCAAGATTGCCGTCCACGTCACTGTCATTGGCAACCACATTGATGGTGGTAGGCACACCTGGAGGTGCGGTGGCCGTGTCATCTTTAGCTGTCGGCGGATCATCGACTGGCGTGACCGTCACTGATACAGTAGCTGAGGTACACAGGCCGCCTGTGTCGCACACCCGATAGGTGAAGCGGTCGGTACCATTAAAGTTGCGGTCGGGTGTGTAAGTGATAGCTCCCGTGGATGTGTTGACCGACGTTCTGCCTTTTGCCGCTGTTGCTGTCACCGTCACTGTGCTAGGTGAGAGGTTATTCTCAGCATCGGCGTCGTTAGACAGCACATTGATGGTCACACTTTTGTCTTCAGTGGTCGTCGCGGTGTCGCTGCTGGCGGACGGAGCCGTGTTGGCAGCAGCTGCATTGATGGTGATACTCACCGTGGCCGTAGCGCATGCCCCGGATGCATCACACACGCGGTAGGTGAAGGTATCAGCACCCACATACCCAACGCTGGGCGTATAGGTCACAGCGCCAGTTGTGGTGTTGACTGAGGTGGTGCCGTGTGCCGGCGCTCCGGTCACCGTCACTGAGCTAGCAAGCAGATTGCCATCTATGTCCGTATCGTTGGCCAGCACGTTGATCGTGACCGCCGTACCCTCGGTCGTCGTGGTCGAGTCGGTGGTCGCCACCGGCGGGTCGTTGACTGCGTTGACCGTGACTCCGACCTGGGCCGTGGCGCAGTGGGCATCAGTATCACACACTCGATAGGTGAAGGAGTTACTGCCGAAGAAGTTAGCTCTGGGCGTGTACGTGATCGCACCAGTGGTCGAGTTGACTGTGGTCGTGCCGTTGGCGGGTGGAACGGTCACTGAGACAGTCCCACCGGGCATGATGGGGCCATCCGGGTCACTGTCATTGGCCAGCACGTTGATGACAACCGCTGTGTCTTCATTGGTCGTGGCCGTGTCATTGACAGCCACCGGTCCGCCGTCATCCACAGAGAGCACCGTCACGCTGACTGTAGCGGTGTCGCATAGCCCCAGCATATCGCATAGCCTGTAGGTGAAACTGTCGCTGCCGTAAAAGCCAGCAGCAGGCGTATAGGTGATCGCGCCCGTAGCAGGGACTATGGAGGCCGAACCATGGGCTGGTGTAGTCGCCAGGGACACCCAACTGGGCTGCGGCGGCCTTTCAGCATTGCTGTCATTGGCCAGCACGTTGATGGTCACAGGCGTGTCTTCATTGGTCGTGGCCGTGTCATCGTTGGCGACAGGCGGGTCGTTGACGGAGGTCACTGTCACCGAGACATTAGCCGTGTCGCAGGCGCCCGCTGCATCACACACCTGGTAAGTGAAAGCATCCTGAGGGGGACTGTTGAAGTTCAGGTTGGGCAGGTAGGTGATCGCTCCTGTCGTCGCATTGATGCCAGTGATTGTCCCATGCGATGGCCCACTTGTCACCGTGACGGCACCGCCTGGCATGAGAGGGCCATCTGGGTCGCTATCGTTGGACAGCACATTGATGACGACAGCCGTGTCCTCATTCGTGGTAGCTGAGTCGTTTGCGGCTATCGGAGGGTCGTTCACGGCAACTACTGTAATGCTGACGGTAGCCATGCCGCACAGGCCGCCTGCGTCGCACACCCGATAGGTGAAGCTGTCCGACCCGTTGTAGTTACCATTGGGAGTGTAGGTCACAGCTCCTGTCGCCGGGTTAACCCCCGTGCTGCCATTGGCAGGGCCACTCATCACTGTGACAGTGCCGCCTGGCATGATGGGACCTTCTACATCGCTGTCATTGGCCAGCACAGCGATCACGACAGCGCTGTCCTCGTTGGTCGTGGCCGTGTCATTGTTAGCTGTGGGCGGATCGTTGACAGCATTGACGTTCACGCTGACCGTGGCCGTATCACATGCACCGGCGCTGTCGCACGCTTCGTAAACAAAGGTATCACTGCCGTTAAAGTTCAAGACTGGCGTATAGGTGATGGCGCCTGTGCTTGGGTTAACCGATGTACTGCCGTGTGCAGGTCCGCTGATCACTCTGACTGTGCTGGCCAGCGGCCCACCATCTTCTACGTCGGAGTCGTTGCCCAGCACGTTGATAACAACAGCTGTGTCCTCGTTAGTCGTGGCTGTGTCGTCGTTGACAAGCGGGGGGTTGTTTAGAATAAGTGTGACATTGACAGCCACACTGGCTGTAGCGCACAGCAAAGTCGCATCACACACCTGGTACGTAAAGGCATCTGGGCCGGTGTAGCCAGGACTTGGTGTATAGGTGATGGCCCCAGTGGTTGGATTCACCGAGGTGCTACCACTCGTCGGACCACTGGTCACCGCGACAGTGCCCCCCGGCATGAGAGGGCCATCCGGGTCGCTGTCGTTCGCCAGCACGTTGATCACAACTGGCGTGTCGATGGTCGTGGATGCGGAGTCATTAATAGCTACCGGAGCATCATCCACTGCGACGACTGTCACACTCACTGCGGCTTCGCTGGAGCAGGCTCCTCCCGAATCGCACGCCTGATAGGTGAAGCTGTCCGCGCCGTTGAAATTGGACGCAGGCGTGTAGGTCACCTGGCCTGTGGTGCCGTTGACCGATGTGCTCCCGTGGGCTGGGCTGCTCATCACCGCGACAGTGCCACCTGGCATGATGGGACCTTCCGGGTCGCTGTCGTTCGCCAGCACGTCGATAGCTACAGCAGTGTCCTCGCTTGTGGTGGCCGAGTCATCCCCTGCCAGCGGCGGATCGTTCACTGCCGTGACTGACACAGTCACGCTGGCGTTTGAACATGCACCACCTCCGTCACACACCTGGTAGTCGAAGGTGTCTCCACCGTAGAAGTTAGCAGCTGGGGTGTAGGTGACGGCCCCCGTGGTTGGATTGACCGTCGTGCCTCCATTGGCCGGACCGCTGATGACAGCCACCGAACCGGGTATAAGCGTCCCTTCCACATCGCTGTCGTTCGCCAGCACGTTGACTACGACGGCAATATCTTCATTCGTGGTAGCCGAGTCATTGGCAGCCAGAGGCGGATCGTTCACTGCGTTGATGGTCACGCTGACCGTGGCTGTGTCGCACAGGCCACCTAGATCGCACACCTGGTAGACAAAACTATCGGAACCATAGATGTTGAGGTTAGGCGTGTAGGTGACGGCCCCTGTTGCCGGGTTCACGGATGTGGTGCCATTCGCAGGTGCACTTGTCACCTGGGTTGTGCTCGGATCGAGGTTGGGTAGCCCGTCAGGGTCGGTGTCGTTGGCCAGGACATCGATGATGGCTGCCACATCCTCGTCAGTCGTGGCTGTGTCGTCGTTGGCCGCTGGTGGACTGTTGCCGGGATCGAAGGTGATGCTGCACGTCCCCTGGTCGGTGGTGAAGCCAATGGAAAAGGGTCCATTAACGCTGCTGATCCCAGTAGTAAAGGTAAGCACCAGGGTCGTATTGGTTGAGCCGCCGATGGACGTATCTGTGATGTTCGCAGTGATAGGGCCTGGGCCTGCAATGCCGCCAGGTTGGTTCCAAACTGTGTTTCCAGACGGGAGGCTAACAGTCTCCAGTTTTGTGGAGTTCCCCCAAGAGATCTGAAGCTCTTGGACTACGACCAGCGATGGATCGTTGTTCCTGATGTATATAGTGATGCTCTTGTTGGTTGGCTCTCCAAGCGCGTTGCCCCTGTAGACCATCGAGCAGCTCGACGCCTGGGCAACAATGGAAAACATGCCACCTAGTATACCGGCAAGCACCATGATCAGCGGCAGTGCAATACCGATATGCCAGGGGCGCTTAATAATACTTGTCACGAAGCCTCGCTTATGCACGGCCTCTGACAATCACATCACTCCCTACTTAACTGCAGGGTCGTCACATTGCCAACACTATCTGTTGCTTTAATTATAATCACATTTGATTCAACCGCGAACTCAATTTCAAAGTAGCCGCTGGCATCCACCGTCACTGTCTGGCCATCCACCGTGACAATGGTACCGGGTTCCGTTTGTCCGCTGATCTTGACTGTGGACCCGACAGGTGGGAGCGCGGCAGGGCTAAGCAGCGCCAGAGGCGGCGGTGTGATGTCGCCACTCTGCGGCTGGACGTTGAGAGGCTGCCCAACAGCTGCCGTAACCTCTTCACCCTGGCGCACGTCCACCATCTGTTCGCCCAACTGGACGGCCACAATGCCCTCGTCGACGGCTACATAGGTGGCGTCGTCGCTAAGCACGCCCACCAGGAATGCAGTGCCCCGCACCGAAGCCGTTGAAGACGGCGTGCTGATCTGGAATGTCTCGTCAGCGCCTAGCAGTCGCCGCACCCGGCTATACACGCTCCCTGCCAGCAGTCTCAACTGTACTTGGCTGGAGCCGGCGCCCGACGTCCGGAGCGTTGCCAGATCAACCGTGGCCCCTTCGTACAGCTCCACGGTGCTGCCATCTGCCATGCGCAGCTGCGCTGTCGAACCAGGGCCAAGCACGATCGCATCGCTCTCCCGGATCGTGATCGCGCCACCTGCCGGGATCACCGTCTGAGTGCGAGTAGAGAACAACACCAGTATCGGTCTGGCCTGGGTGATGGTCGCCTGGCCTGCCGAGACCACTAACGTAGCATCGGCGCGAGTGGCTGGCTGGGCGAGAAAAGCGACCGCAGCGACAAAGATCACAGCGAGTAGAGCAATCCCCACTGCTAATATCCGACGATTCAACATGATCCCCTCCCATATACCTGGTTTTCTGACTATTCCGGACCCGTGGACGCTTGAAGCTCGTCCCAGACTGGAGACTTCCACTCTCTCAGCCTGATGCACGAACCGGGCGAGCGTCTCTCTGTCGACGCCAACGTAAGCCGCAATCTGCGCCACGTCTCTGGTGTAACGCAACCCATGCGTTGGGCGCCGACACAGCGCCAGCTTGGCAAGCTGCACAACATCGATGTGCAGCATTGTCGCAATCTGCTCCCAACTCAGATTTTCGGCCCTCCGATATCCTCCAATGAGTGAAGCCAGAAGCCGTCTATTTTGCTCGGCTCGTTGGGCCATTGTGATCAACAACTCATCTCCCATTTTGTATGCTGCCCTTCCCGACAGGCTGCTTTGCCCCATTGGTGAGATGTCTCTAGCACCTCTAACCTCGACGTGCTATCTTGCGCGCCAACTGTACTGAGATGACTTTATTCCGGTTAGAACCTGCTCCTCTAAATCAGATAGTGGGTTGAATACAGCCGCTCATCCAGCTTGATGGCCTCTTGCATAGAGTTCCAGACCCACTGCCGAAGTTCGACAGCGAACCCAAGCTCCTGCGCCGGGTTGCTGGTAGAATAGAACCTCATGGGAGAAACAGCCTAACATCACATGCGCGCAGGCAGGGGGATGAGCATGACACGCCTCTATGACATCAGCCGAACGATCTCGCCGACACTGTCTGTGTGGCCGGGCGACACTCCCTTCTCGTTCAAGCAATTGCTTAGCCTGGAGCAGGGAGACTCCGTCAATCTGACCACGCTTACACTCAGCGCGCACACCGGCAGCCATGCCGATGCTCCCTGGCACTGCGATGCAGAGGGGGCGCACCCAGCAGATGTGCCTCTCGAAAAATACCTTGGATTGGCTCACGTGATCTCAATTGCACGGAGGCACGGTGGCATCGTCCCGGCGGATTTTCAGGGGCGTGACCTCCTGGGTGTGCAGCGATTGCTGATCCACACCTGGGTGAGTGACCTAGCCGACGACGCCTGGCCTGAGGATTTTCCCTATCCTACTATCGATCTGATCGACTGGCTTGCGGCGCAGGGCATAGTGCTGTTGGGGACAGATACACCTTCCATGGATAGCTTCGATAGTGTTGAACTCGCCTGCCATCACAGGCTGAACCTACACGGCATTGCCAGCCTGGAGTCGTTGCGCCTGTGTGGTGTCCCTGACGGCATATATGAGCTGATCGCGCTGCCACTCAAAATCGCTGGCGTGTGCGGCAGCCCAGTGAGGGCAGTGCTGAGATCTTTCGCCTCGTGAGGAGGAGCAGCAACGCCCCAATAGAGCGCAGCGTGCAGTCCTGTTTCAGTCACCCGACTGAGCCTCGCCCTCTTCTTCGACAAAACGCAACACGCGAAACACTTCGGCGTAAGCGCAGCCATGTGCTCTGCCTCTCTCGGCAGCCCACTCGCGAACCCATTCGCCCGCTTCCGGCCCCACCTGTGACCGGTGACACAGCAACGCCTCGATCTTACGATCGATAGTCCCGGAGATGTCCACGAAGGTGGTCGGGTGAAGGGTGAGCGTCAGGTAAAGCTCTTTCACATCGTGCGGCTCGTACCCCTCCTCAATCAACTCGGGGAAAATAGGGCGCGTGCCCGCGCTGGGGAACACGGCGTAGAGTGCTGCCTCACCTGCCGCACGATGGTCAGGATGGTTGATGTACCCTTCGTTCACCAGGACCGTGGTTGGATCCTGGCAGACAACACGATCGGGGCGCACCTCACGGATCAGGCGCGTCAGGTCACGCCGCAGGGCCAGGGTAGGCTCCAATATGCCGTCGGGATAGCCCAGGAACCGGACATCTCTCACCCCCACGATCTCAGCTGCTGCACACTGTTCAGCCTGACGTTGTCTGGCAAGGGCCTTGAGATCGACTCCTGGCTCATTGCTGCCTGCTGCCCCGTCGGTGACGATGCCATACGTCACCTGCGCACCTTCGGCTACCCAGCATGCCACACTCCCTGCACAGCCAAACTCGATGTCGTCGGGATGGGCGACAATGACCAAGATGCGTTTGGAAGCCTTTTCAGGGGGTTTCTGATCCATGTCAGGTTGTCTCCAGAGTCGGTAATCGAAGTGCCTGTTCATAACAGGGTGTGTATTGTGGCAGTGATTGTATCATCTGAGGTGGTGTCGTTCACCTGGCGCGTAGGCAGCAAAGGTGGCATGATCAACCTACTAGCTAAGCGCCTACCCCAGAAAGTCGGGCAGATATGGACCTGTTTGAGCAGAGCCGCCAGGAGCAGTTTAAGCGTGAAGCGCCACTTGCATACCGGCTGCGTCCGCGCAATTTTGACGAGTTTGTAGGACAGGAGCATATTGTCGGACCAGGCAGGCTGCTGCGCCGAGCGATTGAGGCTGATCGCCTGACATCGGTTATCCTGTGGGGGCCTGCTGGAACGGGCAAGACAACACTTGCCAGCATTGTCTCCGAACACACCGCCAGCCACTTTGAGACTATGAGCGCGGTTCTGGCAGGGGTCAAGGAGCTACGCGAGATCGTTGATGCGGCCAAAGAGCGCCGTAAGCTGTACGGTCAGCGCACGGTGTTATTCATCGATGAGATCCACCGCTGGAACAAAGCCCAGCAGGATGCGCTTCTTCCCTATGTTGAGGAGGGTTTGATCATCCTGATTGGGGCGACGACTGAAAACCCGTACTTTGAGGTCATCAGGCCACTTCTGAGCCGCTCGCGTGTCTTCGAGCTTAAACCACTTACTGCCGACCAAATCCGTGATATCATCCAGCGCGCCCTGACCGATAAGGACCGTGGCTTTGGGTTCCGGCGCATCACGATCGATGAGGATGCCCTTGAGCATCTGGTGCGCATGGCAGATGGCGATGCCCGCAGCGCGCTCAATGCGCTCGAATTGGCTGTGCTGACCACGCCGCCTGGGGGAGACGGCGCAATCCACATTGACCTGATGGTTGCCCAGGAGAGCATCCAAAAGCGGGCTGTGCATTACGACAGCGGTGGTGATGAGCACTACGACACGATCAGTGCCTTCATTAAATCGATACGCGGATCGGACCCAGATGCAGCTCTGTTCTGGCTGGGCAAGATGATCATCGCAGGGGAGGACCCGCGCTTCATCATGCGTCGCCTGCTGATCCTGGCGGGTGAGGACATTGGACTGGCCGACCCGATGGGGATCGTCGTTGCCAGTGCCTGCGCCCGGGCCTTCGAATGGACCGGGTTGCCGGAGGGCGTGTATCACCTAGCTCTGGCTACACTGTACTTGGCCACTGCCCCCAAGAGCAACAGCGTGGGGGCTGTTTTTGAGGCAATGAGGATCGTTGAGGGTGGGGCCAGCACCGAAGTTCCGCTGCATCTGCGCACCAGCCCTCGCGACCGCACTGCCGATCACCCGACCTACAAGTATCCTCACGTCTACCCGAACCACTTTGTTAGACAGCAATACCTGCCTGATGAGTTAGTCGATCAGCGCTGGTACCGCCCTTCCAATCTGGGCTATGAGCAGCAGATCGCAGCCTGGCTGGAGCACCTGATGGGCGAGAGTAGTGGGGGTGCAGGAAAGCCGGAGGACATAGCCAAGTAATGCTTCTGGCGTGATTCCATGCCAGGGAGGAGACAGCCGCTTCAACGATGTGATCGCCGACCCCGTGGGCCCGCATGTGGGGCATGATCGCTTTGTCAAGCAGCGAGATTCGAGCCAGTCCAGTTTGTAGGTCTACTGCGCGTTGCGCTGCCGGGTTACGGGGACTGATCTCGCCAGCGGCTAGGCTGATCAGCTATAGGCTATTGCTCATCTCTTACCAGCCGGAACCCGATCAGTTGAACCCTCGCTTGCGGTTCACCTGGGCGGCGCTGCGTGCAGTGGATGTTCTGCCGCAAGCTGTCGTAGGCTCCACCTCGCAGGACACGCGGCCCGGGAGCAGTCAGGTCCTCACGTCCATCCTCAGACTGATAAGGGTAGCCCAGCATCAGGCTACTACACCACTCCCACACATTGCCGGCCATGTCGTAGATGCCTTCGGGGGTTTTGTCATGTGGAAAGATGCCAACCGCTGTTGTCTGCCCAACGCCGGCTTCACGGGCATTGGCGACATCGTCGCTGGCCCGACTTCCAAAGGGATATCTTCGATGCTCCAGACCGGCTGCTGCTCGTTCCCACTCTGCCTCGGTCGGCAGGCGGTAGGGTCTGCCGGTCTTTTTCTTTAGCCAGTTTGCGTAGGCCACCGCTTCATACCAGGTGACTCCCACTACGGGCCGGTTAGCAGTTCCCCATACAGGATCGTAGGCGTAGCCGCCCGGTTCACCAGCACGTTTACGCCACTCCCACCCTGCGCTCGTCCAATATTCTGATCGACGGTACCCACCGTCCTCAATAAAGGCGCGGAACTGAGCGTTGGTCACCGGGAAGCGGGCCATCTGAAAGGGCTTGAGCGACACAGGGCACCGCTCTCCCTCATCGCCTATCTCGTAAGGTCCTCCTGAGATGGGCACCATCTCCGGTTCCAAGGAGCACACGCCAGGGCGAGGATCGCCCAGCCAGCCGAGCACGTCAGCGGCCTGGGCTCGCTCGATGGGCGTCAGATGCCCGCCTGTGACCAGAGCAACCAGTTGGTTGATGACCTGCAGCACAATGCGCTTGCCGACATATTCATCCTGCTCGGCTGCCGGACGACCTACAATAGCTAACATCTCTGCTGCCCACCACACCAAACGCCACCCGGCAGAGTCAGAGGGTGGAGCAGGAGGACACAACAGGCTAATGGCATCTAGAGGAATGTGGACGTTCTGTTGGTTGTAAACTAGGTGGCCCACTGCCAACAACAGCACTTCGTGCCAGATGTCGCCCTGGGTCGCCAGCCGGGCCACCCGACGCGCAAAGTCCCTGTCGGTGACCAAGTGCCGTCCGGCCAGAAACTCTTGGAACCCTCGGTGCAAGAAGGCGTAAGTCTGCTCACCCCGGCCATCCCTTCCACGGCTGACCAGCAACCCGGCCTGTGCCTCGATGTACTCGCAGAACTTCTGCGCTTTGCCCCAATCGCCATCCAGGTAGATTTGTAGAATGCGCAGCACGTCGGCCTGAGGGATATTGGCTGCCAGAGCTTGTTGGTCTTGTGTGCTGTGGGCGTGGAAAGCCACCTCGCACAGCCCATTGACCAGCCGCTCCTCGCGAGTCTGAAGCTGATCAAGGATACCTGGTTCCCATCCACCTGTGGCGAGCCGCTTAGTGCGCTGCCATTCCCACAGCAGCAGTTTCACACAGTCGTCGTACAGGCGGGCGCGCTCGCGCGGCAGTGTACCTTTGTAGGTGTGCACGAGGGCCATTACAGTCAGCAGCATGGGGTTCTGGGCCAGGTCGTGCAGGTGACGGGTAGCGTTACGCAGTTCCTCGGCCTTGACCTTTGCAAGACGTTCGCTCAAGTATCCTAGGCGAGCCAGATTGTTGTACCAGTGCTCGACGAATGTGTCGATGCTCTGCTGGCTCAGCGGCGCCAGTGTGACCGCTGGGAAGCTGGTCAACTGCCAGGCTGGATCGGTGTAAGACAGCACGCGGCAGGCGACAATGAACTGACTGCGTGGATAGCGGTCGGCAAAGTCAGTCACCGCATCCCGCACGATCTGGCGCAGCGGCGCCACCGTGATCTCATCTAGACCGTCAAAAAGCACCAGGCATAATCCGCGGTTGAGCAGGTCCAGGATACGACCGGCAAAGTCGCCCAGGTTGCGCTCAGCTAGCTGAGTTGTGATGTGAGACCAAACCATCGAGGCCGTACCACGCCGGGCATCTGGCGGGATGCTGCGCACAAAGTCGCGCAGATCGATCCTCACCGGCAGGAGCACCTCCCGCTTCCAGGTCACTGCCTTACGACGCCCCTGGCGGGGAACGGTGAGGCGCTCCAGATAGCCCCGCTTAGGGTATAGGCGTGCCCCGGCCAGACACAGTGTCAGAAAGTTGAGGAAGGTGGTCTTCCCTGATCCTGGATCACCGAGGATCACCAGCCGGCGATTGCGCAGGACGGCATCCAGGGCCGGCACCGGGACGCGGTCATCGAAGCCGTCTCGCTGTCGCAGTGCAGCCTGGGTTCGCATAATGTCCAGCGGGACGTAAATTGTGTCGAGCCGGACATCCAGCGCCGAACGATCAGGCGAAGCCATATCCAGATTCAGCTCACCTAGCGGGATGCGATTAGCCACAGTGATCAGCCACCACAGGTATTCACGTTCCACATCGCTGATGGGGGCATCTTCTGACGGAGTCTGTTTGCCATAGACCAAAGTGTCGACGTGGCCGATCACCACCTCTCCCCTGAGAATGTCACGCGCGGCCGCCCCGCCGTGGATGACCGATGTGCCTTCGCCGACCACTGCGCCGGGCATCACATCGCCCGTTGTGTTCGAGTCGCGGCCCGTGACAGGCATCGGAGACGCATCAGGGTGAGGCAAGCGCGGGGGGGCCGAGGGTGCTCTGTCAACCACGTCACGCAATTCGTCGGCGATGACCATCCGCATCTGATCGATCAGCCGGGAGAGACGATCGTTTTGGTCAGCGCCCTTACCAGCAGCAAGCAGCGCCTCCAGCTCCTTGAGCATCTCGCGCAGACGTTCCCGCTCGGAATGGCTCAGGTGTGGTGGATCGAGTGGCTGACCGTCGGAAGGTTGCATTGAGGACGGCCTCCGAACAACAGGCAAGTTAGACATGGCTGCATCTTACCTCGCTTTTGCCGGCAGACGTACTTCCCTCTAAAATAGTTGCCATCCCTAAAGGAGTCTCTAATGTCAGACAAACCTGATCCTAATCCAAATGACGAAAAAGAGGAAGTCGAAGAGAAGGGCTATGCCGTTGGTGGAGATCATATTGTGGTGCAGGGAGATGTAGGTGTAGGAGCCAGCATTGGACGGGGCTATGTTCAGGCAGATTACATCGCAGGGCGCGATTTGATCATTGCTACGGATGAAGTCCCGAAGGCCGACGACAAGAAGCAGTTTGCTGACCTCATGATCAAGCTGCGCGATCTGATCATCAAGGCTCACCAAGCCGGTGAACTCAGTGAACGCACTGCCAAAAAAGCGTTAGGGCATCTGGCTACGACAGCCGAGCTGGTTGCAAAAGAAGAAAAGCCACCCAAAAACCAGATCTTGAGCCGGCTTCAGTACGTAGCCGACGTGCTCGATGCCGCGGTGGACTACTTGAGCACGAGCGGCGGCGCTGCCCGGGTGGTACTCCAGGCGCTGCCTATCGCGACACTGTTGATCAAGATCGCCAGCCGCTTATTCTGATTCGGCGCGTGCTGGCAAACGAGGGATAGCAGGCCGCGCACGCTCAACGATCCAGTTCAGCGCCCACAGCAGTTCATCCTGAGCGCGGCTCTCGGCCTCCCACGAGGCATGGGGCGTAAGCTCCACCAGTGCGTCGGCTACGTCGCGTGCCACAGCTAGCATGTCCTCGCCGCTCAGGGGGGGATCGGGCAGGTTGCGGATCAGATGGCCCAGCGTAATGGCAGCCGCGCGGCGTACCTCTCCCGTCCCATTCTTGAGGTGCTCCCGTAGAATATGTAGCGTGTTCGACCCGACCGTGCGGGCATGGGCCAGGCTACGCAGGGCGGCTGCACGCACATGCGGGCTTTCGGCGGGGTTGGTTGCATCAAGCAGAATCTGTAGAACGGCTGAAGTGTTGTCCAGGGCTTGGCCCAAGACCTCCAGTGCTAGTGCCCGCAAACCAACCGCTGCCCGTCGGGCCTGGCTCGATCCAAACTCGCGCTGTACGGCCAGGTCCATGACGTGGTTGATCACTTCTGGCGGGAGTGGTGCATGCGCCTGGAGACAGGCCACTATCTCTCGGCCAGCATTTTCCCAATGGGTGCGCAGCGCTTGCACCAGAACCAGCAACGCCTGATTGGATAGGCCACGCAACGCAGCCAGCGCCCGGATTGCCTTCAGCCCAATGGGATGGTCGGGCATGGCAGCCAGCGCCATCAGGTAGTCGATGATCTCAGGACCAGGATCCTTAAGGTGCCGGATTGTCTCCAGCGTTGTCTCACGCACGAGCATCTCGCGATCGCTCAGGAGCACATATAGCGCATGGCGAAGATCGTCATTCAGTTCCGGGACATGACGGAGCGCCGCTGCCACTGCTCGCCGCACATGATAGATTGGATCGCTGATCATGTGGGCCAGCGCATGTGTTGCTTGGGCTGATCTCCAACCCTTGCGGGCCAGCGGCTCAACCACCGCTGCCCGAACACTGTCTGCCGGGTCATCCAGCCGCTCCACCAACGCAGCCAGCACCTCTGGCGTTTCATTGCGGCAGGTGCCCAACGCCATTGCCGCTGCCAGGCGAACACCCACATCCGGATCGTCAGTCCATCGCGCAAGTTGGCTGATAACTCCAGAAGGCAGCTCAATCGGACGGGCCAGGGCGTTGATTGCCATCACACGCACTGGCGGCTCAGCCTCGGCAATGGCCCGGCAGATTGCTGCCATTGCATCGTCTGGCAGGTTCGAGACGTTGGCCAGCGTGTCGACTGCCCTCTGCCTGATCACAGGGTCATCATCGTCCAGCAACCGTAGCAACTCACCAACTACCTGGGGCGGTAGCGACCCAGCCTGTTTGAGCCGCCTCAGGCTCACCCGTCGCCTGACTGGGTCGTCGCTGTGCAGGAAGTCAACCCACATGTTCAGGACCTCGTAAGGGATCGGCGCTGCAGCTTCGAGCGTCCGCTGGCTGGCTGTGCACACCTGCTCATCGGGATCGGAGGTGAGCATCAATAGCAGTACATAAGCCTCTCGAGATAGGCTGCCGACGCGGCCCAAAGCTTCCACGATGGCACGTCGCACCAGCAGCGGAGCTTCACGCCCATGCGCCACCAGTGCATCGCGCCCCTCGACTAAGTGGGCAGGCCAGAACGTCACAGCATCAGCAGCAAATGCCTGGATGTGCTCGTCCGGTGCGGCGAGGTTGTCGATAGCGATCTGCAACGCGCGATGGCTAGCCGGTGTGCCATTCAGATTGACCAGGTGACGGCGAGCGCGGTCGTAGATCAGGCTGAACCGTCCCAGACTGTCCCGATCCCCTTCCAGCCACAGCTGCATCAGTTGTCTGACGATCTCGCGCGTCAACTCTGCACGCACCTCGACGCCGCTGCCCAGTAGCCGGGCTGCAAAGAACAGATCGCGCTTGAGCAGCGACTCGAAGGGACTGGAGGCATGTCCAAACTGGGCTGCCCGCTCACCACGGGCGAGGATTGCTGCCTCAACCAACTCGGTCGCGTCATCCACTGATCGAAGTGAAGTGAAGCCCACAGCCAATGTGATGACCTCATCCCAGCGCGGATCGTGCAGGCGCTCACGGATGCGTTGTGCAGCCAACCGATAGCTGGAGACTAAGTAGCGTGCCGCGAAGTACTCCTGAAGCCCGTGATAAATGAAGCCATAGCGCTGGGGAGCTAGCTCGATCAACACGCCGGAATGTACGCGCATCCGACCCAGAAAGTCCCCAATCGCGTCGCTTACCTGCTGTGGCGATGCCTCCGGATGCATCTGGCTCCAGATCCGCCCCAGGATCTCGCGCAGCTCGTGCTCGCGCAGCATTCCGGTCGGGCGTGAAGCCTGCATCCAGAAGGCTAGCTCAGCAAGCAGAGGAGTCGCCTCCTGCTCCAGCACCGACGGCGGACTGGTGGAACCTTGGGGCAGCCGCCACTCGCGGATCAGGGCCTCAGCTACCGTCTGGTAGATGGCCACCTGTTGGGGGACAAGTACCATCCCCGGATGGAATACGCCCACCAGCATCCGCAAGAGCAGAGGATTGCTGCCCAGCGTGTACAGACGTGGATTGCCTGTGATCTGGCGGGCCAGGGCTAGCGTATCCGAGTGGGCTTGACGCAGGACCTCGTCATCGCCCACCAGGGGGCGCTGGACTCGGGTCAGTGTCAGCTTCCAGCGCAGCAACAGGGAGTTGATCTGGCTACGCTCCAAAGGCTGAATGATATACGCAGCAAAATCGCGAGGAAGTGGCGTCGTGTGATAGCCTACGAACCGACTGGTGACAACAGTGCGGTTCCCCGTGGCCCGCCAGCCCATCGACGCCTCAGTGATGCTGGCCACCAACATTCGCCGTTGGTCGTCACTGGCTGCCTGGTCGAGGCCATCCAGCAGTAGGAGGCACTGTCCATTTTCGATCAGCGCCGCAAGCAGCGATCCAACCCCCTCGTCGCCGGTAAGCTCAATGGCAGTCCGCAGCATGAAATCTTCAAGCGTCTCGTCGGCATGATGATCCTCAACAAAGTCAGCCAGGTCGATATAGATCGGAAGGGGACGAGTCAGCCTAAAGTTGCGGGCGGTGCCCTCTCCGCCTTCAGGCGATGGACTGCCAGGCTGAGATTCCAACAGGATGCGGGCATGCTCAAAGACGAGATGGCGCAGCAACGTAGTCTTGCCTGCCCCACTGTCACCCAGGATAAGCACCTGGGGGTGATGGGTAAGCACCTCGTTTACCATCTCGCCAGTACAGTTTTCCAGCTCGCGGTAGCCCAATGGCTCGCGAAAGGTTCTCAACTCTGAGTCTTCATGCCCAGCAAGCTGATACCGCATGTAATAGACGGGCTTATCATAGGCCGAGAGTGGTACCAGGCGTAGAGGGATATATACGTCGCTTAAGGGAACCGTAGTGTGAACGCTGCGCGGGTACCCGCGCGGGTCAATGTGACCGATCCGCTCGCTGCATGCCGTGAGGTAAGCTGTAAGTGTGGCCTCGTTGAAGTGTCCACTGTGCAGAGCCGCCAGGTTTATCCCCGCTGGGCGTGCGGAGGCTGGTTCTCTTACAGGCAGGGCTTCGAGCAAATGCAGGATCTCTTCACAGACAAACAAATCTTCGAAGACAGGAGTCTGATCGATCAGGCATTGCTCCACGATGTCCATGAAGGTCTGCATGGGGATGATCCAGTCTCCCCACGAGCGTGGCAGAGTTCGTCCTGTCTCGATTGTCACGGAACGTTGCAGCTCAGGATATATATCCCACAGCGCATCCGCTGCGCCCTGGAACCCGAAAAGGAAAGCTTGCCATAGACCTTCGGTGAAGGGGCGTTGTGCTGAGCCACTGTAACGCAGTAGATCGGCAAAGTGCTCCAGCCAACGTTCGTGCGTGGCTGCATAGCTGCGGAACTCATCCTGAGCTTGATCAAAGGCAGCTGGCAGATCGCTGTTTTCAAGTGAGTCCTGAAGCCAATGCTCGACTATCACATAGGCCGTTGAATCCAGAGCATCTCCGTAGTCACGGGCACGCTCAAATAAGGATTCCAACAGCCGTGTCCCAGCCTGACTTAAGGCCGTCGTGATTAGCGAGATGGGCATTCGGATTGGCTCTTTCCGATCACCGATCTAGGGCAAGTTCTCCTCAAAACCTGCCCCGATCATGTTATGCTGTTTAAGGTTTCTGGCCTGTGCCGTTCTGCATGTGTTTTGCTTTGTTATAATTGCGTTTGTGATGATATACTAATCTGCAAATTTTCGAAACTCAATGGGCTCCACTCGTGGACTCTGTCGAATTCTGGCCCTACCTGCTGATTCTGCCTGCCCTTGTGCTGGGGACGCTCTTGGCACATCTATGGCACGTGTGGCGTCAGCGCGCATTGCGAGGCCAAACCGACAGGACTCATGCTCTTGCCTCAAAACGCCACGAACTCCGGACAGGCGAAGCAGAACTGGTCAGCATCGAGTCACGCCTGATGATCCTGAATCAACAGATTGCTGCGGCGCGGCGCAATCTGGAAGAACAAGAGGCCGAATACAAACGCATCCTGCTATCCCTTGACGAGCACCATGCCTCGCTCCAGAACGCTCACAGGGCTTTGCGCAACGTGCAGCAAAACCTGTCAAATGAACGGTCTAGGACCGATACAATACTGACCGATATCGATGCCAGCATCGAAGAGCTTGACATGCTGACTCAGCTCAGCGAGACCTACAACACCAAGATCGCCCGTCTTACTCAGCAGGTTCAGTGGCAAGACGGCGAACTACAAATGCTACGTCAAGCAGTGAAGGCTAAGACCTCCGAGATCGACGAAGCTCGAGCCCTGATCGAACAGCGCGAGACAGAACTCCGACGGCTTATTCGTCAGCGTCAACAGCGCGAAGCCGATATCGCAAGAGTCCGTCAGCAGATCATCCAGAGAAATGAGGAACTCCGCAGGCTGCTTGAATTTCAGGAGCAAGGTGGCCAGACTCTTGAAACCTCTCCCGCTTTTCTGGCGCGGAGCAGCCAAATTGACGTGACGCCTCCTCCGCGTCCCATGCTGCTCTCAGGGAATGCGATTGACATGGGCGGCAAAGCCGGCCCACTAGACCCCCAGGACGACATTAGTGATGACACCGTAGCGCTCGGTCCCAGTTGATATACCAGCCCATTCAGTTGTTCTTCGAAGACAAAGCCCACAGGCCTTCGACTGAGCTTCGTGGCAGCGCCCCGCCCTTAGAGGTATCTCATCGACTATAATGGCCGGTAACTATGGCCGTTATAGGCCGCATAACTAGTCTACAATAAAAGAATGGGCTTGTCCATATTGCGGCCATTCCGGGAGTGATAACATGAAAACGGCCTGAAGGCGGAAGCTCGATAGACTTTAGGAGAGAGCAACAAGCGAGACCCTGCAAGGACAGGCAGATTACACACTCTGGTACCCTCTGGGCAGGTGAATAGCTATGGGTAAGGATGTGCTATACTAGTGTCTGGCGAATGCGTTTTCAGCAGACGCTAAGTAGTAACGTGCGCCTCTCTTTGATCGGGTCCTCTGGGCCACTAGGGAGCGTGTCATGGCTGACCAGCCCGGCAAGCCCACAGTTCAAGATTCTCTTGACCTCGAAGCTGCGATAGACCGCGTTCGGGAAAGCCTGGCTGAAATGGACCAGGCGCTTGAGATCACTTTTCAGACATTTGCTGACAAGGGCATAAAGCCTACCTTTCATCTGCCCCATGCCCAGCTCAAGGTTCGTAATCGCCTCTCTGACGCACGGCAGGCTGCCAGGAGGATCGCGGCCCAGCTCGAGCGGCTCAATGGTCTGATTCGCATCACGGCGCTGATTACTTCGACTTTGGAGACCAACCAGGTGTTGGAAGACGTGATGGACACTGTCATCACGCTGACAGGGGCTGAGAGAGCCTATCTGATGGTGTACAACGATGCCAGGCAATTGGAAATCCGCGCTGCGCGCAACTGGGATCAGGAGTCGTTGAGCGACTCGGATATAGGGCTGAGCAGAAGTGTGGTGAATGCTGTCATCGAAAGCGGTGAACCCATCATCACCACCAATGCCCAGGCCGACGAGCGTTTCTCCGGGCAAGCGAGCATTGTTATGCAGAAGCTGCGCTCCATCGTCTGCGTTCCATTGACGCTGGCCGGGAAGGTTGTCGGCGTGTTGTATGCGGACAACCGTCTCCAGCAGGCAGTCTTCTCCCAGGACCTGATCCCTGTCCTGACGGCATTTGGCACCCAGGCGGCCATTGCCATCACCAACGCCCACATGTTCGGGCGGGTCAAAGAGGAGCTGGCTCACGCCCAACATGTGATCCAGCAGCTGCAGATCGAGATCGACAGAGAGCGAGTCGATGCCCAGGTCACGCAGATCACCGAGTCGGGCTATTTCCAAGAGTTGGCCGAAGCAGCCAAGGAGCTGCGTCGGCGACGCAAGAGCGAGCAACAACAGAGCAACCAACCACAGAACGAGTAATCCCATGGCCTCCCCAGCACCGCCATCTCTGTACACGTACAACCCGCCATGTCTAGGAACGTATAGATAGGTACAAAAGCTCGTCTCTCATCATTGTTTAGAATAGCGTAACACTTTAAAGGACAACACTATGCGTAGAGATGGCATTTTCTGGGGAACGTTTCTTGTGCTCGTGGGAGGACTGTTCTTGCTCAACACCCTGGGGATTGTCAGAGCCAATGCCTGGGGGCTGATCTGGCCGCTGCTGCTGATCTTGGCCGGAGTGTGGATCCTGATCGGTATCTCTGGCATGGCTGGCAAGGCCGAGGTGCAGACCGAGCAGGTGACTGTGCCACTTGATGGCGCTGAGACAGCTCATGTCACTCTCGTCCACAGTGTCGGGCCGGTTGTCATGGCTGGCGGCACAGAACCGGGGGTGTTGATCAGTGGGAGCTTTGGCGGAGGGTTGAAGTACCACGCTGAGCGCGAGGGCGCCACGCAGCACCTCAAGATGAAGATGCCAGACATGGGTTTTCCGGTTTTCTGGCCATGGGGGTCATGGGGCACTGGCCTGAAGTGGAACTTCCGGGTGAATCAGAACGTGCCGCTGTCACTGCGAGTCAAGGGAGGGGCAGGGCCTATCGATCTGGACATGCGTGATCTGCGCCTCACCAGCCTGAGGGTGGATGGCGGAATAGGCACCTCCACCATGACGATGCCCGCCCAGGCCGGCCACACGACCGTCGACCTTGATGCCGGAGTCGGCACAGTGACGATCCGTGTCCCGGAGGGTGTTGCGGCACGGATCCAGGCCACGCCTGGCCTGGGCACGCTGTCAGTCAACCAGAGCCGTTTCCCGCAGATGGGCCAGAACGTGCACCAGTCACCCGGCTACGAGACAGCGAAGAACAGGATCGAGCTTCGGATCAAAGGTGGAGTTGGCACTATCGCGGTAAGCTAGCAACGCTGTCATGGGCACCATCGGGCCGGGATCGACAGAGGTCGATTCCGGTCTGCTTCCTTAGCAAGGGGTGGCCTCGAGTCGTCATGAGCTGGCCGAATGGCCCTTTCGGCAGTCGGACCTATCTGGTTTCCCGCTGGTTTTTCCCGCACCACAAACGTATACTGGAGACAACCTACACGACCGCAGGGATTCTGAGGAGCCAGATACCTATGGGTACGCGAGTGAGCTTTGAAGCAGCCTATCTCAAGCTACTCGCTGAGGGCGAACTCGACAGACGGGCTGAGCAGGCTCTGGAACACCTCAGGGCGTGCGATCTCTGCGCATGGCATTGCAAGATCGACCGCAGCATCGGGCGGTTGGGGATCTGCAAAACTTCGCGTCGGGCGAAGGTTTCGTCGTTCTTCCCACACATGGGAGAAGAGAGTCCTCTCACCGGCACACGCGGTTCTGGCACGATCTTCTTTGCGCACTGCAATATGCGCTGTCAGTTCTGCCAGAACTACGAACTCAGCGCCCTGGGCGAAGGCAGCATCTGTGACGCATCGGATATGGCTAACATGATGCTCGCCTTACAGCACATGGGCTGTCATAACATCAATCTGGTCTCGCCCTCGCACGTCGTTGCACAGTTCCTCGAGGCGCTGGCTATCGCCGCCAAGAAGGGATTGAACCTGCCCATTGTCTACAACACTGGCGGTTACGACTCGCTGGAGGCATTGCAGATACTTGATGGCGTCATTGATATCTACATGCCCGATATGAAGTATAGCAACGCTGCTATAGCCCGAAAGTACAGCCAGATCAAAGATTACCCTATCCACAACCAGATCGCTGTGCGCGAGATGCACCGTCAGGTGGGTGACTTGGTGATAGACGAACGAGGCATTGCACAACGTGGGCTGCTGGTGCGGCACCTCGTCCTGCCAGGCGGGCTAGCTGGCACACGCGAGATCATGCGCTTTCTGGCCGAAGAAATTTCACGCGATACGTACATCAACATCATGGGGCAATATCGCCCAGAGTACAAGGCCCGTGTCGAGGACATGGGGCCGCTCAGCCGGAGGGTGACTGTCGAGGAGATCGCCGAAGCTTACGACATGGCACGTGCCGTGGGCTTGCATCGCTTTGACGAGCGCCCCAGGTCCCACTGGATCGTGTTCTAGGGGGTTACCTCCAGTTCTGCCTGGAGGTTGCCTTCGGCGTCGAGAAGCTGCACGGTGTCGCCTGGCTCCCACACTGCTGTACCCAGTCCCCAGTAAAGGTCAAGGGCAGTGTCCTCTCCAACGCCCGAATGAACTACCACAGCGCCTTGGGGAAACAGATTGAACTGTGGGAAGACATATCGCATGCCTTGACCATTGGTCAGTGTCCAGCCTTCGAGCCGCGCCACTGACGATCCCTCGTTGATGATCTCGACCGACTCAGTGGTCACGTCGCCTGGGTCAAGCACCCGTGCGATCCGGACCCTTACCACGCCAGGCGGCAAGGGAGTGGCCGTGGCAATCGGGGTGGGGATATTTCGGGTGGGGACCAGTGTAGGAGTGGGTGACAGGGTGGATGTCGGTGTGGGGATGCCGCACACCGGAATCACGACCTGCTGGCCAACAGACAGAAGGTCAGAGTTGAAGTTTGGATCGAGCAAGCGATTGATCGCTGCTACATCGTCTACGGATACACCGTAGGCTGTCGCAATGGCACCCAGTGTCTCTCCACTCTGCACCACGTGTACAGGGTTCTCACAGGGTGACAAGCCTTCCGTGCTATCGGAGGGTGTCACCTCGCTGTCTGCCGAGACTTCAGCCGAGCCTGCCCCAGCACCGACAGGCTGCGCCATCCGTGGGGGAATCAACGCAGTGCTGCTGTAGGTGGGCAGCATGATATACTCCGGTCCCTGTTGTCGATCCCAGAAGTACAACACCAGCAGTGTAACCAGCAACGACACGATCGCCGGAACGACGATCAGCGTGAGAACAGTGCGCCGTCGAAACATGCTCTTCCCTGCCCTTGTGTGCCAAGTCGATACCAGCGCCGGCCCACTTTGGCTGGCTGCCACCTTGGGTTATCGTAGCACATCATCTTTGAATTGACTATGTGTCCGGGTGAGGTTATCTCCAGCCGAGGGCGGGCGTAGAGAGGATCGCAGCATGAACAAGGACATACCTATGTCAGCACACCCTCTGCTGGAGACTTTAACCTGTGTAGCGGAGCGATCGAATTGCATAGGTCGTTAGGGCAGGATAACCTGACAGCACACAAGGGGTCAGAGCCGCTTATTGCACAAGGTTATCGGTTAGCGCCACACGACTCTCGGATGATGAGTTCAATGGGCAGCAGAACTGACGCTGGTGGGCGCTCCGGGAAATCGCGCTGCGAGATCACAAACTGCATCGCTGCGCGGCAGCAGCTCAATTAAAGATCACGGCTGACAGTTTCAAAGTGGAATCCTCCATGTAGACCACGTTATCCATCCGCTCGACCATTCAAGCCACGCGATTTCCAGAGGTTTGTCCAAATTGGAGAGTGTCTAACAGAGTGGATATGGAGGGCTAAAATCGCCTGACCCGTTAACACCATGACTACCCTTTTGAGCACTCCCCAAATTGGCCGCCTTGTTCAGGTTTTCGCTTTATGATAGACTGGCTGTACTCATGGGGGGATAGGACAAGCTGAACTAGGTCCAATGAGAGAGGGGTGTTATCATGGCAGGTGTCAGCCATTACGTCAAGCAGGAGATGATCCGTCTCAAGGAAGAGAATGAGGCGCTACGCGAAGAAGTCATAACTCTGCGCCAATACATCGACTCGATCCAGGCACTGATGGAAGCCGTTGAGCAGCTCAGTCCCAGCGCTGAGATCATGCCTATGCTGGATCGGATTCTGTTCAACGCTCTGACTGTCATCAATGCGCAGGAAGGCTCGCTGCTCGTGCTGGACGAGGAAAAGGATGAACTGGTGTTTGTTCTGGTTCGGGGGAGCGTCGAGCAGCAGCTCAGGGGGCGGCGGATGCCGGCCAGCAAGGGAATCGCGGGCTGGATCGTCAAAAACAGGAAACCAACCATCGTCAACAATGCTTCTGCCGACGACCGATTCTATGCTGGGATTGACCGGGCCCTGAATTTCGAGACCAGGTCCATTCTCGGCGCGCCTATCATGGGCGGAGGTCGTGTTCTCGGCGTTATCGAAGTAGTGAACAAACGCAACGGTCTTCCCTTTAACGAGACCGACCAGTCGTTGTTGACGTTGCTGTGCCGCGTCGCAGGTGAGATCCTGTACGTCATGCTCCAGCAAGATGAGCGGGAGGCAGCAGGCAAGGAGAGCCCTGCCCCAGCTCAGACGCCACCGGCCTAGAACACCTGGCCCGATGCACTTAAGTGTCCGATCGGTAGCATCTTGGTCAGACCCTTAAGGATCAGCATCTGGTTGGACCAGAGATCGCACATTGTAGAGGGGCAGAGCTTGCCCCTTTTCCCCATAAGTCAAATCATACCGTCTCCAGGAGCCAGGGATGCAGTTTGATGTGGCTATAGTGGGGTTCGGTCATGTCGGGCGGGCGCTGGCCGAGCTGATCATTGCCAAGACAGATACATTGGCACGTGACTACGGCCTCAACTTGCGGGTCATCGGGATCAGCACATCCCACCACGGCCACGTGATAGACACGGGGGGTATCCATCTGCGCACCGCGCTGGATGCTCTACGCTACAATGCCCAGCTTGAGGGCTTGCATCACGGCCTGCCAGTACACAGCACGGAGCAGTTCATTGCCGAATGCCCTGCTGACTTGATCTTTGAGTGTATCCCTACCAACCCTTACGATGGTCAGCCTGCGTTGGGCTTGGCCCATCGTATTCTGGACAAGGGCATGCATCTGGTCACGGCTAATAAAGGTCCGGTGGCGTTTGGCTACCGCGAGCTTAGTGCCCTGGCCATGCAACGAGGCGTCGGCTTCTTTTGTGAGTCGACGGTGATGGATGGGGCTCCCGTGCTGGGTATCGCGCGTGAAGGACTGCCCGGTGTGCAGGTCAACCGTATTCGGGGCATCTTAAACAGCACCACCAACTACATTCTGACGCTTATGGAGCAGAAGGGGCTGAAATTCGACCAAGCTCTCCGATCCGCACAGGCAATTGGCATTGCTGAGGCCGATCCATCGCTGGACATTGACGGCTGGGATGCAGCTATCAAGACCATCATCCTGGCCAACATTATGATGGGTTCTGACCTGCGTCCGCTAGATGTGGATCGTCAGGGCATTCGCGAGGTGACACTGGACGCTGTGCAGGCTGCTGCGGCAGCAGGCCAACGCATCCGGCTGATATGCGAAGCCGTCCGTGAGGCCGATGGCAGGGTCTCGGCGCGTGTCAGCCCGCAATGGTTATCTATGGGAAATGCGCTGGCAGGCGTCAGCGGGACATCCAGTATCGTCGAGATCGAGACTGACGTACTGCCCCGTCTTGTGCTGATCGAGCATGATCCCGGTCCTGTTACGACAGCCTACGGGATGCTAGCAGACATGATCAACATCGTGCGCGGACGCCATTTGGCCGGGTTCGTCCGGCTGCCGGAGGTCTCGTGAGCTGCCTAGGGCAGTTGCATGGCATATCAAGCGGTGCTATAGTGCTCTGGTGAACATGACTGGTTTTGCTTGCCAACACAGCCACCGGAGGCTTATGAAATGAGGACTGACGCACATCGTGCGCTACTGGGGATTGCGGGCGCCATGGTGATTGCCATGTTCATGTCTGGCTGTACATTGACCGGAGCCAATGCCGCGCCGCTGACGCCCGTTGTCACCTACGATATGACAGCCTCTGGCGGCGGTCAGGGGCAGCAGCTCCCCACGCCGACCGAGATGCCCCTCATTGACGTGTTTGGTACGCAGACCGCCATGGCTCCGACACCCACCGTGGCGCTGCCGACGGTCGAGGTCACTGATAGCCTGACACCGGGTGTGTTAGTTGAGGGTACACCGGGCGTTGTCGGTGAGGGCACTCCCATGCCCCTTGAGACCCCGTCTGCCGGAGAGACTCCCAGTGTAGGTACTCCTGGAGCCTGCCCTGCCACCCATACTGTCCAGGCAGGTGAGAACCTGTTCCGCATCGCCATGCAATATGGATTGACCTACCAGGCATTGGCAGCAGCCAATGGCATCACCAACCCGGATGCCATCCAGGTAGGAATGGTGCTCAGCATTCCAGGTTGCAGCGGAACGGCAGCCACCTCCGGCGGAACTGGCACAGGTGACATCCTGTATACCATCCAGGCAGGTGATAACCTGTTCCGCATTGCTCTACGGTATGGGCTGGACTGGCGAGAGCTGGCCACCTACAACGGTATCAGCAACGCGGACGTTATCGAAGTCGGGCAGGTGATTCGAATCCCGCAGCGGTAATCATGGAATCTGTAGAGGCGAGGCTATTGGCCATGGGCCAATAGCCTTTTCGTTTGACTAGGGTCATAGGAGAGGGCAGCATGTCTGGTGAGCGTGTGATCCACAGCGAACACATCTTCGACGGGCGCGTGGTCCACCTTCGTGTGGACACCATCGCCCGAGAGGATGGGCAGACTTACCAGCGAGAGATCATTCAGCATGCTGGAGCTGTCGCGTTGGTCCCGCTGGACGAGGCAGGCAATGTGATCCTGGTGCGTCAGTATCGAGCTGGAGTGCAAAAGCACCTTCTGGAGTTACCTGCCGGTGGGCTTGAGCCAGACGAGTCGCGCGAGGAGTGCGCCCAGCGCGAGCTTCAGGAAGAGGTGGGTTACTATCCAGAGGAGCTGATCGAGCTGGGCAGCTACTACGTGGCCGCTTCGTACACTACCGAACACATCACGATCTACTTGGCGCGTGGCCTGCGCTCCTCGCAGCTTCCCGGTGACATCGACGAGAGTATCACGGTTGAGCGGATGCCGCTCAGGCAGGCGGTTCACATGGCCCTCACTAACCAGATCGACGACAGCAAGACGCTGATCGGATTGGTGTGGGCTGCGAATGCTCTGGGTGTGCTATGTGAAGGCTGATGAGGCACAGAATCACGAGGATCAACAAGACCGTGACAGCGAGTCACGGCAACTGCTCGTTATTCTGTCTGACCGGATTTACACGATCACTATCAACGTCTGGTTCTGCTCCAAGCTGTCACCGGCTCTGACGTTAACCCGCTCGACACGGCCAGCACGCGGGGCCTTAAGCTCGTTTTCCATCTTCATAGATTCCAGAATCACGAGGTTTGCGCCAGCCTCCACCCTCTGACCGACCTCGACTAGGACAGCCACCACCATGCCCGGCATGGGAGCCTTGATGGCGACTTCACCGGTTTCCGGCACCAGCGATAGCGATCTTTCTCGCAGCAGCTTGCTGCGCTCGTCGATGACCTGCACCTCATACAGGTTGCCACGCATCAACACCTGCCAGATGCCATTATGCTGCTCAACCAACGCCTCAAACGACTCGTTGTTCATGAGCAGCGAATATAATCCACTATGGCTCAGCCCGCCGAAGTCAACCGCGATTTCAGTGCCATCAAAGAGCACCCGGCCCTCATCGCTGATCTCCACCGTATAGATGTCCTCACCTACCACGACCTCGTATTTCATCTCTTGTCTCCCACAAGCCTAATGCCTTCGATGGCCCCATTGCCTTGTGATCAGACACGACGCATCCGGTCCCACCGCCCGATCAACTTCCAGTTGCTGATATCCCGTTCATTGCGCCCGATCACCTGTGCAGCCTGAAGGCGAGTCTCATGGGCGACCAGCGCTGCCAAAATGGCAGCTATGTCTGGCCTGGGATTAACGCCCTCGTTCATCGAGAAGCGTTCTTCTACGAAAGTGGTGTCAAACTGGCCTGCGATGAAGCGCGTGCTGTCCAGCAGGTTCTGGTGGAAGGGGATGTTGGTCTTCACGCCCATGATGCGATACTCTGAGAGCGCCCGCCGCATCCGCAGCAGGGCCTCGCCACGTGTGTCTCCCCAGCAGATCAGCTTGGCGATCATCGGGTCGTAGTAGGGGGTGATGACATCCCCAGTCGTGACCCCCGAGTCCACACGCACACCCGGACCCGCCGGGATGGTCATGGCAGTGATCTTGCCAATGGAGGGCAGGAAGTTGTTATAGGGATCTTCAGCATTGATGCGACATTCAATGGCTGCTCCCTGGATGGTGATCTCCTCCTGGGTATGGCTCAACTTGCGCCCACGGGCAATTCTGATCTGTTCCTTGAGGATATCCAGGTTGGTCACAAGCTCCGTGACTGGATGCTCAACCTGAAGACGGGTGTTGGCTTCCAGAAAGTAGAAATTGCGATCTTTGTCTACCAGGAATTCAATGGTCCCGGCGTTAACGTAGTTCACAGCTTTTGCCGCAGCCACGGCCACTGCGCCCATTTTTCGACGCAACTCCTCGTCAACGAACGGGGATGGGGCCTCCTCCAGCAGCTTCTGATGGCGACGCTGAATCGAGCACTCACGCTCACCTAGATAGATCACGTTGCCCAGACTATCAGCCAGAATCTGAATCTCGATGTGACGTGCCCCCTGGATCAGCTTTTCCAGGTACACCGAGCCTTCGCCAAAGGCAGCTTCGGCCTCTCGGCGGGCGGCGTGGAGGGCGTTCTCAAAGTCTTCGGGCCGATCGACCCGGCGCATTCCCTTACCGCCGCCGCCCGCCGTGGCCTTGATCAGCAGGGGATAGCCCACAAAGCCTGCCGCGTGCGCCAGGTCCTCGTCGGGCAGGTCTAGCTCAGTGCCGGGCACCACCGGCACTCCCGCCGCCTCCACTGTCTTACGCGCAACCACCTTGTCACCCATCGACCCAATTGCCGTCGGTGGCGGGCCAATGAAGGCGATCCCTTCGTCGATGCATGCCTGGGCGAAATCTGCCCGTTCGGCCAGGAAACCGTACCCTGGGTGGATAGCATCTGCTCCGGACTTCCTGGCCACATCCAAGATGCGGTCAATACGTAGGTAGCTGTCGCGGGCGGGCGGCGGCCCAATGTGATAGGCTTCAGTGGCATAGCGGACGTGCATGGCATTGCGGTCCACGTCAGAATATACGGCCACAGTATCCAGCCCTAGCTCGCGGCAGGCGCGGATGATGCGCACTGCAATCTCGCCCCGGTTGGCGATCAGGACCTTGCGGAATAGAGTCGGTGTTTCACTCATCGTGCTGCTCCCCCTGCTAGATGGGTACTTGCCATTCACAGCGGGATGTTGCCGTGTTTCTTGGGCGGGTTAGTGTCCCGTTTGTTCTTCAGCACCTCCAACGCGTTGATCAAGCGAGGGCGAGTCTCACGCGGCTCGATCACGTCATCAATGTAGCCGCGTGCAGCCGCCACGTAAGGGTTGGCAAAACGCTCGCGGTACTGTTCAACCAGTTCATTTCTTCTGGCTACCGGATCCTGCACCTCAGCCAGCTCTTTGCGGAAGATGATATTCACTGCCCCATCTGGTCCCATCACGGCGATCTCAGCGCTGGGCCACGCCAGGTTAAGATCGCCCCGAATATGTTTGCTGCTCATCACGTCGTAGGCACCGCCATAAGCCTTGCGGGTGATCACGGTGATTTTGGGCACGGTCGCCTCGCAGTAGGCATACAGCAGCTTGGCGCCATGCCGGATGATGCCGCCGTGCTCTTGCGCCACACCGGGCAGGAAACCAGGCACATCCTCGAAGGTAATGATCGGAATGTTGAAGCAGTCGCAGAAGCGGACAAACCGTCCGCCCTTCACCGAGGCATCGATGTCGAGCACCCCGGCCAGCACTGCCGGTTGGTTGGCAACGATCCCAACGGCATGCCCGCCCAGCCGGGCAAAACCCACCACAATGTTGCGGGCATAGTGTTCGTGAATCTCGTAGAACTGCCCCCGATCGACGACCATGTGGATCAAGTCCTTCATGTCATAGGGTTTGGTGGGATTGTCGGGGACAAGGGTGTCGAGTCGCTCATCCATGCGCAACGGGTCATCATCGGTTGGCTCGAATGGGGGATCCTCCAGATTATTCTGAGGAATATAACTCAGCAGCTCGCGGATCAGGGCCAGGCAGTCGGTCTCGCTATCGGCAGCTACATGGCTGACGCCGGAGAGAGCGTTGTGCGTCATGGCACCGCCCAATTCTTCGAAAGTCACCTCTTCGTGAGTAACGGCCTTGACTACATCTGGGCCAGTGATGAACATGTGGCTGGTGTTTTTCACCATAAAGATGAAGTCGGTGAGGGCAGGCGAGTATACGGCGCCGCCTGCACACGGGCCCATGATGGCCGAGATTTGGGGGACAACGCCCGATGCCAGAGTGTTGCGCAGAAAAATCTCGGCGTATCCGCCCAACGAAACCACTCCTTCCTGGATGCGCGCTCCCCCCGAGTCGTTGAGGCCAATGACAGGCGCACCGGTCTTCATCGCCATGTCCATCACTTTGCAGATTTTTTCGGCGTGGACCTCCGAGAGGCTGCCGCCGAAGACGGTAAAATCCTGCGAGAAGACGTAAACGAGCCGCCCATTGATGGTTCCCCAGCCGGTTACGACGCTGTCGCCGGGAATCTGGTTTTCGGGAGCATCCATGCCGAAGTTGCGCTCGCGCTGGAGCACGAACATGTCCAACTCACGAAAGCTCCCCGGATCGAGCAGGATGTCGAGCCGCTCACGGGCAGTCATCTTGCCACGTTCGTGCTGGCGCTGTGCACGTTCCAGGCCTCCCCCTTGCTGTGCCTGTTTTTTACGCGCACGGAGTTCCTCGATCTTTGGGTCGATTGTCATCTTTCCTGTGTCTCCTTAACCTCCAGCTCTGGCCTGCCCGGCCAGAAAGCATGTCTGATTCGGGGGCGTGTTAGCACAAACATCACCAGCGCGCTCAGCAGGATGAGCGCGCCGGTGACAAACAAGAGACGCCCCCGCTCATAGGTCCCTCTGGCGAAGATGGCCTGCTGGACAATCGTGGCCAAAGTGTACAACGGAAAGGCTACCAGTGTGGCTCGTCGCGCCCAGCCAGCACACCTCCACAATCCGAACGCCACACCTAGCCAGAATATCCCCCATACACCGTCCAATGCCATCAGAATTGGCAGGGGGATCGACAGGCTTAAGGACGCCAGCGTTGACCAGCGTGTCAATCCAGCATACACTCCGGCCAACTTCACTGCCGATAGTATTAACACCGCCAGAGCCAGCACGGTTACTATGAAAGGCCGTCTGGGCCGCTGATTGGACATGGCGCGAATCCGCTGAGGTCAGGGCACCAAGACCAGTTTGCCAAAGACCTGGCCGCTCTCCAGAAGGCGATGTGCTTCAGCAATGTCCTGCATCGGCATCACGCGGTCAATCACAGCCCTAAGTTTGCCCTCAAAGATCAGACCCATCACTGTGCGGAAGTCCCGATGGGGAGCCATCGTCGAGCCAATGATGCTCAGGTGTTTACCGAAGATCGAGCCAACACCAACCCGAGCGTCGTAGCCGCTGGTCCCTCCGACGACCAGCAGCCGCCCGCCACGGGCCAGCGCCCGTAAGTCTGTGGGCCAAGTATCCTGGCCCACATTGTCGACGATCACATCCACGCCGCGCTTATGGGTTAGTTGGTAGACAACTTTGCCCCAATCTTCTTTGAGACGGTTGATCAGCACGTCCGCGCCAAGCGCCTCGGCCCTGGCCAGCTTCTCATCGTTCGACCCAACCACGTATACGGTTGCCCCGGCCAGCTTGGCAATCTGGATCGAGGCGGTATTGACACCTCCCCCCGCGCCGACGATCAGCACCGTCTCGCCAGCTTTTAACCCACCGCGCGTGATCAGAGAGTGCCAAGCCGTTAGGAAGACAAGCGACGCAGCGGCGCCCTCCTCAAACGAGATATGGTCGGGCATCTTCAGCGCGTTCCGCTCCGGCACGACGATGTACTCGGCATCGGTGCCGCGCACGTTCTCCCCCAGGATACCTCCCTCGCGGCACAGATTGTCATGCCCGGCCAGGCAGTCATCGCACCTGCCGCAGCTTGTCGTCCCATTGAGGACCACGCGGTCACCGACTGCCAGTCCAGTGACTCCCTGCCCCACTTCTGTGACGATCCCAGCGCCGTCCGCGCCGGGAATATGAGGGTATTCAAGCTTGAGTCCCGGCCAGCCGTTGCGCACGAAGATGTCGAGGCGGTTAAGGGCCGCCGCCTTGATGTTGATCAGCACCTCTCCGTGATCTGGATGAGGCGCATCGAAGTCCCCGTAGGTAAGAACTTCGGGGCCGCCGTGTTGGTGTAGAAGCACTGCTTTCATGAGGTCCCTTCACCCTGTGTATAGTCAGAGTTTTCGAGAGCAAGTGTAGTGCTTGTCGGCTGTCAATTACTTCCAGATTCATCCACTGCTATGATGCTACCGCTGGTGTTCCACGAAGTGGGGAACTCAATCGCCCTGCCTCCGCCTCCCCGCGCATGGTAAACAGGTTGGGGCTGAAGTATAATTACAACCCGTGCTTCAGTTCCCCTGGAGAATGGTTGTAATGGATATTGGTATAGTTCGGCCTGTAGACATCAATGAGGAGATGCGCGACTCATATCTCGACTATGCGATGAGTGTGATCGTCTCCCGTGCGCTCCCTGACGTCCGTGATGGCCTCAAACCCGTTCACAGGCGGATCCTCTACGCCATGCATGACATGGGACTACGTGCCAATGCAGCCTACAAGAAAAGCGCCCGCATCGTGGGCGAGGTGCTCGGCAAGTATCATCCCCACGGTGACGCGGCGGTGTACGATGCCATGGCGCGCATGGCGCAGCCTTTTTCGATGCGTTATCCACTGGTCGATGGACAGGGCAACTTCGGCTCCATCGATGGCGACAGTCCGGCAGCCATGCGCTACACCGAGGCCCGCCTGGCCGCGCTGGCCGAGACCCTGCTGGAGGACATTGAGAAAGAGACCGTCAGCTTCGTTGACAACTTCGACGGTACACTTCAGGAACCGCAAGTCCTTCCCGCTCGCTTGCCCAACCTGCTGCTCAACGGCATCTCTGGCATTGCTGTCGGCATGGCGACGAATATCCCGCCCCATAACTTGCTGGAGATTGCCCAGGCAGTGGGAGGCCTGATCGACCGCATGACTGCTCCTGAAGGAGAGGAGATCGACGAGGAACTCCACGACGTCACGGTTGAAGAGTTGATGAAATACGTGACAGGGCCAGATTTTCCAACCGGTGGCGTGATTGTTGGCACTGAGGGTATTGTCAACGCTTACGCAACTGGCAAGGGCCGCATCGTCATGCGGGCCAAGATGCACGTTGAACTGCTGAGCGGCAACCGTTACCGCATCGTCATCACTGAGATGCCCTACCAGGTCAACAAGGCGGGGGTTATCGAGCGGATCGCCTCGCTGGTGCGTGAAGGACGCATGGATGCGATCTCCGACCTGCGCGATGAGTCTGACCGGCGTGGCATGTCGGTGGTGATCGAACTAAAGCGCGGCTCGCAGCCTCGCACCGTGATCAACCAGCTGCTGAAGTACACTCCGCTGCAAAGCACGTTCGGCGTGCAAATGCTGGCGCTAGTCAACGGTGAGCCGCGCCTGCTCTCGCTCAAGGCCGCGTTGCGTCACTACATCTCTCATCGACGCGAGGTTATCGAGCGGCGAACTTACTTTGACCTGGAGCGAGCGCGTCGACGCGCCCACATCCTGGAAGGGCTGCTGGTTGCCATCGCTAACCTGGATGCCATCATCCGCACCATCCGCCAAAGCCCAGATGCCGAAGAAGCTCGCAACCGCCTTATGCTGACCTACAAGCTGAGCGAGGCTCAGGCTCAAGCCATCCTCGATATGCAGTTGCGCCGCTTGGCAGCGCTGGAGCGGCAGAAGATCGAAGATGAGTACCAGTCGTTGCTGAAGTTGATCGGCGAGCTTGAGGATCTGTTAGCTCATCCCAAGAAGATTCTCTACCAGATCCGCGATGATCTGAACGACCTGGCTGCCCGATACGGCGACCCTCGCCGTACAGCCATTGTGGCTGGGGCAGAAGAAGAACTGGATGAAGCTGATCTGGTCCCCGATGAAGATGTGCTGATTTTTATCACGCGCATGGGATATATCAAGCGTGTCGTGGCTCAGGCGTACCGCACACAGTCCCGAGGTGGCAAAGGCGTCACCGGCATGACTACCCGCGACACAGACGATGTTGAGCACCTGTTCGCTGCTGGATCGCTGGATAGCATCCTCTTCTTTTCCGATAAAGGCAAGGTTTACCAGGAGAAGGCTTACCAGATTCCTGATGCTGGACGGGCTGCCAAAGGTATCCCGTTGCAAAGCGTGCTGGCGCTCGACCCGGATGAGCGCATCACGGCTGCCGTGGCCGTCCCGTCCTTCGAAGATGTTGAGTACTGCACCATGGTAACCCGCCTGGGCCGCATCAAGCGCGTCCAGGTGTCGGAGTTTCAGACGGTGCGTCCCAGCGGCTTGGTGGCTATCACCCTTGACGAGGGCGATCATCTGGGCTGGGTCAAGCTCACCACCGGTGACCAGGACCTGGTGATCGTAACAGCGCAGGGCATGGCTATTCGCTTCAACGAAGAGGAGGTCCGGCCCATGGGGCGCAGCGCTGCCGGTGTGAACGCCATTAAGTTGCAAAATGGCGACATCGTGGCAGGCATGGATGTCATCACTGATCCCACATCGATGCTCTTGGTGGTGACCCAGAACGCCTTTGGCAAGCGTACCCCCATTGATGAATACCCTGTGCAGTCGCGCTACGGAATGGGCGTTCGAACCCTGGCACGTAACCAGCGCACCGGCGCCATTATCGCCGCTCGCGTAGTCAAACCGGGTGATCACGTGACCCTGATCACGAGTGGAGGAATTGCGCTGCGCACGCGCGTGGACGACATCTCGCGCATGGGGCGCAGCACACAGGGTGTGCAATTGATGAATCTGGCCGCTGGCGACCTGTTGGCTTCGGTGGCGCTGCTTGAGGAGGGGCGCCGTGTTGAACGCGAGCGGGCGCTCCAGGCCCAGCGTTATGAGATCGCTACCAGCCTGGCAGAAGAAGATGCATCTGAGATGCTTCTGCTTCCTGGTTTGGACGATCCAGAACTGCCAGACAGACCCTCGGACGAAGGACGCTCGGCATGACTGCTTCGCTGGCACTGACCGCAGTCTATCTGATCCTGTTGGGCATTGCGCTGCAAGGACGTACACGGCGCAATCCTGCCGAAGGTTGGCTGCTGGTCTTCTGTGGCTACTCCACCATGCTGATGGGTCTGCATGCCCTAATCTCGGCTGGCGTGGTCACGCTGCCCACTTCTCTTGCCGAACAGTTACTAGCCTTGCTTGGTTTTGTGATCAGTGTGGGTATGGTGGCCATGCTGACGCTGGCCTACTTGGCGCTGAACCGGCAGATCATGTGGGGCGTGGCCATCCTGATCGTAGTATGGGGAGTGGCCCTGCTCATCGTGGAACTGAGCGGCGCTGCCCCGTTGCTTGGATCACAACCCTGGGTGGTGGATGCCCTCGGCTCCCAGCAAGTGACGATCGGTTTTGAGGTAGCAGCCCTGGGCTGGATGCTGATCTCGCTGCTGCTCTTCGTCTTGACTTGGCGAGCCTTCCTCAGCGAACCGCTCCCACTTTATGCGAACCGCATCCTGTTTTGGGCAGCCGTCTCACCCACGTTGCTCTTCGGCGATGCTCTGACTGCCTGGTCGCGGGCGCCTTGGCACTATGTGGGTTACGGTCTGCGACTGGCCGGCGCCATTGGCGCAGTCTATGCTGTAGTATCACATCGCGTGATAGACCTGCGCGAGTTTGTGCGTTGGTTTGTCAGCCGTCTGATCCTGATGGCGGTCACCGGCGCGCTGGTGTTTGGCGGCATCGCGGTGGTGCTGTACGTGTCACTGCCGGGCCTCGGATCGAACAATCGTTGGATTCTGGGGATCGTTGTGGCAGCTCTCGTAGCGTTGCTGCTGCCGCCCATCATGCAGTTCTTTCGCTGGCTGTTGCGGGGTCTTATCAGTCGCGGCCTTACTGATGCTACAGAGGTCATCCGCCTTTACAGCCAGCGCATCAGCGGCGTGATTGAGCTGAAAGACCTAGCAGATGCCATCGCCAAAAACATCAATGAGCTGCTCGCCACCCGCCGCGCCCAGATGATCCTGGCCACCCATGTGGAAGATCACATCGTCCTGGAACAAGTCGGCGGTCAATCCGAGGCGGCATCCAGCGCCGTGCTGTCAACTGAGAGTCCAATCTATCGATACTTCATGACGGACAGGCAGCCGTTGCTCCAGTATGACATCGACTACCACAAAGATTACATCGCGGTCTTGCCCCAGGAACGCCGGTACTTTGCAGCCCTGGAGATGGATATCTACGCCCCGATTGTGAAGGAAGATCGGCTTATCGGTCTGCTGGCGGTTGGCCCGAAGGTCAACGACGATCCATTCCGGCCCAACGAGATCGAGCTTTTGGAGGCGCTGGCCAACCAGACTGTAGGCGCTCTGGAGAATGCGCGCTTGGTGAATGACCTGCGTATGCTTAACCAGCGGATCAGTGCACTGAACGAAGACCTGCGCACTACTAACGAGCGCCTGCAACTGCTTGATTCGGTGAAGACCGACTTCATTTCAATCGCCTCACATGAGCTGCGTACTCCCCTGACTCAAATCCAGGGCTATGCTGATCTGCTGATCGAAATGGCCGAACGCAACCTACTCACTCCAGAGGAGCTGTCATCGATCACCAGTAGCTTGAGCAAGGCCAGCCAACGTATGGCTGACGTGATCACGTCTATGCTAGACGTATCTCAAATCGACGTAGACAGCATGGATCTCAATTTCGTGGAGACCACTCTGTCCAACATCCTTAAGCTGGCCATAGAGCCGTATGCCAACCCGATCCATGACCGCAAACAGACCCTGGTGGCACGTGGTCTGCGCAATCTCCCGCCAATCACAGGCGACTATAAGCGCCTAGTGCAGGCCTTTCAAAACCTGATCACCAATGCCATCAAGTTCACGCCCGATGGGGGCCGGATCGATGTAATTGGTGAGGTCTTTGAGCGTGATGAGCAGGGTCAGCCGATCAGCTTACGAGTGATGATCAAAGATACGGGTATCGGTATTGACAAAGAGCATCATTCGCTGATCTTTGAGAAATTCTACCGCGTGGGATCGGTGGCGTTGCATTCTACTGGTACCACCAAGTTCAAAGGAGGCGGCCCTGGCCTGGGCCTGGCAATTGCCAGGGGCATCATCGAGGCCCATGGCGGGCGTATCTGGGTGGAAAGCGAGGGCCACGACGAAGAAAAATTGCCCGGCAGCACGTTCCATGTCGTTCTGCCGCTGCGCCCGCCCGCGCTCGATGCACAGAAGCGCATCCAAGAGATCTCTGAAGCCAAGCAAGAAACCATAGTCCATCCCAGTCTGCTGCGCCCGAAGTCATCAGAGGAAGACGACACTATGGAGATCAGCTAGGGCGCCCAGGAGTGCTTGATCTGCTATAGATGTCCGGACAGGCGCCCAGGAGGGCCAGTACCTCGGGCCAGCGTTCATCTGCCCAATGGAGCACTTAGCGTCCAACTGAGGGTTGTTCTGCAAAGGGCAGGTCTTAGACCTGCTCTTTGCTCAGAGATTAGTACTTGAAACACGCTTGGCGATAGAATCTAGGCAAGTTTGATCGGGTACCCTGGGCGCATGAGCGCCAAAGCCCCTGATCATGTGGAGGGTAAGGAGAAAAGATGTGAAGCTTGCGATCAGTGGGAAAGGCGGCGTAGGAAAAACAACCCTGGCAGCCCTGCTCGCCCAGGTTTATGCCGATGCCGGACGCGATGTACTGGCTGTCGATGCCGACCCTTCGCCGTGCCTGGCCGGCGCGTTGGGCTTCCCCACCGAGCTGCGGGCACGGCTGCACCCCATCGCCGAGATGGACGAGCTGATTGAGGAGCGAACTGGAGCCAAACCGGGTACCGTGGGCGGATTCTTCACATTGAACCCACGTGTGGACGACATCCCGGACCGCTTCAGTGTGACACACCGCGGTGTGCGACTGCTGGAGATGGGGTCAGTGGATACAGGAGGATCGGGTTGCATCTGCCCTGAGAGCGCCATGCTCAAGACGCTGTTTACTCACCTGCTGTTCCGCAAAGACGACGTGTTGATCCTGGACATGTACGCTGGGGTTGAGCATCTGGGCCGCGCCACGGTCGATTTTGTGGATGCGATGTTGATCGTCGTCGAGCCTACGCGACGCAGCCTGGGTACCGCTGCACAGATCAAACAACTGGCCAACGATATTGGTCTCATGCGCCTGTGGTTGGTGGCCAACAAGGTGCGCAATGGCGATGAAGCTGCCTTCGTTGAGGCTGAGACGCCTGGCGTCCCAGTGCTAGGGATGCTGCCCGCCGACCTAGCTGTGCAGGAGGCCGACCGATTGGGCCTCCCAGTCTACGACCATGTTCCAGCGCTGCGCCAGGCCGCCGAGCAGATCGCTCAGCAGTTGGCTGGCGAGATTGCCTCTTAAGTGTTTGGCTGCCTTAGATTATAAAAAATCCAGGCAGCTCAGGCTTGATGGTTTGATTTTGTTTGATTTTTAGAATCAGACCATCAAATCCTTAAGCAGAACCTGGCCGCACGTAGAATTGGCATTGAGGAGCCACCTATGACAACAACCATCGCACTCGCAGGCAAGGGCGGCGTCGGTAAGACGACCGTGGCAGGCATGATCATCAAGTACCTAGCTCAGACACAGGCCGGCTCCATCCTGGCAATTGACGCTGACCCCAGCAGCAACCTCAACATGGTGCTGGGACTGAACCTGGAGTGGACAGTTGGGGACATCCGCGAGGGGCTGCTAGAGCAGGTCAAGTCGTCGCTGACGGCAGGTGGCGCAGCCATGGGGGCGCTCCCTGGCGGTGTGACCAAGCGCGACTACCTCGACTACGAGATTCGCTCCTCATTGGCTGAGGGCGACCGCTTCGACCTGGTCGCCATGGGTCGTTCGGAGGGGCCAGGCTGCTACTGTGCTGTCAATCACAACCTGCGCGAAGTGCTGGATGCCATTAGCAAGAATTATCGTTATATCGTGATCGACAATGAAGCAGGCATGGAACACTTGAGCCGCCGAACCACGCGCGATGTGAACCACCTGCTGATCGTTAGCGACCCGACCCAGCGCGGGATTGTTGCCGCCGGGCGCATTGCTGCTCTACGCCACGAATTGGATATTGGCGTCGAGAATGCTTATCTGATTCTGAACCGGGTGTCAGGAGAACTGCCTGCGCCGCTCAGAGCGCAGATCGATACGCTGGACATCCCCTTGCTGGGAACGGTGCCCAACAGCCAAGAACTGGCTGAGTTTGAGTTTAATGGTCGCCCGCTGATAGACCTGGGCGACCACTCGCCGGTGTATCAGGCGGTGGCCAGCATGATGCAGCAAATCCTATCGTGAGGGCTTGTATACTTTTCACAGGGGTGTGAGGCAGGGCCACAGTACTGTGACCACGCCCCTATCGCTTGCGATGACCATGACAGCAGGCTGTGCAGTTTGTGGCCAATCCCCTCCTCTTATGTCCGAGGCGCTTGGGGTGTGCCCCGAATGCGCTCGCCGCGAGGAAGGCGCACTACGCGCACAAGCAGCTCATGTTCGCTCTCGTCGGCTGTTTGGCCTGCCGGAGGTCCCACCTCGTTCCGAGCAGGGCATCCGATGCACATGGTGTGGAAGTGAGTGCCTGATTGGCGAAGGGGAGCGCGGTTTTTGTGGCTTGCGGACGGTCAAGGATGGCCGGTTGCGCCACATTGCTGGGACGCCACAACGTGGCCTTCTACACTGGTACCGCGATCCACTTCCCACCAACTGCGTTGCTGACTGGGTATGCGCCGGCCATCGGCAGCACGGAAGGCACAACCTGGCTGTTTTCTATCAGAGTTGCACCCTGGACTGCCTGTATTGCCAGAACTGGCACTACCGGGAAGTGGATGCTGAGCGCAGCGTTGGAATCGCCGCTGACGAGCTGGCCAGCGCGGCTAACCTCCAGACGTTCTGTGTGTGCTACTTCGGCGGCGATCCGGCCTCGCAGATGGCCCATGCACTGGTTTCGGCCAAGATGCTGGCAGAACGCGGGGTGGTGGTCTGCTGGGAGACCGCAGGCACCAGCCATCCACGCCTGCTCGATCGGGCCGTAGAGCTGTCCCTGCACAGCGGGGGCTGCCTCAAGTTCGACCTGAAGGCCTTCACCGAGCCGTTGCATATCGCCTTGACTGGCTTGAGCAACCGCCAGACACTGGCCAACTTCACGCGTGCGGCCCGGCGATTTGGCGAACGGTCTGGCTCTCCCCCAATCGTTGCAAGCACGCTGCTGGTGCCTGGCTATGTGGATGCTGAGGAGGTGAGGCGCATCGCACGCTTCATCGCAGACCAGAACCCAGCGATTCCCTACTCGCTGCTCGGTTTTGCACCCAACTATCTGATGCCCGATCTCCCTCCTACATCGGTGAGTCACGCCGAAGCCGCCCGGCAAGCTGCCCTTGATGAGGGCTTGCAGAATGTCCATGTCGGCAACCGCCATCTGCTTGGTCGGGACTACTGAAGCGTGCAAAGTATCTGGGCAACCTGTGACAACACCTCAATGGCGCGTTCAGCAATGGGGACCGTGGTCGAGCCTAAACCGCAGCTAGGGGTGACCAAGCTACAGTGGGCAAACTCCTGGGGGTCGATCTGAATGCCGCGTGCGTGCGCCTTCTCGCTGATCAGCTGGAACCCGGCTTGCAACCGTTCGACAATGGCTTCCGGCGATAGACCCAGCAAGGCGTCATTGTTCGGCACAATACCCCATGCTACCACCCCGCCTCGGTCAAGAAAGGCACGCATCTCCGCCGGATATAGCGCCAGATGATCGAGAAAGCCAAAGGCATCCAGGCTGAGCACATCGACCCTTGTCTGGAGCAAGACTGACCAGTCCGTGTTAGCACAGCAGTGAACACCAGCCTTCGCCCCCTCAGCGTGGATGGCATCAAACACCTCGTTCATCATATCGACGGCCTGCGTCTGCCCCAGGTTGATGAAGGCCGAGCCGAACGATGCCATGTACGGTTCATCGACGAACAGAATCACGTGAGGGCGCACATCTCGAAGCTGCCTGATCTGCCAGCGGGCATTCATGGCCGAGTTCTTCACCAGAACATCAGCCAGCACCTCATGATACAGCACGGCCCGCAGGTCCTGGTCAGTGACTGTCAGCCCAAAACTGATCGGCCCAATGACCTGTCCCTTAATCCAACCGTTGCCTGCTGGGGGCGTTCGGCGCAGTGTCTCCAGCAGGGCATAAAATCCTGCGGCGTGATCTGGATGTAGCGCAAAGGAGTCCACGTCTTCAGCCAGGTATCGCTCGTAGAACGCTTCAACCGCTCCCATCAGATTGCCTGTGGTGTCGAAGATGATCTTCTCTTTGACCTTGTCGACTGTGGCCCCTGGCAGGTGAGGCCCATATTGGACATAGATACTCTCAAGAAACGTGCGACGTGGGAATTGCGGCCAGGCCGGCACATCGAGTCTGTCGTTCAGCCATTCGCACAGAGCTACAGGCTCAGTGTGTGGAAAGCTCCCCACGTGTGTGGTCCAGTACCGTGGTGTGAAATCCATCGGTCTGTCTCCTGAAAGATGGCTTCCTAAGGAACGCTCCCGTGAGTATTCCTGCCGATTCTTATCTCCCGGCTTTCAACGCCGTCAGAGCGAGTTGAACGCCGTCTTCGGGGTTGATCCTGATTCTGGCGTCAACAATCTTTCCTTGCTCGTCAATCACAAAGTGGCTGCGGATCACTCCCATAGTGGTGCGGCCATACGTCGATTTTTCTCCCCACACGCCGTAGGCTGCGGCAATGGCGTGATCCTCGTCGACCAGCAGTGTGAATGGCAGATTGTACTTAGCCTTGAACTCCCGATGGCTGGCTTGTCCATCTGGGCTGACGCCAAGCACAATGGCATTGTGTTCCTCAATGGCCGGGTAGTTGTCACGGAAGCTACAAGCTTGCTTGGTGCAGCCGGGGGTATCGTCTTTGGGATAAAAGTAGAGCACCACGCGCCTGCCGCGGAGGCTGCTGAGCTTGATCTTCTCGCCTGCATCGGTGAGTGCCTCAAAGTCGGGGGCAAGATCGCCAATCTTAGGTGAGTCGCTCATGCTGATGATTTCTCCTTGGTTCTGTACGATTCGTTAAGGAGACTGTATCGTATTTCACCTAGCCTGTCAGCACTCACATCGCTCATCTTTGCTCAGCTCGTACTGCCTCGATGATCTCGGCGATCAGGTCATAACGGCCAAACTGCGGCATCAGATACAGGCCCGCTACCCCCATCTGCCGAAACTGTCCGGCCAGTTCCTGGGCGATCCTGACCCCTTCCTGGGGTGCGCTGTCCCCGGCAGCCTCAATGCGAGATCGAATCGCATCGGGGATCACGATGCCAGGCACCTCATTGTGCAGAAAGGCCGCGTGCCGTGCGCTGTACAGCGGCAGCAGCCCGACCAGCACTGGTATATCGAGTGGGCCATGGAGCGAAGTGTAACGCTCCATGAACTGCCGGTAGGTATCCACTTCAAATATCGGCTGCGTGATCAGATAATCGGCTCCGCTGGTCAGTTTCTTGCGCAGTGTCTTGATCTCGTGTTCTGTGTCGGGTGCAGCGAGGTTCAATGCGCAGCTCACCAGAAAATTCGTCGGCTGCCCGATGCGGTTGCCCCCCCAATCAAGACCCTGGTTCAGATTCTGTTTGATCAATCGCACTAGCCCGGAGGGCACGATGTCGTAGTTGTCGGCGGCTTCCGGATAGTCGCCAATGTTGGTCGGGTCGCCCATCACAACGAACAGGTTGCGCACGCCCAGCGCGTGCGCGGCGAGCAGATCGCCCTGGATGCGCAACAGGTTACGGCCACGTGTGGGGAAGTGCAACACCGTGTCGACGCCAGCCCGGCTTGCCAGCAGATGGCATACAGCCCACGGACTCATCCGCATCCGTGCCATAGGGCTGTCAGTTACATCGATCACGTCTGCGCCGGCATCGCGCAACATTTGAGCAGCGTGCAAGATTTTATCGGCGACAAGGCCGCGTGGAGGCGAGACCTCAACTGCGACGACGAACTCACGGCGGGACAGCTTCTGAGCCAGCGGGCTGGGCGCAGGAGCAGCGATCTCCTCCTCAGCCGCCTCGGCGGCATAATCAACCATGTGCAGGGTGCTGGCCCGCGCAGGGTTGTCCAGCGCAACACGCATTGCCGCAGTATGTTCAGGTGTGGTACCGCAGCACCCGCCGACGATAACTACGCCCTCATTGCGCAGCGCCACAGCATAGTCGGCAAAATAGTCTGGTCCAGAGGTGTACATCACACGCCCACCGATATTCTCTGGCCAACCGGCATTGGGAATGGCCGATAGATACACTGGCTGGCCCGCTAGAGCAGATTGCATCTGCTTGACGATGCGCATGATCTGCGCCGGGCCATTGGAGCAGTTGACGCCGATCACGTCCACTTTCAGATTGGCCAATGCACGCGCCACTTGGGCGGGAGTATCGCCCATCAGGGTACGATCGTCACGAGTGAAGGTCATCTGGGCAATGATGGGCAGGTCACATACATCGTGTGCAGCCCGCACTGCCTCTCCAATCTCGTGCAGGTCTGAGAAGGTCTCCAGTATCAACACATCGGCTCCTGCCTCACACAGCACCTCGATCTGCTCGCGGAAGGCTTCGTGAGCTTGCTGGGCAGGAACCCGCCCGATTGGTGCCAGTCGCACACCCAAGGGCCCTACCGACGCTGCCACATAGACATTTGGCCTGAAGGCAGCTTCGGCAGCCTGCCGGGCCAGCCGGACGCCTGCCCGGTTGATCTCAGCCAGACGGCTTTCTAGGCCATGCTCGGCCAGCTTAAAACGGTTGGCGCCAAAGGTGTTTGTCTCGATTACCTCAGCACCTGCTTCCAGATACTGACGGTGGATCCCAAACACGAGAGCGGGCTTGCTGAGGTTAAGCTCGTCGAAGCAGGCCTCCACCGGCACACCGCTGGCGTGCAGCAGTGTGCCCATAGCCCCATCAGCTAGAATGACTCCCTGCGCAAGCCGTTCCCGGAAAGGTACAGCGCTCATGACAATTCCCCCTCACCTGAGATTCTGATTGAACGTCTGTCGCTTTGCCTAGTGAAATGCGAAGAATTTACCGTCCCTGGCAGAGTAGAGCAAGTGGTGTGTCACATCGTCCTCAAGAACTCACAGGGCGCCATGGCCCCCAATGAGGGGGTAAAGTCTAGGGTGGTGTGCGAGGCGGTGAGATGGGCCATCAGAGCCAGGTGCATTCCAACAGAGTCCTAACCACAGTCCACCACATCCTTCGACAACATTCCGTGTAGTAAATGAATCCGTAATTTGGGCTGAATCCCGGATTCAGATACAATTGCTTCCCAATAATCAGCCGACTCCGGGGAAGACAATGCACAATCCTCATCTGAACATGAGGGCATTCCCGGTTTCATTCCCGGTTTGTTGTGGGTGACGTCACAGGGAGTAAGTCCATATATGAGCATTAGCCAGTTGGCCAAATCCATCCGAGAATCGCCCACCCTGGCGCTTAACGAAGAGGCTCGCATCCTGAGGGAGCGAGGAGAGCCTGTCATCAACTTGAGCGTTGGCGAGCCAAAAAACAAGACTCCCATTGCGGCCGTCTTAGGTTCGGCAGCCAAACTGAGGGCTGGCGATATCAAATATGTTCCGACCGACGGCCTCCCTTCGCTCAAGAAGGCCATTATCCGTTATACAGAGGAGAACTATGACCGACTACCGGCGCCAGAGAACGTGATCGTCTCCACGGGTGCCAAACAGTCGCTCTACAATCTTCTGCTCACTATCGTCAACCCCCAGGAAGAAGTCATCATCCTGGCTCCCTACTGGGTCAGCTACCCGGAGATGGTCAGGATGGTATACGGGGTGCCGGTAATCGTGACGCCGGAGGATGGAACCTTCTATCCACGCATGGAGGAGATCGCGCAGGCGGTCAGCCCTTACACCAGGGCGATTATTGTCAACAGCCCTAATAATCCATCTGGCGCAGTTTTCCCCGAAGAATTCATCGCCGAGATTGTGGAATTTTGCGAGCGCAAGGGCATCTACCTGATCATGGACGACATCTACCATAAGCTGGTGTTCGATGGCAAACAGGCAGCTCCTGGCTATCGCTTCACCAACCGCGACCTTGAGAACACGCGGATCATTGTCATCAATGGCGTCTCAAAGCTGTACGGCATGACTGGCTTCCGCATCGGCTGGGTGATCGCCAGCCGTAAGCTGGTGGAGGTGATGACCAACGTCCAGGCCCAGACGACCTCCTGCCCGCCAGTAGTGTCTCAGGCTGCCGCGGAAGGTGCACTGACCGGCGTCCAGAGCGTGGTCGAGCATCTGCGCCTGACTATCCAGAATAACCGCGATGTGATTGTGAGCGAGCTTGGCACCTTCACCGATATAGAGACCTTCCGCCCAGAGGGAACATTCTATGTTCTGCCCGACTTCCGTGCCTACAATGGCGACTCAGTAGCGCTAGCCAACTTTTTGCTCAAGAAAGCCCTGGTTGTGACCGTGCCGGGCAAGGAGTTCGGTGCAGAGGGGCACCTGCGGCTTAGCTTCTCTGGCTCGGTGAAGGAAATCACGGAGGGGATCGACCGCATCAAGTGGGCTCTGGATCCAAACGCTCCGAACGAGATTTACATCGGCGACCGCAAGATGATCCGGGATTGGCTGTAGGAGATGCTGTTATGTACAACCTGCTGAACATCAAGACGCCCACCCAGGAACAAGCATCTGATCTCAAGAGCGACTATGGATTGGCCAACCACGGCCTGACCAACCTGAACACCGTTTACTGGAACCTGCCAGAAGAAGCCCTCTATGAGGAGATCATCTTCCGCCGTGAGGGTCGCATTACTCACCAAGGGCCGATCGTGGTCAACACCGGCGCCTTTACGGCTCGGGCTGCACAGGACAAATACATTGTGCGCGAACCAACCAGCGAAGATCACGTGTGGTGGGGCGAGTACAACCGCCCTGTCAGCGCAGACAAGTTCGATGAGACATTCAGCCGCCTACAGGGTTTTCTGCAGGGGCGCGATCTATTCGTCCAGGATTGCTATGTAGGCGCTGATCCAGAGCATCGGATGCCGATCCGCATCATTACAGAGTATGCCTGGCACAGCCTGTTTGCTCGCAACATGTTCATTGCCCCGCGATCGCGCGAGGAATACCGCCTTCATGTCCCCGACTTTACTGTGCTGGCTGTGCCTTCCTTCAAAGCTTTTGAGCCAATCGATGGTACCCGCACCAGCACCTTCATCATCCTCAACTTTGACAAGCGGCTATGCATCATTGGCAACACGGCCTATGGCGGTGAGATCAAGAAGTCAGTGTTCACGGTGATGAACTACTTGCTGCCATTGGAAGGCGTGATGACTATGCACTGTTCAGCCAACATAGGCCAGGATGACGACGTGGCGCTGTTTTTTGGCCTGTCTGGTACAGGCAAAACCACTCTCTCGGCGGATCCAAACCGTGGGTTGATTGGCGATGATGAGCATGGCTGGAGTGACGAAGGGGTATTTAATTTCGAAGGCGGCTGCTATGCCAAGGTCATCCAGCTCTCGCCCACTGCCGAACCGCAGATCCACGCCGCCACGCACCGATTCGGCACCATTCTGGAGAACGTCGTCTACGATCCCACCACACGCCTGATCGATCTGGATGACGGCTCCATCACTGAGAATACTCGCGCCTCTTACCCGTTGGAGTTTATCTCGAATGCCATCCCCGACAAGCGAGGCGGGCACCCCAAGAACATTGTAATGCTCACTTGCGACGCTCAGGGGGTAATGCCGCCCATCGCTCGCCTGACGCCCGATCAGGCTATGTATCACTTTATCTCCGGCTACACCTCAAAAATAGCGGGAACTGAAATTGGCCTGGGCGAAGAGCCGGAGATCACGTTCAGCACGTGCTTCGGCGCACCCTTCATGGTGCACAGACCTACTTTCTACGCTGACCTGCTCAAGCGTAAAATCCTGCGCTATGGGGTCACCTGCTGGCTGATCAACACCGGCTGGGTCGGCGGCCCCTATGGGGTCGGTAAACGCATCAGCATCCATCACACGCGGGCGTTGCTGAGTGCGGCCCTGTCGGGCCAGCTTGAAGAAGTAGAGTACTACCAAGACCCCCTTTTCGGGTTCCAGGTACCTACTCACTGCCCTGGCGTCCCCGACAGCGTGTTATATCCTGCCGAGTCGTGGGCGAGTCAGGATGAATACTGGCGAAAGTATAGACAGCTTGCCAGCCGTTTCATTGACAACTTCAAGAAATTCGCGGCAGACTGCCCCCAGGAGGTCCGTGAAGCTGGCCCAACCCTCAAGGATGCATCCCTGATTTGATCCTGGTCGTCTAGGTCTCAAAGGGGCACGGCAATTCGCCACAGGCGGCATTGCTGCGCCCTCGTTTCATCTCACTGTGCAGTGGGGTGATGCCAGTCGGTACCCAGGGCATCTTGGCCATACCGCCGAATCACGTGCGAGAGCAGCCGCCCGATATTCCACGCGTCGTCACTGCCCCGCTGATGGGTGCCGTGGAGATCGAGGCCAGCGATCTGCAAAGCCTTCGCCATCCCAACCTGGCGATCCAAGCTGTGAAGGCTCTTAAACGGAGCCTTCAGATCGATATGGCGCTCACTGAGTGCGCAGACCAGCAAGTTGATTCTACACCGACGACCATCTAGTCATGGCGGAGTATCATGGCGCAATACCTACTTGTGCAATGGCTTCGAGCAGTGCATTGTGCACAGCGCCATTGGAGGACAGGATGCCACCCTGGTTGGCGATCCAGGCCCCATCTGAAAAATCAAGTGGACAGCCATGCAGATCGGTGACGCGGCCCCCCGCCTCCTGTACGATCAGCACTCCGGCGGCATGATCCCATGCTTTGTGGCGATAGGAAGGGTTGGGTGAGTGGCGCAGGTAGAACTCGGCTCGTCCATCAGCAACCATAGCGTACTTGGCCTGACTGTCGATGTGCACTGGCGTCCTGCCCACCCCCGCCACCTCGAACACCCGCTGCGAGAAACTGTGATCGGTATGGGTGACCTCGACACTCTCAAGCGCACGGGCTTCGGCCATGCTGGACCTGGTTGAAACACGCATTGGACGCACCGGGCCATCACCGGACAATGGTTCAAGGGTCGCTCCCTGGCCATGCACTGCCACCGCCAGCACGCCACGCGGCTCCGTAGCGCCGCCGGAGCCATATGGCAGCAGCGGGCAGGCCAGCACGCCAACTTTCAACTGGGCATCCACGAGCAGGGCCACAGCAATAGCAAACTGGTCGCCGCGCAGAAAACCCTTGGTGCCATCGATTGGGTCAACGATCCACACGCGACTCTTGTCGCCATTGCGTCCGTGATCGAGCCAGTCTCGCACTTCATCCAGCGACACACTGCGGCCCAGCGCATCGCTAACATGGCGGACAACATGGAGACGCTGTTCGTTGGTGGTCAACTCGTCAAAATCGCTGGCACGTTCTTCGGCCAGTATGCCATCAGCGGGGAAGTGCTGTGCCACATGACTCAGCACCACAGCCTGTGCCCCATAGTCCGCCACTGTAACCGGCTCATAACCGCCCTTCTCCATGCAGGCCAGGCTGGTAATAGTCTCACTGCGGATGGCCAGACATAGCTGCCCAGCCATCCGGGCAGCCTCACGGGCGAGGATACGTTCGTGTTCGAACGGCATCATGAGATTGTCTCCTACGCAGGGAAGTGAGGGAAGATAGCCGTATGCTATAGGCGCTCATCCAGCCACGCGATCAGATCGGTCAGAACCTGAGCCTGCTCTGGTTCGTTGAAGACCTCATGGTATAGTCCATCATAGATTTTAAGGGTCTTGTCGGCAGCCTGCGCTGCCTCATAGAACCTTGCCGAGCCGGAAGGTGCAGCAATCCTATCGCTACTACCATGCATCATAAGGATCGGCAGATGCAAATCGCCTGCGCGTGCCAGCGTCTCGGTTTGGGCAGACAGGATGACCAGCGCTCCCCGGACATTGACCCGGTTGTGAACCAGAGGATCGCTGGTGTAGGCTGCTACCACCTCAGGGCTACGCGAGATCGCGGAAGGATCCAGGTCATTGGTAGTCGTCACACCGGGCAAGAACCGGGCGAGCAAGCGCGCCATGGCCAGTTTCGATGGCGCAGGCTGCCATGCCATCTCAAGAAAAGCCCCGCTGAGCACAACTCCCTTGTATCCTGAGGGGTTGTCTACGGCTACACTGGCTGCGATCAGGCCACCCAACGAGTGCCCACCAAAGAACTGGGGGACCTGCGTGGCAGTCTGGCGTGCCCCCTCCATCAGAGCAGCCATGTCGCGCCGATACTCGTCCCAGGCCATAAGATGCCCTCGTCTGCCAGGGCTTTTGCCATGCCCACGCAGATCAACCATGTGAAGACCGTATCCGGCCTTAGCCAGTGCTGCGCCGACGTGATGGTATCGGCCTGAGTGTTCACCGCCGCCGTGTGAGAAGGCAAGCATCCCCTTAGGTTCTTCGTCAGGCAGCCAGGTTTGTGTATAGAGCGCCAAGCCATCTGCGGTGCTGGTCTGCCCTTCCAGATGACGCATGTCATTCTCTCCCAGAGAAACATGAGGGTTGAGTTTGGCTCGCATTAGGCAGAGCAGGTTGTGTCTGTTGGCCACAGTATAGCCCGTCTGCCTAGCCGAGCCAATCAAACGGGAATCCGACGAATTGATATTTGAAAACTTACCAAATTTGGGTTATCTTAATATTAGCGTTGGGCGTTTTGCTCCCGGCCCAAATTAAGAGAATGCAGCTCTATGAGCGGCACTCTTTCCCCAAATTGCCCAACGTGATGCCACCCGCCCGGGTGGCACCTCTTTTTGAACGTCTATCACCTCGTGACAGACGGTATAGAACTCGCAGAATGCCTTGTGCCTGTTCTTGCTCACCGCTATACTTCCTCTGTTGAACAAACCATTCGTTTGGGCTTCCTGTAGCATATATGACTACCATCCTGATAGTTGAAGACGAGAAAACCTTACTTGAAACGCTGGCCTACAACCTTGAGCAGGAGGGCTATAAGGTCCTAACTGCCGAGGATGGCGAGGAAGCGCTCAAGATCGTGCGCCGGAAGAAACCCGACCTGATTGTGTTGGACATCATGCTGCCCGTGCTCGATGGGCTGGCTGTGTGCCGCCTAATCCGCAAAGACCCAGAGGTGGCGCACATTCCTGTCATCATGCTGACGGCGCGTGGGACCCAGGGCGACAAGATGGTCGGGCTGGACAGTGGCGCAGATGATTATGTCACCAAGCCATTTGGTCTTGGCGAATTCCTGGCGCGCATCCGGGCCGTGCTGCGCCGCGTGCCAGGCCGCACCACCTCCAGCACAGAGATTGCGACAGGAGACCTCCGCGTAGATGTGTCTGCGCGGCGCGTATATCGGCGTGGTGAGGAAATCCAACTCAGCCATAAGGAATTTGATCTATTAGTAGAACTCATGCGCAATCCCGGGGCGGTTCTGTCACGTGACCTGATCCTCTCTCGCGTGTGGGGCTACGACTATTATGGCGACAGTCGCACAGTCGATGTGCACATCCGGTGGCTGCGTCAGAAGATCGAGGATGATCCCTCGAACCCGCATCACATTGTGACTGTGCGGGGAGTAGGCTATCGTTTCGAGGATTGAGACAGGTGTATCTGGTTGCCATTGTTGTGCTGTCCATCACGCTGGTGGGGACAGTCGTTGCATGGCAAGTAGCCCATCGCCGCCTGGTTGCCGAGCGTGCCCGCAGCGACGAGCTGACCCGGCGGCTGGGCGATCAGCAGGCTCTGGAGATGCGCTCTGCCGGCTTGCTTGCACTGAGCGAGGCGGCCTACAACGCCCTAATCGTTGTGGATCGCGATCGTCGAGTGATCCATATGAACAGCGCAGCTTGCTCCCTGTTCGCCTGCGATACCTACAACACGGACATTACACTCATGACCCTCACCCGCAGTTACGATCTGGACCACGTGGTCGATCAGGTACTGCAGGACGGTGAGCCGGTCGACCTACAGATTGCAATCCGGGCAGTCGCGTACCGTGTCCGGGCACAGCGCACTGAGACGCCGGCAGGACATATGGTCGCGATAGCTTTGGAGGATGTTAGTGAGCTGCTGAGACTGGGTCGCGCTCGGCGTGATATGGTGGCTAACATCTCTCACGAACTGCGCACTCCGATTGCTTCAATTCGGCTGCTCGTTGACACTCTGCTCAGGGAAGAGATGTGCCCAGACAAAGAGTGCACAGAGCGGCTCCATAAGATCGCCGCAGAGGCTGACATCCTTCAGCAGATGGCTCAGGAGCTGCTCGACTTGTCGATGATCGAGTCGGGACGAGCCGAGTTCATCTTTAGGCCAGTTAAACTGCGCGACATCGTCGCCGAGGTAGCTGACCAGTACACTGAGCAGGCGGAGCGCAAAAAGTTAACCCTGGAGAGGCATGTGTCACGCCACCTGGTGGTGCTGGCTGATGCCCAGCAGCTTCGTCGTGTGCTGAGCAATCTAGTACACAATGCCATCAAGTTTACACCCTCACATGGTACGATCGATATCTCGGCCAATATGGTTGAAGACAGAGTGCTGATAGCTGTGACAGATTCCGGCCCTGGCATTTCGCCAGAGGAACGTGAGCGGGTGTTTGAACGATTTTACCGGGGCGACCGCGCCCGCAGGAGCAGCGGGACCGGGCTTGGGCTGGCCATCGCCAAGCACATTGTCGAGGCGCATGGTGGCACGATCTGGGTCGAGGATTCACCCAAGCCCCCAGGCGCTCGCGTGTGCTTTACCCTAACGTTGGGGGCTGAGTGACTCTCCCCCTTCAGGGTCTAAGCCTATACCAGGGCCGCCAGACTATGACATATGGCGGCCTTTTCTGTTGTGATCGTACACAACTAAACGCAGCAAGTTGGCTTACAATGGATCTAGGAGCATACAAGGCCTGTCGCAGCTAAGTACACTGGAATAGCTTGAGGTCGCATACCCTTTCACGTCTGGAGGAAAGCCAGGCATGTTCAAAACGCTCAACGAGGCCCAGCGTTATGTCACCGAGCACGGGATCAGAATGATCGATCTCAAATTCTGTGACCTGTGGGGACGCTGGCATCACCTGACCCTGCCATCCAGCCAGTTTACCTCTGACTTGATGGAGAATGGCATTGGCTTCGATGGATCAGCCGTGGGGCTGAAGAGTGTCAAAGCAGGCGACATGGTGCTGGTGCCCGATCTCGCCACCGGAACAGATGACCCGTTCTGGCAGGTCCCCACGCTGAGTTTCATCTGCACCACGCTGGAAGCTGACACACATGTAGCGTTTGCCAATGACCCTCGGAACGTTGCCCTGCGCGCTGAGTCTTACTTGCGTGAGACTGACATCGCTGACGAGAGTCGCTGGGGTCCGGAGTTTGAATTCTACGTATTCGACGAAGTGAGCTTCGATAACAGCGTCAACCGCGCCTGTTACCGTCTTGAATCCAAAGAGGCCGACTGGAACTGCGCCGAGGGAGGACACGGGCACTATATCCCGTTGCACGGCGGTTATCACGCCATCCCACCCAAAGACCAGCTCTTCCAGCTCCGCTCTGAGATGGCCCTACTGTTAGAGTCGATGGGGGTACCGGTCAAATATCACCATCATGAGGTTGGTGGGCCGGGCCAGTGCGAGATCGAGACACCGATGGTGGGATTGGTCCCAGCGGGCGACATGACGATGATCATCAAATATGTCACGAAAATGGTCGCCCACCGTCACGGCCAGACGGTGACGTTTATGCCCAAGCCTCTCTACGGTGAGGCGGGCAGCGGTATGCACTTTCATCAGCACCTGTTCAAGAACGGCATCAATGTCTTTTACGACGCAGACGGCTATGGCTGTCTGAGCCAGACTGCACTCTACTACATCGGAGGGCTGCTGGCCCACGGCGCGGCAGTGCTGGCCCTGACCAACCCCAGCACCAACTCTTACCGCCGTCTGGTGCCAGGCTTTGAAGCGCCGGTCAATGCCTTCTTCTCCCTGGGCAACCGCAGCGCCGCGATCCGCATCCCCAAGTATGCTTGCCAGCCTGATGCCGCTCGAATTGAGTTCCGTCCACCTGATGCCACCTGCAACGCATACCTGGCGCTGGCAGCGCAGTTGATGGCAGGATTGGACGGCATCGAGCAGCGGATCGACCCGGCTGAGGCTGGCTTCGGCCCGATTGACCAGAACATCTTTGCCTGGACAGATGAACAGCGGGCGAAGATTCGGCAACTCCCTGGCTCGCTAGATGAGGCCCTCGACGCCTTGGAGGGAGATCATGAGTTCCTGCTCAAAGGTGGGGTGTTCAGCCCGGAGATGATCCAGCAGTGGATTGATTACAAACGCAAGATCGAGGCTTACGAGGTCAGAAATCGACCGCATCCCTATGAAGTAGCCCTGTATTTCGATGTATAAAAGCTAGGTGGTGTGTTCGAATCGACATCATCCCCACATCGCTGCTAGCAGTAGCTCTTGGCCTACTGGCAGTGCTCCCCGTTGGCCCTTAGCCTTATTCGGATTGGCCCCCTGTTGTCCGGAGTTCATCCGCAACGCAAAATGCCGATGCATGGGTGTAGAGCAATCGTCCAAATCACAGCCACAACCAGGAGGAAACGCTGGAATGTATGGTTATCCGCCCCCTCAACCGCCAATGCACTACCGTCCTGAGAAAAGCTATCTTGGCGAGGCGCTGCTAACGCTGATCCTGTACTACCTTGGTTTCGGTGTCATTGGCCTGATTGCCAACATCATCTTTCTCAGCAACGCCAACCGTGACGAGCGCATGGGCATGCTCATCCGCAACAAGGGGTGCCTTCAGATCCTGCTGTGGATACATATCATCGGAATGGTGATCGGCTGCATTGCCCTGATCGCTCTCTTGGCGACAGGCACACTGGCTGCGATCATGGGAGCGGCCTCAGGTGGTTACTAACCAATAGTGCTAGTTTGACATAAACACCGGGTTCCCCAAAGCTGCAAGTTGCGAAGCCAACAGCAAAAGGAGACCCCCGTGAGTACGATGGATTTTATCACCGAACTGCTTTGCCGCATCGACGATGTGACGAGGAATGTACCCAGGCATAGTCAGGCGAACCTGTATCCGAGCGAGATTGGAGAGTGTCTAAAAGCATGCACCTAGGAAGTCGCTGAGGTGAGCGGGGCAAGCAGGGAAATGCTGACGGTAGAGTTGGCGCTGGCTCCCTGCCTCCGTCTGCCCTGATTTCACTGGATGTTCTTGCGTGTGGCGCTTCGGACATGTCATGCCATGAGCATCTCACCTATCCAGACTTTTGGGCATTTGGGCACTCCCTCGTTGACTCGCTGCATACCTATTGCTATAATCTTAACCTAGAAGGTACACTTTATTTCGGCGGTGGGAAATGAGTCCCATGACTTTATGCCTTTGCACATGTCTTGGGCGGGGGCGCTGTCACCCTCGCTTAAGGCGATAGATCCACAAAACCCTACTTCGCCGCCTGAGGGTGATGCCGTCTCCGCCATAGCAGACTGTATTCTGCAGCCTGGCGACTGGGCGCACCCTTATTTGTTGCCTGTTTGCCGCGCTGCATGGTGAGCCTCTCTGGCTCGGTCCCACACTGAGACACCAACAACATTTGTGAGCAACATGCTGTTCCCTGCCTCAACAGGTCGATATTGGTTATGGGTCGGCAGGAGAGCGCGAGAGGATTGACGACATATGGCGGTGCAATTATCTGGTTTTCACGTAGACATAACCGAGGAGTCACAGCAGGTTGGTCTGCCGCTCAACAGCCGTTCCGGCAACTCGATTGACGCTCTGGTAGGTCATACCCCCTTACTGACATTCCGCCGCCTGACTGCCCACTTATCTCCCCTCGTTCGGGTGGCTGCCAAAGCCGAGTGGTATAACCCTGGTGGTTCGGTAAAGGACCGTCCAGCGCTCAACATCATCCGTCAGGCCGTGCGGCGTGGCGACCTCCGCCCCCATATGACGCTGCTCGATAGCACATCCGGCAATATGGGCATTGCCTACGCTATGCTGGGCCGTGCGCTGGGCTACACTGTCAAACTGGTGATCCCCGCCAACGCCAGCCCGGAGCGTATCGCCATTCTACGTGCCTATGGCGTCGATCTGACCCTGAGCGATCCTGCCGAGGGCACTGACGGGGCCATTCGCCTTGTGCGCCAGATTCATGCCGAGTCGCCTGACCGATATTTCTTCGCCGATCAGTACAACAATCCGGATAACTGGCAGGCGCATTTTCTTACCACTGGCGTCGAAATCTGGGAGCAGACACGTGGCCGTGTGACGCACTTGGTCGCTGGGCTGGGCACGAGCGGTACTCTGATGGGGGCGGGCCGCCGTCTGCGGACCTACAATCCTGCTGTCCGCCTGCTGGCCGTGCAGCCCGACTCACCCTTCCACGGCTTGGAGGGGTTGAAACATATGGCGACGGCCATTGTCCCTGGCATTTACGATCAGACCTTGCCCGACGAGATCGTTGCGGTGCGCACCGAGGAAGCCCATGCGATGTGCCGCCGTTTGGCTCGCGAGGAGGGGATACTGGTTGGCGTGTCGGCAGGGGCGGCCATGGTCGCGGCGTTGCGCGTCGCTGAGATGCTCCAGGAAGGATTGATCGTGGCCATCTTTCCGGACGGCGCAGCTAAATACCTGAGTGAGTCGTTCTGGGCCGAGGAGGACTGATCGCCACATGAGAATCCTGGTTTCTGCCGATCACTTGCATCGGATCGAGTCTCATGCTGAGGCTGCCTATCCTCATGAAGGAGTAGGGTTCATCCTGGGTCGATCCGGCATCTCTCAGATTGCCGTGATGGACGTGTTGCCGCTCCAGAACCGGCGTGAGGCTGAGGTCCAGCACAATCGGTATGAGCTTAGCCCCCACGACTTCGCTCAGGGGGAACTTGAGGCAGTTCACCGTGGCTTGGATCTGGTGGGTGTGTTCCATTCTCACCCTGATCACCCGGCGCAGCCTAGTGAGTTCGACCGTGAGCATGCGCTGCCTCATTTTAGCTACCTGATCATCTCGGTTCAAGGTGGCATAGCTCAGGGGACGAGGGCATGGCGACTGCGCGAGGATCGCACTGCATTTGACGAAGATAGGCTGGAAGTCATTTGAGATATGATGAGACTTACACAGTTGACTGCTGTGAGGCCCGCTCCGGCGCTTCAACTGCGTAGCTCCCGATATGGGATATAGAGGAGAGATGTAATCAGTGGCTAGCATTCGTATCCCAACTCCGCTGCGGCCTTATACGGACAACCGCGAGACCGTCCAGGTCAGCGGTAGGACGGTCGGTGAGGCGCTTGGCGACCTTGTCCGACAATACCCCGGCTTGGAGCCTCACCTTTTTGCAGAGGGCAGATTGCGCAGTTTTATCAATGTTTTTGTGGAAGACGAAGACATCCGCCATCTGAACGGCACCGAGACCGAGATAGCACAAGACGTTAAGATGATGATCATCCCGTCGATTGCCGGTGGCTAAGCGCCAGCGGCATCGAGCATTCCAGGAGGAAGCCGGTATGGCAGACAGCACTCTGCGCAGGGTCGATCTTTCGGCGCTTCGCACCAACCAGGCGTTTATCATCGGGCTGCTGTTGGTAGCCTTTATCCTCGACCTGTGGTTGCTTGTGGCCTTCGTGTCTGCTGTGATGCTCGTTGGCACCCTCTGGCCTGAAGCAGGGCTGTTCAAACGCATCTACCAGCACATTTTGGGGCCAAGTGGGCTTGTCAGGGCCGATGTCATCCGCGACAATCCGGAGCCGCATCGTTTCGCGCAGGGGCTGGGGGGTGTCTTTACCCTGGCGTCGGCCCTGGCTCTGGTTGCTGGCCTCTCGGTGCTGGGTTGGGCGTTGACCTGGGTGGTTATCGGACTGGCTGCGCTGAACCTGTTTCTTGGCTTCTGCGCTGGATGCTTTGTCTACTACCAGTTGGGCCGTTTGGGCATCCCAGGTTTTCAAGTTTTACCGATCAAAGAGGAGTAAAGTGGAATGGTGCTTGAGCGTGCGGCGATTGCGTTGGCATTGATCGGTTTGGGCTTGGGAGCATATATGTTGGGCGCGCGTTGGCAGACATCCGCACCCCGTCGGCGCGGAATGGGTCTGGAGGTGCTGAATGCACTACGCCCTGGCGTTCCAGCGGTGATCTACTTCTGGTCGGAGACATGCGCTCCTTGCCAGACGGTCCAGAAGCCTGCCCTGGAGAAGCTTCAGGCCGAGCTAGGCCCAGAAGAAGTGCAGGTGATCGCCATCAACGCGCTTGAGCAGACCGACCTGGCCAATGCGTGGGGTGTGCTCAGCCTGCCCACGACTTTTATCGTGGATCGCAAGGGGCAGCCTCGGCGTGTAAATCAGGGTGTCACACGCGCTGAACAGCTCAAGCAGCAGATTCAGGCAATCACCTAGAGGTCGCCTAAGGCAACCTCCCAAATCGGCGATATGCCGGGGCAACCCTCAGCGTCAGCCATCCGAGACGCCGCAACCAACTCTGGTATTGGTGAAGGGAACTATGCGCTATGTCGCTTCAGTTGCAGATGGCCTCAGAGGCCGTCGAGCTTAATCACGAGGAAGTCAGACGTTACAGCCGCCACCTGATCATGCCCGAAGTCGGTATGCGAGGGCAGCGCAGGCTCAAGGCTTCGAGCGTGTTGCTGATTGGTACTGGCGGCCTGGGGTCGCCACTGGGAATGTATCTGGCAGCCGCCGGAGTGGGCCGCATTGGCCTGGTCGATTACGATGTAGTCGATGCCTCGAATCTCCAGCGCCAGATCATCCACGGCATCAGCCACCTTGGGCGTCCCAAACTGGAGAGCGCCAGAGCACGCCTGCTCGACATCAATCCCCACATCCAGATTGACACCTACAACACACCGCTCACCTCTGAAAATGCGCTCGACATCCTGGCGCCCTACGACGTGATCGCCGACGGCACTGACAACTTTCCGACACGCTACTTGGTCAACGACGCATGTGTATTGCTCGGTAAGCCAAACGTCTATGGCAGCATCTTCCGCTTTGAGGGACAGGCCAGCGTCTTTTATGCCAAGAAAGGCCCTTGTTATCGCTGCTTGTTTCCAGAACCGCCTCCCCCTGGCCTGGTTCCTAGCTGTGCAGAGGGAGGAGTGCTTGGTGTACTGCCCGGCACCATCGGCGCGATCCAGGCGACTGAGGTGGTGAAGCTGTTACTTGGCATCGGCGAGACGCTGATCGGACGCCTGTTGCTTTACGATGCCCTGCATATGACCTTTGACTTTGTAAAGCTGCGCAAAAACCCTCGATGCCCTGTCTGTGGTGAAAATCCGACCGTGACTGCTTTGATCGACTACGAACAGTTCTGTGGGATGCCCGGCCATGACCGCAGCGCCTTCCACAGTGACTATGAGGCTGTCGTCCCCACCATATCCGTGCAGGAAGTCAAGGCCCGTCTCGATGCTGGTGAGGACTTCATCCTGCTCGACGTGCGCGAGCCGCACGAGTGGGACATCTCTGACATTGCTGCTGCGACACATCACATTCCCAAGGGGCAGATTCTTGAGCACCTGGGTGAGCTTGACATGACACGCGACATCGTCGTCTACTGCAAGTCCGGTGGGCGCAGCGCCGATGTGACGATGACGCTCCGCCAGCATGGGTACACCCGCACCAGGAACATGGTGGGTGGAATCAACGCTTGGGCAGAGCAGATCGATCCCAGCCTGCCCACCTACTGACAGGCATCTCGCAGACTCGCGCGGCAATCATCAGCGCTGCAACATCGGTTGGACAAGGGGACAGTGACGATGGCCTCTCCTGGGGGAAAGAGGCCATCGTGAGTCTTGGCGTACGGCGGATAGCTCGGTTTTTGTCTCCAGGTAGGGACCGCATTAGAATCTCTTTGCTCCCAAGGGAGTCTCTGTCTGAGATGCCAGGGTGGATCAGATGGTTGACAGCATTACGCCGATCCGGCGGCAGTACCTGGAGATCAAAAAGCAGTTCCCCAATGCCATCGTCCTTTTTCGGCTGGGTGACTTCTATGAAACGTTTGACGAGGATGCCGAAATTGCGGCCCGCGAGTTGGACATTGTGCTCACCAGCCGTAATGTGGCTAAGAATCGGCGTGTTCCTATGGCCGGGGTGCCTCACCATGCAGCAGAAAACTATATCGCCCGTTTGATCGAGAAAGGCTACCATGTCGCGATCTGTGAGCAGGTCAGCGATGAGCCTATCAATGGGCTGATGCCGCGTGAAGTAGTGCGGGTGGTGACTCCCGGCACGGTGACTGAGCCGTCGTTGCTGCCGGAGAAGCGCAACAACTACCTGATGGCTATCGCTCCCTGTTTTGAGAACGACATCCTCAGCCGGGTGGGCATTGCCTACGCCGACATCTCGACAGGTGAATTTGCTGCCACTGAGTTGGATGAGGGCGATGTATGGGGGTTGGCGCAGCAAGAGATCGCACGCCTCGCCCCGCGTGAGTGTCTGCTGCCAGAGAGTCTGTCCGCGCCAGATGGACTGCAATTGGGCAGCGAGGGCATTCACCTCACACCGCTGGCCGACTGGCGCTTCGATCCCCAGACGGCAGGAAGCGCCCTGCAGCAACACTTTGGTGTCGCCACACTGGCAGCCTTTGGTTTAGAAGGCTATGGGCAGGCCATCGGTGCTGCCGGGGCTGTGCTCCAGTATCTGCAGAATACCCAACGCGGCTCGCTCGATCAAATTCGGTCGCTGTCGTTTTACTCCACCAGCGATTACATGGTGCTCGATGTGGCCACACGTCGCAATCTGGAGCTGACTGAAACCATCCGCACACGTGCTGCGCGTGGTTCGCTGCTGGGAGTGCTCGATCGCACTGTGACCGCTATGGGTGGACGCGAGCTGCGTCACTGGATCTCGCGCCCTCTGCTCGATCTCGAACGACTGAAGCGCCGCCAGGATATCATTGAGGCACTGTTCGTTGACGGTGTGCTGCGAACTCAGGTGCGCGAGACCCTGCGCGGCGTCGGTGACCTGGAGCGGCTGACTAACCGCATCATCACAGGTTCTGCCGGGCCGCGGGAGATGATCAGCCTGAAGGAGACGCTAGAGATTGTGCCCGCGCTGCGCGGCACGCTGATTGGACAGGCACAGGCGCTGCGCAACATCGCTTATACCCTCGACCCAGTTGAAGGTGTGGCGGAGCTGATTGGCCGGGCGCTCGTCGATGAGCCGCCGGCTACCCTCAGCGCCGTCGGACTGATCCGTCCAGGCTACTCACCCGAACTGGACTCTGTCATCCAGGCCAGCGCTGACGCCCGCAACTACATCAACAGCCTGGAGGCAGTAGAGCGTGAGCGGACGGGCATCAAAAACCTGAAGGTCGGCTATAACAAGGTCTTTGGCTACTACATCGAAGTGACTAAGCCCAATGTGGACATGGTGCCTGCCGACTACATCCGCAAGCAGACGTTGGTCAATGCTGAGCGCTACATTACGCCTGGAATGAAGGAGGTTGAGGTCCAGCTGCTCAATGCCGAGGAGGAGATCCACGGGCTTGAGGTGAAGCTGTACCGGGACTTGCTGCGACAGGTGGCGGCACACGCCCAATCGTTGCTGGCGACGGCGCGAGCGTTGGCAACCCTGGATGTGTGCGCTTCACTGGCCGAAGTCGCAGCACGCAATGCCTACGTGCGTCCCACTCTGACCTCTGATGACGTGCTGGAGATTCGGGGTGGACGGCACCCAGTGGTTGAGCATCTGTTACACGGTGAGCGTTTCGTCCCGAATGATACCAGCTTCGCAAACGGCAAACGGATTCACGTTATCACCGGGCCTAACATGTCTGGCAAAAGCACCTATCTGCGTCAGGTGGCGCTGATTGTGCTGTTGGCGCAGATTGGGAGCTTTGTTCCCGCCGACGAAGCGACCATTGGGTTGGTGGACCGCATCTTCACCCGCATCGGCGCGCAGGACGAGATTTACGCCGGTCAGAGCACCTTCATGGTTGAGATGATTGAGACTGCCGTGATCCTTCAGCAGAGTACGCGTCGCAGCCTGATCATCCTAGACGAGATCGGGCGCGGTACCAGCACCTACGATGGGTTGGCTATTGCTCGCGCAGTCGTCGAGTATCTGCACAACCACCCACGCATGGGCGGCAGGACACTGTTTGCTACCCATTACCATGAATTGACTGAGATGGAGAATATTCTGCCGGGGGTAGCTAACTACAATGTGGCCGTTGCCGAGCAGGGGGACCATGTGGTGTTCCTGCATACCATCCGACCGGGCAAGGCCGATAAGAGCTATGGCATCCATGTGGCCCAGCTCGCAGGTGTTCCCAGAGCCGTGGTGCAGCGGGCCGAAGAAATCCTCAAAGAGCTGGAAAGCCAGCACAATGTGTGGACCGTCGAGCAAGACGAGTTCACAGCCAGGCAGATGGCGCTGTTTCACACCGGCCCACATCCCGTTATCGAAGAGCTGCGCAGGATGAAGATCGATGAGATGTCACCCATTGACGCCATCACTCGGCTGTACGAGATGCAGCGGCGAGCCATGCAGAGTGATTGAGTTGATCGCTGGGTCTCATCTGCGCCTCGTACGTTTAGACCTTTAACTCTGACGATGTTATAATCCAAAACCGATCACACAGGGCGAATCTGCCCGCTCGGCAAGGGTGCGTGCCTGAATTTCCCCCTTTTCTCCCTTATAAGACATGCTGTTTCGGATTGATTCTCACGACCCGTTCGACCAAAGGAGTGAATCCCATGGCTGATACCCCATCTGGCCCAAGCCTGGCGCTGACCCCTGAGCACGAGATGATCCGGCAGGCAGCACGCAAGTTTGCGCAGGAAAAGATCGCTCCCATTGCCGCCCACTTTGATGAGACCGGTGAATTCCCATATGACACCATCATGGAGATGGGCAGTATGGGGTTCATGGGCATCGAGGTGCCGGAGGAATACGGTGGTGCGGGCATGGATACTCTGGCCTATGTGCTGGCCATGGAGGAAATCTCGAAAGCCGACGCCGCGCACGGGGTGATCATGTCGGTCAACAACTCGCTGTATTGCTATGGCATCTTGCGGTTTGGCACAGAGGAGCAGAAGCACAAGTATGTGACGCCGGTGGCATCTGGGCAGGTGATCGGCGCCTACTCGCTTACTGAGCCAATGTCCGGTTCTGACGCCGGAACGATGAGGTCTCGGGCGGTGTTGAGTCAGGATGGATCGCACTATGTGATCAATGGTGTCAAGAGCTGGGTAACAAGTGGGCCAGTGGCGCGCTATCTTGTCATGTTTACCATGACAGAGCCAGAAAAGAAGCATAACGGCATCACAGCCTTTATTATCGATACAGAGCGCCCCGGCTTTATCCGCGGCAAGAAGGAGCCTAAGTTGGGCATCCGCGCCTCGGCGACGAGCGAGATCATCTTCGACAACTATCAGGCTCCGCTTGAGGACGTGCTGGGCAAGCCGGGGGAGGGATTTAAGATCGCTATGACGGTGCTGGATGCCGGGCGAATCGGGATTGCCTCACAGGCGTTGGGCATCGCCGAGGCGGCCTATGAAGCCAGCGTGAGATATGCCCGTGAGCGGGAGGCTTTTGGCGCACCTATCGGCACCTTCCAGATGACGCAGGCCAAGATCGCCGACATGAAGACTCGCATTGAGGCGGCACGCCTGTTGATCTACAACGCAGCACTTGCCAAGATGCGCAGTAGACAAACCGGCGAGAGATTTACGCTCGAGGCAGCTATGGCCAAGCTGTTTGCCTCTGAGATGGCGATGTGGGTCACAACTCAGGCGGTCCAGATTCACGGCGGGATGGGCTACAGCAAAGAACTGCCCGTCGAGCGCTACTTCCGTGACGCAAAGATCACTGAAATTTACGAGGGGACCAGTGAGATTCAGCGCATCGTGATCGCGCGTCAGGAGCTAGGACTGCGATAGTCGCGCTGCCCGTGTCGTGCCAGCTTGCTAATAGATTCCGATTATTTAATGAAGTCGGTACTAATACTTTCGTGGTGAGTCCACTCGCCGATTTTCAGGCCCTGCCAGGGGAGTGATAACGCGAAAACGTCCTGCAGGCAGAAGCCTGGTAGGCTGAGAGAGAACGGCAGGCGAACCCGGCAAGGACACTTGCTGGGGTGTGTCAAGGGCAAGAGATAGCCTTGCCCGTGTCGGGTTAGCTGCGGCCCGCAATCTCTGGGCCAGCCAGGCTACTACGGCACCCTGATCAGCACATCAGCAGGCATACCAGGCTTGAGTCTGCCATCCGCGTTATCGATGCTGATCTCAACGGCAAACACCAGATTGACGCGCTCTTCCTCAGTCTGTACGTTGCGTGGCGTGAATTCGGCCTCCCGTGCGATCAGCGCGACCTGGCCGGAGAATGTCTCGCCGGGATAGGAGTCCACCTCGATATCTACTTGGGCGCCCAACCGTACCTGCCCAAGATCGGTCTCAGGAATGTAGACGACCAGCTTAAGCTCGGTCAGATCGGCAATGGTCAGCAGAGGTACGCCCGGCGAGGCCGTCTCCCCGGCGGCGATAGCGCGTGTAGTAACTACGCCATCGATTGGGGCGGCGAGCGACAAACGGGCGATCTGGGTATCAACTTGAGCGAGCTGTGCCTTTGCCAGATCGACCTGTGCCTGCGCAATGGCAATCTCCTCTGGGAGCGGTCCGGCTACTAACAAATCGTATTGAGCCTGGGCCAACTGGACCTGTCCCTCGGCGATGGCGATCTGAGCCTGGGCCTGGTGTGCTTGCGCAATCAGCGCCAGTGGACGCTGACGCTGAGCCTGGAGAAGCTGTAGCTTCTTAACCGCGCCATCGTAGGCTGCCTGAGCCGCTGCTAGTTGGGCCACCAGATTCTCTCGCGAGAGGGCCAGATAATCGCGGCGGGTTGGATCGTCCACGCCGCTCTCCTCAACCTGGAGGGCTTCGTATTCCACCTCCCGGATCGCGCCCTGAATTTGGGCCACCTGCTGCGCTGCGGTGTCTACGTCGAGTTGCGCCGCAGCGATTTGCACGTCAATCTCGCGTGGGTTTGAGACGGCAGCCCAGGCCTGCCTCGAAGCGCGTTGCGCGCCCTCCAGTTCAGCTTGGGCCATATCGAGAGTGGCTTGCGCCGCGGCGATCTCTTCTTCAGTCGGTTCGGCTATGAGATCTGCCAGGTTAGCCTCAGCAACCGTGACGGCAGCCTCAGCCTGCTGACGAGCTGACTGGAGTAGGGTGTCATCCAGCTTCACAACTATCTGGCCAGCGGTCACGGTATCGGCCTCGTCTACCAGCACCTGTGCTACCCGTCCTCCCGTCTCAGCTACAACGCTGACCTCTTGAGCCTCGATGAAACCGGAGGCGTGGATTCCATCCTCTCCTGAAGCGACGGTTGCGGTCTCCTGGCCAGGCAGAGGGGGGACGACTGTGAGTTGGCCCGAACATCCCGGGCTGATCAGGGCAACCACGACCAAAAGCGCAATACCAATCAGTCGGCTTGACCGTTGATTCATTGTGTAACTACAGTCCTTCATACATACCCGCCGCAGTTAGAAGTCACCGCTTGATTTGACTCTGGATTGTATGAGACACCATCGGAGTGTTCCCCTCACTGTTGCTCGAAGAACGCATCGGCTGGCATACCGGGCTTTAAGGCATGATCAGGATTGTTGATCCTGATCTTGATGGCGTATACCAGATTGACGCGCTCTTCGCGCGTCTGCACGTTGCGCGGGGTGAACTCGGCCTCATCGGAGATGTAGACCACCGTACCTGGGAACTGCCTGGTGGGGAACGAGTCAACTGTGATGTCAGCTGCCTGATTGAGCGCAACTTGGTCCAATCGGTCTTCCGCAATGTATACGGTCAGGGTAACCGTGTCTAGGTTGGCCAGCGTCACAAGGGGCACGGTGGGCGCAGCCAGCTCGCCCACATGGATCGATTGCTGAAGGATGGCTCCCCCGATGGGTGCATAGAGCGTCATACGCCCGATTTGGGTTTCAACTGCGGCAAGAGCAGCCTGAGCCTCCTCAACGCGGGCGTCGGCCATTCGGACCTGTTCATCGGTCGGGCCGGCCCGCAGGTTGTCAAGTTGGGCCTGGGCCTGGGCCAGGCTGGCTTTGGCGCTGTCGAGTGCTGTCTGGGCCTCGATCACCTGAGCCTCAAGCTGCTGGGGGTCGTTGATTAGGTTGCGCACCGCTGCCAGCAGCGCCTGTGCGGCCTCAAGCGAGGCCTGGGCATTGTTGAGATTCTCTGTAGCGGTCTCATAGCGAATGGGCGCCAGGGCCAGGTCCATGGGAACCCAAAGGTCAAGCCCATAGCGCGCTTCCATACTCACAATGTAGTTGGTCTGATCTCTTAGAACCTGGACTGATTTATCAGCAGTCCGAAGTTGAACGCCTGCCGCGTTGACCTGATGCTGAGCTACAGCAGCCTGTGTCTCAGCTTGCGCCAATTGAATTTGGAGTTCCTGGGGGTTGTTGCGGATCGCCACTGCATCCTGGAGTGCTAGATCGGCAGCGTCCACTGCCGCTTGGGCAATGGCAACCTGGGCTTCGGCCTGACGAATGATTTCCTCGCGTGCGCCTGCTCGGAGTAGGTCACGCTGCGCGACAGTGATATCCAACTGAGCTTGAGCCGCGTCACGTTGCGCTTCAAGCAGTGCTGTATCGAGTTGCACCAGTACATCGCCAGCCTGTACCTCGTCACCCTCGTCAAACGGGAGCGCTACAACCCGTCCGCCAAGCTCTGCGGCGACCTCAACCTCCTCTGCTTCGATGAAACCAGAGGCCAGCAGCTGGCCCGAAGATGAACTATTGTCAACGTTCAATTGTGCAAGAAGCTGCCCCCGTGCTCTGGCGTTCGTGCCGTAATAGATCAGGCCTACTACGATGGCCACCAATACTATGCCGATCAGCGCCAACCCAATTACCAGACGTCGTCTGTTCATACATTAATCTTCTCTACGAACGCAGGAGATAAACACATCCTCCAGCGAGGGTGAGATCACGGCCATGGGGCCCGGATCGATGCCCTGCTGGCGGAGCAGTTGTGCGATGGCATCCAGGTATCGCTCAACCTGTGGTGCGATGAGGTGAACCTGGGAGCCATACAACGCGACCTCTTCGAGCGGCAGCAGACCAGAGTGCTGCGCTTCGGTTAGCGCGGCCATGGCCTGTGCGGTGTCACTCGGTGTCAGCTCAAGGACCTGGCCGTTCATCATGGTGTCTTTGATGTGTTGAGGAGAGCCACGTGCGATAATGTGACCATCATGAATGAAGGCCAGCTCCTCGCAGTGCTCGGCCTCATCCATGTAGTGGGTGGTGACGAAAATGGTCACACCCGATGCAGTGATCTCGTACAGCAGGTCCCAGAATGCGCGTCGCGAGACGGGGTCTACACCCGCTGTTGGCTCATCCAGGAACACCAGATCAGGCTCATGGAGAATAGCCGCGCCCAACGCCAGGCGCTGACGCCACCCCCCTGACAGATTCTTGGTGCGCTCACGTTCACGGCCTTTTAGGTTCGCCATCTGTACGGCAAATTCGATCCGCTCGCGCAGGTGTTCCCCCTTGAGTCCATAGGTCCGTCCGTAGAAACGCAGGTTCTCTAGCACAGTCAGGTCGTCGTATAGGCTGAAGCGCTGCGACATGTAACCCAACCGGGGCCGGACCCGCTCCGGCTGTCGCGACACGTTGCAGCCCAGGACGGTCGCTGTGCCCTCGCTGGGGCGCAGCAGCCCCAGCAGCATCCGGATAGTGGTTGTCTTGCCAGAGCCATTCGGCCCCAGGAAGCCAAAGATCTGGCCTCGTTTGACCTTGAAGGAGGTATGGTCAACAGCCCGGAAGCTGCCGAAATCCTTCGTCAGGTTGTCAACGACGATGGCGTATCCATCGTCGCCGCCGCAGGGCGACGTAGTCGTGGGTCCGGATGAGGACATGTTATACCTCGCCTGCGCCGCCAGCATTGCTCAATCCAGCAGAACGCCGCCGGATCAGTGAGACGAAGGCTTCCTCAACGCGGGGCTCAACTTCACGCATGGTCTCAATGCGAATGCCAGCGTGGGTCAGTGTCTCAGCAATCAGACGCTTGCCAGCCTCCACTTCGTCCACAAATACGTGCAGGAGTTGCCCATAGGACTGGACCTCATTGATCTGGGGCGTATTGCGTAGCACGGTCCGTGCCTTAAGCCGATCGCTGGACTGAACCTGAATCACTCTGCCGGGGACGCGTTGCCGAATGGCAGTTGGCGTGTCGCACTCGACCAGTCGGCCTTCGTACATCAGCCCGATGCGCGAGCAGCGCTCGGCCTCGTCCATATATGGCGTGCTGACTACAATGGTCACGCCCTGCACATGCAGGTTGGTGAGAATATCCCAGAACTCGCGGCGCGACACAGGGTCCACGCCGGTGGTTGGCTCATCCAGATAGAGAATCTCCGGCTCATGGATGAGAGTGCAGGCCAGGCCAAGCTTCTTCTGCATACCGCCGGAAAGTTGCCCCGCCCGCCGCTTGCGGAACTGGCTGAGCCGAGCGAAGGCTAGCAACCGCTCGATCCGCTCTTTGCGAACCTTGCCAGAGACACCAAACACGTCGGCGAAGAAATTGATGTTCTCCTCAACAGACAGATCGCGGTACAGGCTGAAAGACTGCGCCATATACCCGATCCGTTCCTTGATCGCCTCCGGGTCGCGCGTTGTGTCGTAACCCGCGACCATAGCCGCGCCATCCGAGGGGTCCATGATGGCCGCCAACAGCCGTAGCGTGGTGGTCTTGCCCGCCCCGTCCGGCCCAACTAACCCGAATATCTCACCCCGATAGATGGTCATATCCAGGCTGTCGACTGCCACCGTCTTGCCAAACTCGCGCCGCAGCTGTCGAGTTTCGATGATGGGTTCATGGTGATTGTTATTCATATCTATTCTGTATTCTCCAACCTATATCTACTCAGTCCAGGCTCTTACGGAATCTCCTTGATGCTAGGATCAAGACAAGCGTGCTGAATATGGCCAAGATAAGGACCTCTGTCCGCAGTACCGACAACCCGACTCCCTTCAACACAATGCCCCGGATGATGATCAGCATGTAGCGCAGCGGCACCAAGTAGCTGAGCACGTGTAACGCAGCAGGCATTGCTTCCAGGGGAAACAAAAACCCTGAGAGAAAAATGGATGGCAGAATGACCATAAAGCTCATCAACATGGCTTCCTGCTGGGTGTTGGTGGCGGCGGAGATCAGAATACCGACCCCCAGCGCTCCCACCAGAAACAGGATCGACAGCGCCAGCAGCAGCCACACGCTGCCCTGAATCGGTACGCCAAACCAGAACACCCCCACCAGCAGCACTTCCAGCAGGTCGAAGAAAGTGACGAGGACATAGGGCGTTGTCTTGCCCAGGACCAACTCTGCCGGGCGAATAGGCGTTGCAATCAATTGCTCCATCGTGCCATGTTCGCGCTCCCGCACGATGGCCACTGCCGTCAGGAGGGTGGCCAGGAACTGCAAGATCAACCCCATCAGGGCAGGAATCATGAAATTGGCGCTTTTCAGGTCCGGGTTATACAAGACCCTGGGCGTGATTTTTAACCCGGAGGGACGAGCAGCACCCATCGGTGGCACGGGAGAAGTCTGACCTTGGGTCGTCCGTAGGGCGGCAGCCAGGATGGTATTGGCAACCATGGGATCAGAACCATCGATCACCAGCTCCAGTTCGTGAGGCTGGTTGCTGGAGAAGCTGGCAGCAAATCCCTCCGGGATAATCAGCGCCGCGCGGATCCGCCCCGCATCCATCAAATCAAGGATTCGCCCCTCGCTGCCCACGTGCTCAGTCACATCGAAGTAGTCAGTCTCATTGACCGTCTCGATCAGCCTAGTGGTGATGATCGTCTGATCCTGATCCCACACTGCTATGGCGATGTTCTGGACATTGGTGTTGGCCACATAGCCGAGCATGACCATTTGAATCGCCGGGATGGCAAAGATCAGCACCAGCGTGTTGCGGTCACGGAAAATGTGTAAGAATTCCTTGCGCATGATGGCCAGTGTACGCTCGATCATTGCTCTTTTCCTGTCAAGCTCTCCCGCACCCATTCAGGCATCCGGCCTGCGCAAGGCTGCGCCTTCCATCAAGATATCTAGCACTCTAGCCCGCGCCTCCTGGCTGGCAGGCAAGCCTGGTAGCAGTGGCTGCTCGTCCGCGTAGGCGATCAGATCGGTCACGACATAGCCGATCATCAGGCTGATGAACAATCGCATCAGGATCAGGTAGTCCATATCCTCGCGCAGCCCCCCTGCAGCCCGCACGCGGGCCATGAACCGCTCAAATTCCGGGATCACCTGACCTGCAAGCAGGCGGATAGTGCTGCCGTGAAACTCGCGCATGTCGGTCAGCACCAGCGCAAAGATATCGATGTTCTCACGTGCAATGGTCAGCAGGCGAGTGAAAGCGTCATTTAACATTTCCGGCCCGCTGTTGCCCACAATACTATCCAGCGCACCTAGGATTGGCGAGTTAGGGATACGCGCCTGAAGCAAAGCCCGGAAGATATCCTCTTTGCTGTTGAAATGATTATAGATTCCACCCAGGGCGATCCCAGCCGCGTGCGCAATCTGGCGCATGCTGGTGCCATTGTAGCCGTTCTCTAGGAAAAGCCGCTGCGCAGCGTCCAGGATAGCCTGGCGAGTGCGTTCACCGCGTGTCAGGACCCGCGTGTCTGGCAATGTGCTCTCCGGTCAACAGGCTGTTCTGAAGTGAACGAACGACCGTTCATATTATATCGTCTGTCACTTGTGTGGGGCAAGGATTACCGGAGTCCTAGAGTATGGCCGCTGCGTGTTTGCCCGTCCACGCATCGGGCGGCTATAATTCCTGCCCGTGGACAATATCACCAAATCTCTGACGTTGCTGATCCTGCTCCTCTCGTCGCTAGGCGTGGCGGGCTGTGAGAAGCTCCAACTAGGTTACTACCTGACGCCGGAAAACTATCCCACCCCCCTGCCGACCCGGACTTTAGCCCTGGCTCCCGCGACGCCTACCCAGCCGACGGCCACGCCGGTATCTACGGTCCGGATCATACCTACCGATACACTGACGCCGCTGCCCTCACCCACTGTTCCGCCCACCCCCACGGCCACAATGATTCCTTGCACGGAGATCGAGGGGAGGATCGTGCTCGACTCGTTTATAAGTCAGATCACTGGGCGCGAGTTCCATTACCGGATCTACCTACCGCCGTGCTACACCTATACTGGACGGCGCTACCCATACATTATCATGCTGCATGGGCTGGTGCCTGGCACTGACCTGATGAACGACTCCCAGTGGGACGATCTGGGGCTGGATGAAGCTGCTAACCAGGGCTACGTTCAGGGCGAGCTTCCACCGATGATCCTGGTCATGCCCAACGGGAACGACGCAGGAGACTACGGCTACGATCAAGCCGATCTGCCTGAGGTGATCGTCAACGAGTTGATCCCGCTTGTTGAGAGCCGCTTCTGCACGTGGAACGATCCTGCGCGGCGGGCCATCGGCGGGCTGTCGCGTGGCGCGTACTGGGCCTACTGGATCGTCTTCAGCCACCCCAACCTGTTCACTCGAGTGGGCGGTCATAGCCCGTTCTTCTATGAGCCGGAGTTCGACTCGGATAAAAACCCTAACAACTTGGTTGATACAGCGCCGGGTATCGAGCAGTTGACGATGTACTTTGACCACGGGGCGCAGGATTACGTTGGGGACAGTGTACGTGCATTTGTGGCGCGGCTAAGGCGGCGCGGCATTGAACCGGAGTACGTGGTCAACTCGACTGGCGCTCACGAGGTGGAGTATTGGGCAGCGCACACTACCGACTATCTGCTATACTACGCCGCCGAGTGGCCGCGTGAGGTGCAGGACTTCCCAGTCTGCCAGGAGCCAGGCTCGACGGATGGCGGCAACTGACAGAGGTATGAACCGGCATGACTGAGCGGCTGTACTATACTGACTCGCACACCACGGCGTTCACAGGGCGCATCATCGAGCGGATTGAGGTCGAGGGGCGGCCTGCCGTGGTGCTCGACTGTAGCTACTTCTACCCGACCGGTGGTGGGCAGCCTCACGACACGGGGACACTCGACGAGGCAACTGTCCTCGATGTCTTCAGCCGCGACGGAGATAACGCTGTTGTGCATGTGCTGGATCGAAGGGTGGTTGGGAAAGAGACTGTCAGCTGCCAGGTCAATTGGGATCGCCGTTTCGATCACATGCAGCATCATACTGGCCAGCACATTTTGACACAGGCCTTTGCGCAGATTGCAGGAGCTCACACAGTAAGCTTCCACCTCAGCCCTGACAGCGTAACCATCGATCTGGACGTTCCCACCATCTCACCCGACACCATCGCCAGGGTCGAGGATTTGGCCAACCAGATCGTCTTCGAGAATCGCCCTGTTGTGGCCCGCTTTATCGATCCCGACGATGCAGAGGGGGTGCGCATACGCCGCATGCCCAACCACCTGCTAGCTGAAGGGCTGCGCGTGGTCCAGATCGAGGGCTTTGACAGCACAGCCTGTGGCGGAACACATGTTGCACGGACGGGTGAGATCGGCTTGATCAAGGTGATTGCAGCTCAGAAGCGTGGAGCCGAGACTCGCATCGAGTTCTTGTGCGGTGGACGAGCGTTGCGCGATTACCGCGCCAAGAGTGCCGTTCTCGCCCAACTGACAGCTGACCTAACCTGCGGGTACTGGGAAATCGACCAAGCTATTGCCCGCCTGCGATCTGACCTGAAAACTGCACAACGTGCGCTCAAGACGGCCAGTGCACAGCTGATCGAGTATGAGGCTGAACGACTGCTCGTCGAGGCTCGGAAGTTTGGCAACGTACAGGTGATCCGGAGCGCCTTCACCGAGCGCGAGGTAAGTGAGGTGCGGACCCTTGCCAGCCGCCTGATCCAGACACCGGGTACGGTGGTGTTGTTAGGTGTCTCTGGCGGTACGGCGCATGTCATTCTGGCCCGTAGCGCCGATCTACCCTATGACATGAACGAGCCACTTCGGCACGCGCTCGGCGTGCTGGGTGAGACGCGCGGCGGTGGGAGACCTGAATTCGTACAGGGTGGCGGCGTCAGGGCCGGGGTCAGCGAGGTCGAGCGAGCGCTGAAGGAGGCTGAGCGTGCCCTCTTTGGCGCTGGCTGAGATGGCAGCATAGCGCTTGGACAGGCATGGTGCACCTATGGAAGAGATCGCCCCTCATGTGTATGTAGAAGCTGACTACGCACTTGTCACCGTCGGCGCCATCTTGTCAAGTGAGGGTTGGGTGTGTATCGATACACCCCCTCTCCCGCGCGATGCCAAGCACTGGCGTGCAACGTTGCAGGGTATCAGCGACCAACCGATCCGATACGTGATCAACACTGACCATCACCGCGACCGCGTGTTAGGCAACGCCTGGTTCGACGCGCCGGTGGTGGCGCATCAGGCTGCTGCCGAACAGATGTTGAACCTGGGCGGTAGCTTCATCGCTCAAGCTGCTGAGGAGCTGAGCGCCAACGATAACGAGCTGGTTCAGATCGCGAGTTTGAAAGTGGTGCCGCCGCAAATCTCCTATGAGAAAGCCATAACTTTACACTGCGGCAAGCACCGGATCGAGCTGGTCAACAAGCCCAGTGCTACACGCGGCAATACCTGGGTGATCCTTAAGGAGGAGAAGGTCGTTTTTACGGGCGACTCGATTGTGGTCGATCGACACCCTTACGTCATGGATGGCGTCTCTAAAGAATGGCTGGATGCCTTGCGTCTGCTGCGTCTGGAACGCTACAGTGAATGGAAAGTTGTGATCGGACGCGGGGAGGTCACGAATAACACAGCCTCCGAACCGTTGGCCGAGTACCTACGTGTAGCCCGCAGGCGCATCAAAAGCCTGTGTCACGCTGGGCGTCCTCGGTCGGATGTGGGCCAGCTTGTGCCGGAGTTCCTGGAGATGTTTCCTTATCCGGGGTTCCAACGCGAGCAGACGCAGCGACGAGTAAAAGCTGGGCTGGAAGCAATCTACGAAGAAATCCGTGCCACAGGGGATGAAAACGACGACGATGAGTGAGAGAAGCCCGGTGTGCCTGCCTGATTTTATCACTCCAAGCTTTCCACCGCGCGTATGGGCTGTTTCGCTCTGCCCGGAGATCATGTACAATCCGGGCGGTAGGCACCTGGGTACCACGCGGCGGACATAGAATCATGTCAAATGTAGAACTTGAGGCGCTGGTCGGCCATCTGTTCATTGTGGGCGGGCGTTCCATCAGCACGGCATCGCCAGGCGCGATTGCTGTGCCACCACCGCGCCGTACCGCACGAGGGCGTGATATTGATACCCTCTTCGGCTTGATCACACTCAGTACCGAGCATCACCAACCAGCCTCCTTTTACGAGGAACTCACCAGGCAAATCTCCGGTACCTATTTCAGCGCAAGCGGAAGCGTAACTTCAGCTCTACGCCAAGCAATTGGCGTAGCCAACCACGCCCTCTATGCTACCAATCGAGGTAGCGCCAGCTCACTGACGGTGGGGCTATCGTGCGCCATTCTGCGCGAGCAAGAAGTATACGTTGCGGTGGTTGGGCAGGCGCGTTGCTTCCTGATGCGCGAGGGGTTTGTCGAGCGGTTGCCACCTGAAGAGGAATTTCAGGACAGCGGGCCGGGGTTGGGCGGCGAGGCAGAACCCTACATGCGCTTCTACCGTCGTGAAATCCGCGCTGGCGACTTCCTGATTTTGGCCGACAACTCCCTGAATCACCTGCATGATGCTACCCTGCTGCATGCCATCGAGAGCGGCGACGTGGATACTGCGCTCAACAATCTGGCAAGTGTGGCCGGGCAGTTCAGTTCCGCAGAGGTGATCAAGTTTGTGGCACCACTGGAGGAAGGTGAAGCGGACACGGTCCCCTCTGCTCCTAAACGCAAGCCGATTCTGACACCTCCACGACTGCCAAGTTTCGGTGCTTCGAGTCCATCAGCACCTGTGGCCGATGCAGCGGCAGATGCGCCGCTGATGGGCAGCGAGAAGGCCGGAGAACCCCCCACGCAGGTTGCAGCTCAGCAGAAGGCTGGGCCAGTGCTACGACAGATGAGGCACAACACTGCGATAGGGCTGGCCAAAGCGGCTGGCAGCGTACGTGTGCTCCTAGAGAAGGTCTTGCCCGATGAGTCAGGCGAGGAAGAACCGTCTCGGTTGCACCTCTCGCCGACTCTTCAGTTCGGCGTAGCAGTGTCTGTGGCTGTGATTGTGGCGCTGTTGACCACTGCTGTGTATCGCTGGCGAGGGCAGACCACACAGTACGCACAGCTTGTGCGTGAGGCTCAACGCGAGATTGAGGCCGCTCGCGCTGCAGGTACCAACCAGGCTGAGGCGCGCCCTCACTGGGATGCTGCTGTCTTCCTGCTCGACCAGGCTTCCCAGCTTCGGTCGCCCAGTGAGGAGATCAGCGCCTTGCGGGAAGAAGCTCTGGCTGTGTTGGACTCATACGATTACGTGACCCGCGTGACGCCGATTCTGTTGCGCACCTACGAACCTGGGGCTGTGCTGCGCGGGCCAATGATGCAAGGCGTGAATATCTATCTGATCGATACGACTCAGGATATTCTCTATCGCGAGGACCTGGACCAGACCGGAACGCGTATCTTGAACGCCAGCCCGCAGATCGTGACCCGCCAGGGCGAACTGATCGGCAACCAAGTGGTCGGTGGCCTGATCGACTTGGAATGGATGGAAGAGGGAGGTGTGCCGCAGCGCAACGTGTTGGCCGTGCTGTCGAGGAACGGGTTGCTGATCACCTACTCCCCTAGCTCAGGTGTCGCCGCAGTGCTGCTCCCTGGCTTTGAGGCATGGCAAGACCCTCGTGCCATCGCGGTCTACGAACGCGCCCTGTATATCCTGGATGCAGGCGCCAATGAGATCTGGCGCTACGAGGCCCGGTCGGATGGTTATACAAACGCGCCTCAGCGATACTTTACAGATGTGCTCCCTGACCTGACCGATGCGATTGATATGGAGTTCGATACAAACGGTAACGTCTATGTCCTACACGCCGACGGAGAGATCACCAAGTATGCCTTTGGGCGGCCACAGACGTTCCAATTTGCAGGCTTCCCGCAGCCCATCTCGCGGCCCACAGCCTTGTACCTGAATCTCAGCCCCTACGATCGCACACTGTTCATCGCCGATCCAGGCTGGGGAAGTCTGTATGCTTGCGCCCTGACGGGCGCTTTTCTGAGCAACTACAAGGATACAGAGGATACCCTATTAGACTACTTGTCAGGCGTATTCTACCAAGATCGCCCTCCCTACGTGTATATCACCGCTGGGAACCAGCTTTACTACTTTCCGCGCCCCTAGCGGCGTGCTATAATCCTACCCCACATGGAACTTGACTTGAGGCGTTAGAATCCGTGGTTAGCATGTATGCGCTCGCATGAACCCCAGCATGTCCGGCGACGTCGGGCCGCTTTTAATCTCCCTGAGTGGGCAGTCTATGCCCTAATGGTGTTGTTTGTCCTCGTCGTCATTGGCCTAGCCTACCTGACTTTCAATGGCGTCAAGAATTTGATTGCCAACGCGCCGTTGGGATCAGGCATTGCAATCGAACCTCCCCAGGTCCCAGCAGGGACCGCTACAGCCCAGGCGGCTGCAGGGCTAGGCACAGACTCGGCGTGGACGGAAGGCCGTGTCACTGTCCTGCTCATGGGCATTGACGAGCGCGAGTCGGAAGAGGGACCATGGCGCACCGATACGATGATCCTTCTCACCGCCGATCCGGCTTCCAAGACTGCTGGGGTGCTTTCCATCCCGCGTGACCTGTGGGTGGAGATTCCCGGCTATGGCGTGTATGACCGTATCAACACTGCCCACTTTCGTGGCGATGCCGATCACTATCCCGGCGGAGGTGGGCCAGCGCTGGCGATGAAGACTGTCCAGCAGAGCTTGGGCATTACGGTCAACTACTACGTAGTGGTGAACTTTCAAGCCTTTGTCTCGATCATCGACCGGCTGGGCTGCATCCCGATGACAGTGCCGGAGACGATCGACGATCCGACTTATCCTGCGCCGTCTGGTTCTGGCTACGATCCGTTCTACCTGGAGGCGGGGGACTACTGCATGGGCGGTGAGACTCTGCTCAAGTACGCCCGCACCCGTGCCACCTTTGGCGGCGACTTCGACCGTGCTAGTCGCCAACAGGAAGTGCTCAGTGCTATCCGCCATCACGTGTTGAACACCGAGCAGCTTCCTGAGTTGATTGCGCAGACCCCAGAAATCTATGCCACGCTGCAGGACAACCTTCGCACCAATCTGACTGAAGGCCAGATCATAGCCCTGGCGCAAATGGCGGCTGCCATCCCGGAAGAAAACACTTGCATGGCCGTGATCAGCGGCGATTACATCGAATCATTGCAAACACTGTCCGATGGCAGCCAGGTGGTGGTCCCTAACAGGAGTGCCATCCGCACTCTGGTGCTGGACATGTTCACCGGCGCGGGTCGTTGTGATCCCACTGCAACTACGCCGGACTACCGCGAGGCCGCCCTGTCCGAAAATGCGACGGTGAATGTCGTCAATGGAACGCGGCAGGAAGGGCTTGCCACCCAGACAGGCAATGAGCTGGCAGCGTTGGGCATTAACGTGATCTCAATCGGCAATGCAGATCGTTTCGACTATGCGACGACGATCATCTACAACTATCATGGCAAAGACTACACAGCGCGCTACCTGGCCAGCGTGTTGAATGTTCCCGAAACGGCCATCGTTGCTGCTCCTGACTCCACAGGGTTGTACGACATCGAGGTCATCCTGGGTGCGGACTACGTTCCCTAGCGCGATCGGCCCAGATTGTCACGACATGGGTTCAAGGTGATCGCTGTTCTTCATGTCCCTTCACTTCCCCGGAGCACATCCTGGAAGTAGGTACAATCGTCCTGAAGCGCACACAGCGCACAACGAGGCTTGCGTGCATGGCATACCTGCCGTCCATGCCAGATCATCTGGAGGTGGAAGGCGTAGAAATCCTCCGGAGGGACAACCTGCTCCAGTTCGCCATGGGCCTGCTCACGGCTGGTCTTTGGGCCGATCAGCCCAAGCCGCCGTGCGACGCGGTGCACGTGGGTGTCAACCGGAAAAGCAGGCTTGTTCATGGCGAACAGCAAGATGATCGCAGCTGTCTTGGGGCCAACTCCGTCGATGGCCGTCAGCCACGATTTGGCCTCCTCGACCGGCATAGCAGCCACATGATCCAGAGAGATGCTGCCTTGAGTCTCTGTCAGACGACGCAGCGCCGCCTGGATGTGCGGTCCCTTGCGGTTAGCCAGCCCCGCAGGCCGGATGGCGTCGATCACGTCTTGTGGATTGGCATCACGCACCGCCTCCCAAGTGGGGAAACGTGTCCGGAGAGCTTCGAAGGCTCTATCCCGGTTGCCATCGTTGGTGTTCTGGGAGAGGATGGTGCTGACCAACTCATCCACTGGCGGCAAGTGTTGCCGCCACTGGGGATAACCGTAAGCCTCGGTCAATGCATCGGCGATGCGCCGATATTTTTGTCTGAGGACCTCAAGGTTGTCACTCACGTATGAGTCCGCCTTCTGGCCATGTCTTGACTGTTTGTAAGGGAGTATAGCGTGCTACCCTACCGGGTTACAGTACGGAGGTGGTGAAACAACATGGCAGGGTCGATCAGTGCTGCTATTCTGGCCGGGGGGCAGAGCACCCGCATGGGAATCGACAAGGCCTTTGTCGAGGTTGGTGGGATGCCAGTCATCGTGCGCATCATTGAGCGACTGCGCGGCCTCGGCAGCGAGACGGTCATCATCGCCAACAGCCCTCAGGAGTATATACACCTGGGGTTGCCAGTTCACGTCGACCTGATCCCCGGCAAAGGGCCGCTGGGAGGACTATACACGGCGCTCTCGGTCACTCAAGGGGACCACACATTGGTGGTAAGCTGCGATCAGCCATTTTTGAATCGCAGCTTGCTGGATTTCCTGTTGAGCCTTCGCGAGGGTTATGATGTAGTTGTGCCGCTGAATCGCGAGAACTACCCTCAGAGTATGCATGCTGTATACAGCAAAGCCTGTCTGAAGCCGATCCGCAGCCGACTGGAGATCAACCAACTGAAAGTGATCGGATTTTTCCCAGATGTGCGGGTGCGTGAGGTGGTTGGAGCAGAAATCGATCGGTTCGATCCGCAGCGGTGGAGCTTTATCAACGTTAACACGCCTGAAGACTTGATCGAAGCTCAGCGGCTGGCTGAGGAACTGGACAGAGGTCAGGAGTAGGTGCCGTTTCTATAGCAGCGAGATCAGGGATGCCAGCCCAAACACTAAGAGGCCCGCAAACATATCCCCCACGAAACCGCTCATGACCAGTGTGCCTATCGAGATCAGCAGGCCGAACTTCTGCACAGCGCCCAGGGCCGTCGCTGCCACCAGGAGCTGGTAGATTCCAAGCAGCGCCAGGACCGTAAGGGTCAGCGACACAGGCAGAAAGGCTAAGAACAACATGACGGGCAGCTGCATGATCTGGGCCACCACCTGAGCTATCGTCATGGCATGTAGAGTCTTCGCAACGTCGCCCTGGCCGCGGAGCCAACCGGAGACCATGTTGAGGATCAACGAGTAGTACATCTGCCCAGTGAAGGTCAGAGGAATGGCTAGAATCACATAGGATGCAGCCAGCACCCCCACCGATCTAGCTACACGGCTAGCTGCCTCCTGCGTCCCTGCCCCGACTCGTTCAAGCACACCTGACGCCTCAGTGATAGGGTCAGGCACACCAAAGCGGCTTAACGCTCCAAACAGCACGTCGTAGGTGCTGGTTCCCTCAACCATCGTCTCTGGCAGGCCAGCGTCTGCCGCTCTATGAAGCATCTCTGCTGCCGACCGGATCAGCGGCGGCTGAAACCGGCCGCCCGGCAGGACGAACAGCATCAACGACAGGATGCCCACCGCTATCACCTGAAGGATGCTTGCTGCTACCACATTGACCAGGATGTGCCCAAAGCCGCCGTATTTGACCTCGTCCTCAAAGCCGCCATGCACGTTAAGGATCAACATGTCAGCCCACACACTGAACAAGTCTGGGAGCGTGCGGCGCGGCGGCGGTTCGATGGGCGGTGCGATCGAGGCTGTGGAGACCGTGTACGCCGGATCGTATAGTCTGGCACGCCAGCTCTCGTCCTCGCGGCGGGCAGGCTGTTCTTTGTCGGTGATTTTTCGTGGGACTCCAGTCAGCACAGCTTCCAGGTCCGAGTCGATGGCATCGGGCGCGGCGTGCCCCAGAGGCGTGGACAGTTCAGGCGGAGAAGGAGGCAGCGCCTGTGTTGTGACAGGCGGCTCAGAGTCCACTGGCCGGGGTGTGGGTTGAGAGGGTATCTGCGACGCAGGGAGCGGAGGAGGCACCACGCCCAGCTTCTCCAGGCCACGGCGGGCTGCTTCATTCGCAGGATTGATGGTCAGCACGTTCTCCAGGCAGATAATGCGATCCTCATCGGTCTCCACGGCAGCGCTCAGCCACAGCCACCCTTGCTCGTGAAACGAGTTCAGATCAACTACTCGCATCAACCGCTCACGCCCGGTGACCTTATCCCCAGCGCGGATGGCTGCCACACCCTCGCGGTACAGCCGATCGATATCCTCGGTTGCGTTCGACATAGGCGCTCCTGGGCGCATCAGATCATAAGGGGGACACGGACTGTGCCCCGTATCCCCCTTTATGATAGTCGGAACGGGTACGGGCGCTAGAATAGGCCCTTGATCCTACCCGTCTCCAGGTCTACATCGATGTCCATGTAGGCGGCGTGGGTGGCCAAACCAGGCATGGTGCTCATCTTACCCAGCAGCGGGTAGATAAACCCTGCTCCGACGCTGGCGCGTACCTCTCGCACTGGGATGGTGAAACCCTTGGGCACGCCCTTCAAGTTCGGGTCGTGGCTCAAACTGAGGTGGGTCTTGGCCATGCAAATCGGCAGGTTGCCAAACCCTGCTGCCTCATATGCCGCGATCTGCTGCTCGGCCAGTGGCTCATAGGTCACGCCGTCAGCGCCGTAAATCTGGGTGGCAATGGTCTCGATCTTCTGCTTGATAGGCCACTCCAGCGGATAGAGGAACCTGAAGTTACTGGGTTTCTCACAGGCTGCCACAACGACCTCGGCCAGAGCAGCGGCGCCCTTACCACCGTTCGCCCAGTGCGTGCTGAGGACGGCGTCCTCCGCCCCCTGACTCAGGGCATACTCGCGCACCATCTCCAATTCAGCCTGAGTATCGTCCTTAAAGCCGTTGACGGCCACCACGACTGGGATGCCAAAGCGTAGGGCATTCTTAATGTGGATGCCTAGGTTGCCCAGCCCGGCTTCCAGTAGGGGCATGTTCTCCTGCGTATAGGCCGGGTCAAGCGGCTTGCCGGGGGTAACTTTGGGGCCACCCCCGTGCATCTTGAGTGCACGCACGGTCGCTACCAGCACCACACAGTTGGGGATCAGGCCAGAGTAGCGGCACTTGATGTCGAAGAACTTCTCCATGCCGATGTCGGCGCCGAAGCCGCTCTCGGTGATGACGTAGTCGGCCACTTTGAGCGCGATCATGTCGGCCAGGATCGACGAATTGCCGTGGGCGATATTGGCGAACGGCCCAGCGTGGACGATGGCAGGCTGGCCTTCGAGCGTCTGCATCAGGTTGGGCATCATGGCTTCCATGAGCAGGACTGTCACTGCGCCGGCGACGCCTAGTCGCTCCAACGTGACGGGCTTGCCCATTTTGTCCATGGCGACGACCACCCGGCTTACGCGCTCGCGCAGGTCCTTGAGTCCGGTGGTCAGGGCCAGGATGGCCATCAGCTCGCTGGCGACGGTGATGTCGTAACCAGTCTTGCGTGGGAAGATTGGGCTGGGCGAGCCGTCTGCCATCGTGCGCTCCTCGGCCCCATGCCCGATCTCGATGCCACGCAGCATGCGGTCGCACACATCCACCACCCGGTTCCAGGTGATTGTCTGGGGATCAATGTCGATGCGAGTCAAGCCCGCTTTGGCCAGCCCTTCATCGGACTGGCGGCTTTCGTGAAACATGCGCGTGTCAAGTGCAGCCGCGACCAAGTTGTGCGCGACGCTGATGGCATGGATGTCGCCCGTCAAATGCAGGTTGAAGTCCTCCATCGGGATGATCTGGCTGTATCCACCGCCAGCCGCACCGCCCTTGATGTTGAAGGTTGGCCCCATGCTGGGCTGTCGGATACAGCACATCACGTTTTTGCCAAGCACCGACCCCATGGCCTGCGTTAGACCCACCGTGGTAGTGGTCTTGCCCTCACCCAGCGGAGTGGGTGTGATGGCAGTCACGTCAATGTACTTCCCCTGCGGGCGGTCGGCGAAGCGTTGAATGACGTCGAGATGAATCTTGGCTTTGTACTTGCCATGCAAGTCAAGATCATCCGCGGTCAAACCAATTTTCTCGGCGATCTCAAGGATGGGGCGAATATCGGCAGCTTGAGCGATTTCAATGTCACTTGGGACTGTCATTACTGTGTTCTCCTGTGTATTCGTGGATTTAAAGCAGAAAGAGGGTGTTTTGCTTGAGGAATCACCAGGACTGGTCCCTCCGCATACGGCCACACCTTCTCATCATATCACAGATGCTGATGACAAATATATGGTCAGGTCTCACCTCTGAGGATGACAAGTGTCCTGACTTGCGTGTCCACTATGGTGAGAGATGGCCGTCCATGCCCTCTTTCTTTTCCCTTGTCGAGTTCGCCCTCCGCCTGTACAGTATCAGTACACGCCCCACCCACAGGAGCATGACCTATGGCCGATCACTCACGATCGGTGCGCATCGTCGTTACCAGCGATCTCCACTATGACCCGACCGGTAGCCTAACGTCGCCCAGGGCTATCAGAGCGCTTGTCGGGGAAATCGAAGGCGAAGAGCCTGATGCCGTGGTCATTGCAGGAGACCTGGCGCATGGCCTCGACCTGTTCTCAAGGTGTCTGGCCTGCTTTGATGATCTCGACGTGCCTGTTGCAGTGCTGGCAGGCAACCATGATGTGTGGCGTGATGATAATGCCGGCCTCTCGTCGCTGGAACTGTGGCGCTCGCGATTGCCCGAAACGACTCGAAAGGCAGGAGCGATCTGGTTGGAGAGCGAAGTGTTGCGTGTGGGAGATGTTGCCGTCGTCGGCTCGATGGTATGGTACGACTATTCGGCTCTTGACCCGGCGTGGCCAATGGCTGTGGAGCACATCACTGTCATTAAACGGCTGTTGAACAACGATGCTTACTGGATCAACTGGCACTACACCGACCCGGAGTTCGCTGCTGAGCTTGAGGCCGCCCTGGCCGAGCGTCTGTCATGGGCCTGCCAGGATGACAGTGTGCGAGCAGTGGCTGTCGTGACACACATTCCCATCCTGGAGCCACAGATCATGCGCAAACCCCATGACCAGCGATGGGGGATCAGTAATGCCTACTTCGGCAACCTGACTACCGGTCGAGTGGTCCTGGCGCAGCCGAAGGTGCGCGTGGTGGTTAGCGGGCATACCCATATCGGACGCAGCGGCTGGGTGGAACGCGACGGCATATCGCCAGTTGAGTGCCATGTTGTGCCCAGCGACTATCGGCAGCCAGCCTACGTGGTGATCGACTTATAGCCCAGACTGTCACAAAACCGGCATAGGATGGTGTTTAAAGGGTGAGACCGATGCCATCGGGAGAGGATGAGCCATTGACAGCTATCCCTGACGCGATCCTTCTACGGCGTTTTCGGGGGGGCGATGAGGCTTCGTTTGAGGAGCTGTTTCTGCGTTACCATGACATGGTCTACGGTGTGTTGTTTCGGCTAACAGGCACACGTGCTGAGGCCGAAGACCTGGTGCAGGAGGTATTTCTGAAGCTATATGAGCGCCCGTTGCGGCATGGCAACAACGTTGCGGGTTGGCTGTATCGGGTGGCGGTCAACATGGGGTACAACGCACTGCGGTCAGGCCAGCGACGGGCGCTGCGCGAGCGGACTGTCGGGCACGAAAACAGCGCCACACCTCCTACCGAGGACGAGGTTACCCGGCGGGAGACTCGGCGCGAGGTGCGAGCGGCGCTGGCTAGAGTTCCGCCCCGCATGGCCAAGCTGCTGATCCTGCGCCAGATGGGATTCAGCTATAAGGAGCTGGCCGACATTCTGAATGTCGCACCGGGATCGGTCGGGACGCTGCTGGCGCGGGCCCAACGGATATTTTGCAAAGCATATGCAGGCTACCTGTGGCCTGAGGGGGCAGAAGGAGATGAGGATGCAGCATCCAAGTGATGGGACATTGCTCTGCTGGTTGGATGCACAGCTCAATGAGCGCCTGCATCATGTTGTCGGGGATCATGTGGATAGGTGTAAGACCTGCCAGCGGCGTGTGTGTGAGTTAAGGGACAGGCGGGACCGCACAATCGAGGTTTTGGGCCTGCTCGATCCCGGCCCAATCAACCCGTTCAACCGTCAGTGGTCGTTGATGGCTTTGCGAGCGACCTTGCACAGGAGGAATACAGGAACTATGTGGAATAGGATCAGAACGAACAAAGGTGTACAGCGGATCTTGATCGGTGTCGCAGCGCTGGTCATAGTGATTGGCCTACTGTTACTCGCGCCGGTGCGGGCATTGGCCAGCGACTTCCTTGCCCTGTTCCGCGTTGAACAGTTTGTAGTGGTCGATGTGGACCCAGAGCGCATCGAGCAGATCGCCGAGGCGATTGATGAAGATATGTACTTCGGCGAGCAGGAGTTACTTGAAGACCCCGGCGAGCCAGTCGAAGTTGCCACGCTGGACGAGGCTGTTGCGATGGTCGGTTTTGCGCCGCGTGTGCCTCAGGGTTATGGTGTTCCAACCTCGATCGCCGTCAGCGGCAGGGGGCGGATGCGCTTCACGCCTGAGGTCGAGACGCTGCGTGCTGTGTTCGAAACAGTGGGCCTCGATCCTGATCTGATGCCTGCCGAGATCGATGGTAAGCCGTTCGACATTACAATTCCGGCAAGTGTCGTGCTGACCTATAACGACGGCGACCCAGACATGCAGCGCGACTTCATGGTGGTGCAGGTGCCCAGCCCCAGCGTCGAGGTACCGGAGGATGTCGACATGCAGGCGCTGGGCGAGGCCATGTTGCAGTTGATCGGCATGTCGCCGGACGAGGCTGCCCGGTTGAGCCAGAGCATCGACTGGACGACCACGCTGGTGCTCCCTATCCCTACCAACGTGAGCAAGGTGCAGGAAGTCCGTGTCGATGGGACTACCGGCCTGCTTTTCGACATGTCTGATTACGAAGATGTGGATGGCGGCGGCGGGGCGCTGCTGTGGCAGAAGGAGGGCTTTGTCTTCCTGGTTGTTGGAATGTACAACTCCTTCGATCTGCTCGAGGTTGCCGAGTCCCTCCCATAGCTCCTTTCGGTCCGGCCTTGGGCCGGCTCGATCTGTAGCCCATGCAGGTGAGGTGTGGAACTACTTTACCCTCACCTGCGTATTTATTGAAGGGATGCAGTGTTTTGTGGAGCAGGCATTGTTACAGAGATACAAGCAGCTTGGATCAGCCCATTTTGGAAAGTCAGAGTCCCAAGAAGGATAATTCTCATGTCCAGTACAGCCCAGCCTCAGTTCAGATGCGAGACCTGTCCACTGCGTGCTAAAGCCGAAGCCACCCCCAAGTCTCTGATCAGCCGGATTTGGCACTGGCACACTACTTGGTGCCCCGGCTGGAAGGCTTACCAGAAGCACTTGGCCGAACGAAAAACTGCCTCAGGCATCTGAACCCAAACCGCACAAGACAGATCGCGACAGCAGGAGATGGTCGATCGTCGGCTGGGCGCGTGGCGTTTGCATCTTCAGCGTGCTGTCGGCAGCTAGACGATGGGTTATAATGCCCTCCAAAGTATGTGGGGGTAAAGGGTCGCTGCATGACATCAGCCGGCGCTACCGTTTCGGGCGATGCTATCCAGACCTTTGAGCTGCGCAAGGTCTACAACGAGACCAAGGTTGCTGTCGAAGGGCTGACGCTCCAGGTTCGACGCGGTGAAGTGTTTGGTTTTCTGGGGCCTAATGGGGCGGGCAAAACCACCTCGATCAAGATGCTTCTGGGCTTGGTCAAGCCCACAGCGGGCAGTGGGCTGCTGCTTGGTGTACCCATTGCTAGGCCGGAGGCCCGGCGAGCTGTTGGCTTCCTGCCGGAGCACTTTCGCTTCCATGAGTGGATGCGTGCCGATGAATTTCTCGACCTGCATGGCCAGCTCTACGGCATGAGCAGATCCGATCGGGCTGCACGTATCCCCCAGTTGATCGAGCAGGTGGACCTGGTCGACAGCGCCCACAAACGGCTGCGCACCTTTTCAAAGGGAATGCTCCAGCGCATTGGCCTGGCGATGGCTCTCTTGCCACGTCCGGCGCTGGTCTTTCTGGATGAGCCTACATCGGGTCTCGATCCTTTTGGACGGTTGCTGGTGCGCGACGTGATCCGCGCTGCTCGTGATGAGGGCACGACGGTTTTCCTCAACTCCCACCTGCTGAGCGAGGTCGAAGTGACCTGCGACCGATTGGCCTTCATCCGGCAGGGCCGGGTCGTGCGGGTCGGGTCAATGCAAGAGCTGTCTGCTGGGTTGATCCATGTCCAGGTCCGCCTGGATGCGGTGCCTGCTGGATTGCTCGCGGACCTTGCCCGATGGAGCAGCAGCGTCGATCAGGTGGATGAACGAACAGTCGACCTGTCCCTTGCGAGCGAGGAACATCTGCCAGATCTCAATGCCTGGCTGGTGAGTCAGGGGCTGCGAGTCTACGCGTTGGCGCCGCGTCAAGTGACGCTGGAACAGCTCTTTCTCCAGATCATGCAAGACAGTGCGACTGCCTCGCGGGGGAAAACGGCGTGACGGTTCATAGTGCTACCTTCAGCCAACTTGTCGTCATCGTTCGCCTGACCCTGCGCGAGGCCCGCCGCCGCCGGCTGCTGTGGTTGGGTCTCGGCATGGGGTTGGCTTTCGTGGCGCTGTTCGCCACTGGTTATTACTTCGCCTACGAGGATTTCCGGAGCCACGCCGACTACGTAGGAATGCCGCAGGTCGAGTATCTGATCTTCGGCAGTACGTTCCTGACCGCTGCGCTGTACGTGGTCAACTTCCTGGTGGTCATGATTACTGTGCTCACGGCAGTGGGCACTATTTCGTCCGAGATAGACACCAACACCATCCACACTATCGCTGCCAAGCCAGTTCACCGCTGGCAGATCGTGCTCGGCAAGTGGATCGGGCACACGATATTGGTTGTGTTGTATACCACAGTGCTGGCCTCTGGGGTGATGCTGGCTGTCTACCTCATCAGCGGCTTTAGCCCCTCTCATCCAATCGGCGTGGTGCTGATTTTGATTCTGGAAGGGTTAGCCGTTCTCAGTCTGACGATGCTGGGCGGCACACTGTTCAGCACGCTGGCTAACGGTGTGGTAGTTTTTATGATATACGGCCTGGCCTTCGTCGGCGGATGGGTCGAGCAGATCGGTTCGATGCTGGAAAGCCAGACTGCTGTCGACCTGGGCATTGCCTCCAGTTTGCTGTTGCCCAGTGAAGGGCTATGGCGCTATGCTGCCGGTCTGATGCAGTCCGGCCTGCGTTTTAGCCTGCCAGTCACGCCGTTTTCCATTGCCAGCCAGCCGACCCCGGCTTTTGTTGTGTATGCGGGGTTGTACACGCTGGCGCTGCTTGGCGCGGCTATAGGGGTGTTCAGCCAGAAAGATTTTTAGCGCCAGTGCCATCTTCGGGGCGGTCGCCCTGAACGTACCGCCTCTTGTGACTTGAACACGCAGTTGTGATACACTCTGGCGGGCATTTTCGCCGGATGGATATGGTGGAATAACCACTTTTTGCTGCTGATTGCGTATGAAGACGATACACAGAGCCACGCTGATCTCGATCGCCATGCTCCTGGTCCTGGCGGGGTGCACGTTGAGGTTATCGGGGCGGCAGGCACAGACTCCTGAACTGCCGACATTCGATCCAGCCTTGCTCTCGATCACGCTCCCACCGACCTCGACCCTGCCACCGACTTATACACCACATCCCACTGTCGAGCACCTGCCAACCCACACGCCATTTCCGACCTTTCCCCCTCGGTTGGTTCTGACCTCGACCCCGGAGCTGTTGGGTGGGGCAGGAGCCGGAGGTGGTGCCGGCAGGCCCGCGCCTCTGCCCACACCGACATTCTTTTACATCGGCATCCCAGACGTCAGCCCAAAGATTGCTGAGCTTGAGCCGATCCTGACCTTCGTTAACGATGGCGTCAAGTGTGGGGAAACGATGCTGATGCAGGTAGGTGTGATCAACTGGGGCACCTATGCGGCCCATGACTTCGTCGTGGAGTGGTCAGCAGGGCTTCCGATTGAGGCGGGTGTAGAGACCATCGATATTTTGGAGTGGGGGACATTGCCGTACTATTTCCGCAACAAGGAGATTCGGTTCCCCTGCACCGAAACGACCACCTACTATGCCTACGTCCGGGTAGACGTGACGAATGTCGTTCTCGAGATCGATGAAACCAACAATACCATCGAGACGACGTTTACCATACCTTACGTACCGGACAATGATTGACGGCAGCCAGGAAATGCGCAAAAGGAGGGGAAAGCCATGACTGGGCTTTCCCCTCTCGCTTCCTGAGGTAATTCAGCCAGCCAGGTGTAGAATTGCGTCGGCGACTGACTCGTGAACCGGGAACATAGTGTTGTACCCGGCGACGGTGATGACCTTCATCACGTGCTCGTTGGGCGCGGCAAGGTGAAGCTCGCCGTGTGCGCTGTGGAGCATCTTGGCGCCGATGAGCAACATCCGCAAGCCATAACTAGACATGTAATCCACACCGGACAGGTCAACGATCACCCGGCCCCCATGTTCCATCAGAGACGCTTTGAATTCCTCTTCGATAGCCATCGCGCTCGGCGCATCCAGCGTTCCAACCAGGCTGATTTTGCGCAGGCCATGATCGATGAACTCTTCCGACATTGTCACGGACATGGGTACCTCCACGAGCTACGAATAGGCATATAGGATTAAAAGACAAATGCCCACGTTGGACGAGTGCCAAGCCCAAGTATAGCCCGCCATCAGCAGGGGACAAGTATTATCTCGCCCTGGGCAGGCAGAGAAGGTATATTCTTCCCAGATATCTCTGCCGCAGATTGAAAGTAGTATTCACATGATGACTTCATGCGCCATTCACGAACGCCCCATAGAGCTTTTGCAGCACCTGATCCGGTTCAACACGACCAATCCGCCGGGCAATGAGGCGGAGTGTGTCGCCTACATCAACCAGTTGCTGGGCGATGCCGGCATTGAGACAACGATTCTAGCCGACGACGATCGGCGGCCCAACCTGCTGGCTCGGTTGAGAGGGAGAGGAGATGCGCCTCCCCTGCTGATGTATGGGCACGTGGATGTGGTGACGACTGACCATCAGGAATGGACCCACCCACCCTTTGCGGCAGAGATCGCTGATGGGTACCTGTGGGGGCGAGGCGCGCTCGACATGAAGGGCGGCGTGGCAATGATGGTTGCCGCCTTTTTACGCGCCAAGGCCACGGGGATCGATCTGCCGGGCGATGTGCTGCTGGCCATCCTGAGCGATGAAGAGGCCGCCGGGACGCATGGCGCCCGATTCTTGGTCGAGCAGCATCCAGAGCAGTTCAAGAGTGTTCGCTACGCGATTGGCGAGTTTGGCGGCTTTACTCTGTATATGGGGGGGCGGAAGTTCTATCCCATTATGGTCGCTGAGAAGCAGATCTGCTCCGTCAGAGTCACCCTGCGCGGTCCTGCTGGACATGGGTCGCTGCCGATCCGAGGTGGGGCAATGGCCCGTTTGGGCGAAGCATTGCGCAGGTTAGATCGTCAACGTCTGCCGGTGCACATTACCCCGGCAGCTCGTCAGATGATCGACACCATCAGCCGTCACCTGCCGTATTTGTCCGGCGTTGTGTTACGGCAGCTGCTCAACCCTGTGCTCACCGATCACGTGCTGAACCTGCTGGGAGCACAGGGACATACTCTCGCGCCGCTGCTGCACAATACGGTTAGCCCCACGATAGTGCAGGGAGGCAACAAGATCAATGTCATCCCCGCTGAGGTCTCACTGGCGCTGGATGGGCGCCTGCTGCCTGGATTGGGGCCAGACGACATGATCCACGAACTAAGGGCGCTTTTGGGTGATGCCGTCGATCTGGAAGTTGTGGAATATGACCCTGGCCCGCCTGATCCTGACATGGGTCTGTTTGATACGCTGGCTGGCGTCTTGCGTGAAGTCGATCCTGAGGGCGTCCCTATGCCACTGCTGCTGAGCGCTGTGACCGATGCGCGGTTCTTCGCGCGGCTGGGAATCCAGACCTACGGCTTCACGCCGATGCAGCTTGCGCCTGGGTTCAACTTCAGTAGCACCATCCATGCCGCTGACGAACGCATCCCGGTTGAGGCAGTCGAGTTCGGTACGCGTGCTATCTACACGTTGCTCCAGCGATTTGGAGACAAGGTCCCGGCCCCGTGACAAGGCCATTTTGACCTGAGAGAGACATTGCACGTGCTTGTAGACCGGACTGTGGGTTATACATAGTGTGCAAACGACAGACAGTGGGGTGAGGGGGAGTATCTCAGATGAACCGTACAATTCTGCAGTGGGCCGTGATCGTCTTGGCGGCAGTAACGGCGCTGATCCACCTGGCTTTGGGCGCGGCGGGCGTGCTCGATGGCCTGGATGCGCTCAGTATTCTTTTCATTCTGAATGGGATCGGGTTCTTCATGCTGCTCGCGGCAGTGTTCCTCAACGTGCCGTTTTTTGCAGGACGGCGTGCGCTGGCACACTATCTGCTGATCGCCTTCGCTGCTGTGACGTTGGTGGCCTACTTTGTGGTGAATGGCTTTGTCGGCATGGGGATAGCAGCCATCATCAGCAAGGTGGCTGAAGCCCTGCTGATCGTTGCCACATTTCTACACCTGCGTGCGGTCCGGGAGTCTGTCTAGGCCAATGGATGGCTATCACGCCGCGAAGTTCGCCGTGTGGCAGGAGTGTGGGCGCAAGCCAGAGTTCATGATCAGAGGGTCTCTAAACTAGAGACCCTCTGCCACAGGCGCCTGCTTTCGATGCAGCAGTTGACCTGCCCGTGAACCTGGCCAGATTCAGTCTATTAGGCTCACGAATCGGACGCGCAGGTCGGTCAGGCGATTGCCTATCACCTTGGCCAGCTGTCGCATGATCTGGAAACCGATCTCCGGCTTGGCTTCCATGAGCTCGATCAGCCGATGGGCATCGAGTTTGGCAAGTTGGACCTGGGTCGACGCAATTGCGTCCAGCGTGTAAGTGTATGGCTCGATCAGCGCCGACCAACCGACCACATCGCCCTCAACCATAGTAGACACATCGATCAGACGGGTTCGCTCTGCATCAAGGCTGAGCTTGAGGTCAACCTTCCCCTTGATGATCAAGTAAAGGGCGCTGGCTTCATCTCCGTCATGAAATAGCCAGTCTCCCGCGTCCAAGACAACTTCTTCGCTCAGCATGGCGATGTCTTTGAAGACAGCCGCATCCAAGCCGGCGAACAGTGCAAAACGGCGCAGCATTTCAGGTGAGATCATCACAGCCTCCAGCAGCTATCGAGGGACACACTATAGGGATCAACCACCGGAGCCAGACCTAGCAGGTCCAGCACCTGACGGGCTGCCTCTGGGATCGCGGCGACAACGGGCGGAGTAGGCATTTTGCCAAAGGTCAACACTTCGCGGGCATAAATACCCACAATGTGGATGTGGTCATCAGTGGGCAGAGCCGCCCCCAAGCGGCGACCTACGCTCAGCGCCGTTGGTAGATCGACATCGTGCGCACTGGCCGTGTTCATTGTCTCTGGGAGGCAGCCTGCATCGAACTGAACCACCCCACCGACTTTATCACCGGGCGACCACAGCGTGTCGATCAGGATCACACGTTCGTAGCCGATCATGGCTTCCATCAGCTCCAGGCCGCCGGTTGCCAGCTCAATCACGTCGATGACGGCGTCAGGTGGCAGCACGCGCTCAAGCAGTCGGGCTGTATAGATACCTGCTCCGTCGTCCGTCAGGATAGGGTTTCCCAGCCCGATCACCAGCGTCTTCATGCCTTGTCTACTATTTATTATGTCCAGCCCGGATCGAGAGGGGGGAGAACGATCCGGGCTGGACTCCTAGGATGCGTCAAAAGTGAGTGTCACGCTGTCAGCGTGTGATGTGTTGTGAACGATAATCTACCAGGTGGCCGTTGACATCCAGCACCAGGACCTCCAATGGCATCTGGCCCGGCAGCGAGTGTGTGGCGCAGCTGAAGCAAGGATCGTAGCTGCGGAAGGCCATCTCCACCATGTTCAGGATGCCATCGTTGACTACACCATTGTGGATCAGGGCCGAAGCGGCCTTCTTGATGCTGAGGGTGATCGGCGCATTGTTGTTGGTTGTGCCGACGATCAGGTTCACCCGCGTCAGGATGCCGTTCTCATCCGTCTCGTAGTGGTGAGTCAGCGTGCCGCGCGGAGCCTCAACGGTACCTACTCCCCAAGTGGGCGTCTCAGTCGGGATGGTGCGCACATTAGGGCTAGTGATCTCCGGGTCGGTGGCCAGTTCGAGCATACGCTCGGCGGCATACAACAGTTCGATCAGGCGTGCCCAGTGAGTCGCCAGTGTATGGTGCACTGGCTTGCCGCCCAGCGTCGAGTACATCCGCTCGTAGGCTTCTTGTGCATGGGGTGTGGCCATGCCATCGGCGGCGTTCAGGCGGCTGAGGGGTGTGCAGGCATACATGCCGGAGTCTGGGCCGTCGACAAAGCCCTTCCAGCCCACCTTGCGGAGATAGGGGTACTTCAGGTAGCTGTACGGCTCGACATGCTCGGCAATGTGCTCGGTGTACTCATGGGGTGCATATTTGGCGAACTCGACCCCATCTGGCCCCACCACACGCACCATACCGTCATAAAAGTTGACGTGGTTGTTCTGGTCCACCAGTCCCATGTAGTAGATCTTCTGGGTGTAGCCATCGCTGACGATCAGGTCGACGTAGCCGCTGTTTTTGAGGACAATCTGATCGAAGATCTCCAGCGACCAGAGAGCGAACTCGACATTCTGGCGAGCGACCTGCTCGATGAACTGGCGCTCTTCCTCATTGATGGCTTTGGACATACCGCCAGGCAGCCCAGCCACCGGGTGGATGGCCCGCCCACCGATGATCTTGATCACCTCATGGTTGTGCTTGCGAGTGTTGATCACCCGCATTCCGGCCTCGACTCCGACCTTACCGACCACGCCCAGGATATTGCGCTGCGCTTTGGGGGCATCTGGCCCAACCACGAAGTCAGGACCGCCCAGCGCATAGAAGTGAGTGGTGTGATCGGTGCAGTAGAAAGCCATGTAGAATAGCTCGCGCAGCTTCTTGCCTGCGGGGGGTGGGTCAACATGGAACAACATGTCGAGGGCCTTTGAGGCTGCCATGTGATGGGCCTCAGGACACACGCCACAGATCCGGTTGGTGATGCGTGGCATTTCTTCGGCGGGACGGCCCAGCGAGAAGACCTCGAACCCCCGCAGCTCAGGAATCTGGAAGTAGGTGTTGGCTACCTCTCCTTGTTCATCCAGAAAGATGGTGATCTTTCCATGGCCTTCCAGGCGCGTGATGGGATCAATGGTGATAGTTTGTGTTGCGGTAACCGTCATCGTGGCCTCCTAGTCCTTCAGCGTCGGGTCCAGGCGCGGGACTTCGGCAATTGGTCGGGCGACCTTGTGGCCGTTTTCTTGCTCCAAGCGCACGCGCTGCATCAGCGAATGCGGCAAGCTGAAGCGGTAGAAGTACCCAGCCGGATCGGGCAGCGTGTCGAGAATGGCATCGATCTCTTCGGGAGTCTTGGCGTCGAGCACAGAGGCGATGGCCGAGAGTAACTTGGCCCCTCCATCGATAACTCCCTCGTTAGGACCGTAGCATCCCTCACAGCCCCGGTTCACCTGCGGGCACAACGCGCCGCACCCGGCCCGGGTAGCGATCCCTGCGCAGAACAGGCCCTGCTCCAACAAGCAGATGTCGGGGTCAGGGATGATCTCGTAAGGCCGATAGAAGCGCTTGATTGACTTCTCCGAGCGTGTGCGCGGACACTCGTCACACACGGTCACGTCCATGCCAATCACCGAACCAGCGGGTGGCAGCTGGCCGCTCAGAATAGCGTTGACAGCGGCCTCGACCCACTTAGCCTCAGGCGGGCAGCCGGGCAGGTAGTAATCGACCTGCACGACCTGATCCAACGTGCGGACGGTGTTCCAGTAGGCGGGAAGTGTCAAGACACCTTCGGGCACCTCGGTGCGAACCTGCGGCTCGATGCCTTCAGGGTTGTCGGTGCTGGGCGATTCGTGGTAGATGTAGCGCATCATGTGCTCGCGGTCGGTGAAATTGGCCAGACCGGGCATGCAGCCTTCGTAAGCACAGCTTCCGAAAGCGACCAGCACTTTGCTCTTGCGGCGGAGCAGGTGAGCCATGTGTTCGTTTTCATCGGTGCGGATAGCGCCGTTGAACAGGCACACGTCGATCTCCCCGTCCGCCATCGCGGCCACATCGGACTCTTTGAAGTCCATAACGCATGGCCAGAAAACGAGGTCAAAAGCGTTGGCTACATCCAGAATCTTCTCGTGGATTGCCAGCACTGCAATCTCGCACCCCCCACAGGAGGCAGCCCAGTAGAGCGCGAGTTTGGGTTTGCTAGCCATGAGCGACCTCCTCGATCTCTGGAGCAGGTGTACGCGGTGAGATATCGGTGACAGTATCACGCCATTCGAGGGGACCCAGTTCGGCGATGCGCTCTGTCATCTTGGTGACGGTCTCGGTGAAGAGCGTCCCCTGGGCCGCCGAGGCCCAGGCCAGTTGCACACGGTCGGGATGAACTCCTAGCTGGGCCAGAGTGCGGCGCAGCAGCGCCATGCGTCGCATGGCTTTGTAGTTGCCCGACTCGTAGTGGCACTGGCCGGGGTGGCAGCCCATGACCAGCACGCCATCTGCTCCCTCGCGCAGCGCCTTGAGCACGAAAGTCGGGTCGAGCCGACCGGTGCACATGATGCGGATGTCGCGCAGGGTGGCTGGGTAGCCGAAGCGGCTCGTCCCGGCCAGGTCGGCTGCACGGTATGAACACCAGTTGCACAGAAAGCCGACGATCACGGGGCGTCTATCTCCCCAGGCAGGATTGACTTGACTGTAGTCTCGCTTGGGCATGGGATGTGCTCCTCCTTGGCCTATGCTTCAACCGGCTCTGCCGGAACGTAGGTCGCCCGCTGACCATCGCCACGCACATCGTACAGAATGCCTTCGATCTGGGACATGAGCGCATCGAAGGTGAAGTGCTGGCCAGTGATGACTTGGCTGGGACAGGCTGCCACACAGGTGCCGCAGCCCTTGCACAGCGCCGGGTTCACGCGGCTGACCCCCAGATCGTCGATGAAGTCGATGGCGTGGTACGGGCACATGTTATTGCAGATGCGGCAGCCGGAACAGCGCGCCTCGTCGATCTGGGCGCGGATCGGCTCGATCTCGACCTCACCCTGCTCGATCAGGCTGAGCACGCGGGCCGCCGCCGCCGCCCCCTGGCCGACACTAGCTGGGATATCTTTAGGCCCCTGACATGCCCCAGCGATGAACACGCCGTCAGTCATGGTGGCAATCGGGTCGAGCTTGGGATGTCTCTCGGTAAAGAAACCTGCCGTCGAGCAGCCAATGCCAAACCGATGGGATATCTCGACCGCATCGTGCCGAGGTTCGATGGCGCCCATCAAAATCACCATATCGACGGGGATGCGGCGCTGCCTGCCAATCAGCGTATCTTCTGCCTGAACAATCAGCTTGCCCTCTTCGCCGGGGTTGCGTGCTGCATCGGTAACTTCGGCCACGCGCCCGCGAATGAAGTGCATGCCCTCTTCCAGCAGACGGTTGTAGAACTCCTCGTAGTCCTTGAAAGCTGCGCGAATATCGATGTAGAAGCTGTAGACCTCGGCGTTGGTCCGCTCTTTGACCAGGTGGCCGAACTTGAGGGCCGCCATGCAGCAGATGGCCGAACAGTAGGGGTTGGTATTCTTGTCACGGCTGCCTACGCAGTGAATGATGGCCACACTTTGCGGCTCAGTCACACCGTCGCGCAGCACTATCTTGCCGCTAGTCGGGCCAGAGGCGTTCAGCATCCGCTCGAATTCCAGGCTGCTGAACACGTTCGCCAGCCGACCATAGCCGTACTGAGGGAGCCGGCGGGCGTCGAACAGGTCAAAGCCAGTGGCCAGGACGATGTTGCCCACGTTCAGGATGGTGATCTCATCTTCTTGTTCAAACTGGATGGCCCCGGTCGGGCAGAACTTCTGGCAGGCTTTGCAGGTACCCTTCTGGAAGTAGATGCACGACTCGACATCGATCACCGGATACTTGGGCACAGCCTGCGGGAAGGGCCGGTAGATAGCGGTGCGGTAGCCCAACCCTGCCTCGTACACTTCATCAACTACTTTGGCTGGGCAGCGTGCCCAGCATTCACCGCAACCGGTGCATAGGGCAGTATCTACTTTGCGGGCCTTCTGGCGGACGCGCACAGTGAAGTTGCCCACATAGCCGTCTACTTGCTCTACCTCGGCATACGTCATCATGGTGATGTTAGGATGGGTGCCCACCTCAAACATCTTGGGAGTCAGAATGCAGGCTGAGCAGTCCAGGGTGGGGAAGGTCTTGTCGAACTGGGCCATGTGGCCACCAATGCTGGGTTCACGTTCAACCAGGTAGACAGGGTGGCCAGCGTTGGCGATCTCAAGCGCAGCATTGATCCCCGCGATGCCTCCACCCACCACCAATGTCGGCTCTTTGATCGATGTCCGGAATGGCTCCAAAGGCTGGAGTTGGATGGCGCGGCGGATGGCCGCCGAGACCAACGCTTTGGCCTTGTCGGTAGCTGACTCAGTGCTGTGCTGATGAACCCAGCTGGCGTGCTCGCGGATATTGGCCATCTCAAACAAGTAGGGATTCAGGCCAGCCCGCGCGCAGGCTTTGCGGAAGGTCGGCTCGTGCATGTGGGGCGAGCAGGCCGCCACGACCACACGTGTCAGCCCCAGTTCTTTGATGTCTTGCTCGACTAACTCCTGGCCCAGGCTGGAGCACATAAACTTGTAGTCTCGTGCAACGGTCACATAAGGCAATGTGCCCGCCCACGCCGATACAGCTTCGACGTCAACTGTCCCCGCGATGTTATGGCCACAGTGGCAGATGTATACACCGACTCTCTCTTCGCTCATGGTGCAAGTCCTTTCTCAGGGGTGTCTCTCGGTCACGTCCGGGCCGATGGCATCGGCAGGGCCTGCTTATCACGACGCTTGGGCTTGCGCTCCTTCGGCTCTTCTTCCTGGCCGATCTTGTCGAGCGCTGCCTTGGCCGACACAATCTCGCGGCCAAAGCCCAGTTCCTGCGGAGCGAAACCGAATGCAATCCCCATCATCTGGGTGAAGAACAGCACCGGGATCTGGAAGTTTGTCCCGAACATGCGATTTGTCTGGGGCTGGTAGGCATCTAGGTTCAGCTGGCACATGGGGCAGATCGTCACAAGCAGGTCAGCCTCGTAGTCAGCGGCATTCTGCAGCAGCCGCCGGATCAGCTCGTAAGCTGTATTCTCGCTGATCTGAGTCATGTGCCCACCGCAGCAGTGCGTCTTGGCCGGAAAATCGACCACCGTGGCGCCCAACGCACGCATCAGCTCATCGAGATGCGTTGGGTACTCGGGGTTGTAGCCCGAGTCGGACTCGGGCCGCACGATCAGGCAACCGTAGTAGGGCGCGATGCGCAATCCCTTGAGCGGTTGCTTGACCTGAGCCGCGACTGCCTCGTAGCCAACATCCTCAACGATCACATCCAGCAGGTGGCGCACACGGACCGTGCCGGGCTTGTAGTGCAGGCCGCCCGCGCCCAGGGCCTGATTGACCTTAGCATTCAGGTCTGGGTACTTGCCCATGTAGCTGTCGGTCTTGTGGAGATTCAGGAAACAGGCGCTGCACGGCGCTACCAGGTCCTTGACATGCTGCTCCGCCGCCAGGGAGAGGTTGCGTGCGACTAGGCTGTAAGCTGGGATCGAGTTGAGGCTGAAATACTCAGTGGCTCCACAGCAGTTCCAGTCGTCGACTTCCTGCAGGCCAAGTCCCAAAGTCTCAGCCACCCGCTTCACGGACATGTCGTAGGCAGCTGCTGTGGCCTTGAGTGAGCAGCCAGGATAGAACGCATAATGATGACCGTTTTCTGAACTCACCTCATGCCTCCTGCTCTGCGGCGATGCGTTTGGCCTCGTTCAGGATCGCGTTTAACTGTGAAATGTTGCGGATACGTTCCGGAGTCGGGCTGAGCCGGCCTTTCTGGATCATCTGGAAACCGAGGCCACTCTTGCCTACCATGTTGAGGGGATGGTGGGTAAGGTGATAGCGTGTCGCCAGTCCAAACTCAAAACTGCGGCCATACTGCTCAACAAAGCCGACGAAGCTGTTCGAGAAGCTGGCATGTGAGTCTTTGTGGTAGTGTCCGCGTGCTACCGCCATGCGCTTGAGGGTGTACATGAAGTCAGTGATGGGGATTTTCTGTGGGCAGCGTGACATGCAATAGTAGCACGAGACGCAGTACCAGAACGTGTTGCTGTTCAGGACTTCGTCCTCCATACCCGCTGCGATCATAGCGAACAGGCGGCGTGGCGTAGCATCCATGTCCGCGCCCGATGGGCATGATCCACCGCAGGTTCCACATTGCAGGCAGCTCGCTAGTGTCTTCCCTCCAGGCGTTTGCGCGACTACCCTGTCATAGAAGCTGGTTCCCATTGAGTCTTCTGGCATGACAGCAGTCTCCTTTCAATCGCATTGACACACATTGGCAATGTCAAATGGCCCATCACGTAGCTCGGCAAGCTTACACAGGGAACCATCCCAAATCGAGCTTTGTGATCGGCGGGTTGCTGCTAAAATCGGAAACAGGATAGGTCATAGAGTTGTGAAAGTGAGCTGGTTTATAGTGACACCTAGAAATTGGCTGTTCCTTTGGCGTGTAGGTGCGAGATATCCAGTTGAGTGTGGAGCATTGGATCAGAGACAGGCGCTGGAATCTCTATCTTAGAATAAGCTGACATTCGCGCCATTCAGTAGTGACAAATGTCACGACTTTGATTTGCCTAAATGATCGGATAGGCAGTCGCAAGAGGATCAACGGTGTTGGGGCAGGATAGTGCGGTGTACACTCCACTGCTCTGGCAGTCGCATCTCTCTGCTAGGCTGCATGAATCGAGTCAAGAGGTGAGATACACTTATATTACAAGTAGCAACCTGCATCTTGACAATAACTAAAAACTGCCTGTACCATACATCAGATAGCCTTGGTTTTCACCAATCTGCCCATTAGATTCTCCCCTCCTGGTATATCTTGAAGCGTCATAATACTCATGCTAAAATAGGAAGGCTTGGTATCTTCTGGGTTTCACGTGTGAGGGATAGATTGGCTGGAAGACCGTTGATGGAGATGTTTGAAAGGGTGCAATCAGCTTCTCAGTCTTTTGACAACTCCCGGGGCGAGACTCTTCAGGAGTTGATCAGCCGTGCCGACCTACGCGGCTACATCACTTACGAAGACTTGGTGGAAGTCGTCGCAGACGATCTTGACGAGGCGACCTTTGAGGTGCTTCTGCAAGAGCTTGAGGAGGTTGGCATCGAAGTACGTGCTGGGGATGAGGAAGGTGAGAACATTCTCGATCTGAGTATAGCCGCTGAAGACGGCGAGGAAGAAATCGAAGCGGAGGAAACACTGGCCGATATTAACGCTGTGTCTGCTGATGACCCGGTGGGGCTTTACTTCCGCCAGATGGCTCAGGAACCGCTCCTCACGGCGGCAGAGGAGATCGATCTCGCCAAGCGCATCGAGCGGGGGAAACGCGCACGCCGCAGGCTGGAGCATGCCAGTGACCTGGCGATCTCTGAGCGGGCTGAACTGTTGCTGCATATTGAACAGGCCCAAGAGGCTCGCGAGCATCTGGGGCGAGCGAATACCCGCCTGGTGGTCAGCATTGCTAAGCGTTATATGGGGCAGGGCCTTCCTTTCCCGGACCTGATCCAGGAGGGCAACGTCGGCTTGATGCGCGCCGTCGATAAGTACGACTATACACGGGGCAACCGCTTCAGCACTTATGCCACCTGGTGGATTCGCCAAGCTATCACGCGTGCACTGGCTCAGAAAACGCGCACTATTCGCATCCCACTGCACATGACCGAGCGCATCCGCCAGATGTACCGCACGGCCCAGATCCTTGAGCAGGAGCTAGGTCGACGCCCTACGCCGGAGGAGATCGCCGAAGAAATGAAGCTGCCCACGGAGAGTGTGCGGGGCATGATGGATGCCAGCCAGCATGCTATTGCGTTGGAGCGCCCGGTCGGCGACGACGGTGACAGCGAGTTTGGCGATTTCATCGAGGACCAGGATACCCCGGAACCAGCCGAGGCCGCGGCGCACCATCTGCTCCAGGAGACCATCGAAGAGGTGCTCTCAGAGTTGACGCCGCGCCAGGCGCACATCCTGCGCCTGCGATTCGGGCTGGGGGGTGGTGAGCAGCACACCCTTGAGGAGATCGCCAACAAGTTTGGTCTGTCACGGGAGCGTATCCGGCAGCTTGAGAAGGAAGCGCTACGTCGACTGCGGCATCCACGTTTGGCTCACAATCTAAGAGATTATCTCTCCTGAGCATAGCCTCAAGTAGGGACGACCCAGCCGATAAAGGTGAAGTCGTCCCTCTATTTGTGTGCATTTATCTACAATTTGCCTGCACTCAATGCCCCGTTTTCTCAGACTAGCAAGAGAGGTAAGCTATGCGGCCCACTAGAACTGTCGTGATCGGCGCCGGGAGTGCTGCCTTTGGCCTTAGTACGTTAGCTACCCTGATCCGTGAGCGGCAGATGGATGGCAGCACTCTGTGTCTGGTTGACCTCAACGAGCAAGGCTTGGAGAAGGTTCACCGACTGGCCGAGCGTATGGTACGCGAGTGGGGGCGTCAGGTCTACATTGAAAGCACTACCGACCGACGTAGGGCGCTGCCAGGAGCCGATTTTGTCGTCGTCGCCATTGAGACTGGCCCACGTGAAGGGCTGTGGCTTAAGGACTATGAGCTGACCCTCCCTCATGGGTTGCGCCAGCCCTACGCCGAGAACGGTGGCCCTGGCGGCTTTGCACACACCCTGCGCAACATTCCGCCCATCATGGACATTGCCACTGATATGGAGACTCTGTGTCCCCATGCCTGGTTAGTGAACCTCAGTAATCCGCTGCCGCGCCTGTGTCGGGCGGTGACGCGCTACACTAGCGTGAAGACGGTAGGGTTATGTCATCAGGTCTACTATGGCTATGCCATCTTGGCGCTGATCTTTGCCGAGGAGCTTGGCATCCAACGCCCCCCGGTCCTGACGAATGGCGCGCCCTACGACCTGGCTGACGCTGCGGGTTGGGAAGAGTATGAAAGGCTGGTGGCGCAGGGCCTCCAGAAACTCTCGATCCGTTCAGCAGGGCTGAATCACTTCATCTGGGCGCTCGATGTGCGGATGCGCGAGACTGGCGAGGACCTGTACCCGCGCCTTGCTGAGAAGTTAGAGGCTATGCCGCCTGGTTTCGAGATGCTGGCCCGCGATGTCTACCGTGTGATCGGCGTCCTGCCCATCAGCGGCGATACCCATCTTTGCGAGTACCTCCCCTGGATGACCAACGCTCAGCGCCGGCCTTGGGAGCGGTACAACATTCAGTTGTACCATTGGGATCGCGCTGCACAAGAGCGCGACGAGATGTGGCGTGAGATTGACGATATGCTGGATGGCAGAAAGCCCATTGGGCACCTGCGCAACGTCTTTAGCGAGGGCGTCTATGAGATTATCAGCGGCATCACGGGGGACATGAACCTGTACACTGAAGCCGTCAACATCCCCAACAGGGGATTCATCACCAATCTGCCTGAGGGTGCCATCGTCGAGGTGCCGGGGCTGCTCAACGCCGATGGCGTGAATGGCGTGGGTGTAGGTGACCTGCCACCCCTGGTGGCCGAACTATGCCGACGCGAGGCTGCGCTGGTTGAGCTGGTGGTGCAGGCTGGCGTCGAAGGTGACCGAGAGATCGCTCTCCAAGCGCTGGCATTCGACCCGCATGTGGATGACTTAGAGATGGCGCGCGACATCCTGGCCACTTATCTTAAGGAGTACGCAGAGTGGCTGCCCCAGTTCTCCGGGCAGTGGCGTTTTAGACGCGCCGCCCTTCGATAAGGCGATGCCCCTTATATCTGAAGCAGCTACCGCCGCCCTTGCTTGGCCCGGCGCTGAGCCTCTGCAGCCCGCTCAATAGGGTCTTTGTAGGCACGGGCTTGCCCGCTACGGCGTGCGTGGCGGGCCGCAATGGCGCTATCGATCTGCTGGTTGAGCAGCATAGCATCCTCGATGATGAACAACAGGCTGGTCTTGTCGGGCGTGAACATGAACTTGTGCCATCGTCGCTTGATAGGCACCTTGGGCCACGACTGCATGTCCACTGCGGTGGCCGAGTAAGCCACAAAGGGCTGTAACAGCGCCCGGTCCCGGCCTTTAAGTGACTCGGGGGGATACAGCGTCGCGACCTGCGTCAGCCGGATTTGTCGGATGCGCCCGTAGGAAAGGTCCACTGGAATCAGCCCGGCTCGAACGCGCAGTGCTTTGGGGCGCGCCTCGACATAGCTCAGGCGGCCCATGAGCACAATCAACAAGTACAACGCGATGCTGAGGCCAATGAGACCTATCACCAAGACGCGGTTCTCCCACAGGCTGTTGAGCAGCACTACATTGCCGCCCTGAAGGATGGCCCGCGAAGTCAGCCAGCCAAGTGCATACAGTACCACGCCTAGCAGGGCTGTCAGAAAGGGAGCCACTCGCCACCGCTGGCTCAATCGGCGGTAAATCAACAGGCGGTGCCTGCGTGGCATCTTGCCGGACTTGCTTGTCATACTCCTATCCTTTAGCTACTTACAGGCATGGTGAATGCAAAAGCAGTGCCTTTGCCTTTCTCACTTCTGACCTTTATCTCCCCGCCCTGCATCTCGATCAGACTTTTGGCAATGGTCAGGCCCAGTCCGGTGCCGGCCTGCTCACGCACAAAGCGGTCGTCTGAACGCCAAAACTTAGTGAACAATCTGCTGACTTCCTCCGGAGTCATGCCTACGCCTGTATCCTGCACCTCGCACCACACGAATTGATCTGCCTGGCCTGCGCGAATGGTGATGGTACCGCCGTTGGGTGTGTACTTGTAGGCATTGCTGATCAGATTGGTGAGAATCTGCCCCAGGCGCTGGGGGTCCACCCGAACACTGGGCAGATTATCAGGAATTTCGATCACCATCTGATGGCCACGCCTGTCGATCTCGGCCTGCATGCTCAACAATACGCTGTCCACTGTCTGTCGGACGTGAACGTTATCCTCGATCTCGATCTTCAGCCTTCCACTCTCGATGCGCGAGATGTCGCTCAGGTCACTTACCTGGACACTCATACGGGTGATATTGCTGCGGATGATCTCTAAAAAGTTCTTCTGTTGGTCATTGAGTGGACCGACCATCCCCAGCATCTCAGCATAGCCCTTGATCGAAGTCATCGGAACCCGCAGCTCGTGGGTCATCACTGAGACGAACTCGCTCTTAGCCTGGTTAGCACGCTGGACCGCCTCGTACAGGCGTGCATTTTCAATTGAGATGGCAGCATGGTCGGCCATCCGCATCACAAACGTCTGGGCTTCAGAATCGAATGGACGGCCATCCTTGCGGTCCAGTGCAATCACGCCAATCACGCGCCCCTCGCGCTGGATGGGAACGGTCAGGCTGCCCTGAGGGTCTGCGGCTTCCTCGCCTCGTAAGACTTTCATCACAGTAGATGGGGCCTCGCCGTGCTGCGCGATGATCTGGGTCTGGCCCGCTTCCACATCGATCAGGGCAATCGCTCCGTTGTCGGCCTGGGTCACGCGCACGGCCCACTCCAGCGTCAGGTTCATTACCTTGCCGAAGTCAAGCGTGGCATTGAGCTGCCGGTCGATCTCCTGAAGCATGGACAACTCCTGGACGCGAGCAGCCAGCGCTTCGTCGGTGCGGGTGAACAGGCGTGCGTTCTCAATCGCCATGGCAGCCTGGGCTGCAAAGGCCGACAGAATCTCTAGGTCGCTCTCGTTGAATACACCGGCGCGGACGCGGTTGTCGACATAGATCACGCCAATGATCTTGCCACGAGCACGCAGTGGTACACACTGGATAGATCGCAAATTGTGAACCACAACGCTGGTCTGGCCGGAGAAGCGGGGATCGGTGGCAGCGTTGGTAGTGACGACCTGCTCGCCGGTTTCGGCCACGAGTCGGATTACACTCCGGCTGATCGCAAAATCCTCAGCCTCAAGCGTCTCGCGGGCAACGTTACGAGCAGCTTTGATCTCAAGCTCGCCCTCGTTATCAAAGAGGAACAGAAAACCACGCTCTGCGCCGGTGAGCTGGATGATCAAATCCATGACCTGGTTTAGCACTTCGTTCAGGTCGAGTGAGGAACCAATCGCCTTGCTGACCTTGTACAGGGCGGCTAGATTGCGCTGATGCTCGGCCTCGGAGTACCCTGCGCTCAAGTCTTCCAAAAGGCTGCTCAAGTCGTCTAGACGCCCGGCCCAGTAATCTTTCTCGACCATGCCTGCTTTGAGCTGGCTGCGAAGCAGGGCAAGGATCTGGCGTGCACTGGCCAGCCTGGTGATCAGGTCTAGTTTGCTCCCCTGAGATGACTCTGTCATGCACAAGCCTCTTTGTGAGTGTCCACGGCGCTGCGTATCCTCTCAATTGTACGTCAAAATGCGATTCCGGCGAATAAGGTGAAGATCACATCGCATGCTTGACAGTCAAGGGCCGCCCTATAAGAGCGGCCCTCGGTGAGGCAGGATTAGAATGGTGCGAAAAGTGTTCCGGGGACGAATCAACACAAAAGGGAGGGTTTTCGGCCAGAGGCTTACGCTTCGATGATCTTATCGTCGATCAACTGCTGCTGGACCATTTGCCCGTGCGGATCGAAGGCAAAGTAAGGCGCGTGCAGGCGGAACTCCACATCAATCATGGCTCGTCCGGCGCGGTTTTTCTCGATAGTAAAGACTACCCACTCGCGATACTGTCGTGCCTGGTAGGGGTTAAATGCAACGTGGTCCTTAGCCAGGATCTTGTACTTGTTGTTCATGATGATGGCGATGTCGCACTCGTAGTCCAAGGCCGAGCTGCCCCGCAGGTGGAACAGATGTAGACGGCTGGCCTGCAGGCCCGTCCGATCGGCAGCGACAATGGCCAGCACAGGCACATCGAGCGTCATCGCGATATCCTTCAACCCCTCGACGATGATCGTCACTTTGTCGTTCTCGTCTAAAGCCTTTTCAGGGTGGATGGCAATCTTCTGCAGATAGTCGATGACCACCACCACATTGCCCTTGGTGCCTTGCACCAACTTGGCCGCCATCTCACGGATGGAGCGCAAAGTTGTCACAGCAGTGCTGGCCTTAAGCAGAATCAACCGATCGGCGTACTCTGTCATACGAGCCAGGGCTAAGGAGGTACGCTCGTTTTCACGCAGAATGCCTCGCAGTGAGCCGGTCGCGCCGTCCTTGCCCAGATACATGCGTGCGCGTTTGGAGACGATGATGTCCTGCAAATCCTTCATGCGCAACCCTTGAGAGGTGGTCATCTCAGGTGGGTTCACGCTTTCGAGACACAGCAGGCGGTTCATCAAGTGGGTCTCGGTGTGCTCGTAAGAGAGGTAGAAGGCATACATGCTGCTGGAACGGGCAATGTTGCGGGCCATCTGTAAGGCTGTGATGGTCTTGCCGATGCCCTGCGCACCGCCCAGCAGAATCAGTTCGCCGCGTTGCAGCCCCCCTCCAATAGCAGCATCCAACGGATCGAACCCAGTGGGTATGGGGATGTAGTTTGAAAGATCGCCCCTGACGACTGCCTCGTTGGCCTCGTTTAAGACCTGCGCCAGCGTCCGGGGGATGTGAACCCCTCGCTCGCCTGGTGGGCTTTCAGCAGACTTTTGGGTAGAAGGACGTGCTTCTGCCATTGCACACTTACCTTGCACAGCCGTCACTTGCCGTTGCTATTTTGGTCTGAGTCTGCATTCATTCTAACAGTGAGCCAGTTTACGGGCAATGCACCCAGGCCTCAGGAAGCCCTGTCCTTCAGATAATCAGACAGATCTAGAGCCGCAAACAAGCGTTGTCGAGCATCGCTGGGCAGGGGAGTGTGACCATGTTCCCGATAGAGCTTAACAGTCATGGTGAGCGTGTCGATCACCACCCGGCAATTCTCGCACTCGGCCATGTGGCGCTCGATCTCCTGGCACAGCGACTCTTCGGCCTCACCATCTAAGTAGAGCGAGAGCGTGCCGAGCAGCTCTCGACAGCTTCTATGTTCGTGCGTGTGCTCAGTCATCGTGCCCATTGTCCTTTCCGGAGGCCCACTCTGCAAAGTACTGCGAGATTTGCTCGCGCAGGAACAGGCGGGCCCGGTGCAGTCGTGACTTCACCGCCGGAGTTGAGAGACCCAGCACCTCACCTACCTCGGCAGTAGAAAGACCTTCGATGTCGCGCAGCACAAAGACCGACTTCAGGGCCTCGGGCAACTGTTGGATGGCGCGATTCATGTGGTCCATGGCTTCGGTGCTCAGCAGATCGCTTTCTGGCAGGCAACACCAGTCATAGAACTGGCGAGGCACCATCTCACCATCGTCCAGCGTGACTGGCTCATCAATGGATACTGTGTCTGGCTGTTTCTTGCGCTTGCGCATCATGGCAGCATTGTAGGCGATGCGATATAGCCAGGTTCCGACGCTGCTCCGACCCTCAAACCGGCGGATGCTTTTGTACGCGCTGATAAACGTCTCCTGGAGCGCGTCCTCTGCCTCGTATGGATCGCCTGTCAGCTTGAGGGTGAGATTATACAGCCGGTCCGCGTATAACTCTACAACCTGGGCGAACACAGCCTTGTCGCCCTCCCTCAGGGCGTTCAGGTCTATTGTCTCCTCAGACAACGTTGAGTCTGTCATTGTTTGATGCCCGATCTGTGCTGGGGATTCACTGAAAAGAAATTCACTGTTATCACATTAGTATAGCATGCCTGTGTGAACCAGGCAGGCTGACTGAGAGCGGGACCCGCGCAGCAAAACCTGTGGGGCGCAAGCCTGACCCTCCTTTCCGTACACTCAGTCAAAGGGCTGGGGCTGTGAGACACACTACCTGCCTGACGTTAGGGCTTAATTCCTATTGTTTTGGCCCCAGGGTTTACTGTTATAATGTAGATGGCCGAAAAGGTGCCTATCTCACGCGAGTACACTCATCAGCGTTACCCGTCGAGGCGATGCACATTAACAACGCAGCATTGTAGTGTGAGTTCATGCCGATAGAGCTCGAAGATGGGGTGAGGAGTCTCTCGTGTGGCTCTATGTGTATTGCTCACTGACGCACTGTCCCCAACTAAGACGCACTCGCTTGTGCTGTGATGCGCCGCCTGACGATCCAGGGCCTTGCTGTACGGGTGTTATAACCACTGTGATGACTGAACGAGGTATGTCCTAACCAGCCTGCACGATACAGTGACGCAGGGATATGATGTAGTTATCACTTATATTGAGAGGTCGAGCATGTTTAAGTTGGACTTATTCCGACCGACTGGCAAGAGGCGAGCACAGACACTGGTGGAATTCGCTCTGACGGCGATGGTGTTCGTGCTGCTGCTCGTGATGATCATCGAGGTGGCGCGGCTCCTGGCAGCTTATGTGATTCTGCAACATGCCGCCCGCACCGGTGCACGCTACGCCATCACGGGTGACTGGGACACTAACTACTCCAGCAACCCAAGTGGACATTTCAATATCAGCTCGACCGACCCTTATGCGCACATTGCGCCCTGCTGGCCGCTCTTTGACGACGACCCGCTGTCTCCCACCGTGCCGGGCTACACGTTCTACCAGCCGTGGCGCAACGCCCGCACGTGCTCCGTCGAAGCGGCTACCCTCAGAGCCATGACGGGGCTTCCACTAGACCCTCGTGTGTCGACGGTCGCGTCTCCTCAGTGGGATGTGGATGCTCCTGGCTATTATGAGATCGTCGTCATGGGTGTTGCAGATGATGCCTCACCCAATACTGGCACTTTCGTACGAAACGGAACGACTGTAAACTACTCGGACTACTATCCCAGCTCATTTGCGGGCAATCAGACCGGCTTCTCACGCGGCTTTGCTGGGGCTCCAGAGGAGAAGGTCGTTGTCCAGATCCAATACCGGCTGCCCATTGTGGCCCCTATCTTGAATGCCATTGCGCCGTCAGTTCGCCTGACGGCCACAGCTATCATGACCAATGAGGCGTTTGGCAGCACCAGCCTGCAGCGCCAAGCTGCAGTTGCACCCAGCCTGCCTCCGGTGCCCGTTCTTGAGCCTCCTACTCCTGCTGACTTGACCGTCAAAGAACTTGTGCTCAAGACTCCCCCTGCGCTATCCGGTCAGTACATCGTCGGTCAGGACGTTGAGTTCGACGTGACCGTCGAGAACATTGGCGTGCAGCACACACCGACCAGCTCCACGTTTTACATCCGGGTGTATGCCTCCCCAACCCAGCTCTCGCCAGAGACCACACCGCTGGCGGGTGTGACAGAGATCGCTGCCTCGGCAGAGATCACTGAGCGGGTGCTCAGCGGGTCTACCCTGGGGCCTATCTCGGTCACTGGTCAGCTTAACATTCCGATCGGAACATGGTACCTCTATGCCTGGGTAGACGCGCCTAGCTCCCTGCCTGGCACCGCCACCAATGCGATAGACGAGGTGGGCACTGGCTCAATGGCCGACCCGGCCCGTGAGGAAAACAATGCCAAGGGCTTACCTACATCGATTGAGATAGTCCAAGCGGCTGACCTCGCGGTGTCGAAGGAGATCATTGGCAACCCTGACCCCATGACGAATGAGAACGTCGTGTACAGGGTCACAGTGACCAACATGGGTCCGAATGATGCAATGGGTGTTCAGCTCAGCGATGTGCTCCCATCTGCTCAACTGACGTACCAGAGCCACACAGCAGACAGGGGCACCTACACTCCGGGTAGTGGCCAGTGGGACATCGGTGACCTGCCCCGGCTGCAAACCGCGACCCTGGAGATCACTGCCCTAGTGACGGCCGCCATGGGCCAGACAGTGATCAACGAGGCCAAGGATCTGGTAGTGGGCTCTGGGATGACCGAAATCCAGCCCTTGAACAACCAGGACAGTGTCGCCTTCACGGTCGGCGCGGTTGACTTAGCAGTGACGAAGGTCCTGGACAATCCGACGCCGACCATTGGTAGCGTCATCACCTATACTGTCACCATCACCAACACGAATCCGACCAATGGTGCCAGCGGCATTGTAGTGCAAGACCTGTTGCCGCCTGCCACCTGGCTCACCTATCTCTCTTTCACGCCCAGCGTGGGAACTTTCGACAGTGGAACTGGTAACTGGGCCGTAGGTAACCTGGCCGGCGGCGCCTCGGCTACTCTGACCATCCAGGCTAGGGTGCTAGCTGCCGCGGTCGCCAAGACGGTTACCAACACAGCCACCATCACAGCCAGGACTGAGCCAGATCCGAATCCCGCCAATGACACAGCCAGCGTGACCTTCACGATAGAAGGCGCTGACCTCTCAGTAGTCAAGACGGTTCCCGATGTGGCAGATCAGACGCCGATCCCAGGCCAGACTATCACCTACAACATCCGAGTGTCGAACCTCGGTCCAGACCCAGCCACGGGTGTGTCTATCACGGATGTGCTCCCGGCTACGTTGACTTATGTTACCTCCAGAGCCGACCGGGGAGTCTACAACTCGGCGACTGGCGTGTGGACTATCGGCCCTGTGAATAAGTTCGAGTCGGTAGACCTCGAGATCGATGCAATCGTCAATACAACCACCGCAGTAGGCACAGTGATCACCAACACCACCAGCAATCTGGTGGCCACTCAGGCCGACCCAGACCCTGCCAATAATGTCGGCACTGTCAACGTCACGGTGAGGCAACCGACCGCTGACCTGCAGGTGACCAAGACGGTTGACCGGGACCATCCGGCGTCAGGCCAGCAAGTGGTTTATACTCTGACGGTAAGGAACCTCGGCCCGGATCAGGCTACCGGGGTGGCGCTCACGGATCTGTTGCCCGCTGGCGCGGATTATGTCTCCCACACGGCGAGCACTGGCACTACTTATGACAACGTCACCGGGCTGTGGACCATCGGGACACTCAATCTGAATGCCACGGTGACATTAACGATCACCGCGCTGGTGAACGCACCTAACAACACCACTGTTACCAACATTACATCCAACCTGGTACTCGATCAGGCGGACAATAACAGCGCCAACAATGTGGGCAGCGCCAGCTTCATTGCCAGTAACATTGCCGACGTGTCAGTGACCAAGACGGTCAGCCCTAGCACTATCCCGTTTGTGGGCTCATGGCTGACGTATACGGTCACAGTGACCAATGCAGGGCCAAGCCCGGCCACCGGCGTCTTCATCACGGATGTGGTGCCTGCCGGCCTGACGCTCCAGTCGGCAACTGCCAGCCAGGGCACCTATAACAGCGGCACGGGCGTATGGAACGTGGGCACTGTTCCTGCCGGCAGCTCCCGAACCCTGACCCTCAGAGTCACGGTGAACAACGGCACAGAGGGCACTACCATCACCAATACAGCTGAACTGACAGCCATGATCGACCCTGACCCTGACTCGACGCCGGGGAATAATATCCCCTCTGAGGACGACCAAGCCTCGGTGTCGATTGTGCCGCGGCCACGGTATATGTTTATCAACCTGGGCACAGGCACCCCCAACTGCCCCACCCTGACATGGGGGGTCGCCAATGAGCCGGGCCTGCCTTATCTGCTGGGGTCATCCAACATGATCTGGTTGGCGAACCTGGCTTACCAGTCATCGCTTGGCTGGGGCTGGGAGTCCAGCTCACCAGATTGGCGCAGCGATACCCAGACCGTCCGAGACCCGGCTGGCAACCCTGTCGATGCAACTACAACTACTCTGTTCAGTTGCCGTGGCGTCAACGAGTTCAGCATGCGGTTCGACAACTTGTCGGAGGGCAACTATCGCATCTACCTGGCCTTCTCCGATCCTAACAACCAGCCACGGCGGTTCGATGTGTACTACAAGATCGGCACCAGCGTCCAGCAGTTTATCACCTTCGACTCGGGTCGTTCGAGCAACGAGTATGAGCCGCGGACAGCGTTCGGGAGATACCGTCTTGGCATTGAGACCTTTACGGTAACGTTGGCCTCGGCCAATAATCTGTATATCATCTTCGAGAATGGCGACAGTGTGACTGGTAGCCGCCAGAGACCGTGGGTTCAGGGCATTGGGATCGAGTTGCTCCCGTAGGCCCTGGCGGCTGCATCGGCAACAGACCTGAACTGGCCACCCGGCGGATGCACCTGACCGGGTGGCCCCTGCACACAATGAGAGGGTACGATGGGTTTCTTGGGCAGCCTCTTTGGCGGGAAGGATGACTTCCCTAGCTCAGTGGAGCCGGATCAGGGAGAGCGCAAGGGCCTTGGCCTGAGCCCAGATGTCCAGGTTGCCATTGCTTTCAGCTTGACGCTCATTGCAGGGCTGTGTTGTGCCATGACAATTGTGGTGCCGCGCCTGCAACTGTCCGCTGCGCCGCAGCAGGTCCAGGCTACCCCCGTGTGGACAGATACATCTATCCCCACGGCACGCGAGGCGTATCCCCCGGCTGTCGAGGTGATCCGCCAAACTGACCCGGCGGCGGAACTGGCCAGCGGTGTGGGGGCCTGGACGCCCATCGTCAATGCCGTCCAGCTTGAGTCTGGGCGTACCGGCTGGACTTTTCACTTCTATCTGCCGACCAGCCATCAGATGGCAACCGTCATCGTAGACCGGACTAACGGCGCCCGCGTGGCTGAGGTGAAGCCGTGGGAGACACCTCCCACCCTGCTCAGTGACCAGGGGTGGCAGGTGGACAGCCCTCAGGCCGTGGGCCGTCTGTTAGAGGCTTGCCGTACCACGTTCGAGAGCCAGGCAGATAGTCAGGTGCAAGCCAGGCTGTCTACGGCTGCTGACCACCGGACGTTGGTGTGGCATCTGCGTGTCTTTTCGCCTGCTGACCCCTTGGCTGTCTGCGAGGTCAATCTCGACGCGACCACCGGGCTGCTACGGTAGCGGGGGAGGTAAGCTGAGGTGCTTTTTGTCACCGGGTCAAACTTACCACACAGCGCTCGGATGCTGCCTGCCGCTCTACGCCCACGGCGTGGCCAGAGTCTGGTTGAGTTTGTGCTTGTGCTGCCCATTCTCTTGATGATCATAGCGGCAGTGCTTGAGGTCGGCAATGTGCTCACGTTGTACAACCGCGTGCAGTTGGCTGCGCGTGAAGGAGCCCGCTTTGCTGCTGCAGGCGGCACCGACGCCAGCGTGATGGAGGTCGTCAGGCAGGCCAGCGAAGAGTCGCTCACCTACGACCCGGCGCAGATGTCGATTTGGGTCATTCGTCCGGTCATTCTGACCGATGGGGCATCCTACTGGAGCTGGAAGGACGGCAGTGCAACTGATTGGGGTGTGCCTGTCGTGTGCGTCTTTGGTGACGATTGCACGATGCCCATCCAGCCCTCCGACGTCCTGAACAGCTTCAAGAGCTTCGTAGGAGGGGATCAGAGCCAGCGCCGCTCGCTCGATGGCCAGCGGCTGTCGATCGTTGTCGTATATTACAAGGCTGACACGATCCTCAACCTTCCCTTTTTCAGGGTGCCCGGCGAGAGCCAGGGGCGTGTACCTCTGTGGGCTTACACGGTCCTGATCCAGGAGATCGAGCAGACCACGATCAACCTGAAGGCTGGGGGATGCAGCGCCTATCCCATCGGAATCTATGAGGATGTCATCCCGGCCAATGCAGAAGAGGACCAGCGTTTTTCGAATATCCCGCGCGGCGATACCGGGTTCCAGTTCCTCTCATGGCGTGGCGCGGGAACCAGCCAGCTCGGCGTTGCCATGGCTTATCCAGGCAACAGCACCAGCCCGACCACAGGGTACAAGAACCCTGTGGACCCCTCTGACATCCAGATGCACCGTGGCGATTATGTATGGGGAGCAGTATGGGATGGGAGCTGGGGAACCACGCAGAGCGCAATGGACGATCACATTGCCAAGGGCCGTGCGGTGCGGGCCGTCATCTACAGCCAGTACGACATTGCGCCCAAGTACTTGGTCTCGAACTTTGTCATTATCCGTATCAGAGGATACGGGGCTAACTTCACTACTTTGACCTTCGATTTTGTGCGGTTTGACGAGAGTTGTGGATTTGACCACTGAGGGACAAGTGGCTGAAAACGAGGTGGAACCATGAACTTGATGATCGAATGGCGCGACGTCGACAGACGGAAACGCGGCCAGATCCTGCTCATTGTCGCCCTGGCAATGGTGGGATTGCTGGTGGCAGCAGGGTTGGCGGTGGATGGTGGTGTGCTGTTCATGCGCAAATCCCAACTGGACCGCGCAGTGGACTCGGCAGCGCTGGCCGGTGTGGTGGTGCTGAGCAATTCGGACCTGACGGCAGCCAACATCCGCGGGCAGCAGGTCCTGGCGGCTAACAACATCTTTACGACCTCGCAAACTTCCTGTAGCTCTGTCAGCTGGAAGCCTGCAGGCCCCAACGATTACTGCGGCGAACGGCGACCCGGCCTAGCCCCCGGCGCGATTCGCTATCACATCGAAGTGCTGTGGGAGAGCGAAACCTACTTTATGCCGCTGCTGGGCTTTGGGAAGTTCCCGCTGAGAAGCCAGGCTACCGCCGAATATCTGACGGTGGTCGATATCTTCGCCAGTGACACCTCGCAGTTTGGGTTGATCAAGACGGCCAGCCCTTCCACCTACGGCCCCAATATCTGCTCCGTGCGTGGTGACGCCTACATCCCTGTTCGAGGCGGGCCTGAGAGTTCCCAGACCATTCCCAATCCGTACTACTCAGAGCTGGGCGGCGTGTATGTGTACCGCATTGTGGTTCCACCAGGGTATCCTTACAACAAGGTCCGCGTCGAGATCCTGGACCCCGATGCTGGCAACAGGACATGGGGTAACGACATCCCGATCTATGAACGCAATGGCTCCATCGTCAGATATGAGGACGTGACTGACCGTCTGCCTGCTGTTGCTCGGTTGACCGAAGAGGGAGCTCAGGCCAGCAGCAGCACCGGCAGTTCTGACAACGCCGGCAATCCCTTCTGGTTCTTTAACCTGGATGAGTACGTCGGAAGCGGCGACTTCTCGCAAGGGACCACTTGCAGTGGCAGCAAGACCAACAACCAGCGAGATAACAACAACACCCTGTTCCGCCTCTTCTACTACAAGCAGCTCTCTAGCGGAGAGCTGGAGCCGGTGGACCTGGCTTACTATATAGGCAAAGCCTGGATCAGCACTACCGACTCGGTTGGCGGGGCTACCAGCCATCCCTCGACGTTCGGTGGGGCTGCTGGCGCGCCGAGCGGTCCCTATGGGTCTACCTACAATGCTGCTACTGCCAGCGGGCGGACTGCTACTCAGTATGCAACCTATGCCTATAATGAGGCGCGGGCCACCGACCTGATGTGGATCTCACCCGGAGTCTCAAATGCCGCCCATCGCATGCCTGAATTCTCGCAGGCCGCAGGTCGGCCCATCTGGCCAGTGTACGAGAATGATCCAGATCCTCCGCATGATGATATCGTGCGGGGCACAACACCTATCGTGGGACTGACCTCTGCTGCAGAGCCCTATACTGAGGTTGAGCCTTGCAACACCATCCGGGCAGCCTTCTTCCGTTCCCAGGCCGCGGGCGGTGTGGATGCCTCTCGAGGCTTTTACACCAATGCCCCGTCCTGCTCGGCCACATCCAACGGTGACTTTGTCATCGATCTGACGACCGAAGTGCCCGACATCTACCGCCCACCGGGATCGAATGGGTACGAGTTTTTCTTGGCTGTTGCCTCCATGCGCGGGTCGGGCGAGAATGTGTATGACCTGTGGGCTGGCCCTTCGCCGGATGAAGACCCCGATGTGATCGCGCCATCCTACGTCAATGCCCGCCATGTGTACATTGTGAACGAGCTGTCGCTGGGCAACCGATACCATAACGCCAGAGGTGTCGGGATATACGCTCTGGGTCGCCGGGCAATGAACATGGTCACCTCCGACCGGGTTGAAATCCCGCTGACCTACCTGGGGCCAGAGATGGCTGGCTTACAGATGACCATTTCGCTGTACGACTCTGACAGCGGCTCGGGTGCTCCTTTTAACCTGTATTTCGATACCATACCGCAGAGCGACTGGGTGGCGTGTTATCCAAGCACCACCAGCCCTCCCAGCTCCAACGAATGCAGGAATTTCCCGGTGAATGGCGCCAGTCCCGCGCGGCTTTATGACGCGAGCAACAACAACGAGTGGCAATCCTACTCCTTCAACATCCCTAGCGAGGGTGGCACTCCAGCCATCCCATTCTATGGTGGGCGTTTGATGGCCTCTTACGATGGCGGTTCGCAAGACACCATGACGTGGAAGATCACGTTGTCCAGCCGACCGTTCCTGGTGCAGTAGCTCTGCATCCCCACCGACTGCTCCGCAGTGGGCGCACCCGCAGGTGCGCCCACTGCCTTGCTGGCGCGGTGTGCCAGTGGCTGACGTACTTTCGACCCATTTGCCTGCTTGCGCCATTCTCGTATAATAGGGTGAACCGGTCCATTATCAGCATAGGTATTCGGGTTGTTGAGCCAACTAAACTACTCTAGGCGAAACCAGGGAGAAAAACCACTATGGGCGCTGGGCGAGGCCGGAGAACCGGCGTAATACTCATCGTGCTGATTCTGATCGTGGTTATCATTGCAGCTATGGCGCTGTTTGTGTTGCAGGGGCTGGGAGGCGGCGGTCGTGGTACAACCGCCAGCGAACCGCCGACGGCGCCACCGCCGACTCCTCCGCCAGTGGTGAACATCATCGTGGCAGCGCGGGACATTCCACGCGGCGCCCGTCTGACGGTACAGGATGTCACCGTGATGCCCTGGCCGCTTCTCGATGTAGCCCCGCTGCCTACCGATGCACTGACGGTGAGCGGAGAGGTTGGTGGCGCAGGGCTGGATCAGGTTGAGGGGCGCATTGCCCGTGTGGACATCCTGAAGGGGCAGCCCGTTCTGAACTTCATGCTTACTGCGGGTGAGGAGCCAACCGGTCTGGGCGATGTCGGCTCTGATGCTGCTCTGCGCATCCCCTCTGGGATGGTGGCCATCACGGTTCCCATTACGCGCACTTCGTTGGTGGGCTATGCATTGCGCGAGGGCGACCACGTCGATATCTTGATGTCTTTCCGCTTTATCGATGTGGACGAGGAATTTCAGACTCCTCTGCCCAACCAGGCTATCTACCTGACAGACAGCCCGGAGCTGTCTGCGCTAGGGTTCAACCTCATGGAGATGACGCAGGGCCGAGAGGATCGCGGTCTGTTTGGCACGACCCTGATCATCGTTCCTAACCAGAATGGCATCACAAGCGGTGAGCCCATTGTCCGGCAGACCACCCAGTTGGTCATCGACAATGCCATCGTGATGCATGTTGGCCTGTGGCCGCTCACTGACCTGGCCCAGCCGATAGTGATCACGCCTGCGCCTCCTCCCACTGCTCCGCCTGAGGGTGAGCCGACTCCTGAGGGGGGTGGGGCGACCCCGGTCCCTGAGATACCGGTGCCAGACCTGGTCACCCTGGCTATGACGCGGCAGGATGTTCTGGTACTCAAGTATGCCATTGAGACGGGGGCCTCGATTGATCTGGTGTTGCGCAGTGCGTTGGATGACGATATAAATGATATTGTCACCGATCCGGTGACGTTGGATTACATCATCAACGCTTACAACGTCACACCGCCCAATAAATTGCCTGTGGCGCTTGATCCTCGTGTCGACCTGTTGAACCAGCTGCTCCAGAGTGGGGGCGCGATTCCGGCGAGCGGTACGACTTCTCCAACTGAAGGGTCAACGAACGACTAAGTGGGGTCAATGCCCTGGATAGTGGGGCAAATCTGAGAAGGAGTTTACTAAAAAGGCATGGCTGGCAAGAAAGGTGCCAAGAAAACTGTCGGTAAGACTCGCAAGGGAGACGCACCGAAGTTCCTGATGAAGCTCTACTATGTGCAGAAGCCCAACGGAGCTTACGCCGTCAAGTATGAGCGTATCGAGGTAGAAGAGCAAGGCAACGCGTAAAACCGATCTCGCCTGATCTACCCTGTTGATCACACAACGCCCCACTGTCCATTCGGTGGGGCGTTGTGATGTTCGGCGGAGCATCCGAGGAGTCTGGCTATGCGTGTATTGGTGCTGGGGGCTACGGGCTTTATCGGTGGGCAGATTGCCCGTATGGCCCATGCCACTGGGATGGAGGTCCACGGCCTACGGCGGCGGCGAGGTGCTGTAGGTGCAGTTGGTGACGTGCCCATCGTCTGGCACGATGGCGATCTGGCTGATCCATTAGCGCTCTCTGCCGCCCTGGAGGGCTGTGAGGTGTTGTTTCATGCGGCGGCCCAATACCCTACGACGGAGCGTAGTGTCCGGCGGGTTGTGCAGGCAGGGGTGCGACAGATGCGATCGGTGCTGAGTGTGGCTCAACAGACCGGTGTGAAGCGCGTGGTCTACACTAGCTCGCTTTCGACCATCGGGCTTCCCCCCTCAGGGACAGAGCGGCTGGCCGATGAACGCGATGGCTATCTTCCTGGCTCAACCACCAACCCCTACTATGAGGTCAAGTGGACCATGGAACATGAAGCTCTGCGGGCTACCGTTGCTGGGTTGCCGGTGATCATCCTGTGCCCGGCGGCGGTGTTCGGCCCGGGGGATGTCAAACCCAGCACCAGTCAGATCCTGCTTATGGTGGCCAAAGGGCAAGTTCCGGTGGGAGTCGATGTGGTCACTAACATTGTCGATGGGCGGGATGTAGCGCTGGCACACGTTAGGGCAGCTACGCTGGGCGTCCCCGGCGAGCGTTACATCATTGGTGGGCACAACCTCAATGTGGCCGAAGCGCTGCGCGAAGCAGCCAGGCTTTTAGGTGTCCGCCCACCGCGCGGCGTGTGGAGCATGCGGAGGGTGCGTGCTGTGTTGGGTTTGGCCAAGTTGCTGCATCTGCCTATCCCGGCCACGATGATGGCCTTGCCCTACTGGCAACCCCTCAACGCCGAGAAAGGGTGGCGGACTTTTGGCTTTACGCCCCGTCCCTTTGAGGAAACCGTGATGGATACGGTGGCCTGGTTCCGCGACCATGGGTACCTGGCAAGCCGTTAGCCTCTGAATGACGACTGTTGGCCTACAGACACGACATCAGGACTCTCGTTCATAGGACACTGACGGCCAGAGCTAGCTTGCGGCGGGTCTCAGGCGAGATGAGGGTCGCCCAGATGTCAGGAAACGTCTGTCGCAGACGAGTCAGTTCCATCTCGCGATTGTTCAGATAGGCTGCGATCCCACTCAGGTCAGGCAGAGAGACCGTGTTAAGTGTCTGCTCCTGTTGTTTGCGGGCCTTTTTAAGCAATTTTTCCATGGTGTTTCGCAGTACTTCACAGGCTACGTCGGCGTCGTGCAATGCCCCCAGATGATCCTGGAGTTTGACGGTCAGCGCGATCACGTCTTTCGCCTCGCCTCCCAACACTTCGCTGAAGAACTCCAGCGTGTAGCGCAGCCGTTTGCCATCGATCCGCAGGGCATGCAATGTCTGCAGCGAGGCGTTCTCAATCACGTTCTCATAGGCTCGTACGGCCTCGTAGCGGGTGTAGATTAGGCGAGGAACCACCTGCCACACCAGCACCGCCGATGGCCTGTCTGTAACGCCGTCGATGCTCCCCAGGCCAGGCGTGCTTACAAACTCGCTAAAGTCATCTACAAAGGCCCGGTAAGCTTCACTATCTAGGTAATCGAGCAATCTTGTTCGTGCCTTCTCGCGCTGACCTTGCCATGCTTCAAACAGCGGCTCAAGTCCGCTCTGCCGCCCGGCAGGCAGGGATGCCAGGTAAAGCTGAGCATTCTGCATGAACACGTCTAGATCGCGCACTGCCCCCAGGGTCTGGGCTGTGCGTCTGAGTTCACGCAGCAGGTGCCGCTTCAGCTTCGGCTCGAAGGCGTCCTCAAACACTCGAAAAGCTGCCCGCATCCGCCGCGTAGCGACCCGCATATCATGCAGGGCTTCCACATCCTCGCCCAGGCGCGTGCCTGGCTCGTAGAACAGCATCCGTTCGAAGTGGAACCGCAGCACCTTCCGCCCGGCTTCGCTCATGAGATCGTCGGACTGAACGCCTGGGTTAGGCAGGAGCGGCAGCGGAGCAGCCTGCGTCTGTGGAGAGGCCCTCAGTTGAGCTTCGTCTGCCTCGAAGGCAACCAGGTCGCGGGACGCTGTGATGCGAATCGGCACACCGACCACTGCCAGCCACATGTCAGCCTTTTCCTCGGCGCGTGCTGCGTCACTCTCGGCAAATGGGCCAACCACAGTGATATGCACCCCTGCCGGGCCTGCCTGACATGGACCTAGGATGGTCGTCTGGCTCTGTGAGTAGTCCAACCCATCGGCAAGACGCACCAACGCGGCCAGTTTCAGCGTGGCCTCCTGTATCTCAGGGGTTAGCTGAGCATAGGCAGGCTCCTTCTCCACTCGGTCGGGCCGCCATGCTTTCCGATGAAAAGACGTGGTCATAGCGACGACGATCCGGCCCAGGTCAGACAGATCGCTCAGTGGATTCTCCAGGATGATGTCGCGCCCCCGGGTATGGTGCTTGGCTACACCGCCCGCGAAGGCAACATTGTGCAGAATTCCTGCCGTAAAGATTAGCTCGCGCCAGCGATCGTCCAGACGATGCAGCGTTTGAGTGAGGTTGAACAGCTCAACTGCTAGGTAGCCTACATGGTGAGCGTGACCCATGTCAACCTGATAGCGGCGGCACAGCTCTGCTACTGTGATCGGGATCATGCCAGGCTCAGCAGGCTTGGCTGGACCTTCATCCAGCTCTGTGACAGACGGTGTGTTTGCAGACACCTCCGTTGGGAAAATCTCGAGTCTGGTCTTGTGGAACGCCCGGAGCCAGCGATCCACCGTGCGCATGCTTAAACCAACCTGTTCAGCAATCTGATCGGTGCTCAGGCCATCATCCCAAGCCAGGATGATGCGGGCGCGACGTGCCAGTGTGACGTCTCCAGAGCGCGCGACTCCTTCCAAGGAGGCTCTTTCCTCAGGTGACAACGCCATGTCGGGCGGGATAGTGTTGGTCATGCTATGTTCCTTGCTGGGCTGTGCTGTAGGGCAGGGTCTGACCGGCGGTTACCCTTTTTTCCTGCTCCGACTTTTGGGTTTATCTCTGTTATCGGGTTCCTTGCTCTCCTTTGCGCTACCTGTCTCGGCTTCCGTTTCGCTTAGGTCTGGTGCAGATGGCTTCATATCGGCAATCACCTTTTTGATCTCGCTCTGCAACTCGATGAAGACTTCATGCATAGAGCGGTTGGCATCAATGCGATGGAAGCCATATTGGTCGGAGATGGCATCGAACTGGGCTAGCACCCGCCGCTGGTACTCGACGAAGTTGTCATAGTAGTCGCGCCCCGGCAAGAAGTCCAGGCCAGACTCCCAATAATCGAAGCCACGTGCATTCAACACACGGGGCACCAGATTCGAGACATCGGCGTGCAGATAAAACACGATATCGGGCACCAGCGCAAAGCTGAACAGATTGCGAATCCAGGCCGGATCGGTGCCACGTACCAGTGCACGGACGATGATCGAATAAACGTAGCGATCAGTAAGCATAATGAAGCCTGCCCGCAGAGCTGGCAGAATCTCGCGCTCCAGCCGGTCGGCAAAGTCTGTGGCGTAAAGCAAGTTCATTGTCGTCTCGCCCAGGGTGTGGCCTTCCATTGCCTGACTTAGTCCTGGCCCTGCCAGCTTACCTCGCTTCAGCCCGCTGGTGGCTACTGCATATCCCTCGTTTTCCAGCCACTCGCGCAGCATCGCGATCTGGCTTGAGCGGCCCACGCCATCCGTGCCCTCCAGCACAATTAGACGGCCCTTGATACGCTTGACCTTGTCTGCCAGCAGGTCATATCCGTGGAATTCAGGTTTGCGTGCAGTCATGGTTGTTCCTGCTCCGGGAAAGTGGTCTTGAGATAACGGCCATGCAGGCCCTCTGCTGCCAGTATGTCCTTCCAACCGGTGATTTCAGCGGTCAGGACGTTGTAGAGATGTGGCTTGACAGTCCCGCGCACTATCTCCTGCTGCTCAAGCAAGGGCTGCATGGCGTCGATGACAGTCAACCCAAACTCATCAACCATTCTGTCATACTCGGCCAGGATCAGGCTCTGGAACTTCTTGAAGCTCTCGAAGGGGTCTTCATCCAGGCCCAAGTCGAGGCCAGCTTCGTAATACTTGAGTTGGGGCCGTCCTGTGACAATGCGCCTCAGCGACTCGTCAAGTGGAACCTTGAAATAAAAAGCAATCGTGGGTCGGATGGCAAAGCTGTAGAGCTGCCGCACGAACTCGGGCGACAGGCCACGCGCCACGTCGCGGGCGAAAGCGGTGTAAATATAGCGATCGGCCAGCACAATCGCTCCAGCCTTCAAGGCAGGCAACATCTGGCGTTCCATGCGATCGGCGAAATCGGCAGCATGGATCAGACTGAAGGAAAGCGGTGTCAGGAGCTGTTTCTTTTTCCCGCGCCGTGTGACGTCGCCCACAATCGTAGACGAGTTCCACTGGCTGAAAGCAACACAGTATCCCTCGCCGATCAACCACTTCCGCAGTAGGTCGAGTTGGGTGCTCTTGCCCGATCCGTCGATTCCTTCGACCACGATCAGTTTGCCAGGCAAAGTTCGCCCATCGGGTAAAGTTGCCATAGTTTGCTCCTGGAAGATGATGTGCTTCCTTCAGAATGCTGCAAGTCTATCCACCGAGATAAGCCTGGGGAGGCACCTTGACGCCGTCAAATTTCTCAAATGTCAGGTCAGTTGTGGCCAGGTCGAGTGAGCGGCGCACATTCTCAAACATCTGGCTGTAGCTCAGCCTGATCCCCTGGGTGAGATTGAAGCCGAGTTGCCCCACCAGAGCGCGAATATCTGCCTCCGACCCTTCAATTTCGAGAAACCAGCCGAATGGCATCTGGTCGATCACTACTTCGGCCTGACCTAGCACAAAAGTCTCGCGACGCTTCTCGTAGCGCATAGCAGGTCTGTATCCCAGCACCTCAAGACCAGCCAGCATGGCTGCGCCGTCGCTGACCTCCAGTTCGATTTCTCGCCTGACGGACAAGAGGGGGTTGATGCTGCTTCCAGGCGTTTTAATTGTCAGAAGATGGCTCGACCCTTCCTCAGCCTCGATGCGGCGCAAGCGGAGCACAATCCCGCGCTCCGTCAGGCTGCGGGCTGCATCGTCCAACCGGATGTTCATTTCATAGCGCCTGCCGTGAGAGATTGCACCCAGACGCACTAGCGCGTTGCGCACGACATCTGGATCATCGAGCAAAAACTTGATCTCGATTTCCTCGTGTTCTGGCATCGGGTTTCCCCTGGCATGTTGTTGTACTCTCATTGTAGCACAGCACTAAAAAAAGATGACATAATCAATAAGAGGGTATGTAGCGCAACAGATAACATATCTGGCTTTCTGTTTAGCTATCCTGCTCTGGGTTCTGCCTCCTACTCTGCAGAAGCAACCCGGCTTGCCGTGGTTTGAAGGTTGCTCTCTCCATCCTCTCTGGCGTTGACAAAAAGGTGAGGGATCGGTACATTGATGGCGAGGCGGCCCCGTGATCGTCCTGGATTGTGACGCCGCGCCTTGCCAATGGGTCTGCCAGCTAGATGCATCCTCTGACAGTCCCTATCGAAATGTTGGAGTGGTTCCGATCGGTTGAGCGGTTGCTTCTGGAGCGAGGGGCTTCAGGCAAGCGCAGTGCATAAATGGGGTAGTTGATCATGGCTGTCACCCGCGAACATCTCCGTGATTATCTGCTACACAACGACGAACGGACCGTATACCACGCTTATCCCCGCCAAATGGCCGACAACCTGCGGACCGATCACCGTGCTATGTTGGCGCTGCTAGCCGACTCTCTTCTGCTCGGTGATGTCACGCTCCATTGGGAAGTCGAGTGCCCCATGTGTCGCGCCGAGACGACCATCGACTCGCTCACTGAGGCGACAGGTACAGTGACTTGCCCCGCCTGCGGTGGCGATTACACGGCTCATGCCGACGAAGAGGTGCGGGTGACGTTCTCGGTGCACCCGGCGCTCCGTAAACTGACTGTGCGTGCCTCCGATCCGCTCTACCGCCAGAACGTTATGCGCACCTATCCGCCGACCACCGGGCACGAGATGCTGACGGTGCAGGTTTTTCGCGACTGGGCGCAAAACCAGCCGTTGCCTCCTGGCGAGAGCCTGGAGGTTCGCCGCATTGCACTGTTGTTTACCGACTTGAGTGGCAGCACTGCTATGTATGCCCGACGCGGCGATCCTCTGGCTTTTCAATGGGTGCGTCGACATTTTGACATTCTGTTCCAGGTCGTCGATCGGGCTGGCGGGGCTGTTATCAAGACCATTGGCGACAGTGTGATGGCCGCCTTTGTCGCCGCGCCGGATGCGATGCGTGCCGCTCTGGATGGTCACGAGGCCCTGGCCGAGTTCAACCGTGCCCAGAACCTCACTGGGAACGATCGCCTCTTGTTGAAAGTCGGCCTGCACTGCGGCCCAACGATCATGGTGACGCTCAACAACCGCCTTGACTATTTCGGCCAGACGGTCAATCTGGCCTCGCGCGTCGAGGGAGTAGCCCAGGCAGGGGAAGTCACCTTCTCGCAGGAGGTCTTCGACGAACCGGGAGTACAGCAGTTAGTGGCTGACTACTCCGTCGAGACGGCTCAGGTGAACGTCAAAGGTTTCGCTGAGCCAATTGTGATCAACCGCTTCCGAGTAACGCCGGAGTGATGGGCATGGGGCGTCACTGGCCCTGAGCTACAGGTCGAGTGTCCACACGGGGACACCTTGCCCGATTACCTCAAAGCCCAGCTTGGTATATAGCCGCTGCGATCTGACATTGTCCGATTGTGTGTTGACAGTGATCGTTTCTACCCGCAACTCCTGGAAGAAACGGAGCACTTCGCCGATCAGCAACCCGCCGAGACCTTTGCCTTGCTCTTCTGGCAGGATTGCGAGCCGTGCTAGATGGCCATCTCCCAGGTTACGGGTGCTGAGTTGGTAGCCAACTGGCAGACCTTCGCGCTCCAATAGGGTGAAGCTGGCCGCATGTTGCTGGGCTATAGCCAACGTTGCGCGGTCGTATTGCCACAGCGGTTCAAACGCTGCGGCGTCGATGCTCGCTGCCATGTCTAGATCGGCAGTGGCGGCAACCTCCCGGATCGCAAGCGGCGGTGCTGGCTTAGGTGGAATGGGTCCCCCTTCTCGGCGCAGCGTCACCACCGAGTACCGTGGCTCGAAACCCCATCTTCCGGCCAGGCCGTCTACCCAATACTCCAGCGACAAGATGGCCGCCTGCCGTACATCCAGCCTGCATAGATCAGCCCGTACTGCCTCCCACAAGTCGTCCAGCGCAGGATCGAAGCTGGCCACGCCAGCCGGTTGGATGAAACGCACCCAGGCTGCGGGATGGCCTGCCCCTGGCGGAGGAAAATGCACCGTCGCTCCTATCAATGACTGCACCAGGCCATTCTTTCGCACTAGCCAGCAGCGCAAAGCCGGATCTGGCAGCCACTGCTCCAGGCTGTGCCAGTCCAGGTGCAGGTGGTGGCGTGGTGAGGTTTTAAACAGCGTCAAAACCTGTGAGTGATCTGCGGCTGCCAAGGGGACAGGTTCAGAGAGAGGTGTCATCATGGTTTAGGGGTTTATTGGTGTCGTGCTGCTTTGCGAAGCGCCACAGTTCGCCGCTGAATGGCCACACCGCCAGTGCATGCCACCATAGCCGCCAGGCCTGGTCCTGGGCTGGGCCACCCCAATCGATCAGGCGGTCGGCCCAACCTAATAAGCTTGTTGCCTGGAGGGAGCGGCGGGTGAGAGGATTCATCCGGGCGTAGCGTGCAGCGATGGCCGCCGAAGCACTCTCGGCGTCGGTCAACTCGCACCCGTGCTCTTCCCGTTCGTCAGCAAGTTGGCGGGCCAGCATGGTGTAATCGTCGAACTCGGCCTGACGTGCTATCATCGTCTTCTCAGGGCTGAAAGTGATGGTGTACAGTGTGTCAGGAATGCCTGCCAGCCTTCCGGAGTTGGCCATCCGCAGCCACAGATCGTAGTCAGCGGCCAAAGACAGGGCCGGACGAACCCCCCCCACGGCCTCTAGCACCTGGCGACGCAGCATCATAGCGCCTTGTATCCACTGGCCTTCCTGCCGCCGGAGGCGGTTGACAATCAGGCGGTGCTGATTGGGACACTCGAAGCGCCAGAGTATCTGCCCTTCCTCATCCACCCAGTCCACTGCCGATATGGCCAGCGCTGCCTCTTTGCGCCGTCTGAGCACAGCGACCTGCTTCTCTAACCTTTCAGGTGCAGAGACATCCCCCACTTCGTGGCAAACCACAAACTCCCCACTGGCCCAGCCGAGTGCTCGGTTCAGCATTTCGGCTCGTCCCTTAGGTGTCTGGCAACGATGAAGCCGTAGGCAGGGCCTCTCAATGCCTTCCAGCACATCCCAGGTGCGGTCAGAGGAGCCGTTGTCGACCACGATCAGCTCGAAGTCCTGGAAAGTCTGAGCACGCAGACTGTCCAGCGTGCGTATCAGGCCCTCCTCGTTGTTATACACTACCATCACTACGCTGACAGTAGGTGTATCAGCCACAGGGCTTTCCTTCCAGATCCATCGCTGTCTGGCCGTTCCCACCTCGCAGTGCAGCAACGATCTTCTGATCGGTGACGGCAAAGGCATAACTGTCGAGGCCGTCTAGCGTTACCCAGGCCCAATCCGCGACTCCCACCGCCTGTGGCTCGCCGCCCACGTGCCTGCACTCGAAGGCATGCAACGTGATGCGGAAGTGGGTGTAGGTATGTCTCACCGTGGCGACCTGCGCCTCCACTGTGACATCGATGGCCAGCTCTTCACGAATCTCCCGGCGCAGGCACTCCTCCAGCGACTCGCCCGGATTCCTCTTGCCGCCAGGGAACTCCCACAGTCCTCCCAACATCCCGTCGAGCGGGCGCTGGGCGATCAGAATATGCCCATCGTTGCGGCGGATCACAGCCGCTGTCACGTCGTAGTGCGGCGTCTGCTTTTTGGGTGTTCTGATGGGGCGCGTCTCCTGTACGCCCTGCCGACGGGCTTCACAGTGGGCTGCCAGCGGGCATCGATCGCAGTGTGGCACGCGCGGTGTGCATATCCGGCGACCCAGCTCCATCAACCCCTCATTCCAGGAGCCTGCTCGCCCTGCTGGCAGGATACGCTCGGCCAGGTTCCACAGGTCACGTCGTGTCTTCTCCTGGCTCACGTCGGCTTCGATGTTGAACAGGCGTGTCAGAATCCGTATTACATTTCCATCCAACACTGGCACGTCGAGTCCAAACGCCAAACTGCCAATCGCGCCTGCGGTGTAGCGGCCCACGCCTGGCAGCCGCTGCAGGTCTTTGATGTCATCTGGGAAGCATCCCTCCCACTCATCGACTACCACCTGAGCTGCCCGGTGCAGATTGCGCGCTCGGCTGTAGTAGCCCAACCCTTCCCACAGTTTGAGTACTTCGCTCAGAGGAGCCTCTGCCAGGGTTTCAACCGTTGGGAAGCGGGCCAGGAAGCGCTCGTAGTAAGGGATCACATTGGCTACCTGGGTCTGCTGGAGCATGACCTCTGATAGCCACACCCGGTACGGTTCGCGGCTGCGACGCCAGGGCAGATCCTCCTGGTTTGACTCAAACCAGCCGATCAGCGCATCATGGAGGAGCGTCACGTCTGTCATACGGTCGAAATGATACCGCGCTGTCGCTGCTGCAACAATCGACATGCCCTGCGCGTAGTTGATCTATGAACAGGCACGGTTGTGCGCCTGCGCTGCGCAACAAACCAATCCAAGGGAGTTCTTTATGGAACGAGCCATAGAGCACCGCTGCCTGCCCCGGCCTGCGTACTCCTGCCCCCACTGTGGCGATTCGGTCCCTGCCCCTCAGTTCTGCAAAGTGTGTGGTGCGGACATCTCCCCGGTCCACCAGTGTCTCCCACGGCCACTTCCGCATGTGTGCCCTCCTGCGCCATTACGAGGCCGCTGTCTGGCTTGCGGAGAGCCACCACCCACGCCACGTTTCTGTGTCACGTGTGGAGCGGACATCACACCCTCGCACCGTTGCAAGGCTGCACCTCCTACGCAGGTCCCCAGGCCCGACCCGCTGCACATCTGCCCGGCGCTCAAGCTGGATCGCTGCCCTCATTGTGGCGAACTGTTGCCGGGCCGCACCTACTGCGCCCAGTGCGGCATGGATATTACCCCGCCCCATGTTTGCCGGCCTGTGTCGCAGGTTCATATCTGCCCACCTTACCTCACCATGCCGCGCCGCTGCTCGCACTGTGGCGAGACCTTGCCTGCACCGAAGCACTGCGCCCAATGTGGGGCCGATATTACGCCAGAGCATGTCTGCACCGATTGGTCTGGGGCTTAGGCAGCCATTGGCGTTGGCTCTAGAACAAATGGCGTTGCAGAATCCCAGCTTCCGCCAAGATGCGTGTCAACCCAAATGATAATGTTACCGAACAGGAATAGTTCGCTCATTTGATAATGTTACCGGAGGGATGTCCCCTCCTTTCAAAGAATCGGGTGGGTTGAATAGAGTCAAGTAGACATCCTGAGAGACCCC
>DAOTXR010000049.1:0-33729 GCA_034435375.1 Anaerolineae bacterium
CCGCATCACCCGCTCGACCAGCTCATCAGCCTGACGCTTCAACCGCGCTTTCAGTTCTTCTTCTGGTGACATAGGTGCTTCCCTCCTGCATCCAGTCTACTCCTCTTCTCCCCCCAAACTGAAATGCACCCCAGTAGCGCACACACCCTGAAGTGCGTCCCAGTTTTTAGACACAGGGGATAAGAAGTTTATCATCCTGAGCGAAACTGGGAGAGAATAGGGTGTCATGCCAAAAACGCCGTAGCTTTACGCCAGAATTCAAGTTTGAGACAGTGCTTGAGGCTCTGCAAGGGGAGAAAAGCGCCGTCCAGATTTACCGAAGGGGGCACCACGGCAAGGTGGGACAGGGCAAAGCGCCTGTCACCACGCAGAGCAAACACAAGTTGCCCCCCGCTCCCCCAACCTGATCCAGAGGCGGGAAGCGGCGCGCCTCGACTCACCAACCTCATGCAAGCGTTTGTGCCCGATTTGGTGAGTTCCCGTTCGGTTATCTATAATTAGCCTATGACAAAAAAGATTCTGCATACCCATCTAGCACTTGGCAGTATAGTATTGGCGTTGTTGGCTTGCAGCGCGCCTGGACCCACCTCCGACTCGGTGGACGCTACGCCCACATCAACAGAACTTCCTGAGGATGACGTTCCAGCAGATACACCCCCCTCCCCGCTCAGCTGGGAACAGCCGAGCCACGTCATCGGCGTGCGGGTCGTGGGAGGCATCGCGGAGTTCTACGACCATCGCAGCCAGGAGAAGTTCGTGCCACGCGGTGTGGACTACGTGTTTGTGCCCACCGCCGAGGGGCGCTATTCCCACTTAACGTTGAAGGTGGGAGTATACGACGCTGAACGCACCCGCTCTGACTTCGCCCACCTGGCGGAGTTGGGCTACAACACGGTGCGTGTCTTCCTCGACCAATGCAATGCAGGGCCGGACTGCATCGGCGACGCCGACAGTGGGGGGCTGAATCCAGCCTACCTGGACAACATTGCTGATATGATGGCTGCGGCGAAGGAGTCTGGCCTTTTCATCCTGTTCACCTCCAACGATCTACCAGATGACGGCGGCTACTCGCAGGAAGCCAATCGCCGCGCCGGGGAGACCTTCGCAGGCTACCGCAATGCCTTCTACTTAACGCCAGACGCCATCTCCGCCACGCGACGCTACTGGCGTGACATCCTCAGCGGGCTGATCGAGCGCCGGGCGGCGTTTGACGCTGTGCTTGGCTGGCAGCTGGTCAACGAGCAGTGGATGTTCCAAGATCAGCCGCCGCTGTCTCTGACCGAAGGTCTGGTCGAGACGACAACCGGCACTTATGATATGAGCGATCCGGAGGAAAAGCAGCACATGGTCAGCGAAGGGCTGATCCACTACATTGCCGAGATGCGTGCGGAAATCCTCACCCATGATCCCACCGCGCTGGTCACGATGGGCTTCTTTGCGCCAGGGGTTGCGCCTGGTTGGTACGTGGATACCCTGCCCCTGCTGGCAGGGGCCGACCTCGACTTCTTCGACTTCCATGCTTATCCCGGCGAGTACTCGCTGGCCGATCTGGTGGAGCAGTTCGGCATGGCAGGCTACGACGAAAAGCCTATCTTGATGGGCGAATACGGCGCCTTCCGCCATCGGTACGGCAGCATCACCAGCGGAGCGCGTGCTATGACGCAGTGGGTAGCAGAGTCCTGCATACACGGATTCGATGGGTGGCTGCACTGGACGTACTATCCTGCCAACCCAGAGATCAACGACCGCACTTGGGGGTTCACCGATGAGAATGGCTATCTGATGGAGCTATTCGCGCCCGTCAACCAGCCCGATCCCTGTGTGGTGGTTGCAGTGCCTGGCGGTAACCTGGCTTATGGCCGGCCCATTAGCGCATCGAGTGCGCTTCCTGGTGAACCGCCGGAACTTGCCGTGGATGAGGACGAAAGCAGCCAGTGGGGAGCAGGCGAAGGTCCGCCACAGTGGATCGAGATCGATCTCCAGGCCATGTTCCACATCACTCAAGTCCGGCTGCTAGTGGCACAGTACCCGGAGGGCGAGACCGTGCATCAGATATTCGTGCGTGCGGGGGACGAAGCGAGCTTCACGCAGGTACACGAATTCAACGGCTTCACGCGCGAGGGCGACTGGCTGGTCTTCAGCCCCTCTCCGGCGCTGGAGCATATCCGGGCTATTCGGGTGTACACGGTGACTAGTCCCTCCTGGGTCGCGTGGAAGGAGATACAGGTGCTCGGCGAATTGGAGTAAGAGGCGAGCATAGGGCGCCCTTGAATGGCCGCTAATTTTAATTCTGTTTGCAGCACCCAGGACTCTTCTTGTCATCGGTGTCCGGTGTGCCAGCGCCACTCCTCGATCAACGATTGTACGTTGGCCAAAGAACGTTCGTTCAGATCTCGAACGTTATCTACAGGGGAGAGTATAAAGCCTCCGCCTGGCGATAGAAGCTCAAGAGCTTCACGCACTTCGCTGCGGACCTTCTCAGCCGTCCCCTGCTCGATGGTCAAATGCCCATTCACGCCGCCCCACAAGCATGCCTTGCCCTGCACTATTTGCTTGGTAGCGAGTAGATCCCATTCCATCGGGTCAACGCCAATCAGCACATCAACTCCAGCCTCAGTAAACATCTCTAACAATGCAAACCGCCCATGAAGCGCTGGCCCACTGCCCGGGACTGCGCTTGCAGGCTGTCGCTTTCTGCTTTCTTCTGGGTGAGTACCTGCTCCAGGTAGGCACGGCTGCCCTACATGGCGGCGATATCGCCATCCATCTCCTGCAGGATCGCTTGATACTTCCTGTGAAGCCATTTGACCTGCCCTAAAACGAGGTCTACGTCATCACCAGCGCACCCATGATCCGCTGGACGTGGTAGATCGGGCTGCGCTCAAAGAGGGGGTTGGGCGCCTCGTCCGGCAACCCAAACCGGATGCTGGCGTAGGTCGAGTAGCCGGAGTAGGTTGCCCACTCCGAGACGGCGGCCATCGCCACGCCCGCCGCGAAAGCCCCCGGCGCACAGATCATCGTTTGCAGCACGAGATATCCACCGTAGCTGTACCCGAACAGCCCGATCCCATCGGAGCGGACGTATCCCAACCCATGCAGGTAGTCCGCCGCTGCTGCCACGTCGTCACACTGCTTCGCCCCGCCCTCGCGGTACTGGGCCATGCTCATCGAGCGGCGCGCCCTCGACTTCACCGACCTCAGCGGAAAGCCCCACCGCCTGCGCCACGGCGGCTACCCCGGCCTCGACGGCAACGAGAGCGCCGGTGGAGAAGCCAAAGGCTTCTCCCAAGGAAAACCGGCCCCAGCCGGTTTTCCACTTAAGCGCTTCTCCGCCCACATTGAGCACCTCACCATTGACCACTGCATCCTGCTCGACAAGCGCTTCTTCGAGCCAGCCTACGACCATGAGGTGGGCTGCACCTTCGTCCTCGAGGGCGACAACCTGGCGCACAAGGTCGGACAGCACGTCAGCCGGTGCGTGGACATCTACCGCATCCCCGGCCTGCACCTCGGCACCTACGCGCAGATCGTCACTCCTCCCCTGATACCGACCGGAGGCCTGCCCGAAAATTCCCAACTTCGTCAGCGTCGGGCAGGTTGGTGATGACAACCCGGCAGCGCTCCAACCAGTCCAGGTACATCCGCTCCAGCGCTATCCCGAAATCCAGCGTCAGGTGCTGGAGCGCCAGCCAGCGGTCGTCAGGGCGCGATTCCACCGGTGGGATGGAGATCTTCTTGTAACCTGCCAGGCGGTTGCAGTGAGCCGCTGCTTGCTGCTCGATCACCCTCAGCAGGTCCGCGCGCGGCACCTCCTGGCCAAAGAAGATCTGCACCAGCAGCGGGTCACGCAGGGCCGGAATGTCCTGGTCGGATTTGAGCCAATCCATCAAGGCGCGCTGTCCCTCATCGGTTATGGTATAGACATTGCGATCTGGCCGATCGTCCTGCTCTTCCACCGTCTTGCTCACCCAGCCGGCGTTTTCCAGGTGATTCAGAGTGCGGTAAATCTGGCTCTGGTCGGCAGGCCAGAAGTGCTGTGCCGTCTCATCAAAAGCCCGGTGTTTGAGATCATAACCCGTCATGGGCATTACATTGAGAATACCGAGAATGGCGTACTTTAGTGACATGGCTTAATTCCTTTGGTAAACCACACAGCTGTATAACCTGCCAGGGGCATTCTACGCACGCTGAGCTTTCTCCTGCCGATGCTGCACATTGCGGATCACAATCGCGGCGGCGATCACGCCCACGCTCAGCAGGGGGGCGATCAACTGTACGGAAGCTGGCGAGGCGGAAAACAGGTTGAACACCGCGTGCCAGATGACCACCGCAAGGATGCTGGCGCCAGTCCCCTGGTAGATCCAGGCTAGGAACACCGCACCCGCCATTACCCCCATAAACCAGCCGAATGTGCCCAGCAAGCCCATCGTGATGTAATTGTCCTGGTAGAAGAAGAACGGGATGTGCCATGCTGCCCAGATCAGGCCGACGACCAGAGAATTGTTACGGCTGGGACTCTGACGATCAAGGTGGTGCTGCAAAAAGCCGCGCCAACCTGTTTCCTCGCCCAGCCCGAAGGTAACCACCCATAGGAGCAGCGCCTTGATGATCCCCACCTGGCCGATACCTTCCACCTCGCCGAAGTCACTGAGGGGCAGCGGGCTGCCCGTGACCAGCCATACGCCAAGAGCAACCGCGATGGCAAGTAGGGCTGGAGAGAGAATCGCCAGCCACCAGACCGGCTTAAACTGAACCCTCACCAGCCGGTTAAGCAGGTCACGAAGGCCAGAGGGCCCATCCGCCCAGGCAGTGATTACAGACGCTCCCACCAGCGGGCCGTATGCGGCAACAAAATGCAGCCAAGCGGGCGCCTCAAGCAACCCGTAGCGGCTGGTGATGACAACCCCGCCCAGGCCCCAGGTGAAGGCATAGGCGATGACCACGTAAGCCAGGATGCGGTAGCGCTCTATCCAGCGCGGGTTCTCGCTCATTGGGCGCCGCCAGGCTGGATGACCACCGCCACCGATTGGGGCAGGAAGCGCGCCAACTGCGCATCCTTCAGGACGGGATAGATGACGCGGGCGGCAACCTCCACGACCTCAGGGCGCGTTTCGACGGCTGCCCATCCGGTGGTTGCTGCGCCGCGAAGCACTATGCAACCTCCGCGCCGCCGCACAGGTTGCGCCACCATATAATCGCGGCTGGTGATGATAAACAACTGGCCGTTATCCCGCCCGTACTGAACCAGCGTGGCCGTACTGCCTGCCGCTTTTGGCCCAGTGACGGTGATCAGCACATACTTCCCGCTGACAAGCCCGTGCAGTGGAGATCGCAGCAGCCACTTCATGACGGGGTTTTGCAGCCGAACAAAGAAGCGAAACAACTTGTTGCCGGATGAGTATTGGGTAGTTTGTTCAGCCATATGATTGTCCTTTCAGCGAACAGCCTGGTTGTGGCGTTGGCGCTTAGTCGCCGGGCACAGGTTCGACCGCCCGATAGCGCAGCGACTCACGCCCGCCGACATCGAAGCCGAACGAGAGCTTCAGCGCATCCTTGGCACAAACCGTCACACAGGTCTGGCACAGCGTGCACTCTGTGGAAAGTACCCGCTGACCGTCGTGCACATAATCGGGAATACGGATGTCCATCGGACACATCTTCACGCAGGCGCCGCAGTTGTTGCACTTTTCTTTGTCGGTGCCGATCTTCAGCAGTGAGAAGCGGCTGGTGATCTTCAGGGGCACCGCAACCGGACACAGATACTTGCAGAAGGCACGGTTGTCTTTGAGCGCCACCGCCAACCCGATCCCGACCGCGTAGTAGAGCACACTACCGGCCAGGAACCAGGCAACCGCTGTCCACCCGATAACGCCAACCCGCAGGTCAAAGAGCCGCCACAGGGCCAGTACCAGAATGCCACTGAGTGCGATGTGGGCATAGCGCAGCCAGCCCCATCTACCGGGGACACGCCCGGCTGGCTGCTTATAGGGCAGCAGGTCGAAAACCATCACCGACCAGCAGGCCCAGCCACACCACAGCCGCCCGAAGAGCAGCGGCCCAATGATCTTCGCGACCATGTAGTGCCAGACTGCGGCGTAGAAGGTGCCGTTGAGCAGGCTCCACCAGACTCCCTCGATCTGGATGTTCTCTTGCTTGACCAACCCGATAAACACAAACAGGTATAGGCCGATCAGCAGCAGCGAGATACGCCGTCCGAGAGGCTTCTGCTTCTTGGGCAGGAGGGCGTAGAGGCTCAGGCCGATGCCGAGCGAGGTCCCCAGGTAGCCGAAGTTGATCAGGGCGAAGAGCTGACCTCTGCTGACAACGTAGAGCACAATTGCAAGTGTCCAGAAGGCGCTGGCTGTCACAATGGGCGCGATTAACTTCTTCCAGGTGAACCGGTTGTCGATCTTCAAAGCCATCAGTGTCATTTGTTTACCCACCTTATATTAGACATGTCCTGTATTTTTATACAGGATAAATCCAATAGTATACAAAACATAGTGTGAAATATCATATATCAACATGTCAATTGTCATGGTGATAGGGAATGGCACCCTGGCAGCAGTAAGCATCCGCCTCTGGAGCTAGAACACTGCGACGGCGTTCTGGAAGACTGCATCAGCACAGCGGCGCGATGTGCTGACCTGCATCGAGATGCCTGACGCCCTAGCACTGGGCTTCAGCGCCATTCCGCTCAAGGGCAAGGTTCCGGTGGTGACGTGGCGCGAGTATCAGCAGCACCAGCCCACCCAGGCTGAGTTGCTGTGCTGAGCACGGTGGGAGCTGTTAAGGAGGCTGGTTCAACGGCCCCTGCATCTACCCGGAGCGCCACGCTCACCACGACCACCACAGGCTGTTTGGCTTCAACACCCGGACAGGCTACGGCTGGTGTTTTACCTGCCAGCGAAGTATCCTGGCGAAGGAAATCGCACAAACGGTGGGTGCACGGAAGCCTAATAGGGACGCACTGCCTTCACATCCGGCAGGGGCTGGAAGTGCTTGAGGTTCAGGGTGTAAAGCGGCGTGTCGAGCCGTACTGCGCTGGACGCGATGAGCGCATCAATCACACCTACGCCATGACTGAGCCGCAGCCGCCGGTGCTGTTCGCTGGCCCACGCGCAGTCAGAGGGGGTCAGGTACACCACTTCATAGCCCACGAGCAGGCGGTCTATGTGCACCAGCTCCTCGCTGCCGCGCACCCCGTCCACCAGCTCTATCGCCACCAGCACATGGATGCCGATGACAAACTCCCGGTGCGCCTCAGCCCACGACAGGGCCGGTGGATGCCTGCGCCACAGGTCGACCACCACACTCGTATCGAGCAGCGCGTCCACCGGCCTGATCCACACGCCTTGATGCACGCTCACGCAGCTGGCGCGCGAACTCGGCGCTGTCAGTGAGTAGTTCGCAGCATCCAAAGAGATCCAATCTGGGTCAAGTGCATAGGCGGTCAGCGTTATACCATCGCGCACCGCACAGGGCAGCCCGCAGCCAATCGCCCCTGCCCATTCAAACGCGTCTGCGATGTGCCGGATTGCACCTGCGACCGCCTGCGGCGTGGCTGGCTGAGGAGTGGGAATGCGGATACGATCCGCAAGTAGCGTCCCGGACTGCGTATCCACCGGGGCTCCTTTAATAGCCGAGCCGCCTACATCAACACCGAGGACAGGCACAGGGAAACTCCACGCGATGCCGGTGCGGGTCACCACGTCTCTGTAACTTTAGTCAGGCCGGCCGGTCTACCCGGGTCAATGCCGCGCGCCAGCGCCAGTGCCAGCCCTAGCATCTGCCCTGGCATGACAGCGATGGCCGGCAAGAGCCATTCAGGGCAATCTGGCGGTAGACAGATGCCGCCCCGTGCCTGCTGAAGCAGATCTGCATCGTTGGAAATCAGCAGCAGGTCGGCACGGCGCTCCAACAGATCGGCCACCAGCCTGCGCATATCACCCAGCACTGCGCCAGAAGGCGCAACGAGGATCATGGGGAACCCGTCACCCACCATGGCAACAGGGCCGTGCAGAAAGTCGGCGGAGGAGTATGGGTCGGCGACGATGCGGGTCAGTTCAGTGATTTTCAGCGCGATCTCAAAGGCGGTCGCATAGTTGAAGCCCCGGCCAATCACCGCGCAGTGCTGCATATGCGCGTAGCGCTCCATACGTGCACGTGAGTCTGAGGCTGCTTCAAGCGTCTGCTGTGCCAGATCAGGCAACCGGGAGAGCCAGCCAAGGACAGCCTGCTCTTGGATGAGATGCCCTGAGAACAGCATCAGCGCCACCAACGTGGCTGTGTAGGTTTTGGTTGCCGCGATGGAGCGTTCATGCCCGGCGCTGATATCGATCAGGTGTGCAGCGGCTTCGGCCAGCGGCGAAGCGGGATCGTTGGTGATCGCCAGCGTGGGGCAACCCTGATAGTTGCCTTCCTCGATCACCGAGACAATATCAGGCGATTTGCCGGACTGGGATATACCCATCACCAACGCACGTTTCATCAACGGAGGCCGCCGGTACAGCGTGAACAGCGAGGGAGTAGCCAGCATCACCGGTAACCGGTTGTGCTGGCCCAGCAGGTACTGAGCGTAGCGGGCGGCGTTATCAGAGATGCCGCGCGCAGCGATGATCACATAATCAAACTGACCGCGTAGAGCTGCGGCAATCTGCCCAGCGCGGGCGCTCTGCCGCTCAACCAACCGTTGCAGTATGGCAGGCTGCTCGTAGATTTCCTGCTCAAGTAGCGTCCAGCTCACAGCGTCCTTTCAGCGCAGCCACATCAGGCCGGGTTTCTCAATGTGGCTGGACACACACTGAAGAAAGCGTGCCGCTGGGCCACCGTCCACCACACGGTGGTCAAAAGTCAGGCTGAGCATGATGGTACGGCCAGCCACAAGAACGCCTTCGCGTACCACTGGCTTTTCAACGATCCTGCCGATGCCCAGTATAGCGCATTCCGGCAGGTTGATGATTGGCGTAAAAGCGTCGATGCCGAACACCCCCAGATTGGTGATGGTGAAGGTTGCGCCGCCCATGTCGTCCGGCCTGACACGGCCATCCCGCACGCGCTGGATTTTCTGGTTCAGGTCGTGCGCCAGATCGAGCATCCTGCGGTCCGGCACACTCCGGAGCACAGGTACAAACAGCCCATGCTCTGAATCCACCGCCACGCCGATGTGGATATCCCGGTGGTGCACCATGCCGTCAGCGGCCAGCGAGGCGTTGAGCACAGGATGCTGTCGCAGGGCCTGCGCGGTGATCATCGCCATGAGGAGGTCGTAGGAGATCAGATCGCCTTCGTTGCCCGCCTGCACACGCAGCGTCTGCCGGAGGTCAACCAGCGCCGAGGCGTCGGCTTCTGTGATCAGCGTGACAGGTGCAACGGTGCGGGCACTGTCAGCCATGCGGCGCGCTGTTGCGGCGCGTACACCGGTTAGCGGCAGGGGCTGCGAGGTCGCCGGTGGCCGGATGGCAGCAGGCACGGCAGCCAGCGCGTCCTTCACGTCAGCAGCGAGAATGCGTCCGTGTGGGCCAGTGCCGCGCAGGACTGTGAGGTCAACGCCCCGCTGATTGGCAATTTTGCGGGCAAGCGGCGAGGCAATGACGCGCCCTCCGATCCCCCGAGGAGCCGCCAGGGCTGCCTGTGCCGGGGGAGACGGGGCAGCCGGGGAAGGTGGCTCTGCAGCAAGGCGCGGCTGCTCTGCTGACGCTTCGCCGGGGGAGAGCAGCAAGCCGACCACCGTTCCTGCCAGAATGACATCCCCCTCGGCGGCCATCAGCTGGTGAACTATGCCGGTCTCAGGGGCTTCAATCTCAACGGTGGCTTTGTCTGACTCGGCCTCAAAGATTGGCTGGCCTTTGGAGACGGTGTCGCCTACGCTCACCAGCCAACGCACCAGCGTTGACTCCTCTGCCACAGCTCCCAGACTGGGCATGATTATCTCAATCGGCATGGATCACCTGCCTGTAATGCACCATTAGCCGCTGCGCCGGTACTGCGCGTCAACTGCAGCAATCTTCTCTACCTTTGGCACAGAGCGGCCCCCACTATATTCCGAGCGCAGCCAGACATCCACCAGCAGCTTGGCTGACTCGACACCAAGCACCTGTGCACCCAGCGTCATGATCTGGGCATTGTTGCTCTTGCGTGCCCGCTCTGCCGTATAAATGTCGTGAACCTGCGCCGCGCGGATGCCGGGGACTTTGTTCGCAACGATGGCCATGCCAATGCCCGTGCCGCAGATCAGAATGCCCCGGTCGTGCGCTCCGGCAGCGATGTCCTGCGCCAGCGCCAGCGCGATGTCCGGGTAATCCACCTGATCTGGCGTGAAGACGCCAATATCATCGCAGGAGCAGCCTTGCGCGGCCAGGTGCTCTTTAATTGTCTCTTTGAGTGCTAGCCCGATATGATCGCTACCAATTATCAATTTCATGGCATACCCCCAACAGCCACTGAGAAGTTTACAGTCCTAGACTCCTTCACTGTGCTGCTGCGGTGTCAGCCCATCTTCCCGGCTGGCATAGCCGGGAAGATGGCGACAGGAGTGAAGGATGAAGCTTGCTACAGGGTGCGCTCAACCAGACGGCGCACGGCGTCAATAATGCCGTTGACACCCGGTATCATTGCCTGCTGCACGGCGGGCGAAAACGGGATCGGTGCGTCCAGCGTGCCGAGACGGATCACCGGTGCATCAAGATAATCGAAGGCTTCTTCCGCAATCATGGCGGAGAGTTCCGCACCGCACGCAGCGGTACGTGTTTCCTCGGTGACGACCAGCGCCCGGCTGGTTTTCATTACCGAGCGCAGAATTGTCTCTTTATCCAGCGGAACGAGTGTGCGCGGGTCAATGACCTCTACACTGATACCTTGACCGGCCAGCTCGCGGGCGGCATCCAGCGCCCGATGCACCATCAGCGCAGTTGCCACAATGGTTACATCTGTGCCTTCGCGTTTGATGTCAGCCACACCCAGCGGGATCGCATAGTCTTCATCCGGAACGCCACCGCTAGCGCGGGTGTCCACCTGCTCAGTCTTTTCACCGGCAGCGCTCTGCCCGCCAACGGAGCGCGTGCCATACAGAACCTTATGCTCGCAGAAGATCACAGGATTGTCATCGCGTATGGCGGACTTAAGTAACCCTTTGGCATCATAGGCAGTTGACGGGATAGCCACCTTGAGGCCGGGCGTGTGCATGAACCATGCTTCTGGTGATTGGTCATGGTGCACGCCATGATGCCGCGCGCCAATAGGCATCCGCACCACCATCGGCACGCTGGCCTGCCCGCCCGATGCGAGGTGCATCTTGGCAGCCTGGTTCACCACCTGGTCAAACGCACAGGCCACAAAGTCGGAATACTGAATTTCGACCACTGTGCGCCAGCCCAGCATAGCCGCACCGATGGCGCAGCCAACAATGGCAGTCTCGGACACCGGCGTGTCGCGCACGCGCTCCGGCCCAAACTCATCGAGCAGCCCCTTCGTCACCTGAAACGCCCCACCAAACTCACCGATATCCTCACCGATCAGGATCACGCGCGGGTCGCGCCGCATCTCCTCGCGCAGGGCCTCGTTAATAGCTGCAGCCATGGTCAGATTGCGCACAGACTCAACTCCTCAAAGCGGCCCACTGGACGCACAGCCGTTATCCGCTGCGGGCGAACACCAGCGCCGGAACCTGCTCAACCATTGCCTCTGCGCTGCTACGGGCAAATATGACAGCATCCTGCACAGCCTGCCCCACCTCCGCCGTCAGCGCATCGGCCGCCGCCGCGCTCAAGATGCCTTCTTTATCCAGCCATGCGCGGAAGCGGGGAATGGGGTCTTTTTCCAGCCAGCTTTCCAGCTCACCCGCTGGCCGGTAGTTGGCGGGTTCAAAGCGCGAGTGGCCCCTGTACCGGTAAGTTTCGCACTCCACGAGACTCGGCCCATCGCCGGTACGGGCGCGCTCAGCTGCCTGCCTTGCGGCGGAGTAGACGGCCAGCACATCGTTACCATCGACGGTCACGCCAGGCATTCCATAGCCCGCCGCACGCTGCGCGATATGCTCGACAGCGACGGCTCTGTGGATGGACATGGACACCGCGTAGCGGTTGTTCTCACACACAAAGATCACCGGCAGCGACCAAATTGCTGCGAGATTCATGGCCTCATGCACAGCCCCTTCATTTGAAGCACCATCGCCAAAGAAGGAAACAACTACGCGATCCCGGCCTTCCAGCCGGGCTGCCAGCCCGGCCCCGGCGGCAATCGGCACCCCGGCTCCCACCACGCCGGTCGTCCCCAGAAAGCCGCGTGGCAGGTCGAAGATATGCATGGACCCGCCCATGCCGGCGCTGGCGCCAGTCTGCCGGGCGTACATTTCCGCCATCAGCGAGCGCAGCGGTACGCCTTTGGCAATGGCGTGACCATGCCCCCGGTGCGTGCTGACCATCAGGTCATCAGGCTGGATGGCAGCACCAACACCTGCTGATACCGCTTCCATACCGATGGCCTGGTGCATTGTGCCGGGCATCTTTTCGGTCATAAAGGCGTGGTAGAGCGCTTCCTCGAACAGCCGGATTTCCAACATACAGCGCAGCATCCAGACCAGCCCGTGCTGATCGGGATATGGGGGCGTGGTGGGTTCAGTCGCCACGATCATTATTCCTCAATTGGCTCAAATGCGATCACTGATACAGGGCTGGCATCCAGTCCGTGCACGCGCCAGGGTACCGCGACGACGAAAAAGCGCGGCTTGGTCAAGCGTTCCAGATGGGCGAGGTGTTCGATCAGCGGGATGCCGCTACCCAGTAACTTGCAGTGGTTGGGCTCGCCAACTTCGCCACGCTTCTCAATCCCGGAGCAATCCACGCCCAGGCATGCAATTTGCATTTCGTCCACAAGCCACGCGATGGCTTCCTGTGTAAAGTATGGACGGTCATGCGATCGGGGGGTGCGGTAGAGGTGATGCAGGCCCGTGCGCACAAAGACAATGTCGCCCTGCCGGATATGCCCGCCACGCGCCCGCAGCTCCTCGCGGGTGATCCCTTCAAACAGCGGCTTGTCGCCGAAATCCACCAGCACAGCTTCACCCACCACGTTTCTGAGGGGTAATCCAGCGCAGTCTATCCCCCCAGCCACATGATGAAGCGGTGCCTCGATGTGCGTTCCGACATGGCTCCACAGATGGACTTCAGACATCACGTACCATTCACCCGGCTGGACTTTATCTGCGTAAAAAGGAAGCATCTCCGCGACCGGACGGTTCTGCACAGCCAGGTGGTATTCCTCCTGGTCGGGATACAGGTCAAATGACAGCTCAACGATGCGGTATCCTTGCATGAAGGCCATTCCCAGAGCCACCTGTGGATATAACCAGATATGATCATTGTATGGGATACTACATCGACTGTCAAGCCCGATGACCTTATATGGCGTGCAGGTTTCGTGGTGTCGCGGACATTGAAAAGAGGCAGGGTGTGCCGCCTTGCTGATAATTCTTGACAAAACCGCCGATCTTACCATACAATCATAATTGGTTATGACCAATAATGTCAATTGCGCGCAGAAGGATATATGCGCCGGGATGATCCGGGTTGAGACGGCGTCCGCAGGGCGGTTTTACCCGGAGATCGCCGCAGCACACAGCAAGTGCAACCCGCGTCTAGCCCACCATCGGACCATCATCGAGAGTACTCATGGCAGATGTTTTTAAGCGCTACTGGTTCACCGCTACCATTCTTGCTGGACTGGCTGTTCTTGCATTTCTGATCCTGCACCCAGAGTTTGACAGGGCATTCACCGATGGCAATACAGCCTATACGCCGGATGGCTGGGCGATGGAAGGCTATGATCCGGCCCGTGTGCGGTCAATTGGCCGTGACATTGCGCTGCCATTCAAGCTGCGGTACAACGTGCCGGTCACCGGCAGCACCGAGCACGGGTCGCCTCTGATCGTGGTGGAGGGCACGCTGCTAGTGGATGCAGATGGGCAGCTGTTGGCGGTTGACCCGGTTAGCGGTGACGAACGCTGGAGCTACGCGCACAATGGTCGATTTGTCTCGCCTGCCGTGGCCGGGAACCATGTGGTGATCCGTGTGGAGTCGGGCAGCGAAGGATTCGTCGAGGCTTTGAACCTGCGCACGGGGGTACTAGATTGGCAGTGGAGGCCGTTCCGCTTAAGCGAGGCTGAAACCAGCCATATCGGCGGCCACCTGACCTCACCAGTGATAGTGAATGGGCTGGTGATCGCTGGGGCGGGCAAAGAGGTCTATGCGCTGGACGTGGCCACCGGCAGGCAGCGCTGGCAGTTCCAGGCTTCTGACTATATCGCTTCGTCGGCGGCGGCGGCGCATGGCCGCGTGTACATCTCTGACCTGACGCATTTCTATTGCCTGGACCAAGCCACCGGCGAGATGCTGTGGCAGCGGACAACCGGGACAGCGCTCTACTTTGCGCCCATTGTGACAGGCCAGATGGTGCTGTTAAGCGACGGAGATCAAGTGGTGGCACTGGACGCCCTGAACGGCGAGGAGCTATGGATGACCGACCTGCCTGAAGCAGGACTGATACCTGCAGCGGCCAGCGAGTCGCTTGTCCTGATTAAAGCTACCGCAACGCTGTACGCGCTCGACCCTGCCACTGGCAGTGTGCAGTGGCAGTTGAGCGATGCCAACTACGTCTCGCTACCGGTCATCGCCGGTGGAACTGTCTTTGCGATCACGGGGCAAGGAACAGGGACAGCAGTTGCCATGGTGGACGCGGTGACAGGCGAACCGCATTGGTTTGCCATCGAATCGCTGGCAAACGCCGCGCCGGTCATCGCCGGGGACACATTGTACATCAGGACGATCGATGGGCAGGTGATCGGCCTGTACCATGAGCGCAGTGAGCAGGCAGGAGGCGGATAGATGGCACAGGCGGCATCTGCTTCTGAGAGCGCATCCCCGAAGCGGCGCTGGCTGACGCTGGCCCGACGTGAAGAGCTATGGTTCTGGGTGTTCCTTGCGCCATGGGTACTGGGATTTGCAGCCTTTATGCTGATCCCGATCGGGGCATCCGGCTACCTGAGTCTGACCGACTACGATTTTGCCAACCCACCGGTATATGTTGGCTTCAAGAACTACGTCACGCTCGCTCAAGACAACATCTTCTGGAAATCCATTCTGGTCACTGCGCACTACACGGCGCTGTCGGTGCCACTGAGCACGGCTTTTTCGCTGTTGATTGCGGTCATCCTAAACCAGAAGATTCCGTTTGTGGGGGTCCTTCGCACACTGTACTACCTTCCCTACCTGCTGGGGATGAGCGTGCCGGTAGCGTTGTTGTTCCGCTGGATTCTCAACCCGCAGTTTGGCACCGTCAACAACATGATCCGCACCGTTATCGGGCCTGAGGGCTGGATTCCGCTTGGGGTTGTTGGCCCCAACTGGTTGCTTGACCCAAACTGGATGGTCCCTTCGCTGGTGATGTTGTCCGTGTGGAGTTCGACTGGCAGTCTGCTGGTGTATTTGGCGGCGCTACAGGGCGTGCCCACCGCGCTGTACGAGGCAGCGACGATTGACGGCGCAAATGCGCGACAGCAGTTTTTCAAGATCACGTTGCCAATGATCTCACCGGCCATCCTGTTTACCGTTGTCAACAACGTGATTGTGTCGTTCCAGATTTTTACGCAGGCTTATGTGCTCTCGAACAAGACCGGTGGGCCTGCTTTTTCAGCGACGACCTACATCTTCTACCTGTTTACCAACGCCTTCCGGCGGTTCAACCTGGGTCTGGCCTCAGCGCAGGCGTTGATCTTCATGGTGGTGCTGGTGGCGCTGACCGCACTGCTGATGCGTATCTCAACCCGGTTCGTCTACTACGAGTCGGGTCAAGACGGTGATATCTGAGCGGCCTGAGAAATGCTGAAATGATGATAACCGTAAGCAAAGGCTTATCCGAACCTGAACGACGCACGGGCGGTGTGCCGAGGTCGAGCGTAAAGCGCGGCAAGCTGCTGAGACGCAGTGTAGCGTTTGTGCTGGCCGCTGCCGGTGTGATTGTCTACATGCTGCCTGTCGCGTGGATGCTGTCAACCGCGCTCAAAACGCGGTTTGAGGCGGTGAGCTTCCCGCCGGTATGGATTCCTGAGCAGCCGCAGTGGCAGAACTTTCCTGCGGCGCTCAGCGAGGGAACGTGGGGGCGTTACTTCCTCAACACGCTATTCTACGCGGGCACAGTGATGATCGGCGAGTTGCTGTCCTCGTCCTACGTTGCCTATGCGTTTGCCCATCTGCGGGCGCGTGGCCGCAACGTGATGTTCCTTCTGGTGCTGGCAACTGTCATGCTACCAGTGTGGGTGGTGATTATCCCGCAGTACATCATGTTCGCCCGCATGGGCTGGCTGAACTCGTACCTGCCGCTGATCCTGCCACGCATTTTTGGCAGCCCCTACCTGATCTTTCTGCTACGGCAGTTTTACCGCACCATCCCGCGTGATTACATGGAGGCCGCTGTTCTGGATGGGGCCAACCACTTCCAGATCTGGTGGCGCATCATGCTCCCGCTCTCAACGCCCGCGCTGGGAGCGGTTGGGGTGGGGAGCTTCCTGTATTACTATCAGGACTTCATTGGCCCGTTGATTTATCTCAACGAGAACGCCAAGTACCCCATCTCGATTGCGCTGGTGCAGTACCTTGTTCCGTTCGGTGGAACACCGTGGAACCTGATGATGGCGGCCGCGTTTGTGACGCTGATCCCGCCGGTCGTGATCTTCTTCATCGCCCAGCGCTATTTTGTGCAGGGTCTTGTAGTCAGCGGCGTCAAAGGATAGTCACACAACACGGCATACGCTGTCCAGAATAAGCGGTGAAGGGAGGCAGAGAAGCATAATACAACCGGAAGACATTTCAAGAGCTTAAATCCATAACAAAAGGAGCGATGAAAATGAGATTCAAGTATACATGGGTTATTCTGCTTATCGCCGCGCTTGCTCTGACACTGGCTGGCTGCACCACTCCTGCTGAGGAGCCAACCGAAGAGCCTGTTGAGGAACCCGGTGAAGAACCGGCAGAGGAGCCCACCGAGGAAGCAGCCCCGGAGCCAACCGAGGAGCCGCCGGCTGAAGCCCAGACTATCACCTGGCTGGTCCGCACTGGCTATGGTGAGACTGAGTGGCAGGACAACGTAGTGGTCCCGATGTGGGCCGAAGCGCATCCTGACATCGAGCTGAACATGATCCGTCTGAGCCAGGAGGAGGGCTTCATCCAGCGCGAGGCCATGATCGCCGCCGGTGAACCGCTGCATGTGTGGTCACCGAACTGGGGCGGCGGTGGGTTCGCCAGCGACCGCGTGCGCGGCTTGCTGCTTGACCTGGCTCCACTCATCGAACGCGACAACTACGACCTCTCCGACTTCAATCCGTACCTGCTGGCCGCCTACCAGACTTCTGACGGCGCACAGTGGGGGATGCCGTTCCTGAGCGCAGGCTCGTATCTGTTCTGGAACAAAGAGTTGTTCGATGCTGCCGGCGTGGACTACCCGACGACTGACTGGGATGACCCGGACTGGACATGGGACGCCTTCCTTGAGATGGCGCGGTCACTGACCAGCAACTATGACGATCCTAACACAGCCATCTATGGCGCAGTCGCGATCGCCGAGTTACTGGAGACACCGGCTCGCCTGTGGGGCCAGCCCGTCTGGTCAGAAGAAGCTTTCGATACCGGTTATACAGAGGCAGTCACCGTCACTGACGAGCGCGCTGTTGAAGCCTACCAGAGCTTCCACGACCTGAGCTTTGTCGAGCGCGTGGCACCCGACCCGGCAGCCACCGAGGCGTTGAATGCCCTGGGCGGCACCTTCGCATCAGGCCGCGTGGCGATGCAGATTCAGGGCGGCTGGGGCATCTGGGTCTACAAGGGCCTGCTGACCGATCCGAACGGGTTCTGCTGGGGCATCGCGCCGCTCCCGGCTGGTCGACCTGACGCCGTCGAGCGCGCCGTGCTGTGGACTGACCCGTGGGTGATCACCGCCGGGATGTCTGAGGAAGACACCGATCTAGCATGGGAGTTCATCAAGTTCTTGCTGTCTGAGGAGCAGATGCGCCTGTTCGCCGAATACAACGGCACTCCGCCAGTGCGCCTGTCTATCCTCGAGGAATACTACGCGCAGTGGGGTGAGTGCATGGCCGTTGAGGACTTCAAGGCGGTCTTCGAGGGCGCATACTCACACGGGCACGAATCGTCCAATCACCTGATCGTGCGCTGGGACGAGCTGTGGCAGACGTGGAGCAACTATCTCAACCCGTTCTGGGCTGATCCAGAAGGCGATGCTGCTGAGGTTCTCGCTACTGTCGAGCAGGAAGTCAACGCCAAGCTGGAAGAAATCTATGCAGACCGGTAGTTATCTATCTGCCGTCTGGTAACCGGGGCCTCGCTTCCTTGACGGGGAGGCGAGGCCCTCTCCCCCACTGAACGAACGCAGGACGTCCGCGTGGTTATAAGGTATTGTATCATGCGCGTCTCCAAAAAGCGTCCTCTGCTTCTGGCAGTTTTTTTTCTGAGCGGAACCAGTTCACTGGTGTATGAGGTAGTCTGGGAACGCCAGCTCAGCCTGGCTTTTGGCGTCAGTGTGTATGCGACCAGCGCCGTGCTGACGGCCTTCATGGGCGGGCTGGCGCTGGGAAGCTGGCTGTCTGGGCGGCTGGTGAGCCGCTATGCCACCGCAGGGAAGCTCAGCCCGGCGGCAGGCCTGCGACTGTATGCGGCTGTTGTAGCGGCTACGGCGGGCTGCGCTCTGCTGACCATCCTGTTGTTCCCCCGGTTGCCCGCGCTGTATACATGGATCTACCGCGTCGCCCAGCCTGGCTTCTTTACGCTCAACGTGATTCGCTTCGGGCTGTCGGTACTTCTTCTGCTTATCCCAACGATCCTGATGGGTGCCACACTGCCGGCGCTGAGCCATGTGTTGGCGCAAAGAGAAACTTCACGCGGACGCGATGTAGGAGCGCTGTATGCTGTCAACACCTTTGGCGGGGTGTTGGGCGCTGCGTTGGCCGGATTAGCGTTGATCCGGCTGGTGGGCGCACGCGGGACGCTGTTCGTTGCTGTCGTGCTCGACATCGCCGCGGCGGGAGCGGCGCTGGCACTGAGCCGCCACACCGGGCCGTTGGTTGCATCCCCTGCTCTATCTAGGAAGAGTCCACCTTCTCGAAGCAGTGCCAAGGTTCGGCCAGCAACATCTGCTGTGCCGGAGTTGTCGCGCGGGCAGCGGCGGCTTATCTTGTGGGGCGTTCTGGTCTCCGGCTTTGCGGCACTCAGTTACGAGGTGGTGTGGACGCGTATCCTGGCGATCTCCAGCGTCAGTGCCGTGTTTTCCTTCACAGTCATGCTGGCAACCTTCCTGGCCGGGCTGGCGGTGGGCAGCAGCCTGTCCGCGCGGTGGGCAGACCGCTGGCAGCAGCCAGTAAAAGTGTTTGGCTTTCTCCAGCTTGGGATTGGCCTGAGCGCCATTCTAGTGCTGTTTGTATTCGCCAAACTGCCATCGTTCCTTGAGGGTTTTATCATCGCCGATACCTTCGGCAAGTTGGTGATTGTTGAGCTGACCACCGCCTTTATTACCATGTTTGTTCCAACCGTCCTGATGGGCGCAGTGTTTCCGCTGGCGGTGCGCTTGCTGGCTGATCAACCCGACGGCGTCGGGCGGGAGGTGGGGCGACTGTATGCCATGAATTCACTCGGCTCAACGCTGGGGCCATGGGTGGCCGGGTTTGCGCTGATCCCGCTGCTAGGCCTCCAGCGAACCTCACTGGCTGCGGCGGCGCTGAACATCGGGCTAGGCGTGGCTGCCGGGCTGATGTTGGAACGCCAGCCCAGGCTGGTGATGGTAGGAGCGCTGGCCGGAGCAATCGGGCTGGTGGTGCTACTTCCGCCGGGAGTCTATCTGGGCTTCCGTGAGGGAACATCACCTTACCTGGTCTACTACCGAGAAGGCATTGACGCAACTGTTGCGGTGTTCGAGGTACCCAATCCGCCGCTGAAGATATCGTTTGTGAATGGCCGCAACGAAGTACCCACCGATTCACACTCTATGCGGGCATTTCACCTGCTAGGCCATCTACCGTCACTGTTGAACCCGGAAGCTGACTCGGCGCTGGTGGTCAGCTTTGGCAATGGCATCACCGCCGGGGCGCTGGCCAGCCACAACATCGCCCGTATTCAGGCAGTTGAGCTGGTGGCAGAGCAAATCGAGGCAGCACGGCTGTATGAGGCAGAGAATCGCGGTGTCCTCGGCTACACCGGGCTGGAGATCTCCATTGAGGATGGACGCAACTATCTGCTCCGCACTGATGAGACGTTCGATATTATCACCGCCGATGCCACACATCCCATTAACACGAGTAGCTGGGCGCTGTTCTCGCAGGAGTTCTACATGCTGGCGCGGGCGCATCTGGCCGAAGACGGTGTGATGATACAATGGCTACCCTTCCATGACCTGGCCGAGCGAGATTACCGCGCCATAATCCGGACCTTCCAGAGCGTGTTCCCGCATACCACGCTGTGGTACACGGGCGGTACGCACAGTTTTCTGGTCAGCACCGCCTGGCCAATCACTGCTGCGGAGATGTCGGCGCTGGCGGCGCAGGTTGAGGCGCAGGGTCTCACCAGCGACCTGGGCAGCCCGGTAGATTTCACCGGCTATCTACTGATGGACGAGATGGCTGTTGCCACCTATGCAGACGGCGCTCGCCTGATTACGGATGACACCGCCTTCTTTACCCCGGCCAGAGACGTGGAAGCGATTCTGGAAAGCTACACAAGGTACGCTTCACCCGCGCTACCCTGATTGCTGTCTGCTGGCCGCCGATTGTGCAGCAGGAGCTGAAGACCATGACCAGAAACAGCCATATCCTGTCCACAGTCTTTGCCGCTGCGGGGCTGTTGGCGGCTGCGCTACTTGGTGGGTGCAGCACAGGCACCACCGCCGCGCCAACTGATACCCTGCAGCCCACTGAAACGCCGGTGCCGCTAACCGCCACGCCTGAGCCGTCCGGTCCACCGGCGCTTGAGCTGGCGTCTGCTGGGGCAGTGCTGCCTGAGGGCATCCTCGCGGCAAAGTGGGGTGCAGGCGGCGCGGCAGTCACCGACATTGCCTGGTCACCGGACGGCATAAGGCTGGCGTGGCCGCATGAAAACGGTGTCATTATCGCGGACGTGCCGACTGGCCTGCAGGTTATCAGCATTGCCGGGCACACCGCACCGGTGCTCACGGTGGACTGGTCGCCGGATGGCAGCCGGATTGCCACCGGCAGCGAAGATAGCACCGTCCGGGTCTGGGATGCGTGGACAGGCGAGCAGATCGCGGCATATGAGGGACACAGTGCGCCGGTGGACCGGGTGCGCTGGTCGCCGGATGGGCAGCGGCTGTTCAGCACGGCGTCCACTGCCGGGCAGACAGCAGAAACTCTAGGCGGTGAGGTATTTGTGTGGGATGCTGCCAGCGGCGAGCAGTTGCTGGCGCTGATCGACCACACCAGACCGGCAGCATGGCTGCCGGACAGCACCAGTCTGCTGACAACCGTGCCGGGTGCGATGGCTTTGACTGATGTGCTGACCGGCGAGGCGTTGCCGTTTGCGGGCACAGCGGACTGGATGGCCGATACGTATGCGCCCCGGTGGTCAGGCGCACTGTCATCGGATGGGGTGTTGTATGTCCGCACGCTGATCCAGGCTCATGGCACAGGCAGCACAGCAGAAGCAGTATCACTGGAGACCGGCGAGGTGATGTGGAGCCAGGAGGCGCGCTATGCGACCATTGGCCTGTGGGAGTGGGCACCAGATGGCAGCCTGCTGGCGATGGGCGGTCCGAATATCGTGGTGATACGCGACGGCATGACAGGCCGCCAGCTTGTGATGCTGGTGGCCGAAGTTGGCGACATGACCGCGCTACGCTGGTCGCCGGACAGCCAGATGGTGGCGACCGGGGCCGCGGATGGCTCAGTGATTATCTGGGATGCCGGTGAGTATTAGGTGAAAGGTAAGCGCTATGTGCTCACGCTTCAGCCGGCTGGCTGTGTTTATTGTGATGATCCCGTCCCTGATCAGTCTGGCTGCCTGCGCGAGAACCTCTGAGGAGACTATGCCGGAGCCGCCGACCACGCCACCTACAGGTACTGTGGAGCCAGTGCCCCAGCTGACTCTTGCGCCAACAGCAGCCCCTTCTGGCCCGGTTGTGCTAGAAACCGGGGTGTTGCCTGATGGTATGCTGGCTACCCGCGAAGGGCTGGGGCTGGTGACAGGTGCGGCGCTGTCACCAGACGGACAGCAGCTTGCGGTTGGCAGCCCTGCCGGGTTGGGCGTGTACTGGACGGATACTTTCGAGAAGGTGTGGTTTGTATCCAGCCGGTGGCCGGTTGGCGAGGTGGCATGGTCGCTGGACGGTAGCCTGATTACCACCCGCGCAGGCTGTATGGGCTGCGCCATAGGATTGTGGGATGCGCAGTCCGGCGAGTTCATCCGGGGGTTGCGCCTTGATGTACCTGCGGGCGTGACGCTGACGGCAGCGCCAGCACCGGATGGGGCCTTTGTCGCGGCCATCCTGACAGCGGAGAACCCAGCAGCCAGCCGGGTTACCTTGTTTGATGCGGTGACAGGCGAGGTGCTGGCAGACCAGCCCGGCGCAGGCGTGGCATGGTCTGCAGGTGGCCTGCTGGCGATCTATGGCCCAGCGGGCGTGCTGGCGGGGCAACCGGGGGGAGACATACGCCAGATCGAGCCGCAGGCGGTGGATGGCGCGGTGTGGTCGCCCGATGGCGCGCGGATCGCGCTGCGGCTGGCCGATCACAGCACTATCCGGGTGCTGATCGCTGCGGCTGGTGCAGAAGTAGCAGTGCTCACTGGCGGAGGACTAGAAGGCACGCTGGAATGGTCGGTGGATGGCGCACAGATTGCTGTGATTGACACAGCGTCGATCGCTATATGGGATGCCGTGACTGGTGAACTGCTGTCCACTGTCACGGCGAGCATCGGTGAACTGGACGCAACTGCTACTACCGCATGGTCACCTAACCTGCAGCGGCTGGCTGCAGCGCAGCTTGGCGAAGAGCATGTATTACAAGTTTGGGATGCAGCCTCCGGCGAAAGCGCGGCGATACCCGTTCCCGGCTATATAGGCAGGCACATCAGGCGGCTGTGGTGGTCGCTTGACGGCGTTGCGCTGCTGGCTGGCGTTGAGGCAGATGCAGAGGGAGGGCTGGTTATCTATGCTGTTGACCCGGCCACTGGAACACTGCTGCGCGATCTGGAGGGCTATGCGCCACCGGTGTACAGCATAGCTTGGTCACCGGACGGGATGCGGATTGTCTATCCTTGGGCTGATGGCGCGGTGGTCGTGGATGTGGCAACAGGGCGGCAGGTCTATGCGCTTGCCGGGCATGCTGACTGGGGGCTGTCGGCAGCGTGGTCACCGGATGGCGCACAGATTGCGACTGGCGGCCAGGATGGCACGATCTTGCTGTGGAACCCAGCCGATGGCACCACTGCGGGTGCGCTCACTTCCGTCAATGCGCCGGTGTATGCGCTGGTGTGGTCGCCTGATGGCACCCGGCTGGCGGCAGTCACTACGCCACCAGGCGCGCTAGTTGTGGGAGAGTCTCTGGGGCAGGTCGTGATGCTGGACGCTGCCACCGGCGAGGTGCTGTTCGCGCTGGAGGGACTGTCCGCGCCACTGGCGTGGTCGCCGGACAGCACGTGGCTGCTGGCGGGAGTGCGCGAGCCTGGCGGCATCACCCGCATTGATGGACGTACCGGTGAGACGATCCCACTCACAGGCCGTACGGAGTGGGCCACCAATACCTACCAGCCGCGCTGGACCGGCGCGCTTGCGCCGGATGGCAGCCGTTACATCCATGCCTTTATCGAGCCAGGTACACTGGGGACCAACAACTTTGAGATCCTGGATCTGGCCAGCGGAGCGGTGCTTAAAAGCACCGAGGCGCAATATGCAACTGTTGGCGCGTGGGGCTGGTCGCCAGATGGGCTATGGCTGGCGATGTTTGCGCCCGATGGCTTGCATATATGGGATGCAGAGACAGGCCGGACGGCAATGCAATGGACAGCGGCGCTCGGCGATGGCACCGCACTGGCGTGGGCACCCGATAGCGCACGTATTTTTGCCGCATCATCCCACGGTGCGCTGGTGATCTGGGATGCAGGCGGGGAGTAGCGCCAATAGCAGTCTGGTAGGATCAGTTTAACAGCATAACTTAACAGGGAGACAACATGGCTCAACTGCTGATGGGTATCGACGTGGGGACGTTCAGCTCAAAAGGTGCGCTGGTCACACCGGATGGGGACATCCTAGCCACGCACCAGGAAGAGCACGGGCTGTCAGTGCCGCGCCCCGGCTGGGCTGAGCATGACGCGGATGCGATCTGGTGGAAGGATGTATGCGCCATCTCGCAGGCACTATTGAAAAAGAGCGGGGCTACCAGCGAGGACGTGGCAGGGATCGCCGTCAGCGCGCTGGGGCCTGACCTAGTGTGCCTGGATGCGGAAGGGCGCACGTTGCGTCCGGCCATTCTCTATGGAGTGGATGTCCGCGCCATGCGGGAGATCGCTGATCTCAACCAGCAGTTTGGCCGCGACAGGTTGTATGAATTGGGCGGTATGCACCTGACCTCGCAGGCAATTGGTCCAAAAATCCTGTGGGTGCGCCGCAATGAGCCTGAGGTGTTCAGAAAGACGCATTATCTGTGCTCTGGCAGCACGTTTCTGGTGTACCGGTTGTGTGGCGAGTACGTGTTGGATTACCATTCGGCCTCGCATTTCAACCCGCTGATCGACAACCGGAAGCTGAAATGGGATGAGCTGTGCGCCGATACCATTGTGGGCGATGTGCCACTGCCGAAGCTGGCCTGGACGGGCGAACTGGCCGGGCAGGTGACACGCAAAGCTGCACAGGAAACCGGCCTTAAGGCGGGGACGCCGGTCACCGTGGGGACGATTGACGCGATCGCTGAAGGGATCAGCGGTGGGGTGATGCGCCCCGGCGACTTGCTGATGATGTATGGTACGACTACCTTCTTCGTGCTGGTCACGGACCAGTATCCGCCCAACGAGACAATGTGGCTGACCGCCTACGCTTTCCCCGGCCTGTATGACATTGAGGCAGGCATGGCCACAACTGGCGCGCTCACACGCTGGTTCCGAGACAATTTTGCGCTGAAGGAGAAAGCGGACGAGGCAGCAGGTGGCGCCAGCGCCTACAGCGTCCTGAATGCCGAGGCCGAGCAGATCCCGGCGGGCAGTGGCGGGCTAGTGATCCTGCCGTACTTTAGTGGCGAGCGCACGCCGCTCAACGACCCGGAGGCGCGCGGCGTCATCGCCGGGCTGAGCTTAGCTCACACCCGTGCACATATCTATCGTGCTATTCTAGAAGCGCAGGCGTACGGCGTGGCGCACAACATGGAGGCGATGCAGACTGCCGGTGCAATTCCACGCCGAGCGATTGCGGTAGGTGGCGGGGCCAAGAGTGAGCTACTGCTCCAGATTGTGACCGACATCACCGGCATCGAGCAGCTTCTGCCGGAAAAGACTATTGGCGCGTGCTACGGAGATGCCTTTCTGGCCGGTCTGGCAACAGGCATCGTACCGATGCCGGCGCTGGACAATCAGTGGGTGCGCATTGCCCGGCGGTTTGAACCGGATGCGGCGCGGGCGGCGGCTTATCAGGAATACTACCGGGTGTACCGCGATCTGTATCCGGGTACCAAGGAAGTGCAGCACCGTCTGGCGCATCTGGCGGTGCAGGCATAGTAAGCCAACTGGTAACGGGAATAAGCACACAACGGGGGCATGTGAGCTGCCCCCGTTGTGCTGAAGGAGGACACGAAGAAGAGCGCGCGTGATCAGCGAGTCTATTCTGGCTCAGGCACGAACACTGCCAGCAGCACCAGCGCAAGCACGCCAACGCCAGTGGCTGCCCATGCGGCAGGCAGAATGCCAGCCCGGTCTACAATCCAGCCAAGCACAGGCGGTAACACGGCTGCTCCCAGCCCGGCGGCTGTCAGAAACAGCCCTGCCAGCAGCCCGGCGCTACCCGCGCGCACGCCTGGCTGAAGCTGCCCGACGGCTGGGGATAACGCAGCCAGCGGCGCGGCGACGAAACCAAACACTAGCGCCAGCATTACCAGCAGTGTAGTCTGGCCTGCGTGGGCGGGCAGGTAGAAAAGCATGATGAACACAGCGGGCGACAGGACGCCTAGCACCAGCAGCACAAGTCTGACTCGGCGCAGCCTGAAGGCCACCGACATCACAACTACCCCAGTGACGCCGCCAGCCAGCAGTAACCCGCCAATTACCCCGGCGGTCTCCGGTGGCAGGCCCTTTGCACTCAGTGCAGGAACTAGCAACGTCGGAGCCATGACGATCAGCCCAATAGTAGCGAATGTGACACATAGGAGCGCCCGGTTGACGCAGTTGAGGGCTTGCGCCAGGCCCCGCAGGACACTGATTTCCAGCACTGGCCCCTGCGGCTCCGGGGGCTGCGGCGGCTCGGAGCGCAGCAGCAGCCATGCCAGCAACGCGACGACTGCTGCTGCAGCCCCATAGATCAGCCATGTGATACGCCAGCCAATCGCCGCAACCAGCACCAGACCGGTCGCCGATCCCAATGCCTGCCCGCTCCACGATCCGATCCCCCAGATGCTGTTGGCCATGCCCAGCTCATGGCGGGGGAACCAGCGACGGGTCAGCGTGCCTGACGGCCCCCACACCATGCCCCAGCCAGATGCCGCAAGCGCAGTACACAGCATAAAGGCCACGAAACTGCCAGCGAAGGCCCGCAGCAGGAATCCCAGCGCCATTAGCGTCATCCCGAGAGCCACCGGCAGACGGAACCCGTGTCGGTCGGCGAACCGCCCGCCGGGCAGCGCCAGCACAATCTGGAACAAGCCGGGCAGGGCGATCAGCAGGCTGGCGGTGCCAAAGCTCACCGACCAGCGGCTGGCGATTGTTGCCAGCAAAGGTGGGACGGCCATAAAGCCGGTGTTTGCCGCGCCGGTGACCAGAATATACAGAGTGAGGTTCACCCAGCGGTATGGATAAACACGGAAGCTCATGCTTATATCCAGCGTGGGAAGCGGGAAGTTGGCTGCATCAGAGATGGGCTTCAACCTGCTCAATAGTGGGTATTGCTTCACCGCCTGCTGCAGTTGCCGCGAGTCCCCCGCAGATATTAGCAGCCCGCAGACAGACTTTCAGCGGAGCCTGCCTGACCAGATACCCGTACAGAAAGCCGGCATTGAAACAGTCGCCCGCGCCGGTCGTATCTACTACATCCACCTTTAGACCGGGCGCGTGGGTCACCTGTCCTGCAGAGCAGGCAGATGCGCCGTCTGCGCCCCGCTTGATGATGACCAGCGGCGTCAGGGCTGATAGCACCTCCAGCGCGCATTCAACTGAATCCGAGCCTGTTAGCTGAAGTGCCTCAGCCTCATTGGGTGCGAAGATATCCACTGAGCGCAAGGCTTCCACCACGCCGGGAGTTGACAGGGTGGCATCGTTGCTCTGGCAGTCCATGTAGATGATAGTGCCCGCACGGCGCGTGGCAGCGAACATCTCGCTGTATGCCTCACCGTAATGCAGGTGCGGCAGCAGCAGACAGCGCGGCCTGTGTTGCTCGACCAACGGGATTATCGGAGACTGCGGGACGTTTTCCGAAAAGCTTAAGAAGCCGCGGTCGTGCGAAAACGAAAAAGCGGCGCTCAGTCGCCGTATGGGGTAGTCATGCACCTGGAACAGCGAGGTATCCAGACCCTCATGTCTGGCCTTCTCGAGCACAAACTGGCTGAAAAAGTCGTTACCAAAGTCACAGGCCCAACCCACCCGCACGCCCAGCCGGTGAAGAGCTAACGCCGTATTGAATGGCCCGCCGGGCGTCATGCTGAAATCCCGGCTGAAGACCTCTGCGCCAAGGCGCGGCACATTGGGCAGGCCGGTGAAGATCAGGTCGCAGAAGTAGATGCCCCACAGAAGCACATCGTAGCCAGTCATGTGGTATGCGGGGGTCAGGCCCACTCACCGACGTACTCGGCATGGGCCTGGATGTATTCGTCCACCAGCGTCTTTGCCAGTGGGTAGGAATAGATCAGCGGGTGCACCATCAGCGCCTCGGCGGCGACCGCCCGAGATCGGGTAAAGATAGCCTCGATTGCCAGCCGCTCATACAGCTTCACAGTGCGCATGAGCAGCTCCTGTGACTCCGGGATGTCGCCGATGGGTAGTGGATGAACGCCGCTTCTGTCCACCAGACAGCTTATTTCGACCACATCATCTGGCTTCATGCAGGTGATGGCCCCTTCGTTGGGGATGTTGAGCGAGGTGTACAACGGTTTGCCAGTCGTCAGGCTTACGATGGTATCCAACGCTACCCCCATGTAGCCCTCTTCGTCATCTGTATGCAAGGGACTCTCAGCCTGTCCTGACTCTTCATCATGCTCCCCATACTGCATGTATGTCCCAATGCGTCGCTGTATATAGGCATTGTAGTGGAGCCATGCAGTTTTTGTGTCGATCTCCAGGTCAACCTTGCTCAAGCGGCTCAGGAGGTCCCTGTTCCACTCCAGGATAGCTTCCCCGCGAGACAACTCTTGACTTCTGAGTGCTTCAAGGGCTTGCTTGGAATAATACCAGTAGAAAAGGTACTCGTTAAACCACAGCCCCATCCGCTTGAGCAACGCAGGCTCAAACAAACGCAGCAGAGTGCTGGCGCGGAACTCCGAGTTGCTCAGCAGGGGTGTCAGCAATTCCTCGCCGTTGCACGTTACCGAACGTGCCCATGACAGATGATTCAGCCCGAACACCTCGGCGCGCAAGATGCTCTTGTCGATCTTCAGCCAACGAGCGACAGCGCTGCGAGCACCATCCGCGCTGTCGCAGATGCCCACTGTGCGGCTGAAACCCCGATCACGCAGGGCCTGAGTCACCAGTCCTGCCGGGTTGGTGAAGTTCATGATCCACGCGCCGGGGCTGCAGGACTCGAGTAATTCGGCATATCCCAAAATGGCGGGGATGCTGCGCATGGCCATCGCAAAGCCACCCGCGCCGGTTGTTTCCTGCCCCAGTACGCCATGACGCAGCGCGATACGCTCATCCAACACGCGACCATAGTCGTTGCCCACGCGGATGGTGGTGATAACAAACTGCGCGCCCTCAAGGGCGGCACGTGCGTCGGTGGTCGAGGTGATTCTGAGCGGACTGCCTGACCGTCTGGCAACATCCCGCGCCAGCACGCTGAAGATGCCCAGTTTCTCGGCGTCGATGTCCATCAGGCACAATTCTTGCAGGCCAATCGAGTCTGCGCGACGAAGGATGGGGGGTATGGCCAGCGGTGTTCGCACACCGCTGCCGATGATTGTGAGCTTCATGGTAGAGACATCCCCTTTTTAAGTGCGTGCGCTACCCTGCCGCCCTTGGCGCTGATTGGCCTGTATGCTGGCAGAGCAACATGAGGGTGTGTGATGTGCACCCTATGTTGCGCTGGCAGGATGCGCGGCTGCGCCGAGTTACAGGCTGCCTTGTGATGAACTGAGCCTGACGCCGCCGCCCTCGCACTGGATCAGGCGGAGGGGGTAGCGCCGGGGGTGGATTACCATCAGCGAAAGTTCAATCGGACGGTTATCCTGCGCGTAGGTAAGCTGGTCTACTGTCACCACTGCGTCAGGGTCAGCGAGGTCAAGCCATTCACGCTCCTGGGCGCTGGCCAGCCGCGCACTGATGGTCGTCTCGGCGTTTATCATGCGCAGGCCAAACTTATCATTGAGGATTGCATACAGCGAGCCGTGCTCCAGGTCCGTTTGCAGGATTCCCGGACAGCGCGCATGTGGCAACCACACCTGCTCAACGCGCACTGGTACTTCGTTGATCAGGCGGAGACGCACCAGCGAGACCACCTCTGAGCCAAGGGGAGTCAGTAGCTGGCGGGACAGCGCCAGTGATGCTGGGATGATCTCGGCCTCCAGTAGTCTGCTGTCGGGAACCAGCCCGCGCTCCAGCGCAACAGAGGTGAAGCTCTGCAGGACATTCAGGTCGTAGGGCCGGGCGCGTTTAGCGACAAAGAAACCTTTGGAAGGCTTGGTGTACAGATAGCCTTCCTGCACCAGCTCACTGAGCGCCTGTCGGACGGTGATCCGGCTGACCTCGAACTGATCGACCATCTGACGCTCGGAAGGCAGCCGGCTATCCGGCTCCAGCACTCCCGACAGGATATCCGCGAGGATGCTTTGCTTGAGCTGCTGGTACAACGGGACGGATGATTCGCGTAATAGTCTTGCAGGCATTGTTGGTTATAACCAGTTATAATAATCCTGCTGTTATTATACGCGACAGGTAGCCAGATTGTCAAGCACCTCCGCGGCCTCATGTGCTTCTCGCTCGTTTCAGGCATAAAAGAGCCGCGCCGAGCAAGTGGGAGCGCTTGACAAATACTACATCTGCGCTTTACAATCATGTCTGGTTATGTCCAATTATAGATCCCATGCTTCACAGGAGATTCCGGTCATGCCCGCCAAAGTTGAAGCTGGCTTTGCAGCTTATGTCGCCCGTGGTCAGTTTGATAGAGCCACCGAACTGCTAAAAGAGAGCCTGAGACAGGCTGTGTTTGTGGATCCGCGCGATGATTACTCCTGGGGACCTGAATCGGATGTTCTTGGTTACCAGATACTGGCTGCGCAGGGTCCTAAGGCATTCATAGCTTACTGGGAGGATATGCTCCACTTCTTTACCGATGAGCTGGAGCCAAAGTGGGGGCACCTGCACAAAGGTCATGTGTACTTCCGGCTGGGGCTGGGCCAGCTCGCCCTGGATAAAGGCAAAGCTGTCGAGTATATCGAAATGGCGCTGGATGAGGACCGGCTGGTGGCGGCGACCTATGCGCCCACCATCCATCTGGAGCCTGAGGTGCTGGTGCATCGCTTCCCTTCCTACGTGACGCTGGCGATCCTTGAGCGCTGCGAAGCCACATACTTTGAGTCAGAAGAGATGGCTGACAGGTTCTTTGCTGGGCTGGCCCCGCTGCGCTTTGACGTAATCTGGGACCGGAAGGAAGTTGAGCTGTCGGCAGTCCGCCACGCCATCAGCGTCGTCGTGCCGCCACCCGCGCAGGCTGCGGCGACCGCAGTACTGGAAGAGCTGGCGCAGGTGTGCCAGCAGCAGCAGACTACCAGCCCGCTGACGCTGACGGCGGCGCTGGCCGAAATGGTACTGTATGCGGTGCTGCGCTACAGGCATGATGTGCGTGCGATCCGAGGGGCGGATATCACTTATGTGGGACGGGGCACACTGCTGGGCGAGGTCGCAAAGCGCGGCATCTTCCCGACCAAGTCCATTTGGGCGACCTTTGAGATGGTCGATCTGCTGGACAAGTCACTGAACCGCCCAACCGATCGGCAGTACAAGTATGCGGTAACCCCACACATCCGTTATCTGATTGGCTACGCCTTGAAAATCCTATTCGACCGTGCACTGGTGGAATGGGCTGAGCGGATCGCCTGAGCTGCAAAGCAGGGAGTGGTAAGCCATGCGTGTAATTGCGATTGTCAATGCTAAAACCGGTGCGCTGTGTGTGCAGGAGATGGTGGATCGTGGGGATGAGGTTGTCGCGGTCATATGCCTGCCGGATGACCCCTGGCCGGGCATTGAGCCGGGCTGGTCTGTCAAAGAGGTTGCCACGCGCAATTTTCTTCCGTGTTATCAGCCGCCGCCGCGCGAGGTCAACAGCCCTGGCTTTGTGGAAGCAATGCGCAAACTCAAGCCCGATCTGATTGTCGCCATGCACTATGGCGTCATCTTCAAAAAGCCGCTACTCAGTCTGCCCACAATCGGCGCGGTCAATATCCACCCCACGCGCCTGCCACGCGGTCGAGGGATGACTCCCTCCTGCTGGCATATGTTGATGGGCGACGACAAGAACTGGATCACGCTGCATTGGATCGACCCCGGCATTGATACCGGGCCGGTGATCGCACAGGGGTATGTGGACATCCTGCCCACTGACACCGGACACGATTCGACCAACAAGCTGCTGGTTGAGGGCCACCGTATCTTCGCAGAGGCTCTGCCGCTGATCCGAGAAGGCAAGGCTCCGGCTATCCCGCAGGATCAGATCGGTGTGGAGCAGCTGTACTACCGCTGGCAGCCAGAGTATGCCCGCATCCCATGGGAGCGCACAACAGAGCAGGTGGAGCTGCACATCCGCGCGCTGTGCCATCCCAAAGAAACGCCCACCTACAGCGGCGAGGCGTTCACCTACCTGGCGGGGCATCGGGTATCGGTGTGGCAGTCGAAGATCGTGGATGCGGGTCGCTGGACAGACAGTCGTCACGCGCCCGGCGAGATTCTGGCGCTATGCGGTGATGGCGTGCTGGTCCGGACCGGCAGTGGTGTGATTCTGCTGACTGATTTGGATGTACACAGTGCCCCGTCGGGTCTAGAGGGGCTGCTGGAGCTGCTCAGGATCGGCCTTCCACTCCAGTTCACATGAGAGGCTGAAGGTGAAGACAATCCTCTGCTATGGCGACTCAAACACATGGGGCTGGTCACCTTCTGACATGAACCGCTACCCGCCCGACGTGCGTTGACCGGGGGTGCTGCGTCAACTGCTGGGCGAGGGCTTCTCGGTGATTGAGGAAGGACTACCGGGGCGCACAACCGTGTGGGATGATCCCATCGAGGGATACAAAACAGCGCGACCTACCTGCCGCCCTGTCTGGCATCCCATGCGCCGATCGATCTGGTTGTCATTATGCTGGGCACCAACGATCTGAAGCTGCGCTTCTCTCTGCCAGCTTCCGACATTGCCTCCGGGATCGGGGTGCTGGTGGACATTGTCCAGAAAAGCGCAGCCGGGCCGCAGGGGCATGCGCCTGCGGTGCTGGAGATCATCACCGAGCGCAACGCCCGTCTGGAGCGGGAGCGCGATCCGGGCCGCCCGCAGCGCGAGCGGATCGACCGGGCGGTCAGAAATCGCAAAGGCAATGAAGAGATGCTGGCGCAGCTGGCCGAGCTTGAGGAGCAGCAGCGCCGCGTGCAGTTCAGCTGGGAGCACGGCAGGCTGCTGCCGGAGGAGTACCTGGCGCGCACCAGCCAGCTTGAGCGCGAGATTGCGTCGATGCGGCCTTTGGATTATGATAGGCTGGAAGAAGCGGCTGATCTCATTACCCACTTCCGGTCGTACTGGGAGCAGTGCGCGGAGGTGGACAACCCCGAAGAGGCGCGGCAGCAGCTGATGGCGAAGATAGTCGACCGGGTGTTTGTATACGACGACAGGGTGTGATTGCGGTCGCGCTGCACCCTGACTTCGGCATCATCCTCGACGTGCCTGAATCAGCCCCCAATGAGGTGTTAACCGCGGTCTCAGAGTCAACAGAAAGGGCACGGAAGGCTTCTCAGTCTTCCGTGCCCAATACGGGAGCGACGGGCTTGGCCTACGCGCTGGGTGCTTCGTATGGTCGCCTAGAAACTCAGTCTATCATGTCGTAATCCGCCAGATCGTCCGGGGGGTACAGCCATGACCTCGCGCCCCCGGAGCACCACCAGAGTTCAGATCAACCCCATATCCGTGTTGTGGCATGGCAGATGTGCCGGTTCCGGCGCTGTCTGGCGTGCGTGTTGTGATTCTCAGGTGAATGGATGAAAGGACAGATCATGCTTATGACGAACGTACACTCACACAAGAACCGGCCTGTGGAAGACTTCATCAGCATCGGCAAAGCGGTGCGCT
>DAOTXR010000050.1:0-1572 GCA_034435375.1 Anaerolineae bacterium
CTATGACCCCTTCCATTCCACCCCACCCGCCGCGCTGCCCTTCTCCCCTCGTCGAGCGCCTCCTGACGACCGCTGTGGTGGTCGCCTTCGTCCTCCTCGCCCTCGCCTTCAGCTCCGCCCCCATCTTCGAGGGTCCAGATGAGATCGAGCACTACCGCTTTGTGCGGACGATGGTCGCCACAGGTGCATTGCCACCACCCAACGGCCAGCCGCGCGGGCAATATCACCAGGCTCCGCTTTACTATCTGCTGCTAGCCCCCTTCGAAGCGCTGATCGACACCGCCGACTTCGCTCAGATCGATGGGCACAAGAACCCCGTCCACCCCTACCTGATCGAGATTCCGAGCAACGACAACAAAAATGTCTACCTGCACCACCGCTCTGAGGCTTTTCCGTACACCGCCAGCGGCGTTGCTCTGGCCGTCCACCTGATGCGGCTGGTGTCGGTGGCGCTTGGGGCTGGCACGCTCGTCGCCAGCACTGCGGTATTCCGCGAGCTGTGGCCCGATCAGCCTGCCCGGCGGCTGATGGCGCTGGGATTCGTGGCCTTCTGGCCGCAGTTCATCTACATGTCTAGCCTGGTCAACAACGACAATCTGCTAACGCTGTTCGCCACCCTCAGCCTGTGGCTGATGCTGCGCCTGCTGCGCGAAGGGCCATCGGTGCGGGGGGCGGTCGGGCTGGGGCTGGCGCTGGGTGCAGCGCTGCTGGCTAAATCCTCAGCCAACATGATGGTGATCACAGTGGCAGCCTTCCTGTTGCTCGACCGGCGCATGTGGCGCAGCGTGCCGGCGATCGCGGCAGTGGTGCTGGTCGTGGCCGGCTGGTGGTATGTGCGCAACGCGATCCTGTATGCCGACCCCACCGGCATCCGTTCGATGTTCCAGACGTGGCAGTCAGAGGTGATCCGCCCCGGCCAGATCACGTTGAGCACCGGCCTGAGCCGCACGCCCTACGCCTATGCGACCTTCTGGGCGCGCTTCGGGCACGGCGCGGTCGGGCTGCCGCGCGGATTTTATGTGTTCTTCGACGCGCTGGGGATCGCAGCGCTGTCAGGGCTGGTTGTGGGGCTGGTGAAGAGCCTCATTCCCCGGCTCCGCCGCGACGAAGAGCAGGAAGCCATCCCTGCCTCCGACTGGAAACGCGCGGCTCTGGTGGGCGCGTTCGCGCTGACGTGGGTGATCTCGCTGATCTATGGAGCCAGCATCGCCTGGTCGGGCAACCAGGGGCGCTACCTGCTGATGGGCATCGCGGCCTGGGGAGCGCTGATCGCCTGTGGACTGGGGGCCTGGCTTCCGCGCCAGGCGCACGCGCCCCTGGCGCTGAGCGCCTCGGCGCTGATGCTGACCGCCGTCCTGGTCAGCCTGTTCGGCTACTTCCTGCCTGCCTACCGCGTGCTGCCCGTCCCGGCCCACATCGAGCACCCCCTCAACTACCGCATGGGCGATGTGGCCGAGCTGATTGGCGTGGACACCCTCCAGGTGGATGCTCGCCCCGGCCAGACCGTGTATCTGACCCTCTACTGGCGGGCGCTGCGCCCCTCCTCCACCCCCCTGCTGGCCTATCTGCACA
>DAOTXR010000051.1:0-1737 GCA_034435375.1 Anaerolineae bacterium
CCCCACCTCATCCCCACATGGAATTGGTTTAGTTCGTGATAAGGGGAAGGAAGACCCGTGGCAATGGCGTTTGCAGGCCGACTCGCTGCAAGCCACTCCCGGAGTTATCGTGGCGATAGCGCGGCCAGGCGGCCGTGCCATAGCCCTGCAGCCCGCTGTTACGGATGACCGTCAGCGAGCCGGTCACATCCACGACGTACATCACGCCGTCGGCAAGCAGCGGGCTGGTGGCGACTGTCGCCTGCGAAGCGAGCGCGTAGGTCTTGACCACATTCCCGCTCAGATCGCGGATATGCAGTTGACCGCCCGCGATCGTCAAAACATACCGGTCATCCGCCAGGACGGGTGTGCTGGTGCCACCCTGCGGCAGGGTTGCCAGTTGCGCCCCCTGGCAGCCGGGCGTCACCTTCCACAACTGACCAGAGCCTGAGCTTATCCCTGCCGGCATCATGTTGACGTACACATTGCCGTCTTTGTCAATCGTCGGGGATTGGTAGTAACCCACCATCGGCAGCGGGCCGCCCTGTAATTCAAAGACGCACATCGGCTGGAGGTTGGCGTCCAGGTGATACAAGGCAAACATGTTGCGGCTGTCCACGCCGTGCGTAAAAAGCGTCCACAGCGAACCGTCTGCGGCGATGATGACCTCACCGGCTACCGCGTCTTCGTCGTTCCCGCCCACGCCAGTGCTATGACAACCCCTATCGCCGGGGTCGAAAGACGCCAGGATGTGCAACTGCGGGTCGAGCTTCACTACCGAGCAGCCGTAATAGAAGTCGGCATCGGTCGCGCCCAGAAACTGCTCCGAGCCGCCTGCGTAAATGAATTGCCCATCGCTGGTCAATCCGGCGCCGATCCACGAGCGGAAACCATCCTGCACATTCAGGCTGTGGACGACGTCCCCGTCAGCATCTATGGCAAATACCCCGCCGCAGTTCTCGTTGACGGGCTGCTGGCAGAACGGTGAAGGCGGGTTGATGGTGCCGAAGTAATACAGCCCGTTCAGATACACCCCCGACGCGTCCGACGTGACGCGGAAACCCGTGGGCAGACTGGCAACCTTCTGAAACGTGTTCACGTCCAGCGCGGAGACCGTCCCCCCGAAGACGAAGTTCTGGAAGACGCGCCCGATGTCCGGCTGGTACAGCAGCGTGGCTTCCGAGCTGCCGTTGCGGCCCAGCAGGTAGAGCTTGCCGTCCCGCACGTTGTAGCCCAGCAGGGCATCGTTGTAGGGGCTTGCCGTGCAACCCTCCGCCGTGCCGTCGTGGTTCGCCCACACGATGAAATCCTCCACCTGAATCGGCGAGGAGTAGACGGCCGCGCACGAGCCCGCTGGGATGGTGATAGTCGTCACGTCGCCGTTGGTCTGGTAAACGGCATCGGCGACGGGCGGGAAGGAAACATCCGTCGGCGCACCGCCGCCAACCAGTGTTACTGCCGACCTGGCCGGGACCTGGGACCGGGCGGCTGTCCCCGGCAACGCACAACTCAGCGCCAAGGCCAGGCTGAACAAGGCGAACGATACAAGAAGCAGAGCTAAGCGTTTCATAGCGCTGGTTCTTTCGTCCTTTCCACAGGATCTTCGCTCATGCTGCTGAGCCATCCAGGGCCGGCTCACAGCTCTGGCAGCAGGCCGATCGCGCGCAATAACCCCGCCACGTCCCAGATATAAAGCGCGCGCCAGAGTTGGCCGTCGCGAAAGGTGAGCAGCGAGGCCCCGCGCACCTGGATGGACCG